>JANPKD010000030.1:0-415003 GCA_031425835.1 Chitinophagales bacterium
TCCAACGTTTTTGTTGTTGAAGCTTGCTGCAGTGTAGGCAGGTGTTACATCGTCACCGCTTACTTTATCTGTTGAAAGATTTACAGTTGCTGTTGCATTGCCATCATACACTTTGTTGATGCCCGCTGCTGATACAATCAATGCCCTGGCAGTGATGTCGGCTGTTGTTGCTGCGGTGGTGTTGAAGCTGTAGTTGCCTGCATCGGTTCCTGTGATCGAGATGCCTGTTACACTTACCGCCTTGCCTGTTCCAACGTTTTTGTTGTTGAAGGCCGCTGCTGTGTATGCAGTAGTGAATACATCGCCACTCACACGGTCATCACTTAGGTTGACAGTTGCTGTTGCATTGCCGTCGTATACTTTGTTGATGCCGGAGGCTGATACCGTTAATGCCTTGGGTGCGACAGTTAATGTTGCATTACCATCACTTGTTGCCGGCGGAGAACAATCTCCACTAACCAATACACGATATTTATTACCAGTCATTGAAACTGTAGGTTGAGAAATATTCAATGTAGCTGTCGTTGCACCGAAAAAAATACCTCCATCCGGAATATTTACAAAATTGACCAGACCACCTGCGGCATCTTCCTGCCATTGGTAGGTTAATGTACCCGTTCCCGTTGCAGCAACTGAGAATGAAGCTGCTGCTCCGTAAGTGATTGTTTGACTAGCCGGTTGAGTTGTAATTAAGGGAGCAGCATTTACCATTAATGTAGCAGCTGAGGAAGCAAGAAATGAACCACATGCCCTTGATACGATCACATAATAATCTCCTGCATCGGCGGCTTCAAGGTTTGCTATGGTTAGTTGATTGGTTGTTACTCCGGATATATCACCAGCATTAGCAAGTGTTATATCTGTAACTCCGTTTTCTTTGTACCATTGATATGTTATTGAACCTGGCCCATTTGCAGTAACATTAAATGCCGCGGATGTAGTTGCACATTGCGTAACAGGATCGGGTTGATCACTTATTATGGGATCACCACAACCAGCACCGACAGCAAATGAACTGAAGCCGGTGGCAATGTTTGTTCCGGTTATAGTTGTAGCAGTTGGTCCACCTAAAAATGTTGGATAGGTCCAGATTGCGCCATCGTATTTTCCAATCTTGTAATTAGCTGCGGCTAACACATCATCATTGTCGCCGGCTATATAGTCAAGTTTGAGGTGATAGTTCCCATGGACAAGTGAACCATCCTTGGTTAAAGTCCAGTTGCGGTTGACGCTTTTCAAGGGATCTATTGTTGAAGTTGCGATATTGACATGCTCGCCATCTTCTGTTTTACCGGTAAGAAAGCCGGAGGTACTAACAGCAGCAAATGTTATTTCTGCAGGTGCATATGCTGTGGACGTGCCAACTTCAAATTTCTTTGTGACAGAACTAGGGGTCGCAGCAAATTCAATACTTAAATTACCGTTCACATATCTATTGCCAGGTGCGCCGGTTGCGCCGGTTATTGAACCTAAGTTGCCAAGAATGAGTTGGTTGGCTCCAGTATTAATTTTATTGACATTCAATGTAAGTATACCATTTACAGAAATATCCCTACCCAAAGTCTTATCGCCACCACCCGCAATCGTCAATCCCTGGAAAGTTATTGCGTTATCACCTTCTATGTTTTGTCCAGCACCATGGAATAAATAAGTACCTCCACCTGATGCGAAAACACCATCATTGTCAAAGTTTCCGCTAACTGAAAAGTTTTCATTACCTGAACCACTTGCATCCCACACTCCTCCTGAAAGGATTCTTAGTTTATTAAACGTCTTTATACCCAAATTACTTGAAAAGGTGAGTGTTCCAGTTACTGCTGTTGAATCAACCGATGTTACGGTCACACCACCAATATTTGCCACACCACTAACCTTCAATCTCCCGTAGGTTTCCGCACTCACTGTTTGAGGTCCAGTTCCAGCATAGTCGATTGTACTGGTTGTTCCGAAAGTCTTTGTGCCCCCGCCGGAAACTACGGCCATTGCAGATGTACCTGTCAATGTAAATGTTGCACCACTAGTTACACTGAAGTTTTTGGTAGAAGCCAATGTAATTGCGAATCCGCCATTATTCAGTATTCCACTTTGCACATTTAAATTTCCGGTAACTCTTGTAGCTGAAATATTGTTGGTGGCAAGTGTGGCCCCGCTTGAATGAGTGTTATTAATATTGAGGTGATTGTAGTTTACACTACTGACACCGATTGGAATTGTTTGTGCAGACGTTCCATTGAAATTAAAAGTGCTTGTAGTACCCGCATTCAGTGTTCCGTCAGTAAAAATAAATGAGCCGGCAAGGTTTAAAATTCCTCCGCCTCCAGACATGGTAATTAAGTTACTAGCGGGGTTTCCTGTGATCATTGACAAATCTCCAGCAACGTTAAGCGTTCCGTCGGTTATAAGTATTTGCGCGAATCTGTTTGTCTGCGCTGCACTTCCATCAAGGACAGCATTCCCAGAAACTGTAACTGTGCCTGCATTTACATTTAATGCTGAAGTACCACTATTGCCCGGCCGCTGGATTCTCAAATTTGTAGCAATATTCAAACTAGATGCACCAGATAAAAGAGACAGTGACGACGAACCATTTCCAATTGTGGGATTGATGGCCAATGAAGAACAAGCAGCTGCATATCCGGCTGGAACGGTAACAGCATGACCCACCGCAATGTTTACAACATCTCCAGAGCCAGGAATTTTTTTGGCAGTGTAGGCGGCATTTGTAATCGCATTTGCTGCATTGGCCGCTAATGTAAGCGTAGCTGATCCAACTGACTGGACCGTACCAATTAAAGTTGTTCCATTCGCAGCATAGATTTTATCACCAACAACAATTTCTGAAGAAAAATTGGTACCACTTACTCCAGTGACGGTAGGTGACGAAGTAGTTGCGGTAATGTTGCCCGACCTTGCTATTGCAACCCAGGTATCCACTATATTCCAAGCTGTGCTAGCGTTTGACGTAAAAGTTGCATCGGTAAAAACGGTTTGCGCTGTTAGGCTTGAAGACAAACCTGTTGCAGTCAGGATGAAAGTCACACCAATATGATTTGGCTTTATTAAAAACTGTTTAGAATAGATGTTTCCATTTGCGTCCGCAACAGCTGTGAAATCATGAGGTAATAAACAGGAAGCAGGCTTGGGTATTTCCTCAAAATTCAATGTTACCCTTTCTCCCGGTTGCCAACCACTGCCTGTTATCTCCACTGTATCACCAGGCATATAATCCGGCTTATCAGTTTGCACATCCTGCCCAAATACATTACCGTTTACAAACGAAAAAAGGACAACAGCAATTGTCATCAATAATGTACGGAGCGTTGGTTGCATAAAACGCAGATTCAGCTGTAGCATAGCAGTTAATTTTTTGGCTTGTTGATTGAACAGGAGTTTCAGCCTCACCAAATGGGAGGGAAAATTGGAACTACACAGAAGAATTTCAGGGATTGTGGAAGAAGAAAAAACGAAGAATTAAGCCTGTCGAATTATTTATCCATCACGAATATAGGTTTCCAAATTCAAAAAACAAATTTTTGTCATGTTGAATTCAAAATAATTATTTCAACAGGCAAGAACTAGGGACGAGACGCTGAATGCTCACCAATTGTGCGCCATAAAAATAATATGCCTCATTAAAATTGTTGTTATGCGTGTAGCTTTGAAATTCATGAATGATTTGAAGAAAACCCCTGGCTATAAAATCATTACTAAATGGCTACAAACAAAGGAGTTCAAACCGTTTGCCTACCAGGAGGAAAGCTGGCAACACATCATCAACAGTAAAAGCGGCCTGGTAAACGCACCCACCGGCACTGGTAAAACATTTTCGATTTTTTTAGGAAGCCTCATTCAGTTCATCAACCAGCATCCCACTAACTATCAAACAAAATCAAAGAACGGGCTACAGCTTATTTGGGTAACACCGCTGCGGGCATTAGCTAAAGATATTGGCCGGGCCATGGAAGAAGTGATTGAGGAATTAGGAATGAAATGGAAAGTGGGCATCAGGAACGGCGACACATCAATAAGCGAACGGCAAAAACAAAAACGGCAGTTGCCCGAAGTGCTCATCATCACACCTGAAAGTCTGCATTTGCTTTTAGCACAAAAAGGCACGACGAAGGTATTTAGCACTTTAAAAAATATTGCGGTTGATGAATGGCATGAATTGATCGGAAGTAAAAGAGGGGTGCAGATAGAGTTAGCGAACAGCAGAATCATGGGGATAAGAAATGCGCAACAATCAACGCTCAACCCTCAATGTTCAATTTGGGGCATCAGCGCAACCATTGGCAATTTGGAACAGGCCATGGAGGTTTTACTTTCCCCTCTCCTTGGGAGAGGGGTTAGGGGTGAGGTGGTAAAAGCCCACCTCAACAAAAAAATAGAAATAGAATCCATCCTACCCGACGAAATAGAAAAATACCCCTGGGCAGGTCATTTAGGATTGAAACTGGCGCATAAAATTTTACCGATACTTGAACAAAGTAAAACCACACTGATATTTATCAACACAAGGGGCATGAGTGAAATGTGGTACCAGACCCTGCTCAATATTGCACCGGAGCTTTCCGGCGCCATTGCATTGCATCACGGCAGCATTGAACGAGAATTGAGAACCTGGGTGGAAGAAGCCTTGCACGAAGGCAAATTAAAAGCCGTAGTGTGTACGTCAAGTTTAGATTTGGGAGTCGACTTTCGACCAGTAGAAACCATTATACAAGTAGGTTCGCCAAAAGGGGTTGCCCGTTTTTTACAACGTGCCGGCCGCAGCGGCCATCAGCCCGATGCCGTAATTAAAATATATTTTCTGCCTACACATTCTCTAGAACTGACGGAAGCTGCTGCCCTTAAACAGGCAATTGGTGAACAATTTATTGAAAGCCGGGAGCCGATGATTTTGTGTTACGATGTGTTGGTGCAATACCTGTGTACATTGGCTGTAGGCGATGGTTTCAGGCCCGAAGAAATTTGGGGTGAGGTAAAAGCAACACATTGCTTCGCCCATTTAACCGAAGAAGAATGGCAGCAGATTTTGCGCTTTATTACCACCGGCGGCCATGCATTAAACCAGTACGATGAATTTAAAAAAGTGGAAGTGGAAAATGGTTTGTACCTCATAAAAAGCAGGCCTATGGCCATGCGCCACCGCATGCACATTGGCACCATTGTAAGTGATGCCATGTTGAAAGTAAAATTTATGACCGGAGGTTACGTGGGTGTTATAGAAGAAGGATTTATTTCGCGACTGGAACCCGGCGACAGTTTTACATTAGCGGGCAGGCAACTTGACCTGGTGATGATAAAAGATATGACCGTACTGGTAAAAAAATCAACCGCAAAAAAATCAATTGTCCCGAGCTGGCAGGGCGGCCGCTTACCGCTATCGGCCAGCCTTGGCAAAGTTTTACGCCAGCAGTTTGATAAGGCATCTAAAGTTTTGAATGACGGTAACCAGTCACCAACCGGCAATAAGCAAACCAAAAGGAAACTCAGCAAAGCTGAACCCACCAAGGAAAGGCAGGGCGAAATAACCCTCTCCTCAATTGGTACAGCAGAAAACAATCTTCCTGTTGAAATATCGGTACTGTTACCGCTTTTTAAATTACAGCAGCAACTGTCGCATCTGCCAGTAGCAAATGAATTGCTGGTTGAACAAATTGAAACCAAAGATGGATTTCATCTATTTGTTTATCCGTTTGAGGGAAGATTGGTGCACGAGGCTACGGCTGCGATTTTGGCCTACCGCATTTCTAAAATAACACCCATAACATTTTCTATTGCCATGAACGATTATGGCTTTGAATTACTCAGCGACCAGCCGATACCTGTTGATGACAGTAATGTGTATGAATTATTTTCGGCCGATAATTTAATGAACGATATTCAACGAAGTGTAAATGCCACGGAAATGGCAAGACGAAAATTCAGAGACATTGCAGTGATTGGTGGCTTAATTTTTCAGGGCTACCCCGGTGAGCATAAAAAAGCCAGGCACCTGCAATCTTCCGCGGGTTTATTATTTAATGTATTTAATGAGTACGAACCCAATTCGGTATTGCTGCGGCAGGCGTACCAGGAAGTGTTTTACCAGCAAATGGAAGAGGTGCGGTTGAGAGACATGCTGCAGAGAATACAGCAATCGAAGATCGTAATCACTTTTCCCGGGCGGCTAACACCATTTTGTTTCCCCATTAAAGTTGATAGCATGAGGGAAAATTTGACATCGGAGAAATTAGAGGACAGGGTAAAAAGAATGCAGCGAGATTTGTAGGGTCAGGCCATAGCATGACCTATTGCAGCATGCAATATTTTTTATTGATGCCAGGGCATGAACCCATGTTTTGTTGTGTCGTTGGCATCAGCCATTTTTTGGTGGTGCAGCCGCACCACCCATTGTTAACCCCAAATTTTTTGGCCAGGCTATGGCATGGCCCTACAAATGCAAACACCAATTTTACACACCCTCCACAATCAAAAACTTTGGCTCTCCGGCCAGCGTTCAATTTTTTGGGAGGACCAAAAAACCCTCATTCTTTCCGATCTACATTTTGGCAAAACCGGTCACTTTCGCAAGGCCGGTATTGCTATTCCGCAAAATGTTTATAAAGAAGATTTGCAACGGCTGTTATCCCTCATTCAATATTTTAACCCGCAGCAATTAATTGTAGTTGGCGATTTTTTTCACAGCACGGCAAACAATGAACTCGATTGGTTTAAAAAATGGCGGAACGATTTTGCCTCACTTAAAATAATATTGGTAAAAGGCAATCACGATATTTTAAAAGACCGGTGGTACAGTGACACAAATATTGAAGTAGTGCAAAAAACACTGGTGATTAATTCATTTGCGTTCACGCATGATAACTGCGATGCGGACACTGATACATATACTTTTTGCGGCCACATTCACCCCGGAATAACTCTGCATGGCACGGGGAGACAATCCATGCGGCTGCCGTGTTTTTATTTTACCCGTGATCATTGCATTCTCCCCGCATTTAGCAGGTTTACCGGTATGGCAATAATAAAACCTGTGGCAGGAGAAAATGTTTTTGCCATCGTTGAAAATGGTTTGGTTGACCTCACCCCCCCTCCCGAAGCCTCGGGACCCTCTCCATCCCGATAGCTATCGGGAGAGAGGGGGCTAGCAGTGCTTCGTTACAGAAAACCCGAACGGTTTCAGTGTTTTACCCCTGCAACAATCAGTTCAATCAAAAAAAGGGAGTTGTGTTACTAACGCTTGCCGCGAAGTTGGTTGTAGTCTAAAAAATAAATAACCCGCAGGGTGAGTTCGTTGCCATGAGATTTACCAAAGATTTCGCCCAAATTAGTCAGATAAGTCCCATGCGTACTGCCATCCACCGCATACGAATCGCCTAACCAGTTTTTCCAACCCAGCACCAGCCGGCTGCCGAGTTTAAAATCCCATGTTACAAAAGCATCGGTGTTGAAGAGGTTGTAGTTATCATCCTGGCCGTTGACAAAAGTTCTTGGGATGTGCGTACCATCGTTGGCCACATTGTAAAAACTGTTGTACTGCAATTTTTGCCAATAATGCCTTGCACGGAATGTAAGATTGATACGTGGCGTAAAAGAATAAATACCCGAAACTTCACCAACGTCTTCAGTAAAATGGCGGTAACCAATTATGGGATCGCGGTTGGCTTCTCTAATAAAAGCCCAGCCAATTTGGTTGTTTTCGTACTGCCTTTGAAAGTTTGCGCTGAGTGTAAAATTATCGGAGAAGCGCCGGGTTAACCCAAATTGCACCCGGTTGTAGTCATTATCCTTTTTTGCCCGCGGAGCATAAGAAAGATCATAACTGAAGAAAAATTTTTTGCGGCTGTCGGTACTACCATTGATGTTCAGTGTCATTTCGGCCGGGCGGGCTAAATATTTGCCAACCGTTCTTAGTTCAAAATAATCGTATTGGATGGTTGGGTACGAGCTCACCGCGAGGGTTACATCCCAAAAGTTTTTAAACACCCAAAATGCCGAAGCTGCAACATTTACCTCGGAGTAGCGATGAGGCTTATACAACCACTTGCTGGTTACATCAAACCTGTAGCGGTAGGTAACAAACTTATTGGTTGGCTTAAATTGATTGTAGCTAATACCCCCATTATAATTTACCTGGTTGGCTATTTGCAAAAAACCCAGATCGTTCGGATCATAAGTGTTAGACGTTACATTGTTGCTTACATAATATTGTACATTGCCACTAACTTTTCCAAAACGGAGTGTAGTATTATATCCATCATAACCCTTTACCACCGAACGGCCATTTACACGTACTGTATCATACACCAGATTTATATTGCCGAAAGTGTAGGGAGTATATCCAAATATTTTGCTGTACCTGGCCGTGCCATTAAAACGGTACTTATTTCCTTTTGTGTACAGGCTCCAGTCAAATGCGGTAACATTCGCATCTCTATCGGCACCGTTGCGCATTACGTTTGTATTGGTAAAGGTGATTGATGAGCGACCTTTTAAAACTTTATCAACCACCACTATGTTGTAATTGGCAAGCGGCTCGGTTTGAATGGTGGTGTCGAATTTTGTATTTCGGTTTTGCAGCCTTGCATTTGTGGGAGCAGTAACGGCGTTAAACACACCAATCCCTAATTTATTTTTTGTGCGCCCCGAAAATTTAATGCCGTTATAGAGTTGCACAACATTCGGGTTGCTGATGAGTGCATAATTAATATTGGCATTTGAAAAGTTCTCCACCCTGCTATATCCAGCGGGTGTGGCACCAACTCTTCTCGAATAAAATAGGCCCGACTTGTTAAAGAGTTCTGTGCCTTCCGTAAAAAAAGGCCGGTTTTCTTTAAACCTTATTTCAAAGGGAGTAAGATTATTTACCTGGTTATCTGAAACCACCTGTCCAAAATCCGGTACCAGTGTTGCGTCTAAAGTAAAGGCTTCATTTATCCCCCATTTTACATCCATTCCCCCGCTGCGCAGCCATTCGGTTTTCCTCCTGCTTCCTTCGGGGTTTAGCCGTATGCCACCCGAGATGTAGGGCGAAAAACTAAGACGTAAGGGAGGAGAAATATCTTTTACATCCGTAAACTTCCCAAACTGGTTTGCAAAACCGTCGATGTTTGGATTAACCGGGTTCCAATAATCGCTTTCGTTATTACGCCGGCTAAATCGCAAAAATTGCAAGCCCCAGGTTTGCACATCTTTTTTAGCGAAACGAAGGGAGATATAGGGAATGCGCATTTCTACAATCCAGCCATCGGCCACAATTGTTGTTTTGCTTTGCCAAACAGCATCCCAGCTTTTATCGCCAAAATTGCCTGTACCTACTGCGGCCGTGGGGGAGAGTTTTGCATCGGTTTGCACGTTAACCGGTGTTACCAAAAACTGAAACCCATTTTGCTGGTCGTTGTAGGTATCAAAAAATACGGAGAAGTAATCGGCATCCTGTCTTTGTTCAGCATCGCGGGCCGTAAGTTGTGTTCTTACCTGGGCAGGGTCATCGTATAAATGAGCCAGAACATAAACTGCATCATTATCGTACAAAATTTTTACTTCGGTATTGGATGTAGCCTTAACGCCATAGGTAGGAAAGTTTTGTATAAACCCGCTGGCCACAGGCGCCGTTTGCCAGGCAGCATCATTCACTAAACCGTCTATTTTAATTGATTGCCGGCTTTTAACCGCGGGTATACTTTTGGTTTGGCCCACACAAAATACAGGCGAGAATAGGATAAATAGGAAGGTCAGCTTTCTCAAGTACATTGTTTTGTGGTCGTAAATATAGCATTGCATTTTTGCATACCGACCACCCAAAACTAATTAACCTTCTTTTTTAAAACACTAACCTGCTGCTGCAAATTGGTTACCAATCCGGCTAGCTGGCCCACATTCCATCGCTGCTGTGTATTGGCCTTCAAAATAATCATTTGCGCCTGCCATAGCTCCATAATGTCTTCGGCATTCAACATGTAAGGTTGGTAAGATGGGTTATCGCTGATCAGTGTTACTTTATTTTTCTGGCGGTTGTTTTTTGTTACCCGCTTATAAACGATACCATCGGTTTTTGACACAACAATATAGGTTTGATCCGACTTGATATCTTCTAAGTTCTGCACCCGCTCACCCACAATTACCGACCCGCTGGGTGTGGGCATCATTGAGTCGCCAATAATTTCAAAGGCACGGTAATCGCCACCAGCGAGCATCGGCAAGGTAAATGTGTTGAGTTCATCTACAAATTCGGGATCGGCGTACCCGGTCATATATCCTGCGGCAGCTTTTACGGGTACAAATGGAATATCAGCCCTGCCGTTTACCATTTTTTGCGCACGGCGTTTGGCTAAATAATTTGTTTTGGTATCACTTACATCCTTTCGCAATAAGTCATCGAGCGTAAGTTTAAACATGTCGCCTACAATTTCCAGAATATCAATCCGCGGGTCAGCACGTTCTTCTTCGTAAGCGCCAAGAAGCGATCTTTTAATGCGAAGCTTTTGCGCAAATTCTTCCTGCGTCCAGCCACGTAATTTTCTCAGGTACTTTAAATTTTTATTTGCCTGACTCATAACACTAATTTATTTAGCCGCAAAATACTAAATAAATTAGATTGCCTGCCGGCCAATTTTAGTTATGAATATTTTGTTTCAAATTTGTGCGCAAATAAATTCTGTGGATGATGAGTGAAAAGAAGAAACCGGTTATACTAATTACAAACGATGATGGCATTACCGCACCTGGTATAAAAAACTTGATTGAAGCCGTTAGAGATTTAGGGAAGGTTGTTGTAGTGGCGCCAGACAAACCGCAATCGGGGATGGGGCATGCCATAACCATTGGTGTACCCCTGAGGCTGAATAAAGTAAATATGTTTGACGGGATCGAATCGTATCAATGCACCGGCACACCTGTTGACTGTGTGAAACTGGCTGTTGACAAAGTGTTGCATTCAAAACCCGACATCTGCATCAGCGGAATTAACCATGGTGCCAACCATAGCATCAACGTAATTTACTCAGGCACTATGTCGGCGGCGGTGGAGGCGGCCATTGAAAGCATTCCGTCCATTGGTTTCTCTTTGCTCGATTACAGCCTTGAAGCCGATTTTACAGCAGCCCGCAAATATGCCCGAATGATTGTTGAGCAACTACTGCAATCGGTGCCCGACAAACATTGTGTGCTCAACGTGAACATTCCGATAGCCACTGTTGATGAAATAAAAGGTATTAAAATGTGCCGGCAGGCCTATGCCAAGTACGAGGAAGATTTTTTAGAAAGGGATGACCCACATGGCCGCAAATATTATTGGCTTACAGGTGAGTTTGTTAACTTCGACGAGGGCACTGACACCGATGTTTGGGCGTTGGCAAACAACTACGTTAGCGTAGTGCCTGTTCAATTTGATTTAACCCACTACAAACAAAAAGAGCACTTTGAAAAACACTGGAACATTCTTTCTTAAAAGAGACAACCTTCAAACAGGTATTATATTAGGCCTTTTAACTCCCTTCCTCGTTTTCATCATCATTTATCTTGTACGCTTTTCGGGGTACGAACTGGGCGAGTTTATGAAGGTGTTTATCAGAACCAACAGCTTCATCACTTTTTTTGGAGTGTGGTGCCTTGTGGGCAACATAGCACTTTTCACCTACTACATCAACACCAGCAGGGATAAGACAGCGAAAGGAATTTTTGCTGTTACCGTTGTGTATGGAATATTTGTTCTCCTCCTTAAACTTTTTAATTAGTAGTCGGCTAAAAATTGCAGTCCGCTTTTCCCATTTCATTTTTATTTGCGTATTAATAGCAAAGCATGAGGTATTACTTAATTGCAGGCGAGGCTTCGGGTGATTTGCATGGCAGCAATTTGGTAAAAGAAATGTACAAACTTGATGCTGGCGCCAGCCTGCGCGGGTGGGGTGGCGATTTGATGCAGGCGGCAGGCGTAGTACTTGCAAAACATTACCGCGAAACGGCTTTCATGGGCTTTATTGAAGTGGTAAAAAATCTGCCTGCTATTTTAAAAAATTTAAAGTTTTGCAAAGAAGATATTGTTGCTTTTAACCCCGATGTACTGGTGTTGATTGACTATCCAGGTTTTAATTTACGCATAGGAAACTGGGCAAAGCAAAAAGGTTTTAAAATAGTTTACTACATATCGCCCCAGGTATGGGCATGGAAGGAAAGCCGGGTAAAATTGATTAAGCAGGTAGTTGATAAAATGCTGGTGATTTTGCCCTTTGAAAAAGACTTCTTCAAAAAATGGAATTACGAAGTGGAATATGTTGGCCATCCGTTGATACAAGTGATTGATGATTTTAAAAAAACCAGTCACCCACTTCAACTCCAGCGTGGGTCGGTAAGTAATCAACCAATAGTGGCATTGTTGCCCGGAAGCCGAAAACAGGAAATTAATAATACCCTACCGATTATGCTGGAGGTTGTGAAAAATTTTCCCAGCCACCAGTTTGTAATTGCACAATCGCCGGGGCAAACGGCGACATTTTACGAACCTTTTTTTAGCGGAATCAATAATGTTTTTTTGTCGGGGGTCGGGCAAACTTATGCACTCTTATCTGTAGCCACGGCGGCCCTGGTTTCCTCGGGCACAGCAACGCTCGAAACTGCATTGTTCAACGTGCCACAAGTGGTTTGTTATAAAACATCGGCAATTAGTTACCGGGTAGCAAAAGCGTTGATTAAAATAAAATACATTTCACTCGTTAACCTGATACTGGATAAGAAGTTAGTGACAGAATTGATACAACACCAACTTACCCCTGACAATATCGTGAAGGAGCTGGAATTTATTTTACACAACAGCCGGGTTATCGAAGAAGTAAAACACAACTACCAGCAATTAAGAAATTTGCTGGATCAACAACAAAATGCATCGGCCAGGGCCGCTTCAATAATTGTAGGGTTTATAAAAGACTAACGTTTTATAAAAAGCTTGAAAGCCAAAATGAGAAGGGCCAATATGAATAGCATAATACTTAGCTTGTTAATGCCGTGCATATATTTTACCCATTGCGATTTTGGACGGGCCGGATCGGGTTTGCGCAGGTATAAATATTCGGCAAGCTGTTTTAGAACACCCATAAAAAAACTGTATCGGTAAAGATACAGTTAGTAATGTTTAAGGTTTTTTCAAATTGTCAGGGAGCTGGGTTTCTGCGGTAAGCGTCATTTTTTTTTGATACGCCTCTTACGTTAAAACACTCAGGGGAGGGTAAAAAATGATTCGGCTTCTGGGCCTTTCGTTTTCTTTTTTCAGTGTCGCTGTTCCAGCCTGCGGCGGGATGCAGAACGTTTTCGAAATAAATGACAATGCCGCGAATGTAACTGTTCATTTCATGAGGATTTTAGGGTTATTGGACTTTCGTTTTGGTCGGCGGTTTTTAAACAGTGTGTTAATGCACCAAAACAAACTTAGTAATTCAACTTCAGAATGTCAATGGCCTTATCGGCGAATGCAGTAGATAGAGGGATGAAATCATTTTTATGCGCGGCCCGGTGTGCTAAGCCGAACAATTTAATTACACCGGCCTCTGTATTGGTAGAACGAAATTGATTTTCGCAGCAGCAGCTCCTCCCCTTTTCCCCATCTTTGCAACCGACAAAAAAAATCATTCTACAAATTGCATTCATTACTTTTTACCAGGCACATGTATACCATACACAGAGTTAGTCGCACCATTTTTTTGCTTTTTACAACGGTTGTGTCAAGTGCACAAACAGTTGACAGTAGTACGCAACTCCCCGAAATAATAATCAACGCCTTTGAACAAAACAGAAAATTGAAAGATGTTGGCGCCGCCGTTCATTTTATTTCAGCAAGAACGTTGGAAAGATTTAACGCCGCATCAATTGTACATGCGGTAAATACCACACCGGGCGTACGAATGGAGGAGCGTTCGCCGGGCAGTTATCGTTTCAACATTCGCGGAAGTTCGCTGCGTTCACCATTTGGTGTACGCAACGTAAAAGTTTATTTCAACGATATTCCAATCACCGACCCCGGGGGTCATACTTATTTAAACCAACTTGGCTACTATAATTTTGGTTCATTGGAAATAATAAAAGGGCCGGGCAACAGTTTATACGGCTCGGGTACCGGCGGGGTTTTGCTCATCAATAGCGTGAAGCAAAATGAAGAACCGGGCGTTTTTTTTGAGTACACAACCCGTAGCTATAATCAGCAAAATATTTATGGCAGGCTGACAACCGCATCACAAAATATCCAAAGCAGTGTGGGCTTTCAACACCAGCAAAGTGATGGATACAGACAACATTCTAAAATGCGCAGAGATGTTTTTAGTTGGAACACACAAATCAATCTCGGGCCATCGGCACAGCTAAAAACAAGTTTTCTATACGCCGATCTTTTTTATCAAACCCCAGGTGCCTTAACCCGAACCGAATTTGCTGCAAACCCAAAAGCATCGCGGCCAGGTAATACAAACTTTCCGGGAGCAACTGCGGCACAAGCTGCCATCTACCAAAAACAATTAATTGCCGGTGCAGTGCTCACACAAACTTTTACAAAGAGCCTGCAAAATAAAACAGTATTGTATGGCATGTTTACCGAATTGCGTAATCCCAACATTCAAAACTACAGTCGCAATACCGAACCGCATGGCGGGTTGCGCAGCACCTTTCAATTAAAAAAACAATTAGCAAACGCCAGTATAAACTTTCAGATAGGTGGCGAGGTGCAAACGGGTTTTGCATCTATAACTATTCATAAAAATGTAGCCGGGAATGCCGATAGCCTGCGCAGTGCAGATGATATACGCAACCTGCAATCACTTGCTTTTTTGCAAGCCGGTTTTGAAAACAGCAACTGGATTATTACAACCGGGGCAAGCATAAATTTTTTAAACGTGCGGCTCCAAAGATTTACGCCGGCTACCACGGGTACGCAACAACGAAATTTTACAAATGGCTTTACGCCACGGGTGTCGGTGCTAAAAAAACTAAACGCGGTTAATTTGTACGCCGTAGTGTCGAAAGGATTTTCGCCGCCAACCACTTCTGAATTGCTGCCCACCGGTGGTGCCATCAATCTTGCACTAAATGCGGAGCAGGGCTGGAATTACGAAATCGGTTTTAAAGGATCGGTACTGAAAAATTTGTTTGTTGATGTAAATGCCTTTCGTTTTTCGTTGAGCAACACAATAGTGCAACGGCGCAATGCAGGCGGTGGTGATTTTTATATAAATGCCGGAAGCACTTTGCAATACGGAGTGGAAACCTACCTTAGTTATCCTTTTAAAACGTCGGCAACAACAATCAGCAATGGTTTGTTTTGGATGAGCCATACCTGGCATCATTTCCGGTATAAAAACTTTACACAGTTAACCAACAACTTCTCGGGAAATAAAATGCCGGCAACAGCACCGCATACCATTTCAACCGGAATTGATTTCAACATAAAAAAAGCATGGTTGGTTACTGCCACGCATTACTACTCCGGTAAAGTTGCATTGAATGATGCGAATACTGATTTTGCCAACAGTTATCATTTATTGGGATTAAAATTGGGTTACCAAAAATTATTTTCTTCCATCAAATTAAAAATAAGCGCAGGTGCCGAAAATTTACTGAACGAAACATATAGTTTGGGAAACGATGTAAATGGTTTTGGCGGCCGGTATTTTAATGCAGCCGCCAGCAGAAATTTTTTTGTTTCGATCGGTGTAGGTTGGAAGAAATAGTTGTTGAAGTAGTTACAATCTTTGCCCCCTGCAACTAATTATATCAGGCCATTTCGTTTATATGCTCAAACACTGCCGCAATGGAGTGCATTTCAAACCTGGCGCCATCTCAAATCGACCCCTTTTTTAATTTTTTATAATAGCAATCACAACAACCCTCCCTGAGAGAGACGTATAATATTGGCTACCCCCACCATCATGTGCAATTTGAAACGCACCAACTGCAAAGCATTGTGTTACAACAAAAAGAAATTAGTTTTATAAAGCCTTAGTCTCATTCTTATCTGCACTCTGGTTCGAAAGCTTCCTGATTCATACCCACTGTATGCTTTCAAACCAGAATAATGGCCACTGTTATCAAACTTCAACAACCAAATCAGAAAGCGGACTACGTAAACTTTTTATCCCACGGAAAAAATATTTACATCATTTCTGATTTGCACCTGGCAGGTGGCATAAATAAAAATGGAAACTTTAGAGGTACCGAAAACTTTTACGCCGACCATTCATTTGAACGGTTTATTACTCACCTGCAAACCAAAGTTGCAAATGAAAAAGCTGTCCTTGTAATCAACGGCGACTTTATAGATTTTTTACGCATTACCGATTTACCAACCGATGATGAGTTTTCGCTATGGCAGGAAATGCTGGAAGATGTGGGTATAAAAAAAACGCTTGACGAACTCCGAACTTCTATTGTAAAAAAAGAAAAAGCATACGGCCTAAAAACCAACGATTATAAATCGGTTTGGAAATTAAACGTTTGTGTGAACGGTCATAGAGTGCTTTTTAAAAAACTGGCGGATTGGATAAATGACGGCAATGAATTGATGATTGTAAAAGGCAACCACGATTTAGAATGGCACTGGCCGGCTGTGCAAAATTATTTACGCGTTGTGCTTATTAATTTTTTGAAAAAAGAAAAATTGCTCACTGTTGAGCAGGTAAGCAACCTGCCGCGCCAAATACATTTTATAGAACATGCTGTAGTAATCAACAATAAAATTTACATCGAGCATGGCCATCAGCACGAAAGAACAACGCTGGTTGAAGGCAGCGCTACAATTAATAATAGTACTGAACTGAATTTGCCTTTTGGTTCTTTTTTTAATCGCTACCTCATCAACCGCCTTGAGCTGAGTTATCCTTTTTTAGACAATGTAAGGCCGGCACAGAATATTCTTCCCGTATTAATCCGCGAACGATTTCCGTTGGCCATTAAAGTGATGTTTCAATACATTCCATTGCTGCTCCTCATCATACCCAAAAAATTGTACGTGCAAACTTTTAAATACCTGCTCAACATTTTGTTTGTAATTGTGTTACCGGTTGCACTCACCGTTTATGCCATTTGGCAAACTATTAAAGGTGGCACTGAAAGCAATTTTTTGCAGGGCACTCCATCCTTTATTTTAAACCTGTTGCAAAACTTCGGGTTCCTTTTCCTCTCTTACATTTTTGGCAGGATACTGGCAATGGCAGGATTAAAAAGTCCACCCACATTATCTGTCTATGCCAAAGATGTAATCACTAATCATCCCCAGGTAGAAGCTGTGGTATATGGCCACACACACAACCCCGATCAACGACAGATTGCTGATGACAAATGGTATTTTAATACCGGCACGTGGATCCCCATTTTAGAAACTTCGTCAGCTGATGTACGCTTTGATAAAACCTACACTTTTATTGCCATTAACTGCAACAGAAAACCGGTTTGCAGCCAGTTACTGCAGCGTTGGAACGACGATGCTGGCCGTACCGATGTGATGACTATTAACGATAAAATGTAAAATCATGAAACCTAAAAACTCATTTCTCGCCGCTGCTACTGCCTTGATGGCCTTTAGTTGCAATTTTGAAAAAATGGGAAGCAATCTCAGTTTGGGCCTCAATAACAACGTTGAAGCCATGGGAAAAAATTTAATTGCCGGCGTACAAAAAGGCATGAGCGATTCGGCCTTCCGGCAGGGGATGTATCAATTTGCCGACTCGCTTGTTGGCTCGGCAACCCTTAGTGCCAACAACGGTTTAAAAGCTATTATGGACACCTTGCTTTCCGACAAATGGATTGTTTTTACCCGTGCAGTTGTTGAAGAAGCAACGGGCAAAAAATTAAACGACAACATTGTTTTGCTGCGCAACAATTTGTTGGGCCCACAAACAAATGCCCGGGTAAAAGCAACTGTTGAAGCGGCACTGAGCGGTGTATTGAATGACGATACAGAATTGCGCATTGCCCGGTTGCGAGAGCAACTTACTGGTGCGGCACTTACCAGCAATTTGATGACTTTGCGTGACAGTTTAGTGGGCCAAAAAACAAAAGCCGCAATTGCCGCAATTGTAGATAGTGCAATGACAACATTTGCTTACCGGCTGAAAAATGATGTAAAGGATGCTGTGGATGACAATGCATCTTTTATTGAAAAATATGCAGGCCGCCTGCTATTGTTATTAGGTGGTATTGCCGCTGTCATCATCTTCCTGGTTTGGCGCATTAAACAAAAATATATGCGCATGGCTACGGTGCTAACGGCGCAAATAAATAGTATACCCAACCAACAGGCTTATAACGAGCTAACAGCACGCATAAAAGAAAAGGCCATGGATGCGGGATTGGAACCCACCCTTAGAAAAATGCTTGATCAAAACGGGTTGCTGGGCAAAGAAAACTGGGAGGCAGGGCAGCTAAAAAAAGCGGGTATGCACCAGAGTAAAAATTGAGTGTACATTTTTTAAACACCCCATACGATCAGTACAAAAAAATTTCCTTTTCCTTAAGCCCAATTTTCATCTAGTTAGGGGATTTAGTTTTCAATTGCCCGGCCATTTATGGCGGGGATAAATAAATGCAATACTCTTTTCCTGGGCTTTAACCCAATGAACAAAGCATATTGGGCTAAAGCCCTAACCTACTTTTGTGCTTTTATCCCGGCTTCAAAGAGCTGGGCAATACAAGCATTCTTAACCAAATGACATTGCCCATTAAGCCACTAATTTAGCATTGATAAAAACAGTTTTTTCCTTGCTCCAAGGGCTAAATCAAATACTACCAAAAAAACAAAGGCATTCACCGGGTAGTGAATGCCATTTATTTACTGCTTGTGAGAGACAAAAGTTATTTATACACCCGCACATAATCCACTTCCATAGTGGCGCTGGTTACCGCTGCATCAACTGGCCCCGCAAAACCACCACCCATTGCCACATTAAGTATAAAAAAGAAATCGTGATTAAAAGGAATAGCGGCGCTGTTGTTTACACTATGAATGAGCAGATCATCCACGTAAATTTTTATCGCCGTAGCCGACCAATCCATTGAATAGTTATGAAACTCAGTTGTGGCATTGGAAATAACTTTTGTATTGCCATCTGCATTGCCACCCGAGCGGCCAGGATAATGTAGCGTTCCAAATATTTTATTGAGTTCGCTACCACGGTGTTCCATTATATCAAGTTCTCCGCAGGCAGGCCAGCCTACACTTGCAATGTTGCTGCCAAGCATCCATATAGCAGGCCAGGTACCAACACCGGCCGGAATTTTTGCCCGCACCTCTACCCTGCCGTAAGTAAATGCAAATTTGTTCTGCGACAACAAACGGGTAGAAGTATATGCACTACCCATGTAGTTTTCTTTCTTGGCGGTAATTTTTAGAACACCGTTTTGCACAATTACATTCTCCGGCCGACTGGTATAATATTGCAGTTCGTTGTTGCCCCAGCCATTGCTGCCCGTGCCAATATCGTAACCCCATTTTGTAGCATCGGGGGCACCATCTACATTAAATTCTTCGGCCCAGAACAGCGTTTGTGCGCCACCGCCTCCCAGCACATTAACGGTTACCGGCACCGTTTTTTTAATAGTTAAACCCGTGCTGCCGCTAGCGGTAACGGTTACATTATAAGTGTTGCTGCCTGCGAGTGTGTATTGATAATTTGTAATGCCCGTAGCAACTGTTTTAACTACGCCATTGCCAAATTCAAAAGCATACGAAACGGCATCATCTGCTTTTGCAGTGAAGGCTACATTACCACTGCCATCCACACTTACATTGGCGGTTATCATTAAATTACTTGGCGTTTTGCCCTGGTTGCCACCACCACCACCTCCGCCGGCTTTTGTACAACTGCCTGTAAGGAAAAAAACAGTAACGAGTAACAAGCTGGTTTTAAAATATTTCATTGGTGGTTATTTTACTTTTAATTTTTGATACCAGGCATTGCCATCAATACCAATGTTGCGCAAATGCAGGGTTGTTGCGGTGGCTGATAAAATTTCGTACGATGTACCACCGGTGCCAAAATTGATAATGCCATTGCCCGGCACACTAAATTCTATGCGGGTGCTGTTGGCAGTAGTTGAGGCCGAAGTGGCGTTCATAAAATTCAATTTTTTTGGTGCAGCAGTTACCGCATAGCAACCATCGCCACCGCCAAAACCATAAAAAGCCGAAGAAGCGCCAATGGAAAAAGAGGTGCCCTTGTTGTTAATGCTCATGGTAATGTTGTTATTGGCATCTTTTGTAAAAGTAATTTCATCGTCGTACGCACAGGCTTCTCTCGAGTTGGGGTCAGCGGCATACCAAATAGGTGCAAATGCATCGTTGGGGCCAACACCAAAATGGCCACCCGCTTCTTTATCAGTAATCCAAACTTTTGATGTGCCACCCGTGAGTGCCTGCACAATGGCGGCTGGAATTTCAAACGCTACAAACACTTTTACTTTTTTACTAATAGTGGACGTTACACCACCAGTACCAACTGCATTAACTGTAATGGTGTACTCGGCAGTGCCAGGTGTGGTGTATTTATAGTTGATGGTGCCCGATGGTACCATCTGTGTTTTACCATCGCCAAAATCAATGCTATAGCCAATAGCATTTGTGGCCGATGTGGTGATGGCAACGCTTCCCGAACCATTACCGTTTGGATTGGTGGCATCTACCCCGGCAACTGTGGTGGTAAGTACTAAATTGGTTGGCGTTTTTATATCGCCAAAGGTGTATTCTGTTTTTTTGCAACCAACAACGGCAACAACAAAAACAAGCAGAAGCAATTTTATTTTGTTTGTCATGATAATGCTTTTGAAATTAATTAAGTGAAATGTCGTCGAACAACCAGGTGAAATTTGCAGAGCCATCGCCCATAGTGCCCAGGTCGAAAATCAACACAACTTTCTGATAGGAGTTAGCGGTATTAATGGCACTGAAATCAAAGGTTAACTCTTCCCATGCATTGGCAACAGTGGTAGTCACTTCTTTTTCGAAATTAATTGCACCGTTAATTTGATTTTCAACTTTCAATAAAAGTTTGGCACCCACCCGTGGCGAAAACACTTTTACTTTAAAGGTTTTTTTTGTTGCAAAATTGATCGGCGCATCCAACGAAATAAAACTACCGCCGTAAACCTCTCCGGCACTCTTCACCATTTTAGCAACTTTAGTGCTGGTGTTAATGCCGCTTACCTGCGGGTTGTTGATAATGGTAACATCGCCGCCACCAAAATTGGTGAACGTATAGGTTAGTGTGGACGATTGAAAATCTAATGGCAGCCCAAGGGTGTTTGTGGTAACATTCACGGGCAAAAACTTTACATCATCCCAATAAAAAACTTTCCCGTTGCCGGCTGTTCCAAAATCGAAAAAGATCGAAGCTTTATCGTAGATATAATTGAGGTTCATTGCGGCAGTACCGGCAGCCTGGTTGGCAAAATCAAACACCAAGGTTTCCCATGTATTGGCAGCGGTAGTCGTTGCTTCGGTTTCTACCGATTTGGTAACATCGTTATGGTCTTCCACCTTCAAACGTATTTTTAAACCAGCCGCAGGCGAGTAAACCCGAACACTCATTTGCGTAGCAGTTGCTGTAAATGGTATGCGTGCGGCAAAGTAAGTGCCAATGGTTGTACCGGCCCAGGTTTCGGCACCATTGGGCTTTGTTGTTTTCATAACCTTATTTGCTGCGTTCAATGGGTCAACCGCACTAACGGTTTGGTTGTTTCCAAAATCAATTACGGTATATGTTACACCGGCATCATCAAAAGTTACCGGTAGGCTAAGCAGGTTGCTGGGTAAAGAGTTGGTTAGCCTGATGTCATCAAACAACCAGGTAAAGTTGGCCGAACCATCACCTGCAGTACCCAAATCAAAAATCAAAACAATATTCTGGTAAGTATTAGCGGTGTTAATAGCTCCAAAGTCGAACACCAGATCTTCCCATGCGTTGGCTACGGTAGTAGTTACTTCTTTTTCAAAGTTGATGGAGCCGTTACTACCGTTTTCTACTTTCAATAAAACCTTTGCCCCAACCCGCGGCGAAAACACTTTCATACGAAAGATTTTGCCGGCCGAAAAGTCAATATTGCCTCCTAATTTAATGAAGCTGCCGCCCCAAACCTGTCCGGCACTTTTCACCATTCTACCCACTTTGGCGCTGGTGTTTATACCCGATGCTTGTGGGTTATTAATAACGGTAACATTACCTCCATCAAAATTGGTGAAGGTGTAATTGACCGTAGCCGATTCGAAAGTAATCGGCAACATCACCGGGTCAACAATTGTAATAATTTTTGTTACCTCGGTAGTGGCTGCACCGCCACTAAGTGCTACAACTCTTACATTGTATGTACCCGTTGCAGTGTAGGTATGAGAAATTGTTGCGCCTTCCAAGAATGTTTGCGGCACTTCGTTAGCCACATGGCCAAAGTACACCCGAAACATTGTTTCGAATAAAGCCTTGGCCGTTACATTTACTTTAAACCTGTTCGACGGATCAATTACCGCCGTTACCTCCAGGTTTTCGGGGGCTTTAAACGAAACAGTAAGTTTTTGAACTGCTTCGGTGGTTTTACCGGCAAGATTATATGCCACCAGTTTTACATCATACACACCCTCTTTATACACATGTTGTATGTTTTTTCCGGCCATTACTTTTGCCGGTGTGGTGGTGGCATCGCCAAAATAAACATCGTAGGACGAAGCACCTTCGCCATTGGGTGTAATGGTTACCAGGCCCGTGTTATCCTGTGTTATTTCAAACATAGCCGACAATTTTGCGGCAGCCGTAATGCTTTCCACGAAGCTGGTATCATCGAACTTTTGTTTTTTGCAGCCCATTGCCAACAGCAACAAAAAAACGAAGGGAGAAAAATATTTAAATGACTTCATGATCGTAATTTTTTTGAGTTAGTATTTAGTACCCCGGATTTTGTTTGAGGCCCGATATATCTACTTCCTGTTGCGGAATGGGAAACAGTTCGTTTTTACCGGCAACAAAACCGGTGATTTTTGTAGCTGCCTGCCCGGTGCGTACCAAATCAAAAAACCGGTCTCCTTCCATTCCCAGTTCTAACCGGCGTTCATCCCAAATGGACTGGCGCAATGCAGTGCCGGTTGCGGTAATGTTGTGCAGCATATCGCCAAATGCCCTTTGCCGTACCCGGTTGAGATAAGTTTGTGCTTTTGCGTCGTTGGCCGCGGTTGCACGGTTGTTGGCTTCGGCGGCCATCAGCAACACATCGGCGTAACGAATGGCTCTGAAGTTGTTGAGATAATTTAACTCTACCTGGCCCGATGTTTCGCCTTTGCGGGGCAGATATTTTTGATTGTACAAACCCGTGTTTTTATACGGAGCTACCAGGTATGTGATGTTAAATTGCGGATTGGCAGCTTTGTAGGCTTCAATATCCAGCACGGTTACTGCTTTTCTTCTATCACCTGCTGCAAAGGCGTTGGCCAAATTTGCAGTGGGCAGGTTAGTACTCCATCCCTGGCCGTACGGGCTGGTGCCGGTAATGTTGCGAATGCCCGCAACCTGCACGGCTAAATTTCCCTGGCCGCGGCCGGGGTTCGACCAATCGTAAAAAGGACTGGCATTTGAATACTGAATTTCAAAAACCGATTCGGGGCCATTTTCGCCGGCCTGTAAAAAAATATCGCCATAGTTCGGTACCAAACTAAACGGACCGTTTACTACGTTTTCGAGCATGGCTGCTGCAGCGTCGAATTTGTTCTGATACAATAATGCTTTACCTAGCAGAGCTTGTGCGGCATACCTGGTGATTCTTCCTTTTTGAATGTTGGTAATTGGTAAAACGGCGATTGCACTATTTAAATCGGCTTCTATTTGTTTGTACACATCGGCCTTAGGTGCACGTGGAAATTGTTTTGAATCGGAAACCGATAACCGTTTTTCTACAAACAGCGGCACATCACCAAAAAACCGAACCAGTTCAAAATAATAATAGGCTCTCAAAAAATACACTTCACCATACAGTGCATCTTTCCCGGGGAAATCTAATTTTCCTTTGTTTTCCTGTAAATAGTTTGCCCGGTTGATGCCTTCGTAACAGGCCTTCCAGGTTTCAGTTAAATAACTGTTGTTGGCTGTTAGCTGGTAGTCGTCCATTTGCTGAAAGCCAATTTGATCGGTAGCGTTTTCGCCACCGGCAACTGAGTTGTCCGAAGCTATATCGCCTATTACCGGCGAGGCCCAAAGCCATTGCAGGGGTGAATAGGTACCCACCACCATCTTCTGGTAATCGTCGGGCGATTTTAAATAATCGGCAGCGGTAATCTGGTAGTCATCCTGCGGATCGAAGTCAACAAATTTTTTGCAGCCTGTAATCATTGCGAAGGCAACAAAAAGGATTAGAATAATTTTTATCTTTTTCATACAGCTTTTTAAATGGGTTAAAATTTAAGATCAACTCCAAATGAATAAGTTCGGGCCTGCGGGTAAGCGCCGCGGTCAACACCGGTATCAAAAATGCCACCGGCTATCTCGGGGTCGAAGCCCGAATATTTTGTAAACGTGTAGGCGTTTTTTACCTGAGCGTACACCCTGATTGATGAAATTATCTTAGTGGATACTAATGAAGCGGGAAGCGAGTAGCCAATTTGCAGGTCTTTAATTTTTATAAAAGATCCATCCTCCACATACCTGTCAGATGCTCTTGTGTTGTTGTTGCCATCTACAAAAGAATAGCGTGGGTAACGGGCATCGTTGGTTGAATTTTCGCCCGTCCACCTGTCAAGCACCCCACGAAATTTATTGGTCATGGCTAAGTTTCTTTCATAAGCCCGGTAAATTTCATTACCCGAAGAAGCATACAAATAAGTATTAAAATCAAAACCTTTAAAGCTCAGTTGCAAACCCCAGCCAACAGTAAAATCGGGGAAGGGGTTTCCAATTTCTGTTCTGTCGTCACCATTAATTTTCCCATCTGCATTGATGTCAACATATCGAATATCGCCGGGTTGTGCACCCGCTTGTGTAGGACCTTTTGTAACGTCGGCCGCGGTTTGATACAAGCCATTTGTTACATACCCATAAAAATAGCCCGGTGCAAACCCTTTTTCAAAACGGGTTACAGACTGAAAAGGAATGCCATATCCGCCACCAGTAATTAAGCCGTTATTGGTTTCGGTAACCAGGTTTTTGGCCTTGGTGAAAGTAATGTTTGTGCTGAGTCGAAAGTTTTTCCCGAAGTTGTTTGAGTAACCCAGGTTCATATCAATACCACTTGTTTTGGTAGTACCAATGTTTGATGTGGGGGCCGCGGCCGTACCAAGGTACAGCGACAGCGAAGGAGTGAATAATAAACCACTGATGCGCTTTTCAAAGTAATCGGCCGAAAAAGAAAATTTGTTTTTGGCGAAGGCGAGATCGAAACCGGCGTTCAATTGTTTTTGTTTTTCCCAGGCCAGGTCATCGTTACGGAAGGAGGCAATGGTAGCCCCGATGGATGTAGGGTCGTTACCAAAAGTGTAACCGGCATTTTGCCCGAGGCCATAACTATATATGCTTGTTGAAATGCGCTGGTACTGCGGGTTGATGTTTTCGTTGCCGGTAATGCCATAGCTGCCCCTGATTTTTAAGAGGTTGATGAAACCCGGTTTGAAAAATTCTTCCCTTGAAACAAGCCATCCTACCGAACCTGAAAAGAAATTGGCGAATTTATTATTAGCACCGAAGGCATACGAACCATCGCGCCTGGCGGTGAAAGAGGCTAAATATTTTTCATTGTAATCGTAGTTGATGCGGCTGAAGTAAGATAAATTTCTTCTTTCGTACTGGAAAGAACCAACGTCTATACCCGAAGTGGGGGCTGTGCCGGTTGCGGACGAAATATCCGCAAAAGCCCAGGAGTTGAATGGCACATCCTGCCGCGAACCGCTGATATTGTTCCCGGTAATTTTCGCTAACGAAGCACCCAGCACTACATCAAAATTATTTTGGCTGCCTACTCTAAAATTGTAGTTGCCAAAAGTTTCAAAAGTGTAATTGAAATACGTGGTTTTGTACTCGTACACACTGTTGTGCGACCCGGCCTTTGGTGTGCCATCGGCATTGAGTGTAGAGTTGATATGCCCCGTGCCGTAGAACGAAAGAGGATTAAATCCTTTACCTGTTACATCCGTATTTGTATAACCGTAACGTGAGGTAAGTTTTAGGTTACGCAGCACATTGTATTGCAGCTCCAGCTTTCCATACAATTTGTTGGTGTTCGACTCATTGTATGTGTCTTCCAACTGTGTAAGCGGGTTAAAAATTTCTGACAAAATATTTTGGCTTACACTGTACCTGCCATAGCTGTTCGGCACATTGTTGAAAATTGGCACCGTGGGGTCGAAGTTGAGTGCATTTGAGATAACGCTGTTGATGGAATTTTCAGCCACGCCGCTGCCTTTAATATTTACAAAGCTGGTGTTGGCAATAAATTTTATACGCGAAGAAAGATCGAAGCTGAGGTTGGCCGTTCCGTTTAAACGATTGAAGAACGATTTATCTGCTCCGCCGACAATACCACCCTGTGCCATGTACGAACCCGAAAGAAAATAACTCATTCTGTCGCTGCCGCCGCGGGCAGTAATGGCGTTGGAATGAATGGGTGCTTTTTTGAAAATTTGATCCTGCCAGTTGGTACCAACACCTATGTTGGAAAGGTTCGGGAAGATAACACTGCCCCCGGAAACCACACTGCCTTCATTGATAATGGCAGCGTACTCCGATGCGTTGAGTACACCTATTGTATTCATTACCTCCTGCCGCCCGTAACTGCCGCTGTAATTGAATTCAGTTTTTTGATTTTTTCTGCCACCTTTTGTTGTTACTACAATTACACCGTTGCCACCTTTCACACCATAGATGGCGGTTGTAGCCGCATCTTTCAACACGTTGATGGATTCAATATCGGCATAGCTGATAGAGTTTAGGTCATCCAATGATTGAATTGATCCATCGACAACTACAATGGGGTCGGTACCGGTGTACGATGGAATGCCGCGGATGAGTACTGTGGGTTTTGCACCTGGAGACCCTGGCGAAATAACCGTAACCCCCGAAGCTCTTCCCTGCAATGCATCCTCGGCCCTAATGGGTTTTAGCTTTTCAATGTCGGCGGCTTTTACTGTTGATACTGCCCCCGATACCTTCGTTATTCTTTGGGTGCCATAACCTACAACTACCACTTCATCAAGGTTGTTGGCCGTTTCGCTTAACTGAATGGTCACCGCTCTATTGCCTGTTACCGTATATCTAACGGTTTCGAAACCCGCATAACTTACCAATAGTACACTGCCGGTTGCAGCTTGAATGGAAAAATTTCCGTCGGCATCGGTGACTGCGGAAGTTCGGGTGCCCTCTACAAGGATAGTTGCTGCGGCCAGGGGTTCGCCGTTTGTTTTGTTTGAAACTTTACCAGCAACCGGTAAAGTTTGTGCAGCCGTGGGTTGCAGCAACCCTAAAAGGAAAATGCACAGGCCAAGCAAGGTTAGTTTTAATTTCATACATCAATCGTTTAAAGTTGGAGGGAAATATCAGGTACCGAAAATAGCCGACTCTGTTACGTCAGGCAAAAAAATTCGCCCTTCATTACTACATCAGGACAATTAAAAAGATTCATTTAAGGCGGGCTTGCCTACATCATTACTACATCAACCAAAATTTTCTCTACTTTCATGGCCTACTCAGGCTTTCAAAATGCGAAAACTGTTGCTGCTCATTTTTTTCCCGGTCACCGTGGTGTCGCAAAACACTATCGGCCTGCCAAGCAGTATCAATTATTCGAGGCAGGCTTATGGTGGGGGATTACAAAACTGGGACGTAGCTCAAGACAAAAACGGCTTGATTTACATTGCCAATAATGAGGGGCTGCTTTCTTTTGATGGCAAAAACTGGCTGCTTTATCCCCTCCCAAATAGAACGATTGTACACTCTATAGCCACTGGTGACAATTACAGAATTTATGTTGGGGGGCAAGATGAGCTGGGCTATTTTGAACCGGGCCTAAATGGCAGACTTCAATACCATTCCCTGGTTGATTTACTTCCCGCGGCCGACCGGTCGTTTGGCGACGTTTGGGATATAGCCTTTTTCGAAGGGCAGGTATTCTTCCGCTCGCCCCTCAGCATCTTCCGGTTCACAAAGAACAAAGTAGCTGTTTACCGTGCTGCTTCTGAATGGGCATTTATGGGTGCATGTAACAACAAGTTGTATGCGCACGACTACCGCAGGGGATTACTTCAACTGACTAATGATGAATGGAAACCAACTGCACTCAAAAGTACGCTGCCTTTGAACGATGCGGTTACAGCCCTGTTGCCATTAACCAAGGACAGCATTTTTATAGCCACGCTAAAAAATGGACTTTTTATTTTTCATGAAAACAAAATTGCAAAACTGCCTTTTGCCAACTCCCCTCTTTTTGAAAATGAAAGAATTTATAGCGCCACCCAAATAAATAATGAATGGCTGGCCCTTGCCACCAATAACGGCGGGGTTTACATAATCGATCATAAAGGCGCTATCATTCAGCGGTTTTCAAAGGCCGAAGGTTTGCAGAACAATAACGTGCTGAGTGTTTTTTCCGACAATCAGAGTAATCTGTGGCTGGGCCTTGATACCGGAATTGATTTTATTGCATACAACAGCGCCATCAAAAATATCAATCCCCCCTTTCAGGATGGGTCGGGGTATGCAGCAACTATTTTTAAAAACCGGTTATACATTGGCACATCAAACGGTTTATTTTCGGTAGTGCTGCAGCCGATAAATGACTTAAGTTTTAGCAAAGGAACTTTTGAGTGGGTAACAGGTACAAAAGGCCAGGCATGGAGCCTGCAGCAAATAAACAACCGTTTATACCTTGGCCACCACGACGGCGCATTTTTAATAAAAGAAAACGAGGCTGTAAACATTGCCGCCACCCCCGGGTACTGGAAGTTTTTACCTGTGCCAAATGCTACTAATGCTACGGGCATGTTGGCCGGAACTTATAAAGGCATTACCTATTATCCATTAGCTGAAACCGGCCCCGGAGCTGGTGTTGACAAGCCTGAATTTTCCGAAACCTCGAGATTTGTTGCGTTGGATAAAACCGGTAACATCTGGGTTTCGCACCCATACCACGGCGTGTATAAAATTAAAGAAGGGGTAAACGGTTCTAGCAGCACAACAATCTATACCAAAAAAAAGGGCCTCCCCTCTACTCTCAATAACCACATTTATAAAATAAAGAACGAGGTGGTAGCCGCCACTGAAAATGGGGTGTATGAGTATATTCCGTCCGCCGACAGGTTTGCCCCATCTGCTTATTACCACAAATTAATAGGTAACCAAAGCATTCGTTATCTGCAAGAGGATGCTGCCGGCAATATTTGGTTTATCAGCGAACGAAAACTGGGGGTAATTGATTTTACGGGCAAGGCGCCTGCCGTTATTATGATTCCGGAACTAACCGGTAAAATGCTCAGCGGGTTCGAAATCATTTACCCGTTTAATGAACATAATATTTTCCTGGGTGGAGAAAAAGGCTTCTTCCATATCAATTACACCAAGTACAAAAAAAATTCCATCCCGCTGCAAATTCAAATTCGTTCTGTGCGTATCATCAGCAAAACCGACAGCCTTTTATTTGGCGGCTATTTTGCCGGCGTAAACAGTCAGCAGGTTCAAAACGCCAGTGGCATTCCGCAGATAAATTTCAAATGGAAAACCATCCGATTTGAATATTCTTCTCCCGTATTTGGCAATCAAAACAACCTGGAATATAGCTTTCGGCTACAAGGTTTTGAAAACAACTGGTCGGGCTGGATAAAACGAACGGATAAAGAATTTACCAACCTGCCCCCGGGCGATTACCAGTTTGAAGTAAAAGTGCGCAGCAACCTTGGGAACGAATCGGCACCGTCGGTTTATGCCTTTACAATTAATGCTCCGTGGTATTTAACAACAACGGCTAAAATTGGTTACCTGCTTTTGGCGTTGGCTATTGTGTATGGCATCTATAAATGGCAACACCGAAAATTTAAAATTCAGCAGGCAAAACATGAGGAGGAACAAAAGCGGTTATTATACATTCATGAACTGGAAAGAGCTAAAACGGCGAGCGAGTTAATAACCTTGCGCAACGAAAAGCTGGAAGCAGAAATAAATTTTAAAAATTCTGAGTTGGCGTCTTCGGCTATGCACCTGGTAAAAAAGGGCGAGTTACTTTCAAAAATAAAAGGCGAGCTGGGACAGGTAATGAAAAGCGTTGAAAATCCGCAAACTACCGGCGAATTAAAGAAGATGATAAAGACGGTTAGCGAAGATGATAAGATGGATATGGAATGGGAAAAATTTTCGAAGCACTTTGACAGAGTACATGGCGATTTTATTGTTGCCTTAAAAGAAAAACATCCCACCGTTACCCCTAACGAATTAAAATTATCGGCTTACCTGCGCATGAATTTATCTACAAAAGAAATTGCACAGTTGATGAACATCTCCGTAAGAGGTGTAGAGATAAGCAGGTACCGCTTAAGAAAAAAACTGCAGATCTCCTCCTCGATAAATCTTTTCGATTATCTCATCAACATTTAGCTATGCCAACTGCGGTGCATAAATTCCGAACCTTTGTTGCTTGCTGAACGCATTTATCAACCAGCGTGAAATGATTGGATAAAAACCATCCACCACACTCATGGCAATGATGTAGGCATAACGGTTGTTGATGCCCAAATAACTTTCCCTTGCCCAGCCGCCCAAAATCATGTTCTCAAATATTTTTACAATAAAACTGGTGAAAGCAAAAAACAAAAACTGCTCCCACAGCGGCCGCTTGTGCGTGACATAATAAAGCCATCCCAAACAAATGCCCACCCACAAACAAGAGTGAATCAGGTTATTCATCCACGGTAAAAAACTCATTACACCCAACTTATAAAAAAGAAAATTTCCGGTGAACATGAGGAAGAACCAAACCAAAACAAGAAAAATGTAATTGGCCCTATAGTTTAACTCAAGAGTGGGTTTTGCATAGCGAATGAATAAGAACATCAGCCCGTAAATAAGCAGCACCAATAAGAAATCAATTACTGAGTTATTGACCCCAAAAATATCGTTCATAAAAAAAATGTTATGGTGATTGAATTGGTTTGTTATTGTAAAACACCCGGCTCCGTCTGTACAATTTTAAGCGAGCCAGATTCAAAACTTCCTGCTACAAAAGGCACGGCATATTCGGCCAGCGTCATTACGGTTATTTGTGGGTTTACACCAACCGATGACGGAATCACCGAAGCATCGGTCACAAAAAGATTATCGTAGTCGTAAACTTTTAAGTGCTCATCAACCACCCCTATTTTTTTGTTGCGGCTAATGATGTTGCCACCCTGCGGATGACCCGTGCCCAATGTAATGTCGGCTGGCTCTTTAATATCGTACTTCATCATTTTAAGTTGGTCCTCATTTTTGTACTCAAAATAATTGAAGGTATTAGGCAGTACCATTTGGGCTCCTGCTCTCAGGTAAATGAGGCCAGCCAGTTCTACACCTTCGAGCAACGTGTCGAAATCGTTTTTAGTAGGCTGATAGCGAATGTCTCTTTTTGTTAATCCACCAAGCCTAACTTCGGCATTCCAATCGGTGCCTACCAACACCCCCGTACAAGCCATTCTATTGTAGCGCTGCATGTTGTTGTAGTGATCCGTCCACCAGCCCGGCATCACCGTTGATTGAAACATTGGTGGGTTGTACCAAGTTTCAAAAATGTAACCGCGGCCTGGAGCAATTTGCAGGTAGTGAGAAATTTGCAAACCTTTATAAGCATTAATTTCTTCTTTAAAAACGGCGCTGATGGGCGATCCTAAATTGAACGAAATTCTTTTGCCTGCCCTGCCCTGTGCAATACCCGAACGTTGTAATAGCAGGCTCGATGAAATAGCACCGGCTGCCACAACAAACGTTTTTGCTTTCACTTCTAGCCTCCTTCCATTTTTAAATTGTGCAATGAGCGATGTAATTCTTGCGCCTTTCGATTTTAGCTTCAGCACCTCGCAACCTGCGATAATCTGGAAGTTTTCGTTACCAGCCTTACGTTGCGCCTCGGGCAAAATGTTGTTGAGCATTGATAGCTTTTTGCCCCATTTACAACCCATGTTGCAATAGCCGCAACCAACACATCCTTTAATATTAGCAGCAACCGAATCGGCTGTATGTGGCAACTGACCGTACCCAAGTTTGCTTATGCCTTCCATAAATTTTTTGCCGCCAGGGTTTAAATATTTTTCTCTTGACATGGTATCGTCCGTGTCGTTAATTCTTCTCACGCCAATCATTTCATTTACCCTTTTATTGCAACGTGCATATTCATCAAGATTAAGGCCTGCATCAATACCATTACTATCATTCCATTTATCTAACACATTATCCGGCGTATCAAAACAAACAGCATTGTTTACCACGGTTGAGCCACCAACCGCACTGCCCTGTATTACCTGGAACCTGAAATCTGCAGCTTGTTGCAAGGCACCATCGGCATACAATTTCGAAACCATTTCAATTTCGTCCTGGCTAAATTGAGATGGATCGGTGTGCAGGCCACGTTCAATCATTAAAACTTTTTTGCCTTTTTCGGCGAGGCCTTTTGCCAATATTGCGGCACCTGCACCGGTACCAATTATCACCACACCATCCCAATTAATTTCGTCTCCCTTTACATCCTGCGCATTCAATACCTCAAGAGGTTGAATGTTGGTGTACTTCAAATCGTTTAACCGCTCAGCACTATCATCTCTTTTACTAAATGGAACATACCCGATGGAGGGATGCACTCTTTCATCGTTGTAATAACCCATATAGCAAAGCTGCTTGCCCATCCGTATCATTGCCTGCACCAGCACCGAAAGAAATTTTGGCGCCAGGCGCAGTGCCACATCCTGGTAAAAATGTCTTTTCAAAAAAGCCTTTCTATCCTCGGGCCGCATATACGATGTTGGGGGTTTTAAAAAAACCAGCGGATACAGTTCAATGGCAAGCATGGCAATTTTGCTCACCCATTTTGTTTTTGCCGTAAAGGAACTCATGTAACGGTCAACATTCAACGCAATTTGCCGTGGCGTAATAATTTCTTTTTCACCCTCAATAACCACTTCGGCCAAAGCCTTAAGTGCACGAAATTGAAAGGGAGAAAAGTACTGCAGCCCATACCTTGCTTTTTGCGCTTTGCGATAAAGCACAATCAAAATAATATTGAGTATGGCATCGAAAATGGAGGAGAACAAAATCAGCATACTAACAGGCATGGTGGTGTTGCCCATTTGTATTTGGTAGTTATTGTTGACAAATAGAATGAGCACTATGCCTGATAAAACCGCCAAACCCATGACCACCATTATTGCTTCTACCGCAATTAAATACCGGCGTACATCACCCGCCGCTACAAAACACAATGCCGCGAACAGGCCCATTTTTATGGTTGAGTTGTTGGCAAAGGCGGGGTCGTTTATAAATGCGTAGGGTTGTAAAAATCCGGGCATAAATGTTATTGCCGGCAGCAGGTATAAAAACACACCGCCGAGGTAAATAAAAAATAAAATACGCAGGTAAGACTTGAGGTTGATTTCCTGTGGAGTGAGTAGATCGTAATTTTTGGTTGCCATGACTCGGATTTATGAGGTGAGAAAATGACTTGCTTCAAGGGAAGGACTACTACCTCATAAGGAATGGATAGATTAAATATATGGCTTATTTGGGGGAAGGTGAAATTTTAGGGGATGTAAAAACCATTTTACTACACCGGCACTTATCTTATCCTCCTCATGTTTTTTTGGGTAAGGCAGATGATACACTGCGACTTGTGGATCAGTTTAAAAGAAATTTTTTTCACGCATGGAAAAATGCCCTGGTGCAAAACATCTTCACTGGCGGCTATAAATCCAAATCAATGTCATTACGACTTAACGGAGTTGCAGGGGTTTTGCAGCTTTTATTTCCCGATACAAAACTTACTGAAGATATAATCCAGCTGATCCTCATTCGTCACCTCGCCGGTTATTTCACCTAAAAACTGCAAACACCTGCGGATGTCAATGGCTAGCAAATCGCCGGGAATTCTATTTTCAAGTCCATCTTTCACTTCTGTCAACGATTCCTTTACCTGCGTTAACGAATGAAAGTGGCGGGCATTGGTGACAATCACATTTTCTGCCGTCACTTTATCCTTCAAAACAATGTCGAGCATCTTTTCTCTCAGTACTTCAAGATGTAAAAAAGTTTTGGCGGCTATGTAAATAATGCCTTCGCTAAAAGCAAACTTTTCTCTCACCAGGCTTTCATCTTTCTCGTCAATTTTGTTACCTGTTAAAATGAAATTGATATTCTGATTTTTAAAGTCAGTGGCAATGGTGTTCAGTTCTTTTGAACTCATTTCATTTACATCAAAAAGATAAATGACCATATCGGCCTGCCGCATCTTCAACAAACTTTTTTCAATGCCATAACCTTCTATTACATCCTGCGTATGGTGGCGTATGCCGGCAGTATCTATCAAACGGAATAAAATTCCATCAATGTTCAGTATTTCTTCAATCGTGTCTCTTGTGGTGCCGGGTATTTCGCTAACGATGGCCCGGTCTTCATTTAGTAAGGCATTCAGCAGGGTTGATTTTCCGGCATTTGGTTTTCCGATAATGGCTACGCTTACTCCATTTTTAATAACATTACCCAAACTAAAAGATTGTAGTAAGGCAGTGGTTTGCTTCAGTGCTTCATTGATCAGATTCATAAATTGGGTGCGGTCGGCAAACTCCACATCCTCCTGCGAAAAATCAAGTTCCAATTCAATGAGTGCCGAAAATTTTATCAATTGTTCTCTTAAATCTTTTAATGATTGAGAAAAGCCGCCGCGGATGTTATTAAGTGCGGTTCTGCTGGCCGCTTCGGTGTTTGATGCAATTAAGTCGGCAACAGCTTCAGCCTGCACCAGGTCGAGTTTGCCATTTAAAAATGCCCGTTGGGTAAATTCGCCCGGCTTTGCCAGCCTTGCTCCATGCCTTGTGCAGGCGGTAATTATTTGCTGCTGCACATAAGGCGATCCATGGGAGCTGATTTCTATTGTTTCTTCTCCCGTATAAGAACGAGGCGCTTTGTAAAGCGACACCACTACTTCATCTAAAATTTTTCCTTCGTCTTTCATGTAACCCACATGGAGAGTATGCGAGCGTTGTTCAGCTAATTTTTTTGAAGTAAAAAGTTTATCTGCAATTTCAATTGATCTACTTCCACTCAAACGTATTACCCCAATGGCACCAATGCCGGGTGGTGTTGCCAATGCAACAATGGTATCATCCCAACCCGATAATTTTAAACTCATGGGCAAAAATACAATTACACAAATTCCCTGAACGAATTACACGAATTGTGATACACGAATTTTAGAAAGCGAATTACACGAATTGGAACACTATGGCTAAATGCTGCACCCATTAGTCGGTTGACATCCTAACAAAACAACAACCATCCGCATATTTATCTTTTGAAAATCTTCGTTTGCGCTTACTACAACAAAATTTTGTTTCATGAACCATACCTTCTCCAGTGCGTTATCAACTGACGTGATTGTGTAGTATAATCCGTGTACCTCCGTTCGTGTAATTCGTGTTTTTCAATTCGTGTGATTCGTGTATCTAATTCGTGTAATTCGTGTTTTCAAATTCGTGTAATACCCACAAAAAAATCCCCTTGCAAAAATGCAAAGGGATCAATAAAATTCAGAAAAACTTTTTATTCAGAAACTACGAAAGTAACCGGCTGTGTGTGGTACGAACGTACCTGGCGTCCGTTCTGGATACCGGGCGACCATTTTGGTCCTTTTAACACCACCTGCTCGGCACCTTTTGCTAAGCCATAACCAGGATCAGTCAACGATTTTACATCGGTAATGCTGCCATCCTTTTCAACTAAAAAACGAACCTGGATGGTGTACTGTCCCGGCGCCATTCCCTGCGATGCAGCATCCTCAATGTAACGCTGTAAATTATTTTCGAGGTGCCTTACCCACTGGGCACGGTTAACGGAAGCTTCAATTTCTACCTTCTCAAAAATCTTGTTTTCGTCCTCAACTTTTACTTCCACCACACCCTTTCCTTCGTCAATAACCGGGGGGGTTACAATACCCTCATCCTTTATCCCTTCCTGGTTTATTACGTCAATTTTCTTATCCTCCATTTCCTTCACCGGTGGTATTTCTTCCTGCTTTACTTCTTCATCTTTTTTAATTACCGGCGGGGTAAACTTTGCCATCTCCACCTTAGGTGGGGGTGGTGGTTTTGGTGGTGGTGGCGGGGGGGGTGGTGGCTTGGCTTCATCTTGCTTGATGGCTTCAATCACCACATCTCTCACAACTGCTTTTTCCACCGGCGACGCAAATGCATCGGCCAAAAAACTGGCACCGAATGCAATAACCGCTGCCGCTGCCGTTACCAACAACGCTGTTGTTATTCGCTTGTTATACTGTTTTCTTAATTGGTAAGCGCCGTAATCCTGGTTGCGGCCCTCAAACACAATGTCAAGTATATCGGCTTGTAATATTTTGTTCGCTTCCATTTTGCTTGTTTATAGTTAGATGCTGCGGACATGAAGATTCCACATTGTTTTTCTATTGCTTGATGTTTGGGTTGGTCTTCTCTGTTGCTTTCACCAAAAGGTTTTCATCTGGCGTGATGTCAACCATTGCAAACCGGTCAACTTCATTGATGGACATTTCATCGAGCATGTCAACAGAGTTTTTGTAAGAAGCCTCATCGTTTGGCTTTATCACTACTACAAAATCCTTGTCTTCGCAGGATTTTTTGTCACCGTCGTTTTTGGCCCAAATTTTTTCGCAACCCGGATCGTGAACGTGCCGTGAAATAACCTCTTTCTTTTTATCCTGGATTATTTTGCGGATATCTTTAAAGTTGGTTGAAAGAAAGTTGGAGCCATCGGTTTTTAATTCACCAAGATAGTAGTACACCTGGTTTTCTTTACCGAGCATTATTGTTAACGCTCCTGATTGTTTTATCTCCGTCAAATCCTTCGGGTCTTTTTCATCCTTCGGCATAATTAACCCCATGGTTGTAGGTGTACTTAATGTTGCCGTAAAAATAAAAAAGGTAATCAGCAAAAATCCCAGGTCTACCATCGGGGTCATATCTACACGGGTAGACAGCTTCTTAGCTTTTTTTACACCCCGCCCCTGTTTATGTCCACCACCTTCGCTCGATACATCTATGTCTGACATGGCTGTTGCTTTTTAAGAGTTATTAATTTGAAGTTTTCTTACCGCCTGACTGCCGGGTTTCATACAAATCTGTACCCACAGGCGCACCTTCGGGGTCGGTAACCAACTGGTATTTAAAAATATCGTTCCGCCTGAAAGCCTCAATAACTCCTTTAAAGGAAGGATACTTCGCATCGTTATCGCCCTTTATCAAATAGTTGAGTTTCCCCCCCGCAAATGCGCTTTGTGCAGCGGCTATCCAGATCTGCAATTCATTATTAGCCGAGTCGGTAACAGGTATGCCTTCAAAAGCTTTTATCCTAACGGCGTCTTCCGCAGCGAGAAAAGATTTCATTTTGGAAAAAGGAACACCGATGGTTGTATTTTTTACGAAGTTGTTCATCTCGGTTTGTGATAAACCAAGATTCCTAACTGTGTTCACATTTTTAATAATGGTCATCTTAATACCATTACTCTCCTCATTAATCTTCTGTGTATTTGCCGTAAAAAACACCCTTCCGGTTTTATCCATTTCAATCATAATTGCATCCTGCTCTTTTAGTTTATCGGATGCAACGGATTTTGGCGTGCTGATTTCTACCGGCTGTGGCGGTTTAAACTTTGTTGCCATGATAAAAAAAGACAGGATCAGAAATGCCACGTCCACAAACGGGGTCATGTCGGTCCATGTACTTTTTTTAGGAATTTTTACGCTTGGCATATTTTAAAATAATTTTTTTATTGAGATGCAATTGAACCAGCTAATCCATAAACCCACTTCTGCTTATTTGTACAACGAAGCAAAAGATTGTGTTAAGGTGAAACCCGATTCGTCAATACCGTAAGTGATGCTGTCAATTTTGGTGGTAAATATGTTGTACATAACCAACGCAACTGCCGAAGTACCAATACCGAGGGCTGTGTTATACAATGCCTCAGAAATACCTTGGGCCAACGCACCTGCATCGCCACCACCGCCGGCACCCAAGGCCGAGAACGATTTAATCATACCAATTACAGTACCCAAAAGGGCAACGAGCGTACCAACAGATGTAATAGTAGAAAGGAATACCAGGTTTTTCTGCAACATGGGTAACTCAAGTGCTGTTGCTTCTTCTACTTCTTTTTGAATCGCAATTACTTTTTGTTCTGTATCCAGTTCAGATACATTCATCATTTCTTTGTAACGACGCAAACCTGCTTTCATAACATTGGCAACAGAACCACGTTGCTTGTCGCACTCCGCTAAAGCCGCATCAACATTACGATTGGCAAGGTGATACTGGACCTTACGAATAAAATCGGCAATTGAACCTTTGCCTAATGCTTTGCTGATGGTAAGAAAACGCTCAATTGAAAAAGTGATAACCATTAATAACATACCAATCAACAGGGGAACGATAATGCCTCCCTCGTAAATGCCATGCCATCCATCTTTAGGACCTTTGTGCTCTGGCCAGAACCAACCTTCGCCGGGACGGGTAAATCCACTTTCAGCACCCATTAAAAACCGCCAGATCATGTAACCTGCGACGATACAAATTATTGGAGCAAGCCACGAGATGGCATTGCTACTCTTTTTAGGCTGAACTGATGTTGCCTTTACTGATGTTGTTCCTGCAGTCGGTCTGTTTTCTGCCATGATTGTAATTTTTAATTTTTACTGTTTAAGATTTGCGTTTTGAAGTTGAGGTCACAATTCTACTGAAAAAAAGCTATAAAAATTTCACCCGAAACATTTTTTTCTACCTGTTTTTAAAATGCGTTCGGGTTTTTAAAGGTAGGAAGATATGAATTGCAAAAAATGCTTTGTATGCCAATGTTGATTTTGTGTTATTTACTCATAACGTAAAGCTTCTATTGGGTTTAACCTTCCGGCTTTCACGGCGGGGTAAAGACCTGCAAGCAAGCCCACCACTGTGCAGATCACAACGCCATAAATAACCCATCGCCAGGGCACCACAAAACCTGTACCCAGCACCAGCGAAAAACCATTGCCAATTAGTACACCTAAAAAAATTCCAACCACGGCACCAGCAATACTTATCAGTACCGACTCTAATAAAAACTGCAACCGTACAGAGCTGCTTTTTGCACCAATGGCTTTTACCAGGCCCACTTCCTTTGTTCGTTCCACCACCGACACCAACATTATATTCATCAATCCAATGGCCGAACCAATAAGCGTTATCAACCCAATGATGATAACCGCAGCGGTAAGAAAACCTAAAACGCTCATGGCTTTTTCGGCGATGCTGTTGCTGCGCTCCAATACAAAATTGCTTTCCTCAGTTGCCGACAGTTTGCGGATAGAACGGAACAATCCTTCGGCCTCACTCATGGAAGCTTCCACCGCATTTACATCAAAAGCCTTTACACCCAATGTGTAATTTTTTGCACCAAAATATTTACTTAGGTTTCGGTACCCGGCAATAACAATATTGTCGCGGCTCATACCAAATGATGAACCCTTTGCAACTAACACACCTATCACTCGATACGGCAAATTATTGAGGCGCACCATTCTGCCAACAGCCCTCGCCGCGTTTTGTGGAAATAATTTTATGGCAACATCGTATCCTAAAATGCAAACATTGGCAGAGGAACGAATTTCGGTTGGAGAAAAATTGCGGCCCCCATTAATGACATAACCATTCAGGTCAAGGTAAAATTCATCGCCGCCAAACAGCATAACATTGGGCGATGTTTTTCGTGTTTCGAAATAAACCGTAAACCTGTTTCCGGCCATTGTAGATACACCGCTGGTGGAGGGAAACTGGTAATAAGCCATGAACTGCTCGGCTTCAGTTTTGGTGATAGTGCGGTCGAGCGAGCCAATTTTTTCTTTGCGCTGATCTTTTTTAGAAAGCTTCAACTGGCGTCCTCCACCACCAAAATTAATGTTGCGTTCCTTATACCTTATTGTAAAACCATTGGCACCCATTGAAGAAAAACTCTCGGTAAATTTTTGGTTCATGGCCTCAATTGCGGTGATGATGCCAATGAGCGACATAATACCAAAGGCGATGATTGCCACAGTAAGGCCTGTGCGTAGTTTGTTGCTACGCACTGTTCGATAGGCAAGTGATAAAACCTCGGTAGTGGACATGCGTGGTGGTGAAGTTATGATTTCAAGACACAAGACCCAAAGAGAGAAGACCTCAAGACATAAAGACAAAAGACTTCAAGACCCAAGGACTGAAGACCAAAGACCTAAAGACCAAAGACCTGGAGCCTTTAATGTTTGTGTAGCTCATTAGAATGCACACTTATCTTGGCTTCAAAATCTGAAATCAATCTTACGCTTCGCACTTAAAAATACAACCAGTTGGTAAGCAGGTTTGGAAAGAGGCCGAGGAGAATGGTAATGCCAGCCAGTGATATCAGCGTGTACTTAAACCCAGTACTCACGTCAAAAACAATTGTTTCGCCGGTTTTAAAATACATGGCCTGCACTAAGCGGAAATAATAATAAACCGAAACGGCTGCCATGATCACAGCAAATATGGCGAGGGCAATACCACCTGCATTGATGGTGGCTTTCAGCATATAAAATTTTGAAAGAAAACCCGCGGTGAGTGGTATGCCCGCAAGCGACAATAAAAAAATAACCATGACCGCAGCAATCAACGGCTGTGTTTTTGCGAAACCATTAAAGCCATCAAATGTGTAGTCCTTCATTTTTATAAGAACGGCAAAAATACCGATGGTGGCCAAGGAGTAAGCCGCGGCATATAAAATCAAACCCTCCTTTGCATCGCTGTTTAATGAGTACACTGCAAGCAACATAAAACCCGCCTGCGAAATGCTTGAGTAAGCCAGCATACGTTTTACACTTTGCTGAAACACCGCGGTGATATTTCCAATAAATAATGTTGCCGCTACAATTATGGCAATAAGCAATTTCCATTCTGTGCGTATGTCAACAAAGGCATCGTTAAACAAACGCAGGAAGGCGATAAAGCCAGCAGCTTTTACCACCGTGGCCATAAAAGATGTGAATACAGTTGGAGCGCCGTCATATACATCCGGCGTCCAAAAATGAAAGGGAGCGGCAGATACTTTGAAGGCCATGGCAAACATCAACAGCATCATCCCGGCAACAATCAAAACCGGTACTTTATCGGCAGCAATATTTAATGTTGTTTGAAATGTACCTGTGGCGCCATACACCAACGCAATACCCATCAACATCAAACCGGTTGAAAAAGCACCCATCAAAAAATATTTCAAAGAGGCTTCATTGCTTTTTAAATTGCGTTTGTCGCTGCCCGTTAAAATGTACAATGGAATGGAAATAATTTCGATGCCTAAGAAGAGCATGAGCAACGATTTGAAAGAAGCGGAGATGGCAACACCTGCCAGAATAAAAAAGATCAAAGCAAAATAATCGCTGTAACTGCGGCCAACCTTCTCCATGTCTTTCGACGAGAGAAGAAAAAATGCAAGTGTACAAACATTAGCAACCACCATAAACAACAGTGAAAATTTATCAAACGACAACAGCCCCTTTGTATCTATCTGCAAAAAAGTAATACCCCTGAGTTCAGCAATGTTGGTAAAAATTATGGCCAGTAATAAAACGTGCGCAAGTATTTGCACACTCCTGCCCTTGTTCAGCACAAAAGAACTGAACATCATAATTACACCACTAACTGCCGATAAGATCAATGTGTTCATAATTATTTTACAAGCTTGTAAGAAACTTTTATTTCGCTCAATAGACCGTCAACAAAATTATTACTAAGGTTGAGGAGTGGCTGCGGGTACACACCAAGTATTACAATCAACAATACAATTACAGCAAGGGCAACACGTTCATTGCTGTTCACATCCCGGGCATTTGCCGTTAGGTTATTTGTGCCGCCATAAAATATTTTCTGAATCATTGTTAAGGTATAAACCGCGGCCAAAATAATACCGACACCTGCCAGGCCGGTAAACACCATATTGTATTTGGTAACGGCCGACGTCCAGATGCCGGCGAACATCATAAACTCGCCTACGAAAGAATTGGTTAACGGCAAGGCAATATTTGCCAAAGCAATAATCACCAGCAACGCAGTAAGGCCCGGGGCTTTTTGTGCAAGGCCACCTAATTCCGAAAGCCTGCGGGTACCAAATTGTCTTTCTATCAGTTCAACCACAATCCACAACCCAATAATGTTGATACCGTGGTTAAACATTTGCACCAACACACCCTGGTAACCAAGTTTTGTTTCGGCAAATAACGTTGCGGCCATTAAACCCATATGCGCAATGGAGGAGTAAGCAATAAGGCGTTTTAAATCGTCTTGCTGAATGGCGATGATGGAGGCATAAATAATTCCAATTATCCCCATGCTCATTACCAAATCGCCCCAGGCATACGCGGCATCGGGCACTACCGGCAACACCCATCTTATCACTCCGAACAAACCCATTTTTACCATCAAACCGCTCAACACCATTGTAGCAGCGGTTGGCGATTGTTCGTAGGTATCGGGTTGCCAGGTATGAAAAGGAAACACCGGCATTTTTACAGCAAACGCAACAAATAATAACCAGAAAATCCAGTGCTGGGTGGGGTTAGCAATTTTTACCGCGTAGAAAGACTCCAGTGCAAACGAACGATCGGGGGTAAGAAAATAAATGTACACCAACCCAATAAGCATGATGACCGATGCGGTAAAGGTGTAAATGAAAAATTTAAAGGTCACGGGTATGCGCTTTTCGCCGCCCCATCCCGAACAAAGAAAATACATGGGCACCAGGGCCAGCTCCCAAAAAAAGTAAAACAGCAAGGCATCGGTTGCGGTGAACACGCCAATTAAACCGGCCTGTGTTAACAACATCAACCCAAAAAAATTATTCGATTTTTTGTAATTCGATTTCCACGTGGCTATAAAAATTATTGGATAGGCAAGGGCTGTCAACAAACACAGCAATTGCGATAACCCATCAAGCTTTAATGAAAAAGAAGAACCCATGCTACCCAGCCAGGATGTGCTAAATCGTAGTGCATCTGCCGCAGGCAACATAAAATTACCCGCAACGGATAGTGCCAGGGTAGCTACTGAAATAAGTAAAGCCCATCTACGAACGGCCGTATCGTTCTTTAAAAAAAACGATGCAAGCCCGCCGATTAATGGAACAAGAAAAAGAAATAAAACAATCATAAACAAGTACCATTTACGAAGCAGGAACTACGATTTTGTACCCAACTTCATTACTACTATTAAGCTTTCGTGGCGTCGCACTCTTGTACAACAACAATTCTACTCAGCAAAAAATTCGAAGTTTCTAACACTTCACTACGTACCACTAACCATACATCATTCACGCATTTACTTCCGCAAAAAAAACTGCAATACAAAAAACAAAAACATACTAACAACCATCATCAACACATAGCTTCCTATTTGCCCGCTTTGCAGCCAGCGCATTTGGCGGCCACCGTGATTAACCAATTTGCCAACGCCATTAACCAGGCCATCAATACCCTTCTTCTCAAAATATTTATTAGCTATGCTACCAAGTTTATTAATTGGGTTAACAAATATGTTGTTGTACAATTCATCCACATACCATTTGTTTTGCAGCAGCCTGCTTACAGGTGAAGATTGCTCATCTTTATAATTCCTGTAGCGCAGCCAGGCCAGTACTATTGCAATAATGGCAATGATGGTTGTGACTGCCATCAGCATGTATTCTGTAGCATGCGCCACGTTGTGTTTTATTGGTGCAATAACCGGCGATAGGTATGTGATTAATCTCTCTCCGCCATGTACAAATACTTCGGGTACACCTACAAATCCACCAACAATGGAAAGCACGGCAAGCACGATTAAAGGAATGGTAATTGCGGCGGGGCTTTCGTGAATGTGATGTTTCTCCTCATCGGTTCCTCTAAAGCTGCCACCAAAGGTTACAAACAATAAACGGAACATGTAAAAAGCTGTAAGGGCAGCGGTGATAACGCCTACTACGTATAAAAATTTATCGTGTTCAAAAGCACTCAATAAAATGGCATCTTTTGAAAAGAAACCCGAAAGTGGCGGAATACCTGCAATGGCCAGGCACCCAATGAGAAATGTGAAATAAGTAATGGGCAATTTCTTTTTCAACCCGCCCATAAACCGAATGTCCTGCTGGCCGCTTACCGCATGAATAACAGAACCTGCACCCAGGAATAATAGCGCTTTGAAAAAGGCGTGCGTCATTACATGAAATACAGCCACGGCATAAGCACCGCTGCCAAGGGCCAAAAACATGTAACCTAACTGGCTGACGGTTGAGTAAGCAAGCACTTTCTTTATATCATTCTGCCTTAGGGCAATGGTTGCCGCCAGTAAAGCTGTGGCAGCACCAATAACAGAAATTACACTGTTGGTGATAGGCGCATTTTGAAACAGTAAGTTGCTGCGGGCTATCATATAAATACCGGCGGTTACCATTGTAGCAGCATGTATTAATGCTGATACAGGGGTGGGACCGGCCATCGCATCGGGTAACCAGGTGTACAAAGGTATTTGCGCACTTTTACCGGTGGCGCCGAGAAATAACAGTAGCGTAATGCCGGTGATATCGGTGGTAGTGAGTTTTGCAATATTAGCGGCTGTAAATACCTCATGGTAACTAACGGTTCCTAATTTGGCAAGCAACCAAAAAACGGCAAGCAAAAAACCCAGATCGCCAATGCGGTTCATTACAAAGGCTTTATTGGCCGCTTTTGTATAGTCGATATTTTTAAACCAGTAACCAATCAATAGGTACGAGCAAAGGCCCACACCCTCCCAACCAATAAACATGATAACGAAGTTGCCACCCATAACCAGCAACAACATGGAGAAAACAAAAAGATTGAGGTAAGCAAAATACCGTGCAAAATGATCACTGTTTTCTTCCTTCATGTACGCCGTGGAGTACACGTGAATGAGAAAACCCACACCGGTAATGATCAATAGAAATAAAGTAGAGAGCTGGTCGATTTGAAATGCAAAAGGAATTTTTAAAATGCCGGCATTAATAAAATTGAAGTAGGTGAATTGCGTAACGGAATAATTACCCTGGAAGAAAATGGTTACTGAAATAATAAACGACGCCAGCACCACGCCGCAACCGATAATGCTCACAATGTTTTTTGACAATGATTTTCGGCCCAGCCCATTGATTAAAAAACCAATGAAGGGAAGCAGTGGAATTAGAAAAATTAAATTCTTCATATTGAGAGAAGCCGCGAGTTGTGGGCCTTGAGCTGCGAGACTAATAGTTAGGAACTTTTTGTCAGTCTCGAAGCTCGTAGCTAAAAGCTCAAAGCTGGTTTAGTGTTTTAACCTGTTCAAAAAATTTATGTCGACCGAATGCGTGTTGCGGTAGAGCATTACAATAATGGAGAGACCAACCGCCACTTCGGCCGCGGCCACCACCATAATAAAAAATACAAACAACTGCGCTTCGGCACCGGCCGCCGGATTTATTTTTACCTGCGCCAGGTGGTGCATTTTAGAAAAAGCCACCAGCAACAGATTTACTGCATTCAGCATTAGCTCGATGCACATAAATACAATAATCACATTGCGGCGTGTAAGCACACCAACAATGCCAATGATGAATAAGGCAAGCGACAGAAATATGTAATAGTTTACCGGCATACCCTCAAGTCCCTAAATGGAAGTTTTGATTTCGTTTAAAAATAATTTTTCGATTAGCAACAAGCACTGAAAAGAAAGCCCTTATACAGGCACATTCATTTCATGTTGATCTACTTTTAGTTTTTTAATTTCAGGTTCTACTGCACTTATTTCCTCTCTTTTACCCAATACTACCGCGCCTACCATGGCACTTAAAAACAAAATGGAGCTGATTTCGAATGGCACAACAAAATTGGTGAACAGCTCTTTGCCTAAATTTTGAATGAGGCCAATATCGCCCGTTGTTAGCTCGGTAATATTTTTTTCGGTGTTGCGCAAGGCAGCCACCAACACCAACAGCAAACAACCACCAGCTACGGCGCCGGCCAGTTTCAACCATTTATTTTTTTGCGGTTCTGTTTCTTTGTTCAGGTTCATCAGCATAATTACAAACAGAAACAAAACCATAATGGCACCAGCATAGACAATGATATTTACCACGGCTAAAAACTGTGCATTCAACAAAATATAATGGCCCGAAATGGTAAAGAAAGTAATGATCAACCAAAGCACACTGAACACAGGATTTTTAGAAACAACCACCATGAGTGCACTGCCCAGCGTTATTACCGAAAGAATCCAGAATAATATTTGTGTAATGCTCATTACTTGCTGGTGGCTTTATTTTTTAATTGCGGAACAGTGCCTAAGGCTTTTGCAAAAGCTTCGGGTTCGGTTACCGGGTTTGGAATAAGCAGGTCTTCCTTGTTGTAGATAAATCCTTTGCGGCCATAGTTTGATGGCGCAAAAGTTTGTGTAAGGTAAACGGCATCTTTTGGACAAGCTTCTTCGCAAAGCCCACAAAAAATGCAGCGTAGCATATTGATTTCGTATTTAGCCGCATACTTTTCCTCGCGGTATAAATGCTCTTCGCCGGGTTGGCGTTCTGCGGCTTCCATTGTTATGGCTTCGGCCGGGCAGGCTAAGGCGCATAACCCGCATGCTGTACAATTTTCGCGGCCTTCTTCATCTCTGTTTAAAATTTGCAAGCCACGAAACACCGCGGAAAAAGGCCGCTGCACTTCGGGGTAATTTATGGTTGGCTTCTTTTTAAAAAGATGGCTGAACGTAATGGCCATGCCCTTGAAAATTGAAGGCAGGTACATGCGTTCCCAAAAAGTCATGGGCTTTCTTTCTACCGTTTTATTTCTGTTTGTGAGTGATTGCATGAAATTTTATAAGGAAAACCGTTTTTTTAATATTTCTATAATCCCTGCTGCAGCATTAGACATTTCTGTAAAATTGATGGTGTTGAGCGTTTCCCAAATTTTAGTCCAGTCAATTTTAAAATAATCATGCACATACACATGGCGTGCAGCGATGATCTTTTTCCATTCAAGGGTTTTAAATTCATCCTGTGTTGCTTTGGAAATTTGGTTGGCTGCCTCCCCAACATTTTCAAGTGCCTTTAATATGCCAAGCTGCAGCACCCTGTTCGTGATAAATAATTCTTCATTTGCCGGTGTATGTTCAATAATAAAATCGCAAAACTCCTGAATATCTAATAGCCTGTCCAAGTCCTTAATCTGTTCTTGCATAAAGCAATTGTTTTTGTTCTTCAACAAATTTGGTAAAGAACCTGTCTTTACGTAAGGCACCGCTACTAACTACATCTACTTTTTTTTTAAACAACTGTTTTAATTCATCATGCCAGCCATAAAACTGCCAACCAATCTTTTTATCATAATCCAGATCCACCAACAAGTCAACATCGCTTTCTTCGTTTGCCTCGCCCGTTGCATACGAGCCAAACAGATACACTTTCTTCACCGGCTTATCTTTAAAATAATCGGTTACGGTTTGTTTTATTTGTTCGGTTGTTAACATTTTATTCCCGGCGCAAATGTAGCCAGCCCCCTTCTTATTCCCCCAAAGGGAAAAGGATTTTTTAAAACTTTATTTATTCATCAATAAAACAACGACAGCGGTTATCAGCATATTAATCAATGCCAGGGGCAATAAACCTTTCCAACCCAAATTCATTAGCTGATCAAATCGAAAACGTGGGATGGTCCAGCGAATCCACATAAATAAGAAAATGAACATAACGGCTTTGGTCATTAAGACAAAAAAACCAATCAGGCCTACCCACCAGGCATTACCCCAGGCTGCGGCTTCGTTGAAAAATGGAATATCGTATCCACCAAAAAACAAAGTTGCCATTACAACTCCCGACATAAACATGTTTATGTACTCTGCAAATAGATAAAAGCCCAGTTTCATTGAAGAATATTCCTGGTGATAACCAAAATTCAACTCGTTCTCAGCTTCCGGCAAATCGAATGGAGTACGGTTACACTCGGCCAATGCGCAAATAAAGAAGAGTAAAAAACCAAGGGGTTGAACAATAAAATTCCAGCCATTTTCCAACTGGTAATTTACAATGGCACTCATGCGCAAATCGCCAACAACCATTAATACCGCCAATAATGAAAGGCCCATGGCCAACTCGTACGAAATCATTTGCGATGCACCGCGAATGGCGGCCAGTAAAGAAAATTTATTGTTCGATGCCCAGCCCCCAATCATAATGCCATACACACCCAAACTAACCACACCAAAAATGTACAACACACCAATGTTTATGTCGGCAATTTGTAGTGGTATTTGCCTGCCGTCAACATCAATAGTTGAACCCCAGGGTATTACTGCCGACGTCATTAGCGCAGTTACCATTGCCAGCAATGGGCCTAATACAAAAAGTGCTTTTGAAGAAGTGAGCGGAATGATTTCTTCTTTCATAAAAAGTTTCAATCCATCGGCAACGGGTTGCAGCAGGCCAAAGGGGCCGGCACGGCTTGGCCCTCGTCTATCTTGTAGCCAGGCGGCAATTTTACGTTCGAAATACGTGCTGTACATGGCGGTGATGAGTGCTGTGGTTACTATCACAGCAATTAAAATCATCTTTTCAATAATCGTCCACCAGTCGAGTTGTAGTAAGTACATAAGTTGTGCTTGTAAAATCCACGGCTATAGTTGTGCCGGTTGTTTTTTTTACCTGTTTTTCTTAATCATTTTAAACACAATCAAATCAAAAATGAGCATTGCAGCAGATGCGCCACCCGCGATGATCAATGATTTTTTAAAACCAAAACCTGCAAAATTATACATGACCAAAAATGAGATAACACCTAACATAACTACGGTCAGTATCAAAATGCCTGTTTTGTCCATTAGTGCGTATTTGCATTGGTTGAATCGGTGCCCGCCAAATTCCTTCCTCTTCCTTCTTTTACATCGGTAACATTTGTACCGGTGGAACTTGGCTGTCCGTTAAACGTTGCATTGGTTGCCGGGCCGTCAATTTCATTAAGGTTTACATTGTTTACACCAGTTACATCGCGAATGTCCATTAGCATTTTTGGCTTGCGACCATCCATCACCGGCGTGAATATTTCGGTGGGTTTTTGTACACCGATATAATGCCCTTGCGAAATAACGGAATGTTTAGCCAGTTTTGTTGGGCCTTCAATCACCCAATCGCTCACCTGCTTTTTTTCGAACCGGCACTCGTTACAAATCCATGCAGTGGTGCCATCAGCGTTTGATTCTACCTCACCCCATTGATCCTTCCTTGCTGTAACACGCAATACATCATCACCTCTCATCCATAGTCGAACTTTGCCAGTGCATGTGGGGCAGTCTCTATGCGCTTCAACAGGCTTTGTAAACCAAACCCGGTTTTTAAAGCGGAATGTTCTGTCAGTTAATGCACCAACGGGGCAAACGTCAATCACGTTCCCAATCATTTCACTGTCTAGCGATTCTTGTATGTAGGTGGCGATTTGCGAATGATCGCCCCTGTCTAAAACTCCATGTTCGCGGCTGCCGGCCACCTGGTTAGCTGTGTGCACACAACGATAACATAGAATGCAACGCGTCATGTGTAGCTGTATGTAGGGCCCAATGTCTATGCGTTCAAAAGTTCTGCGTTTAAATTCGTAACGGGTAGCTTCGGCGCCGTGCTCGTAACTCAAATCCTGGAGGTCGCATTCGCCGGCCTGGTCGCATACGGGGCAGTCAAGCGGATGATTTATCAGCAAAAATTCAACTACGCCTTTTCTCGCTTCCAACACTACCGGGTTGGTGATGCTTTCTACTATCATTCCATCCATTACATTGGTGCGGCAACTGGGAACGAGCTTGGGCATGGGCCGTGGATCGGCGGTGGAGCCAGCGGCCACTCTCACCAAACAGGTGCGGCAATAGCCACCGGTTTTATCCAGCTTGCTGTAGTAACACATTGCAGGCGGCACCACATCGCCGCCAATTTTGCGGGCGGCTTGCAATACAGTAGTGCCAGGAGCAACCTCGATGGTGATGTTGTCAATGGTTACTTTGATATTTTTTTGTTCTTCGGGCATCTATTAATTCTTTGTTGCCTGCCTAAAAAGTTTTGGCAGACAAATAGGTAAAAATTTGGTCTACTTTATAAAAAGGCTAAAGGTTTTCGTTATGATTTCTTCACAAATTTTTTAAAGAGCGCTGCCATCAAGCCGTTGTCATCTCAAGGGGTTCGGCATAGCCCGCCAGTCCAAAATTTCTTTGCTGTGCTTCGTCGGGGCTCAGCACATGCCATTCAAATTCATCTCTAAAATGACGGATGGCTGCAGCCACCGGCCATGCAGCCGCATCGCCCAACGGGCAAATTGTATTGCCTTCAATTTTACTTTGGATATCCAAGAGCAAATCAATGTCGCTCATTTTGCCTTTGCCGTATTCTATATTGTGTAAAATTTTTTCCATCCAGCCTGTCCCTTCGCGGCACGGACTACACTGCCCGCAACTTTCATGGCGGTAGAAGCGGGCAAGCGAATAAGTATGGCGTACTACACACTGGTCCTCATCCAACACTATAAAACCACCCGAACCCATCATGGTACCTGTTGCAAAACCGCCATCAGCTAAGCTTTCATAGGTCATCATCCGCTTTTCGCCTTTTGCAGTTGTCAATAATAAATTAGCCGGAAGAATGGGTACTGATGAACCACCAGGAATGCAGGCTTTTAATTTTTTTCCGTTGGGAATTCCTCCGCAATAATCATTGCCGTAAATAAATTCTTCAACCGAAATGTTCATGTCAATTTCATAAATGCCGGGCTTATTAATGTTGCCACAGGCAGAAATTAATTTTGTACCCGTTGATTTGCCCATCCCAATTTTTGCATACTCATCGCCGCCTATTTGAATAATTGGAACAACAGCAGCCAGGGTTTCTACATTGTTTACAACAGTGGGGCAATCCCACAAACCTTTTATGGCGGGAAATGGTGGCTTCAATCTTGGGTTACCACGTTTGCCTTCGAGTGATTCAAGTAGCGCTGTTTCCTCGCCACAGATGTATGCGCCGGCGCCGCGTTGCACATAAATATCTAAGTTAAAACCGGCGCCTAAAATATTGTTGCCAAGCCACTTGTTTTCTTTGGCCTCATTTATTGCCTGTTCCAGAATGTCAACTATCCATGCATACTCGCCGCGTATGTAAATGTAACAGGTGTTAGCACCAAGAGCGTACGAAGAAATGATAAGGCCTTCAATAAAAAGATGCGGCAGCTCCTCCATGAGGTACCGATCCTTAAAAGTGCCGGGCTCACTTTCATCGGCATTGCAAACAAGATAGCGTGGCACACCTTCGGGTTTTGCTAAAAAACTCCACTTCATACCGGTGGGAAAGCCCGCGCCGCCACGGCCACGCAGTCCACTTTTTTTAACTTCTTCCACTACATCGGCCGGGGCCATTTTGCATGCTTTTTCCAATGCGGTATAGCCGCCGTTTTGGCGATAGACGTTGTAAGTGCGTATGCCTTCGATGTGTGCTTTTTCCAGTAATAATTTTCGGGTCATTTATTTTATCAATCTTAAAAACGAAGATGCAAATTGCTTTTACATCTTTGTCGTTTCAGTATTTAAATTTTTGCTCCCTGCCTTGCTATTAATTGCCAACGGCCGTTAGCTTTCATCCAAACCTGCAGCACATGTAATTTTGAATTGCCCTCTTTACCTTCAAGTAGATAAGTTACCTGTGTAGTGCTGCGGCGGGTAGCCCAATCTTTATTTACAACCCATTTTGCATCGGCATTCTCAATACTTGTGTAAACCATTTTACCATTCCGCAAATCCCTGGTTAAGTCGGCCTTTGTTTGTACCCAGCCAGTTGAGTGCCCATAGCTAACACTTAAATGAAGCAATTGTTTTAGTGCAATGGTGTCCTTCTCAATTAATGCCCTGTCTAATTTTGCGGATGCCTCTTTTAAAAAAGAGGTTTGGGCAACACAGAAGGAGCAAACAAAAATCAGCAGTGTTGTGATAAATAATTTCATAGTTGGTTGTCTAATTTTTTTTATGATGCCAATTTCACTGCCTGTCTTGCCAATAATTTCCAACTGCCTTTCATTTTTACCCACACCAGCAAAATATTAATTTTAAGAGGTGCAGCTGTGCCGTCTTTTTTTGTTTCAATCGCCTGCATGGTGTAGCGGGTAACGGCGGTTTTATCTTCTGTCCACACACTGGTTTCGCTCAGCTTAACTTCGGTATACATTGACTGATTAGACAGAATGCCTCTTATGGCTTCGCTCCTGTTTTCAACCTTGCCGCCCGAATGCCCGTAGGATAGTTTATCAGAAAAAAGGCTGCTCAACACCAGGCTATCTTTTTGAACGAAAACAGCACTGTTTAATAATCTTGCATTTTCCAACAGGGCTATTTCATTTTTGTTTTGCCCAATGGCCGAACAAAATAAAAACAGGCTTATGAACAGGGCAGATGTTTTCATCGTTAATTATTTTTTGCGGCGGTTGACCGGCACTCTTCAATTATGTCATCCACCTTCTGCGGCGTAAGATGTTCTTTGTAATGTTTGCCTAATTGCATTAATGGTGCGTACCCACAGGCGCCGAGGCATTCAACTGTTTTTAGAGTAAACATCCCATCGGTTGTTGTGTCCCCCACTTTAATTGAAAGCTTTTGTTTGATGTAGTCAATTATTTCGTCGCTGCCATTTAACATGCAAGGCCCTGTTTGACAAACTTCAAAAACATATTTACCAACAGGCTTTAAATTGTACATGCTGTAAAATGTGGCCACCTCATAAACTTCAATTGGTTTTATTGCCAGCAGTTGGGCCACGGCATCCATTGCTTCTACACTCAGCCATCCATTGTTTTCTTCCTGTGCAATATGCAGCAGTGGCAGCAATGCACTTTTTTGTTTGCCTGCCGGGTAGCGGGCAATTATTTCTTGAACCTTACCCATATTAGCCTCTAAAAGTTGCATGGTTTACTTTGATTTTCTTTTTAAAATTTTCTCCAACTTTTTTACATCGTCTAAATCCTGATGCCTGCCGACCGCTCTTTTGTTTTGAATAAGATGATTGATATGAATCACCCTTACTGTAAAATCATCCCCTTCCTCTTTATAATCAAAAGCAGCATTATAAACCTCTTTAAAACTGACGCCTGGCAATTCACCGAATAAATCAATTCTCTCGGGTTCGTTTCCCAACTTGATAAAACTGTTTGTTTCCATCAAATCATCAATCGACAAACGTAAATAGCCGAAGCCAAATTCTTTAATCACAGTTTCAAGTTTTTGGCAATTTTCGAGCTCAGGTTCAAAAAAAATGTCCATGTCCTTTGTCGTTCTGAAATGCCCATTCATTAAAACAGCCAGACCACCAACCAACACATATTGCACTTTATGCTTTTCAAGCAGGTTAATAAAATCAGTAAAATTCTGATTAAAAATCATCTTCTTCGGTTTTCAACTTTACATGTTTGCCATCAGGGATGCTTACCGACTCTCCGTGTATTTTTTTATGAATCGCCCAAACTTCAGTTATCCATTTCGATGCTTCTAACATCCTTTCTTTGATACTTTTATCTGCCCAATATTCAATATCCAGTTCCTCCGCTTCAGCAAAAGTCACTTTCTTAACCGTCCAGTCACTTCTGTCTTTTTTCATTTAAAATTATTGAAGTTGAACTTCATTGGCACTCTGCCTCAATCAAGCTTCGAGGAGCAAAGCATCATCGCATTTTTATATCTTCATTTTAACTACCCATCCATCTCCCCCGCTATTAAATTCAAACTACTCATCACAATAATGGCATCGCTCAGCATACTTCCTTTGGTTAATTCTTCAAACGCCTGGTAGTAAATAAAACAGGGCCGCCGAAAATGCAAACGGTAAGGTGTGCGACCGCCATCGCTAATCAAATAAAAACCAAGCTCGCCATTGCCGCCCTCAACACTTTGGTATACTTCACCGGGTGGTATATCAATTTCGCCCATCACTATTTTAAAGTGATAGATCAAGGCTTCCATTTTTGTATAAACATCTTTTTTCTCAGGCAAATAATATTCGGGAACATCGGCATGGTAGATGGTGGCCTCCTCACCTTTCATGTTCTGAATTTTTTTATACGCCTGGTTAATGATGTTGAGTGATTGATACATTTCCTGGTTGCGTACCAAAAAGCGGTCGTAACAATCCCCGGTTTTGCCGGTGGGTATATCAAATTCAAAATCCTGGTAACTGCTGTAGGGCGTATGCACCCGCACATCATAATCAACACCGGCGGCACGCAGATTAGGGCCGGTAAAACCATAGTTCAATGCCCGTTCGGCACTTATGGGTCCCGCCCCAATAGTACGTTCCATAAAAATGCGGTTTCGACTAAAAAGGTTTTCAAACTCTTTTAAAACCGCAGGGTACTCTTTTAAAAACTTTTCAAGTTTGGTAAAAGATATGTTGTTGAAGTCTCGTTCGAAACCACCAATGCGGCCAATGTTGGTTGTAAGCCGACTACCACAAACTTCTTCCCAAATTTCATAAATCAATTCGCGGTATTGCATTAAATACAAAAAGCCGGTGTAGGCCCCTGTATCTACACCAACTATTGAATTGCAAATGAGGTGGTCGGCAATACGGGCCAGTTCCATAATAATTACGCGGAGATAATCAACACGTTTTGGTGTTTGTATGCCCAACAGTTTTTCGCAGGTAAGGTGCCAGCCCATGTTGTTGATGGGCGATGAGCAGTAATTTAACCGATCGGTTAACGGGGTAATTTGATAAAGCGGCTTACGTTCTGCAATTTTTTCGAAGGCACGGTGTATGTAGCCAATTGTTTGTTCGGCCGAAACAATTCGTTCGCCATCCAGTTCTAAAATGTTTTGAAATACACCGTGCGTGGCAGGGTGCGTTGGCCCCAAATTTATTTTGTTCGTGCCGGTGTTTATCTCTCCCTGTTCAAATGCTTTTTCTATTGTTGCTGACATATTTTTCAATCAAAAAAATGTTCGTTGCTTTTGCTGGCAATTGTTTTTTTATCAACCGGGCAATGTTCACTCTTATCAATTTTGCTGACTACCTGCATCGCTTATCAAACGTGGCGATCCATCCTCATTTCTGTCGCTAAAATTATAACTACCTCCACGGCCAAACATTTCATCGTCTTTATCTTTTCTTGTTTGGTCTTCCACCGGAAATTCTTTGCGCTGTGGAAAATAATCCATCTCCTCAACGTTTTGAATGCGAATAAGATTTGGATGTCCAACAAAATTTACTCCGTAGAAATCATAGGCTTCCCGCTCTAACCAGTTGGCGGCTGAAAAAATATTTACAGCACTGGCCACATCGGGTTGTGCAACGGGGGCAAAAACTTTAAACCTTATACGGCAGTTGGCAACAAGATTGTGCAGGTGGTAAACAACGGCCAGTTCTCTGCCTATATATGCCGGGTAGTGTACGGCGGTTAAGTCGGTTAAAAATTGGAAAGCAAGTTCTTCATCATCGTATAAAAACTGCATTACCTCCAGGTTTATTTGCCTTGGTACTTCAAATGTGAGCATGCCGTAAGGTTCTTCAACATTAGTAATTTGCTCACCAAATTGGTCTGCCAGTTTTTGTTTTACAAGGTCATTAGTTAATGCCATCGAAAAATTCCAGGTTAAAAATTTCAAATTCCAAGCACGGAGGTATGTAATTTGGAATTTGTTTTTTGATATTTTTTTTACTGTATGCCGTAACTCTCCATTAATTGTTTATAGTGTTGGCTGTTTCTCCGGCGCAACTCTTCGTTGCCCACCAAATCCTGCACCTTCATAAATCCATCAATAATGGCTTCGGGGCGGGGCGGACAACCCGGTACATAGACATCAACGGGTATCACCTGGTCAATTCCCTGCAACACACTGTAGCTGTCGAAAATACCACCACTGCATGCACAGGCACCAACGGCAATTACCCAACGGGGTTCAGCCATTTGCAGATACACTTGTTTTAATACGGGGGCCATTTTTTTTGCAATAGTACCCATCACCATCAGCAGGTCGCACTGGCGTGGCGAAAAACCCACACGTTCCGAACCAAAACGGGCAAGGTCGTAATGCGATGCCATGGTGGCCATAAATTCAATACCGCAACAGGAGGTTGCAAATGGCAATGGCCAAATGGAATTTTTTCTTGCCAACCCTACAAGGTCACTCATCTTGCCCGCAAAAAAACCTTCACCCTGAAAGCCCTCTGGCATGTCGGTGACACTAATGTCCTTTTCTAAAGGCTTTTCTTTTATGTTGAATGATACAGGACGTGCCATAATCAAAACCTCCAAACCTCCGCTAACTGGCAGAGGCTGTTGAAACACTCCGTTTTTTTCGAAGCATTTTTATTGTGAAAAAATTTTAAACGAAAGAACTCTTTATTCAGTAATGACGCTACCGTAAGCCACCGCCGGTTGGCGGCATTTGGGGTGACTTTAATCCTCCCACTCCAAGGCCTTCTTTTTTACGATGTAAATAAAGCCGCATAGAAAAAAACCAACAAACATGAGTACAGCCCAAAAACCGCTCCAACCCAACTCTCTGAAGTTAACAGCGTAGGGATAGAAAAAGATCACTTCCACATCAAATAAAACAAACAAAATAGCCACAAGAAAATATTTGATTGCCATAGGTTGACGGGCCTGACCATGATCGGCGATGCCTGAGGCAAAGGTTTGTAGTTTATCTTTTGTTTTACGGCTTGGACCAAGCAGATGGGTAACAACCATCAGGCTACCAATCATACCTGCTACAAATAAAAACTGCAAGGCTATAGGCAAGTAACTGCCGGTGGTATTTGCATCCAACACGGTTTTTGTGAGGTCGGTCTGAAGTAAGTACAACATAAGTTTTTCGGGAGTAGGCAGGCAAAAATAAGTCACCACAATTAATAAGCACCGATTATTTCAGTCATTAATTGCATAAAAAAACCTCTCCGAGGAGAGGTTGTAATAAGAGGTTATCTCTATGCTTTTTTTGTTTTCGGTTTTGCCGTGGTTTTTTTGGGCGTTGTGCTGCTACCCGAACCATTGGTTTTTTTGGGTGTTGCCGCAGGCGCTGCAGGTTTTGCAGTCGCTACATTTTTTACGTTAAGCAGGTTTGCATTAGTGGGGTCCAACTCTAAACCTTTGTCTGCAAAAGCAATTGCAGCCGCTTTGTCGTTTTTAATATTAAAGCTGTAAATAGCCAAACTGGTTGCGGCTCTTACACCCTGGCTTTTGTGACGAACTTTATCAGTCATGGCAACGTCTAATGTTTTTTGATACGAAGGCATAGCCAAGCCTTCAGCCATTGAGGTGTCGATTCTTTCGCGGGCCAGGGCACTCCAGTAATGTCCGTAAATACTATCAGGTGCAAGTGTTGCATATGCAAGTGCGGAACTATCGGCTTTTTGGTAAGCGCCACCAAAAAAGTACGATACAGCAATGTTTATTAATTCCGAAGGACTTGATTTTTCAGCGCCTCTCAAATTATACGACATCAGGTTCAATTCGGCTTCCAGCAACCTTTGTCCATTTGCTTTCGCCTCCTTTGCTGCTTCATTCAGCAATGAAACCTGGCGGCCCAGAACGGAGTCCATTTGCACAGCTTTGAAGATGTCGTTGCGAATCATGTCAGGATTTCCTTTAGCACAAGCGTAAGCATGCAACAGGTAATCTTCCCCACGCATGTCTTCCTCCTTTACTTTACTAAAGTAATCGTTGGTAGATTGACAAGCAGCCGCAGTGTCTTTTGCACCTAGATAGCTGTAAGCGAGCAAACGATATACACGCGGCCGTGGATTGTTATTGGTTTGCGAAAGAATATTTTTTGCTGTGGTAATCGCCTCTGGATATTTCTTTTGTACGAACTCGGTTTGGCCACGGAAATATAAATTTTCGGGGCTTGGATCTGCACTGCTGATATATGTATTAGCATTTGCCTCCGCAGCTGCAAAATCCTGCTTGGCCAAAAGGTTGTAATAATAAAGTTCTTCGTGCGCAGGTGCAAAACGTGGATCAGCTTTTATTGCGTTGTTTAAATTCTCCAATACCACATTCCAGCTATCGGGTTGTTTGTAGCTCGTTTGTGTTTTATACAACATGGCTGCCCGATAAAATGCAGGAGCAAAATTACCAGCTCTCAAATAAGCGGTGGCCGCCTGCCCGCCATTGTGTTTTTTTCGGTATGCATTACCAAGGGTTAAAAAAATATCCGGACTGGTTCCGGCAATCTGCACTGCTTCATTCAATTTGGCTATGGCGTAATCCAGATCGCCTATTGGTTTTGTATCGCTGTATGGCATTACGTTAGCCCGGCCTACGGCGTTCAGCACTGCTGCATCCGATCCTTTTTTGCCACGGCTGTTGGCAATGGCCATATCAAACCGCTGGCGGGCTGCCCCAGCTTTGCCTTCCATCAACTCCACATGCCCCATGCCAACCAAAACAAGCGGTGCATTGCCGTTAGATACAAGGGCTTTTTCGTACAAAGCCTTTGCAGCGGCAACATTATCACTGGCTAAATGTGTTTGACCCAACCAATATGTTGCTTCAAGATTATTAGGATTTGAGGAAAGTAATTTTTCAAAAGTTGATTTTGCGCTTGCATATCTCTCGGCATACAGATGATTAATTCCCTCCTGTACGCTTTGCGCCATTGCAGTGATGGAAAGCAGCGCGGCAAAAAATAAAATAGCTGACTTCTTCATGTTTCTTTTTTCTTTTTAAGATTAAAAATTAGCCTGTTTCGTTTACTCAATTCTTGTTAATGTTACTCCTCCCGCAACTCGGCCTGGCGAATATAAAACGGCCGCAGCAAAGGCTGCAAATAAGAACGACGGAATACCAGTTGTCCTCGTTCGCTTTGTAAAAAATTACCAAAAGCCGTACCCAGGCCTAAATGATTTTCCTTGAGTACATATACCAAATGGCGTACCATAGGATAAGTGTCGGTGTAAATTAAATACTGCACCGGCAATACATACGCCCCTGCACTATCGGTACTCTCCAACCGGGCGATTTTAATTTTTTTCAAAAAACTAAGTTGTGCCGTATCATCTCTATTGCCTACCCAGCTTACGCCAACAAAACCAATAGCGTTGGGCGTTTGCGCCACATAGTCAATAACGCCTTTGCTGCTCTCAGCTGCCACTACGTTTGCACCCAACTTGCCGCCGCGTAGTACCGAGTCAAGCATAAATCGAACCGTACTTGTTGCCCTTAGGCCATCGAACACGGGAATTAGATTTTCTTTACCTTTTCCGCTTACCAAATCTTTAATCTGCTGCAGGGTAAAAAAGGAGTCTGTTCGCTGCGGATGAACAATTACCGCAATGGCATCTTTTGCAACGGTGGCAGCAGTTGGCCCTACTCCACCCGAATCAATCATCGCCTGCCTTTCTCCTTCATTAAATCCACGTGTGGTGATAATCATCCTGATGGAATCAACTATAAAATCACGCAGGCATTCGGCTTCGGTTTTATAATGGACAATAATATTTGTTTCAGGAAAAGAAGCTTCATACACGGCCACCTGGGCATCAATGGCAGGTTTGAAAGATTCATCGGCACTGATGTGAATGGTACCACTGTTGAAGCTATCTTTTTTACGCAGCCCCACATCATCATTGCAGGCAACCAAAACATTTGAAATAACTATCCAGCAAACCAACCTGTTCATTGTGTGAAATAATCTTTTTTGTAACCCCTGTATATTCTCCATGCACCATAAACAATAAACAGGCCGCCAATCACATAATCCAAAGTGGAGTGAGGCCGGTTAAAAATAGTGGTTAGTTTTAACTGGTTATACAACAGAAAACAACTGCCCAGAATGATGAGCAAAATGCCCATGGTAAAATCCATAACCGAACGTAGGCGTGTGGTTTTTTTTTGTTGCTCCTGCTGGTATTCTTCTATCATTTTTAAAATTTGGAAAAAGGCAATTTAAAGCTTTTAAGGTTTACTCCGCACCAACAAATGTTACAGGCTGGCTAAACGTTATTGCAATGGGGTGACCATTTTGAACAGCCGGGTTCCACTTCGGCATTTTCTTTAACACCCTTATTACCTCGTTGTCAAATGCTGCGCCGCCCGACTGCGCCACTTTAAAACCCGTAACCATGCCCTGTGCATCTACAAAAAAAGAAATCATCACCATCCGTTTTTCTCCAGCTGCAAGGTCTTCGGGTGTTTGCAGGTGCCGGTTTAAGAACGCAGCCCAGGCCTTCATGCCACCGGGAAATTCCGGTTGTTTGCTGATTCGAATTGCCTCCTTAGTTTCTTCGTTCGCTGCCGTGCCAACAGCACTTATTTTAGGAGGTTCCACTGTTTGCACATCCGGAATAATTGGACCATCTGAATTAGAATTGGAAATGGAAAGATCAGCAAGATCGGTAACCGCCTGCATTTCTTTAGCGGGATCGGGTGTGGCAACAATTAAAAATCTGTCGGCAACCGCTGCCGAAGCTGCCCGTGGTGGCGGGGCTACCGTTGGCGGGGGTGGTAACGGTGGTGGGAGTACGGTTGGTGGTATTACCACTGTTGTTACAATTACATCGGGTTTGTCCTCAACTACCGATAAATTGCTTTTTCCGCCGGGTATAAGCAACAGCAATAAAAAAACGCTGCTTACAGCAATGGCTAGTGAAATTGCCAGGTTGTTGTGGTAATATTTACGCAAATAATAAGCACCGTACAATTTGTTGCGGCCTTCAAATAAAATGTCGAGTGCATCGGCTTTTAAAATCTCATGGCTGGTCATGGTAGTAGTTTTTTGTAGAGATGCCGGGCCGGCGGAAATCCATAATTGTGTTTGGCTTTTGGAGAAAGCATCTTTACTGCTGGCATCGTGCGCATACAATGCCTGATTTATCATGATGTAATTGGCGTAATCGTTGCGGAGCATTCGCTAGATAATTCGTGTAATTTGTGTTTCTTATTTCGCGTAATCCGTGTCTCTTAATTCGTGTAATCATCCACTACATTTGCACACTTATGAAAATACTAATGGTTTGTTTGGGCAATATCTGTAGAAGCCCGCTGGCAGAAGGTATATTGCAACAGAAGGCAAAAGCAAAAAACCTGAATTGGATTGTTGAGAGTGCAGGCACAAATGGTTATCACAACGGGCAGGCACCACATCATCTTTCGCAAAAAGTTGCCCGGCTAAACGGGGTTAACATTTGCGCACAAAAATCAAGACAGTTTGTAACAGAAGATTTTAATCGCTACGATAAAATTTATGCAATGGCCGACGATGTGATTGATGATATGAAAGCCATTGCTAAAGAAAAATTTAATGCGGCAAAAGTTGAGTTACTCATGAACGAATTACACCCCGGTGAAAATATTTCTGTACCCGATCCATGGTATGGTGGAGAGGAGGGCTATCACGAAGTTTATAAATTGATTGATGCGGCTTGTGACAAACTGATTGGCCAATATGAAAATTTACAGATTTACAAATGAACAAACACCATGCTTGCTATTGAACTGTTTATTTTTGACTACTTAAAGAATTGAATGACTAAACCATCTATACCTCAAGGCACCAGGGATTTTGGACCTGAAGTAGTGCGCAAACGACAATTTATTTTCAACACGATTAAAAATGTTTTCGAGTTGTATGGTTTTCAGCCGTTGGAAACACCGGCAATGGAAAACTTAGAAACCCTGATGGGAAAATATGGCGATGAAGGTGACAAACTGATTTTTAAAATTCTAAATAACGGTTTAGATAATAGTGCGAAGGAAGAACAGACAAGAGCTGGTTTCGAAAATTTATTGAAAGGAAAAAATTCAAAAGAAATCACAGAGAGAGCACTGAAGTACGACCTCACTATACCATTTGCCCGCTACGTAGCCATGAACCAAGGGCAGCTGAACTTTCCATTTAAACGCTATCAAATTCAGCCCGTATGGCGGGCCGACAGACCACAACGTGGCCGCTACCGCGAATTTTATCAATGCGATGCAGATGTGGTAGGTAGCAACTCATTATTAAACGAAGTTGAGTTTGTAAATATTTACCACGATGTATTTACACAATTAGGACTAGCCGGTTATGAATTGAAAATAAACTCACGTAAAATACTTGCGGCCCTGGCAGAGGTTTGTGGCGGTGCGGATAAATTTGACAGCAATCGGATGATGGACATAACCATTGCCATTGACAAACTGGATAAGATTGGCATTGAAAAAGTAAAAGAGGAACTGACGCAAAAAGGTTTAACCGCCGAGCAAATTCACATCATTGAAAATTACTTAAACATTGTTGGTAGTAATAATGAAAAACTCAATCAGGTTAAAAACCTCATTGGTCAATCTGAAAGCGGAAAAAAAGGAATCGAAGAATTAAAATCAGTTTTATCAACCACCAGCTATCAACAACAACCCGAAGAAAACACGACAACCCCAAACCCCAAACCCAAAACTCCAAACCTAAACATTGACTTCACGCTGGCCCGCGGCCTCAACTACTACACCGGAATTATTTTTGAAGTAAAAGCGCCGCCCCAGGTAAAAATGGGTTCTATTGGTGGCGGTGGCCGTTATGATGATTTAACCGGATTGTTTGGAGTATCCAATATTCCTGGCGTTGGTATTTCATTTGGTGTAGATCGTATTTACGATGTGATGGAAGAACTCAATCTTTTTCCCGCCACAGTGGAGCAGGGTACAAAAGTTTTGTTTTTTAATTTGGGCGAAGCCGAAAGCAAAAAAGCATATGAGTTTCTACAGCAGTTGAGACGCAATGGTATTGCTTCAGAAATATTTCATGAGCAGGCAAAATTTGACAAACAATTTAAGTACGCCGAAAAGAAAAATATTCCCTACATCATCATCATTGGATCGAAAGAACTAAGTGAAAACACCTGCACGATAAAAGATTTACGCAGCGGCGAACAAAAAAATATTTCTTTAGAAAGTCTATCACAATTTTTGTTTATTTAGCCCTCAATTAAACAAACCAAATAATGAAACGTAACCAATTTCTAATTGCGGTGGCCGCGGTTATCCTTATGCTTGCATCGTGCAAAAACGGGGGGAAGACCGGCGTGCTGGTACCCAAAGACGCAGCCCTTGTGCTGCACCTCAACAATGCATCTCTCGCCTCAAAACTTTCCTGGAAGGATGTAAAAGCTTCAACTTGGTTCCGGGAAATGCACCAAAAAGCCAACGATAGTTTACTGCAAAAAATGCTCGACAATCCCGAGGCTTCAGGCATTGATGCAACCGCAGGCCTAACATTTTTTATGAAAAACCAGGGCCGTGGTGCTTATGGTGTTTTAGAAGGCAACATAAAAGATGCCGTTGCTTTCGAGGCATTCACAAAACAGACTTCAAAAGGCGCAACCGTAAAAAAGGAAGGCGATTTGATGATGGTTCAATATTCAGGCGAAGCACTCGCAGCCTGGAATGCCAAAAAATTCGCTTTCATATTTGATGTACCCAACTTTGGCTCGATGAACCCCATGGGCAACGCGGCCGCAAACCAAAACCGTACAAAATTTACAACCGATAGTTTGAAAAAATTTGTAACTGCGGTGTTCAGTCTTACCAATGAAAATAGTATGGACAGCGATGAAAGATTTGTATCGATGATGAAAGAAAAAGGCGACATGCACTTGTGGATGAACTCCGAAAATTTGTACGGTGGCATGATGAGTGGTATGCTGTCAATGATGAAATTGAATGTACTAATGCAAGGAAATGTTTCGGCCTCCACCCTCAGCTTCGACGCCGGAAAAATAGCCATGAACAGCAAACAGTATGTGGGCAAAGAATTAGCTGCCATTTTTGAGAAATACCCATTGCAACCAGTTGATGCCTCTGTTATCAACCGGATACCATCTCAAAACGTTGTGGCGGCAATGGCAATGAACTGGCCCCCCGAGGCAATGAAAGCATTTTTGCAAACGGCCGGATTTGACGGAATGGCCAATGCATTTTTAGGTAATTACAACTATAGTTTAGATGAGTTGCTTGCAGCCTACAACGGTCAAATGCTTTTATCGGTTTCGGATTTTGAAATAAAAAAAGAAGAAATGAAATTGGAAGGCATGGATGCCCCGTATGTAGCTACCAAGCCCGATGTTAGTGTGCTGCTTGGTCTGTCGGTTAAAGACAAGGCATCTTTTGATAAACTTCTTTCGGTGGTACGCAGCCAAATGGGCGATGCCATGAACCAGGTAAGTTATAAAGTAAACAGCGACTGGTTTGCCATCGGCAACAAACCAGAAACGGTTGATAAATTTTTAGCCGGGGCTAATAACAACGTTGCATTCACCAGCAAAATCAGTGGCCATCCTTATGGAATGTACATCGACATTCAGAAGATAATGAAATCGGCACAACCAATGATAGGTGGCAATACACCCAGCCCCATGCTTGATGCTTCTATGCAACTGTGGCAGGATGTAATTGTTACTGGTGGCGAGTGGAAAGATGGCTATTTAACAAGTAACATGACGGTAAATATGGTTGATCAAAAAACCAATAGCCTGCAGCAAATGAATAAATATTTCGACCAACTTGCTGCAGCTGCTAAAAAACAGGAACAGGCCATGAACCAGATGAGGGTGGACACAACAGATGTAATGCCGCCAATTGTTGAAACGCTACCTGAAAATTAATTATCAGCTTGACATAAAAAAGCCGCGGTCATTTTTTTAAAAGAAATGACTGTGGCTTTCAATTTTTTAACCGATGCCGTTTACCATAAAAAATTTATTGCCGCAATATTTTGATGAAGGGCGCAAACACATGTCGGAAGTGTGGGGCAAAGAAATTGTAGTGCAGCATGGCGAACTGATAAAAATTGTTGCGCCATCGGGCAGCGGCAAAACCTCGCTGATCCATTTTTTGTACGGCCTGCGTAAGGAATACGCCGGCGAAATTATTTACGACAAACAGCCAATAAAAAATTACATGGCCGAAGATTTTGCGCGGCTGCGGGCTGGCAAATGGAGTATTGTATTTCAGGACATGCGTTTGTTCCCAACCCTTACTGTTTTTGAAAACATCAACATCAAACGGCAGCTATTGCCGCATCATTCCGAACAAAAAATTGAAGAGATGGCCGAACGCCTGGGTATTGCCTCAAAACTAAAACGCAACTGCGGCACCTGCTCATACGGCGAGCAGCAGAGAGTTGCTATCATTCGTGCATTAATGCAGCCATTTGAAATTTTATTGCTCGACGAACCTTTTTCGCATCTGGATAACAACAATGCACAACTGGCCATGCAGCTCATGTTGGAAGAAGCAAAGCAGCGCAATGCAGCAATTATTTTTGCCGACCTTGAACGTGTAGATTATTTTCCATTCACCCGGTTACTTCATCTTTAAATTTTTTGAGTTTGCTTTCATTTCAACCTATAAAACCTTTGTTGCAAACCGGTGTAAGTGCGGCATCAAGGTGGTTTTCGTACATAGGTCTAGGCATTGGCGTTTTGTTGTTGCTCTGCTCTATTCAAATGTTCATCAACATACAATTATTGCTAACCAAAAACAGTGTGAACAAAACCGGTTTCGATTTTGTCTCCATCACCAAAAAAATTACCAACGCCACAATGGGACAGCCCGGTAAAAATGTTTTTAGTGCTGGGGAAATTGAAGAGATAAAAAACCTTGCTTTTATTGAAGGAGCGGCGCCACTGCAGGCAAACGAATTTCACGCACAACTTAATGCCGGCGGACTGTTACGCACCGATCTTTTTTTGGAAACATTGGAGAACGAGTTTATTGACACCCTTCCACCATCGTTTCAATGGAGCGAAGGAGAAATGACAGTACCGCTCATTGTATCGGCCGATTTTATGGAAGCCTACAATGTATTTGCACCAGGCCAGGGACTTCCCCAAATTTCGAACGAAACTGCCATGGGCATACCGGTGCAAATAACCTGCTCCGGTAAAGGCAGGCAGGAAATATTTGATGGACGAATTGTTGCCTTCAGCGAAAGAATTAACTCCGTGCTGGTACCTAAAACGTTTTTAGACTGGGCCAATAAAAATTTTGGCGAACTAAAACAGGCAGGTGCTTCCAGGTTGTTTATTAAAACAAAAGATGCCACCAATCCGGACCTTTTAAATTTTGTAGATAAAAAAAATTACAACATCAATAAAGACAAAACGCGGTTTGGAAGAACCAAACAAACGCTACAGGGAATTTTTAGTGCCCTGGCAATTTTTGGATTATTAGTAGTGGTGCTTGCCTTGCTGCTTTTTTCATTTTACCTGCAACTGGTTATTGCCCGCAGCCGCGAAAGTTTGGCCTTGTTGTTAACGCTTGGTTATTCACCTAAATGGCTGGCCAATAATTTTTCAATACGTTTTGTACCCGTGTATTTTTTTATAGTTCTTTCTGCCCTGGCTGCCACCCAGTTTACGCAATGGGCCTTCCATAAATTAGCTATGTACAACCGCCCCGAACTTTCAACTTTAGTTCATGGCAGTGTGTTTGTAACTGCCTTTATTTTAACTGGCGTTGCCATTATTACAAATAACAGGTTGGTTAAAAAATTGCTGCACCGCCTGCAGTAAGTACTATTCAATCAAACCCAGATGGGTGCTGGCCGAATCAAACACAAATTCCTTATCGCCATAAACATAACGGTAACCTGCCCGTAAATTTTTGTTGTGTACCTCCCGCCAAAACTTAAATGCTGAATCGGCGCTTTTGTAAGCCTTGCCTCCTGAAGATAACATTTGCGGAAAATGAACTGAGGTATCAAGTGCCTGGATAAATGAATTGCTGTCAGCTACAAAAGCCACGTAATAAAATGCTCCATCCTTATAGTCGAAACCATGTATTTGATTGCCCAGACTATCTCTGTAATTGGTTTGTTTGCTAAAGCCTTTGGGTACAATTACCGGCAACGAAAAATTTTCTCCAGCGTTAGTATAAGTAAAAGTCGTGCGCCTGAAGGGAGAACAGGCCAGCAGCATCGTGCACAAAAAAATCAGCAAAGCATTTTTCATTTTTCTACTTATTCAAAAATTGTACTTACCTGTTTACTGTACCAATTCATAAATTACCGCTGCCCCCTGCCCTACGCCAACACACATGGTTGCAAGACCGTACTTTTTTTGGCTCCTTTTCATTTCATGAACGAGTGTGGTAGAAATGCGCACACCACTGCAACCTAAGGGATGGCCTAATGCAATGGCACCGCCATTTACATTTACTTTATTAATGTCAAGGTCCAAATCGTGCACGCAAGCCAGTGCCTGCGAGGCAAATGCTTCATTCAGTTCTATCAAATCAATTTCGGGCATTGAAAGCCCCGCTCTGTGTAATGCCTTTTTGGTTGCAGGTACAGGGCCAATACCCATAATGGCGGGGTCAACACCAGCAACTGCCATTGCAATAACTTTTGCCATTGGCTTTAGGTTGTATTTTTTTACAGCTTTGCCAGATGCCAATAACATGGCGGCCGCTCCATCATTTATGCCTGCGGCATTGCCGGCCGTAACCGTACCCTCTTTTACAAACGCAGGTTTTAGCGACGCTAATTTTTCGGCGTTTGTTTTACGTGGATGCTCGTCATCGGCCACAATTATTTTTGTTCCCCGTCCGACGGGGTCATCCGGGCGGGCTTTTTCTCCACTTATTTCTACCGCAACTATTTCGTCCTTCCATTTACCATTTTCAAAAGCTGTAAAATATTTTTCCTGCGATGATAGTGCAAATTCATCCTGCGCCGTGCGACCAACCTTCCATTGTTTTGCTACGTTCTCCGCGGTTTCGCCCATGCTGTATGGATGGTGCATGTTTTTCAGTTTTTCATTGATGAAACGCCAACCCAAGGTTGTGTCAACCATTTCTGTTGTTCGTTGAAAAGGGGTTGTTGCCTTGCTCATTACAAAAGGTGCCCGGCTCATACTTTCTACACCGGAGGCAATAATTATTTCGGCATCGCCACACATAATTTGCCTTGACGCATCCATAATGGCCTGCAGGCCCGAAGCGCATAAACGATTTACCGTATTGCCCGCAACAGTTACCGGCAAACCAGCCAATAACGCAGCCATTCTCGCCACGTTTCTATTGTCTTCTCCGGCCTGGTTACCAGCACCTGCAATTACATCTTCAATGGCCGCAACATCGACCGACTGATTTCTTTCGAGCAATTTTCTTATTACAAGCGCCAGCAAATCATCGGGACGGATGGAGCTTAGTGCACCACCGTATCTTCCAATCGGCGTTCGTACTGCATCTATAACAAACACATCGTTCATCAAAAAATATTTAGTAAAAAATTTTTTTAAGAATGGGGGCAACAAAGGGATTGTGACACCGCTTGTTTTTTAAAACAGGTGCAAGATATAGTTAGTGTGTAAAAGAAAAAGAAATGGAATTTCACTCATCGCCGTAAAGGAACGGGCAATAAAACCGTGGCTTCCCAGGCCGCGTATTTATTTTTTAAATCCTGGAATAAATCGGGCTCAATTAATTTTAAATCATTCTTCTCCGATTGATCAATTTGCAGGTTAAAAAGATATTCGCCCTTTTCATCTTTCAGGTATTTCCATTTGCCATCACGCAATGCTTTTTGCTGGTTCCGTTGATGTACACGCCAGTAAAATATTCTTTCAAATTCATTTTTCTTTCCGGTTAAAAACGGTATAAGATTTTCCCCATCCATTGGTAGTTTTTTATCCTGTTTTGCATCAGCCAAAGCCAATATTGTTGCCGTCCAGTCCATCGTAATAATGGGTTGTGTTGTTACCAAACCGGCTTTAATTTTCCCTGGCCATCTTACTATTGCCGGCACTCTAATACCACCTTCCCACAAAAGCATCTTTTTCCCGCTGAGCGGACCCATGTCCGAAAATTTCTCACCACCATTATCACTTACAAAAATGAGGACTGTATTTTTTGAGAGTCCTGTCTCTTCCAAAACCGCCATCAATCGGCCTACATTATCATCGAGGCTTTTAATGATGCCGGCATAAATTTCGGGAGTGCCGCCCGCCTGTAATCGCATGGTATCATGATAGGCTGGATCGGTTGGGCCCTGCCATGGCCAATGTGGCGCATTGTATTGCAGGCTTAAAAAAAATGGTTTGTCGTGTTTTCTTTTTAAAAAATCAATGGCCTTGTCCGAAAAAATATCAGTGCTGTAGCCTTCAAGCACAACCGCCGTCTCGTCCTGGTACAAGTCTGGAATTTTGCGCGGGCCGCTGTGCGAAACGTAGTCAATACCACCACCGTGGAAACCAAAAAACTCATCAAAACCATTTTTTCGCGGGCTAAACTCCGGTTTAAAACCCAGGTGCCATTTACCAATGAGTGCCGTGTGATAGCCCACTTTTTTAAGCAGGGTTGCTATGGACGGAATGGTTGGTGTAAGGCCAATGGTGCTGTCCTTGGCCGACCATTCCAAGGGCTCGATCAATCCAAGCGATAACCTGGCAGGATACCTTCCCGTCATAAAACTTACTCTTGTTGGCGTACACATTGGCCCGCCCGAATAGGCATGGGTGAAGCGCATACCCTCAGTGGCAAGTCTATCGAGGTTCGGTGTAGCATAATCTTTCCTTCCGTAACAGCTTAAGTCGGCGTAGCCCAAATCATCCGTCATAATATAAATGATGTTTGGCCTGCTATTTTTTTGTTGTGCCGGCAGGATTGAGGCGGATAGTAGGCAAAGGCATAGAAGGGTGCCACGAGAAAACATAAAGCAGCGTTTTGTGTAAGGTAAAGATTTTGCAACTGTTAAATAAGATGAACCATATACCGTTGCCGGCAGTTGCAGGGGCGTGCCGCTTATCTTTGCGGCATGTCCGCAGCAGCAAATGATACGCAAAAAAAAGTAAAAAATATTCGTCACCTAAGCCTGCCAGCACTCGAAGAATTTTTTATTTCCATTGGCGAAAAAAAGTTTCGTACCAAACAGGTTTGGGAATGGCTTTGGCAAAAAGGCGCTTTTTCTTTTGCCGATATGACGAACCTGAGCAAAGAGTTGCGGCAGAAACTGGGCGAAAATTTTTCTCTTCCTTCATTAGCAGTTGATGCCACCCAATACAGCGATGATGGTACGGTAAAAAGTCGCTTTGTTACACACGAAGGTCATTTGTGCGAGGGTGTTTTAATTCCAACTGCAAACAGATTTACAGCCTGCGTTTCATCGCAAATTGGCTGCTCATTGAGTTGTAAGTTTTGTGCCACCGGGTACATTGATAGAAAAAGAAATCTTGATTTTGATGAGATATACGACCAGGTGGTTTTGCTGAACCAGCAATCGGAAAAAACGCAGGGCAAAAAATTAAGCAACATTGTTTTTATGGGTATGGGCGAACCCTTGCTGAATTATAGAAACGTTGTGCAAGCCATTGAACGAATAACCGCCGCAGATGGGTTGGCCATGAGCCCCAAAAGAATTACGGTTTCCACCGCCGGTGTTGCAAAACAAATAAAACAGTTGGGCGATGATAAAGTAAAATTCAAACTGGCGCTGTCGCTACATGCGGCCAATGATAAAAAGCGGCACGACATTATGCCTATCAATGACAGCAATAATATTCAGTCGCTGGTAGAAGCCTTAAATTATTTTTACCAGCAAACGAAAAACGAAATCACTTTCGAATACATTTTATTTAAAGATTTTAACGACTCGGAAAAAGATGCCGATGAACTAATAAAACTTTACCGGCAGGTGCCTGTTGATTTGGTGAACCTTATTGAATACAACCCAATTGACGCGGCCAAATTTGAGAAACCTGAAGAAAAAAAGGTAGAGGCGTTTATGAGTTACCTGGCAAAACATAAAGTAAATGCGAGGCTGCGCCGCAGCCGGGGCAAGGACATTGATGCGGCTTGCGGGCAGTTGGCAAATAAAACCCAGCCCCAAAACCTCACCCCGGCCCTCTCCAACGAAGTTGGAGAGGGAGGCCCCACCGCACAGCAAGGGCTTATTTGACCATTCACTACATTTTCCTAATTGCTTTATTATTTATTAAGCGTAGCACCAAAAAAATCTCTCCTAATTAAATGATTTTAGAAAAATGAAAACGCTGCCAACTTCCCCCCTCTCCAACTTCGTTGGAGAGGGGTTGGGGGTGAGGGAGTTAATAATGGTTAAAGCATTTCTTTTCCCTTAAACCAAGCTTCTCACCCCTCGTCTGTATAGCTTAACTTTAAAAACAAAAAACGATTTTTATGAAAAAAATACTCGCAAGTTTTTTAGCCATTACATTATTTATTGGCGCCGCACAAGCGCAGGATAAAGGAACGATGCATCGGGGCAAAGGAAAAAAAGTAGGCCACGAAATGATGATGAAAGACCTTAACCTTACTGAAGCGCAGAAAACACAAATGAAACAATTGCGTGAAAGACAGCATGCTGAATTAAAAACAGTAAATGATAATGGATCATTAACGCAAACCCAGGCACGTGAGCAACGCAAGGCGATAATGGAAAAATATAAAACCCAGATGCATTCAATTTTGACCCCGGAGCAAAAAGCAAAAATGGATGCAAAGAAAAAAGAGCATTCGCAAAAAACCACGTATAACAGAAATGGCAATTTGATGAAGGCTGCGGATAAATTAAATCTTACCGCCGATCAAAAAGCGAAGCTTACCAGCATTCATTCCGATTTTAAAACACAGAGCGAAGCCATCAAAAACAATTCGGGCTTAACCCGCGAACAAAAGAAAACACAGATGGAAGCGCTTGCAACCGCACATAAAAACCAGGCAAAAGAAGTGCTGACCGATGAGCAGGAAAAGAAAGCAGAAGCCATGTTGAAAAACCACAAAGCGAGAACAAGAAAATAATTGGACGAGAGAGGATTAAAACTAAAAGGCCGTGTACGCACGGTCTTTTTTATTTTTGCCCGATGAAGAATAAAGCAGGATTCGAGAAATTCATGTCGAAGGAAAAAAAAGGTGCTGCCAAAAAAGAAGTTTTTCGGCAGGAGAAAAAGAAGATCACGAAAGAGCGAAAAGAATTTTTTGAAAAGAAAAGACATGAAGCAAGACAGCCGCCTGCTGGTGCGGCCGCAAAAAAAACAACCATTACCCGGGTGGCTGAAGAAAAAATGCCCCTCAATAAATACATTGCCCACAGTGGTGTTTCCTCCCGCCGCGATGCGGTTGAAATAATTAAAACCGGTAAGGTAAAAGTGAATGGCGAAGTGGTAACCGAGCCGGGTTTCAAAATTGCTCCAACCGATACTGTGATTGTGAACAATAAAAAAATTGAGCCGGTAAAGGAGTTGGTTTATATTTTACTCAACAAGCCAAAAGATTTTATTACTACTACTGATGATGAAAAAGGACGCAAAACGGTTTTAGATATTATTAAAAACGCTACGCCGGTAAAAGTGTATCCTGTTGGCAGGTTAGATAGAAATACATCGGGTGTGTTACTCCTCACCAATGATGGAGAACTTACACAAAAATTGACACACCCCAGCAACGAAATAAAAAAGCTTTATGCCGTAACGTTGGATAAGCCGCTTACAAAAAATCATTTCGATGATATACTGAAGGGTGTTTTGCTTGAAGATGGCGCAGCACACGTGGATAAACTTGCTTACACCGATGCAGGAGATAAAACACAGGTTGGCGTAGAACTGCACACTGGCCGCAACCGAATAGTGCGCCGCATTTTTGAACACCTAGGGTACGAAGTAAAAGGTTTGGATCGTGTGATTTTTGCCGGTCTCACAAAGAAAAACGTAGAGCGGGGCAAGTGGCGTTTTCTTAATGAAAAAGAAGTGAGAGATCTGAAGTATTTTAAGAAAGGAAGGTGAAGAACGATGACAGACGTATGATGTCGGTTACCAGGCGTCAGACCTCCGACTTCTGACTTCTTACTGCCTACTTCTTACTTTTTTCTTCTTGGTTCTTAGTTCTAACCGCTGCATTACAATTCGTCATTCACCCTCCATCACGCACAATGAAAATAAGCGACCTCATAATTTTTGAAGATGAAAACCTTGTTGCCGTTAATAAGCCATCAGGTTTGTTATCCATACCCGACAGGGAAGGAAAAGAAACTTCGTTGAAAGAAATGTTGCAGAACAAGTACGGAGAAATTTTTACCGTACACCGCTTAGACAGGGACACCAGCGGCATTGTTGTTTTTGCACGCAATGAGCCCACGCACAAACACCTTTCGCTGCAATTTGAAAACCGAAAAACAAAAAAAATTTACAACGGTTTAGTATTAGGTAATCCTATGCCGGCCTCGGGTGTCATTAATCAGCCCATTGCCGAAAACACGGTACGCCGTGGTGTGATGATTATTCATGCAAGGGGAAAAGAAAGCATTACCGAATACCAGGTGCTGCAAAATTTTAAACAGTATGCGTGGATGCAGTTTCATATCCTCACCGGCCGTACACACCAGATACGTGTACACATGAAGCACCTTGGCAATCCCATTGTGTGCGATGCGGTGTATGGCGATGGCAAACCTGTTTTGGTTTCAACACTTAAAAAGAAATTTAAACTGGCACAATCCGCCGATGAGGAAAAGCCCATACTCAACCGGCTTGCACTACATGCAGCACAACTAGGTGTTACAGGTTTGAACGGTGAGGAGTATAATTTGGTGGCCGAATTACCAAAGGATTTGAGAGCAACGGTGAACCAGTTGAAAAAAACATCGCTTGCCGCACCTGCTTCATCAATGATAAAGCGTCTGGAGTAAAAGTGAGGGACTGCAGCCATCATTTATTGCCCGGCAAAGGACCTGGTAAAAAAAATCCCGCCACAACAGCGGGATTTTTCAAAAATTTGTTTCCTGCAATACCAGGATAACTCTTTAATACTTCACCACTTTTACCGTACTAACCGTTCCATCAATATTCCTCATTCTCAGTGCATAAGTTCCAGGAGAAAGTGTTGAAATGTTCAGCGCCGAATTTGCTGTTTGCACCACCCTATCCATAACAAGCCTTCCGGTGATGTCAAACAAACTTAGTCGGGTGGTTCCTTTAAAGTTTGAGATGTTCACCAGCAATGTACTGTTCGCCGGATTAGGGAATACTTTTACCTGCGGGGTCTTTGCTTCTGCACGGGTGAGCATATCAGCATCGGGCAATGAAGCTGTACCTGTTGTTACTCTCAAGGTGTAACAAAGCGTACTGCTTGCATTTCCTTTGGGATACACCCTGGCATAATAAGTACCTGCGGCTAAATTCACATTGTTAATAGCCTCGCTGGTAGTGCCATTATTTTGCGAGGTGTTTAGTGTAGCGCCACCGCTATTGACAAGTGCTAACTGGTAATTGGCCGGCAAGGTTCCTAAGGTAATTGACACAGTGCCAGGCGTAGTAATTACAAACCGATAGTAGTCGTTATCACCCCTTGGGTTTATTGCGCCTCTCACGTCTGTATTGAAAGGGATTTCTGCAGCGCCACCAGTTGTTCCGTTTGTACCCACATCATAAGGGCCGGGGCATGTGACCGGAGGTGCAGCGGTAGTAAATGTTTGAGTAGCGTAATTTCCGCTTCCGGCCTCACAAGTAGCTCTTACTCTCCAATCATAGCTGGTCGCAGCATTCAAACTAATCAGGTTAACCGATGTAGCTGTGGTTGAAGTAGCCGCATTTATCCAGGTAGAAGAACTTGTTTCTTTGTAGTCCACATCATACGATAATGCGTTGGGTACGGACGTCCATGATACCGTTGCACTATTAGTTGTTATGGCTGATTCCGTTAGCCCGGTTGGTGTGCCGCACAAAGGAGGCGTAGCCGCAGTAGTAAATTGCGCCGATGAATAAGCGCTGCTTCCTGTTGCACAATTTGATCGTACCCTGTAATCATACACCACCGAAGGATTCAGCCCTGAAAGATTTACGGCGGTAGATGTTGTAGTTGTTGCGGCATTAATCCAGGTAGGCGAAGTGGCTTCTTTGTAATCCACATCATAAGATAAGGCACTGCCTACGGCGGTCCACGAAACGGTAGCAGTATTGGTGGTGATGGCTGAAGCGGTTAAGCCGGAAGGACTGGTGCAAACAGGCGTGCAGGGATCAAGGGTGAATGATGCAATGCGTGTGCTCCATTGCGAAGTACTGTTCCACTCAGCAGTCATCCAAAAGGTAACACCATCGGGGTCGGCAACCAAATGGTTGTAATCGCCATACCTGCTACTGCCATTAGCGGCGGCACCGGCAATAATTATATCTTCCGAGTAAGTCATAGTATTCAGTGGGTCGCACTGTTTGCGGCCGGTGTATCTAACGCCGGGAAATACCGATGTGGCACTTGACGAAACATTGTACACCAAACCAATGTTGCCGCCATTATCATAACAAACACCCGGCATAAAGCGGTGTGTATTATCGGGGGTATAAGTTGACTGCTGATTGATACTCCAGTTGCCGGTGGTTTTGTTTAACTCGTACCAACGAACACCAGAAATATTTGATCCCTTGTCAACAATATGGGTTAGTACTATACCCTCGTAAGTTCCAAAGTTTCTGTACACCGGCTGGTTCATTATTTTTTGTTGCAGCGCCTCCAGGAATATGGTTGATCCCGGTTGAGAAATACACCGTCCTCTTGATGCGGTGCATATATCCGACTTGAATGCGGCCGTTGCCAAAGATGCTCTATGACTGATGGAGCTATTGGCGGGAGTTACAAAATCCACATCAAATTCCAACATGCCAATGCTGTCCACATCTGTTGTCGATGACGTCCACACATTATCCTGCATGTAGGCAATTAATCCACCGGTGCCGGCGGGAGGAACAGCATTACCCTGCAACAAAACCGGGCAGGTTGAAAAATGTTTACTGGCCGATCCAATTGTAAATCGTTGAGCCGAAGCGGTGGCATTGCCGGCAAGCATTGCTGCCCTGTCAAAAGCCCAGGCCGAGGTACCGGTGTAAGAAATAGCACTTGCAAAATCGTTAGTAGTGCAATAATAAGCATCAGTCCAAACACTGAGTTTTGGATAATCGGGGAAGGTACTTCCGTAACCATAAAAGTAAACGTTCCATGCACCGGCAGGATCGGGGGTTTGCGATACGGCGATGATCAAACCTTCCTGGTTTCCATTCTCCGGTTTGTTGGCGAATTCCATTAGCACAAACCGGTCGGCAATATGATCGTATTCGGCAATGGGGTCGCCTAATCCACCACGGCCAGTAATCTGATCGAGGTAGGTTTGGGCCACCACTTGCCCACCCGATTTATTGAACACTTTTAAATAAGCACCCGAACCGCCGTTGATCATTTGAATAATGTGGTTGGGCCCTGCGCAGATTGTAGGATCGGGCGGATTGACAAAAGTGTAACCCATGCCGTTGAAGTTTGTTGTAACGGACCGGGCGGCCCTGCCATCATTTGAAGAAGGCTTTGGATAAACATTCTGCAATGCTGGGTCAGTAGTTTCCTGCTGCCCGGGATAAATGTTTGGAACGAACGGTATAGGCCTTTTATCATCCGGCCAAATGCGTCCATTCTCATCTCTTACGGGAACATCAATCCATCCATCGGGTTTTCTAAATTTTCCCAAGGGCGGTGTGGTTCTAATCAATTGTCCAACGATAACATCGGGGTTGCGGGCAATAACATTCTCATTCTGTGCAGCTAAAAATTGAGGGAGGAAAAACAGAACGAGAAAAGCCGTGTAGAGTTTTCTCATAAAAAAAATTTGGTGATTGGTGTGTGATTGAGAAAGAAAAGGTAAAGAATTTTGGTGATTGACGGCATCGGAAATTTTCATTCAGGCGAATGCGCAGAGCGTTGAGGCAAATCCAAATAGCCCATCCATCACCGTTTGTAAAAGTTAGTAAACGGTGCACCAGATCAGCCAAAAAAAAGAGCCTCTCTCTAGGCTCTTCAAAAAATTTAAAAAACTAACTCACTCGGGCACCGGTGTATAACGCAAATAAGGTTTTACAATCTTTACTCCTTTTGGAAATTTCTTAATTGCATCTTCGGTGGTAACAGCCGGCACCACAATCACGTCTTCGCCATTCTGCCAGTTGGCGGGTGTGGCTACACTATACTTAGCCGTTAGCTGCAAAGAATCTATCACACGCAACACTTCAAAAAAGTTGCGGCCGGTAGATGCCGGGTAAGTAATCATCAGCTTCACCGCTTTATCTGGGCCAATGATAAAAAGTGAACGTACCGTTGCAGTTAACGATGCGTTGGGATGAATCATGTCGTACAACTCCGCCACTTCCCTATTCTCATCGGCAATAATGGGAAAGTCAACGTTGCAGTTCTGTGTTTCGTTGATGTCGGTGCGCCAGCCAAAATGTTTGTCCAGCGGATCAACACTTACCGCCAGCACTTTTACATTGCGCTTTGCAAATTCATCTTTCAACAACGCAGTACGGCCTAATTCGGTTGTGCATACCGGTGTGTAGTCGGCAGGGTGCGAAAATAAAACGCCCCAGCTATCGCCGAGGAATTCATAAAAATCAATTTTGCCTTCAGTTGTGTCGGCGGTAAAATTTGGCGCTTTGTCGCCCAGTCGTAAACTCATAAAAAAATGTTTTTTAGGTGAACTAATCTGTTGGTGAAATGACGAGTTCATATTCGATACGGGAATTCTTTTTCAGCATAGCAGCAACCCCGCAATATTTTTCCAACGACAAATCTATGGCCTTTATAATTTTCACTCTAAAATCTTCTTCAGCTTTTATGCGGTAAGTAAGATGAATGGTTTTAAAAACTTTTGGTGGTTCATCAGTTTGTCCGGCCTCTGCATCCACCACCAGCGCCGCAAAGGGTACACGCATTTTCTCGAGAATGTCCACTACATCTACCGCACTGCAACCTGCCAGGCCGGTAAGCAAAAGCGCTTTGGGACCAAAGCCGGTTTTCGCATCAATGTGTATAGACGCTCCGCGATACTCGCTATCAAACGCATGTTGGGTTTTCCAGGTTGTTGTTGTTTTCATTTATTACACGAATTTAATCCCGAAACTTCGGGAACTAATTACACGAATTTGATTACACGAAATTTTGAGAGAGGAGTTCCACGAATTATTTTTCTTCACCACCGCGTGACCTCATCCAATGACCGGATTAACCAGGTATTCATTCAGCCACATACCCAAATCCACCAAATGCCCAATTAAACAATTACCTAATTAACCATTTAACCAGCTCCCTCCTCTACATCTTTCAAACTGTGTTTTTCGTTTTGCAATGCATTATCGAGCGTCCATTCTACCGATTGTTTAAAACTATACTGGCGCACGTTGCAATTTTGTTTATTACAAATGTTGCATTGAAATGGCAGGCAACCATCGGTGTGCACAAACAGCTCAAGCGTTTGTCCAAAATTAGCCCTCACAATTTTCGCCAGTTCATCAATTTCCTCGTGCGCCTCATGGATATTAAAATACCAGGGCACCGTTAAATGACCATCGAGGTGCAACACATCTCCAAATTTAATTACCCGCAGGTTGTGCAGATCAATCCAGTTAGCCCGACGCGTTGTTTGCAACTCTGCGACCATCTTTTTAAGCAGCAGCAAATCGGCTTCGTCCATTATTCCGGCAAGTGACAAGCGCATTATTTTATAACCGGTATAAATAATAAACACGCCAAAAAGAATAGCGACGGCACTGTCAATCCAAAGTTTGCCGGTAACTGAAAGCAATAGCAGGCCTGCTATAATCCCGAGCGTAGAATAGGTATCTGTTTGTAAATGTTTACCACTAGCCAGCAGTGCAAGTGAATTGTTTTTTTGCCCCTGCCGGATGGATATATAACCCAGCAACCAGTTGAGGACTGCCGTGGCGGCAATAATGTAAATGCCCACATCAATTTTCGCAACGGGTTGCGGTTGTAACAGGTTTTGTATGGCCGTGTAAATAATTAGTACCCCCGCAGAAAGCACAAGTGTCCCTTCAATAGCCGCGGAAATATATTCAGCTTTTCCATGGCCGTAGGGGTGATCAATATCGCGTGGTTTGGCCGCCACAAACAAACTGTATAAACCAATAAAACCCGCAACAACGTTTACTATACTTTCAAGCGCATCGGTAAGCACCGCCACCGAGCCAGTGATGTACCAGGCAATAAATTTTGCAATTAATAATAGCGAAGAAGCCGTGGCAATTATTCGCTGCAGCTTCAAATTATCGTTGATTGCCTTTGGCAAAATAGTAGACAATAAAAAAATTATGAGCGGCTTAAATTATGGCTTGATACCTGTCCTGCACGTAATTCCAATTCACCACTTTCCACCAGTTGTTGATATAATCGGGGCGTTTGTTTTGGTACCGCAAATAGTAAGCATGCTCCCATACATCGAGGCCAAGAATGGGAAAACCTTTTATTTCGGCAATGTCCATTAACGGGTTGTCCTGATTGGGTGTGCTGCCTATGCGTAATTTTTTATCCGCATCAGTAAAAAGCCAGGCCCAGCCACTGCCAAACCTATTTTTTCCGGCATCGGCAAACTGTGTTCTAAATGTTTCAAAGGAACCAAAACTTTCGGTAATAGCAGCAGCAAGTGCGCCTGATGGGGCCGCGGTCGCATTTGGGGTCATACACTTCCAAAACATTTCGTGGTTGTAATGGCCACCGGCATTGTTGCGCAGTTTTGTAGAGAATTTTGAAATCTTTCCCAGCACATTTTCCAATGGCTCATTACTATTTACATTCTCGGCTTTTGCCGCATCCTGCAAATTTGTTGCATAGCCTGCGGCATGTTTTCCATAATGAATTTCCATTGTGGTGCCATCAATCGCATCGGCTAATGCATTGTAACTGTAAGGCAATGGCTGTTGCGTAAAACCAGTGTTGAATTTACTGCTACCGGCAATTTTCGACGAGGCGGAACACGAGGCCAAAATAGTTGAACTTGCCAATATGCCAAATCCGGCCTTGCCCGTTTGCGCCAAAAAAATACGACGTGAGGTGAAGGGTGCCATAAGTAATTTTTGTTGCGTGAAATTAAGGACTATGAACTTGTGTTGCGGGTAAACAATTTTTTAATTTTTCTACCGGCTGTGGCATAAATTTCTTTATTGAAGAGCTGCGAATCACGCATTGCTTTGTAAGTAAGAAAAATGCCAACAGGTAAAAGAACGATAGTGGAAAGCCACATGCCTGTAATTACATCGAGCTTTCCTTCTTTCGCAAATTTTTCACCGGTGTTACTGGTAAAATAAAACACTACAAAAAACGAAATGGCAAAAACCAAGGGGCTACCCAATCCACCTTTTCTAATAATGGCGCCTAAGGGTGCACCTATTAAAAACAATACAAGGCAGGCAAATGAAACGGCAATTTTTCTATGCCATTCAATACGGTGGATGCGTAATACTTTTTGCTGCTCCTCAAACTGCGCAAGTAGCACATCATTACTAACTTTTAATGAGGATATTTTATTGCTTATTTTTTGGTTTACAAGACCCTTGATACTGTCGGGTATAAACCGGGCGAAATTCTCTTTTTTACCTTTGATTTTAATTGTATCGGGCTTCCAGGCGCTGTCCATGTATTTCGAAAATTGCAGCATTGACAACACCTCGTTATGCACCTTTTTATAAAACTGCGTATCTATTTTTTTGAACGAATCAATCACCACACCCAACTGCCGCATACTTAACATGCGTGCGTTGTTTTTATTTACACTGTCGGCCGTGCGTTGCTGCAGGCCGAAGGAGCTTAGATCAAATTCACGTTTGTATTCTTTAAAACCCAAACGCATTAACTCCGTACCTGTACCGGGTTGTGTACCTCGTTCTTCGTATCGCCAGCCGTTTTTTAGAATAAATTCTAAGTAGCGTTTGTTTTCCGATATGCGCATAATGCCATCGGAGGCCGCAATAAAATTATCCTGCAAATTGTTTATGCCCTGTTCGTAAATAATTATGTTTCGAATAACACTGTCATTCTTTTCCTTCTCACCAATTTTGATGGCGAGGCCACTAAGCTTATCGTAAAACACACCTTCCTTTAAATCGAACGAAGGTTTTGCGTAAACAATATCGGCGAGTAAGGTTCTTACTTTTAAATTGGCAACCGGAATAATGTAGTTAGAAAACCAAAAGGCTATGCCGCAGATAAAAATCGTGACCACGAACAGTGGCCGCATAAAACGCAGCAACGAAATACCTGCGGCTTTGATGGCGATCAGCTCAGATGTTTCGCCAAGGTTACCAAAAGTCATTAATGATGAAAGCAATACAGAAAGTGGCAGGGCAAGCGGTACAAGCTCGGTGCTTTTGTAAGCTACAAATTCAAGTATAATAGATGTGCCAAGACCCTTGCCTACAAAATCGTCGATATACAGCCAGAAGAACTGCATGACCAATACCAGCACGGTAATAAAAAACGTGGCAATAAATGGGCCCACAAACGCCTTGATGATCAGTGTATCCAGTTTTTTAAGCAATGTTGTGTCCTGCTTTTATAAATTTAGAAATGGAAGATTCAAAAATAAGGCTTTCAGCCGCGGAGATGGAATTGGCGAATGACGCCAATGTGATCTTAACAAAAAATACCATCATAAAAAAAACAACAGCCCTATTAATAACGGTGCAACAAGAAATGCAGGATGGAGCCTCTCTCTATACTAACAACAACCACATGTTTGCGGTGCCGCCCAAAATTTCGAAAGGCGAAAATTATAATGGCTTTCCGTATCTGGTACTTGATTATCCACGCCTGGCAGATGAAAAAGGAATTTTTTTTATTCGAAGCATGTTTCTATGGGGTCATTTTTTTAGCAGCACCCTGCATTTATCTGGTGCGTATCAGCAAGGGCAGGCGCAAAAGATCGGTGAGGCATTTTCCTCGTTATCGGTCAATAAATACTGGGTAGGTGTAAATACTGATCCCTGGCAACACCATTTTGGAAGTAATAATTACAAGCCGATAGAATCTTTTCTGCAAAGAGAATTTGATGAACTCATGATACACCATCCTCAAATAAAAATTGCCGCAAGCTGGCCGATAGTGCTATGGGATGAAGTGCCGGGGCACTTATTTAGGAGCTGGAGATTTTTAATGGGACTAGCCACCTAGGCGATGGAACAGGTCTTTTACCTGGTGATCCCACAACATGCTCTGGTCTTTAATTTCTTTTTTCTCGGCAAAGTCTTTTATCACCAGGATGGTTTGGTTGGTTACCTCCGATTTTTCAATGCTAAATTCAAAGTATTCATCCTTTGGCATGTGCGTCCAGTGAAAGCGAATAAATTTATCATCCTGCTGGTCGAGCACTTCAGCCATTTCTTCCGAGCCATTCCATGAAAAACTGAACATGCCATCCTCATCGTCTACCTTATCTGCAAACCACTCTTGCAGGCCCGAGGAAGTGGCCAGGAAATCGTATAAAATAGTGGGTGAACATCGCACGGGATATTCAAGAGTGTACAATTGTTTTTTACTCATCTTTCTTCGTTAAGTCTGATCTATGGCTGCAATAATAGAAAATTAATCCATCTCCCAAAATATTTTTTCAACACCCGCCTAAAGCAAATAGTCGCGAAAAATGAGCCCTTTAGTAAAAAACCCGAAAAAAAAATTTTTTTGAATTGGGCTTTTAGTTAATTTGGTTTAACAATTCAGCACTTAGTGCTATGTGAAGAGCCGAGCCGTGATGGTATTTAAGGAATCGCCAAAACTATAAAAACTACATCTTTTAATATCCATCATCAAAACCCAATCCTATGAGCATGCGTCAGTTGAAGATCACGAAATCTATCACCAATCGTGAATCTCAAAGCCTCGAAAAGTATCTCCAAGAAATCGGCAAAGTAGAGCTGATTACTCCCGAAGAAGAAGTGCGTTTAGCACGACTTATCAAACAAGGCGACCAAAAGGCCCTTGATCGTTTAACAAAAGCAAATCTTCGTTTTGTGGTTTCTGTAGCCAAGCAGTACCAAAGCCAGGGCCTCTCTTTGCCCGACCTTATCAACGAAGGAAATCTCGGTCTTATTAAAGCGGCACAACGCTTTGACGAAACCAAGGGTTTTAAGTTCATTTCTTACGCCGTATGGTGGATTCGCCAGTCCATTTTACAGGCTTTGGCCGAGCAGGCAAGAATTGTTCGTTTACCATTAAACAAAGTGGGCCTGACCAATCGCATTCAAAAAGCCTTTTCGCAATTAGAACAGGAATTTGAAAGAGAACCTTCGGCGGAAGAACTTGCCGAATTGTTAGGGATGGACCTTGACGAAGTGGTAAACACTTTGGGTATCAATGTCCGCCACGTTAGTGTTGACACTCCTTTATCAGAAGGTGAGGAAGGCACTTTACTCGACGTTTTGGTAAACAACAATGCCGAAAAAACGGATGCTCTGCTTGATCATCACCAGTCATTAAAAACCGAAATTGACCGCTCACTTCAGGCACTTACAGAAAGGCAAAAAGAAGTGGTGTGTTATTTTTTTGGTATTGGAGTAGATCATCCGTTGAGCCTGGAAGACATTGGCGAGCGGTACAATCTTACCCGCGAAAGAGTAAGACAGATTAAAGACAAAGCCATTACCAAACTGCGTGCTGCGCAAAAATGCGACCTGCTCCGTAGCTATTTAGGCGGCTAGTTTTTTCCATCCTTGTTATCTTTGCGCAAGTTTTTTTAAGTGAACATTCATCATGTTCACTTTTTTTTATCACAGATTACCCGCAGCGAGTTGAATACTGCAAGTACTAATAAAACATCAATTACTTAAAAGTTTTTAAAATGGAGGTAGGTTTGCTCTTCGATTTTGAAACACCAAGTTTGCAGTTTAAGCGACTAGTGAGATAGTGAGTGAAATCTGTAATTAGCATCAGGGTTCATCAATACCAATTGGCGAAATCCTTGATAAGTAATTAGTGTTCCTCAAAATAATACCAGTAATCTGTGATAAAAAATAGTGTTAATCATCAATCATCAGTGAAATCTGTGATTTATAATCTGTGATCTATGTTTGAATCATTACAAGACAGGCTTGAAGGTGCCTTTAAAAATTTAAAAGGCGAAGGCCGCATTACCGACCTCAATATTGCCGCCACCATTAAGGAAATTCGTCGGGCATTGGTGGATGCCGATGTGAACTATAAAATCGCCAAAGATTTTACAGATACTGTAAAAGAAAAGGCGCTGGGCCAAAAAGTGCTCACTGCAATATCGCCCGGGCAGCTGATGATAAAAATTGTGAAGGATGAATTGGTGAGCCTTATGGGCAATGAGGCTGCTGATTTTAATGCCAAGGGTGCACCAGCTGTAATTTTGATTGCAGGGTTGCAGGGTTCTGGGAAAACCACTTTTAGTGGCAAACTGGCCAACTACTTAAAAACACAAAAAAAACTATCTCCCCTGCTGGTGGCTGCAGATGTGTACAGGCCTGCAGCCATGGAGCAGTTACGGGTATTGGCCGAACAAATTGGTGTGGAGGTGCACCTTGAGCCTGAAAATAAAAACCCGGTTGAAATTGCACAAAATGCAATCAGGGAAGCTCGCAGCAAAAATAAAAATGTCGTAATCATTGATACAGCAGGCCGCCTGGCAATTGATGAAACGATGATGACTGAGGTGGCCAACATTAAAGCTGCCGTGCGGCCCCAGGAAATTTTGTTTGTGGTTGATAGCATGACCGGGCAGGATGCCGTGAATACTGCCAAGGCATTTAACGACCGACTGGATTTTACCGGCGTTGTGCTCACCAAATTAGATGGCGATACCCGCGGCGGTGCGGCGCTTACTATTAAGCACACCGTGCAAAAGCCCATCAAGTTTATCAGCAGTGGCGAAAAATTAGATACCCTGGATGTTTTTTACCCCGAGCGAATGGCCCAGCGCATTTTAGGCATGGGGGATATTACTACCCTTGTAGAAAAAGCACAGGCTCAATTTGATGAAGAGCAAAGCCGCCGGCTGGAAAAAAAGATCCGTAAAAATCAATTTGATTTTGCCGACTTCAAACAGCAGTTGGAGCAAATAAAAAAGATGGGCAACATTAAAGACCTGATGGCAATGATACCCGGCGTAGGCAAAGCCATTAAAGACATTGACATTAGTGATGATGCCTTTAAAGGAATAGAAGCCATCATCAATTCAATGACACTAGAGGAGCGGAGCAACCCAGATTTAATAGATGGTAGCCGCCGCAAGCGCATTGCAAAAGGCAGCGGAAAAGAAATTCAGGATGTGAACGCATTTATGAAACAGTTTGACCAAATGCGTGACATGATGAAAACCATGAACAAAATGCCAATGGGTCGAATGATGCCGGGGATGAAGAGGTGATGAGAAGTGGTGAAGATTTAAGACTTGAAGATTCGAGACCTGAAGACTTCATGCGCAGTAGTTCATTTCCAAATTTTCACATTCCAGATTTTCAAATCCACCCGCTTTGTTTGCACTTTCCAACCTAACCCTTAGATTTGCATCCCCGCGCAAGCGGGATTAACAATTATTGTTTCACGCATTTAAATTTCTATTTAAGATGCCAGTTAAAATCCGGTTACAAAGACACGGGTCTAAAAAAAGACCCTTCTACTTCATTGTAGTAGCAGATGCCCGCAGCCCCCGCGATGGTAAGTTCGTTCAGAAATTAGGTACCTACAATCCCCAGACTTCGCCTGCTACCGTGCAGCTTGATCGTCAAAAGGCATTGGAGTGGTTGCACAATGGTGCACAACCCACCGACACTGTAAGAAAGATCTTATCGTACAAAGGCGTTTTATACCTCAAGCACTTGTTGCGTGGTGTAACACTTGGCCTGTTCGACGAAGCTACCGCCATGACAAAATTCCAAAGCTGGTTTTCTGAACACGAACAACAAATCAGAAAACGACAGGAAGAAGCTCAGCGTGAAAGAAGAGGCAGAAGGAATCCTCCTTACCAACGTAGAGACGCAAGACCTACACGTAACGAGAATCCTGAAGGCTAATTCTGCATCCAAGACCTTCAATTAATTAATCCTCCCGCTTTTTGCGGGGGGATTTTTTTTCCTGATTCCCGATCCTTGTTTCCTGGAATATTTCTATCCCTTTAACTCCTGAACCTTTTTTCTTTATGACTGAATACTTTAAAATCGGAAAACTGGTTTCCGCATTTGGCCTCAAAGGCGAAGTGATTCTTAAACACAACCTAGGCAAAAAAACTTCGCTCAAAGGGCTTCAGGCCATTTTTGTTGAAGAGAGAAAAGAAAGCTTTTTACCCTGGTTTGTTACATACTCAAAAATAAAAAACGAAGACGAAATTTACCTGCAATTGGAAGGTATAAGTAACCGCGAACAGGCTACCGTTCTTGTACAAAAATTTGTATGGTTACCCGAAGCGGACTTTAAAAAGTTTTCCGCAAAAACATCGCCCATTAATTTGCTGGGCTACCAAATAATTGAAGACGGCAAAGCACTTAGTAATATTTTAGAAGTGATTGAACAACCACACCAAATTCTTTGCCGCATTGAAATTGAGGGTAAAGAAGTGCTGATTCCCATGCACGCCGAAACCATTGAAAAAATTGACCACAAAAAAAGAGAAGTTACAGTTGTGCTGCCTCCAGGATTACTGGAAATTTATCTGTAGAAACACCGGTTGCCTTGATGGCGTTCCGGGCTTGTATCATGTGGCGTTGTTCATGGGCAACAAGAAAACGAAAAGTATCACCCAGCTTAAATTGAATAAAGCGGCTAATGGTCATGGGTATTCGTATTTTCTCCAGGTTTCTTTTGCGTGCGGTTTCTAACAACTGCATAAGCTTTTGCTGGTGTTCAATAAACTCTTTAAAAACTTTCTCTGCATTCACCCCTCGGCCGGGCCGATAGCTCTTCATACCTTTCATTTTATTTTTTATCTCGTACACGTTTCCAGGCATCATCATTTTGGTAAAATAGTTACCAAAAAACCCGGGTACAAACCAGGCATTCGCATCGTTCGAAATATGCACCAACTCTTTTTCAATAGCGGGCAAATAAAAACGACTGTACATATTTAAATGCTCAATTGCCTGCGTGGCGCTCCATTTTCCCTCCGCTGGCGGGTAGCTCAGTTTTACACTATCGGCCTGTTGCAAATGTTCTGCGGCGGCAATCAACTTGGTTATGTCGTGCTGTAATCGGCTAATCAATTCCTCGCTCTTAATTTTTTTCATACTTCCAGTTTTTACAAAGCTATTTCAACAATGATTGCAAAATCTTTGCCCGCATGGCTTTTTCTCAAAAACTGCCCACATTTCAGGCGCATACGCACGGTGACCATGTGCAAAAAAAGTGTGAATCAATTGGCACTCAGGCGTTGTCCTACCAGTACTTTCGGGAATTGCAGAAAGTTTTCCTCGCTTGCAACACTGGTGGCTATCTCCCGTAAATTTGAACCTTGCCCCAACGCACACGCCATATTGCTCATTTTGATTTGGATGCCTTTTTTGTTTCGGTAGAAATTTTAAAAAACCCTGCCTTAAAAGGCAAACCCATAATTGTTGGCGGCGATGGGCAGCGGGGAATTGTTGCCGCCTGCAGTTACGAGGCAAGAAAGTTTGGCATTCAAAGCGCTATGCCGGCTATGATGGCAAAACGCCTTTGCCCCGAAGCGATTTTCCTGAAAGGCAGTTACCACCAATACAGCCATTACTCCCGTGTAGTTACACAAATAATCGCCGACAGCGTTCCGCTCTATGAGAAGGCTTCGGTTGATGAATTTTATATTGACTTATCGGGAATGGAAAAATTTTTTGGAGTAAGCCTTTTTACAAAGGAGTTGCGTGAAAAAATAATCAGGGAAACCGGTCTGCCTATTTCCTACGGATTATCAACTAGCAAACTGGTAAGTAAAATGGCCACCAACGAAGCCAAGCCAAACGGTTTCTTAGAAATTTTGCCGGGCAAAGAAACCGCCTTTCTCTGGCCCCTGACTATTGACAAAATTCCAATGGTTGGTAAACAAACGCAACAGCAATTGTATGCAATGGGCATTTACACAATTGAACAATTAGCTAAAACACCGGTTGAACAATTAGAAAATTCCTTTGGCAAATGGGGTAATAAACTTTGGGAGAAGGCCAACGGAATTTCTTTTTCGGAGGTAGAACCGTATAGCGAACAAAAATCCCTTTCCCATGAAAACACTTTTCACGAAGACAGCAACGACCTAAACTTTTTGCATACAGCGCTTGTGCGCCTTACCGAACAATCGGCCTACGATTTGCGGGAAGAAGGAAAACTCACGGGGTGTGTAACGGTGAAGTTGCGCTACTCGAATTTTACAACTGTATCAAAACAAGAGGTTATCGATTACACGGCATTGGATAATGTATTGATGGAAAAAGTAAAAGACCTTTTTACCCGGCTTCATAAAAAGGGGGAAAAGGTGAGGTTGCTGGGTGTACGGTTTTCGCATTTGGTACCAATGACGGTGCAGATAAATTTGTTTGACGATACCATAGAAAAATTACAGTTATTCAAAGCCGTTGATGAAATAAAAAACCAGTTTGGAACCAATGCAATTCAAAAGGCAACAAACCTCACAAAACCAAAATCAAAAAGGCCTTGAGCCATCATCGAATTTTTTGTCATTGCGTTATCCTTATTTTTATCGCCTAAAAATTTAACCTCACACAAAATATAATATGCAGCAAGCCTGGAAAGATTATCAGCAAAAAAACCAACAACGATTTTTAGACGAGATGTTAGAATTGCTCCGCATCCCTTCGGTTAGTGCAAAAAGTGAACACAAAGATGACATGCGCAAGTGTGCCGAACTAATACAACAACGTTTGCTCGATTCAGGTGCCGACAAAGCCAAAGTGATGGAAACCGATGGACACCCGGTAGTGTACGCCGAAAAAATAATCGACTCCAACAAACCAACTGTATTGGTTTACGGGCATTATGATGTGCAACCAGCCGAGCCACTTGAACTTTGGCACAGTGGGCCTTTTGAACCCGTAATTAAAGATGGAAAAGTATTTGCCCGCGGAAGCGCCGATGACAAGGGGCAGTTTTATATGCATGTAAAGGCATTGGAAACGATGGCAAAAACCAACAGCATGGCAACCAACATAAAATTTTTAATTGAAGGTGAAGAAGAAGTTGGCTCGCCAAACCTTGCCGCCTTTGTAAGCAAGCATAAAAAAATGTTGCAGGCCGATGTAATCCTCATTAGCGACAGTTCGATGCTTAGTATGGAAAACCCTTCATTGGATGTTGGCGTTCGGGGTCTCTCGTACATTGAAGTGGAAGTAACCGGTGCCAACCGCGACTTGCACAGTGGTACGTATGGCGGTGCGGTGGCAAACCCCATCACTATGCTTGCAAAAATGATTGCCGGTTTGCATGATGACAATAACCACATTACCCTACCTGGATTTTATGATGACGTTGCCGAAGCATTGGCCGAGGAAAGAGAGTTGATGGCCCGTGCCCCATTTGATGAACAGGAATATAAAGATGAATTAGGTGTAACAGAATTGTGGGGCGAAAAAGGCTTTACAACTAACGAACGCACCGGTATAAGACCGACACTTGAAGTAAATGGTATTTGGGGCGGCTATACAGGCGAGGGTGCAAAAACAGTATTGCCCTCAAAAGCATTTGCAAAAGTTTCGGCGCGGTTGGTGCCCAATCAATCGTCGGATAAAATAACCAAACTGCTGATCGACTATTTTCAAAATAATGCACCCGCGGGTGTAACCATAAAGGCCAGTTTACACCATGGCGGCGAGCCATACATGACGCCCATTGATAGCAAAGGCTACAAGGCAGCAGCAAAAGCAGTACAAACTACTTTTGGCAAAATGCCGATACCGGTTCGGGGTGGTGGCAGCATTCCTATCTGTTCTATTTTGGAAAAAGAATTAGGCATCAAAATTATTTTTATGGGCTTTGGGTTAGATAACGACAACCTGCATTCACCGAACGAAAAATACAATCTGGAGAATTATTACAAAGGCATTGAAACCATACCTTTCTTTCATAAATTTTTTGCGGAGTGAGAAAGTTCTGGTGTTGTAGAATCATTATCAGGTGTGCTTTGGAACACGGATGACAACAATGCACTGCCAGCGTTTGTTTCGAACCTTAGAGTTTATTGATCCCTATGGTTATGATGTCAACGCAGCAACATCTATTTTTAAATAATGAAAGTAGCCGAAAGTTTTAGCCGTTCTCTTTTTTGGGATGTGAAACCAGAGAATTTGGATTGGCATGAACATAAGCGTTTTATTATCGAAAGAATATTGGTTAGAAGGGGAATGAAAGACGTTAAAAAAATTTTCTTACCTATCCACGCCAAGAAATAATTATTGCAATAAAAAAAGCCGCAACCTGGATTTAGTTACTTATAATTTTTGTTCCAGTTACCTTGATATTCCTAAAAGCCAAATGCATGTTCCATCTCAATACTATTGAACCTGAAACATTTGGAGTATTACAGCAATTGTTTGCCAAGAATTGCATGAAAAATTTTGCATTGGCAGGTGTCACCGGGCTTGCGCTTCACCTGGGTCATAGGAAAAATGTTGATATTGACTTGTTCACTGTTGCCGCGGTTGATATGATGGAAGTAAGCTTGCAGCTACAAAACGATTTTGACAACATCACACTTCGCTCCGTATCGAATGCATTTATTTTTGGAACGATTAATAACGGAAAGTCTGATTTTGTTCAGTATGCAAAATTTAGAAAAAGCCTGCAGTATTTTGAAGATGCGGATATGGAGATGGGGCCTGAGGTTGTATTAGACTATCCAGATTGGAAAACAATTAAAAATTTTATTTCGGAAAAAATCAGGATTTTTAAAATTTAGAAACTACAGATTAGTCAACCGCTTCACTCGCCTTCTCCCTCGCCTCCTCTTTTTCCTCAACATCCGCCAAGGGTTCTTCATGAATTTTTTCCAACTGAGGCTGGTAACGCAAATGAATAAACATGGCAAAATGATCGGAACCAAAGTGCGGCAGACGGTTCATTTTTACAAGGCCGAAATTGGAAGAACAAAAAATATAATCTAGCGGAAAACGCACCCACCAATGGTTGGCGGAAAATGTAGAGTAAAATCCTCTACCGCGCCGGGGGTCTAACAGCCGGCTCACTTTTCTAAATAATTCGGTTGTATGGCTCCAGGCTACATCATTTAAATCGCCCATTACTACGCAGGGCAACTTTTCCTTTTCTACAAGCAAGGCCACTTTCATCAACTCTTTATCTTTTGCCGTGGCCGTTAATGATTCGCCGGGCACCGGCGGCTTGGGATGCAAGCCAAAGATTTTCACCCACTGCCCGCAGGGTAACTGTGCCTCGGCCTCTATCGATGGCACTTCTTCATCCACCCGAAAAACGATTTTTTCGTTGCGCAAAACATATCGGCTAAAGAACAACAAGCCGTAGGTGTTGGCAATGGGTTTCTTCAAATTATAGGGATAAATTTCCTCCAGCTCTTTAACGCCGTTCAGCCATTTTTCATCGGTTTCCAGTAAAAAAATAATGTCGGGATCCACTTCCTTTATAAGCCCAAGCAACCGGTGGTATTCTGTATTATCCTCTAAAACATTTGCGGTAAGAATTTTGATGTCGCAATTTTTGGCGAGTACCGTTACTTTTTTCATTTCATTTGCGGCAAAAATTGTGTAGGGAAAAATTTTGTAACACAGGTATGCGCAACAAAGAAATACCAGGCCCGCTGTTATCAAAAAAATGGTATCGGCATCTTTTCTAAAAAAGAACATGGTTAGCAATATTATTATCCCAATAGAGAGTTTTTGCAAACGCGGATACTCAAGAATTCGAAAAACCCAAAAGCTATTGCGAACCAAGGGCAAAATGTTTGCACCAATAAAAAGGAAGGCTACTGAAATAATAATCCAATGAAGCATTTATAATTTGGGGTTTTAGTGTTCACATGAAAAATTCATACCTCACCATTACCGCTGTTTTTGGTTGAGTAAATTTGCAGTATGTCCGAAAAACTCCGCATAGACAAATACCTGTGGGCAATACGGTTGTTCAAAACAAGATCATTAGCTAGTGCCGCCTGCGATGCGGGCAAAGTAAAATTAAACGGCTCAAACATTAAAGCCAGTAAAACCGTAGCGGTGGGCGATACATACGATGTGAAAACAGAAGCAAAACACTGGATAATAAAAGTCGCCGCCTTGCTGCATAACCGGGTAGCCTACACGGAGGCAGTACAATTTTACCTGGACCTTACACCACCCGAAGAGGATGAGCGGCCTTCGTTCCAGTCAGCATCATTCCACACCGGAAAACGCCCCAGTAAAATTGGCCGGCCCACAAAAAAGTTAAGAAGGAACCTCGATGAATTTATGGGTGATGAAGAAGAGGCCTCCTAGGTAGTATTTAAAGTACAACGTCGAACAGTTTTTGGCTTCTTAAAAAACTGCAACCAAACTATCAACCTACCCCTCGCCGTTTGTTTAAGCATTTCAAAAAAATGGGGACACAATTTATACATGCCCTCAGGGCATGGGAATTGCCATTTTTATAAAAACACATTATGGCAAAAGCAGTAAAAAAAACAAGTGCAAAGCCAGCTGCAAAAAAAGCACCTAAAAAAACAAGTACAAAAAAGGCAAGCGCAAAGAAGGCGGGCACCAAAAAAAATAAACTGGGCGTAAAAAATTCTTTAGTAAACAACATCAATGCAAAAAAGAAAAAAGGAACAGCCAGAAGTGCAAAAAAATCAACCGTTTCCAGGCAGTCGTATAGCGATATGCAGAATAACTGGGGAAAGGCGAAAGAAAAATGATGTGGCATCGTAAAATTGGAAATTGGCCAGCTATGAATGAGGCAAAGCATACCGGGAAGATGGTACATGTACATCCGGCAACAGGTAGACAAACCATTGCCCGGGCTATATCTTTGCTCCATGCGTATTGATATAATTACCGTGTGCCCCGAACTTTTAGAAAGCCCCCTCTCCCATTCTATGATGAAAAGAGCACAAGCCAAGGGCCTATTGCAACTGCATGTGCACCAGCTACGCCAATGGGCGGTAAATGAATACGGACAGGTGGACGATTACCAATATGGTGGTGGCGCCGGCATGGTAATGATGTGCCAACCCCTGGCTAACGCCATCGAACAGTTGCAAAAAGAAAGAACTTACGACGACATCATTTACCTGACACCGGACGGAAAAAAGTTGAATCAAAAAACAGCCAATGCCATATCGCTGAAAGAAAATTTAATTTTTATTTGCGGCCACTACAAAGGAATTGATGAACGGATACGTGAGCATTATGTTACGGTGGAAATTTCTATTGGCGACTATGTGCTGAGCGGTGGCGAACTAGCTGCGGCGGTATTAGTTGACGCGGTGGGCCGGTTATTACCGGGTGTGTTGAATGATGAAACATCGGCACTCACCGATTCGTTCCAGGATGATTTATTAGCACCGCCGGTATATACAAGGCCTTCACAATTTGGCGAATGGGCGGTGCCGGACATTTTACTGAGTGGCGACACAAAAAAAATAGAAGAATGGAGATACGAGCAAGCCTTGCTTCGTACACAGCAGCGACGACCTGATTTACTAAAGGAAGATTAAACAACTAACTTAACCACCATAACAGGTAGTACCCGATACTTCAGTGCCGCCATAGCTCACACAAATTAATATTATTACCGCGCCGTTGCATGGAGAGTAAATGTTTGAATGATTTTTTCTGGAGGGCAAAGTAAAACTGCATCAACCCCCGTTAATTGGGCATTCCCGGTTTTGAACTTCAAATCTGTACGCGGAAATCTAGTGAAATTGCCTCCTGTGGAAACAGGACGCTTTTGATTAGGACACTGCTCCCCGTTAGTTATGGATAACGCGTAGGGAAACACTGTAAAAAAATTACCTGGAAAAAAAAGTGCCCCGCTTAGAAAAGCAGGGCTTCACCCTTAACCATACGAAACCAAGTTCTTAAATATGTTGACAGATACGTTAGATCTTTATTTGCCTAATTGTTTTATAAAAGTAAGAAGAAGGACTTTTTAGGAATAATTTGTTTCGTCCAAAGGGTGTAAAATCTCGCTCAACATTAACAAAAATTGCGCTTACGCAATCAACCATCGCTTTATGCAGCCTCGGTTTGGTCAAGTGCGTGTTTTACTTCTTGTACTGCCGCATTACATTTTTTTTCAACAGCATCTACTATAGACGATAAATCATTTTCTGAGGCTCCGCCAGCATCAGCCTCAATTTTATTGAGCAATGGGTGCAACTCCTGCGCAAGGCCCACGTAGCCCACAGTTGATTTTAAACTGTGGGCAATCCGTGCTACTCCATTAAAATTTTTTTCAGCCAAAGCCTTTTTTAATTCCGCAATTTCGGCTGGCACCTGTACAATAAATTGACTGAGTAATTCATTTTCAAATTGTGCGTTGTGACCCGAAAGTTGGTGCAGGTAATTAAGACTAATGTGCTGTAACCCTGAGTTTTGTTCCTCTGCGTGCCGCGCAATAATGTTGTACAAAACTGTTTCTACAATGGGTTTTGCCACATAGTCGTTCATACCTAATTGCAGGCATTTTTCTTTTTCGCCCGTCATGGCATGAGCCGTCATGGCAATAATGGGTACTTCAATTTTTAGGGTGTTCCTGATAATACTTGTGGCGGTATAGCCATCCATATCAGGCATTTGAATGTCCATCAACACAATTGAAAAAGTATTGTGCTTCAGTTCTTCAACCGCCTCTATGCCCGTAGCCACAATTGTATATTCCATAGCCCAGCTATCCAATAAGTGGCCAATAAGTTGCTGGTTCATGGCATTATCCTCCGCCACCAACACCTTAATTCTTTGCACTATGGTTTCCTTTTTGTCGGCTTCCAATGCCTGGTTGTATAACTCCTCCGTATCGGGCAACTTATAGGTTAGTGTCACAAAAAAACTTGTTCCCTTATCTATTTCGCTTTCCACCCTTATGCTGCCACCGTGCATATCCACCAGTTGTTTCACAATCGAAAGTCCCAATCCCGAGCCACCGAACCTACGTGTGGTTTCCGCCTCGGCCTGCTGAAATCGTTCGAAAATGTTTTTTTGCTTATCCTGTGCAATGCCAATACCTGTATCGGCAACAGAAATTTCTAGAAGTACGTCGGCTTCGTTTTTCCTTATTAATTTGGCACTCAACTCAATTGATCCCCGCTCGGTAAATTTTACGGCATTACTCAAAAGGTTCACAAGAATCTGCGTAAGCCTGACGGCATCTCCCTGTAAAATGTCGGGTAAAGCCTCGTCCATTATAATGTCTAGCTGCAGCCCTTTCTCTTTTGTTTTTAAATGAAACATGGCCTTCACCGAAGTCATTAAACCAAACAGACTAAAACGCACCTCCTCCAATGTCATCATCCCTGCTTCTATTTTGGAGAGATCAAGAATATCGTTTACCAGAGCCAGCAGGTTTTCGCCAGATGAATGAATATTTTGTAAGTATGCTCTTTGTTCACTGTTTAATTCTGTACGCTTTAATAGATTAGTAAAGCCAAGCATAGAGTTCATTGGCGTTCTTATTTCATGGCTCATGTTTGCCAGGAAGTTTTCTTTGGTAACGGCCACCTCACGGTTACGTTTATCCATCATGTTTAGCATGCCAATCATTTTCTGCTGCTGACGCCCCTGGTTAAGTATATACCAAAATGCGAGCACCACCGCAAGGAGCGCAACCCCGGTTATAAAAATGCTCCAAACCCTTGCCCTTTCCGCCGTTTCTTCGTTCGATGCAATAATGCCCGACAAATGGAGCATTTTTGAATCGGTTATTTCATTGGTTAAGTGAAGTATGCTGTCTCTCAACAAAATTCCACGATTGCTATGAATAACACCCTCGGCGGCAGCCTTTCCGCTTTCTAAATATGTATTCAAAATCTGGAGGCTGAATGAAAGTTTCTGATTTAAAAGATTTTTTAGCTGACCTAATTTATCGTCAGAGGGGGTTTCTGCATTGAAGGTGCGACCGGTGGTTATCAGCTCGGCTTTAATAGCCTGTAGCCTGTTTTGGGTACTCGACAAACGACTTGTATCAGACGTGATGATCAGACCTCTGATTTCGCTTTCGACCGTCAGCATTTCTGATTCAATACGTCGTAAATCGTTTTGCGTGTTTATTTCATTGAGGAGCGTTTTATTTCCCTGGATAAGCCGGTTGATGTTGTAAGAAGAAATGACCTGGAGGAAAACAATTACCAGTACGCCCAATAAAAATAGCCATAGAACCCAATATCTTATTTCCGGTTTCAGCATGTTAATAGCTTTCGAAAATACAACATTCAGCTATGGCTTAGTGGTGTTTTGTGCGGAGAATATTTTTTTTTGCAAAGAGGTAAATGCCAAAAATAGCAGTGAGCATCACAACAAGTGCAGGTATTAAAATGAACAATTGTCGCTCAGCAAAAAGTTCTGTAAAGAAATAGAACTCCGCCACTACAAGTACGGCTAAAATCAATATGAAGCGTAAAAAAATTTTCATAAAAAAAGAGGTTGTAGTGAACAACCTCCCTAACCAATTAGTTGTGTAAGTAAACAATCAAGTCATCGCTTTTGGATTTCATAGAAATAGTAAGCTTTGGTTGCGACCTTGGGCGTGATTGTTACCTACCGGGTTACGGCATGTTCTTTTACAATTGCTGTACGAAAATAACCTTTGAAGAGGTGAAGGCTACAAGTGTTAGTTTAAAGCTATCCTTAGTTCGCTGAAAACAACAATATGAGCGGTGAAGTTTACAACAGATTGAGCCGCTTGTTTAGGTTGTTTTTGTGTGTATCGGCTACCGGAATACTGGTTTTGCCGATGCTGATGGTGCCTTCCTGTATGTAATCTATCTTATTGATGGCCACTATGTAACTGCGGTGTACGCGTATAAATTTTGTACCCGGGAGTTTTTCTTCTATTGATTTTAAGGTGGCGTGCACCACGTGGAATTTTTGTGCCGTGTGTACTTTTACGTAATCCCCCATAGCTTCTAAAAAAAGTATTTCATCAATACTAATGCGCTTTAAAATGCCATTGTCTTTCACAAAAACAAAACCCTGCTCTTCTACTTTTAATTCTTCCTTGTTGCTTTCAAGCGTTTCGGAGGCTTTGTCAATCGCCTGCTTAAAACGGGGCAGTGTGATGGGCTTTACTAAATAATCAACCACATTTAGCTCAAAAGCCTCCACGGCATAGTCGGCTTTAGCAGTAGTAAAAATAATGAGGGGGCGAACGCTACCCATCTTTTTTATAAGTTCCAACCCCGTCATGTGGGGCATTTCAATATCAAGCAGTAACAGGTCAATTGAGGACGTGTTCATTTGGGTATTGGCTTCAATGGCATCGGCACATTCGGCAACCAATTCTAACACTGGCACCTGTGTAACCAATTGCTTCAAAGCCATGCGGGCCAGCTTGTTATCGTCAACTATTAAACATTTCATACGTCAAGGGTGTAAACAAATATAAAGTGATTTAATCGTCGGGAAGCTCGTAATTCATTCTGTTTAAAAAAAACAAGCGGTTCTCCGTAGTGCCAGTATATGGTAAGGGTCAAAATATACGCAAGGCAAAACCAGGCAAGCCTAAGGGGTGCACCATCCCACAAATTATTTTATACCTATTACGGGCAATGTTTTTTGCCGAATCAACTCGTTCAATGCCGGTATTTCTTTCAGTTTTATTGAATTAAATTTTGCCACCTGCACATCAATCTGCGCCGCAATATCGGCATACACATCTCTTGATTGTTTACTTGGCGCAAAGTTGCCGCTGTTGGCTACGTCAAACAGTCCGCTCAACTTATCATTCAACCGTATTGGAAAATTTAGAACATCCTGCGAACTTTTCGATTTGGTTTGATACAGCGTTTCTTCAATTGCCGTCATTTGTTTATTAATGCTGTCGGCCAATGTTTTTACGTCTTTCGGCAGGTCTTTGCCTTGCAAGGCTACAAACGAATTGATTTGCGTTCTTAAAGCCCGAATGTCTTTAATGGTCTTTTGGGTTTCATTGAACTTATCCTGAACTGTTTTTAAAAAAACAAACTGTTGTTCGTATTCGGCTTGCGTTGTACTGTAATTGGGATTAGCCCGAACCACAAACGGAACCTCTGCCGAATCTTTGTCAACTTTGATTTTGGCGAAATAATTACCTGGTGGGGCCACAATACCTCCCGGCACGCCCGTCCACAAAATCATTCCTTCAATTCTTTCCGATTCAGGATATAAAAAATTCCAGGCAAACTGGTTCATACCTTTTGCAACATCCAATTTTGCATTAGCCTCCTTGGCATCTGTCGAAAAAGTTTTTACTGGTTTGTGGTCTTTATCCATGATGGTTATGGAAGCTTTGGCAGAATCGGCGATGTCTCTTACAAAGTAATTGATTACCACCCCCGGCGGCGGATTAGCGCCTGCGTTGCGGGCCGATTCGAAATTGCGTGTGAAAGTATTTGCCTGGAATCTGTAAGCTGGGTTCACATCAAAAACATGTATCGATTTTGCCGCGACCGCATCATTCATTTGCTGCAATACACTTAGATCATCCATCGCCCAAAAAGCCCGGCCCTGCGTGGCTACAATCAAATCGTTTTCCTTAATAGTTAAATCGGTTATAGGTACCTCAGGTAAATTTTGCTGAAAACTTTTCCAGTTAGCACCATCGTCGTACGAAATATACATGCCATATTCGGTGCCTGCATATAATAAACCCTGCCTTTTTTTATCGGCCCTCATTACACGGGTAAAGTGCATTTTGTTTATACCATTGGTTATGAGTTTCCAAGTGGCGCCGTAGTCTTCTGTTTTGTAGATATAGGGGGTAAAATCATCCGATTTATACCTGGTACCAACAAAATAAGCAGCACCTTTTTTAAAAGGATCGGCATCAATCGAGTTCCACATCATCCATTTTGGCGCAGCTGGTGGTGTTACATTTTTCCAGTTCTTTCCCCCATCTCTGCTTACCGAAATAATGCCATCGTCGCTGCCTGTCCATAATAAATTCGGTTCCAGCGGCGATTCGGTGGCGGTGAAAATTGTTGAATAATATTCAACCGAGGTGTTGTCTTTTGTAATTGGCCCACCACTCGAGGCTTGTTTGCTCTTATCGTTTGTGGTTAAATCGGGCGACACCTGCTCCCAGGTAGCACCTTCGTTTTCGGTAGCAAACAATACATTACCCGCGGCATACAAACGTTTAGGGTTATGCGGCGAAAAAAAGATGGGGAAATTCCATTGAAAACGATACTTCAATACATCGGCACCGGCACCCATTGGATTATCGGGCCAGGGCGATACTGCACGGTTCTCTCCTGTTTTATGATCGAGTCTCGATAAATACCCGCCATAGTTACCACCGTAAACAATATCGGGATTGAGCGGGTCGGCAATCACATAACCGCTTTCGTTACCGGCAGTTACTTCCCAATCGCGGTCGGTGATGGCTACGCCAGGTGTTCGGCTTTTTATTCTAATGGTGGAATTATCCTGCTGCGCTCCTAATATTCTGTAAGGAAAAGAATTGTCGGTTGACACGCGGTAAAATTGCGCCGTTGGTTGATTCATGTACGTACTCCAGTTGGTACCACCATCGAACGAAACCTGTGCACCGCCATCGTCGGCTACAATCATGCGGTTGGCATCCTCGGGGTCAATCCATAAGTCGTGGTGATCGCCATGCGGCGTGCTAATCGCCTGAAACGTTTTTCCTCCATCGCGGCTGCGCATAAAACCAACATTGGGTGCGTAAACAGTATTTTCATTTTTTGGATCAACAAATACTTTTGTGTAATACCAGGCACGTTGGCGTATGTTGTTGTCGTTGCTGGTAAGCGTCCAGGTTTCACCGGCATCGGAAGAAACAAACATCCCCCCTGCGGCATTTTCTAAAATGGTATAAACTTTATCTGGGTTTGATGGGGCAACCGCAACACCTACAATGCCCCAGGTGCCTTTAGGTAACCCTTTTTTTGAAGAAATGTTGGTCCATGTTTCGCCGCCATCAACACTCTTCCATAGACCACTACCCTCGCCGCCACTTTCCATGCTATACGGTGTACGCAATGCCCGCCAGGTGCCGGCATAAAAAACTTCTGGGTTGCCGGGCTCCATCACCAAATCGGATGCGCCAGTTTGACTATTGACATACAAAACCCTGCGCCAGTTTTTACCTCCATCGGTTGTTTTGTAAACGCCGCGGGTTTCGTTGGGGCCAAATAAATGCCCCATCACTGCGGCCCAAACTACATCGGGGTTGCGCGGATGGATAACCACCCGAATAATGTGGCGGCCATCTTTCAATCCAATATTTTTCCAGGTTCGGCCTGCATCATCGCTGCGCCACATACCATTTAAACCTTCACTCACATTTCCCCGCATGGTATTTTCTCCTTCGCCAACATAAATGACGTTCTCGTCGCTGGGGGCAACGGCCACGGCGCCAATAGTGCTGCCGAAAAATTTATCCGATATGTTTTTCCAATTGCTGCCCCCATCCGTTGTTTTCCATACACCGCCGCCTGTAGCGCCAAAGAAAAAGGTGTTCTTATTTTTATAACTACCCGCTACCGCTGCGCTGCGGCCACCGCGAAAAGGACCAACCAACCGGTATTTTGTTTTGGATAATAAAGTGGAATCGGTACTGCTACCAGCAACAATATTTTTCTTTTTTTGTGCCGATACAGCAAGACAAATGAATGAGGTGATGCAAAGCAATAATTTTCTCATTGTGTTTTTATTGGGGGCAAAAGTTACAAACGATAAAGGTTACGGTATGCAGAAATTTTTTGTGTTTTTTGTTGGAGGGCTTTAAGCGCATTAATCAGTTGGAGACATCTATTTTTTTAGACTTTTCGAAAGCGGTGCAAACTGGGAAGCTGTATTAATCAACTGTTGGTACAAACGAGATGTCGTTCCCATGGATTGATTGACCCTGGATGCCAGCAATAGTTTCGTCTGCACAGAGCATTACGGTTTCGGCAGTTGGCTTACCTCAAGCCTGGGCATCCGTATTATTCAACCGTCTGTGCTAACAGCCCTATTCTAAATAGAGATGGTATTACTTTTGGGCCATGAAGATTGAAGAACTGTATTCCATCTACCAGCAACATCCTTCAGTTGAAACCGATACCCGCAAATTAAAAAAAGGCGATTTGTTTTTTGCATTGCAAGGCCCAAACTTTAATGCCAATGCCTTTGCACAAAAAGCGGTTGATGCCGGGGCGGCAAAAGTAATTATCGATGATGCGCAGTATGCTATTGAAGGCAAAACTATTTTGGTTGATGACGTGCTTGAAACTTTGCAACAGTTAGCCAGGCATCACCGCCAAAATTTCCAGATTCCGTTTTTTGCCATTACCGGCAGCAACGGAAAAACAACCACTAAAGAGTTGGTGCATGTAGTGCTTTCAAGCCATTTTAAAACCTACACCACGGAGGGAAATTTAAATAACCATATTGGCGTACCACTTACTATTTTAGAGATTAAGAGTGATGCTCAAATGGCCGTGATTGAAATGGGGGCCAACCATATTGGTGAAATAGCCTCGTATTGCCGATATACCTTACCAACTCACGGACTAATAACCAACTGCGGAAAAGCACATCTTGAAGGATTTGGCAGCGAAGCGGGGGTGAGAAAAGGAAAAGGCGAACTGTTCAACTGGGTGCGGGAGCATAATGGCACCGCTTTTATAATGAATGATTACGATTACCTGCAACAAATGAGCAGCGGCATAGCAAATATTGTTACCTACGGTACTGCTCATGCAAACATCGAAGGGCAGGCGTTGCCTACCGATACTTTTTTAACCGTACAATTTGCAAAAGGTTTTACCGGAATAATTAAGACGGCCTTGGTTGGTAATTATAATTTGCCTAACGTGCTGGCGGCGGTGGCCGTTGGTAAATTTTTTGGTGTAGCCGAAGAAAAAATTCGGACCGCCATTGAAAATTACCAGCCCACAAACAGCCGCTCACAAATGATTGAGAAAGGCGGCCATAAAATTATTCTTGATGCTTACAACGCCAACCCAAGCAGCATGAAGCTTGCCGTTGAAAATTTTGCAAAGAGCATGGGCGAAAATAAAATTTTGGTATTGGGTGCCATGGCCGAATTAGGTGCCGACAGTTTACAGGAACACAAAGATTTAATTGATTTAATAAGCAAAAACCAATGGAAAGACGTGCTTTTGGTTGGTGGTGATTTTTTGAAAATTGAACACCCTTACAAATCCTTTGCAACGGCCGGCGATGCGGGTGGTTCACTAAAAAATATTGCCACTTCTTTTGTATTGGTGAAGGGATCAAGGAGTATGCAAATGGAAAAAGTGGTTGAGTACCTGGGGTAGTTGCCCCTTTTACCTGCTGCCTTTTGTCTTTCATCTCTTGTCTGTTATCTATTGTTTGTTTGCTCAGTCTTTTAATTATTGTCTTTTACCATTTACTTCTTATGAACGAAAACACACCGCCACATAGAGGATATTTAGTTACGGTCTTTGCCTGCCGCTGCCCCCGCTGCCGGGAGGGAAAACTTTTTAAAAACAAACTGGCCATCAATCTCAAAAGAAATATGGAAATGAATAAGCTGTGCCCTGTATGCGACCAGCCATCCGAACTTGAAGTGGGTTTTTATTACGGAACAGGTTATGTAAGTTATTTAATAGCACTTGTTTTTACAGGGCTTTTCCTGGCGTTGTGGGCACTAACAATTGGTTTTTCTTTTAGCGATAAACGTTTTTTATTCTGGATCATTACCAATGCAATTTTACTCGTGCTGCTGCAACCATGGCTTATGCGCTTTGCCCGTAGTTTATGGCTGTCGTGGTTTGTAAAGTATGATGCCGATTGGAAAAATAATGCACCGGAAACGCCGGAGAGAGTGAATGCGGATCAACAGAATAATTGGTAACTCATCACCCCTCTGCAACTTTTTAGAGATGAGGCAGAAGGAGACATAGTTAGCGGTTTTAAATTTTTCGTTAGTGTAGCCTACTCTGCCCGCTTCTCACTGCTGCTTATTAATTGAATGTTCGGGTGTTTGATTTTGTGCCTAACTTAAAAAAACCCGCTCCACCGTCCACCATGTTGCCAACGCTGCAATGATGATTGACACCGGCACCACTACCCTTTTTCTATACCACAATTTCTTGCCAAAAGGTTTTGTTACTAACCAATAGAATAATGCAATTATAAAAATCTGCCCGAGCTCCACACCAATGTTGAAGGAGATTATGGAATTAAAAAATTGATTGCGTGGCAAACCAATTTCATCGAGCGCAGCGGCAAAACCTAACCCATGGATTAACCCAAACAAAAAAACAATCAACACCCGCCAACTTTTTAATTCGGCAATCAAAATATTTTCGACTGCTACAAAAACTATTGACAGGGCAATAATGGGTTCTACAATTTCGGCCGGCAAAACAATTATGTTTTTTGAGCTGAGTGCGAGTGTTACGGAATGTGCCACCGTAAATGCAGTGGCCTGCCATAAAATACTTTTCAGTTTTGTATTGAGCAGGCAGAGGGCAATAATAAAAACAATGTGATCGAGGCCGTAGGGAACAATGTGGACAAAGCCCAATTTTAGATAAAACCAAAATACCTCACCGGGCGGGGCTTTTTCCATTGCCACATTTATGTTATGCGCCCAGACGTTGGCGGATAACAACAAAAAAGCAAAAAGTAAAAAACTAATTGGTAAAAATTTTGCAGGGCGGAAAATTTGCATGGGGCAATATCAGAAAAAAATGGAGAAACGCAGCTTTGCGAAAAAAGGGGTGCCGGGTGTAAAATGAATTTCGGACACGGGTGATGGCTCATTCTGCAGCCGGCTTTCAGTTTCAAATTGCGTTTCCTTCCACCGGGTATCCAAAATGTTTTGTACATCCAACCCAATTTCAAATTGTTTATGGTTGTATTGTACAGAGGCATCGGCAATACAATAACCTTCCGCAACTACGCTGTTGGTTTCGTTGGCGGCCCGGTTGGCCATATACCTGTAACGCAGTGCGGCACTCAATCTTTTTTGTGTAATAATTTTTATACCGCCGGTTGAAGTAAATGAGGGTGCCAGTGGAATATAATTTTCACCTTTCTGTTCATCCACTAACCGTGCATGAGCATAGTTTATATCGGCATCGGCAAACAGCCATTTTACCGGTTGGTACCTAAGCGAAACATCGGCACCATATCTTCTTGTTCTTCCCGCAGGTTCTACAATACCTTCATCGCCTACGTAAACAAACTCCTGGTTGAGTTGCAAATGCCATAGGGCGGCATTGATAATTAAATTGGCGGTGGGTTTTAAAATGGTGCCCACATCATAACTGTTTGCAGCGGGCAATGCATTCAGGCCGTTTTGTTTTACCACCGACCTTGTATCGTTTGAATGAAAACCGCGACCAGCACTTAAATAAAATTCGGCCTGCTTATTTGCGTGATAAAAGAAGCTAAACTTGGGCGATAAAAAATGGTTGTTCACTTTCGCATCCAAACCTCCCTGCAACGCATCCTGATAACGGTTTTTAAAATAATCGAATCGTAAACCGGTTTGTATACTAAAGTGTTTATTGAATGCAATTGTGTGCTGAGAATATGCGGCCAGATTTGATTCCTGAATATTTCCTGATTGCAAATACGACAAAACGGTGGACCTGTTTTTTGTTCTCGAAAGCTCCGAGCCATTCGTGTAATCAACCCTGATATTTACACCTGTTTCAGAAGTAATTTTTGTTACTCCCATAAATATTGTTTTATGATAGCTGCCATTGTAGCCTACCAAATCACGTTTTTCTTTTTGTTTTATCTGATCGCCGTTCACCGCATCTTCTTTAAAAAAAGTGAAGTTTGAAAAAAGCTCAAAATCATATTTTGCGTAGAAAAGCTGGTTGCGAAAATAATCGCCGTTGCGTAGCGTAGAGGTAAGCATCGCATTGATGTTGTACCGCGATGTTGACCCGCCTTCATTGGGATCGATGGCACCAAAAAAATCAATGCTTCCATCATCTACGGAGCGTTGCGGTATTTGCCCCGATGCATTCCATTTGCTATAAAAACCCGACGCGGAAAATGAAAACGTTTGATGCGAATTTATTTGCTGGTAGTACTTGGCAAAAAGATTGATGCGGTTTAGGTTTTGCGGCGCATCAAAATATCCTTTGCTCAATAAATATTCACCAGCAATGTATGCAGAAGGCTGAAACTCTTTTTTGCTTTTCGGCAATAAATTAAAAAGCCCAACGGTGCGGTAAGTGTTAAACATACCCGCTTCAACTTTTATGGTGTTGTTTTCAATAACGTTGAGTGTTTTCATTTCAACAAAACCTGTAGTTGCAAAATTTCCTTTTGCGGCATCGTAACTTCCTTTTTTAAACCGCACATCCTCTATTGTTTCAGGAATAACAAAATGTAAATCGGCGTATCCCTGCCCATGTGCATGCGAAACCAAATTCACTGGCATACCATCAACACCAATACTTATATCGGTGCCGTGATCAATATCGAAACCACGTAAAAAAATTTGTTCGGCTTTACCGCCCCCGGCATGCTGGCCAATAAACAAACCTGGTACAAAACGCAAAACTTCCTGTGCATTATTTATACCCCGGAGTTTTACATCAAGCTTGCCCACAACATTAAACGAAGATGCTGGCGAAGCGGTAATAATTACATCGCTGAGTGTAATGTTTTTGTAATCAATAGAAATAATGTTGCCGCTTTTTTCAAAATCGGCCAGCGACAAATTTTGGGTTGTATGTCCTACCGATGAAATGGAGAGATGTGTGGCACCACCCGATTTTGGTAATACAAAGCGGCCTCGCTCATCGCTCCGTGCATACAGGCCTCCAGGTACAGAAAATACTGTTGCGCCTTCGAGCGGTTGCGCCGTTTGGGCATTGATTATAGTGCCCGTAATAAAGTTGCTGTTTTGCGCCACAGCTATAGGCGCAATAAACAGTATTACCAAAAGTGATAAAATTGTTTTCATTATAAGTATTTCGGGAGTAGAAATGGTGGAATTTGATCCCACTGATTTGATAATGCATCCTGCAGCCTTTGCGCCGTGTTTTGTTTGGGGTAACAACAGCAACATGCTATCATTTCGCAATGATAAAATCAGGGTCAAGACAGCTTTGAGCAGAAATGCAGGAGTTACGTAAGCGTTTTTGGAGGGGGGACATTTACCCAACGCAACGGCTGGTTAAACGTAAGGAGATGCAGAACACTGTACTCTTCAAATGAATACTCTGTCAAGGCATTGAAGTTGCTTACTGATGCTATGTGAACCGCAACTGGTTCAACATTTTTTTGTTTAGGAGTGTTTTCGTTTTGGTTTTCTTCTTTAGCCGCCCTCTGCACTTCGGCATGCACATGATTTTCTCCATGAGAATGATGGACTGTCGCAATATGATAGTCATGAATAAAGCTGTGCGCAATGAAGTCAGCGAGTGACGGCATCACGGGTTTGAACATAGCTGTACTGTAGAAAAAAAGAAGGATATATGTAGCTATGTGTTTCATTTATTTTGGTGTAGCTGACATCGAATTTGCATCATCAGCCGAGTCCCTGATGCTTGGTGCGAATGGCTGATTTTTTTACTACTGCTTGCTACTTGCGGTTGTTCCTTCTGTTTTTATAACTTTTGATATAATGCTTTTTGCTTTTTCGTTTTCGCCTGCTCCCTGGTAAATGAGTGCTGCATGATTTAACACCGTCGCATCCTTCACCCCTGTTCTTAATGCTTTTTCCAAATAAGGCAGGGCCCTTTTTGCATCGCCTTTCTTATACAACACCCACGCCACCGCGGCATTCACGTCAATATTATCGGGCCTCGTGTTGTACTCGGCCATCACATGTTTTTCGGCATTGGCCACATCATTTTTTAAAAGGTAAATGTAGGCCAGGTCTTTACCTGCATGGTGGTTGGTGCTTTGTTCATCCTGCGCCGACGAAGCGGTGAGTTCAGCAATTATTTCTTTCAATAATTTTTCGGCTTTGGCAGTTTGATTTTGTGATAGGTAAAATTTAGCCAGTTCTTCTTTCAGGGCATAATCCGGCGATGTGGCAACTGCTTGTTGAAATAATTGTTCGGCTTTAGTGTAGTCTTTGTTAGCAACGGCAATATGTGCCAGTCCTTCTAACGCGTAAGGATAGCCTGGACGCTGGGTTTGTGCAATGGTGTAATGCATTTCGGCTGCTTTAAGGTTGCCGGCCATTTGGTACAGTCGTGCCAATTGAATACGTGCCCAGGCACTTGGCTCATCGCCATAGCCACCTGCATCAACAGCCATCTGCATGGCTTCAATGGCGCCGGTAACATCGCCATGTATTTCTCTTAAATAAGCAACGCGGCTGTACGAGCGTATGTCGGGGCGAATGGACATCATTTTATCTGATGCCCCAACGGCGGCAGTATAGTTGCCCATTTCCACATTGCCATCAACAGTTACACCGTAAATGAATGCATTGTAGGGGTTTATTTTTTGTGCTGTTGCAGCCGTTTGCAAGGCTTCGGCAAAATGATGTTGTGATAATTGTATGGAAGCCTTCAATGAAAGTGCCTCGAAACTTTGAGGTTGCAGCGCAAGCACATCATCGATGTATTTCATTGCTGCTTCGTTATAATAATTGTAGTTGCCGGTTGCCCTGCCTTCCTGGATATACAAACTGCTCAGAGCCAGTTTCGCTTTTACATCTTCGGGTTGCTCACGCACCTGGCGGTACAATTTATCACCCGCTTCTTTTACGCTAGCCCACTCGGGCAATTGCGCCATGGCACCTTCCCTTTTTTTAAGAGGATAATCGGTTAGCTTTTTTTCGTTTTTATTACCCGTGTATCGTATAACAACAAAGGCTGTAAGACCAAAAAAAACAAACAGTAAAATGAGGTAGGTAAATTTTTTATTCATAAGTGGCCTTTTTAAATATGCCGGAAAGACGGGAAGGGAAGAAGGCCGGTTTTTAGTTTTCCCGATCCTTTTCGCTCCCACCTTGCCGGCTGATATTTATTTTTATTTTTTGCCGGAAAAACGGCAAGAACAGAGGTAAAGTTTAAACTACTACTTCCATTCTTACCACCTTACGGCTAAAATTTAATTTTTAATAATCCGGATTGATTGTTTCAACTGTCCGTTGCTTACGGCTTTTACCAGGTAAGTACCTGCTGGTAAATCGGTAGCATTTACAATTGCCGAATAGTTACCCGGCTCCTGGCGTTGGTTAACAATTGTGCGCAACAATGTTCCTTGTGCATCATACAATTGCAAACTAACCATACCAGCAGTTTCTACACGGTAGCGAATAGTAGTTACACTTCTGAAAGGATTGGGCGCAGATTGCATAAACACATCTGGTGTAGCCAATCCCATTCTTGCAACACTTGGCGGCAACACTGCAGGTTGCACGTAACCGGTAGGTTTCCCTGCACAATTACAAGTGCCAGGCCATGGTGTTTGTAAATACGGAAATGTAGTTTTTAAAGTTGTGTCGTTCTTCTCTACACCTGTTGTATATCCAAGTACTAAACCAAGGCGTGCAGGGTTTTCGTAGGAAAGACCGATCGCGGCCAATACCACACCACTCACTGCCTGCAGCTCAATTCTTGTTACATCATCTTCTAATCTTCTTCCGTTAGGAAAACCATCCATGTTCGGAATATTTTGAAGCGTTGTAGTTGTATTGTACGCAGGGTCGGTTAAGCCCAACACTGCGGCCTGTACTAAACCCAAAGAACTAAACTTAGGATCGGTTCTTTGTGTGGGCGGTACTGCCATATTCAAGCGCAACATATCGCCACCATTTGGCAAAAAGTTATTTACAAATGGTTTACCTGCTGCTAAGGGATTGCCACCTTTTCCTGTAGCCAGTTGATAAGGCCGAAGGTTAGGAACACCTGTGCGGAAAATTGGAAACAGATCAACCGAACGAGGCCTGTTTGGACCAGGTAACAATATCTTACCTGCAATCGCATCATCCAATGCAGTACCTGCAACCGCGGGTGAACCCTTTAGTGCAAATAATCCGTTCTTGCCATTTCTAAAATCAAACTGACCTAATGAATTTGTTTGAATACGCAGTGGTGCAAACGCAGGCACAGCGCCACCAAACTGGCTGTCATCCATATACAACGCCAGCTCGGGGTTGTACAGGTTATCATTAAATCTTTCATCGTTGCTAAACACACCGTCGCCAATGGTTGCTTCCTCGTAGGGTGTAAGCGAGTTCCAAAGATCTTTTTCGCCAATAGGATTTACTACTTCGTTTGTAAGTGGCATACCTAACCGCGAAACCTGAACCCACGCACCGGTGTACGATTCTGTGCCATTAGTGCTAAGCGTTCTTATTTTTCTGCGGCTTGCAGAAGCCCAAACACCAATTACATAATTAGGATCGAGAATAGAGGTTGCCTGGCTTACAGGTTTTTTATCTTTCTGCAACGTTGAGATATCAACCTGTATGGCAATGGTAGAAACGTTTTTGCATTTCAAACCATCAACGGGGGTTGTGCCGGGTGTGGTCCTTGGTGCATCGCCCAAATCAAAAACACCACCCAGGTCAACGAAGAAGGCATCATCGGCTGTGCCGCAAAATACCTTTTCGCCAGTTGATGCTGTAGCAATAGCTGCGGTAATCAGGCTATTGTAATCAGGCGCATTTAAACCAACCGGAGATGAAATGGAACGTGGGCCAATGTTTGGTGGCGGCACAATACCATTCATCACAATCGTTGAAAAACTTACACCACCATCCATGCTTCTTTCGAGTGTATAGGTAGTTTTTAAATTTTGCTGACCCAACCTGATGTTGAAAAAAGTTGTGGGATCCTGGTTGGTTTTTGAAAAACTAAACCGGTAAACAATATCATCGCCGGTTGTATAACCGTTGTTGGCAACATTGTTATCGATATGAATTTCGTACCGAACATTTTCGCCAAACGAATAATAGTTAGGGCCGCCCTGTGGCAATTGAAAAGGAATGTAGTTGGCAATCAAAGTAATCTTATCGGGATTATCAGGGTTGCGAAAGGCATAGAGGTCCGTGTTATCGGCCAACGGATCGCCAAGAATTAATGGTGCTTCTCTATGGCTGGAGCCAAACACGGTAAGTGGTACAGTGTTGAGCAACATAACCGCCATGAGTATGGAAGCGTATATCTTTCTTTTCATAAAAATTTTATTTCGGGGGAATGAATTATTGATTTTGAATCAGGGTTCCTCTCCATGGCGTTTGCACGTAAGGGAAAGATGTTTTGAAAGTGGTATCGTTTGTTTCCACACCGGTTGAATACTGAAGTGTATTAACCAACTGGTTGGTAACCGGCGATTGTGCTGGCATAGCTGATGGATTGTAATCGTCGTAAAACAAACCGATAGCTGCTAATACTACACCACCTACAGCCTGCAATTCAATTCTTGTCACATCATCTTCCAGTCTTCGCCCATTTGGAAAACCATCCATGTTTGGTATAAACTGAAGGGTGGTTGTCGTGTTGTACATAGGATCGGTTAATCCAAGCACGGCTGCCTGTACCAATCCAAGCGATGAAAATTTAGGATCGTTACGTGGCGTAACCGGTACAGCCATATTCAACCTTATCATATCGCCACCATTGGGCAAAAAGTTATTGATAAAAGGTTTGCCTGCCGCTAATGGATTGCCGCCTTTACCTGTTGCCAACTGGTAGGGGCGCAGGTTAGGAACACCGGTATGGAAAATTGGCCAGATGTCAACCGAACGTGGTTTGCCTGGGCCAGGTAACAATAACGTACCGGCTATTGCATCATCCAACGCAGTGCCTGCAACCGCAGCTGTACCCTTTAGAGCAAATAAACCGTTGCGGCCGTTTCTAAAATCAAACATGCGTAGCGAGTTGCTTTGCACACGCAATGCTTTAAACGCTGGTACGGCTGCAGCAAACTTGCTTTCATCCATATACAAAGCCAGCTCGGGATTGTAGAAATAATCGCCGTAGGTGCCAATGTTTGCAAGGTCCTGGTAAGGGGTTAAAAAATTCCATTTATCTTTTGAACCAATGGGGTTTATTACTTCGTTGGTCAATGGCATTGCAAGGCGTGATACCTGCACCCAAGCACCTTCTTCGGTAAACTGGCCACCACCTGTTGGGTCGAAGGGCGAACCGCCATTTGCACCACGCAAGGTTTTTGTAGCCTGCCTGCTGGCCGAAGCCCAAACACCAATTACATAATCAGCGTCTAAAATGTTCGCTGCTGCACTAACGGGTTTCCCGTTTTTTTGCAGTGTAGAAATATCAATTTGCAAGGCAATAGTATGCACGTTGTACTTTGCTAAACCATCTCTCGAAATGCCGTTCTGCTTGGGCAAATCTCCAAGGTCGAAAGCACCACCTAAATCCACAAAAAATGGATCGTCAACCGGGCCACAAAAAACAGTTTCGCCTGTGCTTGCGGTTGTAATGGCGTTCGTCATTAAAGTGTTGTAGTTGCTACCCAAACCCACTGGCGACTCAATGCTGCGTGCACCAATATTATTTGGAGGTACTACACCATTAGTGATAACAGTGGTAAAGCTTGCGCCACCATTCATGCTGCGTTGCAAGGTGTAGGTAGTTTTCAAATTTTGTTGCCCCAACCTGATGTTGAAGAACGTGGTGGGATCCTGATTTACATTCTGAAAGGTGAAACGGTAAATAATATCATCGCCTGCAGTGGCAATGTTATTATCAATGTGCACTTCGTACCGAATGTTTGTACCAAAGTTGTAATAATTAGGCCCACCCTGCGGCAACTCAAATGGAATGAAGTTGGCGATGATGTTGATGCGATTTTGTTGATCGGGTGAGCGAAAAACATAGAGGTCGGTGTTGTCCGACAGCGGATCGTTTGAAATGAGCGGAGCCTCCCTGTGCGAAGAAGACATCAGGATAAAAGAAAGGGTAAACACCGTAAAGGCGCCTACAGATTTCCATACCCATCTTTTCCTGGTAGAAATTTTTTGCATGTTCATAAGTTTTTTTAAATGATTAAATAGTTTTCAGGAAGAGTAAGCATTACGCCTGTTTACAGATTAAGGGGTTTTGATTTTCTACATGATATTGGGGGTGATTAAATGGTTTGGACCGAAAGGGTTTATTCAGTGGGATTGAAATAATCAAAGCATTGAACGGATTTTGGCAAGGCCACCAGTAAAAAATTTGTGCCCATAACTACTGTTTTACTTTTCAATATTTAGCAATATCACAACATAAACAAACGGGGCTCGTACTATTACGGGTTGAGTAATTATATCAGCGATGGTACTGAAGCATCCATTCGTACATGTTCATTCCGTTTTCTTTGTAAGCAGGGTTTAAAGCTCTTGTCCACGAGTCGTGCCCGCCGTTGGGCCACACGGTCACTTTTGCTTTTACTGGAGGGTTAAACGAATTGACTTTTGCAATAAACTCGTTGACTTTACTTACAGCAAACTGCTGATCATCATTACTGTGAAAAGCCCACACCGGCAAATTATTAGCGGCAATCATCTGGCATTTGTTGCTGGTTGCGTAATCAATTGAAACACCTGCCATAGGTACAATCGCCGCCAGCTTGTTTGGCTTTTCTCCACCCAAATCGCAGGTTAAACTGCCACCCATGCTCAGCCCCGACAAGTAGATACGATTGGTGTCGACCCTGAATTTTTGTTTTACATACTCAACGATGCCATCAATGCTGAAGGTGCTGGGATACCATTTTAGCTGCGGGGTAAATACAATCATTGAAAAAGTTTTACCACCTACGGTAAATGTGCCGGGAAACTTTTTTTCATCAACCAACTGAATCGGGCCATCTTTTAGAAGGAGTGGTAAATCAACAGCACCATTACCAAACTGGCCGGCACCGGGTATATAAATAAGAATAGGGTACTTGTCAGTTGTCTGATCGTAGTTTGACGGGAGGCCAACATAATAACCTTCGCTGGAGTTACCAACCGATTCCCGAACCGCTTTTAAATTCATGGTAATACCCGGAGCCGCCGGTGGTGCAGGCGGTGGCGGTGGCGCAGGCACATCCGTAACACCTTCTTTTTTGCAGGCGCTGAACACGAGGAGGCAGGAAAAAGCAAAAAGAAGGGTGTTTCGCCTGGTTGACATTTTTTTCATTTGATGCATTGTAGTAGTGAAGCGTATTGAGCAAACAATTGTTTATTCTTCAAGAGGCAGAATTAATAACGGGCAAACTGTGCGGTTTTAAAAGAGGATATTTTGGAAGATACCTGCGAAGTTGAGATAGATACGGAGCGTTTTGTATTCTGGATTTAGTTGTATAAAAATTATGCCTGTAACAAACTACAGTGATTGCGATTGTGAAGACACTTGCCGGCTATTGGATGTTGTTGAAGAATGATGGCTGAAACGTAGAATTAACTTAAACAGGAATTTTGCTGGCCTGTTAGTTTTAAAAACGAAATCTGTTTTTAGAGAAAGATGCCGTTATGGATAGGCATGAAGTGAGGGTCGTTTTTGTTTTTCAAAAAAGCGCAGCAATACGCAACCATCACCGCACGTCGCGTTTAACGTGTATCCAAAACGAAAAAAGCGAAGCACTTTTCAATGCTTCGCTATCAAAAAAAATTATCGCACCTCAGTCTACAATTCCTTTATCCGGATATTTTTAAACCACACTGCATCGCCATGATCCTGCAAACCAATGCGGCCCCTGTTGTAAGTACCAAAACCTTTCATTGCTTTAAACTTGCTTAAGGCAATCATACTCTTCCAGTTTTCATCCCACATGGTGGTTGATAAAGAAAGCTGCCCGTTCATGTAAAATTCAAGCTTGCCTTTGTTTGAAACAATTTCAATTGCGTTCCATTCACCTGCAGGTTTTACTGCTTCTTTTGATGGCAGCAAATCATACAAATCGCCGGCGCGGTGAGTAAATAATTTTCCATCGGCATGGCCGGCTTTTGTTGCCGAACCGTTATCAAGCACCTGCATTTCCATTCCGGTTTGCCACATGTATTTGTAACTGGTGTCTTCCTTTATGTAAAACACCACACCGCTATTGCCCCTTGGTGCGATTTTCCAATCTAATTTCAAATGAAAATTTTCATACTCCTTATCGCTAACAATGTCCCCGCCATCGCCAACTTGCCAGTCTTTTTTATTTGTGGTGTCTAAATGCAAAGCCCCATCAACCACCTTCCACGCTTTGCCAATGCCGGTTTTGCCGTAGGTGTGCCAGCCATTGGTTGTTTTGCCATCAAACAGGGAAACAAATCCCTCTTCAGTGGCCGTAGCATCCGCACCGGTTTTTGCGGCTGAATCTTTTGGTGTCTGCATGTTAGCGGTGTTGGAATTAGCACAGGAAATTAACGCGGCACAAAAAAAAGCTGCGATTAGTTTGAGCATTTGTTTTATTGTTTTAAGGTTAGAATATATTTTACCATGGCTGTTGCATCGTCGGTGGAAACAGTTGGATGAGGCGTCATTACCGCCTGCCCCCATTTGCCGGTGCTACCCCTGATAATGGTGTTGGCGAGCGAGTCAACCATCTCGGGCTGGCTAGCATATTTTTTTGCTACTTCGGTATAAGCCGGCCCGACAAAAGCTTCGGAAATTTTATGACAGGTCAGGCAGTCGCTTTGTGCAACAAGGGCCAATCCTTTCTGGTAATCGGGGTTGTCGGCAAGCGACTTATTATTAGCCGTATCAAATGCCGCCGGTTCGGTTTGTGTATCGGTTGTAGTGCCGGTGGTGGTAGTGGTATCATTACCGCAGGCTGCCAGCAACGCCACAACTACAATGGCAAAGAATGTTTTTTTCATCAATTTTTATTTTGAAGTTAAAGGTATCGGTAAACTTTTGCTTTTAATTTTTAGAAGGCAAAAAAAAATGTGCTGATAAAGGCGGTTGCAATTTGTTGCTATGCTATTTTATTGAAAACTGATTGCGACAAAATACAAGGGACAGTTACAACCAATCCCCTCGCTGCAGGTCAGTGATTTGAAAAAATTTTAGCGGGTAAAAAAAATTGAGCATCCTTTTCACTGTTGTAATGCAACCTTCATCTAAAGAAGACCCAATATTTTTTTGTTGCTCGCTTCGTCGGCGGCAGCACCGGCAAAATCATCAAAGGCTTTATCCGTTACCCGAATGATATGTTTTTTAATGAACTCCGCTCCCTCCCTTGCACCGTCCTCCGGATGTTTGATACAACACTCCCACTCCATAACCGCCCAACCTTTGTAGCCATATTGCGTAAGCTTGCTGAAAACAGATTTATAATCCACCTGCCCATCGCCCGGCGAGCGATAACGGCCGGCCCTGTTGAGCCAACTTTGGTAACCACCAAAAGTTCCCTGCTTACCTGTTTTATTAAACTCCGCATCTTTTACATGAAAAGCTTTTATGCGTTGGTGGTAGTGATCAATGTATGCCAGGTAATCTAATTGTTGCAATACAAAATGCGAGGGGTCGTACAGCAAACAGGCACGTGCATGATTGTTTACTTTCTCCAGAAACATTTCGTAAGTAATGCCGTCGAATAAGTCTTCGCCCGGGTGCACTTCGTAACAAACATCAACACCACATTCATCAAAGGCATTTAAAATGGGCAGCCAGCGTTTGGCTAATTCTTTAAACCCTTCATCAACCAAACCTTCGGGGCGTTGTGGCCATGGATGAAAGGTGTGCCAGAGCAATGAGCCGCTAAAAGTGGCACAGGCATCAAGTCCTAAATTTTGCGATGCTTTTGCTGCATACAATAATTGTTGCGTTGCCCATTCTTTGCGTGCCGGTGGATTTTTTTTTGCGGCATCGGGTGCAAAGGCATCAAATAAATCATCGTATGCAGGGTGCACAGCAATCAGTTGCCCTTGCAAGTGCGTTGACAGCTCCGTGATCTCTAAACCAATTTCTTTCAGTGTTCCTTGTAATTCATCGGCGTATGTTTTGCTTTCCGCGGCCTGTTGTAAATTAATACAACGGGCATCCCATGTTGGAATTTGCACACCGGTGTACCCTAAATCTTTTGCCCACTTGCAAATGGTTTCCATGTTGTGGAACGGCGGTTTATCGCCAAGGAATTGTGCTAAAAAAATTGCGGGGCCTTTTATTGTTTGCATGATGGTAAAATGGTTTTTATGAACCAGAGGTTTTTTATGAACCAAAGATTTGTCTATCTATTTAGCTTTGTTGCGTCGCACTCTTGTACGTTCTTTATCGCTGCTGGGCAAATGCACAGCGGTCGTTTATGGCTTTTGTTTTTTGAATAGCAGTGGGTATTAAACATTGGGAGCTGGGTTTTGATTTATGAATGCGTTCTCAAAAACCCACCCTCAATTTCCTACAGTTTTATGTTTCCTAACCTCGCCCCTCCAAGGAGGGGAGGTTTCCGAAAGAAGTTCGCCGTTAGTGAACTTCCCCTTCCGCCAGCTGGCGGAGGCGACTTTAGGAGAGATAAAACCTTAAGAGTCTGGGGTAGGTTGTCCAATCGAAAACTCACTCTCAAACCCCCACCTCCGTCCACTTTTCATTACTGCTGCCCGATGCCACCACCGCGTCAATAAAAGACATACCCATTATACCATCATCCACTCCGGGGAAATCTTTCATCTCGGCGGTTGCCTCGGTACCATTGATGCGGGCCTGCAGTGTTAAACTAAAATTGCGGTAGATGTTTGCAAAGGCCTCTAAATAACCTTCGGGGTGGCCACCCGGTGTGCGGCAATTATGGGTGGCAAAACTTGAAAGTGAATTGCCATAATTACTACCAGCCCGTAAAATTTGTGTGGGTGCGTCAAGCCATTTTACCAGCAAAGTATTTGGTTCCATCTGGTGCCATTCCAGTCCACCTTTTTCGCCGTACACTTTTATCTTCAACGAATTTTCTTCACCTGCTGCAATTTGCGTAGCGGTTAACACGCCGCTGCAACCATTACTAAATTTCAGCAACACCGAACCATCATCATCTAATGCACGGCCGGGAACAACAATATTTAAATCGGCGCAGAGCTTTGTAATTTTTAAACCGGTGATGTATTCGCATAAATGTGCGGCGTGTGTACCAATATCGCCCATGGCACCGGCCTTACCGCTTTTTGTAGGATCGGTGCGCCATGCCGCTTGCGCATTGCCTTCTCTTTCCGAAAGTTTTGACAACCAACCCTGCGGATATTCAACCATCACTTTTCGTACCGCACCTAAGGCTCCTTCTTTTATCATGGCCCTTGCCTGCTTAACCATTGGATAGCCACTGTACGTGTGTGTTAAACAGAGCAACAAACCCGTTTCCTTCACCTTTGCCGCCAATTGTTTTGCCTCGTCGAGTGTAAAGGTTATGGGCTTTTCAATTACCACGTGAAAGCCATTGTCCAAAGCCATCATGGCTGGTGCAAAATGTGCGAAGTTGGGTGTAACAATCGTGAAAAAATCGGGGCGTTTTTCCGCAGGCAACGCGGCTTCGGTCTTTATCATGTCCTCCCAGGAAACATAGGTTCTGTCCTCTGGTAAAAACAAAAGCCTACCCGAATCTTTTGCGATTTCGGGGTTGATGCTTAGAGCACCACAACTCAATTCTATCTGTCCATCCATGTTAGCGGCCAGGCGGTGGATGGCACCAATAAATGCATCCTTGCCACCGCCAATCATGCCCATTTTTAATTTTCTCATATCAGTATGTTTTAGTCAATTTATTTCAGAAGTCAGTAGTCAGCTATCAGCCGTCAGCAATCAGTTGTCAGCAATCAGAAGAAGCCGGCAGTGGTGCGTCATGGATACATTTTGGTTTTCTATGACTAACCATTTGTAGCAACCTAACAACAGAGTACACCGGCTGACGGCTGACGGCTGATAGCTGAAGGCTCATGGCACGGCTCACCACTCACCGCTCACCACTCACACCTTCACACACTCATCCAATTCTTTTTGTGTGTACGCAAGTCCGTACTGCTTCAATACATCATCCGGTACACCATTCCATTTATGCGGCCCATTGCCAACGTAGCCCATATCGGCTATTCCAATTTTTGACGAATAAAAACCCGTGGCTGTCAGGTTGCGCATCAAACTAAAAAACGAAACACCTTGCTGCATTTGTGGTTTTGCTTTTTTGGGATAGGCAATGGCATCAACCATCGTTATTTGCTGATTAGCACTGCTGTCTTTAAAAGTACTGCCATGTAATTTTATCATTTGCACATCAAGCCAACGCAAACCACCACGCATGGGTGTTTGAAATTCTGGTTTGTCTTTTACAATGAATTCTATAAAGTCGGGCACTTTTGCATCGGTAGCACTTCCCGAAATTTCATCGGCCGGAATTATTATATCGCCCAGCAAAGCAATGGTTGCCATTTCGTGTGGGCTAAAAAAAGTTTCAGCCGCCAGTTTTTTAAGAACTTGTTTTTCTTCATCGGTTCTGTCGTACGACACTGCCGACGGTTCTTTGGCCACTGCTGCTTCGCCTTGCTTTGCACCTGCTTTTTTTTCATCGGCATTGGTGCAGGCTTCCAACAACAAACTACCCGACACCGCGCCGAGGGCTAATGCTTTTAATGAGTTTCTTCTGTCCATCTTGTTAGTTTAAAGTCCCGGAATTTTAATGGTCCAGAATTATTCAGTTTCTGGTGGGTTATATTGAACCGCTTTTGTTTCCATTCTTTGTTCACTCAACAATTTCCATTACCAAAATTTCCACCACGATTTTTTTTCGTCAGTTTTTGTTTGTTCATTCATACTTACCTCTACATCTTTCGTCATGCTTTCATAAACAACAAATCCTTCAAAGTCGCGGATCAATGGGTCATAAACGTTTTCGGTTTGTGGGTCATACACAAAATATCCCGCTGTCTCATGGATGATTTTTGCATAGCCCATTACCTTTTTGAAAACCACTTCGGCGTCATTACCAGAATACCAATACGGAACTGTTATAGAAACATAATTGTCAAAGATGGTTATTTGGGTGGCAAGGTCTTCTTCAGGACTGTTCAATTCAATATGGTCAAAATTTTTTTTTGCCTCTGCAAAACTCATCCCCTTCTGCGCGACTATTTCCTCATGATTAAATTCAAAACGCTGAAGCCGAGGATTAAAGTCAGTTAATGCTGTAGCAATTTTAAATTTTGTGTCTGGATCGGCTTCCACTTCATTGTCGTTATCCTCGGCAATCTCTACTACATTCTGAGCTTCTTCTAAGTCAGGTTTGCCAAGCTGCGATTTGTAACAATAAAGGTCATAGCTCATAAAAAAATCTTGTCTCCACTATTAATATTGATCGGAGGTTAAATTGCTCAATCATTGCGCGGAACGATGAACGGATTGCGACGCAACAGACGATGCCATGAAATACTATAGCTGGTATCACAAAAAATAATTCATTACCCCAGGTTTTGTTTTCTCATCTCCCCCACCAAATACTCACTTGCCCGCATTGACAAAGCCAGTATCGTCCACGTAATATTTTTATCGGCCTGCGATACAAATGGCCCGCCATCCATTACAAACAAATTTTTGCAATCGTGCGCCTGGTTGTATTTATTTAATGCCGATGTTTTTGGATTGTTTCCCATGCGCACCGTACCTGCTTCGTGAATAATTTTCCCGGGTGCTTCCAAACCATAATCATTCTTTGCATCATCGTTACCACCCCAGGTAATTACCGCTCCCATGTTGTGCATAATTTCCTTGAAGGTCTCCTTCATGTGCTTTGCCTGCTTTATTTCATAATCAGTCCACTTCACATTAAAGCGCAACACAGGTATGCCATATTTATCTACAACCGAAGGATCAATTTCGCAATAATTATCGGCACGTGGTATAGCCTCACCCCTCCCCGCCATACCTACACCGGCGCCATAAAAAAACCGGTAATCCTCTTTCAAACTTTTGCCATACCCGCCGGCTTCTTTTTCTTTTCCCTTCACCACATACTTTCCATTCAGGTTTTCTATACCCCACCCAAAACCATAGGCGGGCATACCCATGCCACCCCAGTATTCAATATGGTAACCACGTGGAAAATCTAATTTTCTATTATCACCAAACCAAGGCGAATACACATGCAGGCCGCCAACACCATCTTCATTATATCTTTTTCTATCGAACAACTGTGGCAGCACGCCACCCACCGCGGCACCGGTACTGTCGTGCAAATATTTTCCTACAACACCACTGTTGTTTGCCAAACCATTTGGATGACGAACCGATTTTGAATTCAACATCAGTCTTGCACTCTCGCAGGCACTTGCTGCAAGAATTACCGTTTTTCCTTTTACCTGGTATTCGTCCAAATTATTTTTATCAACGTACGACACGCCGGTAGCAAGACCTTCGTTATTTGTAAGTACTTCACGCACCATTGCATTGGTAAACAAATCAACTTTACCGGTAGCCAATGCAGGATTTATTAAAACCGATGATGAAGAAAAATCGCCGTACACCGTACAGCCGCGGTTACATTGCCCGCAAAAAAAACAGGCACTGCGACTATCATTTATTTTTTGTGTAAGAATAGAAAGGCGTGAAGGAATAACCGGAACGCCTGCCTGCATGGCTCCTTTTTTTATAAACAACTCGTGCAGTCGTGGTTTTGGTGGTGGTAAAAAAATGCCATCTGGATCATTTTCTAAACCTTCGTTGGTACCAAAAATGCCAATGAGTTTATCAATGCGATCGTAGTATGGTTTGACATGTTCGTAACCTATGGGCCAGTCGTCGCCCAGGCCATCAATACTTTTTCTTTTAAAATCTTTTGGGCCAAAGCGCAACGATATTCGGCCCCAGTGATTGGTACGGCCGCCCAACATACGTGCCCGCCACCAGTCCCATTTTGTACCCTCAGTTTTTGTGTAGGGTTCGCCATCAATATCCCAGCCATGGTAGCAGGCATCAAAATCGCCAAACGGGCGAAACTTAGTGCTGGCACCACGCCGCGGCGACTCGTAACTCCATTTTAGTTGTGTTACATTTTTAGCCGGGTCGTACATAGGTCCTGCTTCTACCAATGCCACGGTTAAACCTTCGTTCGCCAATATGTACGCGGCCATGCCACCACCTGCACCCGAGCCCACAATTACAACATCATAATTTTTCGGCTGCGTTTTTATTTGAAAATCTCCCATGAACAAAGTTTGTTGAAGGCAATAAATTTAAGTGCTATTTACTTGCATGAAGTAAAGCATAACCAATTTATTTTTTTCTTTTTCTTTCTTTATGCCGAAGAAATATTATCGGGTTTTAAAAAAGCCTTACATTTAAAACCACTTACAAAAAACAGAACAAACAAACGATTGATATTTTATAGACAGACGCATTGCTGTAAAATTTTATTTCCGCGTTTGCCAACCAAATTTTTACCGCATGAAGAGCACTACCAGGGTACAGCTATCAATAATGATGTTTTTAGAATTTTTTATTTGGGGCGGTTGGTTTGTAACCCTTGGAACTTTTCTTTCAAACAACCTGAATGCAGAAGGCACACAGATTGGAAATGTTTTTTCAACCCAGTCGTGGGGTGCCATCATTGCTCCGTTTATTGTGGGCCTTATTGCCGACCGTTACATTAATGCCGAACGCATTTTAGGGGTGCTACACATTGCCGGGGCTGTGCTTATGTACCAGTTATACAATGCCACCGACATTGGCGTTTTTTATCCGTACGTACTTGCCTACATGATTTTGTATATGCCCACACTGGCACTGGTCAATTCTGTTTCGTTTAACCAAATGAAAAATCCCGAAAAAGAATTTTCGAGCATCAGGTTATTTGGTACTGTGGGCTGGATAGTGGCAGGCTTGCTTATCAGCTATCTGTTTCATTGGGATAGCAAGGAAAGTATTGGCCAGGGTTTGTTGAAAAATACTTTTTTGATGTCGGGCGTTGCAGCACTGGCACTGGGTTTATTTAGTTTCACTTTGCCCAAAACGCCACCTACAAAAAAACGCGGCGAAAAAGTGAGTGTGAGCGAACTGCTTGGCCTCGATGCACTGAAGCTGCTCAACTCAAGAAACTTCGCGGTGTTTTTTATCTCCTCAATATTAATATGCATTCCACTTGCGTTTTACTACCAAAACGCTAATCCATTTTTATCGAACATTGGCGTTGAAAATCCCACAGGGAAAATGACCATCGGTCAAATTTCTGAAGTGTTGTTTCTTTTATTCCTGCCGGTGTTCTTCTCCCGTTTTGGTTTTAAGAAAACAATTTTAGTGGGTATGCTGGCCTGGGCGTTACGTTATGTTTTGTTTGCCTACGGCGATGCGGGCAGTTTAAGTTTTATGCTGCTCATTGGCATTGCACTACATGGCATTTGTTACGATTTCTTTTTTGTGTCGGGCCAGATTTACACCAACTCACGTGCCGGCGAACGCTACAAAAGTGCTGCTCAAGGCTTAATAACTTTGGCAACGTATGGCGTGGGCATGCTTATAGGCTTTGCGATAGCAGGAAAAATTACTGACGCATACAAAATTTCAGAGAAGGTGTTTGATTATAAAATGATTTGGCTGTGGCCTGCGGGTATTGCCCTGGCCGTGGCAATTTTGTTTATGTTGTTTTTTAAAAACGAAAAAACAACAGCTCCTGCTTTAAATAGAGAAGATGACCTGGTTGCCTCCCGATAATAAAATCTAACATCAATGCAAAGAAGAAGTCTCCTTAAAAATATATTACTCACGGGCACATCAGTAGTGGCCGCACCGGCCATTTCATTTGCAGGCTGCACAGAAATTGAAACCGAAACCAACATGAAAGGGAATATCAACCACTCTGTTTGCCGGTGGACGTACAACTTTATTTCACTGGAAGAGCTGTGCACAGTTGTAAAAAAACTCGGCTTCTCCGCCATTGATTTAATTGGGCCAAAGGAATGGAGTGTTTTAAAAAAGCATGGCATTGATTCATCCATGTGCAATGGCGCTGAAATAAGTTTAACAGAAGGATGGAATGACAAGCAGTATCATGCAACACTCATAAAAAATTACACTGAGCATATCAACCTCGTTGCCGACGCCGGTTATAAAAACCTGATTTGCTTTAGCGGCAACCGAAAAGGAATGAATGATGATGCCGGAATGAAAACCTGCGTGGACGGGCTGAAACAAATTATGGCCCTTGCTGAAAAGAGAGGCGTGATTTTACAGATGGAACTGTTCAACAGCAAAATAAATCACCCCGACTACATGGCCGATAAAAGTGCCTGGGGAGTTGAATTATGTAAGCGATTGGGTTCAGAAAATTTTAAATTGCTCTACGATATTTATCACATGCAAATAAATGAAGGCGATGTGATAAGAACTATTCAGAACGATCATAAATATTTTGGTCATTACCATACAGCAGGTGTACCCGGCCGCCACGAAATAGACGAAAGCCAGGAATTGTATTATCCGGCTATAATGAAAGCCATCCTTGCAACAGGTTACAAAGGTTATGTGGCGCAGGAGTTTATTCCGACAGGGAAAGAAACAAAGGATAAGATCGCGGCGCTGAAGAAGGCGGTGAAGATTTGTGATGTGTGAGGAACAAGGTACAAGCATCAAGACCTAAGATTAAAAGGTACAAGTCTCGTAGCCCGAAGCTGAAAACTCGTAGCTCTAAAAACTTTAAACTATAAACAACAAACTATCTCATGGCAGACACAAATGAGTACGACGCGATTGTAATTGGCTCCGGCATTAGTGGCGGGTGGGCCGCAAAAGAACTAACCGAAAAAGGTTTGAAAGTAATTATGCTGGAACGTGGCCGCAACATTGAACATGTAAAAGACTATGTAAACGCAGCGAAGGATACCTGGGAGTTTCCGCACCGCGGCGGCCGCACCCAGCAAATGATTAACGACTACCCGGTGCTAAAAAGAGATTATCCACTCAATGAAGTGGTGCTTGACTATTGGGTAAAAGATAAAGAAAGCCCCTACACCGAAGTAAAACGCTTCGACTGGTTTAGGGGTTATCACGTTGGTGGCCGCTCACTCATGTGGGGCCGCCAGAGTTACCGTTTGAATAAATGGGATTTTGAAGCCAATGCAAAAGACGGCATTGCCGTTGACTGGCCCATTAGGTACAACGACATAGCTCCGTGGTATAGCTATGCCGAAAAATTTGCTGGCATACAGGGCAGCAAAGAAGGTTTAGAAGCCTTGCCCGATGGTGAGTTTATGCCTGCCATGGAATTAAACTGTGCCGAAAAGGATGTGAAGAAAAGAATGGAAGAACATTACAAAGGGACCCGTAAATTAATTATTGGCCGCAGTGCAAACATTACTGTACCACACGAGCCGGGGCGTACCAACTGCCAGTACCGCGACAGGTGTTGGAGGGGCTGCCCGTTTGGTGCTTACTTCTCCACGCAGTCTTCAACATTGCCCGCCGCTATGCGCACAGGCAATCTTACACTCCGCCCATTTTCCATTGTTACAAAAATTTTATACGATAAGGATAAGAAGCGGGCGACCGGCGTACAAATTTTGGACGCCGAAACCAATCAAACCATTGAATACAAATCAAAGATTGTTTTTGTATGCGCCTCCGCGTTAAACTCGGCATGGGTGTTAATGAATTCGGCCACCGATATCTGGCCCGATGGATTGGGTAGCAGCAGTGGCGAGTTGGGTCATAATGTAATGGACCATCATTTTCGTACCGGCGCCAATGGTATAGTGGAAGGCTTTAGCGATAAGTATGAGTATGGCCGCCGGCCAACGGGCACCTACATTCCACGCTACCGCAACATTTACGATGACAAACGAGACTACATACGTGGCTTTGGTTATCAGGGCGGTGCAGGCCGTGGCCGCGGCGCGGAGGTGGCCGAAATGACTTTGGGTGCCGATTTAAAACAGGCCATGAGTGTTGCCAGCGATAACTGGAATATCAACTTCCTCGGTTTCGGCGAGATGCTTCCCTACCATGAGAATAAAATAACGCTTGATAAAACAGTGAAAGACAAATGGGGTTTGCCCGTTCTTGCATTTGATGTGGAAATTAAAGAAAACGAAAAAAAGATGCGCATAGACATGGCTAACGATGCCAAAGAAATGCTGGAAGCATCGGGTGTAAAAAATGTGCAAACGTACGATTGGGGTTATAACGTTGGTATGGGTATTCACGAAATGGGCACAGCACGTATGGGCCGCGACCCGAAAACATCGGTACTTAATGGAAATAACCAGGTTTGGGATGCACCGAACGTTTTTGTAACCGATGGCGCCTGTATGACCAGTGCAAGTTGCGTAAACCCATCGCTCACCTACATGGCACTAACGGCACGTGCGGCTGATTTTGCAGTGAAGGAGTTGAAGAAGCTGAACTTATAAGCTGTTTGAAGCGTCAACGCTTTAAACTATTATTCTATCGCCTCTGGCGATAACAAGAATGCAAATTAAATGGGAATTAGAAGTGAAGATTTTTCAACAACTTTCATCTTTAATTCGTCCATATTCAATCAGATGTTTTTTTGAACATTAAGACCTTCAGTATGGCAGACAACACTTTTGATGCAATAGTTATTGGCTCCGGCATTTCGGGTGGCTGGGCCGCAAAAGAACTTTGCGAAAAGGGCCTAAAGGTTTTAATGCTCGAACGCGGTGCCGATCACAAACATATTGTTGATTATAAAACCGCTGCGAAAATGCCCTGGGAATTTGAACACCGCGGCAAAACCACGCAACAACAGAGAGCGGATTACCCGGTTATCCACAGAGGCTGGGCGGCGAACGAAAGGGTGATGGATGCCTGGGTACCCGAAAAAGATGCGCCGTATGTTGAGGAAAAACCTTTTACCTGGTGGCGGGTTTATCGCATGGGTGGCCGCTCGGTTTTATGGGGCCGGCATAGCTACCGATGGAATGAACTGGATTTTGAAGCCAATGCAAAAGATGGTTTTGGAGTTGACTGGCCCATTCGATACAATGATGTAGCTCCCTGGTACGATTACGTTGAAAAATTTGCGGGCATCAGCGGTGCAAAAGATGGTCTGCCCTATTTACCCGATGGCCAGTTTATGCCGCCCGTACCATTGAACATTGTTGAAAAAGATTTTGCGAAAAAAATAAAATATTGGGATACCGGCAGGCATTTAATAAATAGCAGGGTAGCTAATATTACACAGCCCCACTACGAAAGAACCAACTGCCAGTTTAGAGCAAGGTGTTGGGAAGGGTGCATGTTTGGCGGCTACTTCAGCACACAATCAGCAACGCTGCCTGCAGCCGTTAAAACCAATAATTTAACCGTACGGCCATTGTCGTTGGTCACAAAAATTTTGTACGATAGAGACAGGAAAAAAGCAACCGGTGTAGAAGTGCTTGATGCAGTGGACAACAAAACCTACGAGTTCAATGCCAAAATTATTTTTGTCTGTGCATCGGCGTTAAACTCTACCTGGCTCTTATTTAATTCAGCCACCGATGTTTGGCCGGGTGGTTTGGGCAGCAGCAGTGGCGAGTTGGGGCATAATGTAATGGATCATCATTACAACTTGGGCGCCAGCGGAAATGTAGAAGGTTATGAAGACAAAACAGATTATGGACGGAGGCCAGCGGGCTTTTACATTACACGCTTTGCCAATTTGCCCGGCGATAAAAAAAGAGATTTTGTGCGGGGCTTTGGTTACCAGGGTGGCGCAAGCCGGCGTGGATGGAGCAACAGCATTGCGGAACTAAATATTGGAAAAGATTTGAAAGAGGGATTATCAGAACCGGGCGAATGGAGAATTGGTGCCACAGGTTTTGGTGAAATATTGCCGCACCACGACAATAAAATTTCGCTCGATAAAACTGTGAAAGATAAATGGGGCTTACCAGTTTTAAAAATGGATGCAGAGCTAAAAGAAAATGAAATAAAAATGCGTGCTGCCATTAAAGAAGATTGGGTGGCCATGCTGGAAGCGGGTGGTATAAAAAATATTAACGCGTACGATAACGGTCATGCAATGGGTCATGGTATTCACGAAATGGGTACGGCACGTATGGGCCGCAGTGCAAAAACATCGGTACTTAATGGTAACAACCAGGTGTGGGATGCACCAAATGTTTTTGTAACCGATGGTGCATGTATGACGAGTTCAAGTTGCGTAAACCCATCGCTTACATACATGGCATTAACAGCAAGGGCGGCGGATTTTGCCGTGAAGGAATTAAAGAAGATGAATTTGTAAAACTGTATGAAGCGTCTACGCTTCACACCACTATTCTATCGCCTCTGGCGATAAGGAGAATGCCAATGAGAAAGAACAAGTAGAAGGATGAAGAAAGAGAAAACGAGGTAGTGGTATAGGCTAACAGATTATTAGAATTACAAACGAAGAGATAATGAAACAGACGGAAATGATTATCGAAATAATCAGAAAAAAAATTACAGCAACTTTTGAGCTACACAAACAAAATGCATCTAAGACAAACGGACGCTAAAGCCTCCGCCAGCTGGCGGAGCTTTGGGGTTTAATTATTCATGAACAATCTCCGAACAGCGGAGTAAAAAGTCCCGCATAGTGCGGGATTAGGGGGCTTTTTATTATGGAAAGAAGAGAACTATTAAAAATGGTAGCATTACTCACCGGCGGTGCAGTAATTGGCGGCGAACTTTTTTTAACCGGTTGTACCAACACTGCGAAAAACGATGTTGGTTTTACACCCGCCAACATTTCCTTGCTTGATGAAATTGGCGAAACAATTATTCCGGCCACAACAACACCCGGTGCCAAAGCCGCAAAAATTGGCGAGTTTATGAAGGTGTATGTAACAGATTGTTACACGCCGCGAGACCAGGAAGTATTTAACAATGGAGTGGTGAGTTTGCAGGATGGCTTTAAAAAAGCAAACAACAAATCCTTCATGGAAGCAACACCTCAACAGCGCCACGATTTTTTACTAACGCTTGAAAAAGAAGCCAAGGCTCACAACACAAAACGTGATGAAGAAGACCGGCCAAAACGTGAAGCGCAGGAAAAACTCAACAGCACCATTTCGTGGAAAGACCAGAAAGTTTTTGAAGGGCAGCCAAGTCATTATTATACCATGCTAAAGCAGTTGACCTTGCTGGGTTTTTTTACCTCAAAAACAGGCATGACGGAAACTTTGCGCCACGTGGCAGTGCCAGGCAGGTACGATGGTAATGTTCCTTATGCAAAGGGGGAAAAAGCATGGGCGGAGTAATGATCTGGCAATTTAAAAATAGTCGAACACCAAACTGAAAAAAAAATTCAATATTCAACTCACAATGTTCAACGTACATTAAGGCATTCTTTGCAAGCGATTTGTATTTTTTTGAACTGTGAAATCCCGAAGCTTCGGGAGAACTTTGTTTGTTGAATACTTTTTACACAAAGCCCAGTCACGACTGACCACCCACCACTCACGATTCACAATTATGAATAGAAAATCCTTTCTCAAAAACACATCACTCACCGCCGCGGGTTTTTTTATAATACCGCGCCATGTATTAGGCCGCGGCTTTGTAGCACCCAGCGACCGGTTAATTATTGCAGGCATTGGCGTTGGTGGTAAGGGGCAAAGCGATATAGCCAATTTTTATAAAAGTGGTAAAGCCGACATTGGTTTTTTGTGCGACGTGGATACCCGCCGTGCCGCCAATTCTGTGAAAGCTTTTCCCAAAGCGAAGTATTATACCGACTGGCGGGAGATGCTTGACAAAGAACACAAAAACTTCGACGCCGTTTCTGTTTCAACCCCCGACCATAACCATGCCGTGCAAACACTTGCGGCTATGCAACTGGGCAAGCATGTGTATGTACAAAAACCCTTAACACACGATGTGTACGAGGCACGGGTGTTAACCGACGCTGCAAAAAAGTACAACGTGGTAACGCAAATGGGTAACCAGGGTTCATCAGGCGACGGCGTGTTGCAATTAATGGAATGGTACGATGCAAAGGAAATCGGAAACGTACACACTGTATATGCGTGGACGGACAGACCCGTGTGGCCACAGGGTATTCAATGGCCCGCACAAAAAGCCGAAGTACCCAAAGAACTGAATTGGGATTTATGGTTGGGCACCGCGCCATACAAAGACTATATTCAAAAACTGGTTCCATTTAACTGGCGCGGCTGGTGGGATTATGGCACCGGTGCACTCGGCGATATGGGTTGTCATTTAATTGAACCCGCATTCAGGGTGTTGGGTTTGCAATATGTAAGCGATGTGCAGGCCAGTGTAGGTACTGTGTTTGTTGACGAATTCAGGCGTGGCTATTTCCCCGAAAGCTGCCCGCCATCAAGCCATGTTACCATGACGTTTCCGCGAACTTCAAAAACAAAAGGCCCTGTTACTTTGCATTGGATGGATGGTGGCATACAACCCGACAGACCCGATGAATTAGGCCCTAACGAAACCTTTGGAGATGGTGGTAATGGTTGTTTATTTATTGGCACCAAAGGAAAAATGATGTGCAGCACGTACGGTGCAAACCCACGTTTGTTACCCACATCAAAAACCGCCGAAACAAAAGTAAAACAACGCTATGCCCGTGTGCCAGGTGGTGCCGAAGGGCATTATGCGCAGTGGGTAGAAGCATCAATTGCAGGTAAAGGAAAAAAAGAATTGAGTTCGCCTTTTGAAATTGCAGGGCCCTTAACCGAAGCGTTGCTCATGGCCAACCTTGCCATACGTGCACACGATATTCAAAAGAAAGACGCTACCGGCAAAGTAACTGGTTACCCTGGCCGCGGGTTGGAATTACTATGGGATAAAGACGCAATGAAGGTTACGAATTTTGATGAGGTGAACAAGTTTGTGAAGAGGGAGTATAGGGATGGTTATAAGTTGAGTGTGTAGTTGTGAGTTGTGAGCCAGGAGCTACGAGACCGCAAACAGAAGACCTCTCTTTGTTGTTGCGCCTATTGTTTTTCAATTCCGTTATTTACCCAGCAGATCTTTTCATGGCATCACCTCTTGCGTCGCACACTTGTACAGTAGGTTCAATAGTCTAGTTCAGTTTTAAAGCATTGGCTTAACTACCGGTTTTATTCCTGAGCTCATGTACCTTACATCCAGACAGCATTTTCTCTTTCTCATTTCTTAAATACTACTTAGTAAATGTTCTCAAAAAACCTGAAAACATAAAACTTAAAACCCGCTTTCCCGAAGGCGCAAAACTTAAAATAACTTATGCAACAACGCAGAACCTTCCTTAAAAACATCGCACTTGCCTCAACTGGCGTGGCACTTAGCTCCTATCTCCCCTCATGCAAATCGGCGCAAACTGTAAAAAATGTAAATCAAAATTTTGGCCTGCAGCTATACACACTGCGTGATGTTTTTCCAAAGGATCCAAAAGGGGTTTTAAAACAAGTGGCGTCGTTCGGCTACAAACAAATTGAAAGTTTTGAAGGACCCAATGGAATTTTTTGGGGCATGACCAACACCGAATTCAAAACCTACATGGATGAATTGGGCATGACCATCGTTGCCAGCCATTGCGACATCAACAAAGATTTTGAACGCAAGGCCGCCGAAGCAGCAGCCATTGGCATGAAGTATTTGATTGCACCTTACTTAGGCCCGCAAAAAACAATCGATGAGTATAAAAAACATGCAGCTACTTTTAACCAACGCGGAGAGGTGTGTAAAAGAAACGGAATACGCTTTGCCTACCACAACCACGACTACAGTTTTAAAATGCTGGAAGGCCAAATGCCACAGGATGTAATGATGCAAAATACCTCGCCCGACTTAGTGGATTACGAAATGGATATGTATTGGGTGGCAGCAGCGGGTGAAAGCATTGAAGGATGGCTAACCAAATACAAAAATCGTTTTCGTTTATGCCATGTAAAAGACCGCAGCAAAACACCGGGCAGTGACAACGGAAAAAATTCTGTTGACCTCGGTACAGGTTCTATTGACTGGCCAAAGATTTTAAAAACCGCTGGCGAAAATGGGATGCAACATTTTATTGTAGAGCAGGAAGCCTATCCCAACGGAACATCGCTAGCTGCGGTGCAGGCGAATGCGGCTTATATGAAGAGTTTGAAATTGGGTTGATTTATTCAAACCTCCCTTGCAAACATCAAAGGTTTTCTCACCACATTTCGGAGGTTTTAAAAACCTCCGAAATGTTTTTAAGTGGCTGAAAGCTCCGAGGTCTTTATAGTTGATATTCTGTGGTTAGAATTTTGAGAACCTGCACCGGACTGAAAAAATGAAAACACTCTTAGCAAAACGTGTATGGGCCTGCGCACTAGACTTTGGGTTAATTATTATTTATGCCTTGGTGTTGCTTAAACTAACGTTGCTACTTCCAAAAATTACAGGAAAAGAATTTGCAATCACCTCCCCGATATCGGCCCAAATTATTGCCTTCTTTACTTTAACGCTGCCGGTTTTTCTTTATTTTTTTCTGCGAGAAAAAAGCGGAGATGGTGCTACAATTGGGAAAAAAATTGTCAGGCTAAAAGTTGTGCCGGTAATTATAGCACGAGGTTCATGGCGTATATTTTTTGTCAGAAGCTTTTTAAAATTCTTACCCTGGGAAGTAGCACATACCGGAGTGCAATGGGTAATATATTTTTCACGCATTAACGCAGAACCACCTTTCTGGGTTTACATCCTTTTAATTTCACCTCAGCTAATCATTATTTTTTATGGCATTACAATTTTTGCTTCATCGGCCAAAAGCAGTTTTTACGATAGAATTGCAGGCACGCAAGTCGTTATTCAGCAGCAGACAGTATAAGAACCAGAAGGAATTTGTGTCGAAAGGAATCGTACTTTCTTTCTTTGTCTTATGTCTTTCGTCTCTCTCCACTTTCCCTGTTTACGCACAACAAAAAGCCTGGATGCTTGTGCCTTTTACCAAAGAAGAATCAGTTAATCCTTGCTTAATCCCTTCGCCACTAACTTTTACTGATCCAATAAGAAAAACAAAAGTTGGCTGGGAAGAAAAGGATGTCTTTAACCCAGCGGCTGTTGTGCGCAACAACAAAATTTATCTACTGTACCGTGCACAGGATTCAATTGGGAAACCTGCCGGTACATCAAGGATTGGCCTTGCCTACAGTACCGATGGATTACATTTTACAAAAATGAAAACGCCGGTTTTATTCCCCGCAAACGATGCCTATAAAAAATACGAATGGGAGGGTGGCTGCGAAGATCCACGAATAGTTGAAGATGCAAGCGGCACTTATTACATGACCTACACTGCGTACGATGGCACTACGGCAAGATTGTTTATAGCAACTTCGAAAAATTTACTGCAGTGGCAAAAACATGGTTCGGTTTTTAAAAAAGCCGGGGGGGGTAAATACATTAACTACTGGTCAAAATCGGGGTCTATCATCTGCACGCAAAAAGGCAGCAAGCTGGTAGCAACAAAAATTAATGGAAAATATTGGATGTACTGGGGGGAGTCGAACATCTACATGGCTACATCGACTAACCTGATTGACTGGACGCCGATACCTGAAACCGATCCAACAAAAAAAACCTTCGACTCACTGCGCAACTACGAAGCATTTAAAATTTTGTTTGGCCCGCGCAAAGGAAAATTCGATAGCGATTTGGTAGAACCCGGCCCACCGGCACTCATTACAAAAGATGGAATTTTATTTGTGTACAACAGCCGCAACAACCCGGTGTACGGCGATAAAAAACACCCGGATGGTATGTATGCAGGTGGCCAAATTTTGCTCGATAAAACAAACCCGATGAAAGTGCTGGACCGGTGCGAAGAAAATTTTTTCAAACCCGACAAGCCTTATGAAATAACCGGGCAAATAAACAACGTGGTGTTTTTAGAAGGGCTTGTACCCTTCAAGGGCAAATGGTTTTTGTATTATGGCACCGCCGATTCTAAAATTGCAGTTGCGGTGAAGGAGTGAGTTAACAATTTATCAATTGCATCCCGATGTGGCTCGGGAGGCTTCAGCCAACTGAAAAAGAAAGGATTTTATTATGTGGCTTTAGCCACATTAAAACAAATGGGCAATGTGGCTAAAGCCACTTTACACTTAGCTCCAATCATTCAGTCGGCTAAAGCCGACTGCAAGTGATAGCTGATGCTACAACGATGTCCTGTTTTTCTGGTTCTACAAATCTCTCTGCTCCAGCAAACAAAACTGGTATGGCTCCAAAATCAAATACTCATGATCGGCACCCACCTTCATTTCCAGCCCCGTCCAATGATCAAACAATGTTTGCGGATTAAATCCTTTTTCTTTCAAAGCATACCAGGTGAGGTACGATGGAGAATCATTAAAATTGAACAGGCAGTACAAAAGCTGTTCGCCGCTTTTGCGCAGAAAACCGGCTACATGAATGTTGTGTGGCGATAGCCAGGTAAGATTGTTTTCATCAGCAACTGCCGGCAACTGTTTGCGTATACTTAAAAGCTTTTGCGTGCCTGAAAATATTTTTTGTTCTACTGTTGCTTCAACTTCTGCCTTAGCATTTTTTCGCCAATCAATTAAGGGCCGGTGCATCCAACGGTTATCGTAGCTTTTGTCGACGTCTGCTAAATAAGAATAGTCATTGGTGTAGCCACACTCATCACCGTAAAAAAGCATAGGCAGTCCCCCAATAAAAAAACTGTGCGCCTGCATCAACAAAATTTTTTGTACCGAGGTCTCTATATCAACAACACTGTTTTTATTTATTGCCTTTTCTAAACCGCAAAGCGATGCGAGCGTACCGCTGATGCGGGCGTCACCAGTCTTTTGGTTTACCGAAAACAGTGCACCGGTTGCAGATGAGGTAGGCAATGCACCGGAATAATAGTTTTTTAAAAAGTTACGGTGTTCATATGCGTTATAGCCTGCCTGCCGTATCATTTCATCATCGTAGCCAAGGCCAATATCATCGTGGCAGCGGGTGTACGTAATCCATGATGTATGCAATGGCTTTTGTAACAACACATGCTGTGCCGCCATCATTACCCCGGTTTTACCGGTAGCCAGCATATCCCATTGCAAGGCCATCTGCGTAGCATTGTAAGCAAAATCACATTCCCGGCCGCGGTGTGTACCCGTTCCAAAATATTGCATTATTTGGCGTGGTGCTACAATGGCTTCGCCCAACAAGGCCATGCCGGGAGTAGCCACTTCTACACACAAACGCAGCAACTGTAAAATGCTATGCGCCTGCGGCAGGTTTTGACAGGTGGTGCCCACCTCCTTCCAAATAAAAGCAGGTGCATCAATACGTAAAACATCCACGCCAAGGTTTGCATAAAAAAATACCGTGTCAAGCATGGCCACAAACACAGCCGGGTTGGTATAATTCAAATCCCATTGGTAGTTATGAAAAACGGTCATCACCCACTTGTCACATTCCTCAACATAGGTAAAGTTGCCCGGTGCAGCTTCCGGAAAAATTTCGGGCATGGTTTGTTCGAACGCATCAGGCATGTTCCGGTCATCGTACATGTAAAAAAAATCCTGGTACGCCACATCACCGTCTTTTGCTTTTTGTGCCCATTGGTGCCGGTGCGATGTGTGGTTAAAAACAATATCAATCATCAGGTACATTCCTGCATCGTGCATACTGTGTTGCAAGGACTGTAAATCTTGCAACGACCCAAAACGACTATCCACTTTTCTAAAATCCGATACGGCATAACCGCCATCACTTTCTGCATCGGGGCTTTCAAAAATGGGCATCAGGTGCAACAGGTTAACACCAAGGTTTTGCAGGTAAGGCAGTTTTTTATTCATGCCATTTATATCACCGCAAAACCTGTCCACATACAAACTCATACCGGCTAATTGGTTACTGGTAAACCAAGTGGTTTTTTGCATTTTCTCCCAGTCTTTTTGTCGAAACGTTTGCGGCCTCAGTGCGTGTGCATTACTAATTACCTCAAGCAGCCACTGAAAGTTTTGCTGATGATGTTTGTGGTTGCCGTACAGTGTAGAAAATAATTGTTGCAGTGGCGTAATGTTGGCTAAGAAGCGGGCATAAAAAAGCTCGTCCGACTCGCGTTGGATATCAATTCCAAACTTGTCCATTGTGCTGCGCACCTGTTTGTGTAAGTCGTAATTGTACATGCGTGTTGCTATTCAAAAATTGTGTTGCTCAAATGTTTAAATGCTTCCATAGCACCCATGTACTGGCAGGTGCGGGCACCGGCTTTGTTGGCGTTGGCAACAATTTTTTCCCAGTCGTCTATTTGCAATGCTTCTATAGCTGATAACGAAAAATTATTTAGCTGGTAAAGCACGGCCCCAACGAATGCGTCGCCGGCACCCGTGCTATCAATTGCCTGCACGGTTATGGTAGGTACAATTATTTTTTCTTTTTTGTGTACCAGCATGGTGCCTTCTTTACCGAGCGTAATAGCAAAGGTGGCGGTGGTTTTTAGTGAGAGATCATTAGCCGCATCTGCTACCGAATTGGTACCAGTGAGCAACATGGCTTCTTCATCGCTCACTTTAAAAAAATGGCAGCCCGTTAAAAATCGCCACGACTGTTTTATAAAATTTTCCTTGTCGTTTTTAAATAACAAGTGGCGGTAGTTGGGGTCGAAGGAAAGGAAAAGATTTTTTTCTTTGGCCGTTGTAAAAAGAGTAGTGTAAGCCTGCTGCAAAGGGCCTGGTAAAAACGCGGTAGCCGAACCAAAATGTGCAATGGAACAACCATCAAGGTTTATGCTTTTTACATCTTCTACAGAAAGCTGTCCATCGGCGCCGCGGCTAAAAACAAAATCACGTTCACCATCTTTCATTAGCGATACAAAGGCTATGGTGGTAAAATAATTTTTGTCTATAGACATCCACAGCGTCGACACGCCAAAGTCTTTCATTACATCAATCAGTTGGTATCCAAATGGGTCGGCGCCGACTTTTGCTGCCAGCAACACCTCACCACCCAGTGCAGCAATGGCGGCTGCAACGTTGGTGGGTGCGCCACCGGGTTTTTTTAAAAAATGTTCTCCGGCCGAAAGTGAGCTGCCGGTGTCGGTGCAAATCATATCAATTAAGGCTTCGCCGATGCAGAGGATTTTCATTTTTGTTTATTTTTTTGGGGGTGCTTTATACCTTGTACATCTGTTTCTCTCTTCAAGATGAGAAAACCCACCCCATTTTACTACAGTACAATTAGTCTTCAATTCGCCCCTCCGAGGAGGGGAAGTGTACTAACTACGGGGCTTCACATCCTACAAAAGTTTCCCGCTGAAAGAAACAAGTTGCGCTGGTTCTTTGTCCTCTACTTAAGAATGCAATTACAACTTTAGGAAATCTCCCCTCCTCGGAGGGGCGAAATTAGTAAGTACAAAACTGTAGTACACCGGGGTGGGTTGCCTGTTCTTAAACGAACACACCAATCGTTTCAATTCACTTTCCTTTTCCTTCTCCTTTGAACATTAACCGGCACTCCAAATTTTTCTTCATACTCTTCAATCCACACCCGAATTTCCCGCACCGCTGCTTCTACGTTATTCACGACAAGTAGTGCATTAAATCGAAGAAACGCAACACCCAGTTTCTCCAATTGTTCCTGACGCAATTTATCTTTTAATGCTACATACTCATCTTCATGCGTGATGCCATCTACTTCCATGGCCAACTGTAAATCTTTACAATAAAAATCAACAATGAAATTTCCAATGGGTCGTTGGCGGTCAAAATCATAACCAAGCATTTTGCCGTTCTTTATTTCATTCCACAACTTCACTTCAGAGAACGTCATTTCACCACGAAGCTTTTTTGCCAACGGTTTTAGTTTGGAGTTGTATGGAATGATGTTGCGTTTCATTTTTGACTTTTAAAAACCCACTCCATGTTACTAAAGCACAATTATTCTTCACTTCGCCCCTCCGAGGAGGGGAATGTCCTAACTACGACGGTCGTACCGTGCGAAAAAATTTGCGTGTTCAAAGAAACAACCAGCGCATTTGTGCTACCCCTCCGTTCAAGATTGCAACTCGCTCTTTAGTAAACCTCCCCTTCTCGGAGGGGCGAAATTAGTACGCGTAAATCTTTAGTTCACCGGGGTGGGTTTTCAATTTACGTGAATCCCACCCCAGTCTTTTAAATCCAACGATCGTGTAAATTCACCTCCACCAGCTGGCGGAAGGGAAGCATCCTAACTACTGTGTTCACAACCCGACCGGTTGAGAAGGCACAACCGGAACCATCGCATCATCATTCGCTTTTTTGTTTTTAATAAGTGTGGTAGCCAAAGCCGCTACCAATAGTAAAACGCCGGCAAACAAAATTGCTTTTCCGGGGTCGTTGCCTAAAAAGTTTTTTAAAATGTAACCAAACGTAATGGTCTGTATAAACATTGGTATCACAATCATCATATTGATTATGCCCATATACACACCATATCTTTCTTTCGGAATTTCTTTTACCACCATCAGGTACGGTATGCCCATCATGCTGGCCCAGCCAATACCAAACCCCGAAATGGCAACAAATAATAACGGCGTAGTTTTTATAAACGGAAAAGCAATGAAACCGATGCCTGCTAACACAAGGCAAATGAAATGCACCCATTTGGCTCCGTACTTTTTGGCAAAACCCACCAGCGCAAAAGCCGTAAGAAAAGTTACAATGTTGTACCAGCCATTTACCGAACCAGCAAGGCTAACCGCTTTTTCGTACAATGGTTTGTTTTCGGGAGTAGTATTGTAAATGGATAGCGCAATGCTTTTTGAACTGTTTTGCCAATAACAAAACAGCGCATACCACTGAAACAAATACACCAATGCTAATTGCCACATAATCCGCGGCATGTCTTTAATGGCACTTGCTATGTCGGTAAATGGAGTAAGGATATTTAGCGGCTCGCGGCGCATCTCTTTTATCTCTTCATCCGTAGGCGGTATCTCCGGCGTGGTTTTCATGCTCCACCATACCGAACCAATTGAACAAACGGCACCCAACATAAACGATGCAAAAACCCAGTTAGGAATTTTACCCGTGTGACCAATAATTACGAGCGGAAAAAGAAAAAGGGAGAAGTTGGCAAGCGTTTGTCCGAAGCCGGTAAAAAAACTTTGCGCTTGAAAACCTGTGGGCTGCTGACTTGCATCCAACTTATCTGCAACAAACGCACGGTAAGGTTCCATAGCTGTATTGTTGCCTGCATCTAATATCCATAACAAACCGGCGGCCATCCATAAACTGGAGCTGAATGGAAAAAGAAATAACGCTATGCTGCACATGATGGCACCAATAAAAAAGAAAGGTTTGCGCCGGCCAAAACGTGGGCTCCATGTTTTATCGCTGATGGCACCAATGATTGGTTGTACTATCAAACCCGTTAGTGGTCCTGCTAAATTTAACCAGGGAATTTCATCAGGAGCCGCACCCAAAAAATCGTAGATGGGATTAACAGCACTTTGCTGCAAACCAAAACTGTATTGAATGCCAAAGAAGCCAACATTCATGTTGATGATTTGCCTGAACGATAGTTGCGGTTTACGCAACCCACCAAGTATTGAGCTACCAACCGACGGAGCAGAAACAGCCATATTAATTTTGGTTTTTTGTTTTAAACATTTCATGAAACTTTAAATACACGCCATTGCTCCAGCCAAAGCCGTCCTGTGTAGGATACTCGCCGCCGCCGCCTTCTAAGTTGATATCTTCCACGTTGTATTTCTCCAGCATCTTTCCCGTGCGGTCAAAAACTTTTTCATTCACAGTCATCCAGCGTTCGGCAATCATCTTTGCTAACTGGTGATGACCGTAATGCAACAATCCTTTCACTGAAATAAATTGTAATGGTGCCCAACCGTTAGGTGCATCCCATTGCTGACCTGTCTTTTCTATGGTAGTAAGCAGGCCCCCTGGTTGCAAAAAGTATTTTTCAATTTTACTGGCGACACCCTCTGCTTGTTCGGCTGTTGCTATTTTAAGATACAAGGGAAAAACACCCGCCAGCGTTAATGATGTTTTTTGTTTTTGCGCTACAAAATCGTAATCAAAATAAAAATTTTCATTGTCGTTCCAGCAGTATTTATTAATGGCCTGTTTACGTTTGTATGCAGCGGCTTCAAACTTTTTTGCAAGCTCCTCTTCACCCGCTAACCTGTAGCCTTGGGCAATAGTTTGTTCCAGGTTGTAAAGCAGGCAATTTAAATCAACCGGAATAATTTCGGTGGTGTGTATGCTGGTGAAATCGTTTTCGTTTTTGTACCAGCGAGATGAAAAATCCCAGCCCGACTCGCAGGCAGCCCGTAAATTTTTAAATAAGCTTTCCTTGTCATCAACCTTTTTGGCAAGCTCCATATCTTCTTTAAACGACTCGGGGCGAGGTGTATTTAATTCATCGCTGTAGCAATTCAATATACTGCCATCGGGTAACAGCACTACTCTATTTATGGCCGTATTGTTTTCATGCAAATCATCAGCACCTTTCATCCAAAATGCATATTCTTTTTCAAGCTGCGGCAAATACTTTATCAATATGCTTTCTGTTTTTTCCTTTGCATGTGCCTCACACAAAAGATTTACCATGGCCGCAAAAAATGGCGGTTGCGATCTTCCTAAAAAATAACTGCGGTTGCCATTGGGTATGTAGCCGTATTGGTTGATGAGTGAAGAAAAATTATTGACCATGTTTTTTATCACCTCTATTTTGCCCGACAGCTGCAGACCAAGCATGGTGAAAAAACTATCCCAGTAATAAATTTCCCTGAAGCGGCCACCGGGTACAATGTATGAATAAGGAAGCGACAATAAAGAATGATTACCTGCTTCCGGTTGGCGGTTTAATTCATCCCAAAGCAGGTGAAGGTGTTGAACGAGGGGTTTTTCTTTGGCGGCAATGTACGTGGCAACAAATGTTTCCGGTAAAATAAAATGTTGCTCAACAAAAGTTTTTAAGTCGAAACCAACTTCATTTTTTTCTTTTTCAAATTCAGTTTGAATAAGTGAAAGGTTTGAACGCGGCGTGCAATCGACAAAGGTTTTTCCATCACCAAAAATGTTTTGCATTTGCACTTGCTCAAATAACTGGCCCAGCAAAAAAATATCTTTCACCATAATTCTCTAAAAATTTAGTGGGCCGCTTCTGCACCCGGTACCACAAACTTTTTTTGCAAGCGGTTGAAAAATATCAGACTCAAAATGAGTATCGCAATTGGAATCAATGAAAAATAAAAAGCTGTTTGGCCACCGTAGGCTTCAAAAATATTTCCGGTGATGATGGAACCCGTTGTACCACCAAGGGCTGAAAAAATTACAATCAGTCCACTCATTGGTCCGTGCTGCCTGGGGGGTAACGAACTAAGAATAACCGAATTGATTGCAGGGTACACCGGCGCAAGCAACAACCCAATCAGCGGAAAAATAAAAGCAGCCAACGGGGCATGTGCCCAGCTATCAATTGTAGTTGACTGCCCTTTGCCCGCCAGCGGCACCACCAGCAACACAAGTACTGCCGCAATTAAAAGACAAACAATCAATACCCGCAACCAATGAATTTTTCGCAAAACGAAACCTGCCGTTAAACGGCCAACAGCAGTGCTGGCAGCTAATATGCTGGTCATTTGTATGCTGAGTGCAGTTGACATGTGGAGCACCTGGTTATTAAAAGTGGGCAGCCAGCTCATTATACTCTGCTCAATGAGCACATAAAAAAATGCACTTACAATAAAGATTAAAACCAATGGCTTAATGGCCAGTTTAAACATATCGGCAAACTCCTGTAACAATGGTTTTGGTGTGGCTTCTTTTACCACCGATTCGTCGAGCGGTGCACTGAGTAATAATAAAAACGCAACAGCCGACAAGCCGGCAAGGAAGTAATAAACCTTAAGCCACGAGGTAGAGGCAGGATTTTTATTGTCGACAAAAGCGCTGAAAATAAAATAGCCGGCAAGCACCCCAATCATAAAAAACGACTCAATAAAATTCATAAAACTTGCATGGTCTTTTTTATTGGCGGTAACAATGCCAATGGTTGCGAACACCGAAACCTTTATTAACGCAAAGCTGGCACCCACAACAGCAAATAAAATTTTAGTCATTGCAAACCCACCTACTACCGGCATAATCAGACAGGCGATAGTTACAAATGCCAGGGCCAGTAACATAGATTTTTTATACCCAATGCGGGCGATGTAAGAAGCTACAAGAAAGGAAACGATGGCAATACTCAAATCTTTAAAAGCCTCCAGCACACTGGCGGTGCCCTGTGTAATGCCATAATTGTTTTGCACCTGTAAAATAACGGTACCTACACTGTTGAGTAAAATGGCAAAAACAAAATAATTAAGAAAGAGGGAGAGTTTTATTTTCCAATTTTGCATGTAGTTAGTTGATGTAATTGTGAATGCTCAAGATACAGCATCTGTTTTCTGTTTGTAAATAATTACGGTAATGCCGGTAGATGAAAAGTGAGAGAGCGAAAATTGGGTTGTTTATTTTTGTCGATGACCCACATTAGTTTCCAGATTGCAGCAGTTTTGCGGAGGCGTCGCAAACACTTAGATTCATACAACGCATACCAACACCGAAATGCAACGACAACTCGAATACATAAATCAGGGACGTGGAGGCTACATCGTTTACAAAGACCAGGAATCAGAAATGAAATTTTTCTTCGAATTTGGAGCCGGTAATTGTGTTGCAATTATCCATGTTCCTACAATTGAAGAATGGAACACCAGAACCAACAGACCATTACCAGACCGGAATTCAATTCTGACTTTTGTTGCAGCACAGGCTATCAAAGACCAGGCCCCGGAAAGCTACTATGAATTCTCAGACAGCTTTATTAGAATCCTTACCGAAGAAATTACTTAGATAAATTCCGCTACCCAATCTATTTTACCTTCTGCTACAACATTCCCAAACGCCGCCTTATGATTGCCTCACCTCCCGTAAAATGTTAGGTGCCAAACAATAAACAACTGACCATGAAAAAACAATTCTTGTTTATAGCAATCTTAGGGGTGTCGCTAACGCTATTTGCCTGTAACAGCACCCCAATAAGTAATACATCGTCAACTCAAACCAACTTAAAACACATGACCATTACTGTAGAATCAATGAAGCAGGTGCTTGATGCTTTCAACAGGCACGACCTCGATGCCATCATGGAATTTTTTGCCGATGATTGCAGCCTGAATTTTCCGAGAGGGCCGGAACCCTGGGGCCAACGTTTTATTGGAAAAGCGCAGGTGCGTGAAGCACTTGCTGGTCGTTTCCAGGGTATTCCTGACGTTCATTATGGTGATGATAGTCATTGGATATCGGCTGATGGCAAAAGCGGTGTGTCAGAATGGACACTGACAGGAACAACAACTACCGGAGTTAGCCTAAATGTTCGCGGTTGTGATCTCTGGGAGTTTCGGGATGGCAAAATCATTCGAAAAAATTCTTACTGGAAAATAGTTGAGCAAACCGCCTCGAAATAAGTAGCAGTTTTTACAAGCTAGTTTTAGCGTTTTCACACTATTAATCTTCATTCAACATGGAATTAATTAAAGTGGCAATAATGATTTACGGCGACAGTCATTCACGCAGGAACGCAATGACTGAAGAAAAATATAAAGACCTCGCAAGCGCTTTTGCCGCCAACGGATTTACCGTCACATCAATTTTGTACAATGATGAATTAGCTGACGCATTAAGTACCGGGCTGCTACAGTTTGATGCTGTATTGGTTTGGGTAAATCCCATCGAGCAAAAAAAGGACAGAACCAAACTTGATGCCTTGCTTGTAACGATAGATGAAAAGGGTTGCTTTGTCTCCACGCACCCCGAAGTGATTCTAAAAATGGGAACGAAGGATGTGTTGTATAAAACCCGCGGTATGGCATGGGGCGGCGATACAAAAATCTACCCGACCCACAACGATTTTTTGGAACGTTTCCCTGGATCGCTCCAAACATCCGGCGTAAGAGTATTGAAACAATTTCGTGGCAACGGAGGAAATGGCGTTTATAGAATTTTGCAGGAACCAGCAGGGATGATAACCATTATTCATGCCATTGCCGGCAATGAAAAAAGCACCCTATCGGTTAGTGATTTTAATGAAGAATTCAAATCATTCTTTTCCAATAACGGGATGCTGATTGACCAGGAGTGGAATAACAATACCCTTAACGGAATGGTGCGGTGTTATTTATCAGGAACAAAAGTTGCAGGTTTTGGCTACCAGGAAATTAATGCCTTTTACGAGCTGAAGAACAATGGTACCCAAATCTATTTTCCACCAGGCAAACGATTTTATTTTACGGAACACTGCGGTTTGTTTAGCGATCTGAAGAAAATTATGGAAAACGAATGGGTTCCTGAATTGCAACGCAAATTATCTATTAATAAAGACAGGATGCCGGTTATTTGGGATGCTGATTTTTTCATCAATAAAATAAACGGTACAACCGCTGCTGAAAAATATACACTTTGTGAAATAAATGTTAGCTGTGTTTCTCCGTTCCCTCCGAGTGCTATTAAATTTATTGTTGAGGAGGTAAGAGAAAGGATTGGGAGGTAATGGGCACGAGGTACTGCTTCGCCACCGGTTTTGTAGTGAACAGGTAATGTATGCTTCGATGGAGGCAACGTTCAAGCTGATAAAAATGTGTACGCCAGCTACCAGATGGCCCATTGGCAAAAGAAATTTGATAGGAATGCCTATGTGAAATCCTATGTTCCTATACCTCTATGTGGTAAAAAAAAGTGGTAGAAAAGATTTGCACCACACAGGTACATAGACACATAGGAAGGGCACACATAGAAAGTCAAGTGTAAGTGGCGTAGGTGAGTTATATGGGCCAGGTGGTAGAAGAAGATCCAGTGAAAAAAAAAATTGCACAGTATAGAGACATAGGATTATAGGAAATGCGCACAACTCGTGCCGCAACTGCGGGGATAGAACGACAACTTTCGATTCTCTGCGCAAAATCCTATATCGCTCAATCCGACCCATCGGCTCTGCCTTTTGCAATGGCAAAACTGCCCACTCTTTCGCCGCATTTTAATCCTTCGTCACAATCACTCCGGTAATGTATTGCGCCATACAAACGCGATAGCGAAGCCTCTTTTGCCATGTCGTTAAAAACAGTTGCTTTTGCTGGCAAGAGGTAGCCCAATACGCCGGCCGCGGCACCACTAAATGTTGAGTGACCCGAAGTGTAAGATGGAAAATTGGGCAGGCCGGTTAATGTTTTTATGGCGCCGTTAATTTGCGATGGACGTGGATTAAAATAAAAATACTTTGTATCCCAGCAGGCAATTGCAGCATCCATCAAAGCCATGTTAAGTAATGCCATGTTTCTTGCCCAACGAACCTCGCTCCAGTTTTGTGTTACAAAATTTTCGGTGGCAATGGCATTCCAATGGCCCGGCGGCGTGTAGGTGTTTACGCCATCGGCCCAAAAATTTACAATGCGCATACGTTCCCTGTCGTAGTTATTGCTGTACCATAAAACCTCGTCCAATTCCTTTTTAAATTTTTCCGATTGGGTTGATGGAGGCAGTGGTGGTCTTATGGAAATCAATGTTGCCGAATCGAATAAAAAGGTTCTTACTTTTCCAAAAAGCGGAAGCATGGGCGGACGCTTTGGTAATTCCTGGCTTATCCAGGGCACTTCGCCACGGGCAATAGTTTGTGCTTCCATATCGGCCCGCAAAACAGATGTACCTACAGCGGCACCAGCTCTGTCGGTTCGTGCACGGGCAGTAAATTTTTGCGCAACGTTTCTACCCAACAATTCACCGGCTTCAATTTCGCTACGCACATTGGCGCCTGCTATTATGCGGTAGCGTTTATGTTCATCGGCTTTCTGCTGTATAAAATCCAAATCAGCCGGAAATAAAAGTTTTAATAATTCAACTGTTGCACCAACCACGGTTGCATCTTCGGATGGATACGATGGTAGTTCAGAAGGTGGTATAAAGCTTTGCACACCGGCATCAATTTTATACGGCGCGGCACGGCTGTACAGTTTTTTGTAGTGATGCGCAGCAATTAAAGCATCGTACTGCGCTGCTGATACATAAGCATAAGCCCTTGCCGCGTACGGTGGATTTGAAAATGGAAACACCGGGTAAGCAAATGGATTTGCAGCACTTGGCAATGGATAGGTTCCATCGGCATTTTGATATGGAGGCAAATTATGTTTTGCTACCAACTCACGCATAATTTCGTTCCAGCGCAACACCGCTCCGGCGCTCCAGTACTGAATAGATTTTTTTTGGTCTGGCGTGATATTTTTTTGCCAGCCTTTTATTTCGTTTAACTCGGCAATGTACAATGGCGAGGTTGTGGCAACTGGTGCGGCCAATGAAAATTCATCGGGGGCCGTTAGTAAAATTGGCCTCCAGGTACCCGCGGCCAAATCAATTTTTGTTGGCTGCAACGCACCGAAGGCAAGATTTTGCTCGTCAATATTTTTGCTGCACGAAATAAATACTGCCGCAATGGAAAGAGAAAAAATTATTTTTTTCATGGCTTTGTAGTTTGGTTTGTAGTGCCTTCTTTTTTTGAGGCGGAGAAAAAAGGCACGGCATAAAATACACCGGCGTTATAGCTGGTTGACTGCCCAACGTTGCGCCCAGCAATAACATAATCAGCACCACCAATAAACGAGAGCCCTTTCAAAAACTTTGTTTCGTATTTAAAATGTGCACCTACACTCGTGCTGTTCATTTTATTGCTGGGAAAAGGCATGTTGTTTTTAGAAATATCGAAACCGCCAAGTGTTGTCCAGTTGTTTAGCACCCCTTCTGCAATCCATCTTCCATTACGCAAACCTGCCCGCAAATTGTATTGCATGGCGTTGGGCATTTGCACTTCGCTGGTATAATGCATTTCGGTAGTGTAATAAGCTGGCCTGTCAATTTCAATATTGCTGCGGCGTACATAAGAAGCTGAAGCGGTTGCAAACCAATCGCCCAAATGATAATCGGTCATTATCCTTGCGGTAATATTTTTGCTCCCCATGCCAATTGCAAGTGGTAAAAAATCGGCCGGATAGTTTGTTGTTGGAAAAGAATATCCACCAATCGCAAACATTGAAAACATGCCTTTACCAATTTCTTTTTGAATGGGCTGCCACTTAATCCAAAGCGATAAATCCTGCAATCCTTTCATGGGATGTAGTTGTCCCGCAGATGCTTTTGTTTGTACATAAGGCAAACCTACCAGCACGTTTAAATTATTGGCCACACCGTAGTTTGCCATTGCCGAATACATGGTAGTAGAAACTTTACCAAGGTTGGCATTATCTCTTTTAAATGTTCCTTCCCAATAATTGGTAAATGAACTGTTGCTGTATTGAAGGCCGGAGCATAAATTATTTTTGAACATCATGATGGCATCCATATCGGTTTGCGCCCCGGATTTAAAGGATGCTAACAATGGCAACCAAAGTAGCAGTCGTAATTTTTTATTGATCATTGAAAAATTCATAAGCTTATGTTTTGAATAAAGCAGGTTGCTTAACGAGGTTGGCCACTACAGCGAAAACACTGCACCAAAGTTGATGCTGTAGTCAGCAAAGGCAGCATCGCCCTGGGCATACACTCCCGTTTTTTGTGTACGAATTTTATCGGGTACACTTTGTGTACGGTTGCGTTGCACTACGTATGGAACAGAAATATAAAACTGCGTTTTCTTTATTTTATACGCAGCTACTGATTCCGCCGAAATCACATATCCCGGTCTTCTGAATCCATTGCTCCCCCCAATTAAATCTTTAGCTGGCAACCCTTCCATGCGCATGCCTGCGGAAAATTGAAATTGACGAACGGAAATGTTAGCACCGGCACGAACCATATATTGATCGGGCACACTCATTACATCGCTGCCATAAGCAATAGCTGTTGCCGAAGGCGTGCCGCCTCTAGCAGTGGACACTCCATTTTGTTCGCGGGGATTGAGGAGATAAAATCCATTGCTGTACACACCAAGGTTTTTGGTTACGCGGTAGAAGGCATTGTACTCGGTTGTTATGCCGGTACCACCATCGCCCAATTGTATTGATTGATCAACCGGACCTAAAATTTTTGTGCTGTCGTTTTTGTGGAAATAATCCGTGTAGCGGTAATCACCCGTTGGCAATTTAATACCTGCGCCTACCTGCACATTTAATTTTGAATTTTTTTCGGGGTCAACCAACCAGTAATAGGCTGCAACTCTTACATCGCCAATACCAAACGATTGGGTTGTACGACGTGCATTAGGGCTTTTGCTTGCGTTGCCATAATGCTCGTACATAGATGACCGGACGTTGCTGATGATGGGTGCGTAAAACCCAACCGACCAACGTGTGTTTAACTGGCGTGTAAGTCCAACCTCGGTAGTGAAGTTGTGATTAATTACTTCGGTGCCATTCTCTACTCTTTCGTGCTGCTCTACCTTGCCCACAAAATGTTTGTACGATTTAAAATAGCGGGAGTTGATACCCAGTGCCCATTTGTTTTCTTTATGTGCAGCACCATCGGTATGTGCTCCCGTCATGGTGCAGGTAGCTCCGTTGCTGCGTATGGCAACACAGCCCTGGCCTTGTGAAATTTGAACGAGTGTAGTTAGTGTTAGTAACAAAAATATTTGCTTCATAAAATTTTAGTTGTTGGTAATTGCGTTTTGATTCTGAGAATTTTTGAGCTTTAGTTTGTCAACTATGTAAGCTCCAATTTTTCGTCCGATGATGTTTCCTTCTACGAGGTCGGCACGGAAATGAATGCCACCGTACAGCCTTGACCAGGATGCTTCATCTGCAGCATGGCGGAAAGAAGTAAATGAACGGTCTTTGATACCAAACTCCCTTTCCGAAGAATCGCGGTAGGCAAAATTGTCGCCAAAATGATCGGTCATTACTTCAGCCGAAGCGGCGGAAATTACAGAGTGACCACTTACGTAAGAGGGAAAAGGTGGTGTTTGAATAAAGGGTTGCCAGGCCGGGTCAATTATTTTATTGATGACTGTTTCGGGGCGCACGGTGTTGTGCAGGTATTTTATTTTCCAGCACGAGATAAATCCATCAAACAAGGCAATGGCTGTTTCGGTGTAAGCCGCAACGGTTTCATTAAAACCGGCACCGGATTTTTGTGCTGCTATGCCTACAATATTCATCCAGTGGCCGGGGGGCGAAAACTTTTTGGTAGCATACATAACGTGACCAGTTACGTGGAGGTTGAAAGGGTTGTCGTCGAAAAACTCGGCAATGTGTTTTTGGTCTTCGGTTAAATTTTCTACCGTGCGTTTTACTTCCATTACTTCTTTGCTGTAAGCCGATGCCGAATCCTTCATGTTGTATGCTGGCGATGCCGGTGGCAAAAACTGTGTGCAGGAATCAAGCACCAGTGTACGTATGTCGCACCAATGCGGCTCAAGCCCCTGGTTGTAGGCTGGTGGTGTAGGCACCCACCTGCCATCTTCCTGCTTCACGGTATATTTTTCGGCGCTGCGTGTTTTGGCGTAGTTATCACCTTTGCTCCATTTCATAATGGTGGCCACAACTGTATCGCTAAAAGCAATTGTATTTTCCAATACATCCGAAGGCATGCCGGCACTGTCGGCACCGTTTTTCAACTGGTTGTAATAGTCAATCAATACACCCTCGGGGAACGTAACGGCGTTGCCAACTTTTGTAAAAGACAACAGCGCTGCCAAACGATAATCCAGGTTTTTGTTTGTCGGCTTTGGCATTTGCGGCAGGTGTTTTATTTGTCCGCTGAGCGATTGGTAACTACTATCCCCTGCAGCTATGCACTCGTACGCGGCAATGTTGGCGTAAGCATAATTGCGTGAGGCCACCACAGGTGAAAAGTTGTTGTACAATACAACGTCGTTCAACTTTTTTACTGTTTTTGCATACAGCAGCGGATCGTTTGTGTATTTGGTAAAATCTTTTTGCTTGCAGGCAAAAATGGAAACTGCCATACATAGCAGTACGAAAAAATTTTTCATCTTTTGAATAAACTGTTTAGTAAAAAATCAATGCGGTAAGGGTTCAGGAAACTGCTTGCATTGGTTGCGGGGGCCGTTCGTGCAATTGCGTGTAGTTGGAAGAAATGAAATTTGTGTTGGTAGTAAAGAAGTTTGATTGTACATCAGCAACTAAAGTGGACGTGAAAGATTTTAGTGGCTGAAAAAAATCGGGAAAAAATATTTTGGTTACGGTGTTGCTTTTGCCGGGTACCGATGTTTGTCCGTCGGTTGCCGATTGGGCAAGGTGGTTGGTAAGCGACTGCAGTTTTGTTTTGGTGTGATTGGGCAGGCATAGCAGTTCGAGGGTATCGTTGAACACACGGCGTTTTACATACTCATAATCCTGCCCATTGATGTTGATGGAACCGTAAGCTCTTTCATAATCGGCCGAGCTTGAGTAGTAAGGCAGGTTTAATGTTGTTTTGATGGAGATAAGTTCATCATCGGAATATTGTTGTGCATCGGCCTTTTGTTCAATGGCAATTGTGCTGGCATTTTTCATTTGCTGAATAACAAACTGGTAGCCGCAAAAATTAAACAGCAGGATGGAAAGGAATAATATGGCAGAGAGTTGCTTCAAGCAATTAAATTGGAGGAAAAGGTAGGGAAATTTAAGGAATGAAAAAGGCGGTTTTCGGTGAAGGGGGTGGGTTGGGCTTTGTTTAAGCCTTGTATGTTATCTGTGGTGTTTATTTTCAGGAAGCTTTGCATTCTTAAGTAACTTCTCCGCTCTTGCAAGTTTTTCGGGAAACAAAATTTTGTGGCGATATTTTTCAAGGGCAGGGTCAATAATCACAATGGGCACCTTGCTTTCGTTTAGCTGCTGAATGAATTTGGGAAGTTTTGTTTTCATTGATGCAATTTACTTAAAGTTGTTTGAGCTAAAAACCTGCATACTGCTTGCAAGTGCTCAAGCGGGGAATCGCAATTTTTTAGAACTGAGTTTAAATTCTTGGGCGAACATTTCAGATAGAAAGAAATAGGAGGTTACATCCTGTGGCTTTTCGGTTTTGGGTTTGTAAACAAATTCAATGTTGTCTAACTCAACTGATATTAAACCGATGTTGTTTTCTTTCAGCAAGTCCAAATCAACACGGTGTATGTATTGTTTAGGGTAAGCCAAATATGATTTGTGAGAAAAGAATTTGTACCGCAATGCCTGATAAAAACCCGACTTCCAATCTTTGAGTTTTGCTTCTACCGAAAATAAATTCTGTGTGTGTGATTTGTATTTCCGTGTTCGGGTAATATTAATACCATCAATGCAAATGAAGTCATCACCTTCAAGGCAGTTCAATAATTTTTTCAAACGGTTTTTATCAAAGCAGTTTTCGTAAAGTATTTCTGAATTCAACATTTTGTTTTGCTGAAATAAACTCACAAACAGCGACATCATACCATAATCATTCAGAAAAAGTTTTTCTTGATTCATCTCGGTTGTAAAAACCAAATCAGCCACACCGTTTCCCGTGCTGAACTCGGTTGTAATGTATTCAGTATTGAAAACCTTTGAGAGATTTTCCACCAATACAGGTATCATTTCGCTTTCGTATCTGAACATGTGTTATTTTATATTTTCAAAAACTTCCTTCCAAACCAATAAGTGTTTGTAATCATCTCTTTTGTAAACGGCAGTCAGCTTTTGATAATTGCCTATTGCCCGATTTATTCGTTGCAGAAAGTAAGCATGTTTGTCAGCAACATTTTTTATGGTGTCCACTTCTTTATTAACAGAATAGATGTAATGCAGTTTATTATTCTGTGCATTGATTACATCTTCTGCCGACTTCCCGTTGCAATACCTGCACTGACAAGCACCTAACACATTTGAGATTTGGTTTAACCTTGTCGGCTTTTTCTTTTCAATTGAAACTGTTCCTAACAGTTCGGGGAAATAATATCGTTCATACAAATTATAACCTGCTCCTGCATCTTTATGCATCTCCTCTGAAAAACTTTCAAACCTTGCTGCACCTGCGGAGAAACCAACTAAGCCCAACGAAATTAAACCCAATCCTAGACTATTCAACCGTCCTGCAATTACAGGTCTGCCAGTGAAACGCTGCAATTTTAAAAGTGTGTCAATGTAATGGAACAATACAACGGATGAACTGTCTCTGTCAATTCCATCAGCATACACAATATATCCGTCACACTCATGAGCCGAATAATAATTGAGTAAATCGTTTTTGTATTGCTGGTTGGTTAAGCTGCTGCTGTTAATGCAAATGCCAGCATACAATTTTTTGTCAGCATAAGCAGGAACTGAATTTTTGTAATCAATACTTTCTTTAAGCAGTTTAATATCCAAATCAAACCATTGCTCAACGGGGTTCTGCTTATAGGTAGGCAACACATTTGTGTTGTGTGTGTAGTGATAAGGCGAAACAAAAATATCAGCGCCCAACTTTGCTTCTTCATCAATTACAGATTTTACATAGTCCTGTTGCTTCGTATAACTGTTGAGATATGCAGGAGTAATAACTTCAAAAGTTAGTGGGCAATATGGAAGTTGCATTAACCCTTTTCTATCGGTGTAAGTGTCGTAAGCAAAGCGGACTGTTTCGGGATCAATAATTCTTGAAAACTGATTGCCTTGAATTAACTGCAATAATTTTTTTTGCTGAAACTGATGTATTGCAGGGAACTCAACATAAATAGTTTCGTCTGAGGTTTTTAAATATTCTTCTAAAACACTTCCATCATTCCACAAACGCAAAACAAATTTTGGCGTGGTGTCATATTCTCTTTTCAGTATTGCATCTTCTGAATTAAAAATAGTTATCAGTTCGTCAATATTCAAGTAACGCTGATAAGGATTTTTTTCAAGCAACTTGAAAATGATGTTTTCAAATTTGTTGGTGATTTCAGCAAAATATTTCCGTGGCGGTATTGGATTTTCATTTTTTATTTTGTCAATGAGTTCAGGTAGATTATTAAAAACATACGGAACTTTTGAAGTGAGCATTTCATAAAAGATAATTCCCAAAGTATAAAGGTCGCTTCGCTTGTCAATGTTTTTGCTATCGGTAATTTGTTCGGGTGAAGAATATAGTGGAGAACCTAAAAAATTTCCTGTACTTGTGAGTGCTGTATAGTCAATGACTTTAGAAATTCCATAATCCAAAATTTTCACTTGGTCGCCATTCACAATAATATTTTCAGGTTTCAAATCACGGTGAATAATTCCTTTGCTTTCATCATCGCCTCTTATTTGGTGCAAACCTTTGATGCCTTCCAAAATGTTTTTGAAAATAGAAACTATCTGTGCTTCGCTTGTCAATCCTTTGTTTTTGATAATCTTTTGCAGCGTTTCTCCTTCTGCAAATTCCATTACCAAAAAGTAAGAAGGCACACTCAAATCACTGCCTTTAAAATCGTCAACATACTTTACTAAGAAAGGATGATTGACAGTTTTCATTATGTCTATCTCTCTTTGAATGCGGTTGTTTTCTCCACTGTGTTTGTATTCCTGAAGTATGTATTCTTCTCTGAAAACTTTTATTGCATAAGTGTTTCCTTCTTTGGTTGCCTTGTAAACAGAACCAAAACCACCAGCACCGATAAAATCAGTAAAAGTGTAACCGTTTATTGTTTGATTGATGAGTGCCATGTTAGAGTATTGAAATTATCATACCAGTTAGACCTTAATTGATATTTTCGGATTTTTTTGCTTGCAGACAACGAATGTATTTCCGCTAAAATACACCTCGCGAATCCGAAAACAATTTTTTAATCTGATCTTAATAAGCTGCTTATTGAACAATGAACTACTCCGCCGCAGTAACGTAAATACTACTCATTTAAAATCGATTACTTCGGACAGTTCTTAACTGTACAACATTGCTCAACGTTTTCTGGTGCATTTCAAAATAACTGTAGTTGTTTACGTAAGGGATAGAAGCGGAAATCCTTTTTGCATCCGCCGCGGTGCAAAAAGATTGCAGCGGATAGCCCGACTTTTGCCGTGAATTTAATAACTGATTCTGCAAGTAAATGACTACCGGCATTGCCGACGCCGGCAAAAGGCACGCCCAAAAAATTCATCTTCGTTACTGCTTCACCTCAAAGGTTTTTTTATCAACGCCAACGCCGGTAATTTTTAAACTCTTCCAGCTGGCGGGTAGTACCGATTTTATTTGTGTTAGCCCGGTGGGTGTAATTTCTACACCGCCAAAACCCATAATTACTGCCTGCAAAATGCCGCCTGCACCAGTGGCAAAATAGGGGTTGGTGCCACCTTTTGTTTCGGCAATTACACGAAAGGGTGGCAGGAGGTTGGGTAGGTAGGCATCGTTAAACCAATAGGCTGCTTTTTTTGCATCGCCAATGCGGGCATATAATAGAGCAAACACGCCTTGCGTCATGGCCGGCGTTCCTTCGGTGGGCACACGGGTGGAGTAATAGTCAAGGTCAGCTTTTATGGCCGCGGCACCGGTAACTTCTTTGAGTGGATAAGCAAGCAGATTAACATCGGCCTGCTTAATGCCTTCGCCTTTGTAGGTGGCGTGTTCCTGCGTTACGCCGTCAGGCATTTTTAAAATGGGGATGTTGGTGGCCACGTTCATCCAATCGGCATTGGCAGAAACACCCAAAATTTTCGCGGCATCAGTTGCGTATTGCAGGTTGGCTTTTGCGGCTGCATTTGTGAAGGCATTGTTGTCCACATTCTCGGCCCACTCATCTGCAGCTACAACATTTTTAATTTCGTATTTGCCGGGGCCATTTCTTTCTACACGGCTGGCCCAAAAATCGGCGGTGGCGGAAAGTATCGGCCAGCCTTTTTCACGCAGCCATTCTTTATCCTGTGTTACGGCGTAATAGTTCCATGCGGCTATGGCCACATCGGCGGTAATGTGGTGTTCAAATGGGCCGCTCAATGCCCACACGGGTGTTTCCTCTACACCAGTTTCGGCACTCTCCCATGGAAACATGGCGCCTTTAAAGCCGTTGGCAAATGCATTTTTTTTTGCGGCTTCCAGGCGTTGGTACCTGTATTCAATCATACTTTTTGCCAGGCCGGGCTGCATTACCAAAACGGCGGGAAACATCCAGAGTTCCGTATCCCAAAACACATGACCGTTGTAACCCAAACCGCTTAAGCCCATTGGCGATGGCGAAAGGTCTGTGCCTTCCCGCACAAAAGAATAAAGATGATACAACATACTGTGTACGTCCTGCTGCGCCTGGGCATCGCCGTTAATCTGTATATCGCTTTTCCAGAGTTCATCCCAACCTTTTTGGTGAAACTGCAATAGTCTTTCACGGCCCTCAAGTTTTGCATAAATAGTAAGGCGTTCGGCCTGGTTGAGTGGATCGAGATGGTGCGCCGATGTTATGGAAGAACCGGCGATGGAGAAACGATAACTCTGCCCTGCTTTTATGTTCTTTGCAAACTTCATCAGGTGCATGTTATTGTCCCACATTTCATGAATAACACGGGGCTCCTGCCCATGGTGTTCGCTAAACAAAAAGGTATTGGAGGCGCACATTTGCAATTTGCCGGTGGGTGATTTGGCGGTTGACGTGAGCAAGCTAATAACCACATGCGGCCGGTCAATTTCGTTGTAATAATTTTCAACATCACGAAGGGCATCGGGAGCTTCCATTACAGAACTGGTGCTGGTGGTTATGTCTTTTTTTGCGGTTACGGTTACATCCATCAACACCGTGAACGGCAGGTGGCGCAATGAATAATAAGTGTAAGAAATGGAGGCCTTATCGGCATAGTCGAAGCTTGTGGTGAAAGAGGCGCCACGCATGTCGAGCGTTTGTTTGATGTTGGTGGCAGAGGCGTTACTCACTTCGCGGCCATCAATTGACATGCGCATGTTGAGCAGGTTGAAGCTGCGCAAAAAGTTGGAAACACGGCCGCGGCCGTAGTTATCGTAAGCACCGGCAAGCACCACATCTTTTACCTGGAATACATTTGGTGATGATACAATGCCAATCATTCCATTGGCAACTGTGATGCCGTAGTAGTTGGCAGGGTTGATGTTGGTGGCGGAGATTTTCCATGGGTCCTGGGCGGACGAAAAAGTAGAAATAAAGAGAAAAATGAAAATGAGGAGGCGATTCATGCAAGTAATGTTTAGTAAAGCCTGAATTTAGCGTTATTTGCCAATAATTTGATGCACCGAAGTTTAATTAGATTGACCGTATGAAAAAATGGATACTGCTGCTTTTTATTTTGCTGGTAATTGTAATTGGAGGTGTTTGTTTTTTTGTTCCCCGTTCTTTTCAAATAACTGAAACCACCTCACTAGCCGTAAACAACAAAGCTTTTGCCCGCAATATTTTGGAGGAAAGAAACTGGAAGAAATGGTGGCCAACAAAAATTGAATTGAAAAAAGATGGCAGTGCGGATGTTTTAGTTTTCAACAACAAGACTTATTCAATCATTGAAAAAAAATTAACCTCGGCGGTGGTGGCCATTACCACCAACAGTGATACTGTTTTAAGCGAACTTTTTTTTCTGCCACTGAGCCCTGACAGTATAAACCTGCAGTGGGCGGCAAGGGTTAGTACCACTGCAAACCCAATAGATAAATTGCAAACTTTTTTTAAAACGAATGCTTTAAAAAAAGACCTGCATGCCATTATAGAAAGTATGCAGCAACATTACGCAGTGGAGACAAACCTGTACGAGCTGCCGATACAAAAAGACAAGGTGCAGGACTCGACATTGATTTCAACTTTTACCATCACGCAGGGCTATCCTGCAACTGGGATAATCTATCAACTCGTTGACCAGCTAAATGCCTACGCCCAAAAAAATGGAGCAAAACAATCAGGTATTCCTATGCTCAACATCAACACTGCCGACAGCATTTCTTATCGCACACAGGTTGCGCTGCCAATAAATAAAAAACTAAAAGACTCGGGCAACATTGCGTACCGGTGGATGCTGGGTGGCGGTAACATTTTGGTTACGGAAGTAAAAGGTGGCCCCTATAACATCAATAAAGCATTTGTAGAAATGGAAAAATATGTGCAGGATTTTCAGCGTACGGCACCTGCTATTCCATTTCAATCGCTGGTAACCGACAGGAGAAAAGAACCCGACACGAGCAAGTGGATTACAAGAGTGTACTGGCCGGTGATGTAACCTCATCCCTAACCCCTCTCCAACAAAGTTGGAGAGGGGGACAGCAACGACAGTTGCTGACCCATTTGGGTATTAGTGTCTATAGAAATTATTGATACAGTACCCGCTCAAGTTTTAATTTAAATACCATTTCTACTCTATTTTCTGAATTGAATGATGATGGTGCTGTCATTATTCTTTGCAAGGACGTAAGCTTGTTTTTGATTTATAGTGATTGGCTTCACCCTCCGCACCTGGCCTTTCACCACCAAGCCATTCAGCGGGCTGCAAGTAAATTTTCCGCCGCCTTTATTAATTAGCAGGGTTGCATAATCCGCATCGTACCGACCCATTTCAATATTATTGTCGTAATAATTACCAGCTAAAAAAATATCCGGCTTATCATCGGCATTTGCGTTTACAACTACAGCATCTTTAAACGACGTAAACTGCGCTTCGGCCGGCAATGCCATCGTTTCAAACTTTAGATTGCCTTTGTTAAGCAGCACAGCATTTGAAAAATACCAGGCCTGGTGTATTGTTGACTTGTCCAATTTTTCCTTACTAAAAATTCCGGAAAGCGATGACTTTGCCAGGTCTTCGGCATACAGAAATTGCTTTTTTAACACGGGCATTTGCTTCTCCAACTCCGCCTTGGTAGCAAATGGTATTTCTTTATTGCCCACAAAGTAAGTGAGCACTTGTTCTTTTCTTCCATTGCCATCAAAGTCGTTGTAATAAAGTTTTACCGGTTGTTGCGGTGTGGCTTTTAACCGAGTGTTTGTTCCCAGGTTACCGGCTATTAAATCAATATTTCCATCGCCATCAACATCGCAAGGCAAAAGAAAATTCCACCACCCTTTTTTATCGCTTAAAATTTTCTTTGTAAAATTTCCTTTGTTGTTGATGAAAGCAATAATGCCATCCCATTCAAGCGAAAGCAGCAAATCACTATCACCGTCTTTATCAATATCAAACCACAACGACCTTGTTACAAAGCCCACTTGCGATAACTCCTTTGCGTTGATATTTGTTACATCTGTAAAAGTTCCGTTTTTGTTATTGAGCAATAAATACGACTTGGGAAGTTCGCCGTAAGCATAAGGCACCGCTCTTCCGCTAATACAGAAATCAATATACCCATCACCATTTATATCGTAGGGTGCAATGCACGAAGCCGTCATGTACAAATTGCCAAAAGGGTTTTCAAGTTTTGTAAAATTTCCCTTTCCATCGTTGCTATAAATGCGTGGTGTGTTATGAAAATCGTCGCCGTAAAATTCATTGCCGCCACTGGCAACAATCAAATCTACATTACCATCATTGTTTACATCGGCAAAGCAGGCGTCTGTGTTTTCGTAGATGCTATCAGCAGACAAAACAGGTTGATTGGTTTGTAGAAACCTGCCCGATTGCTGCTGTAAAAACAAAGCGCTTTTGCGGTCTCTCGCCCCGCCCATAAATACATCATCCAATCCATCTTTATTAACATCGCCAACGGCTAACGCCGGCCCCTCGGTTGACATCATACGTGGAATGAGCGGCTCCCTGTCGAATTCTACAAAACGATTTTCCTTGTGCATATACTGCAACCCGGTTTCGGCGGTAATATCTGTTACCGGCAAGGTTTGATTTTGAAAACGATTAACAAGCATTGAGAAATTAAACAAAGGCAAATGTTTTTGCCAGAAGATTGTTTGTTTTGCGGTGCCAGTGTTTACATTAATTTTTTGCGCGGTTCTATCGGGCCATACTACAAAAGCCGAATCGCATTTTGTGTTTTTAAAACCAATGTGCAAAGCGGCCTCCATACTCGATAAAAATCCACGCACGGGAAAATGATCGTAGGTGCGCACCTCGTTGCCACAAAACAAAACCACCTTAGCACCAGTTGCATTAATATTATTTTGCGGGCCGGCCAATTTCAATTGCAAATAAGCACCCTTGCTGGTATCGTTCGTTTTGTTTTCGTACAACAGTACTTCATCATCAATGTTATTTACTACAATATCCAGGTCGCCGTCATTATCCAAATCGGCATACACGGCGCCGTTCGAGAATGTAGGGTTGTTTCCTTCAACATTCTTTTCTTCATCACTGAATACTAAGTTGCCTTTGTTGCTGTAAAATTTATTGGGAATTTTTATCTCGGGAAATTTTTCAATGAGCGACATGTCTTTCCCTTGCATGTCATTGTTAGTAATTTTTTGTTGTACTTCGCCCGACGTAACAAAATTTACGTAGTCAATGTCGTTCATTCTTTTAGGAATGCCATTGGAGATGAAGAGGTCTTTCAACCCATCGTTATCAAAATCCATCCAAAGAGGGGCCCAACTCCAATCGGTAGCAGCTATGCCACTGTACAATCCAATTTCACTAAACATTCCGTTGCGCCGGTTGTATTGCAAATTGTTTCGTGTAAACTGGTGGCTGTAGCCCATTGCAATTTTTTCGTGAAAAAGATCATACGTATCCTCGCCCAACGAACGTTTTAAAATATACGGATCAGAGGGCAACATGTCCATCGAAATAATTTCGGGGTAAGCATCATTGTTTATGTCGGCAACATCAACACCCATTGAATACTGGCTTGTATGCATCAATTGTTTTGTGCCCTCGTCTTTGAACGTTCCATTTTTTTGGTTGATGTAGAGATAGTCATTTTCGTGAAAGTCGTTGCCGATGTATATGTCGGGGTAACCATCAAGATTGATATCGGCGATAGAAATACCGAGACCATAGGAAATGGAAGTGCTATTGATGCCGGAGGCTCTGGTTACATCGGTGAAAAGCACCGCACCCCCTGCCCCCTCTCCAACAAGTTGGGGTGGGGAGTTGGAGTCGTTACGATAAATTCTGTCGCCTGAAAGTGAGTCGTAAGTGCCTTCAAAAACACCGCGGGGCCGAAAGTTATTATTCTGATGAACAGAATGATTCAGCAAAAACATGTCGAGGTCGCTGTCATTATCGTAATCGAAAAAAGCTGCTTGTGTACTGAAGCCAGAGAAGTCAAGTCCATACATAGCTGCTTCATCTGCAAATACGGGAACACCATCTTTGCCAATGCCTTTGTTAATCAAAAATTGATTTTTACTGTGAAGGGTTTCGTATTTACCTACACGGCAAACATAAATGTCGAGGAGTCCGTCGTTGTTGATATCCACTACAGAAATGCCTGTTGACCAGCCACCATCCTGCGGAATTTTTGCAGCAGCGGTAGCATCTTTAAATTTGAGATTTCCTGTGTTTAAAAAAAGTTTGTTCTGCGCCTGGTTGCTGCCAAAGAAAAGATCGGTTAAACCATCATTATTAAAATCGCCTGCCCCTACCCCGCTGCCATTGTAGAAATACATGTATTTAAAGAGGTTGAATTCGGGGGTGTACGAAAGGTTGTTGCTAAAGGTTAAACCAGTTTGCTTGCTGCCGTGAGAGATAAAAAGGGGATTTTCAATTTTCTTTTCTGACGAACAGGCACATAAAAAACCTGTGACGATTGTACCAAAGATTATTATGGATTGTAAATGCCGCATTATTATTTCTTCAACTGGTAAAGTACCGGGTAATTATTATTCTGCGTTATCAAAAAATTGGTTTTTCCAGTACCGTTTATTTGCTTGATGTCTTTTACTTCGCCACGTAAATTAAGGCCGGAGGAAACATTATTCATCCACGCAAAGTTTCCCTTGCCATCGTTCATCAATACATCGCCATAGCTTGCATCGAGCCTGCCAAACTGCGGTGGAAACGTGAACAAATTGCCACCGAGTAGTAGATCAACTTTACCGTCTGCATTAACATCGCTGGCGCAAATGGCACGAACACCTGACAACTGCACTCTTAACGGTAATGGTTTTACCGCAAAGGTTCCATTGCCCGAATTAATTGCCACCACCGATTGACAATAATTAAACTTGCTGACCAGGGCGGAGGATAAAGTTGTTTTGCTGAACAAGTCGTTGATAGATTTTGCGGCATAGTCGCTGTGCCTGAGGTTATCTTTTTTTAAAAAAGGAAACTGGTCGGTGATGTCTCTTTTTAAAAACACCGGCATGTCTTTGCCGTTAATATTGCGGGTAAGAAACTGATCTGTAGTTCCATTACCATCAAAATCGGCCACCCAAAGTTTAGCAGGTTCGTCCAAAGCAGGTCGTAAATAAAAGTTTTCACCAACATTGCCGATAATTAAATCCTGCAGCCCATCGCCATTTACATCGGCAGCAGATACCGACTGCCACCAACCAAACAAATTTTGGAGGCCGGTGTTTTTTATTTCTTCAAACTTTTTGTTTGCGTACCTAAACACTTTTGTTGTCATCCACTGCCCTGTTACTATCAACTCCTTATTTGCATCGCCGGTTACGTTTGCCCACAGGGCACTTGTTATCATTCCGGGGTAGAAACCGTTTGAATTGAACGCCGTTGTTGCCTCGCTAAAAACGCCACTGCCATCGTTTACATAAATATAACTTTGCGGAACGCTTCCATAGGAATAAGGAACACTTCTGCTACCCACAAACAAATCCTCATCACCATCGTTATCAAAATCGTTTGCAGCAACCGTTGCTATGTTCATATTGTTGAGGGGAAAGGCGCGGGTGTTAATGCCAAAGTTTCCCTTACCATCGTTTACGTATAAACGATGCTGTATTTCGCGACCGCCGGGTTGTACGTTGTTACCACCGGCGCCAATGAATAAATCTAAATCCTTGTCCTTATCTGCATCAAAAAATAATACGGCTACATCTTCAAAATCTTTGTACTCGTTCAACACCGGTTGAGCTGTTTTTTTAAAAGCACCTGGCGTTGTTTGAATGTAAAGCTGGCCGGCCTGGTGTTTTGCGCCGCCAATGTAAAGATCATCCAGTCCATCGCCATTTACATCGCCATTTGCAATGTGAGGTCCTTCACGTGATAGTTGTTCCGGTAAATTTCGTTCGTAATAAAAGTCTACGTAATCATCTTCAGTGTGTTTGTCGAAGGCGGCCGGAATAGTTTCAAATAACGTAGAGGTTGAAATGTATTCCTCATAAACAGATCCTTTCTCCACCGGCTGATCCAGTATGTGCAATTTGTTTAGTTGCGGTGCATTGTATTTTGTGTAGGTGCGGTCGGGCCAAATAATAATCATTGAATCAATGAAAGTATTTTTTCCTAAACCAATAGTTTGTTTGTATTCCATTGATGATTGAAAACCCCTGACCGGAAATAGTTCGCGGTAAAAAACCTGGCCGTTTTTAAACAATTTTATTTTGCTGCCAATGGCAAATGTATTGGTCTCGTTTCCTTTTAATTCAACGGCTATAAAATTGTTTTGCAACTGTTGGTTGGTATTGTTGCGATAAACAAATGAAGTGCTGTTTTCATTGTTCACCACCATATCCAGGTCGCCATCGTTATCTAAATCGGCATAAGCTACACTGTTGGAAAAGGCAGGCTGATCGAGCCCCCAGGCTTTACCCACATCTTCAAACTGCAAATGGTTCTTGTTTTTAAAAACACGGTTGGGTAATGGCGTAACCGGAATATGTTTTAGTAACTCATCCATCTCCATTCGCTGCCCTGTCTCCATCATTTTAGCGTAAACATCGTTGGAGAAAAAATCGAGAAAATCTAAATCACCCACATCTTTTGCTATGCCATTACAAATAAAAATATCATTGAGGCCATCGTTATCGGCATCGAAAAAAACCGAACCCCAGCTCCAGTCGGTTCCGTGCACGCCGCTATAATTTCCTATTTCGGAAAAACTTCCGTTGCCATTATTTAATTGCAAACAGTTGCGCACATACTGATGATACAAACCGGCTTTTTGTTTGCTGAGGTAGAGGTCAATGTTGTCGAACGTTCCAGTTGTTTTTAAGCGGTAGTCATCGTCCGGAATCATGTCGGTAGTGAATATTTCGGGATGACCATCGTTGTTTATATCAGCCAGGTCGGAGCTCATTGAAGACATGCTAATTTTTTGGATCCTCTCTTCAAGTTCATCTTTGAACAGTCCATTTTCTTGATTGATGTAGAGATAATCTTTTTCAATAAAATCGTTGCCCACATAAATATCGGGGTAGCCATCGTTGTTGATGTCGCCAATTGAAACGCCGAGGCCAAATGAAATAAGACCGGTATGCAGGCCGGCTTGTTTTGTTACTTCAGAGAAATAGGGCTTGCCCGGCATATAAGGTCCAAAATAATTTGGATCATAATTATTCCGATACAGGTGATTCCCACCGCCTTTCAACTTTTCATCAACATTCCATTTGCCCACATCCACATCTCGCATACCCGCATAGTCTAACGAACTAAAAGGGATAGGACTGTTGTTGATGATGAAACAATCAAGGTCGCCATCCATATCGTAATCTAAAAAAGAAGCCTGTGTACAATACCCGGAAATATCAAGGCCGTACTCTTTTGCTGCTTCACCAAATGTGTTGTTACGATTGTTGATGTACAATTTATTTTTTCTGTTGCCATCTTTTATGTGGCCGGAGTTGCACACATAAATGTCCAACCATCCATCAGCGTTTATATCAACCATGGTAGCGCCGGTACTCCACATCGAATCTTGTTTCAATCCGGCTTTTGCGGAAATGTCATCAAATTTAAAATTGCCTTTGTTGAGGTATAATTTGTTTTCGCCCTGGTTAGAAGTGAAGAATACATCGGCAAGGCCATCGTTGTTAATATCACCGGTAGCCACGCCGCCGCCATTATAAAAATTACGAAACAAAAAACCGTTGTCGTCCCTGGTGTCAACTACATCATTGCGAAAATTGATGCCGGTGCTATCCATGAGTGTGAACATTACTGGCGGTGAAACTTCTTTAGTAGAGCAGGCGGCTAATAAAATAACTGTAGCAAAAAACGGAATTCTGTTTTTTATCAGAAAAAAAAATTTGACACTCTTTCTTTTCCTTTCTGCCACTATATCATTTGCATCAGTTTTCATTAATCAGGAAGCAATTATTTTTTCAAACGATATAGCACGGGAATACTATCGTTTTGCGTGATCAAAAAATTTCTTGAGTTTTTTGAGTTCATTTCTTTGATGTTTTTTATTTCTCCTTTTACTAACAGCCCCGAAGACCTGGTGTCCATCAAACTATATTTTCCCTTTCCATCATTTAGCAACACATGGCCATAACTGGCATCGAGCCGGCCAAATTGTGGCGGGAATGTAAAGAGGTTACCGCCCAATAACAGATCAATTTTTCCATCTCCATTTATGTCTGAAGTACAAATTGCATTCACACTCGACAGCTGCACCAGTACAGGTAAAGGCTGTATGGAAAAACTACCGTTGCCATTGTTGAGAGCGACAATAGAAGGACAATAATTAAATAGCAGTTGTTGTGCTTTGCTTAATACCTCGGGTTTAAATAGTTGCTGAATGGTTTTTGTAGCGTAGTCGCTGTTTTTTAAATTATCTTTTTTTAAGCCAGGAAACTGATCTGTTATTTCGCGTTTTAAAAACACCGGAACATCTTTTCCATCTACGGTGCGGGTTAGAAATTGATCGGGAGTTCCACTGCCATCAAAATCGGTTACCCATAATTTAACTGGCTTATCATTGGTTGGGCGCAGGTAAAAATTTTCACCAATGTTTCCAATAATCAGGTCTTGTTTACCATCCCCGTTTGCATCAGCGGTTTCAATAGTTTGCCACCAGCCAAACAAATTTTGCAAGCCGGTGTTTTTTATTTCTTCCATTTTGCCGTTGGCCATGGAAAATATTTTTGTTGCCATCCACTCACCGGTAATAATCAATTCTTTTTTGCCATCGCCAAAAACATCAGCCCACACAGCACCGGTTATCATACCGGCGTATGCTAAATTGGGCAGCGCCACATCCTTAAAGTGGCCTTGTCCGTCGTTTTGAAAAAGATAGCTTTGAGGAGTAACACCGTACACACCCGGAACGCTGCGGCCTCCTACAAATAAATCAACGTCGCCATCGTTATCATAGTCATGGGCGGCAGCAGTAGAAATATTCATGTTGTTGTCGGGGAACGATGCAACGTCAATTGCAAAGTTTCCTTTGCCATCGTTCTTATACAAGCGGTGCTGAATTTCTCTGCCACCCCGTTGCACATTGTTACCTCCGGCTCCAATAAACAAATCGGCGTCACCATCTTTATCCGCGTCAAAAAATAAAACGGCAACGTCTTCAAAACCCTGGTACTGTTTAAAAACAGGTTGCTGTTTTTTTACAAAATTTCCGTCAGCCAACTGCAGGTAAAGTTGGCCCGGTTGATCTCTAGCCCCGCCAATGTAAATGTCCTCACGTCCATCTGCATCAACATCTGCTTTCGCAACATGTGGACCTTGCCGTGAAAGTATTTGCGGAAGGTTTCGTTCATAATAATAATCAACGTAGTCGTCTTCAACATGTTTATCGAAACGTTGTGGCAGCATTTCAAACAAGCCTGGTGTAGTTTTGTTTGAAGGGTATGCCGGAGGATTGTTTTGTGCCGGCTGTTCGAGGTAATGCGTTTTATTTAGCTGCGGATTGTTGTATTTGGTGAAAGTTCTGTCGGGCCAGATGACGATCATAGAATCAACAGAAGTAAGACTGCCCAAACCAATTACCTGTTTATAATCCATTGACGACTGAAAACCGCGTGAAGGAATTAGTTCTCTGTAAAATATTTGTCCCTTTTTAAACAGTTTTATTTTTGTACCAATAGAGAATGTGTTTGGCGCTTTCCCTTTAATTGAGATGGAGATAAAATTGTTGTTGCTTTGCTGCCGGCTGTTGTTGCGATATACAAATGCTTTTTGATTTTCGTTATTTACCACTAAATCTAAATCGCCGTCGTTGTCTAAATCGGCATAGGCGGCACCGTTAGAAAAAGATGGTTCGTCAAGTCCCCATTCTTTCGCAGCATCGGCAAATTGAAGATTGCCTTTGTTTTTAAATGTGCTGTTGGCAACTGCGTTAACGGGAATGTGCGACAACACAGAATCAACACTTTCTTTTTGCCCCGACTCTACCATTTTTTGCATTACGTCATTGGCAAAAAAATCCATAAAATCAAGATTGGTCACATCGCGGTTTACACCATTGCACACATAAATATCATTGAGGCCATCGTTATCGGCATCAAAAAACAAAGCACCCCAGCTCCAATCAGTAGCCGAGACACCACTAAAGTTTGCTGCTTCCAAAAACTGACCGTTGCCATTGCTGACCATTAAACAGTTTTTCATGTACTGATTGTACAAACCTGTATTGATGCGTTGCCTGTGCAAATCAATATTATCAAAAGCACCAAGGGTCTTCAATCTAAAATCATCACCCGGTAACATATCCGTTGTAAAAATATCAGGATGACCATCGTTGTTTATATCACTGAGGTCGGCCCCCATTGAAGAGAAGCTGTTTTGGCCTACGCAGTTGACAAGATCGTCTATGAAGGTTCCGTCTTGTTGATTAATGTATAGATAATCACGTTCGTAAGAATCGTTGGCTACATAAACATCCGGGTAGCCATCATCGTTTACATCGCCAACGGTAACACCCAAACCAAAACTCATTAGTGTGCCGTGAATGCCGGCCTGCTTACTTACCTCGATAAATCTACCATTGTCATTCCGATAGAGGTGATCGCCACCGCCCTTTAAAAAATTAGAAACCGGCCAATCTGCATCGCGTAAATCGCGGCGGTTAGTGTAACCCAAACTATTTATTGGCATGGGGCTGTTATTGATAAGAAACATATCAAGATCGCCATCCAAATCGTAATCGAAAAAAGAAGATTGGGTGCAGTAGCCAGAAATATCTAAACCATATTTGCCGGCTTGGTCGACAAAGGTGTTATTGTGTTGATTGATGTATAATTTGTTTTTGCGTTTTCCGCTTTGCATGTGGCCGGAGTTGCATTCGTATATATCGAGCCAGCCATCGGCATTTATATCAACCATAACCACGCCTGTACTCCACATGCTATCTTGTCTTAATCCTGCTTTAAAGGAAATATCCTCGAATTGAAACGCTCCTTTGTTGAGATAAAGTTTGTTATCCCCCATATTAGATGTGAGTAAAACATCCGGCAAACTATCGTTATTAATATCGCCAATAGCCACTCCGCCACCATTATAAAAGTTGCGGAAGTAAAAACTGTTTTCCAGTTCGCCATCAATAACCTTGTTGTTGAAATTGATGCCAGTGTTGGGCATTAACTCAAACAGGGTTTCGCTCTTATTTGAAGAGCAGGAAATCAAACAAAGGAATAACAAAAAGGACAGGGTGTATTTCATTTTAAACTGCAGCAATCAGGAAAAGAAAAAAAATGATAAGGGAGATTTTATTTGAATTGGCGATGGCAATATATCAAAAATTGGGTTGAAGGATTTCACAAAAACGATGAATAAGGTCATTCGATAAAAGAACAAAGGCTGCCATGTGGCAGCCTTTGTTTATACAATTACTCAAACAAAATTTAGAAGCCAGGGTTCTGTGTTAAGTTAGGGTTGGCGGCCAATTGACCATTCGGGATGGGGAAGAACAAATATTTTGGATCGCTTGCAGCTTTTTCTTGCCAAGGCAAAAGAAATTTACCGAAACGAATCAAATCTTGTTTTCTCCAGCTTTCCAAATACATCTCTCTGCCTCTTTCATCAATCATGTTATCTGTGGTAAGCGATGCGAGAGGAGTTGCTCCACGATTAGTGCGAAGAGAATTGACAATAACTAATCCTGCAGCTGCTGCACCACTACGGAGTTGCGCCTCAGCTTTCATCAGCAATACATCGCCCAATCTGAAATGTACATAATCATTATCCCACTGACCCTGGTTGGCGTTTGGAAAGTCGATCATGTATTTATAGGCCCTGATACCAGTCACCTCGAGGTTCGTTCCCTTTTCAATGATGCTTATTTGTGGTGTAAATGCAAGTGGTGCACCAGTTCTGTCTTTCAATGGAGCGTCGTTAGTCATGTCGTACTGCTGACCAACTAAGAAACCAACATTAATCCGGTTACCAGGATTGGTAAACGTTGTGCTGTTGGTGGGATAAGCAACGCCACGACGCTTATCGGTCGCTTCAAACTTGTTATAAAAATCAGACAAAGTAGTGAAGCCATTCCAGCCTGAAGGTTGGCTGTTATAGTGTACGCTAGAGTGCCATCTTGATCTGATGTCACCACCACCTCCACCAACTCCGCCAAGATTCTCCTGTGTCCAGATGTTCTCTTTACCTATAGTTCCATTAGATGGGGCAAAGTTGTCGAAGTAGTTAGGGCTAAACAAAAAGCGGTTACTGGCAATAATTTGATCGGCGATTGTTATCACCTGTTGCATATCGGCAGCATCAAAGGTTGGTGCAGACCTGTTTGCAAATGCACCCTTATTTAAATAGCACTTCATTAATAATACACGTGCTGCATCCTTGGTAGCTTTTGTAACTGGTGCATCGGGCAGACTCGGGATTATGGCAGTCAGCTCACTAATGATGTAGGTAAGTGCTTCGGTCCCTTTTCTAACTTTAGGTGCAGTGATCGAACTTTCTCCGGGCTCACGATATGGAACCTGACCCCAACCATCCAGAATCATGAACTGTGCAAATGCACGTAGAAAACGAGCCTCAGCACCCTGTGCAGCACTTGGATTGAAGCGAAGCATGTCGGTAGCTGAATAAGAAATACCGTTCAAATCATTCCAAACTTCACGAATACGAATATGATCACCATCAAAACGGTGGGAGTGCAAAACTCTCCAGGCACCATTATCATCCCAGTCGCCGCCGCGGGTTGGCCCTATCAGTTCGTCTGTTGTCATTTCCCACAAGGCATAAACACCCGCCTGGCCCTGAAACGTGCCTCGCATTGAGGCATAAATTCCGGTTAACAACGCATTTACATTGCCGGCACTGCCGGTGGTAGATATTTGAGAAGAGGTAAGTTGGCCGTCAAACTTTTCTTCAAGCTTTGTACATCCTGCAAAAGCCAGAGAAATAGTTGTGAGTATAAAAATTAATTTTCGAAGCATAAAAAATTATTTAAAGTATGAACAATTAACTAGAGTGAAAAGTTGACTCCAAAGGTTATTGTGCGAGCCGATGGATAAGGAATGTATTCGATAGCCACCGAAGGAACACCATTTACATTTTTATCAACATTCACCTCAGGATCAAACCCTGTGAACTTTGTGATTACAAAAAGATTTTGGCCGGTAACAAAAACATTGATGCCTTTAAAATAGGTGCCGATATTACCAACGTTATACGACAAAGTTGCGTTTGTCAGTTTTAAAAAATTACCACTTTCCAAAAATCTTGACGAAGCCGTAACGGGATTTGCAAATGATTCTTTAATCGGATCCTGGAAAACAGAAACACCGATGTTTTTACCATTATTAATACTACCAACGTTGATAACGTTGTTGTAAGTATTATTGTAAATCTGGTATCCGAATGCGCCATTCATAGCTGCATTGAGGGTAAGTGCCTTGTAACGTACGGTTGTATTTAAACCCAATAATGTTTTTGGATTTGGATTACCAACATAATAGAGTAAGTCACCGCCGGCACTGTAAGATGCTAAACCAGAAGTTTTGTCAATACCCAAAAACTCGCGGGTATAAAATGCATTAATGGGCAAACCATTACGAATTACCTGAACCGTTGAGCCAGATATACCCTGGCCATGTAAACCACCGGTATTTATTGCACTGGAAAGACCGGAAACACTATTGCTTTGAAAAGTTGCGTTCACACCAAAATCAAAAGTGAAGTCTTTTTGGTTCACGATCGTAGCGTTAATGGTAGCTTCCAAGCCTTTGTTAATGATATTTCCGTCCAGGTTTACCCACCGGATAGGAGCGCCGGGTGCAGCAGGTTGTGCAGGCTCGCTAGGGAAGAGCAGGTCGGTAGTTTTTTTGTTGAAGTAATCTAATGTGATATTAAGTCTATTGAAGAGTCCTAAATCCATACCAATGTTGTACTGCTGGTCAGTTTGCCATTTCAAATTTTCATTCTCTGCATTAGTTTGTTGAATACCACCACTTCCGGTGAATGAGTAACGGGCAATTGCCGATCCTGAGGGGAATTCCTGATTACCGGTTCTTCCCCAACTTGCTCTAAGTTTAAGAAGAGAAATTTGATCAACGCTGAAAAATGACTCTTTGTTAACCGTCCATGCCGCTGACAAGGATGGAAAATATCCGTATTTGTTATTTGCGCCAAATTTCGAAGATCCATCGGCACGTATTGTTGCCTGGAAAACGTATTTATCGCTGATGTTCACGATTGCCTTTCCAAAATAAGATTGCAATTCATAGCTGGGGTCAACAAAGGAACCTACACCGCGTGTTGTTGGATCGGAGTATTGAATGTAGTTGGTGAAATCGAGGCCGTAGTTGCCGAAGCCGCCCGGAATCGATATTCTTCCAAAACCGTTTACATCATATCCCCTGTTTGAATATTTCTGATATTCAAATCCGGCCAAGGCGGTCAAACTAATACTCGAAGAAAGTTTTTTATTGAAGTTTAAAGTGTGTGTTGACTGCTGCGTGGTCAATTCAGCATAACCAATTCTTGCTCTGCCTCTGTCAATAACATCATTAAAGTTCATGAAAGGCTGAACGGTTGTTCTTCTTGTACCACTACCATAATTAATGCTGTATAAAAAGCGATACTCCAACCAATCGTTGAATTTGTAATAGGGAGAAATGCTTCCTAAAATTGTTGTCACTTTAGTTTTATCGTCTATTGCAGTCTGCAAAGCAAGAGGATTAATTAAATCGCCGCCTCTAACTACATTCAAAGAATCGGGTTTGCCGGCTCTTTTTATAATTAAATTTTCAGTTGGATTCCACTGCAGTGCATTACCAATCAAACTTCCTCTTGAACCAGCATCATTGGAAATAGGAGCCAAATCTTCCTGAAACTGGCTGGGGATAATGTTTATATCCAATCCTAATTTTTTGCTGTTCAAAAATTTAAATTGTCCGCTTAGGTTGGCAGTATATTTTTTTAAACCGGTTTTACGAACGATACCTTCCTGATTAAGAACGCCCATAGAAAGACGGTAACGGGCATTGTCGGCACCGCCACTTACTCCAACATTATAGTTCTGAACAATTCCGCGGCGGGTAATCTCGTCAAAGGCATCTACACTACTTCCTTTGTCATTGGCATTGCTTAAACCGTAGTAGGTCAAAGCCGAACGGAACTGAGCGGCATCCAGAACATCAATCCTCTTTGCAACTTTAGAAAAACCAACCGAAGCATTGAAGTCTATTTTAGGCTCCCCACTTTTACCTCTTTTGGTAGTAATCAGCACCACTCCATACGCGGCCCTTGATCCATAAATAGCGGTTGCAGATGCATCTTTTAAAACCTCCATTGACGCAATGTCGGACGGGTTTAAAAAATTTAACGGGTTGGCCCCGGGGTTACCTCCGCCAAAACCTACATCGCCAACACCTGGCCTAACAGAACGGCCATCAAGTGCAACACCGTCAACGACAAACAATGGATTACCCGAACCAGTAATAGCAGAGTTACCCCGTATTTTAAAGGTTGTAGCACCACCAGGCTGGCCACTGTTGTTGGTAATTTGAACCCCTGCAACCTTACCCTGAATAAGTTGGTCGGGAGAAGTGTAAACACCCTTATTAAAATTCTTTTCATTTACTGTTGCAATCGCTCCAGTCAAATCCTTTCTTCTGGTAGTACCGTAACCGGTAACTACAACCTCGGAAAGGTTGTCGAAAGACGCCGCAAGAGTTGGACTAAAATTACCAGCCGATACCGCCATTTCCATTGCGGAAAAACCAACAGATGAAAACACCAGCGTTCCGGTCTCCGGTGCGCTAATAGTGTAGGCACCATCGGAATTTGTTTGGGTAGATGTGCGGGTGCCTTTTACAGTCACCGTTACACCTGGAATTCCACGTCCGGCCTGGTCGGAAACCGTGCCGGAGACAGTTCGATTTTGTGAAAAGCCCGGAATAAATAATAGGAGTGTTGCCAACGCAAGGATGGCCCTTCGAAAGAAGTTCATTTTTAACATAGCAGACATTTTAAGTGGTTGGTAAGCAGTATACCTTATTAAATGAGGCGGTAATTTACGGGAATATTAACATTAGGTAGATATTTTAAAACTCTTTTTTCGGCGAAACATATCATTTCAGCCGACGGAGTGTACAAGCTACACAAAGATTGAATTGAAATGCTTGATTGTTTGTTTGTTATTACTTTAAAAACCCTCAAAAAAGGTAAACATAAATATTTATCGCCGCAACCGAATTGAACGCCGGCCCGAAAGGTTTCGAATGTCTCCAATCATCCTGGGCAATGGGCATCGGCAATTTGCAACGCCTTTGAAATAATGGTCAGCCCCCCTTCAATTTGTTCCTCAGTGATGCAGAGTGGCGGTGCTACAAAAATGTAATTCCACCGTACAAATGTGTACATGCCCTGGTCCTTTAATGAGGCCGCCACTGCATTCATTATTTTCATTTCGGCGGCACTGGCGTTAAAGGGTGCCATGGGTTCCTTCGTCATGCGGTTTTTCACCAGCTCTATACAGCCCAGCAAACCTGTGGTTCTAAAATCACCAATGGAAATATGTTTTTGTTTTAGGTCTTTCATGCGTTGCGTAATGTATGCTCCCATTTGCCTTGCATTTTCAATAAGGTTGTCGTCTTCATAAATCTGCAACACTTCGAGTGCCGCCGCACAGGCAGTGGCGTGGCCCGAGTAGGTAAGGCCCAGCATTAAAGGAACATCATCAAACTTTGCTGCAATGGTATCACTCACCATTAAACAACCCAGTGGCAAATAACCAGAGGTTAGTCCTTTTGCCATGGCCATCATATCGGGCACTACACCATGATTGTCTACACCAAACCATTTTCCTGTTCGCCCAAAGCCACTCATTACTTCATCGGCAATTAATAGAATGCCATACTTATCGCAAATAGGCCTTAATGCGGAAAAATATCCCTTCGGTAATTTAATGCACCCCGATGTACCCGACTCCCCTTCCATAATAATTGCTGCAATGGTTGAAGGTCCTTCGTAGTTAATGATTCGTTCTAATTGTGCAATCGATTGCTCCAATAAAATTTCTTCGTTGGCAAACGGTGAGCGGTATGCGTAAGGAATATCAACGTGTACAAAGTTTGGTGCCTGCTGTGCGTCAACCGGAATTTTGCGGGGATCGCCACCTGCAGAAAAAGCACCGTAGGTTGAGCCATGAAAAGATTGGTAACGGGTAATAATTTTATGCCTGCCGGTGTACATGCGGGCGAGCTTAATGGCGTTTTCGATTGCCGATGCGCCGCATAATGTAAAAAATGCTTTGTTTAAATTACCGGGGCAGATTTCCGACAGCTTTTTACCGAGTTCGCCCCGGGCTTTGGTAATGCAACTTGGGGTGACGTAACTCACCTGCTGCATTTGTTTTACAACGGCATTGGTTACACGCTGGTTGCCGTGGCCAATGTTTGCGTTCATAAGTCCCGATGAAAAATCTAAATATCGTTTGCCTGTGTACTCGTAGAGGTATACACCTTCTGCCCTTTCTACTGCAATAGGGTCAATACCCTTTTGTTTGCTCCAGGAGAATAAGGTGTACTCCATATTGTCGTGTAGTATTTGTTCCCGTTCCGTTGTCTGTATTTTTGTTTGGGGCATGTGTTGCATTGGGGTTTTGAATAGAGGGGGGAATTATTTGCCAAATATTTTACTCAATTTCTTTGACGAAAACCAACATGAAAATAGCAGGATGCTGAGTAGCATTGATCTTGTACAAGAGTGCGACGCAACGAAAGCCTCATAGATATTTCTTAGCCGGGTTCAAACAACTCACAACTCCCAACACCACTGAAGCTCTGGCGGGCAGGCACCAGTCACCATCACCCTCCTCATCAACTCATCCAGTTCACCCCTGCTTCTGCATTCCACTTTGTAGTAACCTTGCGCAGCTTCGTCCAAAATTCAATGGAACTTTTACCGGTGATATCAAGTGCACCAAATTTAGATTCGTTCCATCCACCGAATGAAAATGGTTCCCGCGGCACCGGCACACCAATGTTTATACCTATCATCCCTGCACTTACTTTTTCGGCAATTTGTTTTGCCGCGCCACCGCTCTGTGTAAAAATGCCAACCGCATTACCATACAAATTATTGTTCTCGACAGTTATCGCCTCCGCAATATTGGCTACACGAATGATGGACAATACAGGACCAAAAATTTCTTCCTTAGCCACCGACATATCGGGGGTTACGTTGTCAATAATAGTTGGGCCAACATAATAGCCATCTTCTTTCCCAGTCACCTTTTGGTTGCGGCCATCTACCAAAATAGTGGCACCGGCTTTTTCGGCTTCGGTTATGTAGCGTTCAATTTTTTCCTTTGAATTTTTATTGATGATGGCACCGAGGTTTGTACCACAAACTCCTTTTTGCGCTTCGGTTTTCATCCTGTCGATAATGTGGCCTACATCGCCAACGGCCAACATAACCGAAGCAGCCATACACCTTTGCCCCGCACAACCTATGGCAGATGCTACAACATTTGTTGCGGTCATTTCGGGTTGCGCATCGGGCAGCACAACCAGATGATTTTTTGCACCACCCAATGCAAGCACTCTTTTAAAATTGGAGGTGCCTCGTGCATACACCAGCTTTGCCACTTTTGTAGAACCAACAAAAGATATTGCCTGTATTGCCGGATGATCGCAAATGGCTTCCACAATTGTTTTATCGCCATTTACAATATTTAAAACACCATCGGGCAGGCCAGCTTCTTTCAGCAATTCGGCAATACGCATTGAACTAAGCGGCACTTGTTCGGAGGGCTTTAAAATCATGGTATTACCCAGCACAATGGCATTTGGAATAGTCCAGTGGGGTACCATGCTTGGAAAATTAAATGGCACAATGCTGGCAACAACACCCAACGGCACGTATTCAGTTTTACATTCCACACCTTTGCTTACTTCTAAAGTTTCGCCGCCAATAATTTGTGGCAGCGAGCAGGCAAACTCGGTTAGTTCTATCGCCTTTTCAATTTCGGCTTTTGCCTCGCTGTAGGTTTTTCCGTTTTCTACGGACACCAATTGTGTTAGCTCGTGAATATTGTGCAGCAGCAACTGGCGGTAGGCATAAAATATTTGCACCCGTTCCTTTATGGGGGTTGATGACCATGAAGGGAAGGCGGCTTGTGCAGCTTTTACAGCTTCATCCAAAGTTTCGGCCGATGCCAATGGTACGGTTGAAAGTACTGAACCATCTAAGGGAGAAAGTACCTCGATGGTCTTTTCATTTGATGAAACAAAATTGCCGTTGATGAAATTTTTTACCTCGGGGTATTTGAGCGAAATGGTCTCCATAAAAATATTTTTTTGCAGGGGTGATACAAATATGCCTGAAATTACAGCTATAGTTACAAATTTGACTTTGAAGATTAAGGTGTCAGAAAGATCTCCGGCAATTTTGGGCAGAACATAACAATGGTTAATGTCACCACCGTTGTTGATCGTATCGTTATTTTATAAAACAGCAGGATATTTGTAAAAATGATGAATGATTTTAACCGGTGCGTCAGGAAAAAACAGTTATCCAAAAAATAGGTTGGGGGGTGCAGGCATGAAAGCAGTAAAATTGATTGTGACGGTCTGGTTTATATCCAAAGAAAATTAGTCTATGAATTTCATAAGGGTTTGCACTCTGGCCGATCTGCCAAACGATTCACAGAAAATTATTCAATTAGGGCCACAGAAAATAGCGCTTTTTCATTTTAATAATGAGGTAACAGCAATTGCCAACGCCTGCCTGCACAAAGCGGGGCCGCTGGGCTTGGGCAAGGTTGAAAAAAAATATGATGGGTTGTATGTTACCTGCCCATGGCATGGCTGGGAATACAACATAAAAACAGGCAGTGCGCCTCCAGGCTATAACGACCAACAGGCATTGTACGAAGTAAAACTGCAAGCAGGTGATATACTGGTAAGCGAACGTCCGATAAAAAAAGCCCACCGCGAATTGCACGACCTGAAAGTAATTGAAGACCTGGTAAAGTTGCAGTACGAAACTACACCGGCCTCTAAAAATATCCTTGGCATATCGGCAACCAATATGAACGAGGGATTGCCCAGATACAGCACATCCGAAGCTGCGTTGGAAATGGCGTTGAGGCACGCATCTGAACACCACGGTGCGGCTACCAAAATGTTGAAACTTCGTGAATTGGGGTTTCGTGCCTGCGAAGGATATTATTCGCAACACATGAATGCCTGTACCTGGCCTTGCAGCATTACCGAAATGCAGCCCACCGATGGAATGACACAACTTTACCGCGATATGATTTTATGGGCTGATATAGTTTTAGTGGCCACACCCATACGCTGGGGTAATGCCTCGTCGCTTTATTTTAAAATGGCAGAGCGATTAAACTGTGTGCAGAACCAGATAACAATTAAAGACAACGTGCTGATAAAAAATAAAGTCGCTTCTTTTATTATCACCGGCGGGCAGGATAACATTCAGCAGGTGGCCGGGCAAATGATGGTATTTTTCACTGACCTGGGTTTTACCTTTCCCCCATTTAGCTTCATGGGCTGGAGCCGCGGGTGGACGGCAGAAGACATGGATAAAAATGTGCTGCAGTTTAAACGCAGCGATTATATCCAGCGTACAACAAAAGAAATTGTTGATAATTGTATTGAAACGCTGGGGCAAATAAAACATCTGCAGACAGACCATGTAAAAGCACCAAAACCGCACAGACAAGATTCACTGACCGCCGACCTGCAAAACCCGGATATGAATGTTTGAGCGAAAGCAGCGAAACCGGCAAGATTTTTTTTCCTCCAGGTAGAAAAAAAGTTCTCTTTTAATTTGCGGAGACTGAGGGATTCGAACCCTCGATACCTTTTCAAGTATACACACTTTCCAGGCGTGCTCCTTCAACCACTCGGACAAGTCTCCCAAAAAACGAGGCTGCAAATGTATGGTTAATGGCTATTGACTAAACAGGTTTTTTGCATTTGCCGTTGTAGTTAACGCTACCTCCTCAACTGAAATCTGCAATAAAGCGGCGATTTTTTCAGCCACTAATACTGTATAAACCGGCTCGTTTCTTTTGCCCCTGTGGGGTACCGGAGCAAGGTAAGGTGCATCCGTTTCCAGCACTATATTCTTAAGGCCTGTACCGGCAACTACTTTATCAAGGCCTGCATTTTTAAAGGTCGCAACCCCACCAATGCCTAAGTAAAAACCGGTTGCAATAATTTTTTTTGCCTGATCAATACTCCCCGAAAAACAATGGAACACCCCACGTAAGGCTGGGTATTGCTGCACCACTTCAATACATTCGTCAGTAGCATTGCGGGAGTGTATAACGATGGGATAATCTAACTCCAATGCCAATTTAATTTGATAGTGAAACGCGTGGTACTGCTCCCTCATAAAAGTTTTATCCCAGTAGAAGTCCAATCCAATTTCACCGACGGCGATAAATTTCCGCTCTCTCAGGTAAGTCTCAGCCACCTGGAGTTCCTTTTCAAAATCCATTTTGACGGAGCAGGGATGAACCCCCATCATTGCAAGGCACGATGGGAAGCTGCTTTCTGTTTCCAACATTTTCTGGTGCGTTGAGGCATCAACTGCAGGCATGTAAAAATGACTAATCCCTGCAGCAGTAGCCCGGGCTATACAAGCCGCACGATCTTCATCAAACTCAGAAAGATAAATATGGGTATGGGTATCAATGTAATTCATTATAGAAAGGGTTGCACGGCAAAGCTGTTCAAAAAAAATTTAAGATTGCTTTAAACTACCTGCATTCTTTACTTTCATAAGGCCGTTAAAAAATTTTACACTAAAACAAAAAGGAAATGAAAAAGTTATCCCTGCTTACCCAACTGACAACTGTGGCTTTTGCAGCCACCCTTCTTTTTACCGGATGCAAAAAAGAAAATAGCGCATCGAACCTAACTCCTCAGCAAGAAGAAGAAATTGCAACGGCATCATCCGAAGCCGAATTTGAAAATGAGCTTGTAACCAATGATGTTTTCGACAACGTACTTGGGGTAAATGCCGAGGTAGGGCTTGGAGGCACCGGCGTTTTTGGAAAAATATCATCGGGGGTAACTGATGGTCGTGAGGCGAGAGTTGACTCTCTTCGCTGCTTTACCGTAACCATCGTCAAACTAAATCTGCCAAACCTTTTCCCGGTAAAAATAACCACCGATTTTGGCGCAGGCTGCACCGGTCGTGATGGCCACACCCGTTACGGAAAAATAATTACCACCTATACCGGCCGCCTAACGGTGCCGGGCATGTCGGCCACCACAACTTTTGAGAATTACAAAATCGACAGCATCTCCGTCCAAGGCAAATTTGTGGTTGCAAATACAACCGCTGCAGGTAGTAACCAGCGGCAATTTGTGATTGAGGTGGAGGAAATGAAACTTACCAAACCGAACGGAAATTATTCACTATGGAGCGGAAGGAAAGTAACAACCCAGGTGGAGGGGAATGGCACACCCGATTTTCCAATAGATGATATTTTTAAAATTACTGGCAACGCCCAGGGTAGAGTGAAGAAAGGAAACGACGTTTTTGCCTGGCAGTCGGAGATTACAGAGCCACTGGTTAAAAAGTTTACCTGCCGCTGGATTTCTAAAGGAATCATCAAGGTGAGAAGGCAAACCACCGCCGCCACATCGCCCTGGGTTGCCACCCTTGATTTTGGAGCCGGCGACTGTGACAACAAAGCAACTTTAACCATAAATGGAAATAGCCGGCAAATAACTTTGCGGTGAATTAGAAAAGTTATATACCTTTAAACCAGTTTTCATAGGGTACGGATTAAAAACGGGCCAGGGTTTCTACCCCGGCCCTAATTTTTTGCAGCAACCAGGTTAACATTCCAGCCTCCTGCAACTATAATTTTCGTTTTGTAAATGCGCCAACACCAACGGCAACACAATCTTCAAATTTGTAAATGCCTTTTCACTATCGTGAAAAACAATAATGGACCCCGGTTCATAGCTGCGCAACACATTGTTTAAACATGTGTCAGGCGATGTGCTTTGATCAAAATCTGCGCTCAGCACATCCCACATAACCACCTTTGCATTTTTAGCATGCATTGCCCGGGGCAACAATTTTGCCTGGGCCGATTTTATTTTACCATAAGGTGGCCGAAAAAGATTTGTATCTATCAGCTGCGCCGCCTGCTCTACGTCCTTGCCATATTCGGTTGCCGTCACTTTCCAACCATTTAAATGTTGTTGTGTGTGATTGCCAACAGTATGCCCCTCATCGATAATTTTTTTATACACATCGGGGTAACGCTGCACATTTTGACCAATGCAAAAAAAACTTGCAAGAGCATTATATTTTTTTAATTGTTGCAATACCCACGGTGTAATTGTAGGATGCGGGCCGTCATCAAAACTTAAATACACCACTTTTTCTTTCGTGTTTATTTTCCAGGTATAACCTGGAAAGAATTTGCGTACAAGCCAGGGCGTTTTTATAAAATAATTGTGCATGCTACTCTTGCTCTGTTGCACTGCGAAGTTATGGGTGAGCAAAGCATAGGTGCATAAATAAACAACATCAAAACGCGACGCCGTATTTTTGCAGCCAATGAAAAAAAATGTAAGAGTACGATTTGCACCCAGCCCTACCGGCGGATTACACCTGGGTGGTGTGCGTACGGTTTTATACAATTATTTATTTGCCAGGCAACACAACGGCAAATTTATTTTACGCATTGAAGACACCGACCAGTCGAGGTATATGCCGGGTGCCGAAGAATATATTTTTGAAACGCTTGCCTGGTGCGGTTTACTACCCGACGAAAGCACAAAACATGGTGGTGGCTTTGGGCCCTACCGGCAAAGCGAAAGAAAAGTAAGCTATAAACAATATGCCGAGCGGTTGGTAACTGATGGCTATGCCTATTATGCATTTGATACTCCGCAGGAGTTAGAGGCCATGCGGAACGAATTGAAAAGCGATGTAAATCCAAATCCACAGTACGACAGGCTGGTTCGAAAAAAAATGAAAAACTCTTTAACGCTTCCCGCGGATGAAGTAAAAGCATTTTTGCAGGAAGGAACTCCCCACGTAATTCGGATAAAGATGCCTGAAGGTGAAACCGTTTCTTTCACAGATATGATCAGGGGTGAAGTAAGCTTTGATACTTCCCTCGTTGATGATAAGGTACTATTGAAAGCAGATGGTATGCCCACATATCATTTAGCAGTTGTGGTTGATGATTATTTAATGCAGATATCACATGCCTTTAGGGGTGAAGAGTGGTTATCAAGTGCACCGGTGCATGTATTACTGTGGCGATATTTATTTGGCGAAAAAGCAATGCCCCAATGGGCACATTTGCCCTTGATATTAGGGCCAAATGGTAAGTTGAGTAAACGTGATGGTGCAAAATATGGGTTCCCTGTTTTTGCTATGAACTGGAATGACCGAAAAACCGGTGAGCTCACCGCCGGGTTTAAAGAGAATGGTTTTTTACCCGTAGCTTTTGTAAATATGCTGGCCATGCTTGGTTGGAATGATGGAACTGAACAAGAACTTTTTTCAATGGATGAATTGATACAAAAGTTTTCGATGGAGCGGGTACATAAAGCTGGTGCCAAGTTCGATTACGAAAAAGCAAAGTGGTTCAACCATGAGTGGATTAAACGTACCGATGATGAAACGCTGGGACAAGAACTGTTGAAGCAATACGTTGCACATTCACAGACGACTGAAAACGTTTTACCTGAGGGGCACCCTGAATTGCTTAAAAAATGCACTGCAATCATCCCCCTGATAAAAGAGCGTTGCACCTTCCTCACCGATGTGTATCAACAGGCATCATTCTTTTTTATCGCTCCAAAAGAAGTGGACGCTGCGGCAGTTAAACCAAAGTGGAATGCAGAGAAAAAAAAGTTTTTTGAAGAATTGATAAACGAATTATTAAGTCTACAGCATTGGCAGGGCCTTGCTATTGAAAATGCTTTTAAAAATTTGGCCACCAACAGTGGTATTAAACCTGGCGAATTGCAGCTACCTTTTCGCATTATGCTGGTAGGCGGAAAATTTGGCCCGCCGGTTTTTGAAATTGCCGAAATTTTAGGAAGAGAAGAAACAACATTGCGCATTGAAAATACACTGCCGCAATTTGATTAACCTTGTTTTTGTATTAGTTGCAATACAGTGTTCAATTCACTTTGCCCTAATTTTTCTATCATCATTATTTCTTCGTTTGATAATTGAAACAGGTTTGTTGTATTATCGGTTACTTGTTTAGCAGTGCGTATGCCGGGAATAACTGTGGCAACCTGCGCATAACTCAACACATAACTTATAGCCAACTCAGTTTTAGTACAATTGTATTTTTTACACAACAACCACACCGGCTGCAACGCCTTATTGCTTGCTTCAATCACCTGTTTTGTAAGCCTGTTTTTGCGGTGATCGTTATCAGCAAAATTTATTTCATTATCAAACTTGCCGGTAAGCAATCCAAACTGCAAAGGCATACGGGCAATAATTCCGTAGCCAACAGCACCCGCCATTTTTAATAGCGGTAAAGCTTTTTGGTTTAGTAAATTCAACACCAGTTGAAAGCCACTGCCATAATCGTACTCAATTAAAAAATGTGCTTCGGGCTCGGGCTCAAAGGTATTTAACGAAAGACCCCAATGCCTGATTTTTCCTTGTTGCTGCAAGTGCTGCATGGCCTCAATACATTCGCCCGCTTGTAAATGCTGTAGCCTGGCAGTGTGCAGTTGGTAGTAATCAATCGTTTCCCGCTGCAGTCGTTTTAAACTTTGTTCACAGGCAGTAATTATGTAGTCTTTTTTATAGTCGGTGGTAAACTCGTTGTTGCGGGCAACATTGCCAACCTTAGTTGCAATGATCATTTCCTTATTGCTGCCGATTGTTTCACCTAATATTTTTTCCGAATGGCCAAGGCCATAAATATCAGCAGTGTCAAAAAAATTAATCCCCGCATCCACAGCGGCAAAAATTGCTTTTTTTGATTCCTTATCATTTACATCGCCCCAGCCGATTGCGGTGTTGCCAATTGTAGCGCCGCCACCAATTGCCCATGCACCGAAACCAACTTCACTCACCAACAAATCTGTATTGCCAAATTTCCTGTAGTTCATTGCAGCAAGTTACACGAAGACGGTAAGCCCGAATTATTATCTTCAAATAAAATTACCGGAATGAAAAAAGAAAATGCCCTATTGCTTTTTTTTATTCTACTTAAATTTTCAATAGGCTTTATCTTTTTCAATCCCGTTTTTGAACTGCACCGCGATGAATATTTATACTACCAGCAAGGGCAACATTTAGATTTTGGTTACCTCGAAAACCCACCAATGATTGGCTTGTTAGCCGCCATGTCATCATTTTTTGGTGGCAATGTGTTTTGGATAAAATTCTGGCCTGCTTTATTTGGTGCACTTACACTTTTTATTACCTTAAAAATGGTGAAAGAATTTGGCGGGGGTTTGTATGCCCAGGCGGTGGCAGCCCTGGGCATTTTATTTTCGGCGTATTTGCGTATTCATTTTTTGTTTCAGCCAAATTTTTTGGACATTTTCTTTTGGAGCCTGGGTGCGTATTTTTTAATCAGGTACATCAACTCGAAAAATACCAAGCACATTTTTTACCTGGCCATTGCGCTGGCTTTGGGCTGGTACAGCAAGTATTCTGTTTTGTTTTTTGTTGCGGCATTAATGCTTGCAGTCGTCTTAACACAGCATCGAAAACTTTTAGTTAGAAAAGAATTTTGGTTTGCCGCATCCTTGGCTGTGCTAATCGTTCTTCCAAACATTGTTTGGCAATATTTTCATAACTGGCCGTTGTTTCATCACATGAAGGAGTTGCGGGAAACACAGCTGCAACATCTTAACCGGGTTGATTTTATCAAAGAACAAATTCTAATGCTGCTTCCTGTATCGTTTGTGTGGGTTGGCGGAACTGTTTTGCTTCTTCAGAAAAAACAATATCGCATTATTGGCTATTGCTTTTTGTGGATTGTTATTTTAATTATGATGGGTAGTGGCAAAGGGTACTACACTTTGGGTGCGTATCCAATGTTGCTTGCGGCAGGCGGTGTTTGGACCGAACAAATTTCAAGGCAACGAACATGGCTGCGTTACAGTTTCGTTGGTATCATCCTGCTGCTTGCCCTTCCGTTTTTCCCAGTACTGCTACCTATGCAAAAGCCCAATGACATGGCGGCCTCCAATAAAAAATTTGGAATTGAAAAACTGGGATTATTAAAATGGGAAGATGGCGAAAACCATTTGCTACAGCAGGATTTTGCAGATATGCTGGGATGGAAAGAAATAACTGAAAAAGCAGAATCTTTATTCCAACACCAACCCGATTCTCTAAAAAGATCAACACTCATTTATGGCGCCAACTACGGCCTGGCCGGCGCCATGAAATATTACGCAAAGACAGAGCGGTTTCGTAACAGCATCATCAGCGAAAACGGCACCTTTGTGCTTTGGATACCTGGACGCGTATATTTTAAGGACCTTATTTTTATTGATGATGAATTGCCCGAAGAGGATGACTCCGTACTCAAACATTTTTCTTCCATGACGGTCATTGATTCGTGCACGAACATCTATTCAAGACAATACAACACGAAAATTATTCACTTTCAAAATGCTTCAGACAGTGCTTCGATAATTTTCAGAAAAGATATTCAACAGGCAAAGACAAAGTTTATCCGGTAACTACTCACCGCAATTCATTTATTTTTACGCCTCTTAATTATGAATACAATCAACAGGCCCCTAAGAGTTTTAATTGCAAAGGTTGGGCTTGATGGCCACGACCGCGGTGCTAAAGTTATTGCTACTTCCCTGCGTGATGCGGGGATGGAAGTGATTTACACCGGCCTGCGACAAACACCTGAGATGGTTGTAAATGCGGCATTGCAGGAAGATGTTGACGCCATTGGCATTTCCATTTTATCTGGTGCACACATGACGGTGTTTCCAAAAGTTGCGGCATTAATGAAAGAAAAAAACATGAACGATGTGCTGCTTACCGGCGGTGGCATAATACCTGAAGAAGATATGAAACAACTGCAGCAGCTTGGCGTAGGAAAATTATTTGCACCCGGTACACCAACGGCGGAAATTGCCGGATACATAAAAAACTGGGTGCTTGAAAACAAAAGTTTTTAAAACAAAAAAATGTACACAACCTTAATTACTACCATCAACAACGGCATACTAACCGTAACCATCAACCGGCCGGATAAATTAAATGCAATTAACAGGCAGGTGATGGACGACCTTGACCTTGTTACAAATGAAATTGAAAGTAACCCTGAAATAAAAGCAGCAATCATTACCGGTACCGGACCAAAAGCATTTATTGCCGGTGCCGACATAAACGAGTTTACCGGCTTAACCGGCGGCGAAGGAATGGACATAGCCAGGAAGGGGCAACAAATATTTTTTAAAATTGAAAATTGCAGCAAGCCTATTGTGGCGGCGGTAAACGGCTTTGCATTGGGCGGCGGCTGCGAGCTGGCTATGGCCTGCCACTTTCGTATTGCAAGCGACAATGCAAAATTTGGACAACCCGAAGTGAACCTTGGATTGATTCCGGGCTACGGTGGCACGCAACGTTTGGTACAACTAATTGGCAAGGGCCGTGCGTTGGAATTATTAATGACGGGCAATATGATTGATGCCAAAACTGCTTTAGAATATGGCTTGGTAAATTACGTGGTGCCACAGGCTGAGTTGATGATAAAAACGCTCAGTGTTGTTGAAACAATCACTGCTAAAGCGCCACTGGCAATTGCCAGATGTATCTCGGCTGTTAACGCGGTGTTTGATGGCAGAAATGGATACGATGTGGAGCTGGAAGCTTTTGGCGAATGTTTTGAAACCGAGGATATGAAAGAAGGTGCTACAGCTTTTTTAGAAAAAAGAAAGGCAGAGTTTCGGGGGAGATGATCATAGATATTCCATATCTGCGTAGAAATGGAATATCTGCTGAACGCCTATTTAAACACCCTAATCGTTTTCACAAACCGGTTTTCATAATATTTATTAAGAGGCGTTACGGTTACCCCCATTGCCTTGCCCGAAGTAGAATGAATAAACCGAAGTGTATCTATGTTTGAAACCACAATACCCATGTGGCCCACATCACGTTCCAAAGGATTGGTGCCGGTGAATAAGATAATATCCCCCTCCCTCGCTTCCTTAACTTTTATTTCCTCTCCCACCCCGGTAAAATCTATGGACGAACGCGGCACATCTATTTTAAAATGATTAAAAACATGCGTAATAAACCCCGAACAATCAAAACCTACTTTAGGGTTGGTTGAGCCCCACACGTAAGGAATGCCAATTAATGTTTTTGAAAAAGCAACCAATTGTTGCGGCTGCACATTTTTTGTACTTAGCTGTTGCAACGGAATAATCTTTGTTGTATCCAAATTGCGGGTGTTGTCCTTCATTAAAGTATCGGTAATCAGGCTGTCATTGTTTAGCCTATCAACATGTAGCGGCAAAGTGTCGCTGGCAGCGTTTAACGAGTGAACTGTGGTGTATTGTACCGTCAGCCCTTCGTCAGAGGAATTGGGCTTCCAGTTGCATGCCCAAATAAAAAATAGCAGAATCAATATTGTATATCGCATTGGCCTCATTGTATTTTAATAATCAAAAACAAAACCAAGATTAAGCAACCCCTCAACTTATCTTTGCCGCGCAAAAAATACAACATGCAATACCGTACAGAAAAAGATACGATGGGCGAAGTACAAGTGCCGGCCGATGCCCTTTATGGCGCACAAACACAACGCAGCATCGACAACTTTAAAATAGCGCAGGACATCAACCGCATGCCCAAAGAAGTTATTACGGCATTTGCTTTTTTAAAAAAAGCAGCGGCTATCACCAATTTTGAAGCCGGCATTTTACCAAAAGAAAAAAAGGACCTGATTGCACAGGTGTGTGATGAAATTGTAGAAGTTGGGAAATATGGCCCGTTTGGGGGCGGTAAATTAGCCGGGGCATTCCCATTGGTTGTTTGGCAAACAGGTAGCGGCACGCAAAGCAACATGAATGTAAACGAAGTAGTGGCCTATCGTGGGCACCAGATAAATGGCGGACATCTTACCGATAAAGAAAAATTTTTGCACCCAAATGATGATGTAAACAAATCGCAATCATCTAACGATACTTTTCCAACGGCCATGCACATTGCAGCATACAAAATGCTGGTGGAAGTTACCATACCGGGCATAGAAAAACTTAGAGATACACTTGCAGAAAAAAGTAAGGCTTACATGCACGTGGTAAAAATTGGCCGTACCCATTTTATGGATGCCACGCCATTAACCGTTGGCCAGGAATTTAGTGGTTATGTGTCGCAACTAAACCATGGATTAAAAGCAATAAAGAATACGCTCCAACATTTATCCGAACTGGCATTGGGTGGCACCGCCGTTGGCACCGGCATTAACACACCACCGGGCTATGCCGAAAATGTTGCGCGGCATATTGCCGCCTTAACCGGCCTTCCGTTTAAAACCGCTGAAAATAAATTTGAATCCCTTGCGGCACACGATGCCATTGTTGAAACGCATGGTGCATTAAAAACCGTGGCGGTAAGTTTAATGAAAATTGCCAACGACATACGCATCTTATCATCGGGGCCACGCAGTGGCATAGGCGAAATTTTTATACCTGACAATGAACCCGGTTCTTCCATTATGCCAGGCAAAGTAAACCCTACACAATGCGAAGCACTTACTATGATTGCCGCGCAGGTATTGGGTAACGATGTGGCCATAAACATTGGCGGCTCCATGGGCCATTTTGAGCTAAACGTTTTTAAGCCCATGATGATTTATAATTTTTTACACAGCGCAAGGTTAATTGGTGATGGCTGTGTTTCCTTCAATGATAAATGCGCCGTTGGCATTGAGCCCATTGAAGCCAACATAAAAAAACATCTCGACAACTCGTTGATGCTGGTTACCTCACTCAATACAAAAATTGGTTATTACAAAGCCGCCGAAATTGCACAAACCGCACACAAGGAAGGAACCACTTTAAAAGAAATGGCAGTGAAGTTAGGATACGTTACCGCCGAAGAATTTGATGCATGGGTGGTGCCGGGCAATATGGTGGGTGATGTGGAGATGTAGCTAAATAGCAGGGCATCGGTTCAATCAACTAAGAATCCTCTTAACGCTTTCGCTTGTTTTGTAGCCCCCACCTTTGTGGGTACGCCACCACCACAAGGGCCTAACGCGGCTTCAAAAACATTACCGCCATCGGCCGATGCGGTGAACCCCGGTGTAATAACTATTTCTGTTCCGGCTTTATAAAATACGTTGGCACCAGTGCCAATGTGCTGGGCGGTGGAATTAATGGAAGTTGAGGCCTGAAAATAGTAGGGCTTAAATATGGCTGTGTTAGATGCCGTTAAATTGATTGTTGATGGACAACTGGAATATCTTGAGGTTTCCCAAATACCCCGACCATAAGTGCCTGCCCGCAAGCAGCCGAGGGTAGGATGCATTTCCAAATCAGTGATTTCTACAACAGGCAGACTATTGCTGAACGGTATCCAATCGGCAAGGTTATTATCACGGTAAAACACACCAATGTCGGTGCCAACATATAATGCATCAGGTGCTGCGCCACTACTGCCATCGTACAAAATACAGTTGATAGGCACATTGGGTAAGGTTCCATTTATGTAACTCCAGTTTGCACCACCATCGTTTGAAAACCGCACTTTACGGGTGGGGGAATAACCACCATACGAAATCCAAATACGATTGCCATTAGTAGGGTCAAAAGCAAGGTCGGTTACAGGAATTCCATTGGCCTCATCTAATACCGTTGACCAGGAAGTACCCTGATTGGTTGTTGTTTTTATCAAATTGCTCGACAGGCGGTCGTTATCACCAATAAAAATTCTACTGGCATTACCTCTTGCTGTTTTTACAAACGTCAATCCACTCCATCCCAAATCCTCAAAAGTCCATGCACCCTGGAAAGTAGCCAAAACAACAGGCGAATATCCAAGAACAAATTTTGTGCTACCGCCAGCAATTTCAGCCACGGGGGTTACCCATCTATCCTTTATACTTTTATCTATAGCGGTGGCTACAATGTTTGAGTCGGCAAATTTGAGAAAGTCAGAACCAGCATTTACCGAGTGATAAAATACACCGTTCTGCGAGCTGACTATATAGGTGTTTAGGTTGTCCGGATCAATAAGGCAGTCCATACCATCCGACCCATTAATCTGCAAAAAGGTGGCACCGCCACCAACACCTCTTTTGTTAGTTCCGTTATCCTGCGTGCCGCCAATTACTATATTCTCCTGCCCTAATAATTCACCCGTACTGGCTGCAATTTTGTAGTACTGCGTTACAGCTAAATTTCCGCTAACCGAGGTCCAGTTATCTCCATCATCTGAGCTTACGTACACACCTCCATCGCCACACATGTAAAGTTTGTTACTGTTTAACGGATGATATGCCATGTCGTGAATATCTGGGTGATAATAACTTAAACTACTTTCATTATCGTCCTGCCAGGCAAAGCTGGTGCCCCCATTCGCACTTGTCCATAACCGAATGCCGCCACAAGCCACACGGCTGATGTTTGTTGGGCTTACAGCAACTGCCAGGTCGTAGGCGTGCTGGTCTTTTTTATCGGTACCAAATTGCGAACCACCAAGAATGTTGGGCGAGTTGGTGCGTTGACTAAATGATTCGCCACTGTTGGTTGAGCGATAAAAACCCTGGAACTCGCTTGCGCCGGTACATGGCCCCGCCAACAAATAAACATAGCTGCTGTTGGCCGCACTTACTGCAATTGCCGAGCGGTTTGAAACAGATTTATTCTCAAAATTTTTTTCGCGTTTAATTCCGTGCGTTTTTGTAAAACTTTGTCCGGTGTTTGTTGATTTGATTAATACTATAGAATCGGCTTCGGTTCCGCAGGCATAAACAATACTGGGATTACCTGGCTGAAATTCCATATCGTAAATGGGGTCGGTGTTCGAGGTGGTAACTGTCCAGTTGGCACCTGCATTCGTTGTTCGATAGATACCCTCGTTGGTAGCAACAAATAATATTGAAGGATTTGAAGGGTGCATCATCAGTTTGTAGCCAACCACATCGTCCGTTTCTATCCATTGCAAACCGGTTCGGTACCAGGTAAAACCGCCGTCGTACGATTTTAAAACGCCTACAGAGGTTTTACCATAAACCCACGAGTTAGGTGTAGAAGTTGACACGGCATCGGCATCACCGGTTAAAATATAAATGACGTTCGGATTGGTGTAGTCAACCGCAACGCCACTGAGCGACATATTTGGAATGCCCTCGCTGTAACTAAACCAATTGGCACCTGCATCGCTGGTTATCCACAACCCGCCGGTTGCACTTGCTACATACATAATGTTTTGATTGGTGGGATGAAAAGCAATGCGGTTTACACGTCCAATCCCTTTATCGGCACTGTTAACTGAGGACGGACCAAGAGCCGACCAACTTCCGGTATTTGCAGTTGTTTGCAAAGTCTTTGCATTTCGATTAACACTGCTTGCCTGCAAGGCTTCTCTATTCAGTTTTGCATTGTTTACCATCATACCACCTTCACCGGTTCTTGTTGAGTAATACCATTCTAAACGTTTCCATTGTTTATACTCCGGCGATTGTTTTCCTACGGAATCGAAATGCGCATTCATCTTCCTTTTTACTTCCGCAAAGTTTTTGAATGGTTTTACTTGTGCATCGGCTAATAATGCCAGCGTAAATGTGATGAGTAATAAAGTTTGCTTCATTTTGTTTCGGGTAAATCTGTAAGTAAAAAAATTTCAATGCCCGCACCTCCACCTGCACATTCGCCTCGCTACTTTAAAATCTTTTTCTAATCTCACTAACCGCGTCATCGTGATTTTTATCCAACATCTATGCAGTGTGTTAATCTGAAAAATTACAAGGCCTTATTCTTGCTTTTAAAGCGCTTCCCGATAATGCAATGAATCCTGGTTTGAGAGTGATGCTATTTGCCGCCTGCAACCGCACTTCATCACCGGAAGAAGCCGTAGCAGAAGATTCAATAAAGTCCGAAGCTATACGGCCATAAGATCCGGTTTGGCCACTCAATGTATAATTGCCTGCACAGCTAACAGTAAAGTAATGCCGGTAATAAACATTGCGGTAACTCACCAGCATTTTCCATGTGCCTGTTTGGGCACCCGATGGCAGCCTGCGGGAACGGAAGTAGTAGGTGAAAGGGTTTGCACTTCCGGAATGAGTACCGCTTGAAGTGTACCAGTTTGTCCCGTCCGGTTGTATCACGGTAATATCCCAGTCATCGTTTTCCTGGATGTCGTGAAAGTATAGGTAGAAGTAGATGCTGTCGCCTGGCGAAAAATTATTTTTTAACCTGGCGTTTTCATGTTGCTGGCAAAAATAATCTGCAGCCGCATCGTCTGGTCCCCATAAAGTTGGTTTGGTATAATGCGTGGCAATGCGATTGATTTGCGGTTCCCAATACGGTTTTTGCGATTTCCACCAGGTATCCGTGGTGCCCGGGTTGCAGTCGGGGGCGGAAGAATTTTTAAAGGGCTCTATGTCCGTCCCATTTTTATCCTCCACCTGAAAATGTAAATGCGGATAAGTACTGCGGCCCGAACTGGCAATATAGGCGAGGGCCTGGCCTTCGCTTACAACATCGTTTACGGCTACAATCACACCATCTTGTTTTACGTGGGCATAATAACTTATTGAACTGTCGCTATGTAACACGGCAACTCTGTTGCCGGTGTAGCTTGCCAGTATGCATCTTGTATCAACGTTGTTTTCAACCACATCTATTACAACACCCGACGCCGCGGCCACGGCCAGTACATTGAAGTTGTCTTTCATGCGCCACCAAAAAGGCCAAAGGGCAATATCGGCTCCGTTATGTCCATTGTACGTTCGGGCACCGCAATGCCAGTCCTGTATTGTTGTACTGCCTGAGCTTAAATCCCAATAGTTTACTATGGTATAATAATTAGGAATGTCATCATAGTTTTCATTGGCCCGCATGGGCCACGAAAACAAAACATGGCTGGCGGCCGTACGGGCTGTTTCATCCTTCTCCATCCTTTTTATCAGCGGCAGCTTTGGATAGGAGTTGATTGCTCTGGCCCTTACAACAGCCTTTTCTACATCGCTAACATTATCATTGTGCGGATTTAAAATGGTTTGTGCATTTGCAACATGGAACAAACAATTGCATGCAGCCAACAGTAGCAAGGGTATAAAAATTGTGTTGGTAGGCATGTTGTGTAGTTTCTTATCTCAGCAAATGAAAATTCGGTAGTTGGTTGTTTGCTTACTTACTAGCCATTTGTTAGGGGGTGGTCGGCCGGTTTGCAGCTTTCAGTTTATCAACCTGTTTTTGTAAATCAATAATGTACAGAGTGAGTTCTTCAATCTTCTCCATCATTTTCTTTTGCATATCGCCCAATTCAATACCATTTTTCTCCACCTCGGTAGCCGATGGAATGTTTGGAAGGTGTTTGTTCTGTTGAATGTATTTTTCTAATTGTGCAAGACTGCGGAGTTTGTAATTGTTGGCAAAAACATAATCGGGCCAGCCACTAGAGGCAAGTTTTACTTTGAGTTCTTCGCAAATCATTTTTCCGTTGATGCCAAACTTGTAACCGGTAGGCACGGCTACGTTACCTATGCGTACGGTGCCTCCATCGTTTTGCAAAACCAAATTTCCAACTGCACCATTGGCACCACGAGCTATAATTTCATTATTATCTATTACCACGCTGGTCCCCGCTACAGTGCCCAGCATTAAATAACCGTGCGAGGTAAGACTTGCATCGTCGCCGGAGCGAATATTGAATTTGCTTTCGGGCAAACCATGTATGCCCACCCGGCCGGTGGGGTCAACAATCATTGATTCATTTTGATTTACCCGAACAATAAAATTGCCCGCATTGTTTTCTGTATTTGTACCAATGCGAAAGTCGCTGCCCGATACATCAATAAAGCCTCTTTTGTTTTGAAATAATGGTCCGCCTCCGGTGGTAAATTGTAGGGTAGGATCTAAACCGGTTATACGCAATTGCTCACCGGCTCCACCAACAATATGGAGTTTTGCCTGGGGATCCTGCGTGCCAATGCCAACCTCATGCGAAGTATTGATGGTAAAATCATTTGTAATTGTTGTACCTGTTCGAATGCGGAAAAAATTTGTACCAACCGTATCTACATACTCAATAACACCGAGCCGTGTGTTATCGCTCCTGATAAAATGCACACCGGGTGCAAATTTAGAAACCGTACCTCCAGCCTGTCCTGTTTCAAATTTTAGCTGGCGGCTTTCACCCGACAATCTCATGGAACCTTCAACGCTTAATTTTTCACCTGGCGATGTCATACCAATGCCAACATTGCCACCATCATTCTGAAAAATTAAATCGGCAGTTCCACCGCTTTCACGGGCCATCATTTCGTTGTTGTCAATAATCAGGTTCGTACCGTTTTCTTTTCCCAACATCAGGTAACCGTTTTTCGATAGGGACGCATCCTCCAAACCATCAATTTGCATATTCCCCGTTGAGTCTACAATCACTCTATCCGTACCGTTCAGCCGGAATACCACCCGCCCCGAGTTATTGGCACTGTTGGTACCCAGACGTAAGTAATCACCAGTTAACTGAATAAATCCTTTATCCACCCCCGCATTGCGCAACTGAAAAGTTGGGTTAGTTCCATCCATGAGCATATTGCCAAGCACGTGAAATTTTGAAGTTGGCGCATTGAGGCCGATACCCACATTACCCGTGTTGCCATTGTAAATATGTGTTCCATTCACTAACCAATCACTACCACCGCCGCCGCTACCCAACGGCGCCCATCCGTTTCCGTTATAATAAAAGAATGCATTGGAAGTTGTCTCGTACACAACTAATCCTGGTGCGGGTGAGCCGATAGCCATTCGTTCACCAGCTGTCATCCTTGGCAGTAACACACCTTTCGTTGTGCTGCTTACATCGAGTATGGCACTATTGTTTGGCGTGGTGGTACCAATGCCCACACTTTGCTGTGCATGCATTTGAATAGAACCAAAAATAAGTGCGGCATATAAAAAAAGCTTTCTCATAAAAACTATTTATTTGGCTGAGGTAAATATGGTTTGATTGTAAAAAATGCAACACCAAAAACAATTAAGCTTGGCTTCGTGTTAACCCTTTAGCTTGTGTAGTGAAACAGTTTTGAAACTTGACCGTGCCGCTCACGGAAGTGGCATTGCTCATGGAATTAAAAACCAAAGTTGTTTGGTACCCTGTATAAACTTGCCCCATTCGTGCCTGGGGTTTGGGGGCGTAATATTGGCCACTACCGATGTGAGGTACACATCTTTGTTTGCTGCGGGCTGAATGTAAAAGTTGTTACTGCCTGTTTTGTTCATTTCAAAAATATTGTTTGCGCCAGGCGTCAAATCCAACGACATGGTGTACTTATTATTTCCCGTTCCGTTAGCATTAAATTCGTAGCCCATATAGTAGCCCGCATTGTTGCGAATATGCCATTGGTTTGTCCCTGTGTTTATTAACTCCCAAAAATCTTTCGGACGTACGTACCAGCCCGAAGCTGGGTAATCTAAACTGCCATCGTAGCTAAATAATGCAGGCGTATTACCGCTGGTGGCACTATTTCGAAAATGAATTGTATCTAAAACACCAATGGCATTAATGCCGACAGTTGCAAGAATGCCTTTTGAAAATTGCATAACTACTGGGGTAGGCGCTACAGTATTATCCTGGTCGTTTTTACTGCACATGCCACAAATGCTTACTACTGCTATCAATAGCCAGGCTATTTTTTGATTGATTGTTTTAATTTTTCAATTTGTTGTTTACAGTACCAAAGTTGCCAATGAAGGCAGAGCAATACAATAGCGAATTTGGGTGAAAAGAGGAGTAGATAACTAGTGAACTGGTAAGGGTAGGCAGACAAAACAGAGATGGAGAATTACACTACAAGTTAAGGTTTTGAAGAAGGTAATTTTTTTGAGTGGATGCGGCTGTATTCATTCATCAAACCGTCAGCCATCCCTTCACACAATATGATTTTTGATAGCTTTTGCCACTGCTTCGGTGCCGGAGTGCACCTGCAGTTTTTCGTACACATGGCTGATGTGCGTCTTCACCGTGTCTAACGAAACAAATAAGTCGGCGGCAATCATCTTGTAACTTTTTCCATCAACAAGCAATTGAAGAATCTTTTTTTCCTGTGCGGTGAGTTTATAATCTTCAACCGGGACAACCTGCGTTTGACCGGCGTTTTTTTTAAAAAGCTCAATTACACGGCGGGCAATACCGGGCGTCATGGCCGAGCCCCCGGCATGCACATCTGAAATGGCGTCGAGATAGCCTTCTGGTGACGTGGATTTTAAAATATAGCCGGAGGCTCCGGCGCAAATAGCGTTGAAAATATTTTCGTCGTCGGAAAAAACGGTTTGTATTAATATCATCATCTGCGGAAAATATTCCTTGATGATACCTGTGGCATCTATCCCATTCATACCGGGCATTTCAATGTCCATCAATACAATGTCGCAAGGGTTTGCTTTTAATAAGGGCAGCATATTTTTGCTGTTGGCATAAGCGCCGGTGCAGGTATAACCGTCGGCGGTGTTCAGCAAAATTTGCAGGGTTTCACGCAGGTGGTTATTGTCTTCAAAAATTGAAACCCGTATCAATGTTTTTTGTTTGTACAAATTTGAAATGCTTAAGCCATGAGAGCAATAGCGAAATTGGGTGATGAGAATAATCAGGCCGGAATATTCATAGTTATTGCCGTGCCGTTGTTTTGTTGCGAGGATATGGTTAGCCTGCCACCCAATTCTTCGGCACGGTTGCGCATATTATCAAGCCCATTGCCTTTTGCTATTTCCGCGGTATTAAATCCATTGCCATCATCGGCAATCGTCATCATTACCCGTTTGCCATGTTCACTTAATTTTATTGTTATGTTTTTTGCACCGGAGTACTTCACTGCATTATTCACCGCCTCTTTAAATACCAAGTAAATGCCTTTACGCTGCTCCATACTCAACCGGGCATTATCCAGCCCGGTGGCCGTTAACGTGGCGGCAATGTTCTGACTGAAACAAATTTCATTCAGGAACTTTTGCATTCTTTCCCGCAAACCCTGCCCGTCTTTACCAGTGGGTTTAATCATCCAAACTATATCGCCCATCTTGTCCATGGTTTCATTTGTGTATCGGCTCACCTTGTCCATTATCTCCGTTTCCATTTTACCGTTGGTTTGTTTTTTGGCGGCCATTTTACTCAACAGATGAATACTGCTTAGTGAGCTGCCCACTTCATCGTGCAAATCGGCTGCTATTTGATTGCGCAACTGTAGCTCCTTCATTTTCTGACGCAGGCGGTTGCGGCTGATGATCATCCAAATACTGGCAAGCGCAAAAAGGGCAAGGCAAATTGCTCCAATTGAGTAAAGCCGTTGTTGCTTCAATTGCTCCTCATTTAACTGCTGGTCTTTTTTTAAAATGGCTATTTCCTTTTCTTTTTTTGCGCTATTGAACTGCTCCTCCATTTTTTTTAATTGCACTTTCAGTTCATTACTTTGTATGCTATCGTTTAACTCGTGGTATCTGTTGGTGTAGTGCAGGGCCTTTTCAAATTCATCGTTGGCTTTATAAAATGCCGCCATGTTTTGATAGCCGGTTACCTGCTTGTTTACATTGCCGGTACTTTCAAAAACCGCCAGCCCGCCTGCCAGTTTTTTTTCCGACTGTTCCAGTTTTTGCTCTTTTGCTTGCATGGCCACCAACTGCATATCAACCGAAGCCATGGTCGAACTATCGGCAATTTGCTTAGCCAGCAATTTTGTTTGGTTGAAATATTCCGTTGCCGTTTTTAATTCTTTTTTCGCGGCATATACTTTTGCGATGTTGAAAAATATTTTCGTCTCCTCAGGCACAAGTTTAAATTCGCGGGCGGTAAGCAGTGCTGCATTATAATGAAAAAGGGCTTTGTCATAATTCTCCAGGCCAAAGTAAATCTGGCCCAACGAAATTTCTGATGTACCTAATCCTCTTTTATCATCGAGATCTCTTTTTAATGCAATTGATTTGTTGGCATACTTCAATGCCTGATCGAATTGTTTTAATTCAATAAAGGAGTTACTGAGGCTTTGGTAACAGAACGACACACCTTTTTGATTGCCTAATTCTTCAAATAAACTCAATGCTTTAAGGTGGTTTTGCAAAGCACTTTTGTAATCACCCAGGTTCATATAGGTATTGCCCAGGTTAAACAGCTGCCCTGCGGTGGAAAGTTTGTTACCTATTTTTCCGGCGATGGCAATAGCCTGTTTATAAAATGGTATGGCCTTTTTTAAGTTACCCGATTTTTTATGGTACAAGCCAGCGGTGGAGTTGTAGTTGGCCTTCACTACATCGTTATCAGGACCGGTAGCGATCGCCGCTAATTTCTCTAACCCATCCAGGTAAAACAAAGCACTGTCTATATTACCCTGGTTATGAAATAGTGTAACCATCTGCGAAAAAGAATTACTCAGCGACCTGTCGTTCTGCAGATGTTTTGCCAGCAACATTGCCTGATGCAAACAAGTTTTTGCTTTCGCTACATCCACTCTTACATATTCCTCGGCGAGTACGTTCAGGGTTTTGGCTTCGTCTAAATTTTTTTTACCTAATGAAATGATTTGTTTAAGGCTGTCAATTTTTTGGTTCTGCGCTTGTGTGGCAAGTAAAAAGGCGAAGCAAAACAATAGTGTACATAAGGTGCGCAAGTACATAACCTGTTGTTTTAGATGTTTGAGTAAATTACAGAAAATCCCACTTAAACGAATAAAAAACAATTGTTCAGGTGAATTAGACATGGTTCTAAAAAAGCCCTGTCATAAAAATAACAGGGCGTTATTGAGAAGGACTGTAAAACACTTAGCGGGCAATGGTGAACTTTTTGTTGATTGTAAGGGCACCATTGCTGCTGCGTAAAATATATTGACCGCCTGCTAAGCCAGCTACATTTATCGTTATGTTGTTGGCTCCTCTATTAAGTGTGGCCGATTGGCTTTGTACCAGCCTTCCACGCATATCGTAAATTTCAAGTTGCGTATTAATAGGGCCTGATGATTTGATAGCCAGGTGCAAAATGTTGCGTGCAGGCACCGGATAAATAAACACATGAAGGTTGCGGCCCGTGCAGAATTTATTGCGCACCTGTGTGTAAACAAATTTTCCATCTAAATCAACCTGCTTAATTCTGTACTGTGCAGTCCCCGCTTCCAAATCCATTACCTGGTATTTTCGCAGGCTGCCACTGTTACCCGCGGCCGCAATGGTTGCTATAGTTGCCCAGATACCACTGGTGTTTTTCTCCACTTCAAAATGCGCGGTGTTTGTTTCAGATGCTGTTGTCCAGGTAATCGCTGCACCTTTTTCGGTACAGTCGACATCAAAGCTGCTAAATACTACCGGCAATGGTGAGCCTAAAGAAAGCGGAACATTTGAAAAAGGTGTTAAGTAGGGGTATTCTGTAGCCCCACCATCCGATGATAAAGAATTTTGTGGTACATCGGCGCCTGGTTCCACTGTAATTACGCCGCCCTGCGGATTGGTATTGCCGAGTGTCCAATACGTTACTCTGGCTATACCTGTAAACGTAGTTGTTATTGGCAGGTTTGGCGTTGCCGACCCCTGGGCAAAGGCAATCACCATTCGTTTATCAAATGAGTGGCCGCCAACAATTTTGGCGGGTGCTACATCATTGCCCGTACGGTTGTCGCCATTTTGTGTCCACCCGCTTGCGGCAGCAAGTGGCCCCACTGGTACCACCGTGTTGGTAGGCGTAGCCATTAGTTTTGATGACTGAAACAATGCTAATAATGCTAAGGCATCGCCCATAATTGTTCCGGCACTTGATGCCAGCTGAAATTCAAAAACTGCCGAGCCGGTGGCCGGGCCAACGCCGTCGGGGTCAACATTGCTATAGCTGATGAATACAACTTTCATTGACACATCTTGCGCCTGCACCTTGTTGAATGTTGTTAGGCACGAAAGAAAAAACAGGGCAGTTATAAGTGATTTCATAAAAATATTTTACAGCTACTACTCCAATATGGTTATTGATTTCCTTCGCCGGGTACATGTGATTTGAGCACCCGCTCCTGGATAGATCTGATAGAGATTTTTCCGGTACTGGTTTGCGCGGTTGCGGTTAATGCGCCATTTGTCTGGCTTACATCGGCTGAGGTAACATTCCTGTCTAAGGTTATATCTCTCAAACTATACACATTGGTATTACCCGATGCCGGGCCGGTTAAGGCGGCATTTACCAAACTAACATCGGTGGAGGTAACGGCACCACTGCGGTTGGTATCGCCGGGCCACATGCCATAAATAGTATTGCCGGGTGCGGCGGTAAACAATAGTGTAGCCGGCGCCGATAGTGCGCCGGGTTTGGCATAACTATTTGCTAAAACCGAAAAGTTGTTTGTAAAGGTTCCCAATGCATTTGATGGTAAAGAATTACTCATTACGGCTAAATGATTTCGGTGGCGAATAACAAAATAACCGGCACCTTGTTTCCACAATTCAAATGACAGTGGTGTAACGCCATCCGGATTAACAATGGCGCCGGTATTTAAAATAAAGGCTGCTTTGCGGCCTACAAAACTTGCTGCAGTTGCATCGGCCGGCAGGCCGGTTGCCGGCAACCGGTACTCAACCAAAACCCAATCAACAACATTTGCGTTTGGTATGGAACTAACCGACTCGTTTCCGTTATAATTATGCGGGGCAGTTGTGTAAGGTTGCGACAGAGGCAACAAACCACTTGTGTTCAATAACGTTCGCATGTTTGCGGAGCCATTGTTCCAGGCGCCTTTTATGTAGGCCGTAATGTTGAAGGTGTATTGGGGGTCGGCTAGTTTCCATTCATAAAAACTGCTGTCGGATGGTATGCCGTTAAGCCCAACATAATCATTGGCTGCATCCCTGGTAATTGTTACCATTGGGTTTCTTAACCAGGTGGTTGCCGGCAGGCTCCAGGGTGCCAGGTTGCCTTCAGTGTTTGTATTTAACTCGGTGGAGGTGTATGGAAATTTTGCATTGGTGGTAAAGCCCGCACCACCCAACCTGCCAAATAAAAATTTTCTTTTTACTTCTCTTTCATTGAGTGATGGATCGCCACCATTGGCGCCGGGTATCATGGTTACGCTAAACTCGCTTGGTGCCGTGCCGGCGTTTGTGGTAATGCGCATGTTGGGTTGATTGAACATGGTTTCCAATCCATTCACCCAAGCGGTACGGCGTACAGTGCCAATGATTTCGCGGCCCACAGAAAATTCAAAAGGAATAAAAACTGAGGCGTACAAACTATAGTTGCCAAGTAACGGATCGGTAGAAAAACTACCCGAGGCATAAACAAGTTTTGAAGTGATGGTGGCTGATGAAGAAAGCGTAACATAATCGGCGTTTGTAGTTTTAGCAATGTGCAGGTTGCTGATGGGTGATGCACCAGTGTTCAGGGTTACGTTGCCCGATCCACTCATTACCAAAGAATCATCGGCTGTTGCGGAAGTATAGGTTGCCGTGTTGATAAAATTGCCATGAACTTCTATCCTTCCGTCGTTACTAATAGTTGCTGCATTTTTGTTTTCTACATTGCCGCCAATGAATAACACAGCACCGGGTTGTATCTTAATTATGGCGCCATCATTTACCAACTGCGCCTGGGAAAAAAAATTTAGAGCCATGATCGCCATCAATAAAACCGGTTTCTTTTTCATGATGTTCATTTTAATTGTAGCCATACCACCTGCGCTGTTAGCGCCGTATTTTGCAACGTAATGCTTCATTGCTTAGATAGATCAAAGGTTTTCGGGAGGGAAAATGGACGGGCACTTTTATGCACTGTTAACCTGTCATAAATACTGTTTAAAAGTATTGATGATAATTATTTTACAGCTCCCCCATTCGGGGGATTTCATTATTGAGCACCTGGCCCGTGATAGGCAGAAATTAAAATGCCTTTTTTGAAGTGGTTTACACCAGGGCTATAACCCGAAGCCAGCTAAAAAAAGTAATGGCTTTGCAATCCAAAAATTGATTTACTACCTTACCAGTGTAAACAGCAACCACATCCTAAAATCCTACCAGCATGAAAAACCTGACTGCACCACCTCTGTACACTTCGGGCTACCCGCTAATGTCATTACCGCCGCAAAAGATGAAGATGCCAGATGTGGAGGAATCCAATCCAGAGAAAAAAATAATAGCCAAAACACTACGGGTAAAAAAACCCAACATCGCCGACAGCCCACTCAACTGGGATGAAAACTGGTTTGGCAACTACGAGTAATTATAGTTTGCTGATTTTTTCTGTTTTCAGCAATTGCCCCAGGTTGTTTTTTATTTCGAGGAAGTAGATCCCTTTTTTCCATCCGGGTACCCGAATGGTTAATTGCGCCTGACTGCTGCGCAACGATTGCATGATAACACCAATGCTATTGTAGATATGAACCGTGTAGGGCCTTTGTGGCCGGCTGGAAAAAAATATGCTGAAGCCAAACTGCACCGGGTTGGGGAATATTTTTATTTCGGGCTGCAGGGCAGGGGGTCGGGTTAAAGGATCGTTTGTAGTTGACAAAACAATACCCGAATAACTGTATTCAACTATTGAACCCGCGTTTGGTGGAGGCGTTCCGCCCCCGTTAAAACTGCCACTGGGCCCCGATGTTTGGCCGCTTGCATCGCAGGCTAAATAAAATTTTAATCCATTCGGCGAAATGGCCATGTCGCGAAACCTGCCCTCTCCTCTGAAGTAAGAAACCGTGTCGGCACCATTACCATTGTTTATGATAGCTGTGCCCGTACTATTTAATTTTAACCGATACACTCTCCCGGCTTTCAAACACGGAATGAGTAGCGAATTTTGCCAGTTTGGTATTGCATTCTGCCCGTAAAATGCTAACGATGAGGGGGCAATGGTGGGCCAGGTTAAGTAGTCGGATGAAAGCGAACTAATAGCCGCAGCATTCACCGTAAAAAAAGTATGCACCGGGTTTTCATAATCTGGTGTAGCAGCGTAAAAACTATTTTCATTTACAGGACTATAACCTCCCAGGCTCATTCCATTATAGTTGCCTTCGCAATAACCAACTGCCCGGTTCCAACCATAATTTTTGCCTGCCTTAATTACATTCACTTCATCGTCCGATCGGTCGCCATGTTCGGAAGCATATAAAATACTATCACCGTTTACAATGCCCCAGGCTAATCCCTGCGCATTTCTATGACCGATGGAATAAACGTAGTCCCTCGGTGTTACCGGCCAGCCATTATAAAATGGATTATCGTTGGGCACCCATGCGTCCACGCCGGAATCGGCATCAATTTCGGTATTCAATCGCAATACTTTTCCTTCCATTACATCCACCCCCTGCGCATTGTTTGTGCGTGCAGCATTATTAAACTGGCCTGCTCCCAAATCGCCAACTGTGTAGTACAATTTTTCATCGGGGCCAATAACAAGCCGCCCCGAATTATGATCATTGCTCCCAGGAATGCTATCAAGGAGGATAACTGGTGAGTTCAGACTATTGATTAGATAATTGTAGCGTACAATGCGGGTGTAAAAATTACAGGGGCCCGATGAATTTGCATTAGTAGCGCAGGTTTGTGCAGTTGGGCGGTTAAATACGTACGCAACATATACCCAGGGTTTGGCACTGCGCACAATAGCGTTATTAGAGTAAAGGTTGGGGTGTAAAGCCATACCCATTAACCCTCCCTGTGGCCAACGGCCACCATCGGCCGGGGCAAAATTTTTTAAGGGCGAAAGATCAAGCAGTGTTGTGCTGTTTCCGCTTGCCACGTCAACACGTTTTATTAAGTAACGTTGGTTTTCGGTAACCCAAATTGAATCGTTAGGGCCATAGATAATTTGCCAGGGCGAAAGAAGGTTGGTAATGACAGTACGTTTTATAAAAGGCTCGTTTTGAGCAGAGGTGCAAACGAATGCCGGTAGTACAAAAAACAGCATAAAAAATTTGTTGGGTTTTGGCATAGGTGCAGTTTTTTACTACGGCAAAGTAGCCATTCATCCACTGAACGGCAATAGTAGTTGCACCTGTCGAAAATGCGGTAGGGTACGGGTAAACCACTAAAGAGATCAACTATTGTTTAACATGGTTTACGGGCTTAGTTTGTGGTGTTAATTAATCGGGCTATCCTTAATTAAAGCCTATGAAAACATTTATACCCTACCTATTTCTGCCGAAAAAATTTTGGACAATAATCCTCTTACTCCTTTCCACTTTTGTATGCCTTGCGCAGAACATCGACTTTGGTAAAAGCTACATAAACGTAACCAAAGGTTTGGCTGGCGGCACTGTGGAGCCCGGAGACATCCTCGAAATCAGGGCTGCTTTTGTAGTTCGGTCAGGGAGCTACGACAGCTGTGGCTACTTCGATGCCATACCCGCCGGCACTACCTACATAGCCAACACAATCAGGGTACTAACCAACGAAGGAAAAATTTACAAACAGTTTACCGATGCGCAGGCCGATGACGAAGGCTGGAGAAACGGTGCCGTAGTGCGTATTAATTTAGGATACAACCAGGCAGCAGCGCCGGCCCGCTGGTTTAGGAGAGGGAGAATTGCCAACACCCACAGGCCGTCATTTTATAATTCCTCCTGTATCATGATTGCCTCCTTCCGCGTAACAGTAACGGCAGCAGTGGGCAGCATTATTAGTATGGGTGGCGGCAGTATGAGCTACCGGTTGGGTGCAGCCGCATTACAAACATTTACTTTCCCGTCGAACAGTGTTGCAGTCTATCAAAACTTTGGCATTTGCTCAAACGCAGTTGGCGCAAATTCGTTGGGTACAGAGTTCAACGGCACTTTTGGGTCGGGGCGGCCACGTAACCGGGGCGTATCGGCTAACGTACCGCCAAGCTATACCTACAACATATTTACCTCGAACTCGCCACAAGATTATTACTACGGAATACCTAATAACACAAGTATCAACACAGGTTACACTACATCAAACGCGTGGCCTAAACCCGATAATGCCAGGCGGGTATTTGGTGTGTGGGATATCATTGGTGACCATACAGGCGCCGCGTCGCCAACGGCGGGCAATACTGCAGCCGATACAGTTGCCAATGGCAATGCCGGGTACATGCTGGTGATTAATGCCAGCTATAGAATTGACTCGGCCTTTCAACAAACAATTTCAAACCTTTGCCCCAATACTTACTACGAAATTTCCTGCTGGATGCGCAATATTTGTTCCCGCTGCGGTTGCGACTCGGCGGGCAGAGGTGCCGGATCCGTAGGGTATATTCCAACAGCAGCAAACGATTCTTCAGGTGTATACCCCAACATAACCTTTGAGGTGGATGGCGTTGACTATTTTTCTACCGGCAATATTTTGTACACCGGGCAGTGGGTGAAAAAAGGTTTTACTTTCCGCACGGGCCCGGGACAAACCAGTTTTACATTGAAGTTTTTTAATAATGCACCAGGTGGTGGTGGCAACGACTGGGCACTCGATGATATTTCGGTAGCCACCTGCTCACCCAACCTCGTTTTTACGCCTGGCAGCAACCCAACTGTTTGTGCCAACAATACCGTTGACCTGGGCTGTTACGTTTATTCGTATTTCAACAACTACACCGAGTACAAATGGCAGCGCAGTATTGATAACGGTGCTACATGGTCCGACTATGGTGTAGGTGGTACCGGTTCGCCGGTGTGGAACGGATCAACCTGGGAATACTACACAACTATACCCACATTTGTGGCAACTGCCTTGGACAGTGGGATGATGTTTCGGGTGATTGCTGCGTCAACCGCGGCAAATCTTTTAAATAGTAATTGCGCATTTACCGATAATAGTTCCATACTAACACTGAATGTTATTGATTGCGGGCCGCCCTTACAAACAAACTTTATTTCATTTTCGGGTACGGTTTCGGACAATAAACCGGTACTCTCATGGACAACAAATAAAGAAGAAACTGCTGTTGATTTTGTTGTTGAAAAAAGTAATGATGGAATAAATTTTCTGTCCGAAGCCACAGTTGCCAGCCATCGCAATAATGCAAGTGAAATAAATTATTACCAATACAGGGGTACAAATAATTTGAATGGCGCAATTTTCTACCGGATAAAAATGAGCGGCGTTAGTTTTCAAAAATACTCCCGAACCATTGTATTGTCTTCCAACAAAACCGAACCGGCGCTAAAAGTTGTCAATCCATTTACCGATCAATTACGTTTTGAAATTTCGCTACCCGCAGCACAAAAAATCACCGTTCAATTAACCGATTGCCTGGGGAGGATGGTGCGTACGCAGCAGTATGCGGTACAGCAAGGTATCAACTACCTGTCTATTGAAGATACGGGAGCCATTGCTGCTGGGTTATATAGTTTGCACACAACGGTTAACAACAACATTCTGGTAAAAAAAGTAGTGAAGAGGTAACTTTTACATAACCTGCGCCTGATCGTTCACCACCGTAGTAGTCGTTACAGTCTGGTGCTCTTGTTGGCTGTGTTTTTTTAATAATTTTTTTTGAAAGAACAACAACGTAAGCACGCCTACCGAAATAGAAGCATCGGCTATATTAAAAATGGGACTGAAGAATTCAAATCTCTTACCGCCAACAAATGGCACCCAGGTTGGGAAGTTTGTGTCGATCATTGGGAAGTAGAGCATATCAACCACTTTGCCATGCAAAAAAGTTCCATAAGCATCGGCGGGAAAAATGGTAGCTACCTGCGAGTAAGTGCTTTCTTCAAATATTAAACCGTAAAAAAGAGAGTCAATTAAATTGCCCAATGCACCGGCATAAATTAGCGCAGCGCAAATAATAAATCCACGGCTGTATCCTTCTTTCACAATTCTTGTCAGATACCAGCTTCCAAAAATTACCGCCGCAAGTCTGAATAATGTCAACGCCATTTTACCCCACTCACCGCCAAAGGTCCAACCCCAGGCCATGCCCTCGTTTTCAATAAAATAAAGTCGGGCCCACTCCATTCCCAAAATATTTGTGACCGGGCCAAGCGGGTAGGTTGTTTTAATCCAAATTTTTAAAGCCTGGTCGGCAACAATCACCAAAAAAATTATGAGAATAGCGGAACGAATTTTCACTTGCAAAAAATTAAGGGGCAAATATACACCTCACACCAACACCTCACCCCCAACCCCTGTCCATCGAAGATGAAGAGGGGGGTACTTGCGGCAAAGTCATTCAAGTGTAAAGCGGTATGCAATTCGGTCAGTTAAAACAAATTTCAAAGTTTGCGAATGCAAATAGTCTTGCGACAAATACACATAGTTTTCACGTTACGCAAATAAAACACAAAGCTTGTTCAGACAATAAGTAAGCGTCAAATAAGCCTATGCTGTGCTGTGGAGCCTCCCTCTCCAGCTTTGCTGGAGAGGGCTGGGGTGAGGTCACCAAAAATAAACCCGCTTCACTCTTGCCGAAACTGAGGTCATTATTTCGTAAGGTATGGTGTTGATCCATTTTGCTATTTCCTGGATGCGTAATCCTTCGCCAAACACAAATACTTCATCACCTTCCTGCACGCCGGGTATATCGGTTACATCAATCATCGTCATATCCATACACACAGCACCAATTACGGGTACCAACTTTTTGTTCACCAACATTTTTCCAACGCCATTACCAAATCTTCTCGAGTAACCGTCGGCATAACCAATACGCACGGTGGCAATGGCTGATGGCCGGTGTACAACACCTGAACGATTATAACTTACCGAACTTCCTGCATCCACGTGTTTTATTTGTGCAATGGTGGAACGTAATGTTGCCACCGGCTGCAGCTGCAATAAATTTTTGGTGTCCATCTCTATTCCATACATACCAATACCCAAACGCACCATGCTCATTTGCAAATGGGGGTGCCGTACTGCGGCGGCCGAATTGGCAATGTGCCGCAAAAATGTGTAAGGAAGTTCTTTTTCCAAATGGATGATTGCATGGTTGAATACATTTGCCTGCCTGCTTGTGTACTCATCCTGTTGTTCATCATCACTCGCTGCAAGATGACTAAAAACAGATTGTACCTGCAGTAATTTATTCGTGCAAAGATGTTTCGCCAACTGTTGCACATCTTCAATAACAAAACCCAAGCGGTTCATGCCGGTTTCAATTTCAATATGTACGGGGTAGTGTTGCAAGCCCTGGCTACTTACATAATTTTCAAACTGCTGCAGCAGGGCAAATGAAAACAAAACCGGCTGCAAATTATTATCAACAATAGCCGCGAACGACGATTGTTCGGCGTTCATAACCATCACCGGCAAACTAATGCCGGCCTTGCGCAACTCAACACCCTCATCGGCATACGCTACACCCAAAAAATGTACGTGCTGCTGCTGTAGCACACTGGCAATTTCGGCGCCGCCGCTGCCATAGGCAAACGCTTTTACCATGGCCATCACACGAGTGTGCGGCTGCAAAATTTTTTGGTATTCTTTTAAATTATGCGCCAGTGCATTGAGGTTTACCTGCAAAACGGTTTGGTGCAGTTTTGTTTCAAATTGTTGGGCAATACGTTCAAAGGCAAATTTGCGAGCGCCTTTTATCAGAATGATTTCTTTATGAAAAGAAGATGATTTGAATGAATTGATAAATGCCTCGGTGGAAGAATAGGCTTGCACAATGCCATCATGAAAATGGAGTGATAATGCATCGCCCACTTCAACACCAATGGCAATGATTTTAGTGATGGCATAACCCCGAAGCAGCATGGCAAGCGAGGCATAAAAGGTTTGCACCGACCGGCCCGTGTCAACAAAATCGGAAATAATAACCGTTCGGTTGAGTGAGGAACTTTGCTGTTGTAAAAAGTTCAGTGCAATTTTCAGGGAGGTTAGATCGGCACTGTAGCTATCGTTCACCACCAGGCAATTATTAATGGCGTGCTTTAATTGCAAGCGCATATCAACCGCATGAAGCTGTTGAAACCGTGGCAAAAATTTTTCGGGTTCAATACCCAAATGCAACAACACGGCGCAACAGCTCACGGCATTTTCCATGGCCGCTTCATCGGTAAACGGAATGAGAAGTACAAAGGTTTGGTTATTGCACAACAGGGTTATTTCCGTCTGGCTTTTATTTTTTTTGGTTGAAATTATTTGCAGCGTCGCGCCAACTTCTTCGCCCCAGGTAAACACGTTGCCCGAAAATTTCTTTGACAAAACAAATGGCAAAATCACAACATCAGCTTCTGAAAACAGCAACAATTTTTCTTTCAACTTTTCCTGGCTTAAGGAAAACCCCGCATCGTGCGCCGCACCAATGTTTGTAAGCACACCAATGCTAGGCCGGATCATTTTTTGGAGGTTCTTCATTTCACCCGTAGTGGAGATGCCTGCTTCAAAAATGGCCATGGTGTGCTGGTCATTCATTTCCCAAACACTCAATGGTACACCTAGTTGCGAGTTATAGCTTTTGGGGCTACGCACGATAGTGTACGCCGTTTGCAGTAGTTGGTACAGCCATTCTTTTACCACGGTTTTTCCGTTGCTGCCTGTGATACCTATCACGGGTATTTGAAAACTGTTTCGGTGGTGCGTGGCTAGTTGCTGCAGGGCCAGCAACACATCTGCAACAACAAAAAAATTCGCATCGTTTATTTGAGTTGCATGCTCGTGCACCACAAAATTGCGAACACCGCTTTCATACAATTCTTCAATAAAAAGATTGCCATTTCGGAATGGACCCTGCAAAGCAAAAAATAAACTTGACGAAGGATTGACCACCTGCCGGCTATCGGTTAAAAGAAAATGCACGGGGCAACCAGGCAACTGCAATACAGTAGTTGGGGCAATAACGGCGGCTATTTGTGCTGCGGTATAATGCATAGAATATTACAACGTTCCATCGTGAACTTCGGGTGGTGTATTTTTCCGTGTATGCCTGATAGAGTACCAAATGGAGCCACCTAATGCAACAACTATAAAAATGAGCGAAGCCCAAATGGGTACATGCACATTAAAATACTCAACCAGCATTTTCAATCCAATAAAAACAAGAACCACGGCAATGCCCTGCTGCAAAAAATCAAATTTGTTTACGGCGCCACGCATTAAAAAAAACAGGGAACGTAAACCCAGTACGGCAAAAATGTTAGAGGAATAAATAACCAGTGTATCAGTTGAAGTAAGCTCTTTACCGGCCTCTTTTACTACGCCTAACACAACGGGAATAGAATCAAGTGCGAAAACAATATCGGTGGCAGCGAGTATAAAAACAACTACAGCCAGGTTGGTTAAAAAAATATTGTTGTTGTGTTTTATAATGTAGCGGCCATTAGGCTCAGCGTGGCTGATGCGAAAAAGTTGGGTGATCAGTTTGTACACTTTTGAATCGGCCGGGTTAAATTCTCCTTCTTCTTTTTTAGCAAACAATTTAAAACCGGTGTAAACCAGAAAAGCACCGAAAATATACAGCACCCAATGAAAACGTTCGACCAATTCAATACCCACCGCTATAAAGATTATGCGAAAGATGATGGCTAATAAAATACCAACAAGCAACGCACGGCCGGCATCCGCTTCGCTTACTTTAAAAAAGGTGAAGATGAGGATGAACACAAAAATATTATCAATGCTCAGGCTCCATTCCATAAGGTAGGCAAGTATGTATTTCACAGCCGGGTCGGTACCCCGCTGCCACCACATGTAGCCAAAAAAAAGCAGGGAAAGCGACACCCAAAATAGTGTTTGGTACAAGGCTTTCCGGATGGTTATTTGAGAACCTTTTTTGCTGAGCAGGCCAAGGTCGAATACAAGTGCGAGTACCAACACAATTCCAAAAACTAAGTAAGTAAGTCCGTCAGCCGTCATGAATAACTTTTTAATTAAGTTGGCAAAGATAGTGTAGGACTGTGCTGTTAGTAGTTGTTACCTGATTGAGGTTTGTGGTGGTCATAAATCATTGCTTTAGCATGAAGGTCGTTAGAGTTCGAAAAGGTACGCACACTTTAGTTCGAGCTAATTGAGTTGCTTGAAATGCTCGCCGACTCATAAGCTCCTTGTAGAAGCACTGCTATCAGTTATTCTCCTTCATATAAACACCCGGTGGCAGGCTTTCAGGGGGTAGTGAGACATTCGGGTTTTTCTTTTTGAATGCACTAATTTCTTTTCGTTTCTTTTCTAACGCAATCGGGTCTTTGATAAAAACGTCAACAACCTTTGAAGAAATATCTTTGTTTAAAAAGAATAATTCAAAAAGGCAAAAGCGTCCTTGATCATTGTAATAAACTATTCGGACGATATTGAAGCTGTCCTTGAAATTTTTGTAAGATGTCTGAACCAATAATTTTGTGTTTGCCTTTATTGGCTGTATGTCCTTTGAAAGTTTTTGAAGTTGCTTTGCTCTGGCCTTACGTTCAAGCCCAGATTTGAACCTGAAGAAAGAGATTGTTTTTTCTACTTTCTGTTGTTCCAAAAAAGCAGCAACTTGTCTTGCAACATTTAAATTTTTTGACTCGATGAAATCTGACTGCTGAACGTTGACTCGAATTTGAGCTGATAAAGGTGAGATAGCAAGAGCACAAATACCAGTAATCAAAAGCGCTTTCAAATATTTTTTCTGCATGCTCAGAATTATTTTACTACCGTTAACGTGCGTACTTCCGTTTACGCAGATACTGAAACAAAACCCCCGCTATTATAATTAAGATGATAGGAAGCGCAATAGTAATAGCCTGCCATTTTGTTTTTTCATTCTCCACCTTTTGTACATCGAGCAGCCTCAGTACAATTTCCTTGTTGCGGGTTTCAATTATACGTTCGTTACTGGTTAAATACTCGAGGCAGTTGAGCAAAAAATCTTTGTTGGCAAACCGGTATTCGTACTGAGAACCTACGGTGTAAAAATTGGTACCCATGGGCAAGGGTCCATCTTTCGGCGACACATCGTTCAACACCATATCGCCATCGGCTACCACAATCATTTTATTTTTACCGCCGGTTTTTTCTACAAAACCACCATAGCGTTGCAGGCTGTCGCGTTGCGCAGTACTCAATCGTGAGCGGTAAAGCGAAGTGAAGTTTCCCTCCAGCAAAACCGCGGTGGGCACACCATTTTGCCTGAACAAGTCATCCTGCGGTGCATTGCGATTTTCGTTGGGAGAAATTAACGCCGGTGTGCTAATGGTTCTTGAGTTGGCGGAGCTTTGCAGCAAAAATGTTTTCGAAATATTTGGTGCCGAAATAGTATCAATTGAGTTGACAAACCTTCCGGCAATGAGTCCTAAATTTTTATTGATAATGTGGTTGCCGCGTGGCTCAAACAAGGGATAATAATTCCAGTGCAAGAATTCAAACTGCGGATTTTCGGCCGTGCCACCAACCGCAAAGGGCATAAAATCACACTGCAAATCCATTACCAAATCGGGGTTAATGCGCACCCCATAATGAAACAATAAGTCCTGAACATTTAAGGCCCGGTCGTAAGCAATTAATTGCGCCGTGTAACTAAGGCTATCCTGTTCGGCGTTCAGGTTATCTAAAAACCACAGCACCTTGCCTCCTCTCATTACATACTGATCAATTTTTAGTTTTTGTGCATCGGTAAAACTTTCGGTTGGTTTTACAATCACCAGTGTTTTAATGGTGTCGGGTATGACCGGTTCTTTTGTCAAATCGAAAACAAACAATTTGTAATTGGAGGAAATGGTTTGTTGCAGGTCGTAGGTTTTTGCATCGGTCGGCTGGCCGTTGCCAACGCTGTAAGCAACAAAAGGTTTGTTGGGGTTTTTGAGTTGATCAATAGCTTTTAAAAACTGGTATTCGAGCAAAGCCTCGGCATTATTTAATTCGGCAACCGAAATATTTCTTTTGCTGCTTGCAAATAAATTTACCAGCTGTGTATTGTTTTTATGCTGCACAATTGCATATGGGTAAACGTCAGTTTTGCTTTCGCCCGATTTTATTTGCACAGTTAAATTAATGGGAGCGGCACCCCCGGCCTGTAACGAATCGGCCCAGGTACGGCCTGGCGTAACATCCTGCAACGGGCTAACAAAATTGTATTTCAATTTTGCATTGCTATTCTCCCGCAGCACCGAAAGAAAATCGGTATTGGCGCTGGCTAATTTTTTAAACTCGGCAGGCAGGTTATCTTTTAAAAAAACGGTTACCAATACCTCTTCATCCAGGTTTTGCAAAATATCTTTTGAAGCAGTGGTAAGTGAGTAACGATTGTCCTCGGTCAAATCGAACCGGCGGTGAATTTGCGCAGCAATAAGATTGATAATCACCAAAACCGCAACTAAAACAATCAAAGAAATGACACTCCTTTTTTGCATGATTATTTTTTCAACAGGTTTTGGAAAGTTAACAGCAGAAAGAAAAAAATGACCGACAGAAAATACACAAGATCCCTCGTGTCAATTACGCCGCGACTAATGCTTTGGTAATGAAAGTTGATGCCTGCCATTTCAATGTAATAACCGGCACCGCTTTGTAAAAAAGCTAGTTGGCTAATGGCGGTGAAACCAAAATAAACCAGAACGCAGGCAACCAGGGTAAGTATAAATGCAATAACGGCGTTGGTTGTAAACGAACTGATACAAATACCAATGGCGGTGAAAACCGCGGTTAGTAAAAGTAGGCCGAGATATGAACCTGCCGCAGCCCCCGCATCGATACCAATGGATGAAGCAAGGTTGTTGATGGCAAAGTAATAGACTAAGGTTGGTAGCAGTGCAATAACGGCAACGGTAAAACTGCCCATGAATTTACCCGTAACAATTTGCCAGCGGCTTAGTGGTTTAGTGCCAAGCACTTCGTAAGTGCCTCCGCGAAACTCATCGGAAAAACTGCGCATGGTAATAGCCGAGATCAAAAAAATAAGTATCCATGGGGCAAAAGAAAAAAATTGGTCGAGCGTGGCGTAACCGGTTTCTAAAATGTTGCCGCTAAATACAAATAACACCAGCCCATTCACCAGCAAAAAAACCACGATGGCAATAAAACCTGTGAGACTGCTAAAAAATTGCCCGAGTTCTTTTCTACAAATTGGCCACATGGGAGATTAGGAGTTAAGAAGTTAGATGTAAGAGTTAAGATTTAAGAATTAAAGTGTTTTCTATAGCCATAATAACTTCAAACCATAAAATGAAAATAGAGTAAACTGTTTAATGTTGTTTTTATTATTCGCCTAAAAAAAATCCCGTTCCAAATAAATAGAAACGGGAGCTATGTAAAACTGTACGATTAATCACACGGCAAAACTATCGCCGCAACCACAGGTACGGCTGGCGTTTGGATTGCTAAAATAAAATCCTTTACCATTCAATCCATCCGAAAAATTGAGTTCGGTATTCACTAAATACAGAAAACTTTTTAGGTCGGTCACCACTTTGATACCATTGTCTTCAAACACCTGGTCCATCGGTTTGGTTTCGTTATCAAAATCCAGTTTGTAACTCAACCCTGAGCAACCACCACCTACCACACTCACACGTAAAAAGTATGAGGCATCGCCTACCACACCGGCATCCTTCATCAACTGGCCAACTTTTTCTTTGGCCTTGTCGCTTACATATATTGCATTGTCTGTTGCTACCATAGTGTTTTAAGCTTTGAGTTGTGAGCGGCGAGCTACGAGTAAAGACAGTGATAAAATGTCAAAACTCGTATCTAAAAGCTCATGGCTTGTTTTAATGAACTACACTTTCTTCAAACTGCAGTTCAACCAAACCGTTCTTTTTTCTGTAGTCATTTACCGCTGCTTTAATGGCATCCTCGGCCAGCACAGAGCAGTGAATTTTAACAGGTGGAAGATTTAGTTCTTCCACGATTTCCATGTTGTCAATTTTAATGGCTTCGTCAACGCTTTTGCCTTTAAGCCATTCGGTGGCCAGAGAGGAGGAAGCAATGGCCGAGCCGCAACCAAAAGTTTTAAATTTGGCGTCGCTTATCATGCCTAATTCATCAACCTCAATTTGCAGACGCATTACGTCGCCGCACTCGGGTGCACCAACTAAACCAGTGCCTACGTTGGCTTTGCTTTTATCCAGAGTGCCTACGTTCTTTGGATTATTATAGTGATCTAACACTTTTTCTGAGTATGCCATGTTCTTAATTTGATAATGTGATAATATACCGATTTGCTAATTGCCGATTAAATTTATTAGAGTCGTTTCAGTAGCAAATCAGCACGCGGGCTAATCAGCTATGCGACTTTAATGTGCTGCCCACTCAATACTGTTCATGTCAATTCCTTCTTTATACATCTCCCACAGCGGGCTCATTTCCCGCAGTTTCAAAACGGTTTTTGAAACCTGATCAATGGTGTAATCTATCTGCTCTTCAGTTGTATACCTTCCTAAACCAAAACGCAGCGAACTATGCGCCAGATCATCGCCCAAACCCAATGCTTTTAGTACGTAAGATGGCTCTAAAGATGCGGAAGTACAAGCCGAACCGGATGATAAAGCGATTTCTTTATTAAAACCCATAAGCAACCCTTCGCCTTCTACGTACTTAAACGAAATGTTGGTAACATGCGGCAACCGGTGGTTAACGTCGCCATTAATGTAGGCCTCTTCCAACTTCATTAAAGAGGTTTCAAGTTTATCCCGCAATACACTCAGGCGTTCCGCATCCTGCTGCATTTCGTTCATACATAATTCGCAGGCTTTACCAAAACCAACAATGCCCGGTACGTTCAATGTGCCGCTGCGCATACCTCTTTCGTGGCCGCCACCATCCATTTGAGCGGTAACTTTTACACGAGGATTTTTGCGCCGCACATACAATGCGCCAACGCCTTTGGGTCCGTACATTTTATGCGCCGTCATTGCCATTAAGTCAATGCCGTCTTTGTTTACATCAACAGGAATTTTACCAATGGCCTGCGTAGCGTCGCTAAAAACCAGTACGCCATGTTTCTTAGCAATGCGGCTGATTTCCTTCATTGGCATTATGGTTCCGATTTCATTGTTGGCGTACATCAATGCAATAAGAATGGTGGTTGGTTTGATAGCAGCTTCCAGTTCCTGCAAATCAATCAGTCCATTTTCTTTCACCTTCAAATAGGTTACTTCGCCGCCCGATTTTTCAACATGTTTGCAAGTATCTAAAACAGCTTTGTGTTCAATATTGCAGGTTATGATATGGTTGCCTTTTGAGGCATACATTTCAAATATCCCTTTAATGCCAAGGTTATCGGCTTCGGTGGCGCCTGATGTGAAAATAATTTCCTTGGGATCAGCACCAATTAATCTGGCCACCTGCTCGCGGGCATAATCAACAGCTTCTTCCGCCGCCCACCCAAAAGGGTGATTACGGCTAGCCGCATTGCCAAAAGCATTTGTAAAATAGGGAATCATGGCGTCAACCACCCGCGGGTCGCAAGGAGTGGTGGCGTTATGATCGAGGTATATGGGAAGTTTGAGCATACAATTTTTTAAACAGAAGCAAATTTACCGTAATTGCGGCGGATGCCGAAAGCTATGTCCTTCTTTGCGGTTAATTTTACCATATTCGTAAACAAAAATCAATGCTGAAAGTTGAGCACATTGGGATTGCCGTGACATCTTTGTCTTCGTCGGTTCCACTTTTTGAAAAATTGTTGAACAGCCCCTGTTATAAAACGGAAACTGTGCAATCGGAGCAGGTTGAAACCGCTTTTTTCAGAACGGGTGAAAACAAGGTTGAGTTGGTACAATCAACCACGGAGGACGGAGTGATTGCCCGGTTTATTGCTAAAAAAGGCGAAGGCATTCACCATATTGCTTTTGAAGTGGAGAACATTATGACTGAAATGGCCCGGCTAAAAAACGAAGGTTTTATCTTATTGAATGAAACACCTAAACCCGGGGCGGATAATAAGTTGGTTTGTTTTCTTCATCCAAAAAATACAAATGGGGTTTTGATAGAGTTGTGCCAGGAAATTCGACCCTAACCTTCAATTCCTTTTGGTTAGGTGCCCCTACTCATTTACTGCATAGATAAAAGTCCGGTAAAGCAATCCGCACTTCCAGCATTTGTTGCAAACGATTAAAGCATTACCTGGGCAGCGGCAAGCATGTTATTGTTATTGGTTACCGACACAACATGTGCGCCTTTGGTTGAACTGCTGATAACAACACTGCCAAGGGCCGAACCAATTTTGGTGGTGGCAATTACCTGCCCATTTAAATTAATAATGTGTATGGCAACATTTTTAGCTGTTTCAGCAAAGTGGAGCACAACATTATTTGCAGCCGATGAAATTTTGATCGTTGCGCCAACTGTGTTTCGGGTATTATTTGTTTTTCTCACTGCCGTGTATAGATAGGTACCGCTGGCATCAACCTGCTTTAGCCTGTAGTAAAGCTGTCCGGCTGCAGCCAGTTTATCGGTGTAAGAATAATTTTGCCTGTTGTTTGAATTGCCGGTGGCGGTCACTTTAGCAATTGTACTCCACACATTACCATCCAGGCTGCGCTGCACTTCAAATTGAAAAGCATCCTGCTCCTGTGCTGTTGACCACTGCACTAAAATTCCTTCGGCATTTTTTATCACATCGAAGTTGATAAACCTAACTGGCAGGGCCGATTCGCCTGAAGGGTTAAAACCATTAGAGCTGCCATTTGCAATTTGAAAACCGGTAATGTCATTTTGCCCGCCATTAAAAATTGAGGTGTTGCCCATTCTTATTCTTTGCGACGGAGAACCGCCGCCACTTATTCGTCCGTTTTGTAAAACAATGCAACTGGTTGTTCCCACCTGTAAGGTTGAATTATTGTTCTGGAACTGCAGCGTCCCTTTAATGCGGATGAATACAAATCCGTTAAAAATTTGATCGTTATTGATGATGATGGTGATGCCGGCAGGAATTTCAATTGTATCACCAACCTGCGGTAATCTATTCAATGTCCAGTTGGTAGTAAGCGTCCAAAGACCATTCGATTTGGCTTTATTAACCGGAGCAGAAAAACCTGGGTTGAAAGAAAGGATTGCAAGAGCGAGCAGTAAAAAGAGTTTCATGGTACGGGTTCTTTAGTTTTTTTAGGGTTGGAAGCGAATCCCTTAATATCTTTTAGGTGTTTACCATCAGATGGGTTCGCTCATCGGGTGCAAATCTATATTCCCTTTTTTTGGAACGCAAGTATTTTTACAGATATCTTTTGTAAAACCACTAGCTACTTCTACAAGGGCGGAAATGAGCAAGCAGACTGAGATTCAAAGGACAGATAATGAGGCTTTCAGATTTTTGGCTCCCCTGGCAGGCACGAGTGCTCGTGAAACTTCAGTGTTTTTAGCAAAAAAATTTTAGTCTTACGCGTTAAATACGGAAAGGTAGAAAGTAAATGTCCGCCTTACCGAAGTAGAATTAGCAATAAGGGTTTTTCGGAGAATTTCTAAATTAGGTTTACTCAATGGTTGCAGTGGAGTCGGAGTTGACAATACCTAATTTTTCAACCGCCAGTTGCGACGCAATTTGCGAAGCGTCTTTTTTATTGTAGGCCTTTCCCTGTGCTATTTTTTTTCCATTGATTACGGCTGCAACAGTAAACAACCGGCGTCCATTTTCAAACTGCTCGTTAATGGTTTCAAAGTCTAACTGCTTGCCGTTTTTATTAGCCCAGCCGTACAATTTGTTTTTGTGATTGATTTCTAAAACCTCCAGGTCATCAACAAACATGTGGGGCATGATGATTCTTTCGCTCACCCATTTGCTGGTTTTTTTATAGCCCTTGTCTAAATAAATGGCACCAACAAGTGCTTCGAGTGTATTGCCAAAAATCTGGCTGGTTTTTAACGATGCGTCGGATTTATTAAAGACCGTTACTTTTTTTAAACCCATTTTCAAGGCAATATCATTCAACTGCTGGCGGTTAACCATTTTGCTCCGCATCTCAGTTAAAAAACCTTCCTCTTTGTAGGGATATCGTTTAAAAAGATAATCGGCAACCAAAGCGCTTAGGATCGCATCGCCCAGATATTCAAGGCGTTCGTTGTTTTCATCAATGGTGTCTTTTATGGAGCGGTGTGTAAGTGCAGTTTTGTAAAGAGAGATATTTCCGGGTGTGTAACCAAGAACGCCTCTTATATTCTTTTTAAAAGAAGGCTCAACATTTTTTTTATAAAACGATTTCCAGAAATCCACAAGCGGAAACTACAACTTTTATATTACAGATTTGGAGCAGGAATTGCCGACAATAAAAATCAGGGATTGTACTTTTTAAAAATGGCGCAGGCATTGTGGCCGCCAAAGCCAAAGGTATTGCTGAGTGCCGCGTTCACAGGTCGCTTCTGTGCTTCCCAAAAAGTAAAATTCAAACGTGCATCAAGATCAGGGTCATCAGTAAAATGATTAATGGTTGGTGGCACAATATCGTTTTGCACGGCCATGATGCAGGCAATTGCTTCAATAACACCTGCAGCACCCAGGCAATGACCGGTCATTGATTTTGTGGAACTGATATTTAAGTTGAAGGCATGCGCTCCAAATACATCTGTTATCGCTTTTACCTCGGCAATATCGCCTAACGGGGTAGAGGTGCCGTGTGTATTAATGTAGTCAATATCTGTGGGCTGCATTTCCGCATCGTCTAACGCCTGCAGCATTACATTTTTGGCGCCCAATCCTTCTGGGTGCGGTGCGGTAATATGGTGTGCGTCGGCCGTAGCGCCACAACCTGCTACTTCACAATAAATTTTTGCTCCGCGTTTTATGGCATGTTCGTATTCTTCAAAAACCAAAACACCTGCGGCTTCGCCCATAACAAAACCGTCGCGGTCTTTATCGTAAGGTCGCGATGCAGTTGCCGGGTCATCGTTTCTTTCACTAAGCGCTTTCATTGCGTTGAAGCCAGCAACGCCCGATTCGGTAATAACACTTTCCGAACCACCTGTTACAACAGCATCGGCTTTACCTAACCTGATAAGGTTGAATGCTTCCATCATTGCATTGGTCGACGAAGCGCAGGCACTCACAACCGCAAAATTGGCTCCACGAAAACCATGACGCATGGAGATGTGGCCGGCGGCAATGTCCAATATCATTTTTGGAATGAAAAAGGGATTGAACCTCGGTGTTCCATCGCCCTTTGCAAAATTCATCACCTCTTCCTGAAAAGTAAGAATACCACCAATGCCCGAGGCAAAAATTACTCCTACCCTGTCAACATTTACATTGTCCCTGTCAATACCTGCATCCTGCACGGCCTGGTCGGAAGCAATAACGGCGGTTTGCGTAAATCGGTCAAGCTTGCGGGCTTCCTTTTTGTCGAGAAAGTTGGTTGGTTCAAAATTTTTTATTTCGCAGGCAAACCTGGTTTTAAATTTCGCCGCATCAAAATTGGTGATCATGCTACAACCACTAACACCGTTGCGTAAATTATTCCAGAATTCGGTTATTGAATTGCCCAATGGGGTGATGGCGCCCATACCCGTTACCACCACTCTCTTTAATTGTATTGTACGCACCATCAATTTTTTATAAGATAAAACGCCTCCCGGTGCCGTGGAGCCGGGAGGCGAAATTTTTTATTCTGTTTGCGCAGGGCACAGCAAGCGGTTACTTTGCGTGTTCTTCAAGATAGGAAACAGCCTGGCCTACTGTAGTGATGGTTTCAGCCTGTTCGTCGGGAATAGAAATATTGAATTCTTTTTCAAATTCCATGATCAGTTCTACGGTGTCTAATGAATCGGCACCTAGGTCGTTGGTAAAAGAAGCCTCATTTGTAACTTCAGCTTCATCCACTCCAAGTTTGTCTACAATGATCTTTTTTACTCTTGCTGCAATGTCTGACATTTTGTAAAAGTTTGGTTATTAGTGGTGCAAAAATAGAAGTTTTTGAATTAACTAAATGAATGTACTTAACAACACAGTTTCCCGAAAAATTTAAATCAATTGCTTGTATTTGTTTAGAAAAGAAGCAACTTGCCACATAGCAGTATATTCGCAAATTAAATAGCTTAACCTCTTAGCAAATGGCCTTAAAAATTATTGATCACGGCTCTAAGGATTATGAAATAATGGTAAAGCTGCGTGATGATATTCTGCGTAAACCATTAGGGCTAAGTTTTTCGGAAGAAGAGTTACTGGCCGAAAAAAATAATTTGATGATTGGTGCTTTTGAAGATGAACAAATGCTTGGTTGCTGTATGTTGGTTGAAGAAAATGCTGAAACGGTACGCCTGCGGCAAATGGCTGTAGTGAATGATATACAGGGAAAAGGTGTAGGTAAAGCATTAATGCAGTTTGCGGAAAATTTGGCAAGAGACAGAGGCTACCATACAATCACCATGCATGCACGAAAAAATGCAATTCCCTTTTTTGAAAAAATGGGCTACAAAAAAAAGGGTGATGAATTTGAAGAAATTACCATTCCGCATTTTTTGATGGTGAAAGAACTTTAGCATGCACAAAAGAAGAACAAGAAATCATGAGTAAGGAAAGGATGGTGCAAAAACTAAGAACCTGTTTTAGTTTGTTTAAGATTTATTTTTTGCTTCAATAGATGCCGCATGTTTTGTACTGCATCGCTATCGGAAAAACCGTTTTTAGGCACAAGAAAAAAGGAACGGTTATCAAAATACAAATGGAAAAAATTTGGCGTTTCCATGTAAGTACTTAAGTCTTTCCAAAGCCAGTTACGGGAGCCTCGCTCGTTTCCAACCGAAAAATTTTCATCGGTAAAAGTCATTACAAAATGATCCCTGAAGGTGCTCGCCTTCCGGTAAACCATGCCGGGTAAAATAAACCAAAACGTAATCATTAAAAAAAACCACAGCAACGATCCGGTAAGGAAAGCAAAAGGCAAAATCTTTTTAAAATAAAACAGCAGGGCCGAGGCAAAGGCAAATACATTTACCAGGATAATCATTATTCTTATTTCTCTTTTGCTCAGGAAATGATACCGTAATGCTTGTATTACCTGTCGTTTGTCGTAAGAAAATTCTATTGTCATAATATTTTTTCTTGGCCTGTAAAATTGCAATAAATGTTAGTGCAGAAGATAACTGCGCAAAACGCCGGAAGCGCTGTGATCAAACCAAATTATCAAAAAAAAACTCCGCAGTGCGGAGTTAATATTCTTCTGCGAGCAGGGTTACCTGTTCATCAATTGCTTTGCTTCAATGCTAAGCGTAGCGTGAGGCACGGCCCGCAAACGGGCTTTATCAATGAGTTTTCCGGTAACACGGCAAATACCATAGGTTTTATTTTCAATCCGCATAATTGCTTTTTCCAGGTGGTCGATAAACTGAATTTGCCTGCTAGCCATTTGGCTCAACTGCTCCCGCTCCATACTCATGCTGCCATCTTCCATCGTCATGTACCGGCCATCTTCCATATCGCCGCCCTCATCTTTGCGTGTAATTAGGCCCTGCAAATAAGCCAATTCTTTTTTAGCGGTTTCCAATTTTTTATTAATCAGGTCTCGAAACTCAATTAGTTCCGGATCGGAGTAACGCATTGTAGGCCCCGATTGTGCATTTTGTTTCGCATCCAAAACCGATTTGGTAAAATCGGGCTGATACTTTACCACCTTGTTAGTTGAAGTTTTGGGTATGACAATTTTTACCGGTTTGGCTGGTTCTTTTTTAACCGGGGCCGTTTCCAAAGGTTTTATGGCTGGCTTCACTTCTTGCGGAGTGGGTGCCGTAACGGCTGGCTTTTTTACAGGCTCAGCCGATTTTTTTGCAGCCTCCGCTTGCTTATTGATTGCTTTTGAAACGGGCTTTACCACCGCCTTAGCAGCAGATTTTGCTGCTGGCTTTGCTGTAGGTTTCACTGCGGGGTTTGACTTGGTTTTTTGCACAAGGGTATTTTTTTTAGTAACAGTGGGTATTCTTTTCTTTACTGTCGTTTTAGAAATGGGCTTGGATTTAGCTGGAGGACTTGCCTTTTTTATTGGGGCCAGTTTTTTAGCCGGCACTTTAGCTCTGGGTACTTTTCTCACAGGCGAGGCTGGTTTCTTAGCTACCGCTTTTTTAACAGCCATTTTTTTAACAGGTGTCTTTTTGGCCGGAGCTTTTTGTGCCACCGATCTGGCTGGCTTCACCGGCAGTTTTCCGCCTGCCTTCTGAACTTTTTTCGCGGGTTTTGCCGCCTTTTTGCTGGTAGAATGAGCAGGTTTTGGTGCTGCCTTTTTTGTAGCCATTTTTTGTTACCCCTTTTTTACGATGATGACTTTCAACGGGTTATCGTTAACCTCCATTTCAATTCCTTCATCAATTTGTGATGTAAATTCAAGCTTATCCGCCAGAATTTCGGCGCAAATATAGTTATTATACTTAGCCAAAGATTGGTTGATGCCATTGTGCGCAGCTACCTTAACCTCAATACGGTCGGTTACTGCAAATCCATTGTCCTTTCTCAGTTTTTGAATCCTGTTTATAAACTCACGGGCCGCACCTTCCTCCAGTAGTTCCGGTGTTATTGTTACATCTAAGGCCACGGTTAGTGTTCCTTTAGTAGCAACCGTCCAGCCCGGAATGTCTTCGCTGGTAATCTCCACTTCCTCCAATGTAATTTCTACAAGCTCATCGCCAACGGGCAATGAATATCTACCTTCTTTTTCAAATGATGAAATTTGTTGTTGGGAAAAATTTAAAAATGCTGAAGAAACAGCTTTCATTTTTGCACCCAATCTTTTACCGAGGGCAACAAAGTTTGGTTTGACCTTCTTTTTTATAAACCCTTCGGTATCGTGCAGGTACTCAATTTCCTTTATGTTCACTTCAGCCTTTATCAGGTTTTCTACCTGCTGAAGCTGCTGCTGCATTTTAGGAGAGGTAACCGGGATAAGCACTTTTTGAAGCGGCTGACGAACCTTGATGGCTACTTTTTTGCGGAGTGATAACAATAGTGAGCAGGCATCCTGCGCCAGTTGCATGCGTTCTTCCATTGCTTCGTCAATATATTCGGGTTTGGCCACCGGAAATTGTACATGGTGAATTGACGCTTCTTTGTGCCGGCCCGTTACCGAATTGAGGTTGGCGAATAATTCATCACTAAAAAATGGTGAGATGGGTGCTGTTAACAACAGAACCGTTTCCAGGCATTCGTAGAGCGTTTGGTAAGCTGCAATTTTATCGGTGTGCTCATTTTCTCCTGTTTCGTTTTGCAAAACCGGCTTCCAAAATCGGCGACGGCACAAACGCACGTACCAGTTGCTGAGGTGTTCGTCCACAAAATCTTCTATCAGCCTTCCAGCCTGCGTAGGCTCATAATCATCAAAAGCTGCTGTTACTTTTCTAATAAGCGTTTGTAAGGAAGATAATATCCACCGATCTATTTCGGGCCGGTTGCCTATCGGAACATCGGGTTCCGAATAATCAAAACCATCAACATTGGCGTAAAGCGATAAAAACTGGTAGGTATTATAGAGTGTGCCAAAAAATTTTCTTTGCACCTCTTTAATACCGTCCAAATCAAATTTCAGGTTATCCCAGGGCGACGCGTTTGTAATAAGATACCACCTGGTAGCATCGGCCCCAAAATTATTAATGGTAGCAAACGGGTCTACCACATTGCCCAGGCGCTTACTCATTTTGTTGCCATTCTTATCAAGCACCAGTCCGTTTGACACAACTGTTTTATAAGCAACGGAATCAAATAACATTACGCCTAAGGCATGAAGGGTATAAAACCAGCCACGGGTTTGATCAACCCCTTCGGCAATAAAATTTGCAGGGAAAACGGCCCCCTCTAAATCTCCCCCGTTGGGGGAGACTTTGGCAAGAGCATGATAGTTCCAAAAAGTTCTAGCGCTGAGTGGACCAAATCTATTTGAACTGGAATCGGGCAGACCCCATTGTGCGTAAGGCATAGCACCACTGTCGAACCAAACATCAATCAAATCTGGTTCGCGGCGCATAGGTTTCCCCGAAGCGGAAACCAAAATCACATCATCAACATAGGGCTTGTGTAAGTCTAATATGCCATCGTGCAGGTAATGCGTATTTACATCGCCACCTAAAATGGCATTGGCTTTTTTAATTTCTGTGTTTAGTTCTTCTATCGAGCCAATACAAATTTCTTCGGCCCCGTCTTCTGTTCGCCAAACAGGCAGCGGCGTGCCCCAATACCTTGAGCGACTCAGGTTCCAGTCAACCATATTTTCCAGCCAGTTACCAAAACGGCCCGTGCCTGTAGATTCAGGTTTCCAGTTAATGGTTTTATTAAGTTCAACCATTCTGTCTTTTACCGCGGTTGTTTTTATAAACCATGCGTCAAGTGGATAATAAACCACCGGTTTGTCGGTGCGCCAACAATGCGGGTAACTGTGTTCATATTTCTCCACCTTAAAAGCCCGATTCTCTTTTTTTAATTTAACTGATAGGTCAACGTTTACATCAATATAGCCTTCCTGGTTTTTGTAGTCTTTAATGTAGCGACCGGAGAACTCACCCAAGCCATCCACAAATTTTCCTTCGCGGTCAACAAGCGTTAGAATACCAATGTTGTATTTTTTGCCAATCCTATAGTCATCGGCACCAAAAGCCGGAGCAGTGTGTACGATGCCGGTTCCATCTTCGGTAGTAACAAAATCGCCCAGCAAAATGCGGAACGGTTTTGCGCCAGGTGTAATTTCTTCAATGGCCTGCAAGCTGTTTGCGGGGTAGCCAAGAAGTTGTTCGTATTCTACTCCTTCAAGGTCTTTGCCTTTAAAGGTTGCTACAATTTTGTAGGGAATAATTTTGTCGCCTTCTTTATAATCATCAAAACTTGCTGTTGCTCCTTCTTCTTTAAAATATTTGTGCAGTAGTGGCTTTGCAAGAATTACATTTTGTTGCCGGTGCGTGTAGGGATTAAAAGTTTTGACCAACACATAATCAATGTTCGGCCCAACGGTTAAGCCCAGGTTGGAAGGCAGTGTCCAGGGGGTGGTTGTCCAGGCAAGGAAAAACACCTCGTCTCCTAACCCCTTCTCCAACAGGTTGTAGAAGGGGGGAGTCGCGGGGGTTACTCCCCTCTCCGGCTCTGCTGGAATGGGGTTGGGGGTGAGGCGAAACATAGCTACTGCACTTGTATCTTTCACCATTTTATAAGTACCGGGCTGATTCAGCTCGTGCGAACTTAAACCTGTGCCCGCAGCAGGTGAATAGGGCTGAATAGAAACACTTTTGTAAAGCAGGCCCTTATTGTACAACTCCTTCAGGCACCACCAAAGGGTTTCAATGTATTCGTTTTTGAACGTGATGTAGGGATTCTTTAAGTCAACCCAATAACCCATTTGTTTGGTAAGGTCATCCCACTGTTGTTTATAACGCAACACTGCCTCGCGGCATTTTTGATTGTAGTCCTCAACCGAAATTGTTTTGCCAATATCCTCTTTTGTAATACCCAACTCCTTTTCAACGCCTAATTCTATGGGTAGGCCATGAGTGTCCCATCCGCCTTTGCGCTCTACTTTAAAACCCTGCATGGTTTTATACCGGCAAACCAAATCCTTCAATGTTCTTGAAATCACGTGGTGAATACCGGGCAGGCCATTGGCACTGGGTGGTCCTTCGTAAAAAACAAAAGGCTCGGCCCCTTCTCTTATTGTTATGCTTTTTTCAAAGGCATTTTCTTTCTCCCAGCGCTGTAAAATTTCTTTTTCAATTGCGGGAAGATTGAGCTGTTTATATTCTTTGTACCGGTTGGCCATAATGCGCTGCTGTACTATTTTAAAAATGTGGGCAAAGGTAGGAAAATCCATTCCCTGAAGTTTAAAGTAAGAGATCGGATGGTGGTCTTTGTTTATTTCGTTTTATGTTTAGCCCGACAATTGAAAAAACTAACTGCCCTTGGCCCGTAATAAAATAGCGGGTAGCTAAAATGTTTTGTCGGCAACAAAGATTTTGCATGGCACAGCGGTTGCAGAGAAACTGCTAAGGCCCCTGAGTACAATATCTACCCACGGCTGTTCACCTTTTCAAATGCATCAGATAATTAGCTCCGTCAATATTCTGCTATCCGTTTATAAAACAATAAAAGTTCTTGTGGTGGTGAATTTGAAATTTGAAACGGTTACGAAGTACACCCCTCTAGCTGTTGCGTCGGGTAGGGCTATGTTGTAATACCTGGTTGAAGGCGACAATTCAATTACCTGGCTTTTTAAAAACTTTCCTCCACTTTGATAAATACTGAAAACCGACCGCACAGGTTGGGTAACCGCAATTGAAAATTGTAGATTTTTATTGGTTACAGGGTTTGGTGTTATAGCAATGTGGTTTGCAGTTGGCAGGGGCGTATTTATTGATGTGGTAATACTATTGCGGGTAGTAAATGTTCCAACAAATGCATCTTCCTCATAATCGCCGGATGCAACCGAAGTGCGGGCCATGTAAAGTTGTGGATTGGTTTGAGCGGAGTAGGTAAGCGCAATAATGCTGTCCTGAAAAATGTCCATGTCGTACATGATTTCCGAAAATGATGATGAAACTCTGAAGCTCTTTTTTGCTACCAGATTGCTATCTATCACTACCGCAAGGCCGTCAATACCTCCTCCACCAAAACCAACTTGGATAGTATCAATATTAGTTGCGGCACGCAGCCCAAAGGACAGGTGCAGCTGGCTGTTTTTTCCCTCCCGCATGTAGCCCGGAACAACATTGAGTATGCTTTTTTTCTGTGCAATCGAGCCATCATCATTCAGTTTTAAAACCGAGAACGATTGTACACCAAAACCGCTATGCACGGTTTGGCCATCCCATAAAAGGGGCTGGGGACTTGTGTTGGAATATATACCCAATACAGGTGTGCCATTTACCAGTGCAATGTCACCATTTTGGGAAAGCTGAGCATTACCCGAAAACCGCTTCAGCCAATGAAAACCGTTCCATCCGGTTTTTAATACTGTTTGCTGGAGTTGGGTTGTGGCGGGCACTTGCAGCGAGTCGGCAGTGGCTACTCCGTTATGTAAATAAATTTTGGTTGTCACTGTATGATTGCTGGCACCTGATAAATAGAGCTGGTCGTTTCCGTTGACACGCACACTATATATGCTCATGGTTGATGCACCAAATAACTTTCGGCCATCTATAATGCTACCTGTTGCTACATCGAGCCTGAATATTTGGGGGCCAAATGTTGTAGGAAAAGATTTGTATGCTATGGGGTTAACGTCGGTTGCCAGTGCCAGATCGCCATTGGTAAAAAAACTAAAATTCATGAGAAAAACAGTACGCAGCATTGGGTTGCTGAGATTGTGAACACGCAGATTTCCTGCCGTATCAATGCTTGCCATCAGACTTGCATTAACACGCACATTGTATAGATCGTTTCCAACCTTTATGTAGTTACTATCGTTTTGCGACCCTAAATAGTTCGCCAAAAAAAATACTCTGCCGTTCTTCACTTCAAAACCTCTTATATCGCAACTATAGAGGGTGCTATGAAATCTTTTGTACCAAACCACTTCATTATTAGCCCTCAGGCGCACCAAAAAAATATCCCTCCGTGCATTGTGTGTAATAAATGTGCTGCTGGTGTCTAAGGCGGTTTTGCCCCTGGCATAACCAATTATTACTCGGCTGCCGTCGGCAAAATACTGAATGCGGCAAGGCACCTCCGACATGTCGGTTCCTTTGCGCATACTGCCGGTAACCACCTTCAGGTTTTCTTCAATCGTCCACGGGTTCCACACGTTGTCGTTTAATTGAACAAACGCCAAGCTTTGCGGACCCGCATTATGTAAAAAAGCAGGCGTAACGTTTGCGTTCTCGTACGGGCTGTGGCTACCGTACCAGTTCACTGCACCACTGTTGCCTGCCAAATCGCATTTTGCCATAAAGCTTTTGCTGGCTCCGTTCAAATCAAATGTCACCGGAAGCCCGGGTAGAATTGTTACCGTTGTGTCTTTTGTTGGTATGGCATTAATCGGAGACTCGTTACTGCCGGTAAAATATCCGTTCATAAAAAGGAATCCATTTTTATATGCCATGTGCCTGAAAAAAATTCTACGCCGCAAGATGGATGGGACAGTACCAGCGTTGGAGTTATTTAAAAAAACCTGCCTTCTTACGGTTAGCGAACCATCCATTGCGTACAAGGTATTTTTTAAAGGAGTTTGTGAAAAACCATCGAGTGAAAATGGAGTAGCGGTGTTTTCAAAATTAAAAATGGTGTACACCGAATCGCCTGGGCCAACGCAGGTGGAAAAGAATTGGTTACCCGCACCGGCAATCGAATGGCGTAACGGGTTGAGTATTTTAGTTTTGACGGCAGTGTACGATGTATCGGTACGAACTAAAAGATGATAGGTAGAAAGCTGCAGTGGCAAAGGCATTACTGTTTTGTTGAGTTGATATGATGTATCGCCGTCTATCCTCAATTGCAGCAGAAGAGAGTTGTCGGAGAAAAAAGCAACGTTATACAACGCCACTCCATGATTCAGTTTGTTTACAAGTATTGTTTTGGCACCCAGCAGGTTTCCGCTGCCGTCAATCATCAGGTGTACTATGGCGGGCTTTCCTATAGAGTCAAGAATAGTGGCATCACCATATTTTGGAGTGGGCATAAAGGAAACCACAGAACCAAAAACATGATAAATGTTATTGGAGTAATAGATTTTAAAATTTTGAAGATTGGTTCTTTTACTCCAAAGTACAGTGCCGGCCGTGTCCATACATACCAGGCCAGCCGTAAAGCTATTGCCCGACGGTGAGGGATAAGGAATTAGAGTAGTGGCACCCAGTGTAAGGTTTTGCATTGTGTACAAACCAAAAAGCATTTGGTTATTACTACCCATTGCAAGATTGTTTATGTAGCCACCTTCGGTATTGGCCGAGCCAAAGGTTTTATGTTGCAACACTTGCCCGGCGGCATTTGTTTTTACCCAAAAAATATCTTCGAGACCGTTGCCTGTTGCTAACACTTGTTTGTTAACGGTAAGTTGTCCACGAAAAACTCCTGTGTAATATTGGTTTCCCGAGTTGTCGGCTGTGTGACCCTGGATCGAGGTTGGAAATTCCTGGTAACCCAACAACATGTTATCGGCAGCGATTGTTTGTTGGCCAACAACATCCAAAAAAAGAAAGGAGCTTACAATCAACGCAAAAAAGATTTTCATGGCTGTTAGTTTTGAGCTTTTGAATATGAGGAGCCAAACTAAAGGCAATTTCTAACATTACAAATTTTTGTGTGATTGATTTTGGTTGGGAAAGATGATGTTGCTGCGTTGCTAATGATTTACCATTATCCGAAGATAGCCTTGCAACGTTATGCCGTCGCCATCAGAGAACACATTGTTTAGAGTATTTTATGGAAACGACCTATGCTACTGCCCAATGGGTAAGGGAAGAATGATACAATCAGCCATTTATCTTTAACGCTCAAAATTGCCAATGCCCGAACCACTAAAAAATATTTACACACAGGCCTTTTTCAAGCAGTTTTCAAAAACAGCAAAACAGGTGCTGCCACATTTCAACCAACAAAAATTTCTTTGCCAGGTTATGGATGAACATTGGGAAACGAAGGAATTAAAACAACGTATGCGGCATATTGCTTCGGTTTTACATCAACATTTGCCGGGTGACTACAAAAAACAAATCGCATCACTCATTGCCATCGTTGAGCAACTGAAGGGCAACAACATCAAGCCCGGTTTTGAATACCTCTTCCTCCCCGATTTTATTGAACAGTATGGCCTGGATGATTTAAAAACTTCAATGGCAGCTATAGAAACAGTTACACAGTTCATCAGTTGCGAATTTGCCATCAGACCACTGTTATTAAAATACCCCGGTGAAGTACTGAAACAAATGACGCTGTGGAGCAAACATTACCATCATCACGTTAGGCGTTTTGCTTCTGAAGGTTGCCGGCCAAGATTGCCCTGGGCCATGGCGATTCCGCAACTGAAAAAAGACCCATCCCCCATCCTGCCCATTTTGGAAAATTTAAAAAACGATGAATCGCTGTTTGTAAGAAAAAGTGTTGCCAACAACATTAATGATATTGCAAAAGATCATCCGGCCGTGGTGTTTCAACTCGCTAAAAATTGGAAAGGTGTTAGCGATCATACCGATTGGATTATCAGGCATGGTTGCCGGACGCTTTTAAAAAAAGCCGATGAAAATGTTTACTCCCTTTTTCAATTAAATGCCAACGCCCCATGCAAAGTGCAACAATTAAAACTCGATAAACCCGATTTAAAAATTGGCGATCGGCTAGGCTTCTCATTCCTGCTTCGACTAATTGGTGACAAGCCCGCAAAACTGCGGCTTGAATACGCTGTGTACTACGTAAAAGCAAATGGGAAACAAAGCCGGAAAGTTTTTCAAATAACAGAGAAAGTTTTTGAAGCAAATGCCAGTTACAATTTTAAAAAGGAACAACGGTTTCAGGATTTCACCACCCGAAAACATTTTCCGGGAACACATAAAATTGCCATACTGGTAAATGGAAAGGAACTGGCTGCTAAGGAGTTTAATCTGGCGTAAGCAATGCAATTCCTTTTGTAAGATTTTAGCAACGAAGTAAGGGGCTCCACACTTCGTTGCTCAATAATTGCTATTAAAATTTTGCACCCACAGAAAGAAACATAGTTCTCCCATCGCCCGGCAATGCACCGGGACCAGGATACCCCCCGGCTCTTCTTGTAAAATATCTCTGGTCGAACAAATTGTTGATGCCCGCCTTCAGGTTAATGCCTTTTGAAAATTTGTAGGTGGCCGTCACATCGGTAATTGTATAAGAGGGAATTAAACCTGTTTGTGCATTTGCCGATGGTGCAGGTGTGTTGTTTGCATCGCTAAATGTTGCTCCAACAAAACTTAACTGGCCGGTTAGCAACAATGTTTTGTAGCCTGCCGTTATACCTCCGCGAAAAATATTCGATGGCGCATTCTCTACTTCCTTTCCTTTTGTTACCGCGTCCTTATGATCGGCGCTGTATTTGGCATCCAAAAAACTGTACGAACTAAAAACAATTAGTTCAGCTGTTTTGATTTTTGTAAATGCTCTAGCCACATTCAATTCAACATAAGTTTCAAAGCCCTTACTTGTACTTGCTCCCACGTTTGTTACTAACCGGTATGAAGTAAGATTGCCCCCGGGGATATTTACCGTAACCGTACCAACCCGGTTGTTGTATTGCAGGTAAAATGCGCTTACATCAAACTGTAAAAAGTTTTTCAATTTGCCACGGTAACCAAAATCTGCGTTGTAGCCTTTTGCATCTTTCAAATTCGGATCTACAACATCGGTTGTTGGTGGGGCCTGTAAATTAGCAAACTGTATGGGCCGGTATGCCTGTGTGTAGTTGGCATAAAACTCGGTTGTGGGAGTAACATGATATTCGGCTCCTGCACCCGCCAATAAAAAGCTGCGGCTGCGGCGAACATCCTGTAAAATAACATCGGCACCAGTTGAGTCAAACCCATTCCGCCCCGATGCTGAACCCTCCAACCACTCGTAACGCACACCTGGAACGATTAAAAATTTATCAGAGATGCGAAAAATATTTTCAACAAACACGGCTGCGTTCCTTGATTGAAATTCTATATCCCGGGGATACCTTCCTGTTACAGTCATATCGTAGTCCGAACCCGTGGACCCCTTCCCATCTGCAAGCCGATGCGTACTACCGGTGTACAGGCGAATACCGCCGGAGATAGTGTTGCTTTTGCCAGCGAAATTGTAGTTGGTGATAATGCGGCTCTCTAATCCATAGTTTCGGTACTTATCCGCATTTAAAATCCTGTTGTTATAATTTAAGGTTGATGAATTGATATTGTCTTTTACAGTTAAATTAGAAGTGAAGCCAACACTGTTGCGGTTGCCTATTGTGGCAAATAGTTTTGTATTCCACCGTGTGTTTTCATTCAATTGATAGTTGGCAATGAGTGCTGGGTTGGTCCATACAATATCAAACCAGTTGCGGCTGCGATGACTTTTTTTCGCATCGGCATACACCATAGAATCGCTTAGCCCACCTGCCTGCTGGCTGCGAATATGAGAGTGCATTAATTCAGCAGTTAAAGAAAATTTTGGATTGATGAAATAAGTTACCGTGCCATATCCCGCATTGGTAAAATAGCGGCTGTTCTGTCTCCATCCATCACCATTCCGGTGGTCGAAAAAAGAGTAGTAGTGAACTTTTTTTGTTTTGCCCCCAATAGCATTGTAACTGTTGAACAATGCATTGCTACCTACTGTTTGTTGTGTTTCTATTTCAAACTTTTTATTTATTTCGCTGCCGTTGCGCAAAATATAATTTACCATGCCGCCAAACTGCGCCCCGTATTGCAGCGAGCCGGCACCCCGCACAATTTCGATACGCTGCACGGCCTGCAACTGTGGATTATAATATGCTTCGGGATAGCCGAAGGGGTCTGCAGAAATATCGTAACCATTCTGGCGCACATTAAATTCCCAACTCCGGTTGGGGCTTAAACCTCGTGCGGCAATGCCAATTTGTATGCCGCTCGGGTCGCTTTCCCAAATATGAATGCCAGGCACTTTCGCCAACACCTGCCGCATATTATTTGTAACCACGTTACCCTGCACATTGTCCATTACAATCAGTGCATTTTTTTTTCCGGCATAGATACTTGTTCCCACAACTTCTGGCATTTGCTGATAATCGCTTCTGCTGCCGCGGCCAACAATTGTTACTTCCGCCAGAAATTTATGCGGCACAGTATCAACAACAATTTCTTGTTTCGTTTGCGCATTTGTTACAAGTATGCCGGCCAACATAGGCGCTAAAAAAATCATTCGCTTCATTCACCCTTATTTTAAGGTTGCAAAAATGGGGTTGGATTTTTTTGTGCAATTACGGAAGAAGGAAAAAGAAGTTACACTTTTGGTAAAAGGAGTTGTGGTGACAAGTTGGTGACAAAAAAGAACGCAGGATCGTGTCGGTTTCTTTTAAAAAAGTCAACGATTCCTTGTGGCTTTATAAATTTTTATGGCACTCATAAGCACAATTACAAACCCGGTTAACCCAACCAGCCCCCAAATAAAACTGATGGATTGTTTTACCGTTGCCAACATTACAATGGCAATCAAAAGAATGGTAGCTACTTCATTCCAGATGCGGAGTTTTTGAGAAGAATATTTGAATACGCCACCCAACTGTTGCCTGTAAAGGGTATGGAGCGTAAAATGATAGAGGTATAGCCCAGCCACGAAAATTAGTTTGATTAATAACCACCTGCCCGGTGCCTGAAATACAGTACTATCCCAATTGCCTTTTAGCAATACCCAAATACCAAAAACGAGTGTAATGATTGCCGAAGGCCAGGTGATGCCCACCCACAACCGCTTAATCATGATTGAGAATTGTTTTTGTAAGATGCTTTTTTCCGGCTCCGGTTTTTCATTTGCCTCGGTGTTGTAAATAAACAAACGAACAATGTAAAACATGCCCGCAAACCAGGTAACGATGAAGATGATGTGGAGAGCTTTTAGGTAGAGGTACATGTAATCAGTAATGAGTGACCAGTAATGAGTTAGCGAACTACAATTTTGACCTCATTACCCAATGAGGCCACATAATTGTTTAAAGGTGCTAATAAGATGAACACCTAATTCCTGCAATTGTACTTTTGTTTTATATTGAAGGTCGCAGGCTATATCTAACGCTGTATCCACTTCGATTAATGAGCAACGGGAAATTTCAAAAAAGCGTTTCCTCTCGGCTTCTGATTTTCTTGAACAACCTTCAGCTATATTTAAATGTACAGACAGGGCTGCCCTCCTTATTTGTTGTACCATAGCAAAACGTTCATCAACAGGAAACTCTTTTGTAATTCGATAACATGCGAGCGTAAATTGTTTAGATGCTTCAAAAACCGGCTTTTTGGTGTGGGCTAAATCCAAAAACATAATTTTTGTTTAAAGATAAATGGTGTGGCTAATCATTATTCATTACTCATTACTTATATCCCTCACCCACTTTGCTAATGTATTTATCCAAAGCGGCTGCACATTCAAACACGGGATCAACTCAAAACTTTCACCACCGGCGTGCATAAAACTTTCTTTTCCTTCTTCCGCAATTTCCTCCAGCGTTTCTAAACAGTCGCTTACAAATGCCGGGCAAACGATCAATAATTTTTTTACGCCTTCACCCGGTAATTCTTCCAAACGTTTTGCTGTGTAGGGTTGCAGCCAGGGATCTCTTCCCAACCGCGACTGGAAAGAAAAACCTCTTTTGGATTTAGGTATTTCTAAACTATCGGCAACTAAATTAGTTGTGGTCCAGCATTGATGCCGGTAACAAAACTCGTGAGCGGCAGATGGCACTTCGCAGCAATTATCAACTTTCAAACAATGCTTTTTGGTAGGATCGCATTTTAATATGTGCCGCTCTGGAATGCCGTGATAGGAAAATAGAATCTGGTCGTATTCATTTTGCAAATACGGACGAATACTTTCAACCAAAGCATTAATGTAATCGGCATCGTTGTAAAAGGGTTTAATAAACGTCAGCTTAAACTGGTATCCATTTTTCTGGTGTTGTTCTTTTGCATACTCAACCGCTGTTTCGTAACTGCTCATGGCATAATGCGGATACATGGGCACAGCAATTACCTCTTCCAGATCGGGGTTAGATTTTGCTAAGTCATCAAAAGCCTGTTGCGGAGACGGCTGCCCATACCGCATGGCAATAGCAACGGGTTCTCCAATTTCTTTTTGTAGTGCGGCTTGCTGTTTTTTACTAATTATAATCAACGGAGATCCCTCTTTGGTCCAGATGGATTTATATGCCGCAGCCGATTTTGAAGCACGAAAGGGAACAATAATTCCCTTAACCAACAACGCCCGCAATAGCCAGGGTTTGTCAATCACTCTTTCATCCATCAAAAATTGGTCGAGGTATTTTTTTACATCGCTTACTTTGGTGGAAGCAGGCGAGCCAAGGTTCATCAATACAACTGCTCTTTTCATAAAGGCAGCAAAAATAGTTACAACTGGCACAGTAAAAACCACAACACATCTCCTTATTGTGCAGACTGATGAAACTCATGTTTTCAAATGACAGAGTAATGACAGAGGTTTACATTATTTAAGCCCCTGCAAAATTACTTTTGCCGCATTGCTTAAGGTTAGTTGATGAGGTATGAGCAATGTGATGGAGCGATTGATAGAAAGAACAGTGAAGTTTTCGGCCTCGGAAGGAAGAAAGCTGAGTAGCAAAACAATTACCGTGGGCAAAACAGTTTATTAATTTTTGATGCGCTAACACAATATGAACGCCCAGTATTTTAGAAACATATCGAACTTCTTTGTTGCCGGCATTAACTATAAAAAGGCCGATGCCACTGTGCGTGGGCAATTTGCAATTGGTACCGAGCAATACGCAGCAATTTTGAGTAAAGCAGATAGCCAGGGCCTTAATGAAATTTTCATTCTCTCTACCTGTAACCGAACCGAAATTTATGGCTTCGCTCATTGCAGTTATCAGCTACCCGATTTGCTTTGCTCGCAAACCGCAGGCAACCTGGAAGATTTTACCAAAGCGGCATACATAAAAAATGGAACCGAGGCAATTGAACATTTGTTTGCAGTTGGGTCGGGGTTAGACTCGCAAATTTTAGGCGATTATGAAATTGTTGGCCAGCTAAAAAACGCAGTAAAATTTTCTAAAGAAAAAGGATTTGTTGGTGCCTTTACCGACAGGCTTGTGAATTGTGTTTTACTATCTTCAAAACTAATTAAGAACAATACCGAACTAAGCGGCGGCACTGTTTCGGTTTCGTTTGCTGCGGTGCAGTACATAAAAAAATTTGTTGCCCGTCCGTCGTCGAAAAATATTTTGCTCCTGGGTGTAGGAAAAATTGGCCGCAACACCTGCAAAAACATGGTTGATTATTTAGGCACAAACAACATCACACTGATAAACCGCTCTCCGGAAAAAGCAGAAGAACTTGCCAATGAGTTAGGGTTAAGAGCTGCTCTGTTTGAAAACCTTGCTGCTGAAATAGAAAATGCAAACATCATTATTGTTGCAACAAATGCTGCCGAACCAACTATTTTAAAAAAACACCTCGAAGGCAAAACCGAAAAACTGATTATTGATCTTTCCATTCCTTATAACGTGGAAACCGCCGCACAAAATTTGCCAAACGTACACCTGGTCAATGTTGATGAGCTTTCAAAATTAAAAGACGACACATTAAAAATGCGCCTTGCCGAGGTACCAAAAGCAAAAGCCATAATTGCGACATTAATTCAGGAGTTTAATGAGTGGGTGAACATGCGCCGACATGTGCCACTACTCAAAAATTTAAAATTAAAATTGAAGGAACTGCATACCCATCCTCAAACTACTACTACCATCGGTTGCCCCAACAAATTAGATGTGGTAATACAAAAAGTGCTGAACGATACCGCAGGCAAGATCAAAATGCACAACCAGGGCGGTTGTCAGTACATTGCGGCACTGAACGATTTTATCAACGCAAAAAATTGATGCAAAAAACCTTACGCATTGGTACAAGAAGCAGCCAGCTGGCTGTGTGGCAGGCAACGTTAGTGCAAAAGCTTTTAAAAGAAAACGGTGTTGATGCCGAACTGGTATTTATAAAGAGCGAAGGCGATATGGATACGGTAACTCCGCTGTATGCCTTGGGTGTTACTGGTATTTTTACAAAAACATTAGACGCGGCGTTACTTAGCAACCGCATTGATATTGCCGTGCATTCTATGAAAGATGTGCCCACACAATTGGCGAAAGGTATTGCGCAGGCAGCGGTGTTAAAGCGAGGAAACCACAGAGATATCTTTGTGCCGCATCCTGAAATAGAATTATGGAATTGTACAAGGACTGTGAAAGAGGTAATGTTAGTTTCACAAGGCTCTAAAACAATTCAGGATTACACAATGACTTTTCCGCTATTTCCCCATCCCGTAAAACAAGGCGAGTGGGCAAGCCCTGTTGTTGCAACAGGTTCCATACGACGTATTGCCCAGTGGAAAAATAGATTTCCGGATCATGAAACTGAAAATATCAGAGGTAATGTAAACACCCGCTTGCAAAAATTAAAAGAAAGCAATTGGCATGGAGCCATTTTTGCCGCAGCAGGATTGGAACGAATTGGTTTGCGACCTGCAAATGCAATTGACCTTGATTGGATGTTACCTGCTCCTGCACAAGGCGCTATTATGGTTGTATGCAGAGAAGGCGATAAAAATGCTTTGCAATTTTGTCGACCATTAAATGATGAACCGACTGCGTTGTGTACAAAAATTGAAAGGGATTTTTTAAGTACGCTGATGGGCGGATGCTCTACGCCAATTTCCGGCCTCGCACAAATTAAAAACGGTGAGGTACATTTTGAAGGAAACATCGTAAGTGTTGATGGAACACTGATAGCAGGTAATGGTGGATTGGACACCATTGAAAGAGCAACCGACATGGGATACAGACTAGCCCGGCAACTTCTTTCACAGCCTAATGTGCTGAACTTTATTGAAACCATACGCAATGGAAAAACCTAAACAATACATCCTCACCACAAGGCCCATTGCAAAATCTATTATAGATGAGGCAGCCGCACACAATATTATTATTGAAGAACTTTCATTCATAGAAACCGCACCCTTGTTGGATGTTGAGGTGCTTGAAAAAATAAAGGCAGCCGCTGCAGAAACTACAGCCGTGGTATTTACAAGCATGAATGCGGTAGAAGCAGTGGCAGCACAAGTAAACACACCGGTAAACTGGCGGGTGTATTGCATGGGCAACACAACAAAACATCTAATTGCCGAAAAATTAAGTTCGGCTGAAATAGCAGGCATAGGCGATAATGCTGAAGCGCTGGCGCAGGAGGTAATTGACGATGAAATAAAGGAAGTAATTTTCTTTTGCGGAAATATCAGGAGAGAAGAGTTGCCGAACAAATTACGGTCGAACGGCGTACTGGTAAACGAAATAGTAGTGTACCAAACTACTGAAATTCAAAACACACTTGACAGGGTTTACGATGGCATTTTATTTTTTAGCCCCAGCGCTGTCGAAAGTTTTTTTAAAAGCAACAAAGTAGCACAGCAAACAAAATTGTTTGCTATTGGCAATACAACAAAAGAAACAATAAGAAAGTACGCCGATAACAAAATTATCGTTGCGCAAACAGCGGATAAAAATGAGTTGGCAAAGCAGGCGGTAAAATATTTTAGGTAGCTAACAAATGATGATAGACCTAAAAAACTAATGAACATGAACGAACTTAAAAATGATCTACTACTACGGGCATTAAAAAACGAACAACTAGAACGACCGCCTGTATGGATGATGCGGCAGGCAGGAAGATACCTGCCCGACTACATAAAGCTGCGTAATAAATACGACTTCTTTACCCGGGTGCAAACACCCGAGCTGGCAACGGAAATAACATTGCAACCCATTGACCAAATTGGTGTAGATGCCGCCATAATATTTTCCGACATTCTGGTGATTCCACAGGCAATGGGCCTGGAAGTAACAATGGAAGAAGGTCGCGGGCCAGCCTTGCCAAAAACAATTGTAACACAACAGGATGTTGACTCATTAAATGTTGAAAACGCAGCGGAGCATTTAAAGTATGTACTTGATGCATTAACCCTAACAAAAAAAGAATTGAACGGCCGGGTACCACTAATTGGTTTTGCCGGTGCACCATGGACGTTGCTTTGTTATATGGTAGAAGGCAAGGGTAGCAAAACCTGGGACAAGGCAAAACAATTTGCCTACACGCAACCGTTAGTAGCACACGCCTTACTGCAAAAAATTACCAGCATAACAATTGATTATTTAAAAGCGCAGGTAACCGCCGGTGCCGATGTGGTGCAGGTGTTTGATAGCTGGGCCGGTTCGCTGTCGCCAGGGGATTTTAAAACCTTTGCGCAACCTTATTTATCGCAAATTTCAGATGCCGTTAGTAGCGTGGCGCCGGTGATTTTATTTCCAAAGGGCACCTGGCATGCGTTAGAAGATTTGAGTAAAAGCAGTGCCAGTGGCATTGGCATTGACTGGACGGTGTCGCCGCAAAAAGCAAGAGAGCTCACCGGCAACAACGTTACACTGCAAGGTAATTTCGACCCCGCAAAACTGCTGGCACCCATACCACAAATAAAAAAATGGGTAAAGGAAATGATTGATGAATTTGGGGTGCAAAATTATATCGCCAATTTAGGTCATGGCATTACGCCAAATGTACCCGTTGATCATGCGATAGCATTTGTTGATGCAGTGAAGGAATACAAGAATGAGCAATAGGCAATACGTAATGAGTAATGAAAAATGCGTAATGGCAAGTAAAGAAAGTTGGGTAACGTACATACACAACCTACAAAACAGCATTTGCAACGCACTTGAAGCGGTTGATGGCAAAGCAAAATTTATTGAAGATGAATGGAAGAGAGAAGAAGGCGGTGGCGGCAAAACAAGAGTAATGGCCAATGGGAATATTTTTGAAAAAGGCGGTGTAAATACTTCGGTTGTATTTGGGGATGTTACTGACGCAATGCGGAGCCAATTGAAAATTGAAGGAGATAAATGGTGGGCTTGCGGTATATCAATAGTACTACATCCGATAAATCCATTTGTACCAACGATCCACTGTAATTACAGAATGTTCGATGTTTCAAAGGAAACTGAGGTCGCATGGCCTGCCGGGATGGAAGGACATACGATATGGTATGGTGGAGGAACAGACCTCACTCCTTATTATTTTTTTGAAGAAGACGCAAAACATTTTCACCATACCTATAAAAATGTTTGCGATGAATTTGATGCTTCCTTCTATCCAACAATGAAAAAAAACTGCGACGATTATTTTGTAAATACCCATCGCAATAATGAACGCCGCGGCATTGGTGGCATTTTTTACGACCACCTGCGGCCTAACGAAAAATATGATGCTGACCTTCTTTTTCAATTTTCGCAAAGCTGCGGCAATGCCTTTGTCAACTCATATTTACCCATTGTAGAAAAAAGAAAAAATACACCCTATCAACAAGAGCACAAACACTGGCAGGAAATAAGAAGAGGACGTTATGTTGAATTTAATATGCTGCACGACCGCGGTACTTTGTTTGGTATTAAAACAAACGGCCGCACAGAAAGTATTTTAATGAGCTTGCCACCAACGGTGCGTTTTGAATACAATTATCAACCAGAGCCAGGAAGCGAAGAAGACAAATTATTACAGGTTTGTTTGCATCCGCGGGAGTGGGTCTAGTGGCACGTTTCTAGCTTTGCATAAAAATGACTGAAATGAATTTCGAAACAATCAAAATCCTTCTTTACGATTTGGTTGAAGAAGGTGATGAAAAACTCGCAAACCTGCTTTATGGCGTTGGGCTGGAATATGCAAGCATTCATTACACACCGTCTGACGAATTCATTGCTGAAATGGAAAAACGAAGCGAAGAACTAAGGAATGGCAATGATATAGGAGTTTCATGGGAAGAAATGAGAGAACGACTCGCAGTCAACATGACCGGAAAATCGAGCAAAAACAATACGCTATATCGGTTTGTTTGAGATGCAGAGGAAAAAAAGGTGGAAAGGCTTTCAGAATTTGCTGAAAGCCTTGAAGCATTTTAGAAAAAAGAAAAAAACTTTCTGCTTCAAACAATCAGGCTAAAACTTACCGCAATCTGTAAAACACTTTAACTGCATTACGTTTATGATCCTCAACAACCGCCCCCGCATACTACGTTCAACACCGGCAATAAGAAATTTAGTTGCCGAAACCATTCTCACACCCAACGATTTTATTGCTCCACTTTTTATTGACGAAGGCGAAAATGTACAAATGGAGATTGCTTCAATGCCCAACTATTACAGAAGAAGCATTGATCTTACAGTAAAAGAAGTAAAAGAATTATGGAGCCTTGGTATTAAAAGCGTTTTACTCTTTATAAAATGTAAGGATGAACTAAAAGACAACACTGGTAAAGAAGCATGGAATAAAAATGGATTGATGCAACGAAGCATTAAAGCCATAAAAGATGCGGTGCCGGAAATGTATGTAATGACTGATGTTGCACTTGACCCTTATTCCTCTTACGGCCACGATGGCATTGTAAAAGATGGCGAAATTGTTAACGATGCAACAGTAGAAGCACTTGTAAAAATGAGCATCTCTCATGCCCATGCCGGGGCCAACATGGTAGCACCAAGCGATATGATGGATGGCCGCATTGGTGCCATACGAAAAGGTCTTGAAGAAAATAATTTTACATCAACAGGCATCATGGCCTACAGCGCAAAATATGCAAGTTGTTTCTACGGACCGTTTAGAGATGCACTCGATTCCGCCCCCGGTTTCGGCGATAAAAAAACTTATCAAATGGATTTTGCCAATCGCACCGAAGCGGTGAAAGAAGCATTGCTCGATGTAGAAGAGGGTGCTGACATTGTAATGGTAAAACCCGGCCTGCCCTACTTGGACATTGTGCGTGAAGTGAAAAATGCAGTAAACGTTCCCGTTAGTGTTTACAATATTAGTGGTGAGTATGCCATGATAAAAGCCGCTGCAAAAATGGGTTGGGTGGATGAAGACAAAGCTATTATTGAAACACTCACCTGCATTAAGCGGGCCGGTGCCGATTTAATTGCTACTTATTTTGCAAAAGATGCGGTCCGCATTTTAAACCACTAAGTCACAAACACACCAGGATGCACAAGCACTTTGTGTTCCTTTGTGCCTCCGTGCCTTTGTGGTTCAAAAAAAATAATCAAACAATGAACATTTCCAAAAGCATAGAACTTTTCAGTAGAGCACAACACTCAATTCCCGGTGGCGTAAATTCTCCCGTTCGGGCATTTAAATCGGTGGGCGGCACGCCCATTTTTTTAAAAGATGCAAAAGGTGCCTACCTCTATGATGTTGATGGCAATACATACATTGACTACATCAACTCCTGGGGACCAATGATCTTAGGCCATGCATTTGAACCCGTAACAAAAGCTATTCAACAAAAAGCACTTGATTCAACATCCTTTGGTGCGCCAACATTGTTAGAAGTGGAGATGGCTGAGCTGGTAAAAAGCATGGCACCCAATGTTGACTTAATCAGGATGGTTAGCAGCGGCACCGAGGCCTGCATGAGTGCTGTTCGGTTAGCAAGAGGTTACACCGGCAAAAATAAAATCATCAAGTTCGATGGGTGTTACCACGGTCATGCCGATGCATTTTTAGTAAAAGCGGGCAGCGGCGTAGCAACTTTAAATATTCAAACTGTACCCGGCGTAACCGCCGGTGTGGCCAACGATACATTGACCGCACCATACAATAATTTAAATGCCGTTCAGCAATTGGTTGATGAATCCCGATTGCGCTCGGGGGAAAATGAAATAGCCGCCATTATTATTGAACCCGTTGCCGGCAACATGGGTTGTATTTTACCAATACCTGGTTTTTTAGAAGGGTTGCGAAAAATTTGCGATGAAGAAAATATCGTTTTCATTTTCGATGAGGTGATGACTGGTTTTCGGCTGGCGCAGGGTGGTGCGCAAGAAAAATTAAATATTGCTGCCGACCTGGTTACGTACGGAAAAGTGATTGGTGCCGGCATGCCGGTTGGTGCCTTTGGCGGCCGGCTCGAAATTATGAAACACATTGCTCCGCTAGGAAACGTTTACCAGGCCGGTACACTCAGCGGTAACCCTTTAGCCATGGTAGCCGGCTACACTTTATTATCGCACCTAAAAAACAACCCATCTGTGTACACCGCCCTGGAAGAAAAGGGGACGTATTTAAAAAATGGATTGCAAAAAGTTTTGGAGGCAGCCAACACGCCTTTTGTTATTAATCATCTCGGCTCTATGCTTTCCATTCATTTTAGTAATAAACCAGTGGTTGATTTTGCTTCGGCAGCATCAGCCAACAATACTTTGTTCAGCAAATTTTTTCATGCAATGCTGGATAGAGGAATTTATCTACCGCCATCGGCTTACGAAAGTTGGTTTTTGAGTAATGCGTTATCCATGCAGGATTTAGACAACACCATCCAGGCGGCACGGGAGAGTTTGAAAGAAATTTTACCTAACTGATTTACGAACCAAAATCACAGCTGCATTCTGTATTTTCAAACAATGAAAATTTATTTATTCATTGATTGGAAAATGTTTTTGCTGGGGGGTGAGGAATGGACGTTTTTAGGCGAAACATTTTTGCGTTCCCTGATCATGTTTATTGTTTTGCTTACCGCACTGCGGTTGCTTGGTAAACGGGGTGTAAAACAATTATCGGTTTTTGAGCTGGTAGTAATTATTGGTTTGGGCTCGGCCGCCGGCGATCCAATGTTTTACAAGGATGTTGGTTTGCTTCCGGCAATTTTGGTTTTTGCAATGGTGATTGGTTTGTACAGGTTTATAACACACCTTGTAAACAAAAGCAAAAGAATTGAACGCCTGATTGAGGGGATGCCGGTTTGCCTGATTGAAAACGGAAGATTTGCCATTGAAAATTTTGAAAAGGAAACCGTTGCGCAGGATGAGTTTTTTGCTGAACTACGAATGGCGAGTGTAATGCACCTGGGACAGATTGAGAAAGCATACATTGAAACAAACGGAAGCATCAGCATTTATTTTTATGAGGATGAGAAAGTAAAATACGGCTTACCCATTTTACCACATTTGTTTAAAACCAAAATCAGGCTCATTAAAAAAGAATGTTTGTATGCCTGCACATTTTGCGGCGAAGTACAAAAATTAGTACCAGCCAAAACACATGCTTGCCCGGTTTGTACAAAAGACGAATGGGTGGAAGCTATTAATAGGAAAAGAGTGCGGTAAAGAGTTCATTTCGTCCCAAAGGAAGCGGCGGCAAACGCCTACCCTTTTATCTCAATGAACTCTATAAATGCGCACTGAAATAAAAGGTACGTCAATGCAAAAAGAAAGAAATGATGCCGACAATAATTAACACTACACCGCTAATGCGTTTTTCATTGTGCTCAATAAAATGTGCACTAACCAAATGAACGCCCTTGTACCCCAAATTCACTAATAACAGAATGCCTGTTATACTTACGATGGCATAGATCACTGAAAGCAGGGTTACCAAACCCATACCATAAGCACCGGCCGAAAGAAACAAACTTTCTACTTCCAGGCAAGGCGATAAAAACATCATGACAATAAAAATCATGATCCACCTGCCTTTGCTCCGTTTGTACTGCGCCACATCTTTTTGCTCGCTGTGGTGGTGGTGCGGCAAGTTCACGGTGTAATAAACCAATCCAAATACAATCAGTAAAACAGACGCACCAATGTTGATGGCATCACCATATTTTTCGGCTAACTCTTTACCAATGGTACCGAGAACAAAACCCAAAGCAACAGTACCCAACACATGAGCCAATGCAGCAAGTGCAGTTACAAGGTTCACTTCTTTAGGTTTCCATTTTTCGGCCCTTGCCACCGCCACTAACGGCAACCAGTGATTGGGAATGAGTGCATGAACCAGTGCCAATAAAACAGTTCCGGAAATAATGCTGAGCATGAGGAGGTTTGGAGTTTGGGGTTTGGAGTTTGAAGTTTACCCGCCATTCCCGAAACCTCTGGATAGGCAAAGGCGGTAATATCGGGCTTGGCAGTTAGGGTTTAGAGTTTGAGAAGCAAAGGAGTGGCAACTTACAAAACATCTGGAATGTATGAACACTAAACCACTGGAAGACTGAGGTAGCCAAAACGCCAAACCACAAACTCCAAATTTTACACATTCCCCCGCAACAACAATTCGCAGGGCTTTAAACCGGTGTGTTTTTTAAACGCGGTAGAAAAATGTGAGATGGATGAATAACCAAGAAGAACAGATACCTCTGTAACCGTCAGGCCTTTTTCATAAAGCAAATATTTTGCGTGTTCCATTCGCTGGCCCTGGTAAAATTCAAAAATAGTTGCGCCAAACATTTCTTTAAAACCCTTTTTTAAATAACACTCATTTATGGCCACCTTACGGCTAAGTTCTTTAATCGTAATTGGGTCGCCAATTTTTTCAACAAGTATTTCCCTGGCTTTATTAATCTTTACACGGTCGGCCTCATTCGCCAAAAACTTACAGTTAATTACATCTATCTTCTTATCATCCAAATAATCGAGGCTATACAACAACAACATTTGCGTTTGCGCATTCACATAAATATTCTCCATCGGTCCCGAATAATTATGATTCATCAGCCCCTCCAAAACATTCCTCGTTTTGCCACACAACATAACCGATCTGGAAAATGAAACCGAGTGTCTGAACCCAAGTAAATCATCGCCCAGGGTGTTATTGCTAGCCCGGTTTTTAACAAACTGCTCAAGCAGGCTGGCCGAAAAAACAAATTGAAGTACGTTAACGCTCTCTAATTTTTCACTGCAAAAAGCCGATGCATGCACCTTACACTGGTTGCAATCATTTTTATCGCGGTTGCAATACGTTTTGCCGGCTATACAAAACCGTAGCTCAAGCCGGTTTCCGGCAGCATTGTCTTTTTCATAATGGTATTGCATCATACCGATGTCATCCGCCATCCAATTTTGCGGGCGGGCATATTGCCTGATGCTGTACTGCAGCGATCCGGGAATATGGCAACCCGACTGGTGCACCAATTGTGCATTTAGTTGTAATTGCCCCGCCGGGAAAAGTTCGTGTAAGTAATCTACTTGCATTAGCCTGCAAATGTACAATGGCATCGGTAATAAATCATTGTAGTAGTTCACGGTTTCGTCATTTCTATGCAATTGCAATGGCAAACAGGTTAGTTTTTAAACCCGTTTGTTTCATACATTCGCCGAATGCAGTCAAGCACTTCTCACCAGCATTTTCAACGCACTTTGGCTTCAGAAGTTTCTATCAGCGGCGTTGGCATACACACCGGCCAAATGGTAGATATTACGTTGAAGCCCGCTGCGCCAAATACAGGCGTTGTTTTCAAACGGGTTGATTTGCCGGGGGGCCCAATTGTAAAAGCCGATGTTGACAATGTAATTGAAACCAACCGAAGCACAACCATCGAAGCCAACAATGCCAGGGTAAGCACTATTGAACACATTATGGCTGCGTTGGTGGGCAATAAAGTTGATAATGTATTGATAGAGATTAATGGTGACGAAGTGCCAATTTTGGATGGTAGTGCCGAACCTTTTACTGCAATCATTAACAAAACGGGCGTGGTGCAACAGGATGCGCCAAAAATTTACTACACTCTTCAACACAACATAAGTTTTGTTGATGAAGAAAAGAAAGTGGAACTGGTGGCCATGCCAAATGATGAATTTCGAATAAATACCCTGATTGACTTTAATTCTCCGGTACTGGGTACGCAGCACGCCGCAATTAAAAATCTGTCGGCATTTAATGAAGAAATAGCACCCTGCCGCACCTTTTGTTTTTTTCATGAGCTGGAATACCTGCTTGACCATAACCTGATAAAAGGCGGCGACATTAATAACGCCATTGTTGTAGTGGACAAACCCGTTACAGAAAAACAGGTACAGCGGATTTCAAAGTTATTCAGTAAAGAAAATGTAAAGATTGTAGAAGGTGGTATGCTCAATAACCTTCAACTACGTTTTCCTAATGAGCCTGCCCGCCATAAACTGTTGGATGTAATTGGAGACCTTGCCCTTGTGGGTTACCCATTCAATGCGCATGTAATTGCCAACCGCCCTGGTCATGCCAGCAACATCGCATTTGCACGAAAAATTAAAGAGCATATAAAAAAGAACAAGCACAAACAAAACATACCCAATTATAACCCGGCAACACCACCGCTTTTTGATGTACATGCCATAGAAAAAAAATTGCCGCACCGCTACCCGTTTTTATTGATTGATAAAATAATTGAGCTAACCGATACGCAGGTGGTCGCCATTAAAAACGTAACCTACAACGAACCATTCTTTCAGGGCCATTTTCCCGGCAACTGTGTAATGCCGGGGGTGTTGCAGGTAGAAGCGCTTGCACAAACTGGGGGCATACTCACCATCCCCGACGATCCGGAAAATGACTACGACACCTATTTTTTAAAAATAGACCACTGCAAATTCAAACAAAAAGTAGTGCCGGGCGATACAATGATATTGAAGATGGAACTTACGAACCCCGTGCGCCGAGGTATTTGTGAAATGAAAGGGACTATTTTTGTGGGCGATAAAATTGCCGCAGAAGCCGATATGGTTGCTCAAATAGTAAAGAAACCCAAAGTAAAAAAATGATTTCACCGCTGGCGTCCATTCATCCAAATGCAAAACTCGGCGACAACGTTACGGTTGAGGCTTTCGCGGTTATCCACGATAAAGTTTCCATTGGCAGTGGCTCCCACATCATGTCGCACTCGGTAATAATGCCATTGACCACAATCGGCACCGACTGCCGGATTTTTCCTGGGGCTGTTATCGGGGGCATACCGCAGGATCTGAAATTTAAAGGCGAAGAATCTACCGTAGAAATAGGCAACAATACAACCATTCGCGAATGTGTAACTGTAAACCGCGGCACACAGGACAGAATGAAAACAACCATTGGCAACAACTGTCTATTAATGGCCTATGCACATGTAGCACACGATTGCGTCATCAGCAATAATGTAATTCTTGCCAACTCGGTTCAATTAGCGGGCCATGTATTAATAGGTGAATATGCCATCATCGGCGGCATGTCGGGGGCCCATCAATTTACCCGCATTGGTGCACATACCTACGTAGCCGGGCACACGGTAATCAGAAAAGATGTTCCGCCCTATATTAAAGCAGCACGGGAACCAATGAGTTATATGGGGCTCAACATTGTAGGCTTGCAACGCCGCGGCTTTCCGCAACAAACTATTGAAACCATTTCTCAAATTTATCATCTGCTCTTTGTAAGCAACCACCGCACCACGCAGGCAATTGAATTAATACAGAAACAAGTTGCTGAAGGCGAAACAAAATCAGAAATACTTCGCTTTATTGAAGAATCAAAAATTGGCATTATTAAACGCTACTCCAAAAATGGCGTAGATGAGGATTGATTTGATCAATGCTGGTAAGCGCTTCAACCGCGAATGGATTTTTAAAAATGCCAGCCTGCAATTTCAATCTGGTAATGCTTATGCTATTACCGGCGCCAATGGTTCGGGCAAGAGTACGATGCTACAGTGTATTGCCGGCATGTTGCAATTAAGTAGCGGCGGTGTTGAATACATTACCGGTGGTTATGAACCAGGAAACGGCGGCAAAAAATTATCCCCAGACGAAGCATACAAACACATTTCCTTTTGCGCCCCTTACATGGAAGCCATTGAGGAAATGACCCTGGTGGAGTTTCTGCAATTCCATAAAAAATTTAAAGATTTTTTGCCGGGAGCAGATGCGCCATTCATTATTGAGCTGCTCGATTTACAAGCAGCCGCGCATAAGCAAATCAGAAATTTTTCTTCGGGAATGAAACAAAGGGTCAAACTGGCCCAGGCTATTTTATCAAACACCGAAACTGTTTTGCTTGATGAACCTTGCAGCAATTTTGATGCAAAAGGCATTGCGCTTTATCATTCGCTCATTGATGAATATTGCAAAAACCGGCTTGTTATTGTTTGTTCGAACGATGAAGTGGAATATAGTTTTTGCAATGAGCGGATTGATGTGCAGGAGTATAAAAATAGCTGATGATGGCCAGGCCCAATCTGGACAAATTATGGAGGCCACACTTACCTTAATTAGCCCTACACTGGAAGACACTAAAAAGCCCCATCGCAATGATGAGGCTTTAACGAAAAAAATTTTCTACAACTAGTCTCTCGACGACAACTTCGACAGTAATCGCAGCATTTCCAAATACAACCACACAATGGTCACCATCAATCCAAAAGCGCAATACCATTCAAAGTATTTTGGCGCCCCGGTGGCCGCTCCGTTGTCAATCATGTCGAAATCCAAAATCAGGTTCAGCGTTGCCACCACCACTATCACCAGCGATATGCCGATGCCAATTGGGCTACTATCGTGCAGGTAAGGCATTTGCATACCGAACATGCGCATCACCATCGAAATGAGATAAAAGATTGCAATGCCCGCGGTTGCAATCAGCATTACTTTTTTAAACTTGTTGGTTGCTTTTATTACACCACTGCGATACAGAAAAAACATGGCAGCGGCGCAACCAAAAGTTAGCAGCACGGCGTGCATGATAATAGAGGGATAACTTGCCGCAAATGCAAAATCGTAAAACGCCGACACAGCGCCGAGGAATAATCCTTCCAATAAACCATAACCCAATGCGAGGTAAGGCGCCCAGGTTTTTTTAAAGATGATGATGATGGCTACAATCATTCCGCCAATTAGCGACCCCCACATCCAGGGCATTACCGCCTCGGGGCCGGCTTTGTAAAACATGTTCCAGGTAAACGATGCGCCGCCTAAAAGCATAATGAACATCAAGCCAAATTTGTTCATGGTACCCCTGATGGTCATTACCTCGCCATCATAGGTATGCACCTGCTCAAACATTTTTTCAGAGATGGCGGGGTTGCCGCCTTTTAATAGTCCCATAGTGGATAAAGTTTAGGACGTGAATATAAATAAAAACAGGCAGCCCTCTAAACCCATCAACACCACAACCAGAGATCACTTCAAAGGTGTACCACTACTTGTTTGATAACTCATTGCGTTTATGTAAACCCCAGGGCCGCATAAAAGGTTTTTCAATCAACAAAAAATAAATACCCGACACAATTAAAACCGCCAATACAAAAAGCAGGTAAAATGCGAATACATATGCATGATTGGCGACGGGCCAACCCGTTTTCAACAAAAGAAAACCCACTGCCGCCACTACGGCAAAGTGCATGAGGTAAATTGAATAACACATGCCACCGATGGAAGCAAGCAGCGGTTTTGAAAATAACTTCCGCATACTGTTATTGGTAAGCACTGAATGAAACAATAAAAACATGCACGTTAGCTTCAGCAGCCAAACGGGTAAAGACACGAAAGCATCTGCAAACAAAAAAACTGCAAGCGAGGTTGCACCGACGCAGAAGTTAAGTTTCTCATTTCTAAAAAGCACCACCCCGCAGCAGTACAGATCGGCCAGCAAAATGCCACAAAAAAAATAATGCAGAAACATAAAAACATGGCCAACCTCCCATACATTAAACCAGAAAATGGCACTCGTCAGGATAATTGCCATGGCTACAGTCCAACGAAAAACTTTTGACGAAATGATAAAAATGGTGCAAAACAACGGCGCTAAAATATAAAACTGTACTTCTACCTCAAGCGACCAGGCTATGGGCAACACCTTAGAAAACGACTGGTAAATAATTGTGTGCAGGTAAAATATTGATGCAGTAAGACGGGGGAATAAAAATTCGAAATCAAATTTTTGCAACACCCACACATGCACGCAAAAAAATAACAGCAGCGCAATAATGTAGGGCGGTTCCAGCCGCAACAATCGCCGCAGGTAATAATATTTAAGTACAACGGGCTTTTCATTATTCAACCGCCACTTGGCAAACGGCAAACTCAGAATAAAACCGCTGATGATAAAAAACAACGCTACGCCCATTCCACCATTGAGTACAAACCTGGTGAGGTACTCGTTCTCAATTAATTTGCCTGCAAAAAATTTTGCGTTAATGTAATTGCTCATGTGTAGGATGACCACCACCGAAAAAATTGCTAAAAAACGTAGGCCATCTATTTCGGGTAAATAGGCCGTGCTGTAAGTAACCCTTTTAAATTTTTGTAGAAATTGAAACATCAACAGTTCTGTGTTCTAGGTTTTATGTTTGGTGGCAGTTACACTAATAATTGATGCGGGGTGAAAGTGCGAATGACCACTTTTTGTATGTGGAAACCTTAAAATTGAAGAAGTAAAATGTAACACCGGTAACTTTTCAACTACTCAACAGCGAACCTGACTGGCGGGGTCACCGTTAAAACATAAAACACAATCTTCAAACTACCTCTGGCTGGCAATCAGCAAATTCAAATCGGTGTATTTTAAATTAAAGCGTTCGCTCAAATAAAAGTTTGTAAGTGCGCCCTTGAACATGTAGATGCCGCTACGCAAATGTATCTGGTGCCAAACCATGTATTCAAATCCGCCGTCCTCTCCAGCTTCAAGCAACAAAGGCATAAGCACATTACTGATTGCCTGCGAGGCGGTACGTGCAAACCCCGATGGTATGTTGGGCACACAATAATGTATCACACCGTACTTTAAAAACACGGGGCTTTCATGCGAGGTAATTTCAGAGGTTTCGAAACAACCGCCACGGTCAATACTCACATCAATAATTACACTGCCGTTGCGCATGCTGCTTACCATTTCTTCTGTTACCACCACTGGTGTTCGCCCGGTTTCCGATGCTAAGGCACCCACAGCCACCTCGCATGTTTTTAATTGTTTGGCCAGCATGCGTGGTTCAATAACGGATGTCCATAAACGATGTCCGATGTTATTTTGCAACCGCTTTAACCGGTATACACTGTTATCAAAAACTTTTACCGATGCACCCAACGCCAATGCAGCACGTGCAGCATACTCGCCAACAATGCCGGCCCCAATTATGATAACCTTTGTTGGCGCAATGCCCGAAATACCGCCAAGCAACACACCTTTACCGTGATTGGAAGAAGTTAAATACTGCGCGGCGATGAGCATGGCCGCACTACCTGCTATTTCGCTCATGCTGCGCACAATGGGATAGCTACCGCTGTCGTCTTTTAAATTTTCAAAAGAAATTGCAGTGATCTTTTTCTCCATCATCTTTTGCAGCAAATCGGCTTTCAATACACTCAGGTGTATGGGCGAAATAATCAACTGGTTGTGCTGCAAAAAAGGTAAATCCTCATCTACCACCGGTGCGCTTTTTACTAATATAGGCACCTTAAATACTTCTTCACGATTGTATGCGATTTTTGCGCCGGCTTCACTGTAATCTTTGTCGGCAAAATGAGCAGCCTCGCCGGCGTTGTGCTCAATAATTACTTCGTGTCCATTGCTGATTAATACACTCACTGCATCGGGAGTGAGTGCAATTCTGTTTTCCTGGAAAGCAATTTCTTTTGGAATGCCAATGTGTAGTCTGGCGCCTTTGGGCTTAATATCAAGGGTTTCTTCAAGCGTTTCATAACTGAAAGAAGAACTGACAAATGGTTTTTGTTGAGCCATATCTGGAACGGTAGCTAAAATTTTGTCTGACAAATTACAACTGTTCGGCCACACTGCATTAAGGCAATTGCAGTTTCACTATTCGCTCTGTGTTATTAAGCGTTTCAATTTCTACTCTAACAGTATTGTCTGTAAATAACTGAGGGGCCTTTTGCGGCCATTCAACCATACATACACTGCCACTGTATAAACAATCCTCTATGCCTGCCTGTGCAATTTCTTCATCGTCATTTAACCGGTAGAGGTCAATGTGATAAATAATTTCTTCCACCCCGTTTTCAACATAGGCATATTGATTTATGATGGAATAGGTAGGGCTACTCATTGCATGAGTAACACCTTTGCACCGGCAAAGTGCTTCGATCATTGTCGTTTTTCCAGCACCCATTTCCCCATAAAAAGCAAAAACTTTTGCATTACCCACATGCTGCCAAAACAAGGGTGCGAAGTTTTCTAATTCCGTCAATACTGTTGTAAAAACCATCCGCAAATTTAACGGCTGTTTGCAACGCAGTTGAAAAGATAAAACCTGCTGCCTTCAGCATTAGCCCTTTCACGTCAATAAATTTGCAGAAGAAATTTTTAACGAGGGATCAATGGAAAAAGTTCAGTGGAAAGTAGATGGAATGACCTGTGCCAATTGTGCACTTACTATAAATAAGTACTTGCAGCAGCAGGGGGCCAAAAGCATCTCGGTTAACGTTATCGATGGCGACGTTTATTTTGAGCTATCAAAAACAAAAGCACCGTCGCAACTGGCAAAAGGGGTGCAGGCACTCGGTTTTAAAGTAGCTGCCGAAGGCGAGGTTGTTCCGGTAAAAAAGGCTTCTTTTCTTTCAAATAATTTACAACGCTTTTTATTTTGCCTGCCTTTTACATTGGTGCTGATGATGCACATGATACCAGGATTGCACCTGCACATTTTGATGAAGCCCTATGTGCAATTAGCATTAACACTGCCTGTGTTTATTGTGGGCCTGCGGTTTTTTGGTCGCTCTGCATTTAACAGTGTACGCAGTGGAGTACCCAATATGAACGTGCTGATTACCATTGGCGCAGCATCGGCTTTCTTTTACAGCCTGGCAGGCACCGTTATGAACCTGGGTGAAGATTATTTGTTTTACGAGACCGCCGCTACCATAATTACCCTTGTGTTTTTTGGAAATTACCTGGAGGAAGCAGCGGTGCAATCAACACAACGTTCGTTAAAGGCATTAGTAAAGTCACAAAAAGTTATGGCCAATATGATTGCCTTTGACGGCGATCATAAAGAAGTGATTTTACCAGTAGAAAACACACAGTTAAAGGTTGGCGATTTGGTGTTGATACGGACGGGGGAACAAGTGCCGGCGGACTGTAAAATTTTATGGGGTGAGGCGCATGTAAACGAAGCCATTATTACCGGTGAAAGCAGTGCTGTATTTAAAAAACCAAAGGATGTTGTAATTGGCGGCAGCGTTATTGAAGATGGAAATATAAAAGCACAGGTAACTGCTGCGGGCAACGATACGGTGTTGGCAAATATTCTTACACTGGTAAAAAAAGCACAGGGCGAAAAGCCGCCGGTGCAGCAGATGGCTGATAAAATCAGTGCCATTTTTGTGCCCGTTGTTTTAGGCATTGCAGTGTTGGCGTTGGCCGTTAACTGGATCATTTTAAACGAGTTTACACCTGCGCTTTTGCGCAGCATTGCCATACTTGTGATTGCATGCCCTTGCGCCATGGGTTTGGCCACACCGGCTGCAATTGCAGTAGGCCTGGGCCGTGGCGCACGCAGTGGAATATTGTTTCGGAATGCAAAGAGTTTGGAGCTGTTTAAGAATATTGAACAGGTTGTGTTTGACAAAACGGGCACACTTACAACCGGCAAGTTTTCCATAGGCGATTGGAAAATTGTGGATAGTAATACCAGCGAAGAAGAATTTAAACGTATTGTCTTCTCAATAGAAAAATATTCAACCCACCCCCTGGCAAAAAGCATTGTAAAGGAATGGAAAAAGAGCAGCGAAATTCGATGGGCTAAGATTGAAGAAATAAAAGGCAGTGGCATGCTTGCAACCGATAAGGAGGGAAACAGTTTTCAATTAGGTACACATAAAATGGTGGCTGCATCAACTACCGGGGAAGGACACAACGTTTATCTCGCAAAAAACAATCAACTAATTGGCTGGATTGATTTGCAGGATGAAATACGACCAGAAGCAAAACCGGTTATTGATTACCTGCACAAAAAAAACATTAAAACCATTTTGCTGAGCGGCGACACCTATCCAAAATGCAGGCAGCTTGCAAATAGGTTAGGTATTGAAGAAGTGATAGCAGAACAAACACCGCAACAAAAATTAATGAAGATTGAGCAGCTTACTAACCTGCGGCCAACGGTTATGGTTGGCGATGGAGTGAATGATGCGCCGGCATTGGCAAAAGCCACTATCGGCGTGTCGTTGAGTGAGGCATCGCAATTGGCAGTGCAAAGTGCGCAGGTGGTGTTAATGAATAGTGGTTTAGAAAAATTGCCAGCAGCGCTGGGCCTGGGCCGGCACACCTATCTCACTATTAAACAAAATCTTTTCTGGGCTTTTGCTTACAACATTGTTGCTATACCGGTTGCTGCATTTGGGTTGCTAACGCCAACGGTGGGGGCTTTGATTATGGGTTTGAGCGATGTGGTGTTGGCCGCAAATTCGGTTCGGTTGTTTGTAAAAAAAGTGGTGTAAACTCAAGTGATTTCTCCCCGCCACGAATAAACATTTCAGTCCTCGTTATGGCTTGCAACTTGTGTGCAGCTGCTAACTTCTACCTTCGCTAAAAATTTTTCAACAAAAAATGGAAATTATCCATGCCGCCTATCTCATCAGCAGCCCGTCGGTTGACCTTTGTCCACCTGCAACAAAACCAGAGTACGCTTTTATTGGACGAAGCAACGTAGGTAAGTCATCTCTCATCAATGGTCTTTGCAGTAAAAAAGACCTGGCAAAAATTTCCAAGTCGCCGGGCAAAACGCAACTGATTAATCATTTTAACATTGTGGGCAGCGACAAGACTGAATGGTTTTTGGTTGACCTGCCAGGTTATGGTTATGCCAAACGTTCTCTATCGCAGCGCAAAGAGTGGAAGAAAATGATTGAAACCTACATTCGTACCCGCCCCAACCTGCAAACAGTTTTTGTACTGCTCGACAGCCGCATTAGCCCACAGGAAATCGATCTTAAATTTATCAATCAATTAGGCGAGTGGCAAGTTCCGTTTTCGCTGGTATTTACCAAGGCGGATAAAACAACGCAGCGGGAGGTTGCAAAAAATGTAAATGATTTTATGAAACAGTTGTCGGCCACCTGGGAGGAACCGCCAGTATTTTTTATCACATCGGCGGTGAAACATACGGGCATGAAGCGGGTGCTGAGTTTTATTGATCAGCTTAATACTGCTCATGAACTGCACAAAAAAAATAAGGAGTAATATTATTGATTTATATTGCGCAGGTTTAGTTATGGAAATGAAAAGAGCGCACCTGGAAAAAAATATAGCACTGGTTTTATTCGTCCTTGTTTTGATTGTGTTTTCCTTCGCACACAGGGCCAGTCAAAAGCTCGACTCTGTATACGCCATTAAAATGAGCCGCGGCATTTTTCAAAAAGAAAAGCATTTAGTAATTGCGGCGCCAGCTGCTCGTGCCGCTACAGTAAACGTTACCGCTCAATAAAACTTTCAATTTTTTTACGCCTGATTTTTCCTTCTTTGCGCTTACAAAACATCTGTAGCGTTCGTTAATCGTTGCGGCTTGTACCACAAACAGCTAAGTTTAATTCACCATTTTATTGGCGCAACTGCTGCTGGCAAATGCTTCAGGTTTTGCTTTAAAAGCAAAGCCCATTCCCAAAATGTAACCCATTGCTTCTTTCAAGGCATCGTTACTTTTAAAATGCGGGTTGGTATTTATATCGGCATGCACTTCCATATCTACCTCGTATAAAGTAAAAAGATTGCATAGTTCGTATGCAATCTCAATACTCTTGGCAACTTCTACCAGCATTCTTTCTTTTATAGAATACTGGTGCCGTGTTTTTTCGTTGTGTATAAACATAAAACCACCGTGGCCCTCCCGCAGAAAAACGATCACGGTTGCAAATTCGGTTTCCTGGCCTTTAACCTGGCTGTCGGTACCAATGCAAACTTTTAAGTGGTAGCCGGCTGCGGTTTCTCTTTTTATAACACCTTCAACGGCATCATAAATAGGCAGGCTGATTGTTTCTCCGTTAAATTTTCTCCAGTGCATATAACAAAAGGTTTTTCCAATTTACGGAAAAACCCTTGTGTAACCAAAGCACCAATCCTAAGCCACATTATTGTTTCATGAATTTTTCAGCATAGTGTTCATTGCCGTTACTGAATTGTATGATGTACATACCTGCATTCCAGTTGGCAGAAGTGATACTGTTTGCGCCTGGCTTCACTGTGCCGGCACTAACTACACGGCCATTATTATCCGATACCTGGTACTTAAAAACTGCAAGGCTGTTTACTTCTAGTTGCTGACGTACCAGTGTATTGTTTAACTGCGGCTTTGCAATATTGTTACTGCGCAGCAGTGCCACATTAGAATAATAGCTGCGGCCATTGTCGAAAACAACTTTTAACCGGTAGTACATGTTGGCCACGGCAGTGGGTGTATACAAGTAGCTTCTTGATGTCGGTAGTAATTTTGTTACTTCCAAAAAATTTCGTCCATCATTTGATACCTCAAGTGTTTGCATTACTACCTTTTCGTCAGCATCAATTATCCAATTAAAATTATGGCGGCCATTGGCATTGCTTCCGTTTAATTCTAATTTGCGCAAGGGCAAAACAATCGGCACATCATAACTGCCCTCCAGGTTGTAAGAACCAAGTGTGGCATATTGCGGCGCATTTACATTTCCCTTGCCTTGTATGCGCAAATAATAACTGCCGGGTTGAAGCATAGTGTCCACAGATGAAGCAAGTGCATCGTTAGGATTATACAACCCAATTACAGAGTGGGAGTTTTCCATCAACTCAACCTGTACATCCAGATTGGCGCCGCTGTTACCCGCTCCTGTATTAGAAGGAGTAGCATTGAGCTGAAATCGTCCATACACGGGCATTGTAAACTTTATCACATCTTCATCAGTGCTTTTTTCGATAACACCATTTAATTTAAAAGCGCTGTTTGTAAACGAAACCTGGCTTCCGTTGCCGCCAAAAGAACTGCCATAGTCATCGGTACGGTAACCAAATCCATTGTAGGTGGTAATTACCTGCAAATCGTTTTGAAAGCTATTGCAACCATAAGGATCGTTACCGTTATTCCATAAAGTTTGGTTGCGGTAATACCCCACGCCCATAATTGGTGCCCATCCAATTTCTCCTGCCCCGGTTCCGGGGTGATACTCTGCGGTTTTAGCGCAGGTTCCATCGTAGGCCGACTGGTGGCGAAGACCTAAGCTATGCCCCGCCTCGTGCGATGCGGCTTCGGCAACATTCTTTGCTTTGTAATTAAGTAATGCGGTGAAAACAAATGCCGGAGTGTTATCGCCCCAGGTAAACGAATTATAGAACGACACACCACCTGCAGAACCGTACCACTGGGAAGTAATAGTGCAAATGATGCGGATGCGTTGCATGGGCGGCGCGGCTTCATATTTCGTAGAATCAGTAGTAACATTCACATTGAAGGGCCGGTAATCTTCTGCTACCCTATGAAAGATTTCAGTTATTTGCTGCGCCGTCATATTGGCCGGGGCACAGTTAATAGGACCACTCATATTCCAACTTGTGCCTTCAACAACATGGCCATCAAAATCTAAAAAAATGGTTGCAGCGGCGGATGGATAGCTGCTATAAACCGGTGTTTGAGCAAAGCCCTTGCCGCAGGCAAAAAAGAGCAGTAATGTAAAAATGGTTTTGAATTTGGTTTTCATAGACGTTGGTTGGATAGGTAGTATGGATGAGTGTATCTAAAAACAGCAGGTGATTATTCTGCAATCATTTCATAGCTGTCGCGTTTTACAAAATAATATTCCCCGTTTTCCATTGCCAGTTCATATGCGTCGGCATTCTTCAGGCCAATAATTCGCCCCGAATATTTTACAACACCCAGGTCATTTACAGTTCGGGTAAAAGTTAGGTTGGCCCCCTGCCGGTTCACCGATCTTACAACTACAGTTCTATAATTTTCATTGGGCCTTGATCGGGAAATTACGATTCCAACAAAATGAAACTTGCTGGAGATTACCGTATTTATACTCCTGCCAACTTCCATAGTAAAAAGGCCTTCAAGCTCTGTTATCCTGGTCATCATTTTAGCAGGCAAGTCGGCAAAAAGTTTAGGCTTAGGTGCATGCGGATCGTTGAGTGGAACATCGTTCTGAGCCCTGCTTTGCAGGCTGCATAAGCAAAGTAGAATAACGAGGGTGGAAAGTAGGGTTTTCATTGGAGGTGGATTTACAAGTTTCTGTTTGTTGCAGGCTGGCATTAACGCCTGCTTCATTTATTGCTTGTAATGCAATATTTAAAGAATTTTCTTTAGTTCAAAGTGGCTTTTAAATAAAGATTGAATAGTAAGTGTAAGCACTAAAAAATTGCTATGCAGTTATCTGCAATCACTTAGTATTGGCCGGTGCTGAGCATTACCAAAGTGCATCCAACAACGGGCTCAATGTTCTGCTCTTCGGCAAGTTGTATCAACTCATCATTCTCCGTGCCCGGATTAAAAATGATGCGCTTAGGGTGTAAGCCCAAAATATAATCGTAATACTGTTTTTGATTTTGCGGATTGAGGTATAACGTCACCGTATCAACGCCATCTTCCTGCACCTGTTGCTTGTGTATGGACATACCATCAACAACACCTTCTTTTTTACCCACGGCAATAACAGGATGGTGATGCGCATGTAGCCTGCGCATAGCTAAATAACTATAGCGGGAGGGGTTTTCGGAAGCGCCTAATACAAGTGTTTTTTTTGAAGAGGTCATTGGTGAAATTTGATGTGTAAAATACAAAGGCCATGCCTCAAAAATTTACACCGTGCGTTTGCTTGATAACGGGTGTTGCCAGAAACGGAAATGTCTTGAACAAGCCCACAAAAGCATTGCTTAAAAAGGAACTGCCGAAAAACCGTTGCAGGTTTCTCCCGGTTTTTAGGCGTGATGCAAATTGTTGCTTCCAGTTTTCCGCATAATTATTTTCCATTTGGCTGCGGCTTATTTTTCCCGCCAAAAAAAGTGCAACTACTTCTGTTGCCAGTTTGGCTGAATGAAGGGCGATGCTCATACCGTTACCACATAATGGAGTAATCATTCCGGCCGCGTCGCCAATCATTAGCAGTCCATTTTCCACCTGTGTTTTATTTGAAAAACTAATTTGCGAAATGGTGATGGGAAAGTGTTTGTCGACAATTGATTCGGCAAATATTTTTTTAAGATGCGGATTTTGCGAAAGCACTTTGTCTTCCAACAATGGAATGCTGTTGTTGCATTGTTTTAAATTTTGAGCAGTGGTCATGTAACAAAGCGAAGTTTTATCGTCTTCAATTTTTGAAATACCACAGTAGCCATTTTTAAAATTGTGGAGGCCAATTGTATTGGCCGGCCAACTGGTTTGCAAATGATATTTTACGCCAACATAATTATGCAGGCCATGGCTTCCGTCGGATAAAAAACTTCTTTTCAATCTTACATCAACGCTGCTGCGCTTACCATGCGCTGACACACAAACAAGACTATTTATTTTTCGGCTTTTGTGCGTGCGTGATGAAATTGAAATCTCGAATGTTTCATCAAACCGCACATCATCAACTTTTGTTTGTTCCATTATTTCAACACCCTGTTGTTTTGCAATGTTGGCTAACAAATGGTCAATAGTATAACGGCTAACACCAAAACCGCCAAGTGGCAATTGTGTTTCAAATGTTTTTCCATTTGGTGCTGTGAGCAATAATTGATTAATAATGGGCAGTTGCATACTGGTTAACGGCAGGCCAAGCTCAACTAAAAAATTGCGGCTTTCATTGCTAATGTACTCACCACAAACACGGTGAAAAGGATAGCTTTCTTTTTCAAACAACACAACCGAAAAGCCGGCCTTCTTCAACAAAATGGAAGCCGCCAGCCCTGCAAGGCCGCCACCAACTATGGCTACATCATACTGCTGTGGCATGTTTGTGTTTATAAGTAATCAACCAGCGAAAAGCCCACTGCCATAAACATTGATAAGTTGAAATACCGGCGTTATAAAAAATGTTTTTCCATTCCTCTTTTGTAAATCCACGCAACACCGAAAGCGGAGCATCATTTTTTACAAGGTAGCTTTTTGAAAAAACACGGGTCAATAATTTAATGGAATAATAGGCAAGCCGATGGCGATGCAAATCATTTATAAAAAAACCTGTTGCGGTATTTTTTTTCATCCATTGCAACATAGCGGCCAGTTCATTGTTTGAAAAATGATGACAGAAAAGCGAAGAGAAAATTACATCAGGTACAATTTCAAAATGCACCTGTCTGTAATCGCTGCAAATAAATTTGGTGTCAATATTCTCCTTCAGACTTTGTGCATATAAAATACACTCGGGATTTAAATCAATACCGGTTAACTCCGCGTCAACTTTGTTTTTCAAAGCCCATTTTTGTATTGCCTGCAAATTATCACCTCCACCGCAGCCAATTTCTACAATTTTAATGGGCGATGTAAACTTCGTTTGGGCAATAACTTTTTTTACTCCGGTAATAGTAATTGCATGGCCGCCCAGTTTGGCGTTAATGAACTGCAGTTCCTCCATGTTTTTTTTGATGTGGTGAAACGGAATGTTGTCACCATCAAGCAGTTCTTTTTTTTGGGAGCGTTGTGCAAATGAAGGCATCAGCAATGTGCAGTAAAGGTTTCAACGGTAAGCCCGGGGCCAAATGCTGCTGCGGCTAATTTCTTTATTTCTTTTTTATCGTGCAGCATTTTTTTTAGCACAAACAAAATGGTGGCCGATGACATGTTTCCGTATTCCTTCATCACTTCGTAGGAAGGCTGTAGAGCTTCCGAACTTAAATGAAGACTACGTTCAATGGCTTCTAAAATTCGTTTACCACCGGGGTGAATGCACCAATGCGAAACAGAAGAAATATCACTGTTGGTTTTGGCAAGTGCTCTTTGCAGGATAGATTGAAAATCTTCTTCTATCAGCTCGGGAATGTAACCACTAAGCGTCATTACAAATCCCTGCGATGAAAGCTCCCAGGCCATGTCCCGTTTTCCTTTTGTTATCACTTCGCTGTAAAAATCATCAAGTACTAAACCCTGCCCCGCGTGGTTGTTGCTTACTACCAATGCCGCTGCCGATCCATCGCCAAATAAAAGCGAGGAGGCTATGTTGTCCATTGTATGTTCCCGCTGAAAATGCAGTGTACATAATTCGGTGCTAACAATTAGTACCTGCGCCTGTTGGTTGGCGGTACAAAATGCATCGGCCATTTTTAGTGCCTGAATGGCTGCATAACAACCCATAAAGTTTACCGATGTGCGGTGAATATCTTTTGGTAAATCCATCAGTTCCATTACCTGCAAATCGAGGCCGGGTGCACTCATACCGGTACAGCTAACGGTTATTAAATGTGTTATTGCTTTTGCATTGTGTACATGCTGTAAACAATCACGTATGGCATCAACCGACAACTGCGGCGCAAATTTGTTGTAAACGCTCATTCGCTTTTCGATCGATGGAAAAGGTTCAAGATTTTCGGTTTGCGGATAAAACTTCCATTCGTTAATCGGCCGGCTGTAATCGGGCAATACCGAGTAGCGTTGGTCAATTCCACTTTGTCCATATAGAAAACGCATTTTTCTTTTGTCGGTTTCCGACGCGGCGTATATCAATTGCATGAACTGGAGTATATCGGTTTGCCTATGACAGTAGGCGGGAGTTGCTGTACCTATGGAAACAATCTTACTCAATGCTTTTGTATAATAACGGTAATAAAAAAAATGGTGATGCAAACTGTTGCCAGCATATTCATCACCAAACTGTTTTTGAAATTAGCCTGCTCTTCATTTTTCCAAACCTTCCACATCCAAAACAGAAAAAATAGTACCACGGGGAACATGATCAACAAGTAGTAGTAGAAAAAGTTGATGCGCTGTGCAGATTTATACAGCATAAAAAGAGAAGCCGTGGCACATAAAAACAATAACGCACTAAAGATAAAAGTACCCTTGTAACCAAGTAAATAACTAATGGTGGTAACACCATCATTTTTATCCTGCCTGTGCTGGTAAATTTGAGTAAGCGGGTACAAAGCGCCGATTAGTAAACTTGAAATAATGCAGGGTAAAAGTGCCACCTGCAAAATTTGCTGCGGATGCACGGCATGATAGGTGATAAAAAATATTAGGGCACCCTGCAAAATGAATACGGTGAAGAAACCAATGAAGGGATATTGCTTTAACCTAATGCCCCTGTAGCTGTAGGCTCTTGAGGCCATAATGTAGAGCAATATACCCAGCGCAAAATGCAGTGAAATAACTAGCGATAACAAGACTGCAATGACATCCATAACAACTGAGACATAAAACAATTGCTTAGTTGGCTGCAAAGGATTTTTTAATCCGCCGATGGGGGATTCGTCGCGGTCCATGTAAGAATTGTAGCCGTTGCTTGAAGGATAAACAAGCAGATGCAAAATGAAAAATACAGCAATAGCACGGCTGACATTTACTTGCTCCACGTGGCTTATGGCAAATAAAAACACAGGCAACAAAAATAGAGAAAAATGAAAACGCAGTAATTGTATTGTAGAACGGTGAAGCACAGTGGAAAGTTAGGCATTTAGCAAAGTTGGTGCTACCAAACAACAACTGTTGGTTCGCAGCAACACCTCAACAAAGCAAAATCACTTTCTGCCCCTGCGCACTAACCAAAGGATAAGCGCAATTACAAGTACAACAATGATAATGGCTGTCCAAAACCCTGCTTTAAAAATACCGCCAATAACATCGCAGGATGATAGAGTTGTAACTAGTGCCAGGGCTGCAAGCCATAAATAAGAATACTGTTTCATGACGATCATCTTTTGCTTGACTATTGCAAAAGCTTTGCCGCGATGAAGAGGTAACATTTCGGCGTAAAAAAAGCAGGCGATGATTGCCTGCTCTAAATTTATTTATTTCCCCCGCCTCAAAAGTTTGTACCGCGCAACATTGATTGCACCGACTCCTGGAGTATGGCCGATTTATTCAAGCCAAAAAGAATCATTTTTTCATTCGACAATCGAAGGTCGTAAGTTCCTTTGGCCGCTAACACCTTATCGAAGTTTGGATTAAGCCGGTTGAAATCGGTAATGTTCATTTGCAATGCACCGGCAATGGCAATAGCTAAATATTTGCCACTGATGTTTAACACCGAAAACGATGAATCAACAGCCACCACACCCGGCAAAGCCAGGTTTTCCGTCTCGGTTTTTGTGAGCGTCGTCATGCCCCCGCTACCCTCCATTATATAGTGCGTGGCAATAAATTTTTTTACATGGTTGCGAGATTCGGCCGGGAGGTAGTTCTGCAAATCCCAAAAATTTCTGCTCCTGCTTTTTCTGATGGCGGAGTTAACGTTACCAGGCCCACCGTTATATGCGGCAATCACTAGTAGCCAGTCGCCATACAGAGCATAGAGGTCGGTTAGGTATTCGGCGGCGGCGTGAGTGCTTTTAAAATAATCGCGGCGTTCATCTTTTTTATGGTTTACGGTTAGGCCCAAATCTCTTGCAGTACCCGGCATAAATTGCCAAGGGCCTACAGCACCTGCCCATGACACGGCCGAAGCTTTTAAATCGGACTCAATAACTGAAAGATATTTTAACTCTACGGGAAGCCCGTGTTTGGTAAGCACATCATTAATCAAATCGAAATAAGGCCTGCCCCAGCTTTTCATTTTTGTAAGCCTTGCTGCATTACCAACCATATAATCTTCAACAAAAGAAATGGCGCGGGGATTGAGTTTGCCAATATTGATACCGTCGGAAGTTTCAGCTTCAAACAAATTTTTAAATCCTTCCTTAGGATTGGAAAGAACAATTTGTTTGCCGGTTGAATCATTATTATTACTTGATTCTTCTAGTAAAATTTGATCAGTATCGGGAAATGTGGCACCCTTGCTCTGAATGGTTAAGCAAATTAAAAAGGTTGCCAACAACAAAAGTTTGTTCATCACTTCGTTTTAAATATGACCCAAATCGCACCGTTTCATCCGCTCCTTTATTGGTGCATCAATTGATGCGAAAAGCGTTGCAAAGATACCTCATTATGTTCGGCGCAGAGTACCTGCAATCCAAAAGGAAGGTTAGAGGAATGTTTAAAAACCGGTAAGGATATGGCGGGCACGCCGGTTAGGTTAGCAAAAACAGTGAAGATATCGCCCATGTACATGGCGAGTGGATCGGCATTTTGTTGTTGCAGCGGATAGGCAATTGAGGGGGCGTTGGGGGCGAGAATGAAATCAAAGTCCTGAAAAATTTTTTTTGTTTGGTCCACCAATAACCGCCGTACCTGCTGGGCTTTGGTAAAGTAGGCATCGTAATAACCAGCGCTTAAAACATAACTGCCCAGCATAATTCGGCGTTTGACTTCCGGGCCAAAACCATCTGAACGGTTTTGCCTGTAAAAACCGGCGAGGTCGTTGTGTTCGGTTTCCGTTTTCACACCATATCGAACGCCGTCGTACCGGGCTAAGTTAGAAGAGGCTTCGGCCGTGGTTAAGATGTAATAGGCCGGAACAATGTAATCGGTTAACGAAAAAGAAACGGCCTCTACCTTATGACCTTCTTCTTTTAATAACTGCAACCGATGAGTGATTACTTGTGAAATTTCGGGATCAATGCCTGGATGATTAATCCAATCGGGGAAATAAGCAATTTTATATTTTTTGTCGGCAGCTTCGGGTGTTGCAGAAGTGTTGGTTGTTGAGGAAGTGCTGTCAAATTCATCACGGCCGCCAATCACCCCATAAATAGTAGAAGCATCTGCAACCGAATTTGCCAAAACCCCAATTACATCAAAGGAAGAAGCATAGGCAATTAAACCATATCTTGATACATTTCCATAAGCTGGTTTAAAGCCCACTACACCACAAAAATCGGCCGGCAACCGCACCGAGCCCCCCGTATCGCTGCCCAATGAGGCCATACATAAACCGGCTTTTACAGCAGCCGCACTCCCACCCGATGAGCCACCGGCAACTCTGGTATTATCATTTGGATTGAGTACAGAACCGTATGCCGAATTTTCGTTGGTGGAACCCATACCAAACTCGTCGCAGTTTTGACGGCCAATGATGATTGCCCCTTCGGCTATTGCTCTTTCAACAACCGTGGCTGAATAAACAGAAGTGAAGTTGTTTAAAATTTTTGAGGAGGCAGTGGACTGATGATGTTTATAGCAGATGTTATCTTTTATGCCCAACACAACGCCATGCAATTTGCCTTTGGAGGGTTGCTCGTCGAGAAGGGCGGCCCGCTCCAAAGCTTCCTGCTCGAACACCTCAATAAAAGCATTGAGCTGCTCATTTTGGCGGATAGCGGCAATGTAATGCTGAACAGCCTGCACACAAGTGGTGTTACCAACTTGCAGCAGGCTGTGATATTGTTGAATGGAGGAAAATGCAAACACCAAAAACCTTTAAATTTATTTGAGAAAGGTTGAGGGTGAAGCTTAAACTTGCGGTGTAGTATTTGCGCTGGTAGATGTTTGACGATCTTTTTCATTTACACCTTCCTCAATTTCCTTACGCACGTTGCTTTTGGCATCGTTAAACTCGCGAATGCCTTTACCCAAACCACGCATAAGCTCAGGAATTTTACGGCCACCAAATAACAACAACACAATAACGAGGATGATCAAAATTTCATTAAAACCTAAAGGGCCCATAACTGGTGATATTAATTGTGAAAGAGAAATCAAAGGTATTGAAAAAACGTTGCCAACACTCTTTAGGTTTTGGCCAAAAAAAAGCGTTCTGTTTTTGCCAGAACGCTTATAAATACGATTAAAAAGATCAAGCGGTTTCCACAGCTCTTTTCTTTTCCTGGATTCTTGCGCTTTTACCACTTCTTTCACGCTGGTAGTACAACTTGGCGCGGCGCACACGGCCCGATTTGTTTAATACTATTGACTCGATGTTGGGAGAATAAAACGGGAAAAGACGTTCAACACCCACACCATCCGAAATTTTTCGAACGGTGAAAGAGGCTGTAGCACCCTGACCTTGCTTTTTCAGCACATCGCCGCGGAACGACTGTATTCTTTCTTTTGCGCCTTCAATAATTTTATAGTTCACGGTAACATTATCACCAGCTTTAAACGAGGGGTATTCTTTTTTGGCAGATAATTGCTCATGTACAAAGGCAACTGCAGCGTCCATAAAAATAATTTTAATTCCGAAAATTTCGGGAGGCAAAAGTAATGGGGCAAGGTTTACAAACCAAATTAAAAACAGCGCTGTGTTGCAAACCCATTGCATTGCCGGGCTGATTTAGCATTTGTTTTGGTTGAGTTGACTATAGAAAAAATCAGTACCCGAATGTGCTCAACAAAGTTATCCAGTATAAGAGTGCTCCCGAAACTTCGGGAGCCACCGCAGCTAAATAGAAATACGAATCCCTGGCTCATAAAAAAGTCCTTCTCAGGACTTCAATTTTTTAAAACCCGTTGGCTCGCAGCTCCAAGCTAAAAGCTCAAAGCTTTTTACCTCGCTACATTCACTGCACGCTTCTCTCTTATCACCGTTATTTTTATTTGTCCCGGGTAGGTCATTTCGGTCTGAATTTTCTGTGCGATTTCAAAAGACAATCTATCGCTGTCGCCGTCGGATACTTTATCAGCTTCAACAATCACCCGCAGTTCGCGGCCGGCTTGTATGGCATAGGCTTTTTCAACACCGGGGTATCCCTGTGCAAGATTCTCCAATTCTTTAATTCGCTGCAAATATTGCTGCATAATTTCCCGCCTTGCGCCGGGGCGGGCACCACTTATTGAGTCGCAGGCCTGTACAATGGGCGAGATAACGTAGAGCATTTCTAACTCATCGTGGTGAGCACCAATGGCATTACAAATGGCGGGCTGCTCGCCATATTTTTCGGCAAGTTTGGCTCCTAAAAGAGCATGACTTAATTCCGTTTCTTCATCGGGTACTTTTCCAATATCGTGCAACAGGCCGGCACGTTTTGCCAGTTTGGGATTTAACCCTAACTCCGCAGCCATTACACCACAGAGGTTGGCAACTTCGCGGCTGTGCATCAGCAAATTTTGTCCGTACGAAGAACGGAAACGCATTTTGCCTACCAACCGAACCAACTCTTTATGCAAACCATGTACACCTAATTCAATTACGGTCCTTTCGCCAATTTCCATTATCTGGTCTTCAAGCTGCCGGCGGGTTTTATCAACCACTTCTTCAATACGGGCGGGGTGAATGCGGCCATCGGAAACAAGGCGTTGCAAACTCAGGCGGGCTATTTCGCGGCGCAATGGATCGAAGCAGGAAAGGATGATTGCCTCGGGTGTATCATCCACAATTAAATCAACACCGGTTGCTGCTTCTATGGCTCGGATGTTGCGGCCTTCGCGGCCAATTATTTGTCCTTTTATTTCATCGGTTTCTAAATTAAAAACGGTGATGGCATTTTCAATTGCCTGCTCCGATGCGGTGCGTTGAATGGTTTGAATAATTATTTTGCGGGCTTCTTTACCTGCCTTTTGTTTAGCGTCGTCAATTATTTCCTGCTGCATGCCAATGGCTCTTGAATGAGCTTCTTGTTTAAGGCTTTCTATCAATTGGTTCCTGGCTTCCTCAGCGGTAAGGTTTGATATTTTTTCCAGGCGCCGCGTATGTTCTTCCTGGTGTTTTTCCAACTCTGATTGTTTGGCGTTTACCACCTCAATCTGGCGTGAAAGGTTTTGTTTAATTACATCGTTTTCTTTTATCTGCCGCTCAAGCTGTTCGGTCTTGAGGCTGATGGCCTGTTCTTTTTGTTTGGCCCTGTTTTCAATTTCGTTGGCCTTGCGGTTGCGTTCCAATATTTCGCGGTCGTGATCAGATTTTAATTGTACAAATCTTTCTTTGGCCTCAAGTTCTTTTTCTTTTTTCGTGGTTTCGGCTCTTAATGCTGCTTCCTTCAAAATGTTTTGTGCCTGGGTTTCGGCTTCCAAAATTTTCTTAGAAGTGTCTTTCGCAAAAATAATTTTGCCCGCAACGATGCCCACAATTAGTGCGACAGCGGCTATAACTAAGGTAATTATGTTGGGTTCCATTTTTTGTTTTTTAAAATTTGGGTAGATGATAAGGTTACTTAAACGCACCTCGCCGCTAAAGTATGGCAAGCGGGCGAAGATACAACAGAGATGTATTGTAAATGTGGATGATAGAGACGCAAGTGCGTGTGGTTTTAGTAGTGGGAGGGTGTACTACAGACAAGGAGATTTTGAGAAAGGGCCAGGCCTTTTTAAAAAACATGTGGCTATATCGTCATTCTTCCAAAGACCCATCAATTATTTTTTCCAGTGTTTGCAACCTGCTACTAACATTGTCTAAATTAACCTGGTTGGAAATGACGGCGTTTTGATCTGTGGCAAACCATACAAGCACCATGGCAATGTAATCCTGCATGTCTTTCCCGGCAAACATTGTTTTAAACTCAAGTAGTTTATCGTTGATTGTTTTTACGGTTTTGCGCACCACCTCTTCATCGGTGGGCTGTATGCGTACCCGGTAATTACGGTCGCCAATTAAAAGGTTTAGTGGTATAAGGTTATCCATAATTAGAAGGTTTGAGCCTGGAGCTACGCGTTGCGAACGGAGGCTAAATTCTCGTTGCAGTGAGTAGCAGTGGCATTTTTATTCTTTTATTGTAGAGATGCATTTATGAACTCAGAAATCGGAAACTGCTTTCACCTTCTCTTACTATCACAAAACGATAAGTCTCACAGCTCCAGGCTATCCACTAGCAGCTATTGACTTAAATATGCTATACACCTATCAATCTCCTTTACATACTGATTGATTTTTCGTTCGAAATCCTTTTTGTCTTTTTCGCTTAGCGAACCGGCAGCCATTTTTAAAATGGCCGATTGCTGCCGTAGCTCCTCTATTTTTTGCTGCGATTGTTGTTCAATTGTACCTGCGTTTTGCAAAGCCGTTTTTAGTTCGGCGTTTTCTTTTTGCAAACGTTGGTACCGCTTCAACATTTGCTGTAGTTTATTGCTGATAATATTGAACTGTTCGTCAATCGTCATTGCAGGATTACTTTCTTATTTCGGCGTTGAGTTCTTTTTCAAGTGTGTTCATTATCTTATTCATCCACCCGTCAATTTCCTTATCGGTGAGTGTTTTTTCATCATCGCCAAAAGTAAAATTAACCGCAAAGGATTTTTTACCGGCACCCAACTTTTCGCTTTCAAATACATCAAACAATCTGACCTGTTTTAGTTGCTTCAATTTTATTTTTTGTACCTGCTCCTGTACTTGCCGGTAGGGCATGTTTTTAGGAATTACCATTGCCAGGTCTCTATCGACCAATGGGAATTTGGAAATTTCGGCAAATTGAATTTTTGCACTTAGGCAATTGATTATTACATCCCAATTAAAATCGGCAGAAAAAACAGGCTGCCTTATTTCGAAGGTTGCTGCGGTTGCCGGAGACGCCTGGCTTAGCTGCACCAGTTGTTGATTCTTGTAGGAAGCCGTTAGTTTTAATTCGCCTTCGTTTTGTATCCAGTTTGCGTTTACACCTAAGTTAGAAAGTAGCGACGCTGCAATTCCTTTGAGATAATAAAAATCGGAGTGCACAGATTTGCTTTTCCAGTTAGCCTCGGTTAACTGGCCCGTGGCATACAAACATAAATGTGTTTCCTCCTTGTAACTACCTACATCGCTTGTACGGTAAGTTTTACCAAATTCAAACAAACGGAGGTTGTTATTTTTCCGGTTGATGTTATGTGCAATTACCTCGAGTGCTGTTGGCAACATGGTTGGTCGCAGTACATTTAACTCGCTGCTTAAGTTATTTAGCAACCTAACCATCGTTGTTGCGTACTCCTCCGAAAAATGAACACTGTTGGTTATAGAGTTGGTTAGTATTTCGGAAAAGCCAAGACCGCATAAAACGTTGCTGATTTTTTCTTTTAGTTGTTCGGCTGTGTAATGTTCTTCCACCGATGGAGCAATGTTGATGTTTGTAGGAATAACAATATTGTCCAGGCCATCAATACGTAAAATTTCTTCAACAAGGTCGGCAGGTAACGATACGTCAGGCTTATGGTAGGGCACATCAAAAACCAGTGCTTCATCACTTTCGCTAACCAAACCGAAACCCAGGCTCTGCAATATTTTTTTTACCGCTGCAGGTTCATAACTTTTTCCACTTAATTTTTTTAAATAATTCAGTTGAAGCGTTACCTGCTTTTTATTTTGCGGGGCGGCATATACATCAATGATTTCAGAAGCAATTTTTCCTTCTGCAATTTCTTTAATGAGCATTGCCGCTCTTTGTAAAACCAGTACAGTGCCAGAGATGTCAATTCCTTTTTCAAACCGCGTGGCGGCATCGGTACGCAGGCCATGCCTAAACGAAGTTTTCCGAATGAAACCCGGATTAAAAAAAGCGCTTTCCAAAAAAATATTTTTTGTTTCATTGGTTACGCCACTGCCGAGCCCGCCAAATACCCCGGCAATACACATCGGTTTTTCGGCATCGCAAATCATTAAGTCGTTATCGCTAAGGACTCTTGTTTTTCCATCAAGGGTTATAAACTCAGTGCCTTCCGGTAAAGTTTTTACAACAATTTTCTTTTGGTCGATGGCATCGTAATCAAATGCATGCAGTGGCTGGCCTGTTTCGTGCTGTATAAAATTTGTGATGTCGACTATATTATTGATCGGGCGCAGGCCGATGGCTTTCAATTTTTCTTTTAACCATTTTGGCGATTCCTTTATCTGCACACCGGCAATACAAACGCCACTATAGCGGGGGCAGGCCTCGGCGTTGGCAACTTCTATAGCAATTGAAAGAGACGTGTTGTCGTATTGAAAATTTGTTGCTGGTAAAATGGGGGCGTATTCTTTTGAGTAGTGATGAGAGAGGTAAGCACATACATCGCGGGCCACACCCCAATGGCTCATTGCATCCATCCTGTTCGGTGTTAGTCCAATTTGGTAAACAACATCATTGTACGACTTAAAATACTCTTCGGCGGTTGTACCAACTGGGGCGTCGTTTGGCAATACCAAAATGCCGGCATGGCTGCTGCCCAAACCAATTTCATCCTCGGCACAAATCATTCCATGGCTTTCAACCCCTCGTATTTTTACAACCTTCATGGTAATGGGCTGACCTGTTGTTGGAAAAATAGTTGTGCCCACTGACGCTACCACTACTTTTTGCCCCGCGGCTACATTTGGAGCGCCACATATAATTTGTAAGTAGGGGCCGCTGCCAGTGGTAACCTTTGTAAGGGTTAATTTATCAGCATTGGGATGGGGTTCGGTGTGCAGCACTTCGCCAATTACCAACCCCTTTAACCCCCCTTTTATTTCCTCAAAATTTTCCATTGCCTCCACCTCGAGCCCAACCGACGTAAGCATTTTTGAAAGTTGTTCCGGTTCAATTTTAACGGGCAGGTATGCACTAAGCCAATTATACGAAATGGTCATTTAAATTTTATTGTATGGCGGTAAAGATAAGAACCTGTGGTATCTGGCTTCGGGGTCGTTTTGAATAAGTAAAACTTTAAAACCGCCCGCATTGTGCTGATTTTTTGTGAGCTGACTAATTCCCATAAAAAAGGACAGATTAATAGTTTTACCTAATTTTTTTATTCAATACAAGGCGGCGGCGCTTCGGGTATTTACTTGGTTGATTTACCAGATTTTCATGAAAAACCCCGCAAACCCCATCCTGTAGTTTTTACCAACCCACCAAAAAAATGGGCCCTTATTTTTGCTGACAGCACATGTGGAAAACCGGCGAACACTTGCGAGGAAATATAGTTTTTGGTGGAAAGGGTTAGATATTCCTGTGTATAACCCAAAAAAAATGTTGGTTTGGAGGGTATTATCTGTTGATTAATATTTTTAGCGAATAAATGATTTTGGTAGTTATGCCCGCCTTTATATTCGCCACCTGACTTGTAGGAACAACAATTAGGAAACAATTCCTTCATAATAAAATAACACAGCCAAAACTAACTGAACATTCCTGATAGGTCATTGATCGAAAAAATCAATGCTTAACTTTTCACTTTTGATGTATGGATCTTACTAATCTAAATAGAGATAAAAAAACCCGAAGAAAAACCCCGCTCGACCTAAGCACAATGATTTACGGCAAAGTGCCGCCCCAGGCAAGGGACCTTGAAGAAGCTGTGCTGGGTGCCGTTATGCTGGAAAAGGCTGCCTTTGATGCGGTGGTTGAAATTTTAAAACCAGAGTGCTTTTATGTAGATGCGCACCAGCGTATATACCGCGCCATGCAAGGGCTGGCAAATAAAAGCCAGCCAATTGATATTTTAACCGTGGTTGAAGAATTGCGTACCCGCGAAGAATTAGATATCGTGGGTGGGCCATACTATGTAACCAAACTCACCAATGCGGTAGTATCGTCGGCCAATATTGAAGCGCATTCAAGAATTGTACTGCAAAAGTTTATTCAACGTGAGCTGATACGCATTAGCGGCGAAATAATTGGTGATGCTTACGAAGACAGCACCGATGTTTTTGAATTACTCGACCAGGCCGAAAGCAAAATTTACGAAGTAACATCAACACACCTGCGCAACAACTACGAGTCAATAGATTCGGTGTTGGTAAAAACTATTCAACGCATTGAAGATTTACGCCACAAAAACGAAGACATTACCGGTGTGCCCAGTGGCTTCCCCTCGTTAGACAGAATCACGTATGGTTGGCAAAGCACTGACCTGATTATCCTTGCTGCCCGGCCTTCGGTTGGTAAAACTGCATTTGCATTAAACCTTGCCCGGAGTGCCGCACTGCACCCAACAAAGCCCACACCAGTTGCCGTGTTTTCATTAGAGATGAGTGCCGGCCAGTTGGTGCAGCGTATCCTTGCAGCCGAAAGCGAAATTTGGTTAGAAAAAATTTCACGCGGCAAGATGGAAGAACACGAAATGAAACAGTTGTATGCAAAAGGCATTCAGCGTTTGGCACAGGCGCCAATTTTTATTGACGATACCGCAGCCCTAAACATTTTTGAATTGCGGGCCAAGTGCCGCCGACTAAAAAACATTTCAAACATCGGCCTCATCATTATAGACTACTTGCAGTTAATGAGCGGCACCGGTGAAAGAAACTCAAACCGCGAACAGGAAATTTCAACTATTTCCCGATCGTTAAAAGGATTGGCGAAAGAATTAAAAGTGCCCATCATTGCGTTGTCGCAATTGAGCCGCGAAGTAGAAAAACGTAAAGAGGGAAATAAGATGCCGCAGTTGAGTGACCTGCGTGAATCGGGTGCCATTGAGCAGGATGCGGATATGGTTATGTTTATGTACCGCCCCGAGTACTACGACATCAACCAAAATGAAATGGGTGAAAATAACCGCGGCGAAACGATTATTAGAATTGCCAAACACCGAAACGGTTCGTTGGAAACAATTAAACTACGGGCCTTGCTGCACATTCAAAAATTTGTTGAGGACAGTGGCGGTGGCGATTATCCAACGGGCCTTCCGTCCAACTTTAAACCAGTTGCGGGTAATGACGGCAACGGCGGCGCCAGAATGTTTATTCAAACCGGAAGTAAGATGAATGACCGCACGGATGAGGATGATCCGTTCTAGAACTAAGAGGAAATACTTTTCAGTACAATTATTTTTTGCAAGGAGATAAAGAGGGTTGCACTAACTATTTTCTGACCCAACAGGGATAAAGGAGTGAAAGAATAAAAAATCTTTTGCTCCTTTTTTTATTTAAAAATTGCAGGCAAATAGTGTGACTTAGCAGCTTAGTTTTGATTTATGGACCTACCTTTTTTTTATTTGGAAAACTTAAAGGAAAAAAAAATTGTTTTGGATGAGGGTACATCCAAACATGTCATTTCTGTTTTGAGGATGATTAAGGGCCAGGAAGTACAACTAACCAACGGCAAAGGCAAAAAAGCAAAAGCTACCATTTTGGATGATAACCGTAAAAAATGTGTGGTTGAAATTGTCTCTGTTGAAGAAAAGGAAGAACCAGCAAAGAAAGTGACCATCGCAATCGCACTTATAAAAAACGCTTCCAGGATTGAATGGTTTTTAGAAAAAGCCACGGAAATCGGCGTCACCGAAATCATTCCATTGCTCTGCGAAAGAACAGAAAAAGAAAAGTTTCGCTATGAGCGAATGCAACACATCCTAATCAGTGCCATGTTACAATCGCAACAAGCCTGGTTGCCGGTTTTGCATGAGCCAACAGATTTTGAAACAGCGATTACACACTCCAATCATTCACAAAAATTTATTGCTCACTGCCTGCCCGATGCGAAACAGCAGCTATCAACCATCATCCATCAGCAATCATGGGCCATCTCCAAGATGCGGGCTATCATCCTCATTGGTCCGGAAGGAGATTTTACTTCAAAAGAAATCAAAGAAGCGGTAGCAAATAGTTTTCAGCCGGTGGCATTAGGAAATACGAGATTGAGAACGGAAACGGCGGGTGTTGTTGCCGCCACTTTGCTCATGCAGGTATAGGAACATTGCAGGTATTAGCTGCATTCTGTAAATTACCAAATGCTTAATGGCGTAAACCTCAACTATTTTATTGTACTTATGGTTACTGGTGCAGTGTTGCTGGCTGCCATCTACCACACCATTTTATACCTGCACCGCCGTACAAAAATGTTGCAGGCATACAGCGCTTATTTATGGACGACATTTTTGTATTGTGGTTTCCGTTCTGTTTATTTTTTCGATTCGGGCTCCGTTCTCTCCTTCATCAACCTTGATGAAGTGCTGCAAATGATCGCTTTTATTTTCTACATACGTTTTGGCGCAACCGTTTTTGCACTGCAAAAGCATACCGACAAATTTGCGTTTTATTTTGCCGTTAATACACCAGTAGTAGTACTAACCTACCTTACGGTAAACAGCTATCTTGTAAATTTTTCTGAAAGCGAAACACTTTACCTCATTGCAAAAATTTCTGTTCGCGTTTATTTGCTTTGCATAGGTTTTTTTATGTTGCTGGTTATTGTAGGCAGAAGAAGGTCAGTATTTTTTAGATACCTGGCAGCTGGCATGATCAGCATTATTCTTTGTGGACTCATTTCTTCGGTGCTTAATGTTTTTGCTCCAGACCACTTTGTATTAGGCGCTATCTCGTGGTTGATGTTTGGCTTTTTTCTGGATGTCATTTTCTTCTCTGCAGCAATTGGGTTTCAAATTAAAACCGAGCACGATGAAAAAGAAGAATCGCTCAAGGAGTTATTAAAAAAAGAAGCTGAATTACAACAGAGAGAAATGGAAAGGTTCAGGGTGAATTAACCCAGGGAAAAATGGTTTCCCAAGGCAACTAATTTTTATTTATAACCAGTTACTAACCGCCATGTCATTTAAAAAAAAATTCGCAGCAGTATCCTTTGCAGTGCTGTGCGGTGTTTTATTATTTCAGGTAAAGGCGTTAGGCCAGGATTATGCCCGCGCAATTATTGACAGTCTTCAAAAAAAAATGCTCACTCAGCATACCGAAGAAGAGTATATCAACAACAGTTTTTCCATTGCCGATAATTTTATGGAACTGGACCAATACGACTCGGCGCAACAATGGCTTAACAATATCATGCTGCGGCTACCTCTTAAAAAGCCTTCGCTTGCCAACTACTTTCTATCATCAAGGCAGGCCGAAGTATATTATTACAACGGGCTGCAAAGGCTTGGCCTGCAGGAAGCACAAAGGTCACTATCTATCGCACAGGCATTAAACGACAGCCTGCTATTAGCCGACAGCTACAATTTTATAGGCCTGTTTTATGTTAACCTTGATAGTTGCCGGCAAGCCATCCGGTTTTTTAAAAAAGGAATTTTATTTTCAAAGCAACCACCTTTTCCAAATGGTTACCTCAGCCTTACAAAGCCGCATCATCTATATGGCAATATGGCCGAAGCCTACCAAAAAATAAATGCGTACGACAGCGCCATTTACAATGCCCACATCTCTCTGCAAAAGGCCACATTAATCAACTGGGGAAGGGGAATGGCGGTTGCCCGTAATAACCTGGGCATCTCGTTTGTAAAAACAAATCAACCCGATTCGGCCCTGTTATATTTTACCTCATCGTTTGAAATCGCCAAATTGTTTAACGAGGTTGATGTGGAGTTAATTGACTACGCTGGTTTGGCAACCGCATATCATTTACTCTATCAAAAAACAACTGCAAAAGATTGGCTTGATAAAGGGTTTAAACACATAGAACGAAACCCATTTATCAACAGCCTTTTTATGGGGCAGTTTTTAGATGATGCCATTGGCCTGTATAAACTTTACGGCGATGAAAGTCTACTCGCAAAAGCCTTGCAGCAAAAAGTTCAACTCCAGGCTCGCCAGATCAATAACAATAACAAACAGGTGAATGCAATTTTGCAAACAGGTTTACAAAACGAAACACGCCTCTTAAGCCTGGAAATTAAAGAAGCTAAAAACTATAACAACAAGGCCAACGCAAGAATATTTATACTAATTGCATTGGTTTTAGTAATGATAGCAGGTTTTATTTTTTACCGGTATAAAACAAAACAAAAGTTTCAATTGGTGCGGTTACAAAATAAAATAAGCCAGGATTTACACGATGATGTTGGCTCATCGCTCAGCAGCCTGCAGGTGTACAGCGCAGTGGCAAAAAAATTGATGGATACACAACCAATAAAAGCAAAAGAAATGCTGGAGCGAATTGCAAACGAAGCGGCGGTGGTAATGGATCATATTGGCGATATAGTTTGGTCAATGAAAACCGTGCAGGAGCAAAGCCTTGATAAACGCATAAAAAACTTCAGCGCCGATTTATTGGGTGCCGCCAGCATTGAGTACAAAGTATTTATTGAGGCAGGTGCCGAGGAATGTATAAGGAGCATGCAGGCCCGCAGGAGTGTTTTACTAATTATAAAGGAGGCGCTCAACAACACGGTGAAATACGGTAAGGCAAATTTTGTGGCGATTAGTATAAAAAAATTAGCAGGTCATTTGTGCGTACAGGTAACCGATAATGGATGCGGATTTAGTATTTCAGATCAGGAAAAAAAAGGAAACGGGCTTTCTAATATGCGCACCCGAACATTGGATTTGGGTGGCATGTTTGACATAACTGCCACGCCAGGAAAAGGAACCACTGTGTCGGCACTTTTTCCTCTACCTAATATTAGTGAAGAGTTGTAGTGAACCTTGAGCGTACTTTTACCAAATGTCTTTGAAGGTTTTTATTTACGACGATAATCAGTCGCGCCGCGATAGCCTGAAGTCATTAATTGAATTAATGCCTGAGATGGAATTTGTTGGTGATGCGCCGGATTGCAGCAGGGTGATTGCCGATATGCAGGCCTGCAGGCCCGATGTAGTGCTAATGGATATCAACATGCCTAATGTTGACGGAATAGAAGGACTTCTGCAGATAAAAAAAACTTTCCCGTACATCAAAGTATTAATGCAAACCGTATTTGAAGATGATGATAAAGTGTTCAACTGCATTCGCAATGGGGCCAGTGGCTATATTTTGAAGAAAGATCCGCCGCAAAGAATACTACAGGCCATCAACGAGGTTAACGAGGGTGGTGCCGTAATGAACCCTGGTATCGCTCAAAAAGTATTGGATTTTTTTCACCCAAAAAAAATGGATAATCCATTGAGCGAACGGGAAACGGAGGTGCTGGTACTAATGGCGGAAGGTTTGAGCTACAAAATGGTGGCCGATAAACTAGGCTTGAGTTTTCATACCATAAATACACACGCAAAAAACATTTACGAGAAGCTGCATGTTGCATCAATGGGCCAGGCCATTGCCTACTATTATAAAAATATGCATCAGTAGGTTTGTTTTACAAAACACTTCTATCACAACCTCGTTGTTTATATCTCACTCCCAATTTCTCTTACCTATAATTAGCGATTGTTCGTAACCGTTTCATTCGGCAGTTTTACAAACTAAACTACCAAAAATGAAACAGCTTATACTCTCCCTTGCCTTTACAATTACAGGGCTTCACCTTTTTGCAACCATACGCACCGTAAGTAACTTACCTGCAACACTCGCACAGTTCAACACCATTCAAGCCGCGGTTAATGCCGCAGCCAGTGGCGATACTATTTACATTCACGGCAGCCCAAATGCATACTCAAGTTTTACCATCACCGATAAACAGTTGGTGATTATTGGCCCTGGCTGGAGCCCAAATAAAAACCTACCGTTTACAGCTAACGTTCCTGGTTTTACTTTTAATGGTACGCTCTGCAGCAATACAGAAATTCAGGGGTTGGTAATTACAAGCACAGTCGCTATCAATAGCAACCACCCAAACAACCTACGTTTTATTCGCAACTATATTACACAGAGCATTTCCGTGCAATTATTAGAAGCAGGTACTTACATTGGTTATTTGTTTGAGGGTAATGTTTTTGATAATGCATTTGTTCATGCCAGCACAGGTGCCACCTACCAAAATTTTCTTTTTCAGAATAACTATTTTTTTGAAAGCGGTTGTTGTGTTGGCGGAAACTTCAATGGTTTTACCAATAGTATCAATGTACTCATTAACCACAATTTATTTTTTGGCCCTGCCAGCGGCACTCGTGATGTTTTTTCTTCCAACTGCCGTTTTCTCACCATCACCAACAACGTTTTTGTAAAACGAAATGCAGCAAATGCAAACTCGTCAAGCACTTTTAACAACAACATTACTTTTAATGCAGGCACAAACAATCCATGGGCGGTTAACAGCAATACAGATGCGGGTGGCAATGTGGTGAATACCGATCCGCTAATGGCTGATCAGTCGGCGGTAAATGCAGGTACTAATAACGCCTTAGGCGATTATACCATTGCATCCGGCCCCGCCAACAACAGTGGCAGCGATGGCAAAGACATGGGTTTGCTGTACGATGCAGTGGGAAGTTTAAATTGGGTGAACAGCCGAACCAGCCGACTTCCCTTTCTTTTTAGCATGAATATTATTAACCCTACCATTCCTGTTGGGGGAACAATCAACGTAGCCGTTGAAGCAAGAAAGAGTAATTAAGGCCTTTTCGCAATTACCATTTTTCACAATTAAAATTTTATGGTATGAAAAGGCTATACCTGCTATTGCTCATGATTGGTTTCATGGCAGTGGCTAAATCGCAAGACATAACGGCCGCCGAATATTTTTTTGATACCGACCCCGGAACCGGAAACGGTACTGCAATTACCATTGCCAGCCAGGGAGCGACAGTAAATTTTTCTGCGGCCATTTCAACTGCTTCTTTAAGTGCAGGTTTTCATTTTGCCTGTATAAGAGTTAAAGATGCAAATAACGTATGGAGCCTGTTTGAAAAAAGAGGTTTTTATATTTCAAGCTCTACAACAAACGCAGCCGATATAGCAGGGGCTGAATATTTTTTTGATGCCGACCCTGGTGTTGGTAATGGCACCGCCATATCAGTTGGCGTTACCGGTGGCATTGTAAACTTTACGGCAGTGATACCCACTTCGCTGGTGGCAGGTTTTCACTTTTTATCCATCAGGGTAAAAGATGCATCAGGTATATGGGGTCATTATGAAAAACGTGGGTTCTACATTTCATCATCAACAGCCGATGCAGCTAATATCATTGCGGCTGAATATTTTTTTGACAGTGATCCAGGTATTGGAAACGGTACTGCGGTTTCTGTTGGAACTACCGGTGCTGTTGTAAATTTTTCTGCGGCTATTCCTACATCATTATCTGCAGGGTTTCACTTTTTAGCCATACGAACAAAAGATGCAACCGGGCAGTGGGGTTTGTTTGAAAAACGTGGATTCTATATTTCATCGGCCACAAGTGATGCAGCAAATATTGTTGGTGCAGAATATTTCTTTGATAACGATCCGGGAGTTGGCAACGCCACTGCTGTTTCGGTTGGGGCAAGTGGTGCCACGGTAAATTTTACAGCTGTACTTCCACAATCATTATCTACCGGATTTCATTTCTTAGCCATTCGCACAAAGGGTGCAGATGGTGTTTGGGGCCTGTTTGAAAAACGTGGCTTTTATGTTTCTCCAACAACAATTAATTCGGCAGATATAGTAGCAGCAGAGTTTTATTTTGATGCCGACCCGGGTGTTGGCAATGGTACGCCTTTAACCGTTACTACACCAGGTGCAATCATTACACAAACCTTTGCAATGCCAGCGGGTAGTCTTGCATTAGGTACGCATGTGCTGTCAATAAGAGTAAAAGGCACTGATGGCAAATGGGGACTGTATGAACATCGAACGTTTAGCATTGGTAATTCAACAATAACCTGCCCGGCCAATACCACTGCTAATACAAATGTCGGCGGATGTACGGCAATTGTGAATAGTATTGATCCCGTCGTCAGTCCCGTACAGGCATTCGGATATACGCTGTCCGGAGCTACTACCCGCACAGGTACAGGCACCGCCAGTGGAGAGGCATTTAATGCAGGCGTTACCACCGTAACTTATGCGCTTAGCGGTTCGCCATCGGTAACCTGTTCATTCACGGTAACGGTTACAGCACTGGCGCCTGCTATTACTACCCAACCTTCCACCCAATCGGTTTGTACGGGTGCAAATGTCACATTCAGTGTAGTTGCAACCGGTACTGGATTAACCTATCAGTGGCGGAAAGGCGGCGTAAATATTGTTGGCGCAACAGGCACTTCATACACTATAACAAGTGCCCTTGCAGGCGATGCAGGTAATTATGATGTGGTAATTAGCACCACTTGTGCCACCACAGTCACATCTACAGTGGCAACATTAACTGTAGGTGCAACAAATATTAGTACACAACCCACAAATCAATTTGCTTGTATTGGTGGCAACGCAACATTCACGGTTGCAGCAACAGGTTCATCACTTACCTATCAGTGGCGTAAAGGCGGCGTAAATATTTCCGGGGCAACTGCTGCAACTTTTACCATTACCGGTGTAACGGCAGGTGATGCTGCTAATTACGATGTTGTTGTTGGGTCCACTTGTGGCGCATCCACTTCAACAGTTGCCACACTAACGATAAACCCGGCAACAAACATTACTACACAACCTGCAACACAATCCGTGTGTGCAGGAAGCAATGCAACATTTAACGTAGCGGCTACTGGTGCGGGTACACTTACCTACCAATGGAAGAAGGGTGGCATTGATATCGCGGGTGCAACAGCATCGGCTTATACAATTGTCAATACAACCGCGGCAGATGTTGCTAACTATACAGTAGTAGTCACAGGCACCTGCGGAAGTATTACATCATCAATTGCAGCACTCACAGTAAACGCGGCTACATCAATTAGTACCCAGCCTTCCAATCAGTCATCCTGCGTGGGTGGAAGTGTAACGTTTAATGCATTAGGCGCAGGTGCCGGTATTAGTTATCAGTGGCAAAAAAATGGAGTGCCGATTGCAGGTGCAACCTTAGCCAACTTTACCATCAGCAGTATTGTTGCGGGCGATGCGGCCACCTATACCGTTGTGGTTACCGGTGCTTGTGGTACGGTTACTTCTTCGGGTGCTTTACTTACCATTACAGCGGGCACCACTATAAATACACAACCCGCAAATACGTCGGCTTGTTTGGGAGGCAGCGCATCATTTTCAGTATCTGCAAGCGGCAGCGGAACGCTTACATACCAATGGAAAAAGAACGGTGTTGACATGCCTGGAGTTATAGCAGCAGGCTTCACTCTCAACCTTGTAACTGCCGGCGATGTGGCCAATTATAGTGTTGCCATCACAAGCAGTTGCGGAAGTGTAACATCCGTATCCGCATCACTTAGTTTAAATGCTACAACGGTTATTACCGTTAATCCTGCAGCACAGTCGGTATGTACAGGCGGCAATGCAACCTTCAATGTTACTGCCACCGGCACAGGCGGATTAGCCTATCAATGGAAAAAGAACAACGTTGATATTAGTGGAGCCACAGCTGCGGCATTTACAATTAACGGAGTTGCGGCTACCGACGCCGCAGATTATTCTGTTACCGTTACAGCAACATGTGGCACGGTTACGTCATCATCAGCAACGCTAACCGTAAATGCAGCAACATCAATTACCACACAGCCAACAAATCAATCGTCCTGTATTGGCGGCAGTGTTACATTTAATGCCCTGGGGGCCGGTATAGCAGTTACGTATCAATGGCAGAAAAATGGTGTGAGTATAAGTGGCGCAACATCGGCAAGTTTTACAATCAATCCAATTATTGCTGGCGATGCGGCTACTTATACAGTAATTGTTTCGGGTAGTTGCGGTTCTGTTACGTCTGCAGGTGCGGCGTTATCTATAACGGCAGGAACAAGTATTAACACACAACCTGCAAATACAACTGCGTGTTTGGGTGGAAGCGCATCATTCTCTGTATCTGCCAGCGGCAGTGGTACACTTACCTATCAATGGAAAAAGAATGGTGTTGATATGCCCGGTATTACAGCGGCATCGTTTACAATAAACCCTGTAAGCGCAAGCGATGCAGCTAATTATAGCGTAGCTATTACAAGTAGTTGCGGCACTACTACTTCAGCCACGGCATCGTTAAGTTTACTAACTGCAACAGCAATTAGCACGCAGCCGGCAAACCAGGTAAGTTGCGTTGGTGGTAACGCTACATTCACAGTGGCGGCAGCCGGTACTACATTAAGTTTCCAATGGCGCAAGGCAGGTGTAAATATTGCCGGGGCAACCACAGCATCATTCACCATAACGGGTATTGCTGCTGCCGATGTTGCAAACTATGATGTGATAGTTACCGGCACATGCGGCAGCGTTACATCAAACACTGTATCATTATCTACTAACAATCCATCCATTACTACCCAACCCGCATCGCAAACAATTTGCGCCGGTGGTTCGGTAACATTTAGTGTTGTTTCAAGTGGCACGGGCAATACTTTCCAATGGAGAAAGGGAGCTGTGAATATTAATGGCGCTACTTCGGCTGCATTCACCATTGCCACTACCGTTGCAGCCGATGCGGGAAATTATACGGTAGTAGTTAACAACTCCTGTGGCTCTGTTACATCAAACGCCGCTACACTTGTTATTAATGCAACGCCGGCTATTAATACACAGCCCGTTAACCAATCGGTCTGCGCAGGCGCAAGCGCAACGTTCACAGTTGCTGCAACTGGTAGCGGCCTTACCTACCAGTGGCGAAAGGGAGGCAATAATATTGCCGGAGCCACTTTAGCCACATACACAATTGCAACAGTGGCTGGCGCAGACGCGGGGAACTACGATGTAATAGTCTCGGGTACATGTACACCTGCAGCAACATCGGCCATTGCTACACTAACGGTAAGCACCGCACCTGGTATAACAGCACAGCCGGTGAACCAATCGGTTTGTACAGGAGCTAATGTAAGTTTTGCCGTAACTGCCACAGGCACCGGGCTTACTTATCAGTGGCGTAAAGGCGGGGTAAACATTGCAGGCGCAAATGCCAGCAGTTACAACCTAACCAATGTAATTATTGCAGATGGAGGCAATTACGATGTAATAATTACCAGTAGCTCTTGTGGACTAAATGTTACCTCATTAGCCGCCACGCTTACAGTAAACACGTCGCAAAACATAGTACTGCAACCCATAGCGCCAGTTTGTTTCTCCGATACGGCGTTCAACTTAATCGCATCGCTGCCAGGTGGCGTATGGAGTGGTGTGGGTGTAACAAACAATAAATTCAACCCGGCAACTTCGGGCATAGGTACATTTAGTGTTACCTACACCGTTACCAATGCGGGCTGCATCAACAGGGGTTCGACAAACGTGGTTGTAAATGAATGCGCGGAAAGAAGAAGATTCCTCAATTCAAACGACGGCATTATTGTTTATCCCAATCCTAACAATGGCAGGTTTAACATTAAGTTGAACAGCGATCTGTATAAAGATCTGGACATTACCATGTACGACATTAATGGCAGACTGGTACACCGGCAAAGTTTTGCCGGCCTTACTTATGGCAGCATATTAAAGGTGGGGCAGGTGAATGTAGTTAATGGGGTGTATGTGTTGTATGTATCAAATGGCAAAGGAAACTTTATGGTGCACAAACAGTTTAAGATTGTAATTATGCGCTAACATTATTCCACGGAGCAGCATGAATAGTGCAGGCGAAAGCCTGCACTATTTTTTTAAAAAAAAGTTGTCTGACAGAAATAGAGAGCAATCACTGAAAGTGCAGCTGGGTTAAATATCAACTATTCAAAGTGCCATGCTTTGCGTTCGTTGTATAGCTCAATTGTATTTAGAAAAAAAGTGCGGTTAACACCCGAAAATAAAAAAACTGAAAAAAACATCCTGAGCCAAATGTGCCAAAAAAAGGAGGATTTGGCTGAGGATTACCTGCCAGTAACAAATATTTTATTCGGCGTTAAATGGAATAAACAAATCGTTAGCACTTAACTGAACCTCGGCTAAACCAAGGCTATGCTCATTATGGGTCAGGCCTATAGCGGTAATAAATGTGAGAAAGGTTTTTTTTCGGGTTTTGGTTTCTTCAATAAATGCAAACACTTTATTACGGAGCGCTTCGGCATATTTCTTATCAATGCTAAATGCCTTTTCATAAAACTTTATTTCACAAAGATTAATGCAGTTGTCGCGGCGGTTAATTACCAAATCTATTTGTGCGCCACCCGTATTTTTTTTGCTGCGCCATATACTTGCTTCGGTATGCGTGCCATTAATACCCATTGCTATTTTCATTGCGGGTACATGTTTCAGGCAGGTAGTTTCAAATGCAAATCCACTCCAGCTTTTCCATGCGGCGGTATCACTTTGACGTTGCCACGTGCCTTTTGCACCGCTACGGTTAGCCTCCATAAATTTGAGGTAAAACAGGGAGAACTGATCTGTGAGTTTATAAATAGTGTCTTTAGTTTTTTTACCAAAAGGAATATAAGGTGTGATAAAACCAGCCGCAGACAATTCTTCGAGTAGGGATGTAGTGCTACCGCCTGTTTGTAGCTTAGCGGCCTTTATTAATTGGTTACGCGTAAGCCCCATTGGCTTTGCCGCCAAAACTCTTATCACTTTTATATGCCGGTCTGCTTCATCAAACAAAGCCTTATATAAATCGGTGAACTCATTGTACAAAAATCCGTTTCTTGAAAAACACGACTTGTCAATTATTTGGGCGGCACTCAGGCCGGGTTTGGCTTCATTTAAATAATGCGGTATACCACCCAGGGCCATGTACAGTTGTATTATTTGATAACGATTCAGGTTTACTTTTTTGCTTTGTAAAAACAATTCGGTTTCCGCAAGTGTAAAAGGCTGCAATGCAATTTTGCGTGTAATACGGTTGTGCAGGCCACCTTTGTTACGCACTACATTTTGTATCATCCATCCCGCCGCCGATCCACAAATAACTACAATCAGGTTGTTTTGAGTAACGGCCCATGTATTCCAAAAATTTTCGAAGGCTGCTAAAAAATTTGATTTGGCAGTTTGCATCCATGGGAATTCATCCAGAAACATCACCGTTCTTTTGCGCAATTTTTTTTTGAATAATTTGGCAAACAATTCAAACGCGGTAAACCAATCGGGCAGCACACCAATGGGTATATTATTATTCAACTGATTAGAAACCGCTTTTGCAAAACGCTCCAACTGCAGTTCAGTAGTAACGTTGTGAATACCCGAAAATTCAAAACTTATTGAAGGCTTCAAGTAGTTGCGAAGCAGGTATGTTTTGCCTACTCTGCGGCGGCCATATACGGCCATTAGTTCGGCGGTAGTACTCTCCGAAACCTCGTCCAGTAAAGCCTTTTCCGCCTCCCGACCTATTAACACATGTGTATTCATACCCAATAATCTTGAGCCAAATGTATGTTTTTTTATGAGATTTGGCTCAAGATGAGCAACCCATCTTGAGCCAAATGTGGTATAAAATTGGAGATTTGGCTCAGGATTATTTGCTAAACTAATAACAAAACGCCGCTTCGGGTTTTAGAAAGCTGTTGCAAAATTGATTGCTGCTCCTTGATTGTGCCAGTTGGGGGGAGCAAATAAAATGTGACTGGAAAACCAAAAGTGGAAGGCCGTTAATGCTAATGATTTACTTCCTTTTTCTTAGGCAGGAATCTTTTCACCAGCACAAGCAATTTTTCGATAATAAAACCTAAAATAATTCCACCAATACTACAGGCCAGTGCTTTGGCAAACCAGGCCAACACCGGCATGCCAGCCAGGGCCTCTTCCAAATCGTGCAGTAAATGGCTGGTAAACGGAATTCCATGAGCAATGATTTCGGCACCCACCCAAAGCATTGCTACTGTACCTACCACACCCAAAATACGCAAGAAGTGCGGCATGGCTTTTACAATGCCACGACCGAGCTTTTGGGTAGCAGGATGGAATTTATCCTGGGCTAAGTGTACACCAATATCATCGGCTTTCACAATCAGGCCAACAAAACCGTAGACTGCAACTGTAATAAAAACCGCTACAGCAAGCATCACCACAATCTGGTTGAGTATAGGCTGGCCAACCACCTGGCTATAAGTAATAGCCATAATTTCTGCCGACAAAATTATGTCGGTGCGAACGGCACCTGCTACACGTTCCTTTTCCAGTTCTTCCGGTGTAATAACTTTTACGTTCTCACTTTCAGCATCTACGTGGTGATGCTTGCTAAACATGGAGTGCAGCTTCTCGTAACCTTCAAAACATAAATAGGCACCGCCTAACATTAGGATAGGAGTAATTGCCCACGGAGCAAAATACCCGAGCAATAAAGCAGCAGGACTTAAGATAAGTAATTTGTTGATCAGCGATTTTTTGGCAATCCGAAAAATAATCGAAAGTTCCCTGGAGGGATCGAGGCCCACAACATACTTAGGAGTAACGGCCGTGTCGTCAATTACAATGCCCGAAACTTTGCCAGTGGTTTTGGCTACCTGCGCAGGCACATCATCTAAACTGGCGGCGCTGGCTTTTACCAGGGCACCAATATCATCGAGTAAAGCAAAAAATCCTGAAGGCATATGGTATAGGTTACTTAATGTAATTTAAAAGAGGTGCACTAAAGGCGATAATGACTTGAAAGTGGGTGAGTAGCGAAGTGTACATTTAAGAAACTCGTTTTCTGTTCTTTCATCATTTTCATTTGTTTATTGTTTGCTTCAATTGATTGCAAATATTGCGTACAATAAACGGGCCTTCATAAATAAAGCCAGTCCAAACTTCAATTAACGATGCACCCGCCGAAAATTTATCCAGTGCATCAGCAGCCGTAAAAATACCACCGCTGCCAATCACCGGAATGGCACCTTTTGTTTTTTGATGGATGTATTTTACAATTTCCGTTGATGCCTGTTGCAGCGGCTTACCACTTAACCCACCGGCACCAATTGCAGTGAGTAGGGATTGGTGAGTGGCGAGTTCGTCGCGGTTGAGGGTTGTGTTGGTAGCTACTAATCCATCAAGATTTATTTCGATTGCCAAATCAATCACATCATCAACTTGCGGCCAGGTAAGATCGGGGGCAATTTTTAGCAGTATCGGTTTTTGAATTTTAAATTTTGAATTTTGAATTTGCAGGTGCGTCAAAATTTTTTTCAGCGACTCTTTCTCCTGCAGCTCACGCAATCCCGGCGTGTTGGGCGAACTTACATTCACCACAAAAAAATCGACATAAGCATGCAATGCGTTGAAGCAAATTTCATAATCCCGCCAGGCTTCTTCATTTGGCGTGTTTTTGTTTTTTCCAATATTGCCGCCAATGATGAGTGGGGAGTGGTTAGTGCTGAGTGATGAGTCGGCGTCACCGGATTGCCTGTTGCCAATTGGCAATTGTTTCTCCTTCCATTTCTCCAACCTGGCAGCAATCATCTCTACCCCATCATTATTAAAGCCCATTCTATTAATGAGTGCCTTGTCCTTTGGCAAGCGGAATAACCTTGGCGTTTCATTACCAGCCTGGGGCAACGGCGTTACCGTTCCTATTTCTACAAAACCAAAACCCAATGTTTCCAGTTCCCGCAGATATCTTGCGTTCTTATCAAAACCAGCACCTAAGCCAACCGGGTTTTTAAATGTGAGACCGAATGGGTGAGCTGTGAGTGGTGAGTGGAGTGTAAAAAGGCCGGAGAGGATGTTCCTGATAAAGCCAACCGAACAAAGCACCTTCAAAACATTCATTGAAACATAATGTGCAGTTTCTGCCGGTAGCAGAAATAAAATGCTGCGAAGAATTTTATACATCAGGTTTCAGTCTTTTTTAAAAGGCCAGCAAAAATAACTAAACCACTCATTGAAATTTTACCACAAAAATCTTTGCGCCTTGCAACCTGCAGCGAACCCGTAACTTTTACCCTTTTGCATTCTCAAACAAAATGGTTTACTTGCCGTAAACATGCTTTATGAAAAAAAGCCTCTTACTACTTTCTCTTCTTTTTGCTACTGCTGTTTGTTTTGCACAACCCAAAGGCGATGGGCAACTAAACCAACGCTTAGAAACCTATATGCAACTGAGCAGGGAGCTAAAGTTCGATGCACTGATGGACTACATTCATCCTGCTCTTTTTAAATTAGCAAGTAAAGCCGAAATACTTGAAATTTTTAAAAGCGCCTTCGATAATGTACAAATGCAAATGCGCTTCGACAGTACCTCGGTCACCACCATCTCCGAGACTTTTACCCATGCCGGGGGCCAGTATAAAAAAGTGGATTATTACATGGAAATGTCAATGAAGTTTAAAGACACCACCTTATACAAAAGCGAAGAATTTATGAATGCAATGAACACAGGACTTACGGGCGGTTTTCCAGGTGCCACTATAACATTTAATAAAACAACCAAGGCTTTCAACATAAAAGGGGCAAACAAATTGATTGCAATTAAAGAAGTGGATGGCGCCTGGCTTTTTTTGGGAATTGACCAAAGCAATGCGGGTTACCTCGATAAACTTTTACCGAAGGAAGTCATCACCCACTTCAAACTGTTATAAAATGGTTGTTTGTGCAACCAATTGTTTTAATGCCTAATTTTATTCTTCAATTTTAAAACATGCAGGAAGCATACATAGTTGCGGGCTACCGAACCGCGGTTGCAAAATCAAAGCGTGGTGGATTTCGTTTTTACCGCCCCGATGATTTGGCCATTGACCTCATAAAAGAATTATTAAACTCCGTTCCGCAGCTCGATAAAAATTTGGTTGACGATGTAATAGTTGGCAACGCCGTACCCGAGGCCGAGCAGGGGTTGCAGGTGGGTCGCATCATTGCCGCAAGGGCAGTTGGTTACCATGCCCCGGGCATGACGGTAAACCGCTATTGCGCATCGGGCCTCGAAACAATTGCCATTGCCACCGCCAAAATACGCATGGGCATGGCCGAATGTATTATTGCTGGCGGCACGGAAAGCATGAGTATGGTACCAACAGCAGGGTGGAAAACTGTGCCTGCTTATTCAATTGCCAAAGACGATCCGGATTATTACTTAAGCATGGGCCTAACTGCCGAAGCAGTTGCCAAAGATTATAAAATAAGCCGCGAAGACCAGGATGAGTTTTCATTTAACTCCCACCAAAAAGCACTCACCGCAATAAGCAATGGATCTTTTAAAGAAGGCATTTTGCCAATGAACGTTGAAGAAGTTTACTTAGATGAAAAAGGCAAAAAACAAAAACGCAGTTATGTAATTGATACCGATGAAGGCCCACGTGCCGACACATCGAAAGAGGCGCTTGCCAAATTGAAACCCGCGTTTGCGGCAGGTGGTGTTGTTACCGCGGGCAACTCATCGCAAACAAGCGATGGCGCCGCGTTTGTAATTGTAATGAGCGAACGGTTGGTAAACCAGTTGGGTATAAAACCCATTGGTCGCCTCGTAGCATGCGCATCGGCCGGTGTGCATCCACGCATTATGGGTATTGGCCCCGTTGCTGCAATACCAAAAGTGTTGAAGCAGGTAAACATGAATTTACAAGACATTAATTCTATTGAACTTAATGAAGCATTTGCATCGCAAGCCCTTGCCGTAATTAGAGAAGCGGGCCTCGATCCGCAATTGGTAAACCCCAATGGTGGAGCAATTGCATTGGGGCACCCCCTTGGTTGCACAGGCGCAAAACTTACCATACAATTGCTTAGCGATTTAAAAAGGATGAATAAAAAATACGGAATGGTTACGGCCTGCGTTGGTGGCGGGCAAGGTATTGCGGGTATTATTGAAAGGGTGGATTAGAATACAGCATTTAGTGTATTTACCAAATAAAACTAGGGGATCTCTAATAAAAAACCAACTATCCTCTGCCGAGTTAGAGTGAATGGTACATTCACTAATAAAATAGTTTTTAAAAATTGCAACGAGTACTATTGTAATACCTCCAATGGTTTTAAATCATAGATACTGCGAACCTCTCTAAACACTTTTTCCATGTTTAAAGCTAAATCTATCAGGCTCCATTGCGAACATTAAACACCCAACCTTCAATGGTAGGAAAACCAGTTTTGTACCAGATTCGCTGCACATAGTCAATCCTAATAATGTTGATGAGTTGTTCAATTACGTTCGATTTCACAAGGCGGTCAAAGCGCTTTTGGTCGTTTCCTATACAATCCAGTTCCTGGCGGTGAAAACGAGATACATCCCGCAGGGCATGCAGCCAACTGTTTAACTGACCCATATCGCTGGGATGAAGCGCTGATTCTACGCCCCTATCAATCCAAAAGGTAGCAGCGAAATAAACAACACCACAAATCCCAGCTGAAGATGATTGCCGCTACAATGTTATACTCTTAATGCGTTGGCAACCACCCTGAAAGTTTATCAGCTCAAGGATTTATTTCACCAGGTCACTGTGTTCAGAATTATCAATCACGCGTTTTTTTTAAGCTGTCCCAATTGGTCAATTTCCTTTTTCAGCACACCAGAAATTAAATCTATTGCCTACATACATGCGTTTTGGTTCTGCAAATGGAGCAATAATTTAAAGATGCCGGGCCATAAGCTAGTTTGAAGGCTGGTATGCTATCCTGTGCTAAAGGTCCTCCGAATTATTAAAATTATACCTGGACTCATAAATGTTGTTTTCACGTACAATGAAGAGAATGTACGCGGCTCTTCGGCTGTCAATGAAAAAAAATACTTTAAACAGACTCAACCTTTTCAAACAAATATCTGTTTAAACATTGGTATCGCAAGGTTAAACAAACCAAGCGTCTTTTTTCAACCATAAACTTAAATAATGTATTCAAAATTGCTAGACATTACCCCAATTGCTACCGACAATTATGTAGCGTTCACATTTTTTGTCGGAACAATGGCGATGATTGCCGCGTCAGTATTTTTCTTTTTTGAAGTATCTAATACGGACAAGAAATGGCGCACATCTGTCCTTATTTCGGGTCTCATCACATTTATTGCGGCAGTCCATTATTACTACATGCGGGACTACCAGTTGCTAACAGGAGAGTCACCAACTTTCTTCAGGTATGTTGACTGGTTATTGACGGTGCCATTGATGTGTGTAGAGTTTTATCTCATTACTAAAAAAGCCGGCGCTAAGGTAAGCCTGCTGTGGAAGTTGATAGCGGCTTCAGTGTTTATGCTGGTTACTGGTTATATTGGTGAGGGCATTTATCCTACCGAGAAGCAAAGCTGGATTTGGGGACTCATAAGTAGTCTGGGTTACTTTTATATTGTTTACCTTATTTGGTTTGGAGAGGTTGCCAAACTCGCACAAATTGCGGGGCCGGCAGTTGCCAAAGCAAATAGAGCACTGGCCTGGTTTGTATTGGTTGGTTGGGCCATTTACCCTATCGGCTATATAGCGGGAACTGAAGGCGGCTTGTTTGGAATACGGGTATTGGAAGGTTTGTCAATGGACATTATTTACAACATTGGTGATGCAGTAAATAAGATTGGATTTGGTCTGGTGATTTATGTATTGGCACAGTCCGATGAACCAAGAGAAAAGGCATAGGTTACTGGTAAGCACCTGTATTAATCACAGGTGCTTACCTTATTTTAAAAGCAGAACTCTTATGCTTCGCCACGTACTTATTGCTGTCGGTTTTTTAGCGATGTTATTGCTACAGTATGTTGATCCAGTTTCGGATCGGTTTCAGTTTGCGGTATTTATTACAGGCATCATCTTTTTGGGTATTCCACATGGTGCGGCTGACCTTTTAGTAGCTGATAAAGATGCGGCCAACGCCCAGCGTTCATTCTCTACTATTAAATTCTTGGTGCGTTATATTGCAACACTCATTTTTTTTGCAGCAACGCTCTGGTTTTTTCCTTCAGTTGGAAACATTTTATTCATTGTTTTTGCGGCCTATCATTTTGGCGAAACGGATTTACATCGGTTCAATACAGATACCATAGCAGGCAAGCTTTTTATCACCAGCTACGGATTATTAATTTTAGGTGTTATTGTGCTTCATCATTTTGAAGACGTGATGAATATGTATGCCGTCTCTATCGGAGGGGACACCTTTTTACCATTTTTACAACAACTAAATGCATATCGCTACCAAACTTTATCTATGCTTGCGGTGGTATTTTTTGGTATTACTTTTTTCTATTTTTTAGGCTCAAAAAATACCAACGATGAGAAAGGGCAATTTTTAATTCAATTAGGATTGCTCTTAGTCATTTTGTTTTTCCTTCCTATTCTCCTGGGTTTCACATTCTATTTTGTCGTCTGGCATTCCGTTCTGTCGCTAAAAAATATTGTAAGCTATTTAAGAAATGGTGATGTGATACCAGCTTCAGTCATAGTGAAACAGATTGTCTTTTACAGCGTAATAGCTTTCATTGGAACAGCAATTTTTGGTGCTGCAGGATTTTTGTTTACTAGTACCAGTGCCATAGTTTTATATGTGTTTTTGGCGCTGGCAGTGCTAACGGCGCCACACATGCAGATTATGCATAGTATGTATCGCAGCATGCGGAAACACAAAATGAATTGAGGGCTCGATGAAATAGTTCTTGGGCTGAATGATGTTAACAAATGAGCTTTTAAGCAAAGACCTAACAGGACACTTACTTGTTAGTTCCTTATTTGGCATATACGCCAATAATTCTTGGCACCGATTGATAAGATGTTTTCTTTTATTGAAATTCATTTTCAACAAGGGATAAAGATGCTTAAGCTGAACATTGAGATGGTAATAAAATGCTTACGACGCAATGATGATGCCATGAAAACCAATGCTGGCATAAAAAAATAAATTCTATACAGACCCTGCCAAAATAATAACCCACAAAAGTTTCCATCACCTCTGTAACTTGCAACTTCGCAAAAACAGTTTCGCTGAAAGAAAATAATACCATACGGAAATATATTGCCTCACTACTCCTTTTGGTATTACTCATAAGCCAGGCACCGAAATCTTTTTTTCACGTGGCCATAGCCACACACCAGGATGAAATAACCTGTCTCGATCATTCTAATTCTACCACCTGTGTTCACCCCCAACCCTTTCACTGCGGTTTTAATGATGTGGTTGTAACGCTTCCTTTTTTAACGGCTGAAGCAAAGCAGGTTATTGCCTTGCAAAACAACTACGTCCGACACAGCGGTTTTTATCATTCCTCTTATTTTTTCCAGTACAGTTTCCCCACAAAAGGCCGGGCCCCTCCTGTTGCATAATTTTTTATCCCCGCAACATTTATTCCTTCATTTTTTTCAACCCAGGCAAATGAAACATCCCTTCATTATAGCAGGATTGCTGTTCTGCACTTTCAATTCTTTCAGTCAATCTAAAACACCCACACAACTTTCCGGAACCGTTACCGATGCAAGCACCGGCCATCCATTAGCCGGCGCCTCCATTATTTTATCAGATGCACGGATGGGCACTGCCACCGATTCGGTTGGCAATTACTTACTCAATAATATATCAACCGGACATACGGTAATTGAGGTTTCGTATGCAGGTTACAAAACCATTGTGGCGCATTTCGATTTAACGCGGAGTAACACACATAATTTTTCACTGTCACCATCCATGCTCGTTAACCAGGGTGTAACAGTTACAGCCGTTGCAGGCGCCACCAGCATCCGCAATGCGCCGGTTGCCATTACCCGCATCAATAAAGCCGAACTCCTCTCCCGCCCCTCAACAAATATTATTGATGCACTGAGCAGGCAGCCAGGTGTAAGTTCTTTATCAACCGGGCCCGCAATATCCAAACCCATTATCAGGGGATTAGGTTACAACCGCATAGTTGTTATCAACGATGGCCTTCGGCAAGAGGGCCAGCAATGGGGCGATGAACACGGAATTGAAATTGATGAAAACAGTGTAAACAGGGTGGAGATTGTAAAAGGTCCGGCCTCGCTTATTTATGGCAGCGATGCCCTGGCGGGTGTAATCAATATTATTACAACAGTTCCTGTTCCAGCCCAAACAATCAGGGGCAGCATTTTATCATCGTATCAAACCAATAATAAACAACGTTCACTCTTTACAAACCTGGCCGGCAACAACAATGGTTTCAACTGGAATGTTTGGGCCGATTATAAAGCAGCCGCCGATTATAAAAACAAATTCGATGGCCCTGTGTTTAATTCAAAATTCAATGAAAAAAATGCAGGGGGCTACCTGGGTTATAATGGAGCCTGGGGCTTTACCCATTTTATTGTAAGCAGCTTTAATCAAAATGCAGGTATTATAGAAGGCGACCGGGATAATGACGGCAATTTTATTAAAGCCGTTCCGGGTGGCACAACCCAGGTGGTTACAGCCAGTGATATTAACAGCACCTCTCCATTCATTCCACGCCAGAACATTGGCCATCTAAAATTTATTCTCGACAATAGCTTCAGGCTTGGTAAAAACCGCCTGACACTAAATGTTGGCTGGCAGAGCAACCGCCGCAAAGAGTTTGGTAATGCCGATGCACCGCAGGAAGAAGAGCTTTATTTTCAATTGCGTACCATTAACTACAACGCGGTTTATCATTTTGCCGATAAAAACGGGTGGACAAATTCCATTGGCATAAATGGCATGCAGCAGAAAAATGAAAACAAAGGCACCGAAGTGCTGATACCTGAATATCGCCTTTTTGACATCGGCGCATTTATCTACCTGCAAAAAACAAAAGGAGCGTTTACCTACAGTGGCGGCATTCGTTTCGATAACCGAACCATCAACTCCGATGAATTTGTTGAAAGCAACGAAACAAAGTTCCGGGCATTTTCAAAAAACTTCCGCAACGTTTCAGGTAGTGCCGGTATCAGCTATGCCGCCACGGAAAAAGTTCTTTTCAAATTGAATATTGCAAAAGGGTTTCGTGCACCGGGCATTCCCGAACTGGCATCGAATGGTACACACGAGGGAACAAACCGTTACGAATTCGGCAACCGCAACCTAAAATCGGAAAGTTCTTTTCAAGCCGACGCTGCAGTTGAATTAGCATCCGACCATGTGCTGTTTACCGCTGCGTTGTTTTACAACCGCATCAACAATTTTATTTACTACAGCAAACTGCAGTCACAATCCGGTACCGATTCGGTAGTTGATGTAAATGGAGATTTGATTCCCGCCTTTGCGTTTGCACAAAAAAACGCCTCGCTTTTTGGTGGCGAATTTTCTATTGATATTCATCCGCATCCATTAGACTGGCTGCATTGGGAAAACACTTTCTCGTACGTACGCGGCAGGTTTGCCACGGCGGTAGAAAACACAAATAATCTCCCCCTGATCCCCGCCGCCCGGTGGATTTCGGAAATACGCGGAGAATTTTTTGCTAATGGAAAGTGGTTGCGTAACCTGGGTTTACACATGGAGGTTGATCGCACGTTTGCTCAAAACAAAAACTTCAGCGCCTTTGACACAGAAACACCTACCACAGGTTATACCTTGCTTAATGCCTCTGTAAGCACCAACATCATGCGCCGCAATAAAACCATTTGCACGTTGTACTTCATTGGTTCTAATTTGAGCGATGTAGCTTATCAAAATCATTTAAGCAGGTTAAAATATGCAGCAGTAAACAATGCAACAGGCAGGCAGGGTGTATTTAATACGGGCCGCAATTTTACCGTACGACTATCGGTTCCACTGCATTTTAAATAGCAACGAAAACTATACAAACAAATAAATTGAATTGAGTACATTTAGAAAGGCAACCTCAAAGCCCATACTATGGATCGACGGCACTTTTTTATACCTGAAAAAAAGAAAAACATAAAGCGTTCGCAAACAGCGGAACCGCAGCGAACGCAATCGGGCATCAATCCTTACAACGGTGCATGGACCGACAATGAAGTGCAGCATTTATTAAAACGCGCAATGTTTGGGAGTACAAAAACCGACATTGATTATTTTAAAACCCGCACCGTTTCTCAAGCCGTTGATGAACTCATAAATCCCACTGCGCCACTCCCTGCACCACCTTTAAATGATTACGCCGCATCAATGGCCGACCCCGCAGTACCTGCCGGACAAACCTGGGTAAACGCACCCACCAATGATGGAACATTAAACAGTTTACGCCGCCAATCATTTAAAAAATGGTGGACGGGCTTAATGATCAACCAGGACCGAAGTATTCGGGAAAAAATAACCTTGTTCTGGGCCAATCATTTTGGTACCGAAACAAACGACATTGGTAATGCGCACTGGGCCTACTGGCACCACCAGTTACTACGGCAACAATCATTGGGCAATTACAAAACACTGCTTAAAGCAGTTACTATCGATGCAGGCATGTTGCGTTATCTCAACGGTTATTTAAACACCAACACAGCCCCCGATGAAAACTATGCACGAGAGTTACAGGAGTTATTTACCGTTGGGAAAGATAGTGTAACAGGCATGGCGCCGTACACCGAAGACGATGTAAAAAAGGCAGCAAAGGTGCTAACCGGCTGGCGCATAAACGGCACCACCTTCGCATCGTATTTTGATGCAACGCGGCACGATAGCACTGCAAAAACGTTCTCTTCTTTTTACAATGGCACTACAATAGCTGGCCGCACAGGAGCCGCCGGTGCCAACGAAACCGACGACCTGCTGGCGATGATTTTTGCAAAAAACGAGGTGGCAAAATACATCTGTCGTAAACTGTATCGCTGGTTTGTGTATTATAAAATTGACAGTGCTACCGAAACAAATGTGATTGAACCCTTAGCCGCTATTTTTCGTAATAATAACTACGATATAAAACCTGTGCTGTCAGCGCTTTTTAAAAGTGAGCATTTTTTTGACACACTTAACCAGGGCTGCATCATTAAAAGCCCGGCCGATCATGTAATTGGCAGCCTGCGGGAGTTTGGTGTTATTTTTCCCAACACGGCCGCCGAATATTTAGACACTTATGCCATGTGGAATTACATTAGAGGCTGGATGGTATCCATGACGCAGGACGTTGGTGACCCACCTTCGGTTTCGGGGTGGCCCGCTTATTACCAGCCGCCGCTCTTTCACGAAATATGGATCAACTCCGATACTTTGCCTAAGCGTAACCGTTATACCGATACGATGACGGGCAACGGTTACACCCGCAACGGAAAAAAGATTGTGATTGATGCCGTGGCGTTTACCAAAACTTTCGTTAACCCCGCCGACCCTAATTTATTAATTGACGCTGTGTTGAAGGTAATTTTTAGGGTGCCCCTTTCCGCTGCTTCAAAACAATCCGTCAAACAACAAATTTTACTGAGCGGACAAACTAGTGATCATTATTGGACCGACGCATGGAACACCTACATCGCATCGCCCACAACCGGTAATTTCAATATTGTAAATACCAGGTTAAAAAGTTTGTATCAGTACCTCACCAGCTTAGCCGAATACCAGTTGTCGTAATTTTTTGCCAACCATCAACAGATGGACAAAATTCTTTTACATGAAAAGAAAAGATTTTTTAAAAAGAACCGTACCTGCAGCTACTATTATGCCGGCGGTAATAAATGGAATGGCGGTTAGGGCTTTTGCAAATGAAAGCCCGTTGTTGCGCAACCTTATGTTGCCGCAAACCGATACCGACCATGTACTGGTGATTGTTCAGCTCAATGGGGGCAACGACGGATTGAATACGGTAATTCCCATTTCTACTTACAGCAATTATTTTAATGCAAGAACAAACATTGCTATTCCGCAAAACAGAATTTTACAATTAAGTGGCAACAATGCCACCGGTTTGCATCCCAGCATGACCGGGATGCAGGCCTTATACAACGAAGGCAGACTGGCTATTATGCAAGCGGTTGGTTACCCTTCGCCAAACTTCTCCCATTTTAGAGCAACCGATATTTGGATGAGTGCATCAGACAGCAACACCGTAATAAATACGGGCTGGGGCGGCAGGTATTTGAATGTAGAGTATCCTAATTTTCCCAATGGCTATCCTACCTCTTCTATGCCAGATCCGTTAGCCATACAAATCGGTTCAGTTACATCGCTTACCTGCCAGGGACCCGTAGTGAACATGGGCATGAGTATTACCGATCCAACCTCGTTTTACAATTTTATTAATGGTGTGCCCGATGCGGCGCCAAATACACCAATGGGTTACGAGCTTTCATACATCCGGGATGTAGCGCAGCAAACAAACCAGTACGCACAGAGTGTAAAAGCGGCGGCGGCAGCAGTAACGCAGCAAAATCCCTATCCCACAAATAACTCGCTGGCCGATCAGTTAAAAATTGTAGCCCGGTTAATTAAAGGAGGGTTGAAAACCAGAATTTATATGGTGAGTGTTGGTGGGTTTGATACACATGCTGTACAGGCGATAGCAACCGATACAACCACCGGCACACATGCCAATTTGTTGGGCAATGTAAGCAATGCCATAAAAGCTTTTATGGACGATGTGAAATTTTTGGGTGTTGATGACAGGGTTATGGGCATAACATTTTCGGAGTTTGGCCGCCGAATAAAATCGAACGCAAGCGGTGGTACCGACCACGGTGCAGCGGCGCCATTATTTTTGTTTGGCAAACATGTACGCAGTGGTGTGTATGGTAGCAACCCGGCCATTCCAGCATCGGCAACAGTTAACGACAACATACCATTTCAGTACGATTTTAGAAGTGTGTATGCCTCGGTGCTTGAAAACTGGTTTTGTATGAAACAAACCGATTTGCAAATGGTGATGATGACCAATTACCAACAGCTCAATATCATTAACTCAAATGGGTGCAAACCTGCAACGCCACAAACCGGCGGAAATAATTTAGTAAGTAACTATCCCAACCCATTTACCGAAAGCACCACCATCAGGTACACTACAAGCGGGGGGCACACACTTATACAAATCATCAATGGTGTTGGGCAACTAATAAAAACCCTGGTTGACACTGACTATCCGCAGGCCGGCAATTATACAGCTACTTTCAACAGCTATGGCTTAGCATCTGGTGTGTATTACGCACGTTTGCAAAATGGGCCAACGCAGCAAGTGGCAACCATGTTGAAGGTGCGGTAAAAATCTTTGTGTGGTCGGTTGGGACATTCATGGTTCTTCGGCATTACCAGTGCAAGGCAAACGTACCAAACAAATGAAAACATTCTAAAACCTTAGCAGAAATGTTGCGCACGCAGCGTCTCTACCTTATTACCTTATTTACCTGCTAGGAACCGGATGAATTAGGTAATAAGCCTGCCCGGATGACCGTTCGGACGGGATTTGGTGCAAAAGAGGTTTGATTTTCTACCAAGGTTTTCCTAACGTCGATTCCGCTGATTGTGCCGATGAACCACATTAATTGAAAAAAGAATCAACTCCTCACACAGTCAACTCACCCAAAAAACCATCACAAATACTCATGGCATTTACAAGTTACCTGTTGATTATTATTCCCATTGCATTGGCTTTTGGAGTGCTTTATTTTATTGATGATGATTTAAAAAGGCGGGTGTCTAACAGTTTTCTGAAAGCAGTGATAGCAATCTTTATCGGGCTTGTAATTTTATTTTTTGGCTTGGGGTATGCGGTTTCGGTGCTAACCTGAAGAAGTTTGGTCCCCTCGTCATTGCCCAAAAAAATAGAGCAGCATTTACGCCGCTCTAATTTCTTTTAAAACTTTTGTGACGGGTGCCTGTTACCGCCTACCTCTTGCCTCTTACATCTAAATTCAATGATGCTGATGCTGGTGCTGCTCATTCATTTCTAAAAAGGCTTCCTTAGTTATTGGCGTTTCCACAGCTTTCACTTTTCCTTCGGCTACTGCAAACATTTTTTGTGTTTGCATGCGGTTGTAAGCATCCTCAACATACTTGCGGTCCTTCATCATTTTTTCTACGTAATCGTTTATCCAAGGTTGGTCTTCACCCATGTTTGGCATGCCCATGTAGCCAAATAATTGCTGCTTTGCAAACTGACGCAATTCATCGGGCTGTACTTCAATATTATTTTCCTGCACAAACTTGTCGGTGATGAGCGACCATTTCAGCTGGTTCAAAAAGTTGGGGAACTCGGCCTCAACTTCCTCATCGGTTTTTTGTTTTTCTTTTTCGCCCTGGGTTTTTAACCAGCGCTTTAAAAACTCGGCAGGAAAGTCGAAGGAGGTGTTTTCCAGTAGCACATGATACAACCCGTGTTGCAATTGGTTACTGCTTTCGGCATCAAAGCTCTTCTCTAAATCGGCTTTCACCCTTTCCCTGAAGGCTTCTTCAGTTGTAATATCGTCGGTTGGAAAAAGCTGTTTGAAAAAATCTTCGTTCAGTTCCCGTGTTTCCACAAAACCCAACTTTGTAATCAATAGTTTAAAATGCTTGTCCGACGCACTGTCAAGGCCAAGGTCATTTAATATCCATTCCCGCTCTTTCGCCTCAAAAGCATCTGCAAGTGATACATCAAAACTGTCGTCTTTTTTCTTACCAATTAACGAAGGCCTGTAACTCTCGCTAAAATATTTTACCAGCACAGAGTTGTCTTTTCGAATGCCATTTTCTATTTCATTACCCGCGGCATCAGTTTCAATAAAGGTTACGTTCAAAACCGTATCATCGCCTATCACTGTTTCTGGCTCGGTCATGTTGCCGTAGCGGGTGCGCAGGCGTTCTACTTCATCGTTAACCATTTCGTCGGTCACTTCCACCTTGTAACGCTTCACTTCTATTTTAGAAAGATCGGGTAGTTGAAAGTCGGGTTTCATTCCTACCTCAAAAGTAAAGGCGTAGTTGCCCGGGGTGTTTACATCCAGCTGGTTCAGGTTAAAATCAACCGGCAGGGGCTGGGCAAAAATGTCGAGCTTTTCTGTTTCCAAAAACTGGTTTACTTCTTTGTCAACGGTTTTTAAAACCTCGTCAACAAAAAGAGAGTTGCCGTACATTTTTTTGATAAGGCCTGCAGGTACCATACCTTTTCTAAAGCCCGGTATGTTTGCTTTTTTCGAATAATCTTTTAATGCCTTTTCAAACGTTGGAAAATAGTCTTCCTTGTTAATTGTAACATTCAGGTGTTTGTGCAGCGGTGCAACATCCTGGTGGGTAACTGTAGCCATAAACAATACATTGAGCTAATGAATAGTGAACTAATGAATAATGAACATCCCGAAGCTTCGGGAGCACAAGGATTATCGAATGATGAAGTGAGTGCCACCCTACTCCTTGCCCGATGAAAAATGAACAAATGAATAATGAACATCCCGAAAATTCGGGAGAACAAGGATTATCGCATGTTGAAGCGAAAGCGGCAACTTCGAAATTCATTTGTTCCTTGTTCACCTCTTCGTCTGTTCTAACTGTGCGGGTGGAGGCCCCGAAGCTTCGGGGTCGAACCCCATGCCTCACGGCTTTCATCCAAATTTGTGCGGGTGGAGGGACTCGAACCCCCATGCCTCGCGGCGCCAGATCCTAAGTCTGGTACGTCTACCAATTTCGCCACACCCGCCTGAACCTAAATCCCGAATCTACAGTTCTGAAACTTTTTTATCGGGTGGCAAAAGTAAGGGTTTCAATTATGCCAAAAACAATTGCAGAAAAGTTGATGGCCGGCCTGGTGAAAAAAAACCGTTAAAGGTTTTGCATAGTGCTGAGCTATTGCAACCCGTAGTAGGTTACATCACTTGTTGCTAATGCAGTAAATTGTGCATTCTATGGAAACCGTAGCACAGATACCTAAATATAATTTGAACGAGGAACAGGAAAAAAAACTCATTCTGCGGGAATACCGTGGCCTTCTTCGCTCTTTAAAAACCCGCATTAAACCGGGCGATAGAAAATTAATTCGCCGCGCCTTTGAAATTGCCGCCGATGCACATAAAACCATGCGGCGTAAAAGCGGTGAGCCATACATTCTTCATCCCCTGGCTGTTTCTAAAATTTGCTGCGATGAAATTGGCCTTGGCGTTCGGTCCACCATTTGCGCACTGCTGCACGATACGGTAGAAGACACCGATGTATCGCTCGAAGAGATTGAAAAAGAATTTGGCCCCGAGATCGTAAAAATTGTTGACGGTCTAACAAAAATTTCAAATGTCATTGATGTAAACGCATCGCAACAGGCGGAAAATTTCAGAAAAATATTACTCACCCTTACCGACGACCCGCGGGTGATTTTAATAAAACTGGCCGACCGCCTGCACAACATGCGCACCATGGACAGCATGAAGCAGGATAAGCAGCTAAAAATTTCGTCGGAAACAGTGTACGTATATGCGCCATTGGCACACCGTATGGGTTTGTACAGCATTAAAACCGAAATGGAAGATTTGGCCATGAAGTACCTGGAGCCAGACACCTATAAGGAAATTGCCCGAAAACTTGCCGAAACCAAAAGAGAAAGAACCCGCTACATCAATGAATTTGTAAAACCCCTGCAGGAGAAATTACAGGGTGCCGATTTTGATTTTGAAATTTATGGCCGTCCAAAAAGCATTCATTCCATCTGGAATAAAATGAAGAAAAAAAGCGTGGCCTTTGAGGAGGTGTACGACTTGTTTGCCATTCGCATTATTGTAAACGCATCACCTGAAAAAGAAAAAGAAGATTGCTGGAAAGTGTATTCGATGATTACGGATGAATACACCCCATCGCCCGAAAGATTGCGAGACTGGCTCAGTAATCCTAAAAGCAACGGCTACGAAGCGCTGCACACAACTGTTATGGGGCCGCAGGGCAAGTGGGTAGAAGTACAGATACGCACCAAACGAATGAATGAAATTGCCGAAAAAGGTTTGGCTGCGCATTGGAAGTATAAAGAAGGTGCAACCGACGAAAGCCGCTTTGATAAGTGGTTTAGCCAGATACGGGAAGTAATAACCAATAATGATGTGGACTCGGTTGATTTCTTACACGATTTTAAAAGAAGTTTTTTAGCCGAGGAAATTTACATCTACACCCCAAAAGGGGATGTAAAAATGTTGCCGGTTGGTGCCACGGCTTTAGATTTTGCCTTTGGTGTACATAGCGAAGTAGGGGTAAAATGTATTGGCGCAAAAGTCAACCATAAGCTCGTTCCTATCAGCCACAAGTTGCGCAGTGGCGACCAGGTGGAGATCATAACTTCCAACAAACAAAAACCATCGGAAGATTGGCTGAACTTTGTAGTAACCGCCAAGGCCCGCACCAAAATAAAAGACTCATTAAAGGAGGCGAAAAAAGCCGTTGCCGATGAAGGCCGCTATACGGTGCAACGCAAGCTGGAAGGTTTAGGAGCCGCTATGCATCAGCACAATATTGATGAACTGGTTAGCTATTACAAACTGGCCTCTCCCCTCGAATTTTTTTACGCCGTTGCCATTAAAAACATTGATTTAAAAGAGCTGAAGGAATTTAAAGTTCTCGGTGATAAAATAGAGGCCCCCAAACCGTTGCGGGTGATGGAAGCCAAGCCAGAATATCAACCCATGGTGGGAAAAAAAGACCATGAGCTTATTATTTTTGGAGAGAGCAGCGACAGGATAATGTACCACCTGGCCAACTGCTGCAAGCCTATTCCCGGCGATGATGTATTTGGTTTTGTAACCACTGGCAAGGGTTTAACCATTCACCGCAATACCTGCCCCAACGCCAATAAATTATTAGCCAACTACGGCCACCGCATTGTAAAAACAAAATGGGCCAAGAACAAAGAAATATCTTTTTTAACCGGCTTGCGCATCGTTGGTATGGATGATGTTGGTATTGTAAATAAAATTACCAGCATTATCAGTGGCGATCTGCGCATCAACATTTCGGCCATTACCATCGAATCGAAAGAAGGTTTGTTTGAAGGAAGCATAAAATTATTTGTGCACGACAAGGAGGAATTGGAAGAACTGGTGAGAAGATTAAAGGCATTGAATGGTATTGAAGCAGTGGAGCGGTTTGAGACGGAGTTATGAGCAATGAGTAGTCAGTAATGATTGATGAAGGTTTAGTGTAACGATTGTAGGCTGCTCATTACTGATTATTCATTACTCATTCTTTCACTTACTTTTGCCCCGCTAAAATTTTTATATGGTTGATGTTATACTTGGTTTGCAATGGGGCGATGAAGGCAAGGGAAAAATTGTGGATTATTTTGCTAAGGGGTACGATTTGATTGCACGTTTCCAGGGGGGGCCAAATGCGGGCCACACACTGTATGTGGGCGATGAAAATAAAAAAGTTGTGTTGCACCAAATTCCTTCGGGTGTTTTTCACCAGGGAAAAATTAACCTGATTGGCAATGGAGTTGTGCTTGATCCCATTACGCTAAAAAAAGAATGTGATCTCGTTACTTCTTTTGGAGTTGACCTCAAGAAAAACCTTTTTATTTCCGAACGTGCGCATATTATTCTGCCAACACACAGGGCCTTGGACAAAGCGGCGGAATTAGCAAAAGGTGATGAGAAAATAGGCTCTACCCTAAAAGGCATTGGCCCCACGTACATGGACAAAACCGGCCGCAACGGTTTGCGTGTAGGCGATTTGCTTCATAAAAATTTTATCAACGCTTACACGCAGCTCAAACTAAAACACCAGCAGCTGCTAGCTAACTACCATTTTACTGAAGACATTGGTGCCTGGGAAGATGAGTTTTTTGCAGCGGTAGAATTTTTGAAATCGCTGAACATTGTAAACGGCGAATATTTTATAAACGATCATATTACTGCAGGTAAAAAAGTATTGGCCGAAGGTGCGCAGGGCAGCATGCTCGATATTGATTTTGGCACCTTTCCCTTTGTTACATCAAGCAATACTATTTCGGCCGCCGTATGTTCGGGCCTTGGCATTGCTCCGCAAAAAATTAAAGAAGTGATTGGTGTAAGCAAAGCTTATTGTACCAGGGTTGGCGGTGGGCCTTTTCCCACCGAACTGGATGATGAAACAGGGGAGCAATTACGTAAAATTGGAAGCGAATTTGGCGCCACTACCGGCCGGCCCCGCCGTTGCGGCTGGATGGATTTGGTTGCTCTGCAATATGCCTGTATGCTGAACGGCGTTACACAGGTGGTAATGACGAAAGCCGATGTGCTGGATGTGTTTGATGAACTGAAAATTTGCACGGCCTATAATATTGACGGCAGACAAACCAATCAAATTCCCTTTCAAATGATGCAGCAGAAAATAGAACCCGTGTATCAAAGTTTTGAGGGTTGGAGTCAGCAGACATCGGCCATTAAACAAATAGAGAATTTACCCGCTGCAATGAAAACCTATATCAGCTTTATCAACCAAAACCTTGCGGCCCGGGTCCACTATATTTCCAATGGGCCGGAGCGGGAGCAGATAATAAAAGTTGAGTGATTAGCGGAAATAAAAAAAATGTTTTTAAAATTTGGCTATGTAAAATCTTAGCCCAAATTTTACATCCCAATCCAACTTATTTATGGCAATACTTTTAGCGGAGGAGCTCACCTCAGAAACACTGACAGAGACAATTTTTGCCCAGGCAAAAGGCCGTACTTCCAAATCTAAAAAAGATGATGATGATTTAGATGACGAAGATGAAGCACCTAAAAAAGGTGGCAAAGGCAATAGCGATGATGATGACGATGATGATGGTGATGAAAAAGATGTTGCCGATGCAGATGATGACTGGGACCCTGACTTTGAGGAGTTTGACCTACCCAAAGGTGGCAAAGGCAAAGCAGCAAAGGATGAAGAAGAAGATTTTAAATTAGAGGACGATGACCTGAATCTTGATACACTAAATGATAGCGATGGTGATGACGATGATGATGACTATTAACTACATTCAATAAAATTGAACCACTGTACTTATCACGTTAGTGATCTTGTTCAGTTTAAAACAAAAATGTTGGGCTGGGTAAAACAGTTCAACATTTTTTGTTTCCTTGATAGCTGTAATTACACCATTGCACCACAACGTTTTCAATGGTTGCTGGCTGCAGGTGTGCAAACCGAAGCAACAGCAAACCTTCACCACCTTGATCAGTTTGTTGCAACGCCAGGCCAATGGAAATTTGGCCACCTAGGTTACGAACTTAAAAATAGCCTGCACGACATTCCTGCATCGGCACACAACAAAGTTGGGTTTCCCGGGTTTTATTTTTTTGTGCCACAGATTGTGTTGGAGTTCGATGATGACAAACTCATTATTCATGCAGATGAACCCGAAGCTATTTACCAGGCCATTCAAAATCACGAACCTATTACTGGCGAGCCGGCACCAAATGCTTTAACTCCCAGGTCACGCATTTCAAAAGAGCAATACATTGACTGCATTCATAAACTGCAAAAACATATTGCCCGCGGCGATTGTTACGAAATAAATTTTTGTGTAGAATTTTTTTGTGATGATGTTTTGCCGGACCCATTAACAGCATTTAAAAGATTGCAGCAAATTTCCCCAAACCCCTTTTCGGCTTTTTATAAATGGAATGATAGCTACTTGCTTTGTGCAAGCCCCGAAAGATTTTTGTGCAGGAAGAACGACAAACTTTTTTCGCAACCTATTAAGGGAACAATTGAAAGAGACAGGGATAATGTAGCAAGAGATGAAGACTTAAAGAAGCAGTTGTCAGTTTCCAAAAAAGACCAGGCTGAGAACGTAATGGTGGTTGACCTGGTGCGCAACGATTTATCCCGCATCTGCCAGGATGATTCGGTAAAGGTTGATGAGCTGTTTGGCATTTACACTTTTCCACAGGTACACCAAATGATTTCAACGATCAGCGGTACAATCAAAGAGCGCATTTCTTTTTCCGAAATACTGAAAGCAACCTTTCCCATGGGCTCAATGACCGGTGCACCAAAGCACCGTGTAATGGAGTTGATTGATGAATACGAAACCGGCAGCCGTGGTATTTTTTCCGGCGCTGTTGGTTATTTTTCTCCCGATGGTGATTTTGATTTTAACGTGGTTATCCGAAGCATTATGTATAATGCGGCCAACAAATATCTTTCGTACCAGGTTGGTAGCGGCATTACTTTCTACAGCAATGCCGAAGATGAATGGAATGAATGTTTACTGAAGGCAGAAGCAATGCGGGAGGTTTTAGATTCTGCACAGTGATTCAAATTAAAGCTTCCTTCCACAGCAGTTTTTTTGAACACGGATAACGCGGCTTAGTCCGAGGTGTCGGACGGATTTTAAGGGATTGATTTTACTTCGTAAAATTGGGAATGGCATAATCTCCTCAAACCCCTCCTGCAGTTATCCTCAATCCACTTTTCTGCGCAGCAGAAAAAAGTCGGTGACAATCCATTTATCCATGTCATCCGTGTTCTCTTACGCACCACTGTCATGCACACCACCAGAGTACAACAAAAAAATCGCGGGCCGCTTGTGCAGTTGCGGTAGTGCATCTTTCCATTGCTGCACCGTTTTTGTTTGAACACTTTCTGTTTCGGCAGTAATATCAACGCCAATGCATACTTGTGTTTGCGGATTACAGGTTTTTAAAATTGTTTCAAGCATTTGATTGTTGCGGTATGGCGTTTCAATAAAAATTTGTGTGCAGTTTTTTTGTTTCGATTCGTTCTCAAGTTGCTTGATTGTTTTTGCTCTTTCGGCAATATCAATGGGCAGGTAACCGTGAAAATAAAATTGCTGACCGTTCATACCACTCGCCATTAACGCCAATAAAATTGCATTAGGGCCAACCAAAGGTTTTACAGCAACATTTATTTGTTGTGCGGCGTGTACCAGGTGCTGACCCGGATCAGCTACACCGGGGCAACCGGCCTCGCTGATGATACCAATGGTTTTATTCTCTTTACATCTTTGTTTGAATAATGCAATTAATTCCGGTGTTGCATCCTTCATATTGTGCCATTCATAATCGTCAATAACAAACTCCTTGCAAAGTAATTTTACAAAGCGCCTTGCGGTGCGTTCATTCTCCACAAAAAATACCGAGCAGTTTTTTATTGCCGTTAAGATGTAGGCAGGCAGTGGTGCGGTTACTCCATCGGCCAGCACTGTTGGAATTAAATAAACAGTTGCACCCATCAGGAGTTTTTTATCCGGTGTAAACTTAAGGTAGCAGCCACCACGGCATAGGCAGGGGCTAATATCCAACCAATAATTATTACACCGTGCATCAGGTAAAACATTAGCCCGTTACCAATGGCCAAACCTTTGTGGCGCCCAATAAAATCAATACTGGCAGCGGGCGAAAGTTTGTTGCGTTCGCAACTGTAATCCATCATGGAAAAACCGTAGTAATAACATTCAACAAACAAGGCTATCAATGGTGTTACCCAACCAACTAACGGAATGAATGAAAGCAACAGCAACGAAAAAATATAAACGGTTTGCCAAAGAGAATTGCGAACAGCCAACCGCACACCACGCCAGGCATCTTTCATTAACTGCTGCATATTTAATGGAAAATCGCGGCCTTCGATAATGCTCGAAGTTTTTTCGCTGAGGTAGGCAAACACAGGTGAACCAATAATGAGAAATAAATACTTAAAGAGCGAAAAATAAAAAAACACCAGCACCAGCCGTAGCATCATACCCACCATCACAAATAAAAAACTGATCCAGCCGCTACGTAGTTTCTGTAACCATGCTTCTAAACCAATTTGCCTGCTTAGCCAGGTGATGGCACTGTCGGATGAGTTCCAGAAAAAATACATGCCTGCTAAAAACAGCAGGGTGTAAATAAGGCCGGGTATCACAATCCATTTCCACAACTTGTGTTGCCGTATAAAATTATGCGCATCAAAAAACGATTGTACGGCTATAACAATTTCTTTTAGCAACCTGTAGATTTGAGGGGTAAATATATTGTAATTCACTTTAGAGCCGGAGCAACGTAATGAGCATGAAAAAATTGCTGTTGTCATTTTATCTGCACAACAGCGTAACGGAAATTGCCAAACAATTATTGGGAAAAGTATTGGTAACACAATGGGAGGATGGAATTACACAGGGCCGCATAGTTGAAACAGAGGCGTACGAGGGAGAGATCGACAAAGCATCGCATGCCTACAAAGGATTAACACCAAGAACAAAAACCATGTATGCGCAGGGCGGTACCGCGTATGTGTATTTGTGTTACGGAATTCATCAAATGTTTAACGTGGTAACAGGTGCTGAGGGTACACCACACGCCATACTAATACGTGGTGTGGAGCCGCTAAAGGGTGTTAACATTATGCTTGCACGAACCGGAAAAATAAAGTTGGATAACACACTCACCCGTGGGCCGGGCAACGTTGGTAAAGCGTTTGGCTTTCATACTTCGCATTGCGGTATTGAGTTAAATGGCAAACAAATTTTTATTGCCGATGACGGTTTCGAAGTGTTGCCGAAAATGATTGTTGCCTCACCGCGCATTGGCGTTGATTATGCCGGTGAACATGCCGAATGGCATTACCGGTTTTATTTAAAAGGAAGTAAGTGGGTTAGTGGTAAAGTGAACAAGTAAATGACGATAGATACGTACAACCCCGGTAAACACTATGGGTATACACGATATGCAACTAAGCCAATTTAAAACCGCGGGCAGTTCAATCTCCGGGCATTTGGGTCGGTGGGTCGTTTAATATAGATCAGCGACATCTCCACTCCGCCCCGCATGTTGGAGCCCGGTTTGAGGCTGGAAATGTTTACATCGTATGTAGCGCCAAAGTGCAGGTTGCCAAATTCAAGACCTACGTATGGGATAATTGCATCGCCCACCCGATACCAGCTTCCTAAAAACAAATTGGATGGATCAACAGGATCGCCATTGAGGTTGAGCATGTAGGCACCCCCAAACACGGTGTTCAAAGCATTGGCCTGCCTGCTGTGCAAAGCGCTAAAATGAATGGCATTAGTGTTGGCCAACGGAACCATACCTCCGGCTTGGAGTGTAAGCCGTGGCTGCAAATAATACTGTGCACCCTGGAAAGATTCTTTTTGGCGGTTGAGGTGGTAAGCTGATGCACCCAAATAAAAATTATTGCTGCCATTGGATGTTCCGCTGTAAAGAAATCCGGCATTCATGTCAAAATAATTTACGTTCAACTGTTGTTGGTTAAACACCTCGCTGGTTATACCGGTAAAGCCATTTGCCTGTAGCATATCTTCAAAGCTGGCCTCACTTACGTTTAATGTTTTTGTTGTGTAGGCACCCTGAAAGCCAAGGCCAATTTGGTGGTAGCCATCTTCATCCAGAGCCTTGTGGTAGGCAATTGACAGCGCTGCATAGTTGGACTGCAAAATACCGCTACCACTTTTGTCCGTCATAGCAATAACACCAATGCCAAACTGGTCGTTTTCCGGAATACGATTGCGCAAAATGCTTGCATCGAAAGAGGCGGTACCGGTAATAAAAGCGTTAGAGATAGTAGGCCATTGGTTCCGGTAATTACCAGCCACACGATATAGACCATCGAATTTTCCGGTAAGTGCGGGGTTAAGTGTAAGGGGTGAGGCAAAGAATTGTGAGAAATTAGGATCCTGTGCTTTTGCCGAAACAGGGTACATCATTTCAAAACCAATCAGCATCAATCCAAAAAAAAGCAGCTTTCTCATTTGGGTTTGTTAGGGAGGGTAATTTACAAATAAAATTGTTTGAAAGTGGCAGGTTTAGGTTGTGGAGTTCAAAGTTTTTTTAATAGCTGATAACTTCTGCGTTTTTTGAATAACTCATGCCACCTTTACCACCATCTTTCGTTCACCAATTTGCTGACGCCACATGGCATAGTACAAACCCTTTTCTTCCAGTAAAGAATCGTGTGTGCCGGTTTCTACAACAAGGCCTTTTTCCAGCACATAAATTCTATCGGCATGCATAATGGTTGACAGCCTGTGTGCGATCAAAATAGTCACCTGGTCATTGAATGATGAAACGTTGCGAATGGTTTTTGTAATTTCTTCTTCGGTCAACGAGTCGAGGGAAGAAGTGGCTTCATCAAAAATTAAAAGATTGGGTTTGCGCAACAATGCACGTGCAATGGAAAGGCGCTGCTTTTCGCCACCCGATAATTTTAATCCTCCTTCGCCAATCATGGTGTCTAAACCCTTTTCGGCCCGCTGCAATAAATTTTGACAGGAAGCCTTGTTCAATGCATCAGTCAAATCATCTTCAGTGGCCTGTGGATTGACAAAAATTAAATTTTCGCGAATGGTGCCACTAAACAATTGTGTGTCCTGCGTTACAAAACCAATTTGATTCCGCAGGTCGTCGAAGTGAATATTGTTTTCGTCAATGCCATTGTAAAAAATATTTCCTTCCTGCGGGCGGTACAAGCCCACCAACAATTTCATCAGCGTTGTTTTGCCCGAACCGGACGGACCAACAAATGCAATTGTCTCACCTTTCTTTACTTCAAAGCTTATGTTGTCAATGGCTTTGTGCGCCACGGTCTGGTGTTTGAAACCAACGTTGTCAAATTGCAGTGTGGTAACATCCCCCAAATGTTTTGGTTGTGCAGGTTGCCTTTCGGTTTCCTTGTTCATTAAATTTTCAAAGTTGTTGAGCGATGCTTCTGCTTCGCGGTAACTGAGTATGATATTGCCAATGTCCTGCAACGGACCGAAAATGAAGAAAGAATAAATCTGCATGGTTACCAACTGGCCGGCATCCATTTCGTTTTTAAAAATAAACCACATGAGCATAAACAGAATTACCTGACGCAGTGTGTTTACAAATGTGCCCTGCACAAAACCAATGCTGCGTATGCGTTTTACTTTTGTTATTTCAAGCCCCAATATTTTATAGGTGTTTTTATTCAGCCGCTCCACTTCCTGGTTGGTTAAACCCAAACTTTTTACCAGTTCAATATTGCGCAAACTTTCGGTGGTAGTACCCGCAAGCGAGGTGGTTTGCGCCACGATATTTTTTTGAATAGTTTTTACTTTTTTAGAAAGCAAATTTGAAATGAACATTAGTATAGCTACCCCACCAAAATAAACCACGGGCAACCAGGGCGAAATACTGGCGGCAAAAACCGCCACAATGATGATGCCTACCAACACCATAAAAAGAATGTTTACAAAACTGCTCATGAATTTTTCCGTATCGGTACGCACCTTTTGCAATACACTTAGGGTTTCGCCGCTGCGCTGATCTTCAAATTCCTGGTAGGGCAACTTCATGGCATGTTGCAGACCATCGGTAAAAACTTTCGCTCCAAATTTTTGCACAATCACACTCAAAAAATAATCCTGGAAGTTTTTGGCAATGCGGCTTACCATAGCTACACCAATTGAGCAAAGCAAAAGAAAAACTACACCGGCATTATCCCAGTTCCAGTTCCAGAAAAAACGTTCGTTGCTCATGGGTGCACCATCTTCCACCGAGTTTTTTAAATCGTTGGCAAGGTTTACCAGCTTACCAAAAATTATCGGGTCAATCAGGGAAAAACCAATGTTAATGGCGGCAAGAAAAAGCACCAGCACAACTAATGCTTTGTGCGGTTTCAGGTATCGTAATAAAATTTTCATCATTCAAATTATTTGTTGCATCAATGCCTCGCATTGACAAAAGTTTTAAAAAACACTCAACACAAAACGCCTTACAACCCGACTTCGCTTTTTAAGCGCTTCGGGGACGGCGCCAAACCCCAAACTCCAAACACTCCTACCCCGCCCAACCTTCTCTATCCAAACTTCTGTACTGTATTGCCTCTGCTAAATGCTCGGCTTTGATATCGGGACTTGCCGCCAAATCGGCAATGGTGCGGGCCACTTTTAAAATGCGATCGTAGGCCCGTGCGGAAAGATTTAATCTTTCCATAGCCACTTTTAAAAGGTTGGCCCCTACGGTATCTATCACACAAATTTCTTTTAAGGTTTTGCTGCTGATTTGCGCATTGCAATACACACCGGGTAATTCCTTGTAGCGTTCTTCCTGAAGGTCTCTTGCCTTCATTACTCTTTCGCGTATGGTTGCCGATCCTTCCTGTTGCCGCGTTGATTGCAGTTCGCTAAATGCAACCGGTGTTACTTCCACATGCAAATCAATTCTATCTAACAACGGCCCCGAAATTTTGTTTAGATATTTCTGTACACCACCGGGCGGGCAGGTGCATTCTCTTTCGGGGTGATTATAATAACCACAAGGGCATGGATTCATAGAGGCAATCAACATGAATGAGGCGGGAAAATCAACGGCCACTTTTGCTCTTGAAATTGTTACTCTTCTTTCTTCCATTGGCTGGCGCATTACCTCCAATACTGTTCTTTTAAACTCGGGCAGTTCATCTAAAAATAAAACGCCGTTATGTGCTAATGAAATTTCGCCGGGCTGCGGAATGCCGCCACCGCCAACGAGGGCTACATCGCTTATTGTGTGGTGCGGACTGCGAAATGGCCGCCGCGAAACCAAGGTTGCATTCTCGGGTAGTTTGCCGGCAACCGAATGAATTTTTGTCGTCTCCAAAGCCTCGTGCAAACTGAGTGGTGGTAGTATAGTTGGCAACCGTTTTGCGAGCATGGTTTTACCTGCGCCGGGTGGGCCAATCAGTATTGCGTTATGCCCCCCGGCGGCCGCAATCTCTAATGCCCTTTTTATATTTTCTTGTCCTTTAACATCAGCAAAATCAATTTCAAAATCGTACTGCGAGTGAAAAAATTCATCGCGGGCATTGATAGAAATTGGTTCGAGACTTTTTTCACCCGTCTCAAAAAACTCTATCACCTGTTTTATACTGTCAACGCCGTACACGTTGAGGTTATTAACCATGCCGGCTTCTTTTGCATTAACCGAGGGTAAAATAAATCCCTTAAATTTTTCTTTGCGGCTTTGTATGGCAATAGGCAAAGCACCTTTTATGGGTCGTATTTCTCCATCCAAACTCAGCTCGCCCATAATTACATATTGCTCTAACAGCTCGGGGTTTTTTAGTTGTTCGGTGGCTGCTAAAAAGCCCATGGCAATGGAAAGATCGAAGGCCGTTCCGCTTTTTTTAATATCGGCCGGAGCAAGATTGATAACGATACGGGTACGCGGCATTTTGTAATTCAATCCACGTAGTGTGCTTTCAACTCTTTGCAAACTTTCCTTCACCGCATTATCGGGCAGCCCCACCACAATGTATCCTGTGTTGGTGCTCATCCAATTGACTTCTATGGTAATGGTAATTGCTTCTACGCCGTACACAGCGCTGCCGAAAGTTTTAACCAGCATATCGGTATGAAGGTGTGACAAATTTTGGGAGCGGCAAAATGGGGGTAGTGAAATGTTCCGCTGACAGCTAAGCAAAAAATTTGGAAATCAGGATTTACAGTTTCAGGGTTTAAGCTCTTTTGTGCATGGCGGAATGCTAACCTCCAAAAATTTTCATATCCTCCTTCTAACTTAGCTTTGCCGCATGGTCATCAATCTTAGCAAAGGACATTCATTGGTCAGCAACTGGATTGCAGAATTGCGTGATGTGGAAATTCAAAAAGACCGCATGCGTTTTCGCCGAAACCTTGAACGTATTGGCGAGGTGGCGGCTTATGAAATAAGTAAAAAACTGCCTTACGTTGAAAAGGAAATTCAAACACCCATGGGTTTTGCAACCACCGAAGTATTGGTAGAGCAACCCGTGCTTACAACTATTTTACGTGCAGGCCTTGCATTACACAATGGTCTGCTTAGTTACTTTGATAAGGGCGATAATGCTTTTGTATCGGCCTATCGCAAACATGATACGGAAGGTAGTTTTGAAATTGTACTGGAATATTTATCATGCCCCGAAATTGATGACCGTGTATTAATTATTTCTGATCCTATGCTGGCCACAGGTGCTTCGCTCGTAAAAACAATTCAGTATTTAAAAGAAGAAGGCCGACCCAAAGCCATTCATATTGTTACGGCAATTGCCTGTACCATTGGCATTGAATACCTGCGTCGCGAAGTACCGGAAGCAACTATTTGGTGCGGTGCTGTTGACGATGAACTAACCGCTAAAGGCTACATCGTTCCCGGTTTAGGTGATGCGGGTGATTTGGCTTTTGGAGCAAAGATTCAGATGTGAGTTGGTGAGTAGTGAGTGGTGAATCGTGAGACAGCCACTGAACTACTTAACTTGTAAACTTGTAAACTTCTGAAACGACTTTACAACAACGTCTTTTTATTTCTCCCCACCAACACGCCGTTGTGATACACCTGCACGTTGTAATCACCTTTTTCAAAAGCATCGGCGTTCAATGAAAATGCCAAACGTTTTTCTTCTCCCTTTTTTGCCTTCACCGGAATTTTGCAGGAGTATATTTTTTTGCCGGAGGCCGATGTAAATGTTCCGCCATCCCAGGCATTTTGCAACACACGGCCATTTGGTTGTGTAACCACCACTAATATTTCGGTGCCTGCGTCGGTGTTATTTTTTATGGTGAAACTGCCGGTTAATTTTTCTGCACGTTCAGCAGAGGCGGTTTCCTTTTCCGCATCATCTGTTGTTTCAACCGCGGCTACATACAAATTGGATATTGCAATGCTGGCGGCTTCGGGCCTGTTGGCAATGTTCTTTTTTGACGGATAAATTGTTTGCGTGGAAGGATAGGCTTTTGCCAGGTTCGTTGTTTGGACCAACTGGCCGCTGTCGGCTGAAAATCTTTTTCCATTCACCTGCCGCAGCGCCGCCGCTAATCGTTTGTTTTCATTTTCAATTTGCAGGCTTCTATTGCGCAGTTCATCAACTCTACCCTGTAATTCATCAATCTTTTTCCTTGCCTCCCCTAATTCATTGGCAGTGCTTCCGTTTTTTAAAATAGCGGTTATCTCAGCTTTCAGGTTATTGAACTCGGTTAATTTTTTCGATAAATTTTGTTGTAACGAGTCGGGTAAATTCCAGGCCGAGTCAATGGGCACATCAATATTGCTGATTGTTTTAGCGTAAGCCTGTTGCAGTGAGTCGCGGGTGCTGCCGCTACGCAGTTGTGTTGCGGTTGTAGTGCCGGCAGCAACTTCTTTAGGTTGAGAAAAATAGTTGTACCCAATAAAACAAATCAACCCAAGCGATACCACCAGTGCAAAAGAGAGCACCACCAACAAAAACGACATCCGCTTATCTTTCATGTACGCTTACAATTTGGAAATGTATTGATCAACGTAGGCCGATATCCAACCCACCTGCCCGTTCTTCACTAAAAAAAATTCTTTCTTGTCGTAAATGCCTTCAAACTGGCGCATAATTTTTAGCAACAAACCCGCGCCTGACATTAATGATTTTTGATCAAAAACCGTATTCACTCTTTTTACTTCTTTAGCAATGGCGGCTTTTTCATCGGCAGTGCCCGCAATGTTTTTTATGATGTTGGCATCGGAGAAAGCCTGGTGATTTTTAACCAGCTCCTGTGTAAACTGCAACACTTCGTTATAGGTAACCGGCACCACAGGGTTGTCAATCATTTCGGGGTGCAGCAACGTGGCTACCGACCAGGCAATACCACCGCTCACCGCAATGTTATCGCTCATGTTGTAAGCACCGCTTGCGTTAACGGCATATACAATTTCGGTGTTGGCTTCGCCGGCCAAAACGCGGTACAACTGACGGTTAAAATTGTCGGCGCTTTTGTCTTCATCAACACGTTTTTCGGTGGCGTTTGCTACACTTTTTGTACCCCAGTTTATTTGAAAAAGCTTTAGGTCGTTTGTATTGCCATTTGGAAAATAGCCACCTTTTGTGTTGCCGCTGCCAATGTCAATTAAAAATGTAGTGTAGCGTTTTGAATTGGGAATAATACCGAGGTGGGAAAGGCGGGCTTCCTGCATTACATCAACCACCGCCACCTGCCTTGAAGGATCCTGAATTTTTATTTTAAACGAGTCAATCAATTTTGTAAGCCAGCTATTTTTATTTTCTTTTTCGGCCTGCGATTTTACGCCACTGCTGATGACAGTGAAAATTCTTTCGGCTGGAATTTTATGTTCCTCAAGCGCCGTATTATACAGCTTACATAGTCCTGATAAAGTGGCGCCAAAAGTTGGGTCGGAGAACGAAATAAAATCGGTGTTGATAGATGATTCCTGCAGCACATTAAAAGTGCCGGTTTTTTGTGCGTTCTTTCCAATTTCCAAAATACTCAACTTCACGCCTTTCGAACCAATGTCAATACCGGCATACATTGCAGAGTTTTTAAACTTTAATGGAGCGGTAGCTTGCGAAAAAGCGGAAGAGGCGATAGCCAAAAATAAAATGGCGGTAGCAAACAGATTTTTGGATAATGGCATTTTCATCTTGGTAAATTGTGATTAAAAGTAAAGTAAATAACAAAACAGAGCCCGTGTTTTTCGCTGAAAGCTGCGAAAATAGTAGGTTTTTGCGGCCTTACTTTTTTGGCAACTGCAAAAATTTTCTTTTTTATTGAACCATGACGGACACGCAAATTATACTTGAAAAATATTGGGGGCACACAGCTTTTCGTCCGTTGCAAAACGAAATTATTGATGCCGTGCTGCAAGGCAACGATACGCTGGCCATACTGCCAACAGGTGGCGGTAAATCTATTTGCTTCCAGGTGCCCGCGTTGGCAAAAGATGGATTATGCCTCGTGGTATCGCCACTCATTGCATTGATGAAAGACCAGGTTGAAAATTTAAAAAAACGTGGTATACCGGCACTGCTTATACACTCGGGCATGAGCCGCCCCGATGTAGTACAGACTTTGAAAAATGCTACCAACAACTACTTTAAATTTTTGTACGTATCGCCGGAAAGGTTGGAGACTTCTTTGTTTAAAGAATACCTGCCGGCCATTGATGTGAATTTAATTGCGGTTGATGAAGCGCATTGTATATCGCAATGGGGTTACGATTTCAGGCCTTCCTATTTGCGTATTGCAGAATTAAGAAAAGAGTTGCCGGGTGTGCCGGTGCTGGCATTAACTGCATCGGCTACGGAGGAGGTCAGGGAGGATGTTTGTGCAAGGCTCACCTCACCCACCTCACCCCTAACCCCCGTCCGTACCGGCATGGGCGGGCCTCTCCAAAGGAGCGGGGAACGTGACGGCGTGGAGAGAAATAAGAGGGAAGGTTGGTCTGTGTTTCGGCAATCGTTTGAAAGAAAGAATTTATCGTACTCGGTTTTTAATGTTGATTCGAAATTGACGAAGCTGGTGCATGTGCTGCAAAAAGTTGGTGGCAGTGCTATCGTGTATTGCAAGAGCCGAAAGCGCACAACTGAAATTGCGGCGCTGCTGCAGATGCACAATATCTCCGCTACGTTCTATCATGCCGGGTTGAATAATGATGAACGCAGTAAAAGACAAACCGATTGGATAAATGATAAGGTGCGGGTGATGGTAAGCACTAATGCGTTTGGTATGGGCATTGACAAACCTGATGTGCGCACTGTTGTACATGTTGATACACCCGACTGTTTGGAAAATTATTACCAGGAGGCCGGCCGTGCGGGCCGCGATGGGAAAAAGGCTTATGCCGTGTTGTTGTATGAAACAAAAGACCTGGAAGAATTAGCACAGTTGCACACCCTTCGTTATCCCAATTTAGAAACGATTAAGAAAGTGTATGATGCAGTTGTAAATTTTTTACAGATACCGGCTTATACGGGGCAGGATAAAAGTTTTTCCTTTCGCTTTGAAGAGTTTGTGCAAAATTTCGGTTTGCCGGCCACAAAAACGCTGTATGCATTGAAAGCATTGGAAAGCGACGGCTGGTTTGATTTTAATGAGCGATCATTTTTATCGTCAATGCTTGTGTTCAGCACATCAAAAACCGGCTTGTACGAATTTTATAAAAGCCACCCTGTACACGAAAATTTACTCACCAGTTTATTGAGAACCTACGAGGGCATTTTTGATTACCCATCTTTCATTTCAGAAAAGTTGATTGCAAAAATTTTAAAGAAAGAAGAAGCGGATATCGAAACGCAACTAAAAACTATTTCAGCTTTTGGTGTAATTAATTACATGCCGCGTAACGAAGAGCCGCAGATCATTTTCAGAAAAAATCGTGTGCCTGCCGGTGAACTGAGTTTTAACCTGATGCAGTATTATAAACGCCGCGATGTGTTTATTGCCCGTACAAAAAAGATGATTGCTTACACAAACAACATTTATTGTCGCAGTTTTTTTATCAGTGAATATTTCGGCGATGCCACTGCAAAAGCCTGTGGTGTTTGCGATAATTGTTTGCGGCTGAAAGCAACGGAATTATCGGTTGAAGAGTTTGAAAATATTTCTTCGCTTGTATTAACGGCTCTATCAAAATCGGCATTAACAGTTGATGAATTGCTTTTGCATTTACCTGCATTGAAAAAAGAAAAACTTTGGAAGGTGATTGATTTTTTGCAAGCTGAGGGGAAGTTGAGAGTTGATGGTCTGGGGCGGTTGGGGTTAACGAATTTCCTGTAACAAGAAAAAAAGCACTCGCGAAACAAATTTTTTGAACATCGAAAAATTAAAAATTGCTGGTTAAAAAAAAGAGGCTCCCCTGCGGAAGCCTCTTTCAAACATCAAATCAATTTGTTACCGGGCAATTAATAGTTTTACAATTTCATTCTGCCCATTCTGTGTATTCAGCTTTACCAGATAAACACCTTTGCTTAATGGCGTACCGTTAATGTTCACATCGTACATTACGTTTGCTTCTATTCGGCCTTCGAACAAATTTGCAACTTCTTTGCCTGTTATATCATAAACTTTCAACGCTCCCCTGTCTTCACTACTTACCATAAATTTAATTATGCCCGCACCCGATAGCGGATTGGGGTATGCCTTAATAAATGCTTTACCATTTAATAAAGGTTCTACGGCTCTTCCGTTTCTTACAAGTGGCGCCGCATCGTTACAAATCTTCACTGTACCGCAAGCAGCAAGCTGGTCTTCAGGATGAGTGAGGAAGTGATTTTTTGCCGCATGCAAATCCAGACATAATGTTTCAAACGGATTTTTTGCACTGTTGGTTCTATGGCAAATAGTAACCTTATCAAGCTTATTACCACAACGTACATCAATCACACATACAGTAACATCATCGGTAATGCTACAGCCATTGGCATCAGTAATTGTAATAGTGTACACCGTAGTTACCGACGGGCATACATTAATTGTTGCATTGTTGCTGCCCGTACTCCAGGTAAGTGTGTACGGAGGAACGCCACCGCCTGCGCCTGTTGCCGTTAAATTGGTACACGAAGAATCGGGATAACCCAGATAAACTATTTTATTTGGCCCGGCATTGATGGTTAATACTGGCGGTTCGGTTAATGTGGTATTTGCACTGGCTGTACATCCATTGGCATCGGTAACTGTAACCGTATAGCTTATTGCCATTAAGCCGGTGGCATTTTGTGTTGTTTGCCCGTTACTCCACAAATAAGTATATGGAGCAACACCACCTACAGGAGTTGTTGTTGCCGTACCATCGCTACCGCCATTGCATCGCACATTATAACCATTGTAATTGGATGTTGGTGCCGCCGAAGTGGTAAGCAGCGGTGGCTGGGTAACGGTAACATTTCCAAACTTGCTGCAACCATTGGCATCGGTAACTGTGACAGAATATGAACCTGCGGACAGACCGGTTGCAGTAGCGGTTGATTGTCCGTTGCTCCAGTTGTAAGTATATGGCGGGGTACCACCGGATGCATTGGCGGCAGCTACTCCATTATTATCGCCGAAGCAGGCAACTCCATAACCATTATAATTTGAAGTTACCGCCGGTGCTATTACCAGTAATGGTGTATTGGCTATGGTAACCGACTTTGTTACAGCACAACCCAAACCCAATGCATTGGTAACGGTTACTGTGTATGTACCGGGACAAAGGTTAGAAACGGATTGTGTAGTCGCTCCAGTACTCCAGCTATAGGTAGGAAAGACACCACTTGTAACATTTACAGTGGCCGATCCATCGCAGGCATTAAAGCAACTAACTGCCCTGCCATTATAGTTTGAAGTAACTACCGCAGCTGCATCAAAAAATGCATCGCCCACACCTACTGCATACCAGGCATTAGTGGTTTGTTTTACTTCGTTTGAGCAAGCGCCATATAAATCTATTGCCGCCTGTATGGCATTGGTTCGGGCATCGGAATAACCAGAACCTGTGCCTAAATAAGTAATAAGATTACGGGAAGCAATTGCGCTTGCGGCACCTAAGCCAATACCTGAAACACTGTAGGCATCGCTATTGTCGTTGGTACCAGAGCCGCCCTGAACTAAAAGGTAAAACCAAAAATTTTGCACACCACTGTTAGAGTGCACGCCGCCATTATCACCCGTGCCCGTTTTCCAGTTAGTTCCTAAATAAGTATCCGGATCGTTATAGGGCGATGCGCTGGGATTACTCAAACTTCTTATGGCGCCATTAGTTCTGTCATCACCCACAAGCCAGTCGTTTGAGCCAAGTGAATAATTTTCTATAGCCTCACCAAAAATATCAGAGAAAGACTCATTCAAGGCGCCTGATTCGTTTTCATAAACCAAAGCCGCGGAAGAACCCGTTACGGCATGTGTAAATTCATGGGCTATAATATCTAATGAACTCCATGAATTGGCTAATGTACCAGCACTGCCCAAACCTACTTTCATTCTGCCGCCGGTAAACGACATGGAAGCGTTATCAGTATAAGCCTGGCAACCTGCCGCATCATCACCATCAAATACAGCATTGATGTATGCATCAACATTGCCGTTTGCATTGTTGTAGCCATTGCGGCCACGGGCATCACGCCAATATAAAAACGATTCCTTTGCCGACCATAGTACGGTACCACCAAAACGTTCGTTCATGGTTGTCCAGGTATTGGTTGCATTTTCAATATCCAATGGCACTTCGGTACAGTTTGCACTGTTCCAATCTCTAACGCGTATGTTGGCTGCCTGGCAATTATCTCTTAACCGCCAATTGGTAGCAGTAAATTTATCCGTGAAAATGGTTCGGTTGCCATTAAAAATTGTATTTACCGTAGCCGATGTACAATTCGACTCGAGTGGCAATGTAAATAGTGGCGCACCGGTTTGTGCATCAATATAAACCCGTTGAATTTTGTCGGGCGTTGCGGAGTGTATGTCGAAGCGATAAGCCAGGCGGTAATTTCCATCCCTGTTTACCCAATACAATAAACCCTTTGGAAAATAAGTTGCCGCAGCATTCTTTGCCGTTTTCTTCAGGTCATTCTCCAAAAAAGGAACTTCCCATTTATATTTAGTAGCACCTACTTTACGGAGTGCCGCTTTCAATGCTTGTCCTTCATTTTGCGCAGGCTTTGCCGAAAGTTTAGCAGTAATATTTACCGCAAAACCGTTGAAGGAAGAAACAACATTGTTCTTTATATGCACATGGTAAAAAGTATTGTCAACCGGTATTTGCAGAAACGTTTGCTCGTAACGGTAGTGCGTAAATCCTAACTCATCGGTTTCCTGTTTCAACAATCTAAAACCCATATCGTCATCGCTTTTCACTGTTTGTTTTAACCAGGGAATAAATTGGCCGATACTAATTCTTGCAGAAGGTTCGAGCCGTACAAACGCCGGAAACGGTGTTCCTCTTCTTTCTTTTACGTACGAGGCGCCTGCAACAATTTTTGCTGCCTCCCCGCCGGAAAATTCTTTGTCTTTAATTTTTTGTGCAATTAAATTGCCGGTTGAAAAAAAAAGTGGCATTAAAAAAATAAAAATGAGGGTGAAGCAACTACGGTAAATGTTGGTTGCCATGCATAAACTTTTTTTCATGATCTGGGGTTTTGGTTAAGAAAATATTTTTGTTCGCTAAAGAAAATGGCTGGCGAATTACCAGTGTCATTTTCAATCATTCATAAGGGCGATGATAAAAAACGGTTGTGGTGTATTTTCAGGAAAGAAAAAATAGAGCACGAAAAAATAAAAAATGCCGGCAATCAATTTTACGTTCTTGCTTCAGGCAATTGTCGGTCTGTGCTTTTGGTTAGCAGGAAAAAAATTTGTAAAGTACGATGTTTTGCAAACGCTTTTCTGGTGTTAATAGCTGCAAGGGTAGTGAAAATTCGTATGGTGCGGGTTGAAGAAGCTGGCAATAAACTGATACTTAAATCTACGGCAATAGAAAAGTATAAAAAAAATAATTTTTTCCTTACACCGAAATAAATAGCAGCAATAACAGGAGCAACAATTTGAAAAAGGGCATGAGAAACCAAGGGCGGTTCATCAAGGCTATCTTATGACACAATGAACCTTCTGAACATCGTCGGCAGAAAAAATACTACTTGAACAGTTCCCTGGATAAGAGAAGCTTTTTCTAACTTTTAGGACAGGCTTGTCAACACTGTTTACTTATCGCTAACGAAAAATCAACTTTTAATTACAAAATAATTGCTTCTTAAAACAAACTTTTCCTCCTCCTCCCACCCAAACCCAACACCCCAAGCAACGATCTTGTAATCATTGTAGCAGCAGTTCTTCCCGCACTGCGTACAATGGGACTGTCTAAAAAACTTTTTTCTTTTGGTGCGGCACGTTGGGCAGTTTTTTGGGCCTTTGCCTGCTCTTCCATTTTTTCAATTTCGCCACTGCGTAATTCGGCAGCCGCAATTTTTGCATTCAAAATTTCGTAGGCACTTTCGCTGTCAACAACTGTATTGTATTTGCCGGTGAGTTTAGAAGAGCCGATTAAATTCTGCAACTCGCCATCGCTTAAAATATCCATGCGGCTACGCGGTGGTGCCAGCATGGTATGCACCAATGGTGTGGGTATTCCTTTTTCGCCCAGTACCGAAATAAATGCTTCGCCAATACCTAACTGTGTAAGCATTTCATCTACATCATAAAATTCTGTTTCGGGATAATTTTCTGCCGCCTGCTTTATGGTTTTTCTATCGGCGGCGGTAAATGCACGAAGGGCATGTTGCACTTTTAAACCCAATTGTGCCAATACGGATGAAGGAATATCCATTGGGTTTTGCGTGCAAAAGAAAACGCCAATGCCTTTTGAACGAATGAGTTTTACAATGTTTTCAATTTCCTGTAGCAGCACTTCCGATGCATCGTTAAAAACCAAATGTGCTTCATCAATAAATAGTACCAGTTTGGGTTTGTCCACGTCGCCTTCTTCGGGGCAGGTGGCATATAACTCGGCAAGTAGTTGCAACATAAAAGTGGAAAATAATTTTGGCTTGTCCTGCAACTCCCCAACCCGTAAAATAGAAATAATGCCACGGCCATCATCGCCAATGCGCATTAAATCTTCTACCTCAAAACTGCGTTCGCCAAAAAATGCATCGGCACCCTGCTGTTGCAGTTCAATTACTTTGCGCAAAATGGTGCCGGTGGAGGTGGTGGAAATTTTACCGTAAACTTTTTCAATTTCCACCTTGCCTTCGTTGCTTATGTATTGCAGCACTTTTATAAAATCTTTCAAATCGAGCAATGGCAATTTGTTGTCATCGCAATACTTAAATATCAGCGCTACAATGCCACCCTGTGTATCGTTCAATCCCAAAATTTTTGTGAGGAGCACTGGCCCAAACTCGCTAACCGTTGCCCGCAGGCGTACTCCGGGTTTATCACTTAGCGTAAACAACTCCACCGGAAAAGCTGCGGGTTTGTATTCGATAGACAGAAGTTTGATACGCTCGGCAATTTTTGGATTTTCGGTGCCGGCAGCGGCAATACCACTTAGGTCGCCTTTAATATCTAATAACAAAACCGGCACACTGGCATCGCTCAAACCTTCGCTAATGGCCTGCAGTGTTTTTGTTTTGCCCGTACCCGTGGCACCGGCAATAAGGCCATGGCGGTTCATTGTTTTTAATGGCAGAAAAACATCGGCGCCATCCACTACATTTCCATCAAGCATTGCGCGGCCAATTTTAAAAGTTTCGCCTTTGAAGCTGTATCCGTTTTTTACGACTTCAATAAATTTTTCGGTATTTGCCATGTAATGAAAATAGGTGAAAACTGCTTTTCAAAAACTGCCGGCACCCCTGTGCATCAAATAAAATCGGCCAAAGGCCATATATTTTGGATAGAGATGAAGGTGCAGAGGCGACGCTGGCTTTTTTATCAAAATCTGCATGGAAATTTCGAACCAGAAACAGGGTGGGCAATGGATTGATTCGTCGAAAAGTTCTGGGTTTTTTAATGCAAATCAATTTTTGGAAAGGTATTTGCCAAGAGGTGGGCAAAATCACCCACCATGGTAACAAGTCAAAAAATATTGTTGCTAGATGACAACAAGGACCTGCTGCAAATAGTGCAGATAATTTTGAAAGGCCAGGGTTACGACACCGTACTTGCCACCTGCTTAGCCGAAGCCCGCCAAAAAATTAGAATACACAACCCCGCATTGATTTTAATGGATGTGTTTATAAGCGATGAAGATGGTATGGAATTTTGCAACCAGATAAAACACAACCAGGAAACCAGCAACATCCGGGTAATAATGATGTCGGGCGATGATGATGGTGCCGCTACATTAGCATTGGTTGGAGCCGATGACTTTATGCTGAAACCTTTTGATTATAACGACTTGCTGGGCCGCGTACAAAAACAGATGCCTGCCCACGTAACTGCCCTGGCTTAAACCCTACTCTACGGAGTAAACAATCTACGGAAGATTTGATGGACAAATTTTAGCTCCGGAGTTTTCCCCTCGCAGGTCGAAGCTATTAGCTTAACTCTGGCTTTTTAGGGTGGCATACCTCTGCAAAGTGCGGCCCGATTTTTTTACTGAATTAATTTAGTGCAGTTCATCCCAGCGCTTAATGTAGTTTGCTACCAAATACAACTGGGTTGTAGGAAGAGTAAATTGCGTATGGGCAAATGCGTTAACTTTAATTTTCAATAAAAAAAACCATAGTTATGGAAGGGAAAAAAGCTAAGATTTTATTATGCGAGGACGATACAAACCTAGGAAGTGTACTAAAAAATTATTTGGAGTTAAATGATTACTCGGTTACTCTTGAGCGGGATGGCCGGTTGGGACTTGCCGCCTTTCAAAGAGAATCGTACGACCTATGCCTGCTTGATGTAATGATGCCCAACATGGACGGATTTACATTGGCCGAAGAAATACGCGACATTAATCCCGATGTGCCGTTGTTTTTTTTAAGTGCCAAAACAATGAAGGATGATATTATCCAGGGGTACAAATTGGGTGCCGACGACTACATTACAAAACCTTTTGACAGCGAAGTATTGCTGCATAAAATAAAGGCCATTTTAAAACGCAACGAAGAACTCAACCGGGAAGCCGAGAACCGGGAATTCGATATGTCAACTTTTCATTTCAATCCAAAGTTGCGTGAGTTGAGCCATGATGGTAAAATGCAAACACTTTCGCCAAAGGAAAACGAATTGCTGAAAATGCTTTGCGAACATTTGAACGATTTACTACCGCGTGAGCAGGCACTTAAACGCATTTGGGGCAGCGATACTTATTTTAATGGAAGGAGTATGGACGTATACATTGCCAAGCTGCGTAAATATTTAAAAGACGATCCAAAGATTGAGATTGTGAATATTCATGGCAATGGATTTAGGTTGGTGGTGCAGGAGTAACCTTACCCCTACCCTCTCCATCGGAGATGGAGAGGGAGTACCCCACGCACAGCAAGTCCCGAGGCTTCGGGATTATTTGATGATTACTATTGGTTGGTGGATTCTTTACATTTTTGATTGCGTAATGCAATTGGTTGAAAATAATTGTAGCATCCGGGCGGTTTTGCCCGGGTGTTTTTTTTAGAGGGGTGATGCCTGCGTAGCTATGCCTACCAATTACAAGCAGCTTACTAAAACAACACTGCTTACTTCAACGATGCCATATCAATTACAAAGCGATACTTCACATCGCTTGCCACCATTCGTTTGTGTGCTTCTGCTATTTGAGTGATGGGGATTACTTCAACATCGGCAGTGATGTTATTGGCACCGCAATAGTCGAGCATTTCCTGGGTTTCGGGCAGGCCACCTATTAGCGAGCCTGCAATACATTTTCTGGTAAACACAATATTGAATGCTGGCACTTCCATGGGCACCGTAGGTAAGCCAACACAAACAAGCTTGCCTCCCGTTTTTAAAAAGGAGAGGTAAAGGTTATAGTCGTGCGGCGCCGACAAAGTATCGAGTATAAAATGAAATTTACCCACCACGCTTTTAGCCTCCTCCTCGTTGGTAGTAACTATAAAATGCGCAGCCCCCAATTTTAAGGCATCGGTTTTTTTCGATGGGCTTGTACTTAAAACCGTAACCTCTGCCCCCAGCGCTGCAGCAAACTTTACACCCATGTGGCCCAGCCCACCCAGGCCTACTATTGCAACTTTATGTCCTTTACCAATATTCCATTGTTTTAATGGTGAGTAGGTGGTAATGCCCGCGCAAAGCAATGGGGCGGCTTTTTCTGGCGAGATATTAGCTGGAATTCTTAAAACAAATCTTTCATCCACCACAATGCCGGTTGAGTAGCCACCCTGTGTAATTGTTACGCCATCTTTTTCCATGCCGCTGTAGGTATATACGGCACCATTCAGGCAATGTTGCTCAAGGCCATCATTACAATTTTCGCAATCGCGGCACGAGTCAACCAGGCAACCAACGCCAGCCATGTCGCCTTCCTTAAATTTTTTTACCTGGTTACCCACGGCTGTTACCCTGCCCACAATTTCATGCCCGGGCACCATGGGGTAAAGAGAGATGCCCCAATCGTTGTTGATCAAATGAACATCGGAATGACAAACACCACAGAATAAAATTTCCATTTGCACATCGTGTGGGCCGGGTGTTCTTCGATTAAAATTGTAGGGAGCAAGTGTGTCGCCGGCTTTTTGTGCGGCATAACTTTTTACTGGAAGCATGATTAAAATTTAAAGATTAGGAATTAGGTTGGTTGGCGGTTTGTAATGACACAAACCGGGGCATTGATATTTAGAGATGATTAATTGATTTGGATGGAGGTTTTTGCAGGACCCATGGAGGCATTCATTTATGCCGGCGTTATCACTTAGGGGAGAGAAAATTGCGTTTGCTAAATGTAGTTAAATATTGATTGCAACCGCTACCCGCAACAGGGCATTTTTAATCCCGGACAAATAAACGCTCTCAAGGCCTCCCATATCCTCCCGAAGTTTCGGGATTGTTGGAAAGAGCTTGTCCTGTGTGAAACGGGAATTGGTGTGAGGTTAAATTTACCGCCGTATATAAGGCGAGGGCTTTTCGTCCATCCACTTTTTCATTTGCTCAAATGCAGCAGCTAAGCTTTCGAATTTATTTTTTGTGTCTGGCCACTTCACATCCTTCTCGTGCATTTTGTAGTACAACATTTCGTAGGCAATGCGGCAGTCGGTGGTATCATAATATGCGTTTTTCCATCCGGGCAAAAGGTTGTCGTAGTATTCCATTTCCATACCGTTGCCATAAAGTTTAAGCAGGCTTGGTGTGCTGCGTACATCCAGGTAACCAATTTTTTCTCTCTTTCCCCATTCAAAGTATTGCTGCCAAAAGTTTAAATGGTTTTTTATTCTTAACGCCAGCTCTTTATCCCCTTCTTTATGCCGTGCCTTCATGCGCCATTGATTGTTGACGGCGGCAAAAGGGTTGTCTGCTTCTTTATCAAAATCGTTTGGATATCCATCGAAATGATAAACCAAGCGTTTCATTTTATCGCTCAACACTAATTTGTTTGCAACATTCGAGTGCAACTCAAATTCGGTGATGAGTCGATCCTTATTTACCAGCACCAGGTTTTTTTCTTTTAAAAACCATTTGCCTTCGCTAAAGTTTTTAAGGTAAGCAGTGTAGCTGCCGTCTTCTTTTATGTTGATAAAATTGGCGGGATTGTATTTGATGTCAATGTCTCTGCCATACAACTTGCTTTGTTCCATCTGTTCTTTCGATGGGTCGTCGTTGTAAATCCAAACTTTTACCAAAGGATTTTTATTGCAGGAGAAAAAGAATATTCCACAAACGAGGAAAAAAAAGTTCGCATTCTTCATGAGGGGAAAATAGGAAAACAAAATCAGCTACCGAACAAACCACCCGGCGATAAATTTTGCGGTGGCATTTTTCCTAAATGGGCATAGGCTTTTTCTGTTGCTTCCCTGCCGCGTGGTGTACGTTTTAGAAAACCTTCCTGAATTAAGAATGGTTCGTACACTTCTTCCAGTGTACCGGGTTCTTCGCCAACCGAGGTGGCAATGGTCGTTATGCCTACGGGGCCGCCTTTAAATTTTTCTATGATGGAAGAAAGAATGCGGTTGTCCATATCATCCAGGCCATGCACATCAACATTCAAAGCTTTGAGAGCATGCTGCGTAATGCCCATGTCAATAATACCATCGTTGAGTACCTGCGCAAAATCTCTTACTCTTCTCAGCAGTCCATTGGCAATACGGGGTGTGCCACGGCTACGTCGTGCAATTTCACCGGCGGCATCATTGGATATTTCAACAGTTAAAATACCGGCTGAACGCAGAATAATTTTTTTCAAAACTTCGGCGGTGTAATATTCCAACCTTGATTTTATGGCGAAGCGGGAAAGCAGCGGCGCAGTAAGCAAACCGCTACGCGTTGTAGCACCAATGAGTGTAAAAGGATTGAGGTTTATTTGAATGCTGCGTGCATTTGGCCCGCTGTCAATCATTATGTCGATCTTATAATCTTCCATCGCCGAATACAGGTATTCTTCCACAACAGTACTGAGGCGATGTATTTCATCAATAAACAAAACATCATTTGGCTGCAGGTTGGTAAGCAGACCCGCAAGGTCGCCTGGTTTTTCAATAACGGGACCCGATGTTTCTTTAATGTTTACACCTAATTCGTTGGCAACAATTCGCGACAAGGTTGTTTTACCCAAACCAGGCGGGCCATGAAACAATACATGATCCAAAGCCTCGCCCCTGATTTTTGCCGCCTTAATAAAAATGCGCAGGTTTTCTATCAATCCTACCTGCCCCGAAAACTCGGCAATGTCCCGCGGACGGATATTGTTTTCAAATTCTTTATCCGCTGGCGAAAGATTATCGGTATTTAAATTGGGGTTAGACATGGGGGGAGGAAGCCGTGAGTTGTGAATTGTGAGTTGTGCTTGCCCGCCATAGCCTGGCGACGGCGGGAGCGTTGTTGCTTGAAAATTATTTTTTTGATACAGTGGGTGTAAAGCTAAGGGTTTCGGTTTTTTGATTTTGTTTTTCCGCGGTTTAAATACATGGGTTGGGCGTTCATGGGTGTTGATTTTGGGATACAATCAACGGCAGTTACAACCAACTGCAATTCAATCGGGGTGCAGCCGGATATTATGTCGCCAGAATCTGCATTTGAGGAGTTTAGCAATGGCGACTAATATTTTGAAGTTGATATGTTGACACAACTGATACTGTGCGCACCGGTGAGAAGATCTGGAAAACGAAAAGGCTTATACAGGGTGCTAATTACTTTTGATTGAAACGCCAATGAAAAAAAGAATAAACACAAAGCTCAGTCTCTTTTTCTATCTGCTGGTTTATAAAACCCTCTCCTCCAACCCCAAAATCAAATCCGCATCGGGGCAGTTCGCTAAATACTTTTCTCTTTCACTTAAGGCACATACACCGGGGTAGTCGCCTTTCATACCTTCCATATCCCTGATGATTTGAAAATGTAAATGCGGTGGCCAGTGGCCGTTATCGAATGGCGTTCCAAATTCGCCAAGCACATCACCTTTCAAAAATACTTCGCCTTCCTGCACATTTTTTATGGAGTTCAAACTAAGATGCCCGTAAATGGTGTGAAAACTTTCACCATCTAAATTGTGCGAAAGAATAATGGTTCCGCCATAATCGCCATAAGCATTATTGAAGGCAAAGCTGTGCACAATACCATCAAGGGGTGCCATTACTTTAGTGTGCGGCGCACCCCAAATATCAATACCCAGATGCACCCGCCTGTCTTCGGTATTAATGCTATCAAAAACCGGTGAGCGACTATAAATGGTTCGGTGTTCGTTGTAACCACCAATACCATAAATGGCCCCGGCTTCAATTAATTTTTGGTTTACGTAGTTCGAAAACAATTGGGTGTCGTTCAGTATTTCTTCGGTTAACTCAGTGTTGTTCTCAGTAAAATCTAAAAGCAATAATGTGTCGCCTTTTTGCAAAGGCACAACCGGTGCAAATTCATTTTTGTACTGTCTTAACCGCTCTTCAAAATTCTTTGTGTCCATATTTTGTAATTGATAACTTTAGAAGTTCTACCCAAAAATAAAACTAAACAACATGAATAGAAGTTTGATTGCTCTGTGCGCTTTATTGTTAAGCATTACCGGCTACACGCAAAATACTCCTTTATGGATGCGCTATCCATCAATATCTCCCGATGGCAAAACAATTTTATTTTCCTACAAGGGTGATCTGTACAAAGTGGCAAGTGCCGGCGGCGAGGCCACACCACTTACGCTGCACGAAGCCCACGATTATATGCCCGTGTGGAGCCGCGACGGAAATTGGATTGCATTCGCATCGGACCGCTACGGCAATTTCGATGTGTTTGTAATGCCCGCCGCCGGTGGCGAATCGAAACGACTTACCTACCACTCGGCCAACGATTATCCCTACGATTTTTCACCCAATGGCAAAACGGTTTTATTTGGTACACCCCGCAACGATGTTTACACCTCGGCCCGTTTTCCGAACCGCGGCATCTTTCAAAAATTATACAAAGTGCCTGTAACCGGTGGCCGCTCTACTATGTTTTTATCGGCGGGTGCCGAGTGGGCACGGTACAACAAAAGCGGCGATAAAATTATTTTCCAGGACCGAAAAGGATATGAGGATGCATTGCGTAAACGACATACTTCATCTGTTACCCGCGACATTTGGATGTACGATACAAAAAAAGATGAGTATGTACAGATATCGAATTTTGAAGGCGAAGACCGCGAGCCCGTTTGGGGTGCCGATGACAACAGTTTTTATTTTTTGAGTGAAAAAGATGGCGCACAGAATATTTACAAAGCAACGCTGGCGGGTGGCACCACGCTGGAACAGCTCACTAAAATGAAAGACCATCCTATCCGGCATTTGTCAAGAGCCAACGATGGAACACTTTCGTTTAGTTATGACGGCACATTATACACAATGAAAGATGGTGGTACGCCGCAAAAAATAAACATCACCATCGGTACCGATACAAGAAGCAATTCGGAAAAAATTATTCCTATCAACACAGGTGTTACGCAAACCGCTTTATCGCCCAACGGAAAAGAAATTGCCTTTGTAGTTAGGGGCGAGGTGTTTGTGACATCGGTTGAAGGTGGTATAACAAAACGAATAACCAACACACCGCAGCAGGAACGGAACGTAAAATTTTCAGGCGATGGCCGCACCATTTACTACTCAACCGAAAGAGATAATAGCTGGGATATTTACAAAGCCAGTATTGCCAGGAAAGAAGAACCGTATTTCTATACCTCAACGGTTATAAAAGAAGAAGCGGTTGTTGCCACGGAAGCTGAAGAATTTCAACCCGAAATTTCGCCCGATGGAAAAGAGCTGGCGTATTTGGAAGAAAGAAATGTTTTGAAAGTACACAATATCGCCACAAAAAAAAGCCGAACGGTTGTGCCAAAAGGCATCAACTTTTCCTATGCCGATGGTGATCAGTACTACAGTTGGTCGCCCGATGGAAAATGGCTTGCATTTAATTCAGCCGAGGGCCGCTGGGGTTCATCAGAAGTAGCATTGATGAAAGCAGACGGCAGCGGCGAAAGAATGAACCTGACAAAAAGTGGTTTTGGTGACGGGCAACCAAAATGGGCTTTTGGCGGTAAGGCATTGTTATGGGGCACGGACAGAGATGGCAAAAAACCGTTGGCTTTCCAGGGTGCACGGGAGATAGATATTTACGCCATGTTTTTTGACCAGGAAGCCTATGATAAATTCAAACTGACCAAAGATGATTTTGCGTTAGCCAAAGAAAAGGAAGACAAGGAAAAAGAAGAGTCAAAAAAAGATACCACTAACAAAATTTCAGCACCAGGCAAAAACTGGCAGCCGGTTTTTGAGGGGTTAGACAATCGCAAAATTCGTCTTACCATTAATTCAGGAAACATTTCGGACTACATGCTAAGCGCCGATGGCGAGAAACTTTATTTTATGGCCCGCATGGAAAAAGGGTACGACCTGTGGATGACCAACTCACGAACTAAAGAAACAAAACTGATTGCAAAATTAGATGGCGGCCCGGCGGGTATGGATATAAGCAAGGACGGGAAAAGTTTGTTTGTGGTGAGCGATGGAAAAATTATGAAGGTAGAGGCCGAGAGTGGAAAGATTGCACCTGTTACCGTAAATGGCGAAATGGTTTTAAAAGCCGGTGAAGAAAGAACGTACATTTTTGATCATGCTTGGCGCCAGGTGGCAAAGAAATTTTACGATCCAAAAATTCATGGCCTCGACTGGAACATGTACCACACGCAATACGCAAAATTTTTGCCGCACATAAATAACAATTACGACTTCCAGGAACTGATGAGTGAATTTTTGGGCGAACTAAATGCATCGCACACGGGTGGCCGTTATACGCCGCCACAACAAAACACCGACGCTACCGCATCGCTTGGATTGTTGTACGATGAGGCGTGGGAAGGCAATGGCATTAAGGTAATGGAAGTACTGGCTGGCGGCCCATTTGTAAATGCAAAAACAAAAATTAAAAAAGGAGTAGTAATTGAAAAAATTGATGGTGATGCCATTACCGCTGATATGGACTGGGCAAGATTACTCAATAGAAAAAATGGAAAAAACATTTTACTCTCTCTGTATGATGCGGCAACCGGCCAGCGGTGGGATGAGGTAACAAAGCCAATTACCACGGGTGAGGAACAAGGTTTGTTGTACCAGCGTTGGGTAGAAAACAACCGCAAACAAGTTGAAAAACTTTCGGGTGGCAAGGTGGGTTATGTACACGTGCAGGGCATGAACGATGGCAGCTACCGCACCTTGTTTGAAGATGCGTTGGGAAAAAATGCCGACAAGGAAGCACTGATTGTTGACACCCGTTTTAATGGTGGCGGCTGGCTGCACGATGACTTAGTTACATTTTTGAGTGGTAAAAAATATTTAGATTTTTCGCCGCAGGGTGTAACGCCAACATCGGGTGAGCCGCGTAACAAATGGGCCGGCCCCTCAACTGTATTGATGAGTGAAGGCAATTACAGCGATGCGTTTTTATTTCCGTATGCGTACAAAAGTTTGGGCATTGGCAAACTCATTGGCATGCCCGTACCCGGCACCGGCACGGCTGTATGGTGGGAGACACAAATTGACCCAACGATTGTATTTGGCATACCCATGGTGGCAACCATTGGCAAAGAAAAAAGGCCAACAGAAAATTTACAACTGGAACCCGATATAAAAGTGGTGAATGATTTTAAATCCGTGCTCAGCGGAAAGGACCCACAATTGGAAAGAGCAGTGAAGGAAATGCTGGACGAGGCGAAGAAGGTGAAGAAGGATTTTTGAATCACTGATTGCACTGATTGAGGATGATTAACACTGAGCGATGTTAGTCCGAGGACAATGAAATTGATAATGCACCAACAAAATAAAAAACACATGATTAGGGGTACGAGCCAACCTTCTAAAAACATGATTGACAAACAACGAGGAGGAAAGTATAATCCCGATGCGGCATTTAAATCTTTGCCGCAAAAATTCCAGGTTTTTGCTAAAAAACTTTGGCAGAAACATTTGTACGACTACTGACAGGTGGTTGCCTGCTAAAACTGTCAGAGGTATTATTGTTTTATTGACCAGGCGTTGACGCGGTGCATGAGGAAACGCATAGCTACAAAATTATTCAGAGCATGAAACCTGGGGTCAGGTTCGTAAACTATTCCACTTTCAAAGTGAGCAATTTGCTTTCATCAGCTATTCCACCCAAACCTTTTACCTTTTTAACCGGAATTAAAAATGAATTTGAATCGAATCGCCTCGCTGCTTCTGCTACTGGCAGGTAAGAGTCGTTCGAAAGATCGATGAGTACTTTTCTTTGAATTGTTCCGGAGGCATCCATGTAGGCCGCAAATAAAGCCACCTCATTGTACTTATTCGAATCCTTGAATTTATCCATCATACCCAAAGCCGCATTCTCTGCACGGTCATTATAAAAAATCAGCAGTTGGTTTTTGTAAGGATGTGCGTAATAGGAACTCCCAATTGTTCGGCCTGCACTTCTCCTAAGCTTGGGAATGTAGCCAACTGTAGGAATACCACTTGTAAACTTAATGCTTAGCATACTTCCCGAAATGAGATAACTGTTTTTTTCGGTTGTAACTGTGCGAGCAAATTCACCAACTAATGCCAACTCACCGTCCTCCAATTCGAAACCTTCAAAATCTATCCGGTCAACACCAAACTTTTTTTCTTTGCGGTTTGCCCATCCACCATCGTCTTTTTTATCGAGGTGCTGCACCAATTCGGTTGTAAATGGAGTGACAATAATTTTGCTTAATTGTCCGGTTGAGGTATTTAATTTTTGATAAAACAATCCTTTGAGATGGTTTTCGTCTGTTGTAAAAGTGCCGGCCACGTGTATTAATTCGCCCTTAAAAGAAGGAACCACAATGCTCTGATATAACTTCACGTCAGGCACAATAAGATCAATCGTTTTGGTTTTTTGCGCCGAGCTAATGGCAATACGCTGCAAGTACACATCTTTATCCGGATTAGCCCTGTAACTACAAATTACATTACCATCGTTGTCTATGGCAGATGACTGAATAGTTATTCTTTTCACTTGGGCAACTGTTTCGATTTTCTTCCGCAGTACATTGAGCTCATAATCCATAACGGTGTACTGGTATGAGTTGTTGGTGCCTGAAGACCAAAACCAAAGCAGCTTCGTATAATCGGGAGAAGTTTTCAATGACAAATTCAATGACTTCATAAAACTCATTGCCTTCAAAAGCCCTACATTTTTCACGTCCAACTCCAGCAATTCTTTTGACTCTCGAATGTTTAATGTAGCCATGTCAATTTCCGCTACCAATAGTTTTGCAGGTCCTTCTTCCTGCAAAAGACAGTACACCATGTACGGTTTGTAGTTGATAGAAATGAGTTTTGTTGGCATCGGTCCGAACTTTTTTTCTCCATTAAAAAGTTCTGTTTTCTTCAAAAGTCTCATGTTATTATCGTAACGATAAAGCGACACGCTGTGTTTGGTTTTATGAAGTTTGAATGTGAAGGCCAGTTGCATTTTTGCATCACCTACTTCCATTTCCAGGTACTCGTTACCAATGCGTACGGTGTTTTCATAATTCTCCGCACGATCCGAACTAAAAACAGGTGATACGGTGGTAGTAAATTTTTGAGCGAAGGCTGGAGTAATAAAAGAAAACAAGGTGATACTGAGCGAAGCAATACGCTTTAGCAGCGAAGTATGCAGAACTAATTCAATTTTCATAAACGGATTTCTAATTAGGTGAAAGGTGTCGAAGCGTAAATCGCTCCAAGGTGGGCAAATATAGGGGATGTGATTAATTGCAGATTACTAACCAGATTTGTGAACAATCGTAACGGTTGTAGTGTGCCATACCTGTAAGAAAAACGAAGACTCTGGAATACCGAACTGTTTATCTTAGTGTTGCTAATTCAAAATTTGGAAAGCGAGGTGTTTAAAATTCATTTTTAATTCTTTCTCAAATGTCCAAAACAAAAAACAAAACAACTGAAACATCAAAGAGTGTAATGGATTTCATCAACACCATCCCCGATGAAACAAAACAAAAAGACAGTTTGCACCTGGTTGAAATTTTTAAAGAAGTTACCGGCTATGAACCAAAACTTTGGGGGCCAAACATCATTGGCTGCAAGCGGCTACGAAGGCGATGCTGCGTATGTTGGCTTCTCACCACGAAAGCCGGCTTTTTCTTTATACCTCGATTGTGATTTTGATAAAAGAGATAAACTGCTGAAGGATTTTGGAACACACAAAGCCGCCAAGGCTTGCATTTATTTTAAAAAGGTTGCCGACATAAATATTGACACGCTAAAAAAAATGATTCGGCTTTCGGTGAGGTTCACTCAAAAGAAATATCCTCCAATAGCGTCCGCAAAATCTGCTCCCATTTAGATTTCAATTTTTGTTACCAATCCGGCCAAACAAAATCCTTTTCAAAAATCTTGTTACCTTAATGAATGAATTTTCGGCCCTCGTTCACTGGATGAATTTTATTTACGCTAACTCTTGCCTACCCAACATTTATCGAAATCATCAAACCATAAAAACTAAACAAATGAAAAAATCAATTCTTTATCTGCTTCTTATTTTACCCAGTACTTTGTTTGCGCAAATAGGCATTAGGTCAGGTGTAAATTTTGCCCGCGTTTCAAAAGCTTCAGAAATTAATAGCAGCAGCCGCTCCGGTTTTCATGTGGGTGTTTTGTTTGCACCGGTAACAGAAAAAATACTTTCATCTCAAACCGAACTTACCTTTTCCCGCCAGGGTTACGATTATAAAACAAGCACCAACACCGGCAATGTAAATCTTGATTATTTATTGCAAACACAACTCTTAGGTGTTAACCTCACAAAATTTGTACAGTTACAATTTGGTGCGCAAACAGCCATCTTACTCAGCGCCAAAGTTGACAGCAGTAATGGCAGCGGCGGTACACAAAATAATGTTATGGACCTGTATAACCGCTTTGATTATGGTTATGCGCTGGGTGTGCAGGTGCACCCTATAAGCGGCTTGCTTGTTGGCGTTCGGTACAATGTTAGCCTTGGTAAGGTTTATAAAGACATACAAAGTGGGCAGCGGCCATCATTTACTACCGAAGATGCGAAAAACAACGTAGTGCAACTATCCATTGGCTGGCGTTTTGGTGCAGGAAATAAAAAATCCACTTCGCCTTCACCGGCAAATTAATTGTGTATAATAAATGCGTCGAATGCCGCAAACTCCGGGGAGTTGCAGGCAATTATTGTTGTCGATTTTCGTTTAAGCTTCATGCTACCCTTTGAAAAACACCTAAGCCTTTTCGCAATTTTTGCGGCCTTGTTTTCTGCACAAATAAATGCACAGCAAATTACCGGTACCTGGCAGGGTAGCATCAATAAAAAAAAGGTTGAAGTAAAAATTATTCAGAACGGAGATAGTCTTACCGGCACTTCGTACTACTACTAATCGGCCAGTAATTATCGTCGCTATTCCATTAAGGGTTATTTCGATAAAAACACCAACAGCGCCGTGTGGTGGGATGATCAGTTGCTTGAGGAAACCGTAAAAAAACCGGGCGGTAAAGAAGCGCTGTTATCAGTAGCCGATTTTAATTGCCCGGGCGGTGGCGAAATGTTTTTAGATGGCAACACATCACCAAAAAACAGTCCCGAGGAGATAAAAGGCCGGGTTGACCTTACCAAAAAAACCACACCCATTTTTAAGGACGAATGGGATTTTGTAATTGACAATTATATGGTGGGTGCCAATCAGCCGTATATAATCGACTCGGTTTCGTTCGTAGCTTTTCAACCGGTGACGATTAATGCCCCACCTGCCGTTGTACAAACCGAGCCAGCAATAGAACTACCGCAAAAAAGAAATGGAATGGTTGTTATTCCGCAAATGCCCGAAGCAGAAACGCTTACACCACGACTCATTACCATTGAAGAAAAATTTACCGAACGCAAAAAAATAATTACCACCGAAATACCCATCACCGGCGACTCCATTGAACTGCGGTTTTACGACAACGCTGAAATTGACGGCGATTCCATCTCCCTTTTTCTCAACAACAAATTATTGTTGCAGCACGTACGCCTTACTGATAAAGCATTCACCATCAAACTTGCTGCCACCGAATTAGCAGACAGCAACGAACTAGCAATGGTGGCGGAAAATTTAGGTGCCATCCCTCCCAACACATCGTACATGGTGGCGCTTGTTGGAGATAAAAGATATGAAGCTGTATTGGCAAGTACGGAGAACAGTAGTGCGGTGATTGTGTTGAAGAAGTAACCTCACCCCCAGCCCCTCTCCAACAAAGTTGGAGAGGGGGGAAGTTGCGTTCGCCGACTGTCTATTTTCTCAATGAGAATCGGCTGTTCCATGATAGGATTTAAAATTTGTCAACGCAGTTAGATGAAACCAATTTTTTGTACTGCTATCCCTTAATGATTCGGTGGCGCAACAACTTTTTTATTTCTTAAAAAAAATAGGCTCCAAAAAAATATTCTCCGTGTTTGTCTGTCCTGGGAACCATTTGCAACTTTAGGATACTGCCCCCTCTCCAGCTCCGCTGGAGAGGCCCGCCCGTGCCGGTACGGACGGGGGATGGGGTGAGGTGCTACACCACCACGTTCACCATTTTATTTTTTACGAAAATAAATTTCTTTACTTCCTTGCCTTCAATCCATTTTTGAACAACGGGATTTTGCATTACAATTTCCTGCACCTGCTCTTGTGTGGCAGAAAGATCGAGCATGAGTGTTGTGCGCAGTTTGCCATTGATTGAAACCGGGTACTCTTTTGTGCTTTCTTCTAAATAGGCGGGGTTGAATTTTGGAAACGCAGCATCAAGCACCGAGGATTTGTTTCCTAGTTGCTGCCACAACTCTTCGGCTATGTGGGGCGCAAACGGCGCCAATAAAATAAGCAGTGGTTCCAGAATTTCTTTTTTGTGGCATTTTAAATCGGTGAGTTCGTTTACGCAAACCATAAATGCGCTTACCGATGTGTTGAATGAAAACCGCTCCATGTCGTCTTCAATTTTTTTGATGGTGCGGTGGAGGGCTTTGACCTCACCCCCTGCCCCCTCTCCAGCGGAGCTGGCGAGGGGAGAAGTGGCGGCAGTCTCCGGATTAAACAAACGCCATAATTTTTTTAGAAACCGATGTACACCTTCAATCCCTTTGGTATCCCAGGGTTTGCTCATTTCTACCGGGCCTAAAAACATTTCGTACATGCGGAAGGTATCGGCGCCATAATGAAAAACAATGTCGCTGGGATTGACAACGTTAAGTTTTGACTTCGACATTTTTTCAATAGCTGCCTTTGTCTTTATTTTTCTCAGTGACGAATCTTTTACATTATCATACAAACAGAAATATCCTCGATGATAAAATCCTGACTTTGTTGCAAATACTGCATTGAAATATTTGGCATTATGATCGTACAATTCATGATAATTTACTTCGCCCTGAGATATATGCGTCACCGGCAGTCTAGTTTCTATAAATCTACTCCCATATTTAGAATCTGGAAACATCACCTTATATAGCCTGTCCACTTCCTCCGCTACATCAACAGAATAAAAAATTTCGTAAGCATCTCCAACGGCTTCATCAGAGAACGTTACTGTCGCCAAATGGTTATTTGCATCAATAAATTGGACATAATTTGCTCTTGCCTCTACTTCATCTTTCTCGCTGGTGATAATTTTAGGTTTGTACGCAAACTGAGAAACTCCCGTTATCATCCCTTGGTTCAACAACTTTTTAAACGGCTCGTCAAATGAAATCAAACCCAAGTCGTATAAAGCTTTTGTCCACATGCGGCTATAGAGTAAATGGCCTACGGCATGTTCGGTACCGCCAACATACAAATCAACCTGCCGCCAATAATCACTTACATTTCTATCGCAAAAAGTTTCATCATTATGAGGATCCATGTACCGCAAAAAATACCAGGACGAACCTGCATATCCAGGCATTGTATTAGTCTCCAACCTGGCGGGGGCTGCCCCCCTCTCCAAGTCTCTTGGAGAGGGGTTGGGGGTGAGGTACCACTCCGGAATATTCGCCAGCGGCCCCTCACCTTCTGGTCCGGGTTTATAATTTTCCACCTTGGGTAATTGTAGTGGTAATTCACTTTCATCTAATGCATAGGCCACTCCATCAATCCATTTTATCGGAAACGGTTCGCCCCAATAACGCTGACGGCTAAAGGCCGCATCACGCATTTTATAATTTACTTTTCTTTTGCCTGCACCTAATTCTTCCAGCTTTTGTATTACTACCTCGCTGGCATCACGCATCACCATTCCATTTAAAAAACCACTGTTGGTGAGTACTGCATCTTTTGTTGCATTGGCTTCCTGTCCATTGTAGGCATCGCCAATAATATTGGTGATGGGTAGATTAAAATGCCTTGCAAATTTGTGATCCCGTTCATCACCACTTGGTACGGCCATAATAGCACCGGTGCCATAACCCGCCAATACATACTCCGATAACCAAACTGGTATTTGCGCACCACTCAATGGGTTAATTGCATACGCACCAGTAAACACACCGCTGATTTTTTTTTCGGCCATGCGTTCCCGTTCGCTGCGGCTTTTTACATACGCAATGTATTCTTCAACTGCAGGTTTTTGTGCAGCGGTAGTTATCTGAGCAACGAGTTCGTGTTCGGGAGCGAGTACGAGGAAGTCTACACCGAAGATGGTGTCGGGGCGGGTGGTGTAACACCTCACCCCCAACCCCTCTCCAGCGGAGCTGGAGAGGGGGGAAGTTGGGTCGCTTATTGGTTGGTTGCCGTTTCTAATACCATAACTAGCTGCATCCTCTTGTAGGCGATTAGAGGTTTCCTGCTCAAGGGTTTGTAAGTGATTTTTTATTTTTTCTTTGACTACAAAAACATTTTCCAGCACTTCGTCATTAGTAAAACGAAGTATTGTAAAACTTTTTTGTTTTAAAATAGTTTCTCTCAACACATCATGCTGTTGTTGTTCTGGTGTGTTATGGTAACCGCCATCAACTTCAACAATTAATCCTTTTTGCAAACATGCAAAATCAGTTATAAATCCATCAACAGGATGTTGCCTCCTAAATTTGCAACCCAACTTCCCATCACGCAAAAGTTCCCACAATTTTGCCTCCGCCTGCGTACTATTCTTTCTATTAACCCGTGCATTCTCAAATTGCACTCTATCATTTATACCATACTTTGGATAAGCCTCTTCCACCAGAAATTCATCATCCGATAAACCTTCACCATACCTGTAGGGAACTGCCCCCCTCTCCAACTCTGTTGGAGAGGGGTTGGGGGTGAGGTTGAATTCAATCTCCGCCCCACTGCTCTTACCAATCCAGTTGCTTTGCATTTCTTTCATGGCATCGCTGAAGTCAACGGTTTGTAAACCCTGCAACAAACGGTCGGCGTATTCGGTAATGCGCAAATACCATTGGCGCAAACGTTTTTTTATAACCGGGTGACCGCCACGTTCACTCACGCCATTCACCACTTCATCATTTGCCAGCACTGTACCTAATGCCTCGCACCAATTTACTTCGCCATAGCCACAGTAGGCTATGCGGTACTCCATTAATATGGCCTGCTGTGTTTTTTCATCAAATGTTTTCCATTGTGCTGCCGAAAATTTCCCTCCCAGCACTTCAAAATTGGCATTGCGAATTTCAAATTTCGCCTCAGGCACCGGGTGGTTGACATTGCCTTCTGCTTCAAAAATTTTTATTAATTCAGCTACCGGTTCGGTTTTGTTGGTTTTTCTGTTGTACCAACTTTTAAACAGTTGCAAAAAAATCCATTGCGTCCATTTATAGTATTGCGGTTGCGAGGTGTTTACCTCGCGGCTCCAATCAAATGAAAAACCAATTTTATCAAGCTGGCTGCGAAAGGTTTCTATATTTTTTGCGGTGCTTACGGCGGGGTGCACACCATGTTCAATGGCATATTGTTCGGCCGGCAAACCAAAAGCATCATAGCCCATTGGGTGCAGCACATTAAAACCTTTCAGGCGTTTGTAGCGGGCAATAATGTCGGATGCTATGTAGCCAAGCGGATGACCCACGTGCAAACCTGCACCACTTGGGTAGGGAAACATATCGAGTACATAATACTTTGGCTTGCTACTGTTGTTTTCAACTTTATACGCACCGGTATTGTTCCAGTGCTGTTGCCATTTTTGTTCAATGGCACGGAAGTTATAACCACCATCCCCGCTGCTTTGCGTTACTTTATTTTCAGAGTCGTTCATTCTTCGATTTTACTTTTTGTTATTGTTCGGAGTCTCCGCTTCGCGAAAAATTTTTTCCAGAAACATCAGCCATTTTGTTTGCCAACTGTGTTACTGCTATTTGGCCTCCGTTGCGTCGCACACTTGTACTTTCTCTTTTCTATTCAACACAAACAGCCATTAAATTATTTACCGTCCTGTTTTGTGTAGGGGTTAACCAGCAACATTAAAGAAACAGTAAAGCGTAAAGCAGCACGATGCTGCGCAACGATATGCAGTACAAGAGTGCGACGCCACCAAAGGTTAATTGAAAATCTAAAGCTGGGTTCACAATCTAACTCCGCAATATTACACAGCAGCTAATCGTTAGGAAGGGGCAAAAATACGTTTCGGGTTTTTAAATGTTTGCAAAACAGTTTTCGCTGCAATCATCCATAGCCTTTAACCTTTACTTTTGTTCACTTCAACAAAACAAACCGAATGGCGCAATCGAGCAAAGCTGCAGCACGACGTGGAAAACCATCTTACATCATGTCGATTATTGGCGTAACCTTAGTGCTTTTTTTATTGGGCGTTGTGGGCTGGCTGGTTATTAACGGCAACAAACTGGGCGATTATTTTAGAGAGAACATTGAAGTGAAGGCCTACATAAAAGGTGAGATTGCGGCGCAGGACAGCACGGCCCTGATACAAACAATTGCCGCAAAACCTTATGTGCGCACCTGGCAATTTGTAAATAAAGACGAAGCCAACCGCCGGTATATTTTGCAGGAAGGCGAAGACCCCAGCGGTGTGCTTGGTTTTAATCCATTACCGCACGCCATTCACTTTCAAATAAAAAAAGAATACGCCAACGTTGATTCGCTCGAGAAAATTAAAACCGACCTGCAACTCATTTCTCAATTTTCTACCATCGACTACCCGCAGGGTACAGTGGCCAACTTAAATGAAACGTTTAGAAAGATTACACTCTACCTCCTGGCCTTCGCAATCATCATGGCCATCTCGGTAATTTTTTTGATAGACAACACTATTCGCCTGGCCATGTTCAGCAACCGCTTTTTAATTAAAACCATGCAAATGGTTGGTGCCACCCGCTGGTTTATTGCGAAACCGCTTGGTGTACGAGCCATCATAAATGGAGCCATCAGCGCTTTAATTGCCATTGTGCTGGTGTATTTGCTAATGACTGCCGCTCAAAAAAACTGGCCCGACCTGGCGGCATTGAATGACACAAAAATGATTATAATGCTCTTCGTTACATTGCTTATCATTGGCATTACCATTACTTTGTTAAGCACCTACCGGAGCGTATTAAAATACCTGCGCATGAAACTCGATGAATTGTATTAGCGTTGAGCGTTTGGGGTTTGGTGTTTAGGCTTTGTGGTAGGACTTGCGTAAAATTTAACAACGCTTCCCCATCATGTTACTCTACTAAATACCTGGAAGCAAATCAATTTTTCTATTCAACCAACAAGCGTCTATTCCTGACCAAAACTGCAAAGCCAGTTGATTTTTGCCAGCGGCATAACTCCAAACACCAAACTCCAAACTCCAAACCCGATTACCATAAACTCCTTATGTTTGTTTTATGAAAGAAAAGAAAGTAACCGTTGTTACCGCTAAAAAAGAAAGCGCAGGCATTGGCCGCCTGTTTGATAAAAGCAATTACAACCTGATGCTGCTTGGCGCGGCGGTAATGATTATTGGCTTTTTACTAATGGCCGGTGGCCGCAGCGAAGACCCTAATGTTTTTAATGCAGATGAAGTATATGGCTTTCGTCGAATTACCATAGCCCCCATTGTAATACTCGCCGGATTGGTTATTGAAATAGTGGCTATTTTTCGCAAGCCTAAAAACGGGTAAGCCCTCTGCTGATGAATATTATTGAAGCCATCATCATTGCAATTGTAGAAGGCCTTACCGAATTTTTGCCCATTTCTTCTACCGGGCACATGATCATTGCCTCCTCCCTCCTCGGTATCAGCGAAGACACTTTTACAAAGGTGTTTGAAATAGCCATACAACTCGGCGCTATACTGGCTGTAGTGGTTTTGTACTGGCGCAAATTTTTTCAGTTTACTAAATGGCAGTTTTATTTAAAACTTATTGTGGGTGTTATACCTGCGTTGCTGTTAGGTTTTTTATTTAACGATGCCATTGAAGCTTTGTTGGAAAGCACCATTACTGTGGCCATTAGTTTATTGGTGGGCGGTGTTGTTTTGTTGTACGTAGATAAATGGTTTAACCAACCAGTGAAACAACAACCCGATATACTTGCCACCGAGGTTACCCGTGCCGAATTGATTGAGGCCGATGCAAAACTGGACTATAAAAAATCATTTATCATAGGCCTTTGGCAGGTGCTGGCAATGGTGCCGGGTGTTAGCCGCAGTGCAGCATCCATCATTGGCGGCATGCAGCAAAAACTTACCCGCAACTTTGCCGCCGAGTTTTCTTTTTTTCTGGCGGTGCCCACCATGTGTGCGGCATCGGGCTATTCGCTTTTTTTAAAAGACTGGGATGCCGATGGCATCAGCAAAAAAGGTTATCAACTAATTTTAGAAACACAAGACAATGCCATTGCATTTGCTGTGGGCAATGTTGTTGCATTTATTGTAGCCCTACTTGCTATAAAATTTTTTATTGGCTTTTTAAAACGCTACGGGTTTTGGGTTTTTGGCATTTACCGTATTGCGGCGGGCATTATTTTATTACTGATGATTTTTGCGGGGTATCTTGATTGAGTGGGCAGCCGTGAGCTTTTAGCCGTGAGACCTGAGCCGTCAGCAATCAGGCCTTAGCCATTACTACGGAGACAGAAGACAACTAGTGTCCGTTGCCTTGTGTCTTTTACCTTGTACCTTTTGCCTTGTACCTTTTGCTTAATGTTTAACACACCAACATGCAAACTGCTTCAAAAAAAATAATTAACGGTTGGGCCATGTACGACTGGGCCAATTCAGTTTTCTCCCTTGTAATTACCTCTACAATTTTTCCGGCTTATTATGAAGGCATTACCTCGGGCAAAACAGTTGATTTTTTTGGACGGAGCTACACCACACCGGCAGCATTATACAGCTACGCTGTTGCCTTTTCATTTTTATTTATCGCTGTTATTTCTCCCCTCATTTCTTCCATAGCCGATTACAAGGGCAACAAAAAAGCTTTCATGCAATTTTTTTGTTACCTCGGTGCCATCAGTTGCTGCGGTATGTATTTTTTTGATGGAGATAATGTACAAACAGGTTTAATACTTTTTATACTGGCCACAATAGGCTTTTGTGGCAGCATAGTTTTTTACAACTCGTACCTGCCCGAAATAGCGGCAGTTGAGGAACAGGACCGGGTGAGTGCCAAAGGATTTTCGCTGGGTTATGTTGGCAGCGTTTTGTTGCTGATTATTTGTCTGGTGTTGATTACAAAACACGAAATGTTTGGCATCGCCAGTGCAGGTGCGGGGTCGAGAATTGCTTTTTTACTAACCGGTATCTGGTGGATTGGTTTTGCGCAAATAACTTTTGCCCGCTTGCCGAAAGGCAAACCGCTCCCCGTAGTAGCGGGCAACAATTTTCTTACAAAAGGGTACCACGAATTGAGGAAAGTATGGAACGAAGTAAAAAAACAACCGGTATTAAAACGATTCCTCCTTTCTTTCCTTTTTATCAGCATGGGTGTACAAACCGTAATGTATTCAGCCGCCATTTTTGCCAAGCAACAAATTTTTCCCGACGATCCGCTTCGCCCCGAAGAAAATGCAGCCAACTCCGGCAAGCTGATGCTCACCATATTAATCATCCAGATTGTTGCCATTGGCGGCGCTTTTACATTTTCAAGGCTGTCAAAATCAATTGGCAATTTTAAAGTAATTGCCATTGCTATTTTCATATGGATAGGCATTTGCATTGCCGCCTACTACACTTACTCGCAAATGCAATTTTATATTCTTGCTGCTACGGTGGGGTTGGTAATGGGTGGCATACAGGCGCTTTGCCGGTCTACTTATTCCAAACACATGCCGCCAACAAACGACACAGCCTCTTACTTTAGTTTTTATGATGTTTGCGAAAAAGTAGGAACCGTTTTGGGTACAGCAACTTTTGGTTTTGTTACCGAAAAATTGGGTGGCATGCGCAATGCCGTTTTATTTTTGATGACTTATTTTATTATTGCACTTGCATTGCTGTTGTACGCAATGGCTAAGGCAAAAACACAAACCAAATTTTCGGGAGCCGTATGAAACTCTACACTATCAACACCGGCAATTTAAAATTGGATGGCGGCGCCATGTTTGGCGTGGTACCAAAATCTATCTGGCAAAAAATAAACCCGCCCGATGAAAATAATTTGTGCACCTGGGCCATGCGGTGTTTGCTGATTGAAGAGGGCAACCGTTTAATTTTAATTGACAACGGCATTGGCAAGAAACAGGATGAAAAATTTTTCAGTCATTATTATTTGCATGGCAGTGATACACTTGATGCTTCGCTTGCAAGCCATGGGTTTAACCGCAACGATATTACCGATGTGTTTTTAACGCATTTGCATTTCGACCATTGCGGTGGCAGCATTGTGCGGGAAGGCGATAAGTTAATTCCTGCATTTAAGAATGCTATTTATTGGAGTAACCAGCAACATTGGAATTGGGCCGTGCAGCCAAACGACAGAGAAAAGGCAAGTTTTTTAAAAGAAAACATTTTACCCATTGAAGAAAGTGGGCAGTTGCAATTTATTGAAACACCAACTACTGAACACATAATTGGCACAACCCAATTTTCAGAAAATATTTCTGTACGTTTTGTGCACGGACATACAGAAGCAATGATGTTGCCACAGATAAACTACAAAGGACGAACCATTGTGTTCATGGCAGATCTGCTACCATCTGCAGGCCATATTCCTCTCCCCTACGTAATGGCTTACGACATGTTTCCGCTGACAACGCTGAATGAAAAAAAATCTTTTTTAACCGAGGCGGTTGAAAATAATTACCTCTTGTTTTTTGAACATGACCCAGCAATTGAGTGTTGCGATTTGCAGAATACGGAGAAGGGCATCCGGGTGAAAAGCAGTTTTGATTTGCTCGATTTCTCATCTTAACTCCAAAGGAGTAACGTTATAATACTTTCTCTTTTTTCCCGAACACTTTTAAATTCAGCAACAATAAGCTGCCGATAATGGCGGGTATAATCAAATTGATAAACCATAGTGTAACAGAGGTTAATCCAATACCCAGACTGTTAGCCGAAAAAATACCCATGATGCGTAAACTTATTTCGCCCCGCATACCCACCTCAATAAGTGCAATGGAAGGAATGATGGCCATGGCTAAAAACACAACGCTCATAACACCGGCTACTGTAAATGCTGAAACATCTACACCAAAAAAATAAAACACCAGCAGATACTGTATTACAAAGACGCTGTAGCGCAACAATGATAACAGCATCGTTTGCAGCAGTAACTTTTTATCAAAACTTCGCAAAGCCTCTACCAGGTATAAATATTTTGGCAGCTTTATCCAACGCTGAAAAAGGACAACCGTGCCTGCTACATTAAAATAAACAAGAAGCAACACTACTATTGTTGCTAGCAAACCATACAGAGCAAACTGGTACCAAATTACCAATTGCGGGTATGCAGCAAGCAGGGAGTTTTTTAAACCCACCAATCCAAAAAAACCCGCCACCAGCGTTATAAGCAATTGTGCAAAACTGCCAACGAGTGTGGCCGAAATTGTTTTGAGTCTTGAGCCCTCGGGCATATACAAAACACGGCCTAAATATTCGCCAATGCGGTTGGGCATACTTACCGAAAATGTAACACCGGCCATCACTGCTTTGTAAGCCTGCACAAATAAAATGCGTTGAATACCGGCAACGGACAACTGCCACTTCAATGCCTCAATACCCCAGTTTACAAATATTAAAATGCCGGCACCAAGGAGGTAAAAAATTTGCGCTGATGAAAAAGAGTCTTTAATCTGCCGCCACGAAACGCCTAATTGCGGTTGATTTTTTATTTGCCGAAAAATAGAATAACATAACCACGCAAAAAGAAGAGGTGCCAAAAAATAATTGAAAAATATTTTGATATTTTTGTTCACCTTCATTGCCGTAAAAATAACAGAAGTATTTTCAAAATGAATCACATGGTAATGAGGAGTGGCAATCTATTTAGGAAAATCATTGTATCGTTGAATCAGTAATCAGCAAAATCATTTTATCTCATCCAATCAGCAATCGGTGTTAATCAAAAACAATCAGCGAAATCTGTGATTCAAAAGCCTAAAATAATATTGGGTATCGACCCCGGAACAATTGTAATGGGCTACGCAGTAATTGAAGCAGCCAACAATCAATTCTCCATTAAAGAAATTGACGTACTCAAACTTTCCTCCAAGCTTGATCATTACCAGCGGTTACAAAAAATTCATAGCCGCATTACCGAACTGGTTACCAAGTTTTCGCCACACGAATTTGCAATTGAAGCACCCTTCTTTGGCAAAAACGTTCAGAGCATGTTGAAGCTGGGCAGGGCGCAGGGTGTGGCCATTGCAGCGGCTATGGAAAAAAAAATACCGGTTACAGAGTACTCGCCAAAAAAAGTAAAACAATCTATCACTGGCAATGGCAACGCCGATAAGGACCAGGTGTGGCGCATGTTGCAACGCATTACCAGCCTACCCGACAAACCAAAATATTACGATGCCACCGATGCACTTGCCGTAGCCGTGTGTCATTATTTTGGCAGTAAACTAAATGTAGTTACCGCCACAAAAAAAGCTAAAACAAAAAAGAGTAGTTGGGAGGCGTTTGCGAGAGAAAACCCTGGGAGGGTTGATTGATTTCGGTTTCCGGCAAACCGCATTGTAAAAAGACCAGGATGTGAAAGTCATCCCTGACGAAAGCGAAAATCCTTCACAGCTTAAACTATTTTTCAAGCTCTTTGTGAAACCCTCTTTTAATGTAATCCTTTTCTCTTTGGTTAAGTTCCCGCCCCTTAAATTCCGCAAAAATTGAAAGTGCATCCTCTACTGTATTCACGCCGAGATCGAAATTTGATCGTCCCCATTTATAAAGAGCAACTCCCAGGTTTGTTGTAAAAAGTCCTGGCTTGATTTGAACGCCATCATACTCTTTTCCTTTTATTGGCGTGAAAAAATCCAACTCCCCACCTTCTTTTGTTTGGACCAAAATATGTGCCCGCACTTCTTCCCTGGAAAGAATTTTTATGCCTGAAGTATCACCAATACCTAATTTCTGTTTTTCAATTAACTCGAGCACTTTTGCCCGAATCAATTTATTTGAGATGATCTTTAGTTGTCCGTCATTAAAATAGAATTTGTTCCCATCAATTTTCGCTTTGGGGTCATAGTTTTCTCTAATTATTTCGTTTGCTCTATTTTCTGTTATGTCCCCTTTGATTGAGCAGTCAAAGCTGTTCTGTTTTCCAGTGTTGGGGTTATGCACCAAAAATTTTTTCGAAGGCTGATTGACAAGAATAATCATATTGACAATACTCTGTCCTTTCATTATTACAAAAAAATCAGAGGGCAACATAGTTGCGGCGTTTGACATTTCTTGTAAGGTTGGCTTATCTGAAATATAAACCGATGACCCCCTATTTTCGATATTATTCTTCAGAGTGTAATAATTGGAAATCAATCTGAAATCCTTAACCACTTCCTCAGCTGTGGAAATGGAATTAAAAACCGGATTTCCATTGTGGTCGGTTTGTGAAGAACCATATGTAGCAATGAGCATTAGGACTGTGGCAAGGATTTGTTTCATTTTTGTACGTTTATATGGTGGGTCTAATCAACGTGAACTGTTCACGCATCTTCAACTCTTTAAAGTTCACCTCACAATTTCTAACTGATTCAAAATTTTGGCCTGCACTTCTTTCAACTCCTCATCGGCGGCTTTTGCTTTTGGCTGGGTAAAATTTAAATCGTTAGCAGAATTAATGGGGATGAGGTGCACATGTGCATGTGGCACTTCTAAACCAATTACTGAAATGCCGCAACGGTTACAACGAAAAGCTCTTTCAATTGCTTTTGCTATGGGCTGTGCAAACACCAGCATTGCTGAAAGATGGGTTGCATCTAAATCAAACAAATTATCGACTTCAATTTTAGGCACCACTAATGTATGGCCCTGCCGCAGGGGAAACACATCAAGGAAAGCAAAAAACTTTTCGTTCTCCGCAATTTTGTATGAGGGAATTTGGCCGGCGATTATTTTTGAAAAGATTGTCATGAACTAATGTGCTAATGAGGTAATGTGCTGGTGGTTAGTTGCCTCATTCGCTAATTGCCTAATTATCGAATTTGCATTTACAAACTAATATCCTCCACCTTAAATTTTATTACCCCGGCAGGTGCGGTTACTTCCGCCACATCGCCAATATGCTTACCCATCAAACCTTTGCCAATGGGCGAACTGTACGAAATTTTGCCGGCTTTCAAATCGGTTTCCTGCTCGCTTACTATCTGGTATGTAACCTGCTTTTTTGTATTAAGATTGGTAACTTTTACCTTGGTGAGTAACGAAACTTTGCTGGTATCAATCGCGGTTTCATCTAAAATGCGGGCCGTTGCAATTTGCCCGTCTAATTGAGCAATCTTGGCTTCAAGCAAACCCTGTGCTTCCTTCGCCGCATCGTATTCGGCATTTTCTTTTAAGTCGCCTTTTTCTCTTGCTTCTGCAATTGCCCTCGATGCCGCGGGCCTGTCAACGCTTCTTAATTGCTGAAGTTCGGCCTTCATGTGGTCAAGCGTTTCTTTGGTTACGTATTGAATGGGAATCATGATTTACTCCTTTGGTCTTGAATGAAAAAAATAGCAACGCTCCAGTAGTTAACCGAAGCGTTGCTTATAATAAAAGTAAAGGTAAATATTATTGTTTAGTCAAAAGGGGCCTATTGTTTTATTTCATTGGTATGGGTGACGATTAATTTTTTTCTGGTGGTTTCCTTTGCTGTTTGCAACTGTAAAAAGTACATGCCCGTTTTCCAGTTTGAAACGTTCAGATACAGAATGCCGTTGTCTTCTTTAACCAAATGTTTTTGGGTACACACCAGAACACCCGAGGCATCAACCGCTGTTAGCGTAACAGTGCCTTTGGCTACGCCAGGCAGGCCAATTTGTAAAAACTGGTCGGCGGGGTTGGGGTAAAGAAGAATGTCTTTTTGTTTTTGCAACGGGTTTAAACGCACCACTTTTGAATATGCTGCTTCACCAGACTGGTTTTTTATTTTGAGACGATAAAATAAAAACGCCGAAGTAAGCTGCTCAATGTTTTCGGAAAATGAATAGTTGATGCTGGCACCGTTAGTTGCAGTTGAAGCAACCGTACCTACAACAGCAAAATTTGTTGCATCGGTGCTGCGCTGCACTTCAAAGTTTTCCAGCATGTTGCTGGCCGTGGTTGTCCAATGAAGTTTTGCCTGATTGCCGGCGATAAAACCACTGAAATGAGTGAGCGTATTTTCAAGGGGTGTGCAGCTAGCATCGAAAGTAATAGTAATTGTATCGTAGGCATAAGGATTACAACCAGCGGCCAATTGCTGCATTACAATATAGGTGCCGGCGCTGTCGGCCTGAATTTGCTGACCCGAGCTGCTTCCATAAATATGCCCATCGGGTGTAGTCCAGGTATACACCGAAGAGGACGAGGGGTTTTGCACTGTTATGGTACTTACGCCAACAACCCCACAAAAAATGGGCACATCAGCGGCGATATCTACCCTTGGTGCCAAGAACAAATCGGTTGGCGCAACAAAATCTTTTAGCTCCGAAGTGAAGGAGGCAGAGGCCCTGGTTTTTACAACAACGCGGTTGAAAGGCGATCCGCAAATATCACCACCAAGCAGTGTTACAGGGTCGAGGCCGAGCTTTGAGAGGTTTACGGAAAATTCCATAAACTGATCTCTGGCGTAATTTGCAATGAGCGCATTGTTTTGCAATACCGCCTGAAAGGGTCCGGCATAGGTATTTGGTCCGCTACCCAAACCTGTGTAAAAAGCACCGGAAGTTTTGGGCAAAATACTGGCATACCCGTATTGTGCACCCGAACCATCTCCATCAAACTGGCCCGACCAGTTGAAGGCAACCGGTGTAATACTCATGGAGGCCTTGTCAATCCAAATTCTGGCTTCTATGTTAGACAAGCTGGAACTTTGGTATTCGGCTGAAAAGATAATATCGCCGGGGCGGGTAATATTACCTGCTGCATCAAACTGCCAGCTTGTATGGCCGGCATCGGCACCAAAGCCAAACCACCGCCCCGATGTGCGGTCGTAGTTAATATCGGTTTGATACATTTCGAAGTCGAAGTAGCGGTTACCCGTTGTGTTATCCAACGAAATACCTCCGAACAACCAAAGTGAATCGGTGGTGGTTGGGCCCGCCCGGCGTACGTGCACAAAAATGTCAAGAATATCATTTTTGTCAGGAATGCCCTGCACACCCCCCGACCACATGGCGGGGGTCATACCATTTTTATCGGAGCCGGCAGTGAATACAGTGGTATCGTTACCATGATAATCTCTTACCCACAAAGCATCGAGCCAAAGCCTGTTGTTGATAACCGAAAACTGCGGAACACTCATGGGCCGGTAGATGGATGCCGAGCGTCTTGGGAAGGGAGAAACATCGGAAAGATAACCAGACACAATAGCGGCGGCACCTGTGGTATCAATTACCATCCTTCCGGTACCCGGTGTTCCATTTCTAAACCAATCGTCGTTACCCGATTGTACAAAACCATTGAAAAAGTTTGCCCTCAGTTCCGCATCTACACCAAAGCCAGCCTTGATAGCTGGAGTGGTGATCTGCGCATTTATGATGAGGGAGAAAAACAATCCAGTGACGAGTAAAAGTGTTTTCATAGCTTATGATTTGGTAAGCAAACAAGGATGGGTACATCCTTTATTTACGCTGCACAATACGTACGGTTTCCACAGCCGATGTCTCGTGTGCATCATCGTGGCTAACTGCTACTACGCGGTAGTGAATAAAGCCGGGAAATACATCTGTGTCGTGAAATTTGTAAACAGAAACGCCAGTGTACTTAACTGTTCCGGCGGGTTCAAAAAATTCGCCGTCGTACGAACGTTCTACAATAAAATAACTTGCTTGCTGCGTAGTAACGGCCCAGGTTAAACCAATGCCTGCCTTTCCCTGCCGGTGTGCTCTAAAAAAACTAAAACTTCCGTTTGCTAACTGCTTGTTTACTTCCTGCTGCGAGGTGGCAGTAAAAGAAGAAGTAAGTACGAGTGCGGTAAGGGTTAAAATTGAAATAATCGTTTTCATAAGGGTGTGATTTAATAGAATAAATGTAGGCTGCTTGTGGCTTGAAAAAAAGAGTAAAGTACCCGCATTTTTTTGGGGGCAAAAGCCATGAAAACGGAGCGCATTTTACTATCCAGGAGGAGGCGGTATGGAGGAGAAAACCTTTACGAAAGACGTAGTTTTTCTAACAAAGCTTCCGCCATTAATTTATAAGCTTCTGAGCTGTAACCGGCAATGTGTGGGGTAATAACTACATGAGGATGGCTGCATAAAAAATCCAGTTCTGCTTTTTGCTCTGGGGTGTGGGTAGAAAGATTTTCATTTTCAAGAACATCGAGAGCGGCGCCGGCTATTTTATTACCGCGCAGGGCATTTATCAATGCAGCCGTATGGGTAACACTTCCCCGGCAGGTTGACAAAAAATATGGGCGTTGCTTTAAGGCGTCAAAAAAAGATTCGTTCGCCAGGTGACGTGTTTCGCTGGTTAGTGGTAAGTGTAAGCTAATAACATCGGCATACCGGCAAATATGCGTTAAGGTTGCTTCCCTGATATAACCTTTCCCAAAGCCGTCTTTGTATTTGTCGCAGGCCAGTACTACCACATTAAATGGCTCAAGCAGGCGGGCAAAAGCCGACCCCGTGTTACCAAAACCAACAACCCCTACCGTTTTTCCGCTTAGTTCAATGCCCCTGTTTTCGCCCCGCAGCCAAATACCTTCTCTTACCTCGCCAAAAGATTTGCACACATTATTCATGAGGTTAAGCACCAGTGCAAGTGTATGCTCCCCTACCGCATTACGGTTGCCTTCCGGTGTGCTAAAACATTCAATGCCTTTTTGTGTGGCAAAGGCTTCATCAATCAATTCCATCCCACTGCCCAGGCGGCCAATCCATTTTAAATTGTGTGCCTTTTCTAAAAGCTGCTTATCAATTTTTAATCGTGTAGTTACCACCAATCCTTCTAGCTCCTCTATTTTTTCATATAATTCGTTGTAGGTAATTGCGGGCTCGTAAGCAACCTCGTACTGGTGTACCTGCAATCGCTCAACAAGCAGCGGATGCACCGGTGCGGCTATCAATATTTTTTTCAGGTTTCTCATTTCATTTTAAATGTTAGTTCGGCAAATTGGGCTACAGTTAGTTGTTCGGCACGCCTGTTAAAAATATCCTCTTGCAGCCCGGCGTTGTCGAATAAACTTTTGCAGGCATTGCGCAAGGTTTTTCTGCGCTGACCAAATGCCGACTTCACCAAAAGAAAAAATGCCGCCTTGCTTTTCATTACAGTCGGGTTTTGTACCGGTTGCAATCTTATAACGCCGCTTTTTACTTTTGGTGGTGGTGTAAAACTGGTTTCATCCACATCAAACAAATACACAACATCAAAATAAGCCTGCAGCAAAACGCTGGTAACGCCATAAACTTTGCTTCCTTCCTTAGCCGCAATTCTCTGGGCTACTTCTTTTTGAAACATGCCAATAACACATTCCACACTACCGGGCCACTCAAGTATTTTAAACAAAATTTGGGTAGAAATGTTGTAAGGGAAATTACCAATTAAAGTAAATGGCTCATCAAAGGGTTTGTACATTTCCAAAAAGCTTCGATGGATAATTTTATCTTTTAATGCCGGATATGTGTGTATTAAGTACGTTACTTTTTCATCATCAATTTCAACCGCTTTAAAATTGATGTTTGGAATTTGAATAAGGTATTTAGTAAGTGCGCCACCTCCTGCGCCAACTTCAATTAAATTTTTAAAACTGGCTTTTTGTAATTCGGCAACAATATTCCTGCACACATTTTCATCTTTTAAAAAATGCTGGCCAAGAGATTTTTTGAGGGTGAACATTTGTAAAAATACTTTCTATCACTGGGATGGGATGCCCAAAAAACAAAGAGAAATATTTGACACAACAAAAATACCCCCAATCTCATTGGGGGTATTGAACACAAAAACTATAAACCTACAGTTTGGAAATTTTTTGCGTGGCAATTACTTCACCAGTGGCACTGCGTATAGTAAGCAGGTACACCTGAGGCTTTAATGCCTTTGTATCAACAGTAAGCCCATTGACACTTTGGTGCAACATGCGGTTTTCGGTGTGCACTAACCTACCATGTAAATCGCTCAATTCAATACTTACCATTTCGGTTCTTGATGTTGCCAGTTGTATGTTCAGCTTATCGGCCACAGGGTTTGGGTACAGGGTTAATTTGTAAGCCAATTGCAGGTTGATGGTTTTGCTGTAAGTAGCGGCACCGTTTTTATCCAGCTCCTTAATGCGGTAATAGTTATTGCCCTGCCCTGGCTCTCTATCGGCAAACTGATAGGCCGACTGCTGGCCATTAACTACACCTATCCGGGTAAATAGTAAGCCATCTGCCGATCGCTCTACCTCAAACCGGTGCGGCTCTGTGCTGGTGGCCACTACCCAATTTAATTGTACCGTATTATCATTGTGTAGCTTCCCGGTAAATGTTATAAAATTTGCCGGTAGTACTACCATTGCCGCGGTACTACTCACTACTTCAACATCATCAATAAAAAAGCCTTCATCTCTTTCCCATTTAAATGTTGATGGATCATTATCGGAGGTAAATACAAAACGGAAACGGACGTTTGCGAAACTGCGGTATGCATCGAGGTTATAAACCGCTTTTGTCCAGGCATCTCTTATACCTGTTAGCGCAGGCTGCCCATTAATGGTTGAACCATCTAAAATGCCAGGTTCCTGTACAGTAATTGAACCACGAACGGCCGTCCATACAGTACCATCCGTGGAAAACTGCACCTGCACTTTATCGCGAAAGTTTTCGGCTTTATGTCTTGTCCAGAAGGTAAGATAGGCCGCCGAAGCAGTTGACAAATTGAGTAGCGTATTGCACTGAACAGTTTTAATTGTTGTAGTAGTATAGTTGGTACCATTCGCCGATTCGGAAAGTACATTACCCGACCCGCCATAACCACCAGTTGTAAATTGCCAGTTACCCGAGGTGTAGTTATACCCAAAGCCAGAGGCAGGTGTACCACTTGCCGTGTTTGTCCAGTTATCGGTTAAAGCACCTTCCATGTTATCAAAAAACAGCTGTGTGGCGTTAAAAAATTTCACCACTGTATCGTAATAGGTAATGCCACCGGTTTCAATTTTCCAGGCATATCGCACACGTTGTCCGTTTGTAATGCCCGAAGGAAGCGTGTACGCAATATTTCCCGAAAGCATTTCGTAATAGGTCATGCTGCTGATTGTAACAGCGCTGCCAACGGTTTGAATATTTTCAAGTGGAATGGCCGTGATTGTTACGGGGCTATTGCCCAAGCCAATGCGCTGCAATGTATACGATAAGTTACCCGTGGTTGCCGTTAGTGAACTATTACCGGCCTCCTGCACGCTTACATAACTGCCGGCAGCAAGGGCCAATTGAATATTTTGGTAACACATGGCTTTGCAAAGGTTTACAATTTGTCCGGCGGGCGCCCAAAAATTTGCCATGCTTCCAAAAGCGGGTGTGCCTCCACCAGCGGCACCTTCACCCGTCATTGCCCATACGGTGTCTTTTGTACCTACGCCCAGTTCGCCCATCAGCATCCAGTCTTTAAAACCGCCGGCTACTTCGTAACCCAATGCATCGTAACTATCGGCGGCACGCATACCGTTGTAGGCTCCCATAATTGCTGGTATTGCTTTATAAAAGTTGGAGTCTTTGGTCGACATATCGGTAGCCGGAGTGTTGTGCAACGATTGCCTGCCAAAAGGCAACGAATAGTAGGGGCCAAAAGCGTGTTGGTCGAAACCGACTTTGAACTGGCGGGTTTTTGCAAAGGCTCTTAGTGCCTGCGTTTCTAATTCCGAAAAGGGGTTAGGCCCCCAGTAAGTTTCGGTAGCGGTTGTAGGGGTACTACTTCCGCATGATCCACTACAATTGCCCCAGTCAACACCCCAGTTTCTGTTGAGGTCAACGCCGTATTCATAATTCCAGGTTTGTCCCTGTCTTGAGCTATCAATTTTATTGCGATTTTTTCTCCAGCTTCCACCTGGTGCGTTATTCATGCTGGTGCGGTTGTATTCGTATCCATCAGGGTTAAAGCAAGGAATGATAAATATCTCACGGCTGTCAACCAACTCTTTTACCCGGTTATCGGTAGCATAACTGGCGCAGAGGTATTGCATAAAAAATATCATGCTGGCACCAGTTATGGCCTCACGCGGATGTTGCAGCCCCATAAAAAAAGCCTCGGGCTCATTGGCTTCGTCGGTGGCCGCGTTGTCTGAAATTTTTATGACCCAAATATTATTGCCTTCGGTGGTTGTACCAATTGACGTTTTGGTGGCCAGGGTTGGATAGGTTGCCACAAGGGTGTTCATAGCAGCCTCCATTTCATTAAACTTATAATAGCCACCAAAAGTTGATTTTACTTCAAAGGCGGCGGGCCTGGTAATAAGTGCATCAATAGCAGTTTGACTTTGTTCAAAAGCTACGCGGCCGGTTCTTTTTTCATCGTTGGCTTTACGGTAATAAATTTTATTTACCGAGTCGAGCCAATTTGGTACATCAGGAATAATTACCTGGTAGCGATAAGTTGTAGCTTTCAACCGGGCCAGCTCCCCCTGCGTAATTTCTACATCAATACTGCCATCACCGTTAGGTGTAAAATGATCAAGTTGTAAAAGACCAATCAATTCGGTTTTTCTGCTTTCTTCTTTGGGTAAAAAAACTTTCACTCTGCATAATCTTTCCTGGCAAATAGAAAACACGGGCATACAACACAGCATACATAGTACGCAAATAAACTTCGTCAGCATCATTGGTTTGGTTTTGGATTTGGATATTTAGTCTAAGGTTAATCAATTGTTGATGATTATCTTTTGTGAGTAGGTTTTTTCTTCGGTTATTAATTGAACTACGTGAGTTCCATTGGACAACTTGGAAGGAAATACTACAGGAATATTATTGTTTCCTTTTTGCAGAGTTAAATTCTGGGAGTGCACCAGCTTGCCGTTAGCATCAATAAGCTGCACCTGAGCAGAGCTTTGCACAACGGCGTCAACAATAATTGTAGTATAATTTGATGCGGGATTTGGATAAAGAGTATATGAGCGCACAACAGGAAATTGAATTTTTTCAATTTGGCTATAGTGTATTTTATTTCTAATGTCGGTATATTTTAAACGATAATAACTCGCTGGTTTTGCAGGCAATTCATCTTGCGCACTGTAGCTGACCGCCACATCATCTTTTGTAGCAGTTCGGCGGTGTATCGTTTGCCAGGAAGCGCCGTTATCACTTCTGTCCACCTGGTATTCCGTACCAGCTTCCTCACCGTTAACGCTCCAATTAAGTTTTACCGACTCGTCGTTTAATTTAACCGCCGAAAATTTATTGAGCTTTACGTTGAGTGCAACTGCATTCACAATTACATAATAATCCTCCACTTCGCCATTACTAAAAAATCCCGTTGCATTCGCGGTTGTCATTGCATTGGCTGCTGAAGTTACCCGAACGCGGATGTACGTATAAGAGTTAGGAAGTAATGTAGTAACAACACTGGGCCAGAATAACTGAATTCTTTGCGTGACAGCGCTGCTTGGTACGGTTTGGCTGACGCCTTCGCCCGGATCAAAAATACCATTGGCATTAAAATCTATCCAGCCACAAACCGTGGCATTGGCGCCTGTGTTATTATAAACGTCAACATCGGTGTAATAATTTCCGCCACTGGTTAATACTTGCAAAAATGGCAACCCATCTTCATCCCCACCGTCGGCATCGGCATTTACAGAGGAGGTTTTGGCCCACTCCACATCCTGCGCTGTACCCAAACGTAACGTGCTGCTTGTTTCATGTAGAGCAGGGGCAAGTGGGTTTGGGTCATAAGTTGCAGGTGCATCGCCAAAATCAACCCTTGGTCTAAACGCTTCCGCAGCATCGCCCCAGCTACCTGAAACTGCAACTCCATTCCTGGTAATTGTGTACTGTTGCGCGGTGTTAATAGTTCCATTTGTATAGGGTACTATTGTGCCCGATGAGGAGGTAGCCGCTGTACCCACATTGTACACATTTCCCATCCAGTCAATTGATACCTGGCGAGGGATAAAAGTAAGCCCGGGAGAACTGTACAAGTTTGTTGTTGCACCGGTTTGCATGTTGTAATGTTGAGCGTTTTCCTGGCTGGAAGTTTTACCATCAAAGTCGTAAAGCGTGCCATTGTAAATGGCAAAATCACCCCAATCATGATCAACGGTTGGCAGTGAAAAAACCTGGTGGGCAGGCACAATTGGATTAAAAGCTCCATCAAAATCAATTCGCCATACTTTCGACTCATCTCCGTCTATACCTTCTATACCAATATAAAAAGAGCCATTGTAAAAAGCGGCTCCGCCCGACTCAACACCGGATGTGTAAGTTGGAATGCCCAGTGTATTTACGTTACTAACAACTGTACTAATTACACCAGTGTTAACGTCATATTTCTGAATTGATTTATCATTTGGATTCACTGCTCCACCGTTCGTTAAACTATATGTGTAGTACAGAAATTTGTTGTACGGATCGTACCCCATTGAGTTGATATTATTTCCAGTAGGGTCTCTAAAAAGTAGTTGTGCATTACCGTTTGCAGGGTTGACGTAAAAAACCGAATCGTTCAGTGCCGTTAATACATAACCAGGTTGATTGGTGAAAGGCTGACTAATGGCATAATAAGAATTAGGGAAAGCAGGTGTGTTGATGCAGGCACTGATGTCAGAAAGAAAAAAATCTGGGTTTCCACCAGATCCTACGCTGCCACCGCTATAGCCTCCGTTAATTACAGTTACAACAAATGTTACGGTAGTAACTGGTCCCGCAACATCTACGTTAAAGCTACCAAGGTTAGTGGTGTTATCAACAACGCCTACATTCTTTGCGTCAAGACTCCTAACCGAAGGGTTGTTGGATGGATTAGCCAGTAAAGTTAAGAAAGTGGTGCCCGCTGCAGCACAGGTGGATAAAGTTGTAGTGCGTGGGGTAACACCATCAAATGCGGTAACCGACATTGTTTGCCCCTTCTCCACATCCTGCACAGAAAATTTAAGATTGTAAACCGGAGAACTAAATGAAAGTGTTATGGTGCCATTGCCCGAAAACTCAACATCGGCACCGGCAGCATAGCTTCCGGTTTTGCCGGTTTGGTTTAGCGTTTCTCCCACGGCAACCGATGTTGCATAGTTGTGCGTAATCGTTAGCTTGTTGGTACCGATCGCAAAATACTGGTTTTGGGCAGCAGAAGCTGAAATGTATGTGGGGTCTTGCTGTAAAAAATCAAGGTTATCCCAATTGATAGAGGCGGTAGTATAACCACCAGGACATTGCCCTGAAACGGCTAAAACCATGAGGCATAATAATGAAGTGATACTGTTGCGTAGTAGTAGTTTCATAGTTGGACAGTTAGTATAGTTCTTCAAGAGGTATTGTACCATCTTGAATTTTTCTGCAAAAACTTTGTTGCCAAAGATGGGTTGAAAGTGAATGAATTTCCAACTACATTCCCGACCAATAAAGGATTTACCTTACCAAAATGGGGAGTATTACTTAGAAGAAAAATGTTTTCTTCAGATTTCTTGCATAAAAAAGCAAAAATACCAATACACTTAAAGTAAAAAGGCGTAAAACGATCTGTAATGTTCCGAGATAGGGTCGTTGTTCTCTTTGCAATAAAGTTTTTTTGATTGTAATGAACTTTCCACGAGATGCTACAAACTCCGTTTAAAAGGAATTGAATTCTTAAAAATAAATTTCCTGAAATTTGCGCATGAGCAAACCAATAATAGGCATTAGTTGTGGCGATATAAATGGCATAGGTACAGAACTCATTATCAAAACATTTTCCGATCACCGCATTTTAGATCATTGCACACCAGTGCTTTTTACATCGGGCAAACTCCTTAACTTTTATAAAAAAATTTCTCCCGATGCTCATTTCAATTTCCAAACTTTTAAGGAGTTCAATAAAATCAATACCAAGCAGGTAAACATTTTTAGTTGCTGGGAAGAAGACATATCGATAAACCCTGGTTTGTTAAACGAAACTGGAGGCAGTTATGCGGTAAAATCTTTACTGGCCGCCGCCGATGCACTTAATAAAGGACAAATACATGGATTGGTAACTGCGCCTATTCATAAAAAAAATGTGCAAGGCCCTACATTTAATTTTACCGGCCACACTCCTTTTTTACAAAGCGTTGCGGGTGCAAAAGATGCATTGATGTTGTTGTACGCCGAAAATATTAAGGTGGCGTTGGTTACTGAACACATACCCGTTTCGGAAGTTGCTTCAAAAATTACCAAGCAGGCCATTGTTTCAAAACTAAACCTGCTTCATGCATCGTTGCGCAGAGATTTTGGTATTGATAAGCCACGCATTGCTGTGCTAGGACTAAATCCCCATGCAGGCGATGAAGGCTTAGTAGGCAATGAAGAAGAAACCATTATCAAACCTGCAATAAAAGAAGCGAAGAATGACAAACTTGTGTATGGCCCGTACAGCGCCGATGCGTTTTTTGCCAATCGTAACTACACCCGGTTTGATGCGGTACTGGCCATGTACCACGACCAGGGCCTGATACCTTTTAAAACAATTGCATTTGGTGAAGGGGTGAATTTTACAGCAGGCCTTCCTTTTGTACGTACATCGCCCGATGGCGGAACAGCCTTTGATATTGCGGGACAGAATAGAGCCGATGCCGGTTCATTTACCAACGCTGTATTTGAATGTATTGATATTATAAAACGAAGGGCAGCATACGATGAAAGAAATATTAATCCCCTGCGAAAAATTACGGCTGAAGTACTGCGAAATGTAGAGGATGAAAGAATAGATGATACAATAGACCGCAACTAATGATTATTAAAGCTTGACGATTGTTTGTTTTTGCAAACCAATACAACCTTACCCCGGGTAAATATTTTTTCAGGTACATATTTTACTATGCAGGCTACATTGTGCGAATACAACGGCGCAGTTTTATTACAATTTTCGTTAGCGATTAATAATCTGGCTAGCTGAACTCCATCGTTTTTAGAAAAAAATTTTACAGACCAGTTGCCTTTACTGCCAGCGCTTTACGTATAATCTTCCGGGTTACCTGCGACATCTACTTAAAAATATTTCGTACAAACACTTGCAATCTTTGAAAACCCCTATTATGTTTGCATCAGCAATTTATACTTACAATCTCCTTTGAAGAACACCCGATAAGAATCCGTTCCGAATACAAAAATTTTCCCCACTGTTTCTTATCTGTTTTTAACCTATCCAATTTTCTGTGGGCCGTTGAATCAATTTTTTATTCAAACCCTAAGAAATGAAACAAATCTTTACCCTATTAACAGCAAGCCTGTTATTCAACACTTCACAAGCCCAGGTAGTTTTAAATGAACTTTATCCCGAGCCTGGCAGCGGAAATCACGAATTTTTTGAGCTGTATAATACCAGCACTTCGCTTACCCCCATTTCGCTTGATGGCTACACAATCATGAGCTATTTTGAAACCGATGTTGCTAAGGGATTTTATGTGCTCGACCTACCCGATTTATCAATAGGACCCAAAAGCTATTTTGTGGGATCGGCCGAATCGCCATTTAATTTTCAAGGGTTATTATCGTCAACAAGAACGCAATTCAGTTGGAATGATGTAGCGTTTCTGGCCATCAATAATGGATCCCTGAGAAAATGGGTGCTGGGAAACCTTATCCCAGCATTTATAGATGGCAATGCCAGTTATGATGAAGCCATTGTACCACCGTTGTTGAATGACTTTTTTAACAAACACTCAGGTGGGGGCGCCAATTACAACATGTTTGTTTATAAAAACGGAGTGCTTATTAATGCTCTTTTTGCTGGTGCCGGGGGTAGCACTTTGGTGCCATCCTATATTACAGCCATGCCCAAACTAAATGTAGATATTGTTGGAGGGGCCAGTTTCAGTATTAATTTTCCAAACTATAACATCATACCTGCCGAATTTGTTGGACCAGGGATAGGTACAGATAATGGTTTCATTAGAAAACAGGATGGTGTATGCGGCAGCTGGTCAAAATCCAGTTCCAGTGTTAATCATACACCTCAATTAAGCAATGGTTCTCAATCGGGCGTAGGTGGCTCAATCACAACAACACAAGCCATTACTAAAAGTGGCAGCCCGGCAGAAGCTTCTTTAGTAACCTACCAGGTAATATCTGCTCCCACGAGTGCTTTCCCAATAACCATGGATGTTTATATTGACAATGGTTCGGTTGAAGGAGAACTTGATGCAACGGATGTTTTCCTTGCTACCAACACCGCTACCAGTATTAGCGCTCCGGCATTTAGCAATAACTTTTTACCGTATGATGAAAGCATTCTCATAGCGGTAAAAACTTCAGCAGGATGCCTTGATAAGGTTATGCTGCTGAAAAGCCAGAGCATCATTTTACCAATACGCTTCATTGATTTTACCGGAAAAGCAATCAACAATAAATCAGTGCTCTCCTGGTCGGTTTCTGAAAACGAAACAGGCAATCATTTTGAAGTGGAGAAAAGTTCTGATGGCATACAATTCTCATTAGCCGGAGTTATGTTTACCTCTGAAAAATCGGGAGTTGAAACCTACCGGTTCACTGATGCAAAAGAACTGCAAGGCACCACCTACTACAGGTTAAAGGCTTTCAACAAGGATAATTCTGTGTCTTACTCAAAGCTTGTAAAAATTAGTGCCCAAGCAAGTGTTGGCAATGGCAATATTCACCTTTTACAAAACCCCGTTGCCTCCTACTTACAATTTGATTACAATGCGACAAAACAAAATAGCGCAAGGGTTTCCATCTATTCAATGAGCGGTGCAAAATTGTATGCCGAAGATGTAACAGTGCAAAAAGGTACCAATACAATTACACTGAACATGGGTGGACGAATTTATACAGGAACATACATTGTTGAAGTGTCAAGTAGTTCTGATAGAAGCATTGCCAAATTCATAAAACAATAAAAAAAGTTGTACGCAGTACTAAATAAAAGCCCTTTTCCAAGGGCTTTTTCTATAAAAATTTTCGTACAAACACTTGCAATAGTGAAAAACCCTTACTATGTTTACTATCGTAAAAGCATACACGCTAATACTTTTGAAAACCTGATAAGAACTAACCGTACCGTCTTCAATTTTTTCTTTCCCAACAGACTTCGCGGCAATTCTTCATCATAAGATTCAAGGATTAGAAACGGCTCATACCTATCCAATATTTCTGTGGACATTGAATCAGTTTTATCTAATTCAACCCTAAGAAATGAAACTAATTTTTACCCTTGCCGCTACCGCAGTATTTAATCAAAGCCCCTTAAATGCAAGCAGCGTTTATCAAGGAATTCAATGCGTACCGGGTTATACACCACATCCCAATAACCAGGCTTGGTCGGGCTTACTCAAGCATCTGCCTTCACCGTTTTTAGCCAGCGCAAAAATAGAAAGCAGCGTTCCCACGCAGCACATTACACATTCGTTATGGCTCCTAAATTTTACAGCTACAAAAATTCAGAATAACACACAGTTAAAATGGACGATTGCGGAAAATGAAAAAGCGCTGCAATTTGAAGTTGAAAAAAGTACTGAAAACAATAATTTCTCAACGCTTGGCATTGTACCCGCCACAGAGAGAACCGGCATAGAAGCTTACCAGCTTACAGAAAAGGGCCCAATGCAAAAAAACGAGCAGTACCGATTGAAGCTTGTAAACAAAGATGGCTCAACAGCCTACTCACAAATCATTTATTTAAAAAGCAACCTTGTAGCTAACCCAATACAACATTTGTAACGTTACCTGCACCCTAATCCAACACCTGTTCAAAACCACCTCCATCCTGTAGAAAGCCGTAATATTTAATCATCCAAACCCAAGACGATGAAAACAATCTTTACCCTTTTACTGGCAATCCCTGCCTTTGTTGGCCTACGTGCTCAGGCTATTTTAAATGAAGTTTACGCATTCCCTGGAGGCAGTCGGAATGAATTTTACGAATTTTTCAACAACGGTAATGCTCCGGTTTCAATGGACAACTATACTATAGTTACCTATTTTGAGGAAGGTGCTAAAAAAGGATTTTTTGTTGTTGATGTTCCAAACCTTACGGTTGCCCCAAGAGGGTTTTTTGTTGGGTCATCTGCAATACCATTCAACTACCAGGGAGTAAGTAATGCAACCACTTCACAATACAGTTGGAATAACCTTGCATTTATGGCTGCTAACAGCGCGTATTTAAGAAGATGGGAATTAGCAAATAATATACCTGCCGCTATTGATGGCAATGCGAATTACGATTTGGCTACAATCCCTGCAAACTACAATGATATTTTTCAAAAGATTGGTGGCGGTGGCGCTACCTATAATGTGTTTGTTTATAAAAACGGAGTGCTCTTAAGTATCTTTCTTGGCGGCACGGGTGGGGCTACTTTTATACCGGATTACATTGTTACGCTGCCCACTTTACATATTGATATGGCTGGAGCAGCTCCCGACTTCAACATCAACTTTTCCACCTACGGCACTGCACGAACCGAGTATGTTATACAGGACATTGGTTCTGATAATGGTTACATCAGGTTGCGTGATGGGTATTGTGGCACCTGGACAAAATCAAGTTCGCAGGTAAACCATACACCGGGTATTACTAATGGGGGCGATGCGACGATTCCTGACCCCACTGTAAGTGTGCAAAGCGCAGTTGTTCGCGGCAATGCTGTAAGCGGTTCTACTTATAATTATGACGTAGTTGGTGCAGATGCAATGGAATTTCCTGTTACCCTGTATGTTTATCTTGATAACGGAAGTGTTGAAGGCGAACTGGATGTGAATGATGTATTGATAGATACGAAAGTTGAAAATACATTGACGGATGGCCCATTTTCGACTATATTTTTCCCTTACGATGAAAACATTTTGATTCAAACTGTAACCAGCGCAGGCTGTATTGATAACCTCAGGTTTATCCCAAACACGGGTGTGTTGCCTGTAAAGTTTACCGGGTTCCAGGCTTTTGCAAATACAAACGGTACAGAGTTAAAGTGGTATGTAGCAGAAAACGAATGGAGCAAAAAATATGAAGTAGAACAAAGCGCCGATGGCAGAAACTTTCAAACAACAGCTACTGTACTGCCAAGCGAAAAAACCGGAAATGAAATGTATCATTTCAAAAACACCGCAGCTTCTTCAAAAATATTTTACCGGATAAAATTGATTGACAACAGCAACAAAGTGAGTTATTCAAATACCCTTGCCGTAGGCAATAATGCGCAAACATCAGGTATGCTCTCAATAACCCAAAACCCGGTGGAATCGTATTTGAATTTTCAAGTCAACGCAGCACAAAACACTCAGGCAACTATAAACATTTACAATGCCTCGGGTGTAAAAGTGCACACACAAAATACCACGCTGGCCATCGGTAGAAATTCGGTTACCGTTAATGTTGATGGGAGAATGTACACCGGTGTATACGTACTGGAAGTAAAATCCAGTTTTGGCCAGAGCACAGTAAAGTTTATGAAACGATAAAAGATTTTGCAACCGACCATTTCTCAACCAGGCCTTGCTACAGGGCCTTTTTTATTTATTGATATACTGCTGCAAGGCTTTTACATAAACATCAAAAGCCTGCACACCATGCTGTGTGATTTTGCAAATTGTTTGCGGATAGTTGTCTTTGAATTGTTTAATAACATCAATGTAACCGGCATCTTTCAGTTTTTGTATTTGAACCGAAAGATTGCCCGCGGTGGAGCTTGTTTTTTCTTTTATAAAAACGAATTCAGCTTCCTTTACACTAATGAGCAAACTCATAACTGCAAGGCGTAACTGCGAATGTAATATGGGGTCAAGATCGTTAAACACCGGTACGTGATTTCTGCTGGTTTACCTTTTTAAATTCGTTGTTGGCAATGTGGCCGGGAATAATATAGCCGCACATAACGGCGGCGGCATGCAACAGCATGGTGTGTTCGAACGAGCTTACAAAAAGAGAAGCAAATGCCAGCAACCAGGTAATATAAGCGCCAATGATGGAGGGTTTAAAATTTAGCAAGGCACCATAAATAAGTATCCAAAAACCATACAAACCCAATAGCAATGCAAAACCTTTTGTTGGAGGAACACCTACGTTTATAGAAACAATTATGAGAGCAAGTGAAATAAAAAATCCGCTGTTCAATTTATCAAATACATCTTTCGTGTAGGTGCGTACCTGCTCCTTTCTTTTTACAAAAACATGCTTGCCTGTTTCAAATAACATAAACAATATGGTAACAGCCCCAAAAACATTCCAAAAGAAAAATCCCGATACCCATTCAAATTGCAGGTTGATGTATGTAAAGAGGGAAGCAAAAAATATAAGCCACCCCCAAACAATCCAACCCCTGCCATCATCTTTTTGCTCTTGCTTGGCGGTATGTATCATTTGTTGAATGATGAGCAGGCTTTCCTGTTCCGAGATTTGTTTCTCTTCCATTTTCTAATTATTTGAACGAAGTAAATAACCGGGAATAATGTAGCTGGTAAGCACCGCAAGTGCAGCCAGCAGCAACTGATAATCGTAAGGCAAAAAAATACAGACTATGCACAAAACCCAATTAAAAATGCCACCAATGATAAGTGGTTTAAAGGCCAGCAATTTGCCCGATATAAACGTGCCCAACGCATAGAATAAAATAAAAAAAGGCCAGCCGTGCAGCCAGCCACCGGGTAGGTTAGAAACAATAACGCTCAGTACTGAAAACGAAATACCAATACCCATCCATAAATGACCCATGCTTTCGCCGAGATAAGTTTTTACGCGTTGCTTTTTTTCGTGCCTGGCGGTGTAAACAATTGTGGCTATGGCCGCCGGTATAGTAGCCAACCACACCAAATAATGCCGGGGGTATTGCAGCCAAACCTTTAATACAAACTGCGAGAGAATACAGCTAAAGGTAACCCAGCCCCACATTAAAAAATAAATTCGGTTCTCACTCAGGTTGCTCCTGGTTTTAGTAATCATCGATTGAATGAGTGCAAGACTTTGCTGCGGCGAAAAATTTTCTTCCATGTGTGTCTATTTAAAGACCCCGGAAGTTTTGATCCCAATAGCTATCGTGACCTCCGGGGTCTAATTACGTCTCCATTTATTTTATCTGGCCCAAAAAATATTGCGTGGTGCCTTTGCCCCAGTTGGCATCAATTTCACTGGCTGGTTTAAATGTATCATACTTAGCCAACGCCATTTCAAATAATTTTTTTGCCTCTGTTTTGCTGCCGCCAAATTGCTCCGGAGTATAAAATTTATCCTGGCCTTCCAACAGGTATGTTCTTGGATTTTCTGGATTCAATTTTCTTGCGGTTTCCAAAGCCTCTTGCGCCACAGGGCCGTACTGCATGTAGCGTGCCATTGGATCGGCCATCATGCGCAGGCTGGCAATCATTTTCTTCACGACAAAAATTTCAGAGTTCTCTTTACTCAACGCCTCGGCTTTATTGATAAGTGCTTCGGCTTTATCTGCAATTGGATCAAGTTTATCTGCCATGCCGCCCATTTGCCCACCAGTCAACATATAACCCGAATTGACAGTTGTTAACGCCGCATAATAATATGGCAGCCATTGTGTTTTTTCGGCATCAGCAATTCTTTCAAATGTTGCCGATAAAGCTTTCAATGCCTCGGCGTTGCGTGTGGTATCGGCCGCCACAACTTTGCCCTGCATGGTAGCTAAATATTTTTCGCTCTGCGCAAAAGAAAAAATGTTGATCGCAATAAATGCTGCCGCTAAAATTGTTTTTTTCATGATGATGATGTTTTATTGTTTTGAGTTTTTTGTGAGTTTATCGTATTCATTTTCTACCGAGCCAAAGCCGGTATTTACATAGGCGCCGAGGTAATGAAACACCAGGCCAATGCCCCAACCGCCCATGGGCCACACAGGCCAGGGAAATCCATTTCCATAAGTTCGGCCACCGGAGAAATACCAAATAATCCAAAGGCCGGTAATTACTACAACATAGGTTGCGAGGTGACTTTTAAATGAAGCCCTTCTTTGTGCTATTTGCCAGAGGTGTGGATCCTTATCCGGTGGCGGTTGTTGATAGTTTGACATGATGTTTTGAGTTTTAAGTTTTTGGGTTTTGCTTGTTTTTTTATTGCTGATCTAGATTTGAGGTCTTAACTGCCTATTGCCAATTGCCTATGCAACTACAAATTACTATTAATCACTTCCTCAGATCTGTCAACACCAAAGCTGAGAAATGCACCAATAAAAAAGAATCTTTTTGCCGGTGGCACTATTGCTTCTTTGCGCAAACCATTGAAAGAATAATTATAGCCATACACCTGGTTAGCACCCAACACATTTGTTACTGAAAAAACAAACACGGTAAATTTATTGGCACCTTTTTTATAAATGTTTGGCAGGTAGTTTACACTAACACTCAGGCTGTGATAGTCAGGTGTACGGCCTTCATCAAAAATTTTAAACTTACTATTGTTCCCATCCCAGCGAATGTTGTAATAAGGTCGCCCGGTTGCATAAGTATAGTTGGCATTAAACATTGACTTTAATCCCGACATAAACTTTTTCACCACCACATTACCCGTGTGTTTTGCAGCGAAGGATGGTTCGATGGCCTGCGGGTAATTTACAAAATCACGTTTGGTATCGAGGTAGGAATACGATACCCAGTAGTCGAAATTTTTGATGGTTTTTTTATCTCTCCAAAATAATTCAAACCCTTTTGCATTGCCAAAGCCATTATTGCTTACCGCTCTTTCAATATTGTTGACAAGATTTGTTTTTACGAGGCTTTCATATTTTTTATAAAACACCTCGGCCCTAAAAGTTACAAGCTGCGTCACCTGCTGGTACTGCGCAATGTAATGTGTGGCCTTTGAAAAATTGATTGGAACGTTCGACGGTAAATATCTTCTTTCGGGGTTTTGATAAAATTGACCGTAGGCCAACGATGCCTGCGATAGCTTACCTAATTTATACGCTAATGAAATGCGGGGCGAAAAATTGTAGCGGTCAAGCAATGCCGAATGCTCTACCCTGCTGCCGATTTTTGCGGCCAAATTATTGGTTACATACACATCGGTTTCGGCAAACCCCGATACTAAATTTTCTTTCACACTGCCCGGAAATTTTGTTCCATCGTACAAAATAAAATCATCTCTATCGTTGCTGTAGTTGTACTCGCTGCCAAACCTAATTGCACTCAGGCCGCGCAACCTTCTTTCAAAAACAACTTTTGCGTTGAAGTAATTACCGTTGGTTTTGAACCCAAAATTTTTGCCTTCCAAACCACTGACTGTTGCATCTTTATTTTTTTCATCCTGCAAACTTCCTTTAATGTCATCTTTATTATTGGCGAACGATACACCGGTGTTTACTTTCCACCTCGCTCCTAAGTTTTCACGCCACGAAAGGTTGTGGTAAATGTTGAAGTTGCTCAGTTTAAAAGCATCTTTAAAACCAATTGTATCAAGACTTGGATTGCGAACACCTAAATTATTTTTGCTGAAGTATCCATAATATTTCAGCACGCCCGAATTAGAAGTTTTGATACGAAAGTTTGCATCGCCGGTATGAAAAACAGGCATGGCAAAATACTCTGGTTTCTGCTTCACTACTTCAAACACAACCCGCAAATCGGTGTACCCATAATTTACACCCCAGGATGATTTTTTATTTTTTGCCAGGTGCTGATAACCGCCGCTAACGCTTAGGGGCGACACGCCAAGACTGGCAGAACTTCTATCCGGAAAATCAATTGATTCGAGAATTAATGCTGATGATAATGCCTGGCCATAGAGTGCCGAATAACCACCGGCGCTAAAAACAGTTCCTTTAAAAATAAACGGAGAAAAGCGGCCACGTTGCGAAATGTTTGGTACCGAACTAAAAAAGAAATTATTCACCAACGTACCATCAATAAATGTTTTGGTTTCCGCCGCTGTGCCGCCTCTTACAAACAAACCCTCACTTTCGCCAACCTGTTGCGCACCTGGCAAAGTTTTAATGGCTGCCGTAATATCTGCGTTTGCACTGGCGGTGGTAACTATATCAATAGAACTTAAAACCGTTGTTCTTTTTTTATCGCTGGCTTCAAACGAACCCGCGGTGATGACCACTGCCTTCATTTCATCAAACGCCTCTTTCAAACTCCATTCAAATGTTTGAGCCGCTTCGGCAAGTGTAACTTTTTGTTCAAGGGTATTGAAGCCAACCGCGGAAATAATAAGCAGGTGCTCCCCTTTTTCAGTTGTGGTGAATTTAAAATTTCCTGAAGAATCGGTAACTGCTCCATCGTACGAATCTTTGATGGTAATGCTGGCTCCGGGTATGCCAGCCTTTTTACCATCGGCGATTTTACCCGATAAAATCGTTTGTGCCTGCAAAACCTGGCTCAACAAAAACAGCAGCAGAAAAAAGAAAAACGCTCTCATAATTTGCAATTGTTACACAAACGTAAACCAGTTTATTTTATAAACCAAAATATTTTTTCACAGTTTTTTTAAAATGATACACTACTGACACCTGACCTTTTAGTGGAGAATGAAAACCTCAATGGAGCATCCAAAAGCAGTCGAGCTGGTGGTTGGAATTCTGGGGTTTGTAATTTTTGCCGACACGGGCATCAACGTTTAACGAACTGTGTTGCCAAGAGTACCCTTATAAGTTATTATTGATTGCATCATCGGTTCTATCAATACCAAAACTGATAAAAGCACCGAAGAAAACAAACATCCTTGATGGTGGTACAATGGCATCCTTTCTACTTCCATTGGATGAATACTGGTAACCATAAACCTGCCTGATGTTGAAAATGTTATTTACCGAAAGCACATACACCGCAAAACTTTTTGCACCCTGCTTGCCGATTGATGGGATGTAATTAAGACTGAAACTTACATTGTGGTAATTGGGTACCCCGCCCCTATCGGTAAAATTATATTTAGTGCCGTCGAAGGCGATGTTATAATATGGCCGGCTGCTGGCAAAATTGTAGGCTGCATTAAAACCCGTTTTCCACGGCATTACAAATTTTTTCAGCACGGCATTGGCTGTATGCTTCGCGGCGAAATTGGGTGTAATGGCAAATGGGAAATTTATAAAATCTCTTTTTGTATCGAGATAAGAATAAGAAATCCAGTAATCGAAATCCTTCACTGTTTTTTTATCACGCCAAAAAAATTCAATGCCTTTTGCATTTCCAAAACCGTTGTTGTTGATGGCCACACCCTCGCGGCCATTGGCAAAACCCGTCTTTACCAGCGCATCATATTTTTTATAAAACACCTCGGCCCTGAACACTTGTAACGATGTTACTTTTTGATACTGGGCAATGTAATGTGCCGCCTTTGAAAAATTTAATTGGTTGGGCGATGGCAGGTATCTTGTTTCGGGGTTTTGATAAAAAATGCCGTAGGCAACCGATGCCTGGCTGCCATTGCCTAATTTGTAAGCCAGTGAAATACGCGGTGCAATATTGAATTTGTTCAGGTAAGAGGAGTGCTCGGCCCGTACTCCTGTTTTTGCGGCCAAAGAATTTGTGATGTAAATATCTCCTTCAGCAAAAAATGCTTTCACGTGTTCGCTAATTACACGGCTGAATTTATTATTGCTGTAATCAGTAAACACTGTTTTATCCCTTGTATGATTGTACTCGCTGCCAAACCTTATGGCACTAAGGCCGGATAATCGTCTTTCAAAAAACATTTTGGCCGATGTGTAATTGCCCGTGGGCAGCAAGCTAAAATTTTTGCCTTCAAGGCCTGTCAGCAACACATCTTGTTTATTGCCATTCTGCATGCTGCCACTAATTTCATCGCGGTTATTTGTGTACGAAATGCCGGCGTTGAATTTCCAGTATGTTCCCAAGCTTTCTTTCCACGACAGATTGTGATAGATGTAAACATTGTCGAGCGAAAATTTTTCAAAGTAGTTGAGCGTATCAAAACTTGGTGTGGTAAAACCCAGTTTGTTTGTGCTGATAACACCGTAATATTTTAGCATACCCGTAGCCGATGTTTTAATTCTGAAATTTCCTTCACCATTAAAAATGGAAGGCACCTGGAAATAATCCTGTTTTTGTTTGATGACAGCGAATGCGGGACCGAGGTTAGTGTACGATGCAGTGAGGCCCCATGATGCATTTTTCTTTTTACTCAGTTTTTGAAAACCCGCGTTCACACTTAGCATCGAAATTCCAATGGAGGCAGAGGATTGGTCGGGCAGGTCAATTGATTCTAAAATAAGAGCCGATGAAAGAGCCTGGCCATAAAGCGCCGAGTAGCCGCCCGTGCTGAATACAGTTCCTTTAAAAAGAAAAGGATTGAACCGCCCATACCCTGCAATGTTTGGACCGGCCGAAAAAAAGAAACGGTTAACCAGCGTACCATCAATAAAAATTTTTGTTTCGGCTGCTGTGCCACCTCTTACAAAAAGGCCTTCGGTTTCACCTACCTGCTGTGCGCCGGGCAAAGTTTTTAATGCTCCCGTTATATCGCCATTGGCACTTGCCGTAGTTACAATGTCAATTGAGTTCAACACCACGCCTGCCCGCTTCCTATCACTGGCTTCAAACGAACCGGCGGTAATAACCACGGCTTTCATTTCATCAAATGCCTCTTTCAAATTCCATTCAAAATTTTGTGTGGTATCGGCAATTGTGATTTGCTGTTCAATAGTATTAAAACCAATAGCCGAAACAATAAGATTATGCACTCCTTTTTCGGTTGTGGTAAACCGGAAGTTTCCCGAAGAATTGGTAACCGCACCGTCGTAAGAATCTTTAATGGTGATGCTGGCCCCAGGTATGCCAACATTTTTTGCATCCTTTACTTTACCCGTTAATACTGTTTGAGCCTGCAATGTTTGGTTGATGAAAAACAGCAGCAGAAAAAAGAAAACCGCTTTCATGATTTGCAATTGAAACACAAACGTAAATCAGATTCATAAACCAAAATACTTTTTGTAATAATTGACCACCTTCCGATAACAACGAGGGGCAAGCAGCAGGCAATCACCCCTATAATCATTCAGCCCGGATAAAGTGGTACAGGTTAAGTTTATTTTTATTTTCTATGGTATGGCAATAGGGAACTGTATGACTAACTGAGTTTCAAATAAAAAGCTCCCTCAAAAAATGAGAGAGCTTGTGCATAAAATATTTCCTTGAAAAATCTATTTCAACTTAATAACGGGCCTTAATTTATAACCATCATTTTCTTGTTTGATGGAAAGGGCCGCATCAAAATCTATCAGCAAAGAATCAAGACGGGTGCTAAGGTTTTTGTTGATTTTTATTTTTAGCCCCGAGCTGCCACCGCTTGGTATAGTAAGCGGAAAGGTTTGCCCGTTAACTACAACTGAGTTATTGGGGCCAAGCACCAGCCTTAGCTCTTTCACATTGCCGGTGGGCACCACGCCCTGTGCAATTAAAGTATCAATGCCATTTTGAAAATCAAGCAAATTATAAATACCTGCAACGGTTGTAAGGTTTACCCAACCGGTACTGTCGTCTCTAAAGTTTACACGCACTTCACGGATGTCGACATTTACTTCATCCAATGCCGTAGGTGCATCGGTCATTTTTACTTTTAAGGTAGTTGTGCCGGCGGCGGCATTGTCTTTTTTACAGGCCACAAACATTACGCTACAAACAACTAAGGTGGCAAACGAAATTTTAATCAGTTTCATAAGTTACATTTTAGTAACCCACTCCCTGAAAACTATGCCATTAATTTTTTTTGTGCATAAACAATAGGTAGTCGGCCAACTATTTTTCCATTCTTCGTATTTACGCCACGTATCATTTCTATTAACACCTGTGCATCACCCGAAAACAAAAAACCCTCCGGGTTGTACCAGAGGGTTCGTTTATTTATCAAACGAAAATTTATTTGTACTGAGGGATCAATCCATTCGCCAACTCCACCATTTTCTGCAAACCATCTTCGGGCAATGCGCCTTTTTTAAACTGCGCAAGCATCTCGGGCATTTTGTGTTCCATCTCCATTAAAAAATGTTCTTCAAATTCTTTCACCTTACTCACTTTTACCTCACGCAACAAACCTTGCGTACCTAAGTAAATAATGGCCACTTGTTTGTCAACCGGCACGGGTGCGTATTGTGGCTGTTTTAAAATTTCCACATTGCGTGCGCCTTTGTCAATTACCGATTTGGTTGCCGCATCAAGGTCGCCACCAAATTTGGAGAAGGCTTCCAACTCGCGGTAAAGTGCCTGGTCTAACTTAAGTGTACCGGCCACTTTTTTCATTGATTTTATCTGTGCGTTACCACCCACGCGGCTTACCGAAATACCTACGTTAATGGCTGGACGAATACCGGCATTAAAAAGGTTAGATTCCAAAAATATTTGCCCGTCGGTAATGGAAATTACGTTTGTTGGAATGTACGCCGATACGTCGCCGGCCTGGGTTTCAATAATAGGCAGGGCCGTTAACGAACCACCACCTTTTACCAGATGTCGAATAGACTCGGGCAGGTCATTCATTTCACTTGCCACTTTATCATTGGCAATAACTTTTGCAGCTCTTTCTAATAAACGGCTATGCAGATAAAATACATCACCAGGGTAAGCTTCGCGGCCCGGTGGGCGGCGCAAAAGCAACGACACCTCACGGTAGGCTACGGCTTGCTTGGAAAGATCATCGTAAATAATGAGTGCCGGTCTTCCGGTATCTCTAAAAAATTCGCCAATGGCGGCGCCTGCAAAGGGAGCGTAAAATTGAAGTGGCGCCGGATCGGAGGCCGAGGCTGCAACAATGATGGTGTATTGCATGGCACCCGCGTCCTGAAAAGTTTTCATTACACCGGCGATGGTAGAAGCCTTTTGACCAATGGCCACATAAATACAAAACACGGGCTGGCCCGCATCAAAAAATTGTTTTTGGTTGATGATCGCATCTATGCAGATAGCGGTTTTACCTGTTTGCCTGTCGCCAATTACCAACTCGCGTTGTCCACGGCCAATTGGTATCATGGCATCAATGGCTTTAATGCCCGTTTGCAACGGCTCTTTCACGGGCTCGCGGTAAATAACACCGGGTGCTTTCCGCTCTATGGGCATCTCGTAACGTTCGCCAGCAATAGGACCCTTACCATCAATGGGCTCGCCCAAAGTATTAACCACACGGCCTAGCATACCTTCGCCAACTTTAATGGAGGCAATCTTACCCGTGCGGCGCACTTTCGATCCTTCATTCAAAGTACCGGTTTCGCCCATCAATACCACACCCACATTATCTTCTTCAAGGTTAAGGGCAATACCTAAAACGCCGTTTTCAAACTCAACCAATTCGCCCGCCCTTACATTTCCTAATCCGTACACCCGGGCAATACCATCTCCAATTTGCAGAACGGTTCCTACTTCTTCCAGGTCGGCGCTGGCATTAAAGCCACTTAATTGCTGGCGAAGAATGGCGCTTATTTCATCTGGTTTTATTTCTGGCATAAAATAATTTTTGCTGTTTTTTTTGAGGGTGCGAAAGTAAATATTTTTAATCCTACTTCACTTTATAAATAAAGTCATTGTTTTCAAACTGCCGGGAAATATTTTTTAAATCGTAAGAGATGCTGGCGTCAATTAGTTTATCGCCGGTTTGCAAAACGAACCCACCAATAATATTTGGATCAACCATTGTTTGCAATTCAATATTCTGCATGTTAGCACTTTTGTGCAATTGGGCCGTGATTGTGTTTTTCATTTCTTCACTAACGGCAACAGCAGTGGTTAGCTTTACTGTGTTGATGTTTTTGTGTTGCTTGTATTGACGAATGAATGCAGTGATTACTTCGGGCAAAACGGTTTCGCGGGTTTTGGTAATCAGCAGTGTTGTAAACGCCTTGGTTAGTTCGCCGATATTACCGGCCGTAACTGCGTTGATGGCTTGAATTTTTGCATCGGCCTTTACTACAGGGCTGCGCATCAAACTCAAAAACTCACGGCTTTGTTTTATTAGTTGTTGCAGGTAAAGCATGTCGTTGTATACTTCTTCCAACTGTGCTCTTTCTACAGCCAGGTCGAGTAACGATTTTGCATACCTTGAGGCTACGCGGGGGTTCAACATATTTTTAAGGTTTAAAGCAAAAGGTAATCAAGGCACAAGTAAGATGCTTGTTCCCTTGCTTCTTGTTTCCTGTTTCCTGTTTCCTAATTCAACTTCACTTCGTCAACCAAATCTTTAATATGGGCTTCCTGTGCCGCTGGGTTACTTAATTCTCTGCGCAACACTTTTTGGGTTACCTCGATAACGAGCTTGCCCACCTGGTTTTTCACCTCTGTTAATGCAGCCATTTTTTGAGCGTTTATCTGTTGCTGCGCTTCAGTAATTATTTTGTTGGCTTCAATTTTCGATTGTGCTTTTGCCTCATTAATTACACGGTCTTTTGTTTCACGGGCTTCTTTAAGCATGAGTGTTCTTTCTTCGCGGGCCTTGGCCATCAGCTCTTCGTTTTCATTTTTCATCTGTGCCATTTCAGCTTTTACGCGTTGGGCTGTTTCCAATGAATCGGCAATGGTTTTTTCCCTTGCATCTAACGAACTTAAGATGGGCTTCCAGGCATATTTTTTAAGAATAAAAAACACGATGAGGAACGCAAGCAGCGTCCAAATAATCAATCCAAATGATGGGGTTAACAGTTCCATATTGATGATGTGAGAATGAAAAAATTTGAAAATTAACTGCACCCGCCGCCCTGTGCTTAAGGTGCAGTTGTTTTTTTGCGTGAACATGAAAATGGCATTCGTACGGTTATGCCATAACATGATCCTACACGAACATTGCCAGGATGCCTGCGATAACTGCAAAAAGGGCAACACCCTCAATTAATGCAGCAGTCAGGATCATGTTGGCACGAATGTCGTTGACAGCCTCGGGCTGGCGGGCAATTGATTCAACTGCACCACGACCGATTTGACCAATACCGATACCTGCACCAATGGCGGCCAATCCTGCGCCAATAGCACCACCGGCATTTGCAAATGCAACTGTGCTCAACAAAATGGTTAATAAACTCATGATTCTACTTTTATGTTGGTTAAAAAAAAACAATCCTAAATCCCTGAAGGGACTTTGAACTTTAAAAATCTTAAAGCCCTGTTCGATATTCGATATTCCCTTCTATACAATCACCGCATCATGGTGCTTGTCAACATCATCATGACTGCCTTCGAATGCCTGGCCAATAAACACCGCCGTAAGGTTGGTGAAAATGTAGGCCTGTAAAAACGCTACCAATATTTCAATAAAATAAATAAAAACGGTAAACGCTATTGACACCGGCGAAAACGCCCAACCCACTGCCGAACTTAAATTGCCAAAGATAAAAATGAGCGAGATGAGGCAAATAATAATGATGTGGCCCGCAATCATATTGGCAAACAACCGCACAATAAGGGCGATGGGTTTTGTAAAAATGCCGAGTATTTCAACCGGTATCATAATGGGTTTTACACCATTTGGCACCGGTGGGTTAAAAATATGCGACCAGTAATGTTTGTTTGAACTGAATAAAATAACCACGAAAGAAATAAGACCAAGCACAAGGGTAAAGGCAATGTTACCCGTAACGTTTGCCGTACCGGGTATTAATCCAATAACGTTGTTTATTAAAATGAAAAAGAAAATCGTCAACAAATAGGGCATGTACTTTTTGTACTTGTGTGCCAGGTTAGGTTTTGCTACTTCATCCCTTATAAACGCCACCAGGATTTCTATTAAATTCTGCATACCCTTTGGTGCTTTATTGGTACCCGCCCCACCATATCTTTTTGCTGCTGCAATCAAAATCCAAACAAGCAAGGCCAGCGCCAAAAACATTTGCACTACATTTCTCGTCAAAGAAAAATCGTACACCTGCACATCGGTTGAAGGAAGACCCGCTTTGTCAACCGCAATGATGCTTTCATTCATCATGCCCTTGGTTTGCTCTTCGGTGTAGCCATGATCTTTTATAAGCGATTCTTTGTAATGCGGTGTAACCACCCTGAAGCCCAGGTACTCATGTTCGCCGTGATGAAATTTACCAGAACTGAACATATTTAGACCCCATTGAGGAGAATATAAAATAACGGGCAGATTAATACCTACATGATGCTGCTCGCCGTCGGAGCCTTTGTAAGAAAGGAAATGAAACTGGTGCGCATCCAACACGTGGCCGAAAATAACCTCGTTGGCATCGAATTTTTTTGTGGCGCCCTGTTCTTCAGTGATGTCGTTTTGGTTGGTAATGTGTTCGTCGTTATGCCCGTCGGCCTGCGCCAAAACCACCATTGAAAAAAGGCTGAAAGTCGCTACCAGTAAGAATTTGACACGTTTAGCAATCATCATCTACCCAAAATTTGCGGCAAAGATAAGGTTGGGCAACTAAAAACCGGGCATTAAAATCAATAAAAAACCATCCTGCTTTTTTGCAAAATGGTGTGATCTATTTCTAAATCAAAAAGTTAAGTTGCTGGCAGCTACGCAAAAATTAAAAAACTTGCCATCTGCGAATTTTCATGTCAAGGATAGTCGTTCCAAAGGCAACTTTGGTGTAGATCATGCCGATGTTTTTGGCATACCAAATTTCCCAAAGCACAGGTTCATTTGCAAAGGCCCCGCCCGAAGTGCTTACCTGTGGCTGCATGGTTATTTTATACACGTTGGTGAAGGTTTTTGAATTAACTGTTTCAGTAGCATTATTATTAATGCAAGTAAATGAGTAGCGAAGTTTTTTTGGAGTACCTAATGAATCCGTGCCTGAATATTCGGCGGACAACCACATTTGATTGGTGGTTAACACGTCTTTCAAAAACAAGAGATCGGCTTCTACAAGTGTTGAAAAACTTAAAAGGGAATAGTCATCCACAACTGCATATTCGTAATAATTACCGCTGGCATCCTTCCGGTTCACGGTATAGTAAAAATTAGTTCCGTCATTCTCAAACCAATCCTGTTGCATGTAAGTAAGTCCATTAATAGCAACATTGCCCACGTTTATCCTTTCTGCAGTATCAGGAGTGGTTTGAGAAAAATTATCATCGAATGTCCAGTAGCTATTTAGTGTGAGTGGAAAATAAACACCCGGTGCTCCCGCTGCCCCAACTGTAACTGGAAAAGTACAGGTAGTGCCTCCCGCAGTTACCGAAAAGGTTTGTGCACCGGCTGTGGTAGGGTTGCCAGTTCCGTTCAAAGTAATTTGTTGCGCACCGGTTGTTGTAAATGTACCCGAGCCCGAAAAAGAAATTCCGGTAACTGCGGCAATGCTAACAGTCCATGTGCCAATGCTAGTTACGTTTACATTTAGAGTTACGGTATTGGCTGCTGCCAATGCAGCACCCACTGTATAAGTACCGGCAACGCTTGCGGCGGTGCAATTACCTGGCGCACCCTGTAAAGTAAATACGGCGGGGCCAGCGGCAGCGAGAACTGTAACCGGGAAACTACAGTTTGTACCACCGGCGGTAACGGCAATTGTTTGAATACCGGCAGTGGTAGGATTGCCGGTTGCAGTCAATACCACATTCTGCGCACCTGCAGTTGTGAAAGTACCCGAGCCCGAAAAGGTTATACCAGTAACGGCAGTTGTCGTAATACTCCATGTACCCACGGTTGCAACAATTACCCCGAGCGTAACGGTGTTAGCGGCGGTTAACGCGGTACCAACCCTAAATGTTCCCGCAATTGTAGCACTGGTGCAATTACCCGGCGCACCGGCTAAAGCAAACACCCCGGCCGGCCCTGCACCGGCAACGGTTACAGTAAAATTACACGACGAAGCACCTGCAATGATAGCGAAGGTTTGCGCCCCACCCGATGTTGGATTGCCGCTGGCAGTTAATGTAATTTGCTGCACTCCTGTTGTTGTAAAAGTGCCTGCTCCGGCAAAAGAAAAACCGGCCACCGACCCGGTGGTTATGGCCCAGGTACCAAGGGTAGTAACATTTACATCAACAGTTACCGTATTGGCTGTTGTAAGTGGTGTCCCCACCGGATAAGTACCAGCTATGTTGGCGTTGATGCAACTGCCGGGTGTACCCTGTAATGCAAAAACCGCTGAACCGCTGCTTCCGCCACCCGGATCTACACTGACAGAAAAGAAACAAAAGGTATTGTCGAACTGAATGGTAAAATCATCGATGCCAGCAGCAACGGGTTTGCCACTCCCTTTTAAAATGATGCCCACAGTATCGGCAACGGTGAAAGTCCCCGAGGCGGAAAAAGAATAACCATTTACGGTATCGGTAGCTATTTTGTAGGCACCGGGTTTTGTTACCACAACCGAAATGGCAATGGAATTTGAGTCGGCAAGGTTTTTATTTACGGTATAAGTTCCGGAGAGTAATTGAGGGAAGCAGTCGCCGCTGGTATTTAGGAGCGATCCTTCGGCCGCATCCGGGGCTTCGAAACTAATTTCTTTTTGGCACGAAGCCAGGAACAGCAATCCACACAGGGCGAGAAAAATACGGTTCATAAACAGGGGGTATTAATTAGCTAATCTACTGCAATAAGTTTAAGCAGTAGCTACTCAAACGTTTAGCGGTGAAGAAAAATTGCCGGTGGCGAAATAGCAATCTCTAACTGGCTTTGGAGTCGTCAAGCAGTTTTTTTATTTTTTCAAGCTCATCCGCATCGTTTAAATCTTTTGGGCGACCAACAGCCTTTTTATTTGCCAATAGCTGATTGAGATGTAGATATGGGATGTGAACTTCTTCAACATCTACTGTTGGTGCGATCTCGAAACATTGATCGAAACTCAAATCAACTCCTTTCAATGAGGTTTGTATGTCCATCTTCATACCATTCAACAATGGAAAATCTACCCAACCCGGAACAAACTGTATTGTCTCGAGACTCTCAAAATTACCCATCCCATAGTCGGCATATGCTCTTCTAAATTTTTTCTGTTAACGGGTGTTTCTTCAAGCCAGAGATCAACATCCCCCGTATAACGTTGGTAGCCGTGAAAGTTTGTTGCAAAACCCCAACAACTATATAACGAACATCGTTTTTATTCAGGCTTTCAAACAATGCTAAAACTTTTTTGTCAAAGAGATCCATGCCCGAGGTTTTTGGTAATGATTTTTCCTTTTTGTAGAAGGTTTTGGAGCTTAATTAGATTCATTAAGTAAAAAAAATTTTCCTGCCCCGAACGTGCAATTGCTTCTTTCAGCCTCGAAAGTTCCTGCTCTTCTTGTGAAGCATAGAAACGAGGCCCGGTTTTCTCAATTTTTGAAGTGTCCATATAATCTTGCATTTTATCGTACGGCCACAGCTTTTTGCTCAAACTGCATACCATGCAATTTAGCGTAAAACCCATTTTTAGCCAATAGCTCATGGTGCGTACCTACTTCCTTAACCTCACCTTTATCCAACACAATAATTTTATGTGCTCGTTGTATGGTTGACAACCGATGTGCAATTACAATTGATGTTCGGTCGGCTATTAAAGTGTTGATGGCTTTTTCAATCATTTGTTCGCTTTCGGTATCAATGGATGATGTGGCCTCATCTAAAATTAAAATGGATGGATTATACAACAGTGCACGAATGAATGAAAGCAACTGCCGCTGCCCTACCGAAATGGTGGCACCTCTTTCCATTACATGATAGTTGTAGCCGCCGGGCAGACGTTCAATAAAATGGTGCATGCCTATAAGTTTCGCAGCTTCTTTCACCGCCTCTTTCGAAATGCCTTTATTGAGCAGGGTAATATTATCCATCACCGAGCCCGAAAACAAAAACACATCCTGCAATACCACGCCAATGTTTTTACGCAAGGCGGCTACGTTATAATTTTCAATGGGTACATCATCTAATTTAATTGACCCCTTGTTTATTTCGTACAGCCGGTTGAGTAAGGAAATGATGGTTGTTTTTCCGCTGCCTGTGTGGCCAACAATGGCAACTGTTTCGCCCGGGTTTACCGTAAATGAAATATTTTTCAGCACAGGCTTTTCGGGGTTATAACCGAACCATACATTTTCAAACGCCACCTTGCCATTAATTTTTGATGGGGATACAGCATCCTTTTTATCGGGTGGTAATTCATCTTCATTATCCAAAACCTTAAACACCCTTTCACTTGCAATCATACCCATCTGCAGCACGTTAAATTTATCGGCAATCATACGCAGCGGCCGAAAAATAAGATTGAGGTATTGTACAAAGGCAATAACTTTCCCCGGCTGTGCCACCTGCATTTGCAACACTTCTTTACTTACCCACCACACCACTAAACCCATTGCCAGGGCCAACACAATTTCCACTACCGGAAAAAAAACCGAGTAGGCAAATATGGCTTTGATGTTTGCGTTGCGATGTTCGCGGTTAATGCGTTCAAATTTATCACCCTCTCTTTTTTCGGCGGCAAAAGCCTGCACTATATACATGCCGGTTATATGCTCCTGCACAAAAGCATTAAGATTACCAACCGCATTGCGTACGCGGTGAAAGGAGCGGTTAACGCTTTCTTTAAAATAATAAGTGGCCACAATAATTATGGGAAAGGGAATAAGGCAGACAAGGGTTAACCGCCAGTCGGTATAAAACATAATGCCCAGCACACAAATAATTGAAAGCAAATCGGCAATGATGGCAATGAGGCCATCGGAAAAAATATCGTTGATGCGCTCAATGTCGTCAACCGTTCGGGTAGTGAGTGTGCCAATCGGTGTTTTATCAAACTGGCGCAGATTTAAGCCCAGTACTTTGCCAAAAACTTTTACCCGCAAATCTTTTACAACGGCCTGCCCCAGCCAGGTGGTGATGTACGAAAAATAAAATCGGAACCCTGTTTCTATCAACAGAAAACCAATTTGAATAATAGTGATGTAAATAACCCAGTCGTAATTTTTCCCGGCTATAAATTTGTCAACAGTGTATTGAATAAGACGTGGCCGTACGGGAGTAAAAAGTGCCAACAAAATGGCCAATGCAATTGACCAGAAAAATATTTTTCGATAGGGTCGGGTAAACTGCAGAACTCTTTTTAAAAGGGCGGTATCAAAACTTTTTTTGGGGGCGGTCAAACGGTAGATTTTTGCGCAAAGGTAACGGAAGGAAGCTTTGAGCTATAAGCTATCAGCCGTCAGCCGTGAGCCATGAGCCTTCAGTGTTATGGAATATGAATCCCTTACACTTTGGTTTGAAAAGAAAACAGGCGGTATTGAATGCCAAGTTGTGGCTGTAAGTAACTTTTGAGTATTATGCCTGGAAAGCGCCAGCCATAATTTACCCGGATGTTTGCCTGCAAATTATTTTTTTTCCAGGCAAAAACCGCTGATGCTACAGGATGAACATATTTGCCCTTTATTTGTCCCGCTTGCGGCGCACCGAACGGGTCGCGGGTTACATAATAAATTTTGTTGTTGCTGCCAACACCATAAATGCCCAAACCCATACCTACTGTAACAAATGACTTTTTCAGAGCAATAGCTTTTAAAATATCCAAACTAAAATCCATCACGAGTGCTCTTTCAGGACTGTATTTAAAAAACCCTGGCGAATTAAAATCAATCGTTCCATTCATTTTTTTCAATCGAAACTGATTAGTGAAAAGCAGTGACCAGTTTTTACGCAAATCTTTTTCAACCGAATATTCAAAAGCAAAACCCTGGAGAAAATGATACTCTTTCGAAAAGTAAATGCCACCTGGATTTGTCTGGCTGTAGTTGATAGACTGCGTTACAAATGGAGTAACCCTGTAATTAGCACCTATCCTAAAGTGAAACGAGTGGATATTGGATGATTTTGTTTGCGCCGCAACATCATCATCAACAAATAAGAATAAAAGGAAAAGAAATGTTTTGAAGAGAGACAACAATTGCGGAGTGACAAACCGTAGCAGTTTATACTTTCTCATTCACTGCAAACGCAGCAAACTTTGTTTTATTTCAAAACGCTGCAACCCCATCATCGCCCATAGCACTATTATAGGCCTTTATAAAAATGGCACCTAAGTTTTTGTGTGGTGGAATGTAATCGTCGAAGCCCTCAACCTTACCCGCCTTTCCTCTGAACTCATTCCAAAAGGGTATCCAGTCAATGCCGGCGCCGGCACGGAGCTTTTCATTTATTAAATCAATAAACGGCCGGTTGATTACTTCTTTTCCAATTTGTTTTGAAGAAATGATGTGTGCATCGGGTGCATGTTTCAATACACTGTGTATTAAATGGTAACCACCGCAACTACCAAGGAAGACAATCTTCGCTGCAGGTTGAATTTGCTCAATGGTGTAGGGTGCATAATAGCTATGACCACGGTGAATAACGATTGACGGCTGTATTCCTTTGCCGGCAAGGTGGGCATTCAATGCTGCCTGTGCTTTATCCAACTCACCGTCGTCTTCGCTCAAAGGTTTGTTGGCGTAAATAATTATCGGTTGTCCTTTGGTAGATGTAAAGGCAACCCATTGTTTATTGTCTTCGGTTTTTTTCCAGTTGGCATTTGCAAACTGCGGCAGGTACATGCTGTAGTTGCGGCGGCCATCTTCATCGCCATAAAAAAATACCTGCATCACCACTTTTTTGGCCGAGTCGTCAACAAGTGTGGGATAACTAATGCTGTACACTGGTGGTATATTAAATTGCTGCGAGAGATTAATGGTGCTGTCGGTTGCCGACTGAAACAGTTTTTGCAACAAATCGTACATCACCATTCCGCGTTTGTTACCTGCTGCGGCATTGCGTTGGTAATTGAGTTTTACATTGCCCAGCATTTCGGCGGCCAGTGGCTTCATGGTTTCCGATATGCTTGCGTACGAGTCGGCCACATCAACACCATCTTCCAGGCCGGTTGATTTTTCGAGGTTGTTTACAAACGCTGTCATGAGTACCTGCGCCTGGCTTGCATTGGGAAAAGAACTTAAAAAATTGGATAGTGTATTATAGCCAGCCGCAACTTTTATAAATTTTTTAAACCTGTCGAAACCCATCAGCATCAGCAATGAATCGCCGCGGTTACCACTTTTTTGCATCAGCAAAGGATAGATACCTTTTACATAGCTGGAGGTGTACATTTCGGTTTCTCCGGCAATAACCAGGTAATAAAGTTCCTGCGCATTAAGTTGGTTTAGAATTCTAAATCTTACGGCGTCGGGTTGTTCGTGCAAGCCATTGATTTCTTTAATAAAAACATCTTTCCCTTTTTTCAACAACCAAAAATTAAGGCCTTCCATTTCCAAAATTTTTTCACCATCGGTCGTTCGTTGTACATAATCCATCCGGGTTTTCACCAGCAGCTTGTAATATTTTGGCCCATCGTTTTTTACCGCGTCGATTTCTTCAATGGTTTGGCGGCCTTTAATAATGTTGTCTAAAAACGGAAAATACAATTGCCCGCTACCACCACTGCGTGCCATTTTTGCCACGGCCCGTATAAGCGTGTCGTCAATTTTTTGAATAGAGTTTCCCAAACGATTGTTGGCTGCAGCAAAATCGTACAGCAACCTTGGGTATTTATGACCGGCCACTTTTATTAAACTATCCTGGAAAGGAAGGCCGGGATTATTTTTCAGGATCACAAAAATTTGATCGGGGTACAGTTGGGCATATTTACGCAACACGGTCTGCTGTGCTGTTTTTAAACCGCTGTTTCTGTCAAAAGCCTGGGTGGACAAAAGAAGTTTACCTACTTCGTAGCTGCTTTGGTCAATGATGGTTTCAATACTCTGTTGCCTCAGCGCTACCTGCATTGCATTTGTGTAAGCATCTAAAAGTGATGGAAATTTTGCGGCGGTAAACTGCCTGTTTTTAAAAGCGGTTGTAAAGTTGCGCAGCAGTTTTTCAATTCCGGCTAAGTAGGTTTTTTTGGTTTGATCGCCCGTGGTGGTATCTCTTTCTATGGCGCATTGCAGGGCATCAATTTTCTGAACAATAGCCTGGGTGGTAAAATAATTTATGTCGTCGTTATTGCCGGCAACAAATAATGCATCGGCTTTTCCATCGGCTCGGAGTGTGGCTTTTTGTTCCCGGTCTATGCGGTCGTGCCAGAGCACACGGCCGATTGGCGGCTTGCATGTAGGAGTTACGGAGCCCTGCGCCTGCGCACATAAACCAATTACAAGGGGCAAAGCTGATAACAGTAATCTTAAGGTTGGAATCATAGGCCTCATAGCGCAAATTTAATACCCGAACCCGTAAACCTACGTTAAGGGTGGTGATTAGGTTTTAAAGACCGTAACCTAAAGAACCTGGTTGCAACATGACGATAAACAGATGTGCTTCATTAATTTTTCATTAAGTCTTTGTTATGGAGTGGCCTGCCAGCCCCATGCCGAAGGGTTTGCCGTAGGTTTGCGCAAACTACCATAATGGATGCAAAGGGCCGGAAAGTGTTGATAGCAGATGATGAGCCGGATATTTTAGAAATTCTTCAATACAACCTTCAAAAAGAAGGTTACGCAGTAACTACCGCCAAAAACGGCGATGAGGCCATTGATCGGGCCAAACTGGTAAACCCGGATTTGATTATTTTAGACATGATGATGCCGCGCAAAAGTGGGATGGAGGTGTGCGAAATTTTGCGGGCCCAACCTGCATTTAAAGAAACGCTGATCATGTTTTTAACTGCACTTAACGATGAAGCCACTCAAATAAAAGGTTTTAGCACCGGCGCCGATGATTATGTAAGCAAACCGGTGAGCACCTCTGTATTGGTAAGCAAAGTGGCAGCACTTTTTAGAAGAGTGGCTAAGCCCGACAACCGCATTATATCTATCGACGGCATGGTGATAGACCCCGAAAAATTTATTATCGTATTTGAGGGAAAGGAGATCATTCTTGCCAAGAAGGAATTTGAATTGCTGTATCTGCTGGCTACTAAACCAGGCCGGGTTTTTTTACGCAACGAAATACTTAGCCAGGTGTGGGGCAACGACGTAATTGTGGGCGACCGCACCATTGATGTACACATCAGAAAAATAAGGCAGAAAATTGGTGTTGATGTCATTACTACGGTAAAAGGTGTGGGGTATAAGTTTGAGTTGTAGCGTTTAAGTTTACAACCCCGAAGCTTCGGGGCACAAGTTCACATGTTGCTTACACGCTGGCACACGCTTTAAATCGGCAAGTGTTTTTGAGGAATGCTTATAATTTGGTTTGATAGCGCTAATTCAAGGTGAACCGCTTAGGTGAACTTTTTAGATGTACTCCAATTAAATGTTCACCAAAATTTTCTTTTACTCACAGTACTTTCGAACGCCAACTCGTGAACATGTAAACTTGTAAACTTGTAAACTTGTGAACTTTCCCTCAATAAAAAATCTTTCACCACGCCAGCTTTCCGCATTTACCGCACTGGTTTTATCAATACCCATAGGACTTGGTATTTATTTTTTAACCCGAAGCTGGCAGCAAAGTGTTGTTGCATTTGTGCTCATTTTTGGCGGTTGTTATTTACTGTTGTTTTACATCATCCAAAATTTTATTTACCGTAAAATAAAACTCATTTACAAGTTTATCAACCAAACAAAGGCCAGCAAAAAGGAGGAGATGTACTACAAATACATTCTGCCAAAAAAAAGCATTGATGAAGTTCGGGAAGATGTGGAGGCCTGGGCTACCCAGCGCAGCCGTGAGGTGGAGATACTGCAGCGCAATGAAACTTTTCGCAAAGAGTTTCTGCAAAATCTCTCTCACGAATTTAAAACCCCCGTATTTGCCATACAGGGTTATGTTGACACACTTTTACAAGGTGCAATGGAAGACCCCGACATCAATAAAAAATTTTTAAGCAAAGCCGCAAAAAATGTTGACCGCTTAGTGAATTTGATAAAAGACCTTGACGAAATTTCGAAACTGGAAAGAGGCGAATTGCAAATGCACCCGCAACAATTTATTATCCAGGATTTGGTAAAGGACGTGTTTGACTCGCTGCAATGGAAAGGCGAAGAAAAAGGCCTTTTCTTTTCCATAAAAAAGGGCTGCGAAAAACCCCTGGCCGTGTATGCCGACAAAGAAAAAATTCATCAGGTGCTTACCAACCTTATCGACAACTCGATAAAATACGGCAAGAGTGTTGGCAATGTAATAGCCAGTATGTATGCCACCGATGGCAATACCATTCTTATTGAAATAAGCGACGATGGCATGGGCATCCCGGAAAAATACATCGATCGCATTTTTGAACGTTTTTACCGCACCAGCGAAGGCCGCAGCCGCGATGTAAGCGGCTCGGGTTTAGGCCTTTCTATCTGCAAACATATTGTAGAGGCACATGGGCATACAATACATGTGCGGAGTAAAGAAGCAGTAGGTACCACAATTGGGTTTACATTGAGTGCGAGGAAAGGTGGAGGCTAACTATGCGGGTAGCCTGATTAAAACCGACCTGAAGTAACCCGCTGAAATTTCAGACCTAGAGTATTGTAGATTGTCAATGCAAAGATTTTTTAGTGCAGTGCAAGACTAAAAAACATAGCTATCGTTATGACTATGTATACACAAGCTGCCAAATTTGCTTTATTCTTATTAAAAGTAGGTCTTTGTACGAAGGAATTTTCTATGTCGGTGTATCTCTTATCCTTCACAAAGATTCTATATCCAATAAAGCCTAATACGCCACCAACTAAAAGATAATAAGGTATGTTGGGCATAAGAAGACGAGGAGAAAGACCAGAAAAAATCCTGAGGTGCTCGAAGACTGAAATAAAATTAATCATCACCAATAAGACAAGGAAAGAGAGTGCCCGAAATTCAGGAGCATTCCATGATCCAAATTTAAGTGCCCACCTGTAAAAAACGTAAAAAATTAACTTCATTGACGTTGGTTAATCAACTCATCGGAGAGTCTTTATCCTTTTTAATTATTGTGTGACATTGGTCGCAGACGAATGCGTAGGAGTGCATCGTAAAGCTACTTCCATCTGTAAGTTTTACCCCAGCAATTTCCTTATGGATGTAATGGTTTGCGTTTAATACTTTAATTTAAATAGGCTGGCTCATCCAAGAGGACTTCGTGAACTTTCAGAGAGTGAATAGGCTCCTTAAAGTTATGGCACAAAGTTATGTGCAGACAACCATTGCACAGAAAAGCAATTCATGAAAATTTACCTCTTGCCGGCTGCGCAATTAACATCAACCACTGCATCTGCCTCGGTGTTTGTAGAGCAATATCCAACCCTGTCACTTGAGCGCAACCTCCTTACATCTGCCCTTCCCACATTTTTAAAAGCTTCATAGTAATACTATTCTCACTCATCTCAAACAGCACATCGTCTATCATTTTCACCGGTAAAATTTTTTTGGTTGTACTTGTGATGAAGGCTTCTTTTGCTTCCTTAATTTCACTAAACAGCAATGGCCTCTCCTCAACAGCAAAATGTTTGTTTGCCAGCTCCAATATTCTTTCCCGTGTGATGCCTTTTAAAATTTTTTCGGCTGGGGTTACAATTTTATTTCCCTGTGTTACAACAAAAAAATTCGACCGCGGGCACTCGGTTACATAACCATTGTTGCAATACAACACGTCATCGGCTCCTTTTTGTTTTATTAATGGCTGCAGCCAGGTGGCCATTAAATAATCAATGCTTTTTACATGAGGCAACTGGCGTTGGTGCGGGTAAGTAAATAGTTTTATACCCTGCTTAATTTGCCCCTGCGATGGGGGCATAAACTTTTGTTCATAAATAATCAAATTGGGTACGCCAATATTTGTGGCATCAGCCGAGGGGCCGCCGGTTAGTTGAAGGCGTATGCCGGAGTTGAAAATACCATTCCGCAGAATCAACTCGGCAACCACCCGCTCTATTTCATTTTTTGAAAGTGGCAGCGTAAGCCGTAATTGATAGGCCGATGAAAAAAACCGCTCTATATGGTTATTTAAATACAAAGGGTTGCCCTCAACACACCTAAAAAAATCGAACACGCCATAACCACGTTGTAGCGATAAATCGCGAATGGAAATCACAGCGTCTTCATCTTTTACAAACCCATTATTGATATAACACCACATGGTTTAAAAATAGGAAAAGAAACTACGGGGGCACGTTTCACCTTGTGGTTAGCATCTGTTTTCGAGGGAAACCACTATGTTCAATTTCTTTACCGAAGCATTTTTTAAGCACCCAATTCAGGTAGGGCAAAATAGAACTTACCTTATACGTTTCTTTAAAGGAGCATGTTGAGTACACTCTATGCTGGCATGACTTTATCAGTTACTTCCTTTTGCACAGAAACCGAAAGACATGAAAATTTCAACAGCAAGAGCGGAGTTTTTTAGCGATGGTGTAATGGCCATCATCATTACCATTATGGTGCTTGAGTTGAAGCTGCCCGATTTTGAAAACGATGATACCTCATGGGAAACAACGCGGTATTTAAAACACCTTCTGCCCCATTTTTCCGCTTACGCTTTTAGTTTTATGATGATTGGCATTTTCTGGTCGAATCATCACTACATGTTTCATTTGCTTGAACATACCGACGTAAAGCTGACATGGCTGAACCTGATTTTTCTGTTCTGGGTAAGCATTGTTCCGCTGGCTACTGCTTTAATTGGTGCCGGCCTACAAGTACCCGAATCGGTGGCAACGTATGGATTTGTAATGCTAATGGTATCATTTTTTTTAACCGTGATGCGCAACTATGCACTCAAACAAAAACTGCTGCACAGGGAAAAAGATATTGACCTGGACAAAAAAATTCTGAAGGTGTCGGTGCTTGGCCGCACCAAAAGTATTTTGGGTACCGTTTGTTACCTGGCCTCCATACCACTAGCGTTTGTAAATGTGTACCTGGCATATGTGTGTTTAGTTATTCCGCCCATTATTTTTTTTATACCCGATGGTATTGACGATGAAAAGCTGGCGGAAAAAATTGACGAGAAAAATTCATAAAGGCCATTTATCCCCACTACCAACCATTTGATGATAAATGATGGTGATTGAACAAAACTATTCGCTGGCTGTTTCATTATCCGTAACTTACCCGTTCAAATTTTTTAGCTATGAAACAAAATCTTCTAGTTGCATTTTTAAGCGTTGCTTTATGCTTCTCCAATATCGCTGGTGCGCAGGGCGACAAATCGAAAAGGCCAAGCCCACCAGTTGTTGTATCGCAAAAACTAAAGTCTGGGGCCACCATTAGTATCGATTACAGCCAGCCGTCGCTTAAAGGCCGCACCATTGGTACCGATGTGGAACCCAATGCCGGAAAAGTTTGGCGTGCGGGTGCTAACGAGGCTACGGTTTTTGAAACCGATAAGGACGTTTCGGTAGAAGGTAAAAAATTACCAGCTGGCAAGTATGCCCTTTTTATGGTCGATAACGGGAAAGAGTGGAACATCATTTTCAATAAGGTTTGGAAAACCTGGGGTGCTTACGATTATGAAAAAAATAAAGAGCAGGATGTACTACAGGTAACCGTTAAAGCTGAGGCCGGCAAAAAAGTGCAGGATAAACTTACCTACACTATTGACGAAGACGGAGAGGTAACTTTACTTTGGGGCGACAGGGAGGTGGAGTTTAAAGTAAAATAAGCGTCACCGGGCAATAAATAAAAGAGGCCATCACTGTTTAGGTGATGGCCTCTTTTATTAGCGATTAATGATCTGCAGCAGCTCACTTTAAATGCCTGCGTATATTGTTTTTAATTTCATCGCTGCAATGATTAATAAACTGGTCGGTAATAATTTTCATTTGCTTTACATCAAGCGGTTTGGTAACAAACCCGGCATTGTTTTTTTCCGCAAACATTTTATCTGTTGGTTGAGACGAGGTTGTAAATAACACCACGGGTACCGATTGAAACCTGTCCATCTGCCGCAGGCGCACCAGCACTTCCTTACCGTTTATAACCGGCATATTGATGTCGAGAATAATAAGGCAGGGTGCAGCAGCTACCGGCGGAAGATTTTGCAAATACGAAAGTGCACCGGTACCATCAATAAAACTAATTACTTCAACATTACTTGCATACCGTGCAAACGCATCTTCCACCAGCTCGAGATCGTCGGCGTCATCATCGGCATACAATACAATGTTTTTCGAGGGGGTTAATTGTGTCATAGTGGTGTGGCTTGTCATTTCAAAATGATGATTGTACTATTTGGTAAGAATTATAGCTTCCACATTTACCTGGTCGAGGTAAGGGTCAATACGTAATGTGGAACTAAAACAATACAGGTGGCTTAACACAGAACGGTGTTTTTGATAAAACAGTTCAACATAAAAACCTTCCAGCTGATAAAGCAGTACGGTCTTCTGTCCTTTCCTTCGCTTGCCAACATAAACGCCACGGCGGTACAAAATTTCTAATTGCTCTGTATCGCTTAACAACTTAAAATCAACCAAGTTCATAAACGCACACCTCCAGTTATATAAGCGGCAAAGACCATGCGGATTTAGTATTTAAACAACCTGTACGTTGCAAATATGCATATTAATGATATCCGAAACAAATAGAAAAATCCGGGAAGTTGGTGCCTGAAAAGGAACCAGTTTGAAGAGTGCGGTTTTTAATGCTCAAAAAAAACTCTACCTTACTTTTTAAAGTTAACCAACCATGACAGCAAAATCAGAGAATGAATTGGTCATTGAAATACTACCAATAAAAAGAGCATCGCTGGTATTAAGGGCTATAAACCATAATCTCCGGCGGCAGATGTTGCAACTACTTCATGTTAACATTCGTATGACGGTGACGCAGATTTATGTCAAGCTCAGGCTTGAGCAATCGGTGGCTTCGCAACATTTGGCTATACTGCGTAAAGTTGGTTTGGTGCATACCGAAAGGGAGGGCAAATTCGTTTTTTATTCTGTGAATTACGATCGCTTGAAAAAAGTACAGGAAAAAGCAGGTTTATTGCTCAACCCATGATGGGACGGCGTTTTGCAGCCGCGAAAGTTTTGCTCCCGGTGGTGATAATTTTTCAAAGACTATTAATGGGCGCGGTCAAATTCCTTGCTGTAACGCAATACTTCACACCGCTAAACGACTCATTCAGGTTCTATCTTTTCACTGCCAGTTGTTTTTAAATCGCAGAACAACATTGTCAAGCCATTGCATCCCTGGATGAGTACCCATTACTCAGACCTTACTTAGAAAAAATAAAGCTCCCCCTGTATTGCCTGGCCCCAACTATTTGGGACAAATATGGCTGAAGGTATTTAATTTGATCATTAATCCTGTGAGCACACACATAAAGTTATGTGCATGAGCATGCAGCCAGTCGGCTCTTTACAGACCCGGGAGCCACATGCAGGATGTGTTGACATCAATAGGTTGCCCATACAAAGGCTATTAACCGAGATTTAAAAAATGCTTGCACTAACCCAAAACAGGGCTATTGCAAAAACGATCAAAATCAGCAAAAGCACTATCCAGAAACTATCCCATTTTCCATTTCCATTTTTAGTACTTGTAACGCTCATTTTCGGTTTCATTTGCCCGTGCGAATTATTTAAAACAATTGTGTGCCTGATTGAAAATGCACAGCGGAGATGTGCTATTTTAAAGTTTCGTCCTGTTGCACAACTACAGCGCTTGCGGCCTGGGTTGCAACCCTATTTTGTAAAGAAGTAGTCAAAAAATTAACGGCTTTGGCTACAGGATGCGAGGCCAAAAATTGGTGGCCGGTTAGTTGCGCAACTGTAGCAGCTATTTGCGATTGAAAAATTCTTTGGGGTATATTCACCTCTCCCACCCCTGCAATATTTTTACCCAACATTGCCAGCCAAATTTCACCCGAGCCTTTTACAAAGGCATTGTGTTTACCCCAACTGTTTGGTTTGTTTCCCCTTCCATGATCGGTGGTAATAATAAAACTTGTGTTGTTGCGGTAAAACGGATCGGTTTGCACATAGTACCATAGCTCAGCCAGCATTACATCAATTGCATGGGCCTGTTGCAAATACAAATCGTATCTGCCGTGGTGCGCATATTCGTCTGTTTGACCCAGGGAAATAAACACAACTTTCGGGTGGTTGTTTTCAATGTGTGCTTTAGCCATTGAAAAGGTGAGCATGTCTTCCCTTGTATTTCCGGTGCCCGCTGTTTGTTGCTGCACTGCATTGGTTAATTGTGTGGCGGTTGAACTGTCGGAGTGGTTTAACTGGTAGCCACTGTTTATCATCATCCTGTTCCGTTTATTATTCAGTATAAATGGAAAAAGCCGCCATGATGTAAAAGCGGCCACTTTGTTTTTATACTCCGGCTGATTATTCAGGTATTCAAGAATACTGACACGCCTGTTGCGCATGGCAACATTTAAATAAGGAAAGGGATCGGCGTAGCCGGTGAGCAGCTCGCTGTAACCAGGGTACGAAATTTTGTAGCTGTTCTGCACATCAACTTTGTTCTGTAAATGCCTGTTGCCATAAAGCTGGCCTTGCGTTGCAATAACGTTCCAAAAAAACGGGAGTAATTTTTTGCGGCGGGCTTCGGGGGTTATATCCCAATACAACTGCTTCATCAGCGTGGTGTCCTGCACAAATTTTTTGTTGGTGATGATAGAAGAGTCAGCGCCGTTAAATACTTCCTGCCAGCGAAAGCCATCGGTAGTAATGATGAAAATATTTGGGTGGCTGTTTTCCTGGGCAAATAAATTACAGATTGTAACACTGAGAAGAATGGTAATGAGGATTTTCATGATTGGGGTTTTACAAAGGAACCAACGCAAAATGAACAAAGCATGAAGCGAGGTTTAATTATCTGTTACCAATGAAAAAAATTTCCGAAAAGGGTACAACAATAATAATTACATCACACGGGCATAACTATTAATTGATAATTACCCGCTTACTTCATTATCCAAATTATCCATCATGAAAACGATGATCGAAACGTTGAAAGCCTACATCTGTATCTGGCTGTTCAAAGGCAAAGCCTAAAAGTTTTTTAAGAAAAAAAGCAAGTACTAAAGTGCCGATGCAAAAAGTAGTGTACCGTTGATAACACTCCTTTTACCGGCCCAAAAAAAATGTTGCCCTCACCCCCTTTAGCGTGCCGCATACAAATTGCTTACATCAATGCTGTTTAAATAAACATCGAGCTGCTTCATTTGATCGAATGCTTTTATTTGAAAACAAAGGCTTGAGGTTTTCCTAAAGAATAATTCCACGTAAAAATTATCTAAGGCATAGAGCTGAATAACCATCTCATTACAGCTGCGCACCAGGTGCAGATTTACGCCCTGCATAAGCAACATTGTAATTTGCGTTTCTTCACCTAACTGGTTGTATTCTTCGAAATTCATTGCGCAGCATTTTATAAAATAACCACCGGCATGTAACCAGGTTGTGTTTTAATTGTTATCATTTTCTAAAGAGGTATTCATTGTTCACCATCTCTTAATATTAGAAAACACGATACCTATTTATCTTGCGGCAGCAGTTTTCTCATGTGCATTTCCTCCCCCGGCTTTTTGTGGCTGGGGTTTTTTTTATGCCATGTGTACACGCCTTACGATTAGATATTCCATATCTGCGTAGATATGGAATATCTGTACGACTTTTTCATGGCCATGTATAAAAAAGGCTGCTACAAAAATTGTAACAGCCGTGTGTAGTTTTTGATTGGTGCCATTGATATTACAAGAGAGCAGGGCTATAAACTTTTATCACCCCATCATTCTCTGAGCTAACCACAACCAAACTTCTTTTGTTTGGACTGTCCTTATCGGAAATAAACAAAACACCTTCTGGCGCATCACCCGTTTTTAGTAACTGCAACAACACGGGGTGTTGTGGTTGTGTAACATCATAAACAGCCAAGGCATCAGCTCTTTCCAGGCCAATAAACGCAAGCCTTGTCTTATGTATATGCCCAATAGCAATGCCTTCCGGCTCCGAACCTTTGTCATCACTGCGGCCGTCATCATACCAGCCCTTTGTATTGGTTGCCACGTCCAACTGGTTTTTACTATCCCAAACAAGAGCACCACTGTTGCCATTCCATACACTGAACGACCTTGCACCAAAAGAATACAACTCATCAAAGTCGGCATCGCCGTCTGTATTGCCCAAGGTGTTTGTCACATTCAACCTGGCCAATTGTGCATTTGTTTTTAAAGTAACGGCGTTAGGAAAAGCAAGTGCATCGAGCGATAATGAGCTCACCCTGCGTATTTCGCTAAATGCTGTGTACTCACGTGCATCACCTTCGTTTGCGCTAAATACATAAGGCATCCCTTTTTCAACAACAACCGCAAGCCCATCGGGCTGATACATGCCCTTTACCTGCCAGTTTTGAAATAATATTTTATCATCTCTATCGCTTGGGTCTATACTGTTTTCGCCAACATTGTAATTTTTAAAACCCAGTGGAAAAATATCGGTGATGGTTAGGGTTCTTAAATCAATTTTGGCGATGGCATTGTTTTCCTGCAGGCTTACCCATGCGGTTCTTGAATCATCGGCAATGGTTACATACTCAGGCTCCATATCCTGCGCAAAACTTGCATTGGGCCCAAACACCCGTAGTCCCCCGCTTTTTAAATCAGATTGTTGCGAAGCGAATGCTGCGAAGTTGAGTGTAACTACTGCGAAATTATTTTTTACAGAAATGATTGAAACGGTTCCTTCGGGATCAACCGTGTAACTGGCATTAGGCTCTCCTTCATTGGCAGTTAAAATAAATTTTCCATCGGGGGTAAAAGCAACCATATCGGGTAGCGAACCAACGGTTACCACTTTTATTTCGCTGTAATCCGCAGTGGAAAAAATCACTATTTTGCCCGCGGCCTGCCGGTCTGTTGCTTCAATAGCAGCAGCCAGCATTCCATCTTTTACATCCACACTATTCACTAATCCACCATAAGGTGCTACGCTAATGCTTCCAATAACTACAGGTGCATAAGGGTTTGCAAAATCCAGTACATCAATTTTATTAACTGCCGCATTGTTTACAACAAACAGGCGTTTGGTTTTTGGATCGAAGGCCGAAATTTCAGCGGCGCCAGCATCACCAATATCAATAGCACTGATTTCGGTAAAACCAGACACGTTTTCTTTTTTAAATAACTGGCCGTTGGCACCGGGCACATCGCTTTGAATTTCCTGCGATGGGTTGGTAGGTTTGGTACAGGCTACAATGCCCGTTGCCGTTAGTAGAAACAAAGCCCTTCGTAATTGCATTTTTATAATTTTAGGAACGGAAGCTATGCGTGAATTGTTAAGCGATTGTTACGCTTGTATTATGCAACCGTTAAGATAACCGGGGATTGTTGTGTGTATGCCGAAGAACATGCAAAACCTGGCATTATTGAAGCAGTAATTGGAGTTCGGGCATTTTTTGCAGAAACTGCCGGTACCAAAAGCCCGAGGATTTGATGATGCGTTTTTGCGTAGCGTAATCAACATACACCAATCCAAAACGGGGTCGGTAACCCTCGGCCCATTCAAAATTGTCAGTAAAACTCCAGGCAAAATAACCATCAACTTTTACCCCTTCATTCTTAGCTTTTAATACTTGTTGCAAGTATTGTTTAAAGAAGTTGATTCGTTCGGGGTCGTGTACTTGTCCGTTATTTAATTCATCATGAAAGGCTGCACCGTTTTCTGTAATAATTATTCGAGGCATTTTTTTATAACTATCAAACCGCTTCAAAACCTTGTACATTCCTTCGGGATAAATTTCCCAGTCCATTTCGGTGCTGGGTACGTTGCGTTTCGACGCTTTAATAATTCGTGCATTTACATAGGGCATTATTGAGGAGTAACGCACTACCTCCCGTGTGTAGTTTTGCAGGCCAATAAAATCCATGTCAAACGACATCTTTGCTTCATCACCATTCTTTACAAATTTTTCAACCTGCTGCAGCACTTTTAAATCTTTTAATGGGTAGCCCATTCCTAACAGTGGTTCAATAAAAAGACGATTCATTAAAACATCCACTCTTTGTGCCGCCTCAATATGAAAAGGATTATTTTCAACCGCATCAACCTGCGAACAGGATATGGTAGTGCCTACATTGAATAAAGTATTGTGGTCTTTAAGAAATCTTGCGCCGTTGGCCTGGCAAAGCAAGGCATGGTGCACGGCTGCTAAAAAATTATTTAATCCCTTTTTACCAGGGGCATGAAGTCCTAAAAAATATCCGGCCCCGGTAAATACAACAGGCTCATTCAACACCATCCAGTTTTTTACCCGGTCGCCAAACCTTTGTACACAAACCGCAACATAGTCTTCAAACCAATTGACGATTTCGCGGTTCGTCCACCCGCCTTTTTGCTCAAGTGCCAGTGGCAGATCCCAATGGTATAAAGTAACCCAGGGTTCTATTTTGCATTCCAAACAAAAGTCTATAAGCCTGTCGTAATAGTCCAAACCATTTTCATTTACACTGCCAGTGCCGTTTGGTAAAACTCTTGACCAGGCTATTGAAAACCGAAAATTTTTGATGTTGAGAAATTGCATCAGGATGAGATCCTGAATGTACCGTTCGTAAAAATTGGTGGCCGTATTTGCATTACCACCATCGGCTATTTTGCCAGTGCTTTTTGTGAATGCATCCCAAATGGAAAGACCCTTGCCATCATCGCGGTAGGCACCCTCTGTTTGATAGGCGGATGAGGAAACGCCCCATTGAAAATTTTCACCAAAATCAGTTGCTTTCAAAATCATACTCAGGCACCTAACTGGTAAAAAATTTTCTTTAAAAGAAGGTTTCTGAATTTGGAGGCTGAATGAAGTTGCTCAACTACCGGCGGCTGTAACACCCCGGCTACCGCGTGACGTTCAATTATATCTTCCAGAATTTCCACAGTATCGTCGGTATAATCCATGGAAATTTTATGGTCGGACTGCAACCAGTCCTCAATTTTTTTTGTTTGTTTTTGTTTGAGGTTTTTAATAACCGGCACACCCAAAAGTTTAAGTGCCTCTGCATTGCACTGCTGCTCATACTGGTCTTTCATAGGTAGTACCATCAATTTTTTTTTGAGATACAATGCTTCTGAAGGTGTTTGAAAACCGGCTCCGCACAAGATTCCTGTAGAACTTACCATACTATTGATGAAAGCGTCGTTCTGCACGGGCTGTATGGAAATATGATTTTGGACGTAAGCATCCTTGCTGTGTTTTGAAAAAACCTGCCAGCGAATGGATGGAAACTGATTGAGCATTTTAATAATTCTGTCATCACCGTATGCAGGCAGATAAACGCTGTAATGGCCTGCATCAATCACTTCCCTATTCCTTATCTCGGAGCGAATGATTGGTGTGTAGATATTTTTATCGTACGGCAAAAAATGAAAACCATAACGCTTAGATACGGGTGCGTAATTTTTAAGAACCGCTTTGCCAATTACGTCAGTTTTTTTGGGATGGGGTGCGTGTTTGTTTATCACCGCTGCCTGGTGCGAAAAACCAATACAGGTTTTATTTTTCACCCTGCAGGCCCAGGCACTCACCGGTTCAAAATCGCTGAACACAATATCGTATTGCTCTACGGGCAGCTCTCTAATTTCTTGAAAGAGTACTTTAATGCGGCTTTTTTTATAGGTCTCTAAATAATCAATGCCACCTTTTTTCCCAAACACAAAACATAGTCCGTTCAGCCGGTATTTAATTGGATAAGGCAAGCCAATATCAACCTGGGTGCCGCTTACCAATATATCCACATCGCCCATTTTTTTTAGCAGTGGCAATACCTCGCGGGCTACAGTTATGTGGCCATTACCGGTGCCTTGAATAGCGTATAAAATCTTCATGCAGGATTAGTCTTCATGATAAATAGGAACCGTAAAATGGTTGTCTGAAAAAGGGTGAAGCCCAGGAAGCTGTCAGGCCATTATTGTTATTACAAATAACAGCAACTGCAATGATGCCAGTATGAAGGGTGTATTAAGTAATTGTGAACACCGATGACTGACATGGTCGTATTTTCCTAGCCCAACAAATGCCGCTCATTTCAATCAAAACATTTTTCTTTAGTCAATTACCTAAGAAAAAACCGCCTTTAATAAAAGCGGTTTCATGTTAAGCTATAGAGTATTGATCAATTGAATCTTGTCCATCCTTTCCACCAGCTTGCTTCTACACCTGCCGGTGCAATAGCACCACGAAAGGTTACTGTTTTATCAAAGAAAGTATCTCCTGTAAATTTTGCATCGGTGAAGCCGGCACCTGTAAGTATTTTCTGGTTACCATTGCTGCCTGCAAATGGTGTTGGATCGGGTGCGGTATAATTAAATGGCTGAATCAATTTTGCATCAACACTGTTTGTAATAATATCATTGTTGTAAAACGTATTGGTAAACCAGCTGGTAAACGCTGCGTCGCTGTTAATGGTGGCACCAGCCGTTCCCGAAAATCGTGTAGCCACCGTATTGCCAGCAAGTGTATTGTTTCTAAAACGTACGGTACTGTCTTCAATATTTAACGCAGTAGATGTTCCGGTGCTTGCATCTACCTCTATGCCTCTTGGCCAACCCATGATGATGGAGTTAAAAATAGAAATGCCGCTATTTCTTCTAACGTGGGCACCACCACGAAACAAAGTACTGCCTGCATTGTTCAAAGTTGCTTTCGGGCCTATTGCAGTAATGTTACTAAACACCGCGGACGTTTTTGGCGTTACGCTGGTGCCTGCTGCATTATTATCGCTTTCAAAAGCTTCTGAATTGGAAATATCAGCAATAACAGAATCGCGGATAACCAAACCATATTGCACCTTGCCACTGTAACCATTGTCGGTATCAAAATCATCGTCCTGGGTTTTCCAGGCTATCAAATATTTTGCATTGACAGTGCCGCCAAAAAATTCGTAAGCGTCGTCCTTTGCATAGGTAACCTGAACGTGGTCGATAGTGGTACCACTGCCTACACCCGCCAGTGTTAAGCTATTAATTTCTTTATCGGGTTGAAAAGCGTAACCTGCATATTCAATTCTAACATAGCTCAACACACCTGAATTATCGTTGTTCACCGGCGCAGGTGCCACGGCATCTCCCGAGCCCCCAAGGCCATCGCCGTTTGCATTGTCAACGCCACCTTCAACCTGAAACAAACCTGCTGTTCCATTGAAGCTGGTATTGATGGCGGCTTTACCCAGAATGATAATGCCACCCCAGTCGCCCGACTGCGGGTTTTGCGATGCTGATGTAAATACAATTGGATCGGTTGCCGAGCCTTGTGCTACAATTTTAGAACCCCTGGTAATGATTAATGCGGCTACATCGCTGCCACTGAACGATCCTTTTATTACCGTGCCGGCTTCAATAGTCATGGTTTTATTGCCCACCATGTATACCAGTCCTTTCAAAATATAATTGTTTTGTTTGCGCAAAACCGTATCGGCATTAATGCGGCCCGATAGGGTGATGGTTTGCCCTGTAGTGTTGCCCGTGCCAGGCTGATTTACAATAATTATTTCCTTTTCGCCATCGGCTTCAATCTTGCGGCATCCTGTGGAAAGTACCGCGGCTGCAATGGCTATGTAAAAAATGTTCTTTTTCATTCTATATTTTGTTTAAAATTTTATAAAGAGTAATTGAAGGTGATGGTGTACGTGGTTCCAAACTGCCGGGTGAAGCGGTAAGCGTCGGTATTTTTTTGAAAGTCCTGGTCCTTATTCGGGTTAGCATTTTGATAGAAGTACTGTGTTCTGTTCAGTATGTCGGCAACGTTCAACTTTACCTCGGCTTTATTCTTCAGCATTTTTTTTGCCACCTGAAAATCGAGTAATGGTCGTGGGGCTTCATATATATCGGGCGAGCCTGCACCGGCCGATTTATCTCCAACCAAATAAATTCTATGACCCACCTGGTTAAATAATAGTGTTGCGCTGACACCTGCTTTTTCCAGGTCGTACATCAAACCAATATTGAGGGTGTATGGCGACTGACCCTGTAATGGACGGTCAATTTTTCTGGCAGTGTCTTTAATGCGGCTGTATATGTAAGCTATGTTTGTTTGGAAAGTGAAATTTTTAAACGGGGGAGCAAAATCCAGTTTTTTTCTCAGCTCCACCTCGGCCCCATACGATGTAGCCTGTTGTGCATTTAAAAAATTGAACGTGCTGGAGCCGCCGGCGCCTTCATTAAAATACTGTTCAATAGGGTTTTTAAACTCCTTATAAAAAACGCCGCCAGTTAGCACTTCGCCGGCACGTGGGTAAAATTCGTAACGGGCATCGAGGTTGGTTATTTTCGTACGTTTCAATTTTGGTTCGCCCTGCACCGATGCGTTCAATTCAAAATCGTACAAGTTCAGTGCAGATAGTTCTCTTAACTCAGGCCGAATAACGGTTTGCGAACCCGATAGCCTTATGTTGGTTTTGTTATTGATTTTAAAAGTGGCATTTACACCAGGCAAATAATCGGTAACAACTGAATGGGTAAAGCGGCTGTCGTATTTTTTTGTGCTGCCTACCAACTGGTCGTAGTGTTCAACACGTAAACCCCACACAATTCTAAATGCATCCGACAGTTGATTATCCATCTGTAAAAACCCCGCGTTTAAAATGGTGTTAGCCATGTAGCGAAAGTTTTTGTTTTTGATGGCATCAAAAGCAAACTTGTTGTCAAAGCCATTACCAAAATTTTCGGGGGCAAATATTTTATCGGGTGTTAGCTGCCTTAATGCAAGGTTGTCGGTTGGTAAATAATTAGCAAATAGCTGCGCATCGTACAACCGGTCTTTTACCTGCATCATGTAACCGCCTTTCAACGCCTGCTTTTGGTTCCATGCATTGAAGGTGTAGGTAACATCAGCACCGCCGGTGTAGATGTAATCGCTCAGACTTTGAAAAATGCGGCTGCCACTTTGTTGCGAAAGCGAGTTGGCAATTACCGCACTGTATGTTGCCAGCGGATCGGCTTTAGAATACAGGAGCCTGCGCTGGTCGGGGTTGTAGCCATCTAAAATATTAAATGCGCCGTACCATTTTAATTTTAAGGGAGTGGCAATGCTATGCTCACCGGTTAACTGCGTAGTGAAAAAGGTGTTTTGCCTAAAGGTCAACTCGGTGCCGCGTAATATTGAATCGGGGCGTGAAATATCAATGCCCTGGCGCTGAATAACCGAGTTGGTGTTGTTTACATTGAGTATTGATTTGAGGGTGATTTTGTTGAGTGAGTTGAGTTGCACCGACAAACTTGCAATGGCCCCAACCGAAACCTCTTTTATATACCTGTCATCATCAAAACTATTTTCGGCGATAAACTTTTGTGTTACATCGTTCAAAATGTTTTTACGGTTGAGGGCATCCTGGTAACGGTTTGTTTTGCTGTAGGTGATACCAGCAATAGCGCCGGCTTTTTTGCCAAATAATTTTGTAGTAAATCCGCCGTTGGTTTGAAAGGAAATGTTCATGGGGGCGGTGTACTGCTCGGGTGCCCAGGTGTTGGACAAACCTCTGCCCACGGCAATTTTACCAGCATGCGATGCGGTGTCGAAACTTGATTTGGTGGTATAGGAAGAAGGCAATGCTCTTGTGCCATCGTCAAAACCCAACCAGTCGTATTTGCCAGCCTGCTGATTTTTATAAAAATTTTTACCGGTTGTTTGCGAGTTGAAACCGGTACCAAGCTGAATGTTGAAAAAATTTCGTGCAGGAATATCTTTTGTGTTTACCTGTATGAGGCCACCAGCCCACTCGCCGGGGTATTCGGGTACAAATGCTTTATTGATAACAATGTTATCAATCATAGAGGCAGGTATTAAGTCGAAGGAAAAAGTTTTGCGGTCGGGTTCCGTGCTGGTTAGTAATATACCGTCAATCATGGCCTGGTTGTACCTGTCGGCAAGACCGCGAACGATAATGAACTTACCATCCTGGATGCTGGCGCCAGGTGTACGTTTTAATACTTCGCCGGTGTTTCTGTCGGGCGATCGGCGAATGGATTCGGCCGAGATAACCGAGGCTACGGTGTTGGTGTTTTTTTGAAAAGCAATAATGGAGTTTACACTTTCGCGGCGCTGTGTAGTACGTGCGGTAATTACAATGCCTTCCTGCTGTTTTGATAATACATTGAGTGTAACATTCAGTTCATTTATTTGCGTGGTCAGCGCTTCCACATCGCTTACTATTTTTGTTTCGTAACCAATTGCAGAAAAAGTGAGCTCGTTTTTTTTGCCGGGTGCCAGGTTTAATTGAAATCCGCCGCTAACATCGCTGGTAGTACCGCTGCCGCCATTGAGCAAAATGGAAACATTGGAAAGCGGCTCATTTTTTTCGTTGTACACCTTGCCCGACAGTTTTGCCGTTTGGGCTTGCAAGAGGGTACAGAAAAAAAGAGAAATCACGAGAAGACAACATTTGCTTAAATACATTCCGGAAACTTTCGGCAAATAAACGCCGGCAGGGTTACAACTGTGTTACCACAACATTAAGGAAGTGTTATGGCAATGTTACCGGAATGTTACCATGAAATTTAAATTTTTTAAGCTGCGTACACGTAGGGGTGATGGATGGGGAGCAGAATTGAAATACAGGGCAGGCGAACGTCGGCTGATTAATAATTTAATAATGTCGGCAGCGCTGATATTGCCATAGTTTCAAAAAAATATTTCAAGGGCATGCAAACCATTTTATTAATTGTTACAGGCCTCATTCTTTTTTTGTATGCGCTCAACACACTGTCACAGGGCCTAAATGAAATTTCGGGCGACAAGCTGAAAAATTTTTTAGACCGTTTTACCAGCAATGTTTTTAAAGGAATTCTATCCGGAGTTATTGTAACCATATTGCTTGACTCTTCTTCAGTTGTTATTATTATGACTATTGCTCTTGTAAACAGCAGGGCAATGAGTTTTAAGCAAGCCATGGGTGTAGTAATGGGTGCAAATATTGGCACCACGGTTTCATCGCAAATATTTGCTTTAAATGTTGGCGAATATGCTGCGGTGCCGATAGCAGTAGGTTTTGCTTTGATGTTTTTTATGAAGAAGCCACTTTATGTAAATCTGGGCAAGGTTATTTTTTCCTTCGGTCTTATTTTCTTTGGGCTTTTTACCATTGAGGAAGCGGTGGAACCGCTTAAGAACAGCAACTATTTTGTTGATTGGTTGCACTCGCTCGAAAATACCTGGAAGGGCATGGGCACAGGTGCTTTGGTTACAGTACTGGTACAAAGTTCAAGTGCTACGGTAGGTATGGTAATTGGGTTGGCCAACCAAAATTTAATTAGCATTACTGCCGGCATTGCCGTAATGCTTGGAGCCGAATTAGGCACCTGCGCCGATACCCTTGTGGCTTCGGTTGGACGCAGCCGGGCGGCCATTAAAACCGGTTTGTTTCACCTGCTGTTTAATATTTCCACCATTACCATTGGTATGCTGTTGCTTGGCTGGTTTACCGCGGCTGTTATGTATGTTTCTCAAAAAGCCGATACCGCGCAAACCATTGCCAACGCCCACATGATGTTTAATATTTTTGGTGTATTGCTGATGCTGCCGTTTTTAGGTATGTATGAGAAGCTGCTAAACAGTTTATTTCCGCAAAAAGATTCACCAAAGGAAAGTTTGGCTTGAACGAATGCGCTGCCGTGAAGAAATGTTGACGCAAAAAACTTTGCAACGCAATAATTTTTTTAGAAATCATCTCCCTTTACCCGTGCATAGACTACAACACGGACACTTGAGGTGGTTGTGAACAAATTCACGACTCAGGGTGTTAATCCTGGTTGTTGATTTTTGCGGGATGCCTCTTTAAAAAAATTTAAGTACAGGCACAACTGCTGATGGCAATTTCTCGTATTGCTCAAAGGCATTTGAAATATGCCTACATTTAAAAAGTCTTACCCCTTCTAAACTTCCGTTTTACTTCATACATCCTTATGAGGAACCGTAAATCATCACAATTAAAAAAATTTACGGTTATGAAAAAGTTTTACAACAAGTCAGTTTTGTTTTTTTCCAGTTTTTTGCTGGTGCTGCTGTTTAGTTTTAGTGCAGGCGCCACCATCTATCCTATTCACAACATTCTCAGTGGCACACAGGAAGCGCCACCTAATGCTTCCCCTGCGCAAGGCCAAATTGTTGGCAGTTACAACGACGAAACCAACACCCTGTCCTTCTCGCTCATTTTTGGTGGCCTTACCGGCACTACCTTAGCCGGCCATCTTCATGCACCTGCAATGCCAGGTGTAAACGCATCTGTTATAATTGGCTTTGCTGGTTTCCCCGCTGGCGTAAATGCCGGCAGCTATTCAAATACCTATGTATTAACCGCCGTGCAGGAAGCAGACTTAATGATTGGATTGATGTACGTTAATGTACATACCAATGTATTTCCAGGCGGCGAAATAAGAGCCCAACTACAAGTGAGTAACCCCGGGGTTATTTATACTTTCAACAATGTTTACAGTGGTACACAGGAAGTACCCCCCAACGCATCTACTGCTACCGGCAGAATCATTGGCAGCTTTAACCCTACAACTAACACTATAACCTATGGTTTAGTTTTTAGCGGATTAATAGTGCCTGCTTCGGCCGGTCATTTTCATGCGCCGGCACCAGTTGGTGTAAACGCATCTGTAATTATTGGTTACACTGGTTTTCCGGCAGCTACGGCCGGCACGTACTTCAACAGCCATGTAATAAATGATTTAAGAGAATCGCAGCTGCTTGGCAATTTGTGGTATTCAAATATTCATAATCCAACTTTCCCAGGTGGTGAAATAAGAGCGCAAATCATTCTAAATATTCCTGCGGGTATTACCTGCCCCGCAAATGTTATTGCTTCAAATGCAGCAGGGCAATGCTCACGGTCAGTGTCATTTGCAGCCACTGCCACCGGCAATCCGGCACCGGCAATAACGTACAGTATTGGTGGCAATACCATTACATCGCCATATAATTTCCCGGTTGGCGTAACAACAGTTACTGCTTCGGCCAGCAACGCAGCCGGTACCGCCACTTGCACATTTACCGTAACAGTAAACGATACCGAAGCACCCGTTATCAGCAACATGAGCGCCACACCAAATAACCTTTGGCCTCCAAACCATAAAATGCATTTGGTTACGGTTAATTACAACAGCAGTGATAATTGTGCAGGCGTGATTAATTGTGCATTAACTGTTACAAGCAACGAAGCGGTGAATGGAAATGGCGATGGCAATACTGCACCTGATTGGGTGGTGGTAAATGACCACCAGGTAATGCTGAGAGCCGAACGTTCGGGGAAAGGCAATGGCAGAATTTATACCATTAAAGCAACCTGCACCGATGCGGCGGGCAACAGTACCAGCAGCACAACAACTGTTTCGGTGGCGCATGACAAAGGGAAAGCGAAAAATACAGTTACAGTTGTAGAAGCTAAAAATGCTTTTGGCCAATTAAGTTTGAAAGCATGGCCTAACCCGGCACGTAACTATTTTGTGCTGAACATTGAAACAGCACAGAGAACAGATAAAGTACAGGTTCAGGTTGTTGATCTTACGGGAAGAATTGTAGAGGTTACGCAAAACATTATTGGCAGCCAAACCCTCAGAGTAGGTAGCGGTTTAAAAGCCGGTGTTTATTTTGTGCGCATTGTACAAGGCAGTGAAACGCTGCAGGTGAAATTGATGAAGATGGAATAAGACCTCTTGATAATTATTACGAAAGCTGTCTCAAAACTTTACCACACATTATTGCGGTGAGAGGATTGAGGCAGCTTTTTTTATTGCTGAAACAAAACCACCAAAATTTAATTGAAGTAATTACACGACAAAACAGAAGCCATTTATTAATTGTATTGCCTTTACGAAATGGTCAAACTTTTTTTATAGTTTTCGGCAATTACACTTTCGCACAAGCCAAAAGATAAAGTCATTCCTGCACCACCCAGGCCATTAATAATAGTTACACCCTCCTGTGGTTTGATGACGATTTCTGTGCTGCCATCGGTAAGTTTTGGATAAATGCCATGCCAGGTTTCAACAATTTTTCCATTTGCAAAGAGGGCAAAACTGCCGAGGTAATCAACGATCATTTCATTGATAAACGCTTTGTCAAAAGGCTCGAAGCTGTTTCCGTATTCGTGCGAGTCGCCGATGGTTACCTGGCCACTTTCATTTTGCGCCGCCATTACATGAATGCCCCATTGTAAATATTCGGGTAACTCTCTTTTAAACTTTTCTTTTAATAAAGCAAGCGACGGTGCCCCCTCAAAACTTTTGTAATGAATGAGTGATAAGCCACCGCACAATGCCGGCCCTATTCTTCTAAGGTTTTGCGGTTGCAAACGCATCATCTGCAGTTTGCATTTTGTAAGGGGCACCAAGGCATATAGCTCAGGAAAAAGCAACTCGAATTCGGCACCGGTACAAACAAAAATTTCGTCGGCTTCGTACAGGTTATTATTGCACCATACAGAGGGGTACGAAATTTTGGTGACCATGGCACCCCAAATAAACTGCACCGGATATTTTTCTTTTAAGTAACGAGGCAGTTTTTGAATGGCTTCCCGTGGGTCAACAATCATTTCATCCGTACTGTATAGAGCTGAATGAAGCCCTTCCGCAACAACGGCTCCTGATTGCTTCAATGTTTCCGCGGCATTTAAAAGAAAACAGTTTCTTTCCCTCTTAGCCAGCTCAAAAAATTCTTCCAGCACCTGTTCCTCCTCATCATTATAGGCAAGATGCAACGAGCCCACTTCATCAATCCAAATACCTGCTTCTTTGCAAACCTGTTTCCATATTTGTTTTGATTGAATGGCTCTTTCATACATCATTCCGGCTGGCTGGCCTATGGGCCAAATCATACCAAAATTTCTTACCGATGCTCCAGTGGCTTCGTCATTTTTCTCTAAAACCGTAACCTGATAACCGCGTACCGCTAGTGCTCGTGCCGTAGCCAACCCCACAATACCGGCGCCAATAACAATTGCTGATTTGCTCATACCTGCAGGGATAATTTAGTAGTTTGCTTCTGGTGCTTTTTTTGAAAATAAAAAGCCGAAAGAGCGGTAAGCACAATACCCGCAACCGAAACAATCAAAACAAGGCTTATAAAAAAATTGCCCCAGGAAATATCAAGGCGCAAAAAATTTTTTGTAATGATGACTGCATTGCTTCCCAGGTAGCCGAACGAATCGGCCACATAAATTATAAAGCCAGCATTGCTCACGTATTTAAATGAAGCAATCAGCCTGTCGAACAACATACAATTGAACGGCACATAACCCATGTAAAGGCCAACGCCAACAATCGTCATCCACCAAAATGTGTTTGTATATCCATTGGTGTATAACAAAGTAAAAATGATGCAGAGAAAAAAGCCTGCAATGATAATTACATGATTAATGAGCAAGGCCCTGATGTTGCTTCTTACAAAAATGAGCAAGCCTGTTAGGGCCAGTGTAACCACCGAGGCGGGTATTTCGGTTTGTGTAAATACCGCGGCGTTGTTAATACCCAACTCCTGCCAAATGTTGGAAGCGAAGTTGCTGCGATAGTCACGCATTATGGTAAGCAACACATAAGCTATAATCAGCAACGTAAGGCCGGGCAAAAAACTGCGGACAAACTTTTTTCTCTCTTCACCGTTCATTGCGGTACGCTCTGTGCGCAGCGCTACATCGGTTGCGGTTGGCGCCGGCGTTTTACCCAGCAGCCAGGTAAAAAAAATAGTTGGAATAAAAAATATTGAGCCGGTTACAAAAGGCATCCACCACTGGCTTACCCCCCACTCCACCGAAACAAATTTGCCTGCCGATTGTGTAAAGCCAGAAGCAAAAATGAAACTTGTTGCCAGCACGGCGCCCAGCAATTCGGTTGCACGGCGGCCTTCGAGATAACTAAATACTAACCCATAAATAACCCCAAGTGGAAAACCATTGAGCAATAACAAGATGATGTTGTATGGAGCAGGCGTTATGGCAAAAAACAACAAGGCCAACCAGCCCATTGAAATAAAAAAAATGATTTTTTTTGAGTGACTTGTGCGGCCCAGCGATGCAATAAAGCCAATACCATAAAACTTGCTGAGGGTATAACCAATTGTTTGCGCTACCACCAGCCACACTTTGTAATCAATGCCTAAAAAAAACTGGTTGTTGTAATTAGCGGCGGTAAATGGTTTACGAAAAGCGTACATACAGGTATATACACAAAAGGCCGATAAACCCGCAAGCGCCAATGAAAACCATTCCTTTTCTTTATGCATAAACCGAAAGTGCTTCATCCACAATGTCTGCAATTTGGTTTAAACCATCAACAATATGTGTGGGGTTTGTTTCTTCCAGTTCTGTGCGGGATGCAGCGCCGGTTGTTATGCCAACAACATATTGGCAACCCGCATTCTTTCCTTCAAACATATCAACAGCGGTGTCGCCAACTTTCATTACACCATCATGCAAACCAATTTGCAACCGCTCTTTTAACTCATAAATCATATACGGGTGCGGCCTGCCTTGGGGTACTTCATCACTGCCAATAAATTCATCAACCAGGCCTTTTTCCAACCATTGAAAACGGGCAATAATAGCGGCAGCAATTACCCTTGGAAAACCCGTGTTCAAAGCCAGCTTAATTCCTTTCTCTTTTAAGAAAATAAAAAGTTCTTCGGCTCCAGCCATTGGTTTTACCGAGGCATCATACCCATAAAAATCGAGCATTTCAGATACAAAGCTGTCATGTATAGCATCAACCGTATCAGCTTCATAACTCTGACCTTTTTGTTGTAGCAACATTTCAATAGCCGTTGTTTTTTTATAGCCCATTAGTGGCGTTGCATCTTCCCGCTCAATTGAAATGCCGTTGGCTAAAAATGCTTTTTGAAAAGCATCGGCCACATTATTATCATCTTTAAGTGTGGTGCCGGCCAGGTCAAAAACAACCAGTTTGATTTGCATAAAATTATTTTGATAAAATAACCGATAGATTTCTCAACAAATGGCAAAGGCAGATTAAGAAAACATGATTATTCTGAAAGGTGTGCTATAGCCATCAATCTGTATTTTTCTGTGCGGCCGGATTTTTTATTTTGATCTTTTGCCTGATCATCCCATGCTCTCAATTTAAGGTAGAGCGGATGAAAATCATCTTCTTCAAAAATCGCGGCTTCTGTTGCATTCATTGCGCCGCCCTGGTGCGTTAATGTAACGCGGCTTGCCGGTGAAAGGTTTTGGTAATACTCCGGAAATTTATAAGTGAGGTATCGCTTGGCCTGCACATGGCTTTGAACAAGGGAGCAAATTTTTTCGGAAAAACCTTTTTCTTTTAGATAGTTGGCACCCAATTTTTCATGATCCACAACGCCTGCTCCTTCCATTTTTTCTACAGGCATTACATGTTCGGCAAGGTGACCAATATCATGAAAGAAAGCTGCTAAGACAACTTCATGATCATAGCCTTCCGCCTCGGCTAATTCTGCAGCCTGCACCATGTGTTCCAATTGCGAAACAGGTTCGCCAATATAATCTTCCGCTCCATGTTTTTCGTAGAGAGCAAATATTTCTTCCGCAATTTCTGTGGCTTTTTCTTTCGTCATTTTTATAGAATTATGGTTACAGAAAACCAGGCACTTCTACCCACGCCGTTAATGCCCGAACCATGCGTTCGGTAATCATCATCAAAAATATTTTGCAATCCAAGATTGATTTGGCATTTTGAAAATTGATAGCCGCTGTAAACATTCACCACCTTCCAACCGGGTGTTCCGCCTTTTGGTATCCTGTTGTCATCTTTATCACCTTGCGCCAACCTGCTTTGGTTTGCAGCAAATAAAAATTCTGTAGCAATAGACCAATTTATATTATGCAACCTGCCCAACAACCTTCCGTTTAATGGGGGAATGCGGCGCAGCGGCTCATTCTTTGTTGTGTTTTGTCCGTAAGTGGAAGCAACACCCGCTGTAAAATTGAAATTGTTTACAGGTTTCCAATTCAGTTCTGCTTCTACACCACGGATAAAAGCCTGCTCTACATTTTCCTTTTTATAAACCTGGTACCCGTTAATTATTTCACCATCCATTTTTACCCTTGCAATTAAATCATCAATGTGCATGTAATAAGCAGCTACCGAACCTTTCCATTTTTTTGTTTTGAATTTATAGCCCGCTTCAATGTTTTGAGACCTTTCTGGTTTTAAGGAACCGGTTGGGACCTCGTATCGGAAATCAACAATGCCAAGTGTTCCCATGTCATCAACATTTGGTGCCCGAAAGCCGGAGCTGTACGATACATAGAAGTGATGATCAGTAAATACCTTGTACATAATGGCGGCGTTTGCTACAAAAGCGGAGGGGTGGATGTTTACCTTTCCCAATGTTGTATCGAAAATTTTTATAGAAAAGAAATTATACCGCAACCCCGCATCAACAATCCATTTCTTAAGACTGAAATGATGGAGCGAATAAATAGAGTAATTACCATAGCCGGAGTTATTGGGATACAAACCTCTTTTATTTTGTTTCATTCCGTTTTGAATGTTGATGTCTTCGCCAATGCTTTTTACATCATCATTATAAAATTCTATTCCTGAGTTGGCCGTCCAGTAATTTTTTATTTGCGAAAGGTTATCAATAGTAAAACCAAAACTGCTGACCTGATCAGTTTCTTTCCGTAAAAAATTACTTCCATGTTTGCGGCTGTTTCTGCCTTCAACAGTTTGTTGCCAGGAGGCAGTGATTTCTGTTTCCTTCAATAGATTTTTATCACCCGTAAAACGCAGCCTTGCATAACTCAACCTTCTTTGCTGCCGGTGCATTTCATTCACCGCAAAGTTTTCCAACTGTAGTTTATGATATACCGGTACGTTACTTTGTTGTAAGAACTGGTTAGCTACAATCAACTCTGTTCTTGTAGTTAGTAACCATTTTGCTTTTACATCAAAACTCCATTCTTTGTATCCCGAAGGCGATTGTCGTCCCGTTGTATCGCCACCAACTACATCACCAAAATCTCTTGCTGTTATTCCGCCAATGATGGCGAATTTTTTTGTACTGTAACCTGCATCACCCCGAATTGTTTTTTCCATGTTGCCGGTCATGTATTTTACAATGCCTCTGCCGGTAAAAATTTTTTTGTTCGTCAGCAGTGGTTCATTTGTAATCACATTAATTACCCCACCCAGGGCATCGGTTCCATATTGTACCGAACCTGTTCCTTTTGCCACTTCAATTTTATTGATGGTGTAAGCATCAATCGTATTCAGGTATTGATTAGGGCCGTAACGAAATGTTGCATTGTTCAACCGTATGCCATCTACTAAAAACAATAACTGGTTTCCTGTCAATCCACGAACAAACGGCGAACCGCCGCCATGATTTGTTTTCTGCACAAACACACCATTCATCCCGGCTAATGCCTCCGGTGTTGTTCTTGGTTGCATTTGCGAAAAATATTTTTGATCAATTGATTTTACAGCATAAGGCACTAGTAATTCTTTTTGTTTCGATCGCTGCGCCGTCATTACCACTTTATCCATTGTTTTTGCAACCGTGTCTTCCTGCGAAAAACAGCATACCGAAAGAAGGCACGCAAGCATACTTCCAAAAAAAAGCTTCATCACTTCTTCCTTTTAGTTTTATTGGTTGCCTTCTTTACAACTTCATCGTCTTCATCATCATCATCCGAAACTTTTATAAAAGCGCTTCTTCTTGGTGCAGGCATTACAGCATCTTCTCCTTTCACTGCCTTCCAAATCACTTCACTAAAAACAAGATCGGGTATGCGGTCTTCCTTCGAAAAATCAAAGGTTTCGCTCAGCTTAGAACTTGCTGTTACCTTTTCATTTACATCATTCAGATTTACGTTGGCCGGTAACGATTGAAAAGGAGTAAGATTTGGTGTAGCGGTAAAACAACGCCACATGGGTTCAGCCGCCGCATCGTATTGGCTCATTGGCGGCAAACCAAGAATTAATTCAATGGTGCGCAGCATAGACGAAGTGGAATACATGGTGTGGTCAACGAAATTTCTTTTTACAAAACCACCGGCAACATAAGCCGTACTGCGATGTGCATCTACATGATCGGGGCCATTCTGTGCATCATCTTCAATAATAAAAATGGCGGTTTCTTTCCATATCGGTGATTGGCTTAAATACTCAACAAATAACCCAACCGTAAAATCATTGTCAGCAACATGAGCAAACGGTGTAGGTCTGCCTTTTCTTAAACCTTCTGTATGATCGTTTGGAAAACGAATGGTGCTTAACTGTGGCACTTTACTAATGGCTAACAAGGAATCAAAATCTCTTTTCCATTGGTAAAATCTTGTTGTATCCTGAACAGCTAAATTATAACCGGTAAAATAGGGACAGTAATTATTTTCCAGCACAGGAATGTTTGGTTTATAGTTATCGGCAAACTCTCCG
>JANPKD010000031.1:0-9651 GCA_031425835.1 Chitinophagales bacterium
ATGTCGGTGCAAAAGTCTTTCAGCGCTGTATCCAACCCAAATTTTACCAAAGCCTCGGGCATCATGTTGTGTGCCACACGGCGCATTTCCTGGATGGAACTGTCCAGCATATCCATGCTGCGTTCAAAAGCCTGTGCATTCCCAGGCGTCATTATTAAATTTCCTTTCATGGTATTGAGTGAGTATTTAATGCCCGATAACATACCGCCTAATCCATCATGCAAATCTTTTGCAAGCCGGCTGCGTTCCTGTTCTTCGCCTTTTAAAACAGCTTCAGTGGCGGTAAGTTGTTTTTCTGTTTCCAACACTTCTATTTTTTGTTGCTGCAATTTTTGTTTGTTTTTATATGATCGGTACGACAAAAACAAAATAAGAAAAAGAGCTGCCGCACCGGCGGCAAGAATGTAGTTCCAGGTGCCGATGTTTTTTATAGTGGCCTGCTGCAGTAAAATTTGATTATCTTTTTTTTCGGTTTCATACCGCAGCCGAATAGCTGCTTCCCTTTGCTTAACCGATTCAGTAAACACCGCCGTTTCCACCTTGCTCTTCTGCATTTCGTATGTAAATCCTTTGCTGTAATTACCCGAAGCAAATGCAATTTTCGCCAGCACGCCAAGGGCAGCAATTTTACCGTCGTCCCAACTTTCTTTTTCTGCCATTGCCTTTACTTCCATCGCCAGTGCTTCGGCTTTTGTAAAATCTTTTTTGTACAGATAGTGACAAGCAAGTATAGCCTTGGCGTTCATTTCCGTTGCGGCATCACCCATCTCCCGGGCAATAGCAAGACTTTGTTCGGCATTAATCCTTGCCTGCTCATAGTTGCCTTCACGAATGTCGATATCCGAAAAGTTATTCAATATCATGGCATCTATGCCCTTAAGCTTACTTTTTGCTGCTATTTGCAATGCTTCAGCATATACTTTCTTTGCATCCGCTTCGCGGTTTACATCAACATAGCTAAGGCCAAGATTATTCAACGCATTTACCAGTGGCTGTTTGTTCTCTAATTTCCTCCCCAACGCTACTGCCTTCTCTCCATACTGTATGGCTTTATCATATTGTTGCAGGGTCATGTAAAGCGATTGCAGCCCGTCGTTCAATGTCGACTCAATATTTTCATAACCCTTTCCGTCCAACAGCCTGGCCCCTTCTAATGTATATTTCAATGCACTGTCCAGGTCGAATAAATAACGGTAAGCAACACCAATATTGAAATGAGCCGCACCTATATTAAATAGATCTTTCTGCCCTTTGGCAATGGCTAATACTATTTGATTGATGTACAGTGCCGAATCGAATTTTCCCTGGTAAGAATAGATATAAGCCTGGTGCCGATAAGATTTCATCAACCCTTGTGCAAAGTTTAATTGCCTGCTTAAATCAATAGCTTCCTGTACATATTTTTTTGCCCGGGCTGGATCGGTGTGATCAAAATAATCTGCCACGGAGAGTAGCAGGTAAACTTTATTGGTATCGGTTTTTGCTCCTGGTAAAAGTTGCAACAGGCTGTCTTTTTTTTCTAATTGCGCATGTACACTAACAGATAAAACTGAAAAAAGCAAAACGAAGAAATGCTTGTTCATACTTAAAGAGTCTTTTATCATCGTTCACAAACAAATACAATGCAGGCGAACAGTTTCCTCCCCTTTTTCCATGATTTTTCCCCGCCTTACTAAATATCCTGTTTTTCGGGGATGGCCGTGCACAACACCTGAATTTACATTCGCTTCATTAAAACAAAAAGTCTCAAAATGAAAAAAATAATTTTTGCTACCGCATTATGCTGCTTGTTCGCAATTATGTCTCAAGCACAATTACAAAGAGTTCAAAAAACACAGGTGGGGGTAAAAACCCAGCAACCCATCATGGTCAACCAGCAGTTGACGATTGTTCCGGGTGCTACCGCCCAACCGGTAAAGGTGGTGAACATTGGCAACGGAAAAACAATAACTGTAACCCTCCGAAAAAACGCAACAACAGGTGGGCAACCTGCATTCACCAAACAAAATAAAACCACCCCGGTTACCGAAAATACCGGTGGTGTAACCTGCGTAACCAGTAAAGTTATTTTTACCGCAGAGAGTACCACTTTTATGAATGGCAATAACTCCAATCAAATAAGATTGTATCCCGGAGCCATTTATGCTTTCGATGATTTTTATGGTGGTGGATACAACGAAATTATTACCGGCCGCAACCCGATTAGAATTTACACCGACCAACCCGTGAATGTTGGTGGAACGTCAGGCATTGTGGTCAACAATCCTACAGGTTACGATATCAACAATGGTTCAAGCGGCATTGGCCTGATACGCAACAGCATTTTACAAAGCAATAGTGGCCTGGGTTTGCAGTATCGTTCGTTCTCTGCAAATTCCGAATCGGAACTTGCATTAAAGGTAACAGCCGGTGGAAGCTATGGCGGATTTTCGGCCAATGCCAGTTACGGATTAAACCAACAGAACGGCCGGTATTATTTAACTGTTGACGTTATTAAACCCATGTACACACTTAAAGCCGAAAGACCTTCGGCAGGTTTTTTTACTGATGCTGCACTTAACGGAAGAAACGATTTGATGTACGTGAAAGAGGTAACCTACGGCACCCGCATTTTAGCTAATATTGAATTGATACTAAATCGCAGAGAAGACGCCGCAAGTTTTAATGCATCTTACGGCCAGCAAGGTGGTGTAAACTTTAGCCTGGGTGGAAATTTTATCAGCAAAAGCAGCAACACCACAAAAACAGTGAACACCTATATTATTGGCGGCCCAAGCACCACCACATCCTTTAATGTTGATAAGCTGGAAGAAGAAATCAGGAATTATCTAGCCACCTGTAATTTTCAACATGCCAGGCCGGTTAGTTATACGTTGGGCGAAATGAATGGTGCAAGTTGCGCTACGGCAAGTGCAACCGATGAATATGTTGACCGCATTTGCACACCCAATGATATTGTGTACAAACTGGCCGGCGTAATCTTAAATTTAAGCACCGGTGCCGACAACAAAGAATATCCATCACAGGTTGCTTTAGAACTGTACAACCGAAATACCTCAGGTATTTTATTTCATCAACCATTTACTGCCAACACCGGCGAGTTTCCAATTAACCAGGATAAGACCATTGGCTTCGACAGGCATCCGCATGCAACTGAGCAGGATCTTACACTTACCTCTATCATGCAGGGTGGGCTTGCACTAAGAATTTATTATAAACCTAACTGGGCCACTGATGCCTGGAAAATAGAGGGAGCAAGTATTTCATTGTTATTTAAAGATCAAAATGGTAATGAACCGCCGGCTGGTTTTGTACCTCGTAAAATAACTTTCAACAATGCCACAGGTTTTCTAAATAATTGGGATCATGTGCTTACCTGCCAAACCGATGGAAGTTTGAAACCAACGACTTCCTCCATCTCGCAACAATAGCATTTGCCTTTATTAAAGCACAGGATTATTTACATTATTGAATAATCGTGTGCTTTAATAAAGATTCAGTTACCAGGTTTTCTTAACTTGTATATGCTCCTTTACTCAATAAATCAACCATGACTAAAAATTTGTTCCTCCTCACTTGCTTAATGTTTGTTGTTACCATTGCAACTGCACAATCAAAACCAAAAACCGCTGCAAAACAATCGGTATCCGAACTAAAAAAATTATTGACCGGCAGCAGCCTTCCTTTTAAAATGGTAAACGACAGCCTGGCGGTAATTCCGTACGAAGGTGAAAACATTGCTGAGTACAATGTGGTGATACAGATAGTAAGCGACCTGTATATTGTTTTTACCAGCCTTACCGATGCACTCCCGGGAAAAATTGACGAAACAAAATACAAGTACCTGCTGCAAAAAAACGACCATTATGATGTGGTGAAAATTGGCATGAGTGAAAGCGATAGCACCGTGTATTTGCGGGCCGATTTATATAGAGCGGGAACCACCAATGTGTTGCTGAAAAGAGTAATTGTGCAGGTGGCAAACGTAACCAATATCATTGGTGGCGACTTGAAGTAAAACCCAAAACGATAAAACCATTCATCATGAAAAAATATTGTGCTGCTTTGTTGCTGCTCCTTTTTACCGCCACTGTTTTTGCACAACCAACAAAAAAACCTGTTGCAAAAGAAAAAGCACCCACCAAAAAAGAGATGGACGAAATGATGAAGGAGATGGATAAGATGATGAGTGAGATGAGCCCGGAGGATAAAAAAATGATGGACAGCATGGGCATTAAAATGCCTGATATAAAACAGATAAAAAAATCGGTTGCAGGGGTAACCGATGCACAACTACAAAAAGCATTTGATGATGATGAACGCATTGTACCAGCAAAAGATGTGGCCAGGATAAATACGGCATTATCCGTTACACTTTCAGCAGCGCAAATGCCTGCCTACATTAATAAAACACACCAGTACGTGTTAACAAAATTATCGCCGCAAACAAAAACAAGTGCGCAGGAGATACTGCAACAATTAGTACAATCAAAAGCATCGTTGGATAATGCCGCAGCGGGGTTGTGGATGGACGGCCGGCCAACTTTAGCACTCTACCTAATGGGTGAGGCCTGCAAGGCAAAACCAACTGATGCTATCAGCCTGAATAATTATGCTTCCATTTTAACTACCTGTGGTGCCGAACATTTGGCATTGCCTGTTCTCTATTTTTTGAACAGGCAATTTCCTCAAAACAGTTCGCTGCTCAACAACATTGCACAAGCCTGGCTTGGCCTTGGTGATATACCCAGGGCGGGGCGTACTGCCGACAGTGCCATTCGCATTTATCCAATGCACCCACAAGCCAACCTTGTTATATCGGTTATTGAAGAAAGTAGAGGCAACATACCCGCTGCTATTACTGCTGCAAGAAAAGCCATTGCCGAAGCCTACAGCACGGAAAAAGAAAGCAGGTTAAAAAAATTAGGTTCGCCGGTAAAAAGCGAAGACCTGGATTGGGATCCGCCTATGCAAAAAAATGTTGGCGGATTAGATAAATTTAAGTGGCCCCGTTATCCCCTCAGTGTTGATGAAACAAGATTGTCGGAGTTGGAGTGGACCCAGTTTAAAGACGAGTGTAATACACGCATGAATGAATTGCGAATAAAATTAGCTACTGCTGAAAAAGAGTTTGAACGCATAACGGGTTTGCGTATGCAGCAAATAGTGCAGGCTGTTCAAACCGGCGTACGGGTGCAACCCATGCCTGGCCTTGCCGCAAAAGCAATGGCAAGGTTGAATTACTTGGTAAGCGATGTTGATGGCAATGCATCTTTTGTCTTTGCTAATGAATTAGAGAAAGTGCTAAGGGCAACCAAACGTGCCAACGAACTGGAAGATGTGCTGGAAGAAAAACAAGCCATGCTCGATAAAAAATACGAGGATAAAGTTGGCGAGGGTAAAGAAAATCCTCTGGCTGCAATTTGTGCCGAAGAGAATGCAATACGCAACGAATTTTTGAAAGACGCCAACGGCGGAGTGCAAACAGCCTACCGTCAGTATTTGCATTACACCAGCAAGCGCATTAGCGATATGCTTTACTACTACCAGTTTGTCCAATGGCCCGAACAATTTGAAGTGACAAAAATTTCGGCACAAATGGCCTGGCTTCAGCAGTTGAAAGATCAGCGTCCTTACTTCAAACCGAAAAGCAGTTGGTGCCCACCCATTGTTCCTAAAAAGCCAGTTTTCGATTCGTTGCAAAATTTTGATGATGTAGCTTGTCAATATGTAAGCACCATGAATTTGGGTGTGTATAAAATTGTATCCAGCTGCAGCAACCTCACCGGCGAGTTTGATTTTAAAGGTGTAAAAATTAGTTTGAAGGATAACGTAGAAACCGGCAGGTTTTCGGGCACGGCTATACTTGGTTATAGCGAAAGTGTTGGGCCTAAAGGTTTACAACTAAAAGGCACAGCAGGTGGTTTGGTAGAGTGGGACAATACTGGCATAACCGACGCAGGTTTGGTGGCAGGCGTAGCGGTAAAAGGGGCAAGTTTTGTAACCATTGCCGGCGCCGAAGCAAGAGCCACTTTCAATACAGGCATTAGCACATCGGGTAAGTTTTTGGGGCATAAATAAACGGACAGTTATGAAGACGAAAGTACTTTTCTTAAATGCAATATTGCTTTGTTCATTATTCGCCATTTCGCAGGATTGCACCAAAGAATTATTAGCACAAAAACCCGGCATCTGGAAAGCCGGCATGACAGGTTCTATTCCAAATGTAAGTGCTACAGATTTAGTAAAAGAAAGAGCAGTAACCGCCAGTATTCACAAAATGGTTTATTCTAACTATCAACCAATGGGCTGCCAAATTACTTACGGCTCTGGCTTTGGAAAGCATCCAACCGCCGGACAAATTTGGATAGCCGACCCCTATTATTATTCGATGTATGTACTCCGCTATTTATGCGATAAGCAAAGTGCAGATAAATCGAAATACTACATAGACTATTCTACTCCCACCACGGTAACCATTGCAGCAAACACTATTTTCTCGTTGAATAATTTATATGGTGCTACTATGCCAGATGATGATGCCAGGGGTTATTTGAAATTGAAACTAAAACCAGAAAAAAAGGATGGTTACTATTTTATGGGTGAAGAAAAGGTTGACTACAACTCCCCAATTTATGAATATCGCTGGTTGATAACCTATAATGACACACTTCCGTTTTCCTATCTCAGTCGTAAAGAATATTTATTAATTCAAAAGAAACGTTTGGAAAAAACGGTAAAAGAGAGCCCCGGCGAAAAAGCATATATCGATCGGTATTTGAAAAACATCAATAATTACCTGGCCCAAGCGGAAACCGAATTGAGCAAGCCCGCAATTTGTATGTGGAATGAGGAAGAACGGTTTGAAAGATTTGTTGATGAAGGCACCAAAGGATCATTTTTTGCAGTAAAACCAAACCTCAATTATTACCGTAAAAAGCTGCCCAAATACTCTCCACAATTTTTCACTGCGGTATTTAAAGTATCAAAAGATGATGCCGTGTTTGTAGAGAATATAGAAGCCATTAAAAAAGCCGTTGATTTTGCAACATTAAAAAATATGCTTGGCAAGCAGCAATAAATCGAACTGCATCATGATTAAAATACTTCTGCTTTGTTCATTTACTGGTATAGTAACAAACAGTCTTGCGCAAAGTTTTTCCAATGAATCTATTGAAGACAGCGTTTTTGGCTGGATGAAAGTGTACAACTTCAAAGGAGCTAAAGCCCCGGTGAAAGTGGATGACAAACTGTATTCCGTTGCGCAACTTTCCATCGCCGATTCGTTTGCCAACTGGATGCAGGCGACTTATTTACCCAAAGGCGGATTGGGCGATGTAAAAAAAATGGTTTCAGAAAAATTAGGATTGTACAACCAGAACGACGCCGCCCTGCCCCAGAGTTATGGTGCCTACACAAAAACCTATACTGATTTAAAGTACAACAGCAGTGGCAAAATGATACCCGCTTCTAACAGTCATGTGCAATGGAGTATTATAGCAAACGCACCGGTGGGCATTAGTGCCGATGCATTGTGTACGCCTTCACAATATTATTTTACCCTGCCTTCTTTTGCGGAACAAGGTTACGATGACGACCTGCCGAAACTTTATGGATTAGCGACACACCCCAACACAAAAAAATATTTTACCTACTTCCGCCGTAATTCTAGAATAGGTAATGAAAAAACGGTTGTACTGTTTGCGCAAAATACAATGCCCTTTGTAAAAGTTACCAGGGGCGAATACCTGCAACAGGTAGCCGCCGGTATAGAAAAAAAGTATGCCATAGAAAAAGAGGAAGCAGTTACAAAATGGTTCAACGACAATGCCCGGGCCAATGCCCGCAAGTACGCCGACGACAGGTACCAAAAAAGAATAACAGTATTAAAAAACAACCAGGAAAAATATAAAAACCGCCTTGATGAAACAGCCGAGATTTTTACAACCCAGCCCGATATGCTGTTAGAAAATTACGCCGATGTGTTTGAAGGAAATGGAGGAAGTGCATTAAAACTGCCCGTATACAGAATTGATCCGCAGATGGCGGAGCTGTGTAAAAAAGACAAACCTCAATGGATACGCATTACATGGCACGGTGATGTAAATGAACCGGTAGGAAAACACCAACACGAAACCATCATCAACAATTTTAATTTTCAGTACGTGTACGATTTTTTCTTTGATGCGGATAAAATGAAAGGGAAACCTTACCAACCACTTCGTTCTCCAGGTTACAAAGAAGCAGTGGTAACGACAGCAGCTTCTGAAGCCGCTAAAAAAAATAATGCTGATGCAACTGTTTTTTTCTTTGAAGATTTTTCAACAACGGGGATTGGTAAAAAACCAATTGGCTGGAAAACAATTTTAGCATTTGATGGAACCACTGCCTTAGTTACAAAGCCCGGTGAATTAGATGGTAACTGGGTTGAGTTAAGAGGTCATTACATCAATGCAACCTTATTGAAAAAACCATTGCCGCAAAACTTTACTTTAACCTATGATGTTGCGGTACCGCAAAATTTTACCTGGGGCGCAAAGGGTTTAACCATGCTGCTGGCAAAAGAAACCTCACCTGGCAATGCAGAATCTTTCATAAGCCTCAAACTTCGGCCGGGTTCAAACGGCAACGATGGCGAAGCCACAGTTGAAACAAAATTTCCTTTTCCACCCGGCTATTCAAATGGAACCAACTGGTATGTGGCCAATGGTTTATCCAACAATAAAAAAATGAACCGGATTACGGTTATCATCAAAAAATCGGGAGAAAAACTACAGGTGTTTATTAATGAAAACAAGATAGCCGAATACGAAAAAGCTATTCCCTTAAATCATCTGTTCAATGCGCTGTCATTTAACTGCAGCGGCAACAGTGCTAAAAACGATGCTTACTTTATCAGCAACATAAAAATAACAAAGCTGTAAAAACCGGCTAGCACCCTTTCATCCCAAAAACAGTAAAATGAAAAAAATATTTTTGGCCTTCTCCCTTTTCAACATGCTCACAGGTTTTGCTCAGGATTGTAAAACACAGGCTGCAAATAAACCGTCCACACTGCTGAACAGCATAGATAATGTTATTACCAATTCAGGGAAAATGAATGTTACAGAGAGAGCTAAAATGAAACCATACCTTGCCAAAGCAGAAACCTGGATCAAAAATATATTGACCAATTTTACCGGCGCCAAATTAGATTACCACAACAATTTCTTTCCGAAATTTCTACCCGATTCGCTGCATACCGATCCCATGTTCCTAACAGCAGGAATTAAAAGCCGCTATCAGTCGCAACTGATGTTTTTTGCTTACTACTGTTATGATAACAGCAATACAGTTCATACCGAAGGAGAAAGCGGTTCTTCGGTTTATGTAAACTTTAATAATGTTTTTGCTTTTGGCTTTACTTCAGATGCCGGCGTTTATACCGTTAATGGACAGCCTGCATTTAAAGTAATTAAAAAGAAAAAAACAGAAGGCAGAACTGATTATTATGAACTCCGGGCACAAAATAATGCAGACGCTAAAATGTACACAGCAAATGATTATATCATTTTACGAAATAGCGATAAGCCGGTTTTTATAGCCATTACCCGAAAAGAATATTTGGAACAAATGCTGAAGGATGTGGACAATGCCGGAACAAGCAATTCA
>JANPKD010000032.1:0-66393 GCA_031425835.1 Chitinophagales bacterium
AGAATGGTAACGGTAATTGTTATTTGTTGCCCACATGCTTTAGGATTGGCCGTGCCATTAGTTGTTGCAAAATCAACTGCTCTATCAGCAAAAAACGGTTTGCTCATTAAGAACAGAACAGCATTTGAAAACGCAAGAAAAATTACCACCATTGTGTTTGATAAAACGGGCACACTTACTGTTGGAAAATTTGAAGTATCGAAGATCGTTTCCCTCTCATCGGGAAAAGGGGTAGGAGAGAGATCTGAAACTGAAATTCTCCGTTTAGCATCTGCATTAGAGCAAAATTCAGAACATCCTATCGCAACAGGTATACTACAAAAAGCAAAAGAACTTTCAATCACTATTCCGGCAACAGAGAATTTTAATGCCATCACCGGCAAAGGTGTTGAAGCTACAGTGGAGGGCAAGAAAATAATGGTAGTTAGCCCTGGCTATTTAAATGAAAAGAACATAGCTCTTCCAAATAGCTTTTCTTCCAATGATACAGAAACCGTCGTGTTTGTAATCGTCAATAATGAATTGGCGGGTTACATTGCTTTGGCAGATAAAATAAGACCTGAATCGGCAGAAGCAATAAAAACATTGAAAGAAAACGGTATCAAATCAATATTGCTGACCGGAGATAACAGCAAAGTAGCAAAATCGGTAAGTGAAAGTTTGGCCATGGATAGTTTTTTTGGCGAAGTGCTACCGCATCAAAAATTAGAAAAAATCAAAGAGTTGCAGAGCAAAGGAGAATTTGTAGCCATGACAGGCGACGGAGTGAATGACGCACCTGCGTTAGCCATTGCAGATGTAGGTATTGCCGTGGGCAGCGGAAGCGATATTGCTGCGGAAACCGCCGGAATTGTTTTGGTAAACAGCAATCCAAAGGATGTGGCGAGTTTGATTTTATTTGGAAAAGCCACCTACCGTAAAATGATTCAAAACCTAATGTGGGCAACAGGTTATAATGTGGTGGCGCTGCCTTTGGCAGCAGGTGTATTGTATAACTGGGGCGTTTTATTGAGCCCTGCAGCCGGGGCGGCATTGATGACGGTTAGCACCGTTGTGGTGGCAATAAATGCAAGTATGTTGCGTGTAAAAAAATAAGCACACTATTTATCGACAATACTTTAACCAGGTAATTATTTATGCCAAAAAGTAAACATTATTACATCCGGAGGACGCACCGCGTATTAGGAGTTTTGCTGGGTTTGCAATTTCTGTTGTGGACAATCAGCGGTCTCTATTTTAGCTGGACCAACATTGATGAAATTCATGGCGACTTGTTGCACAAACACCCACCACATTTATCGGCTGGTTTTAATTTTGTTTCACCTGGACTAGTGCTAGCCAATGTTGAAGACAAGGCCGATTCAATACATCAAATGGAAGTGGTGACGATTTTGCAAAAGCCATTTTATCACATTCGTTATTTCTCAAACAACAATATAGAAACAGTGTTGGCCGATGCGCAAACAGGAGCAATAAGAAAACCAATTTCCAAAGAAGAAGCCATAAAAATTGCCGCTGAAAGTTTTGCCGGAACGCCAAAATTATATTCGGCGGAATACATCACTGCGGTCAGTCAAAACAGTGAGTATCGTGCAAAACCTTTACCCGCCTGGAGAATTTTATTTGAACATGGTACCAGCACAAATATTTACGTGGCTGCGCAAACCGGCAAGGTGGAAACATTTCGCAATAATAAATGGCGAACGTTTGATTTACTCTGGATGTTTCATACAATGGATTATAATGGCCGCGACAATATCAACAACTGGGTGTTACGTGCCTTCTCCATTTTCGGAATTGTAACAGTAATAAGTGGTTTTGCACTTTTTTTTGTGAGCTCAAAACGGTTTAGAAAAAGTAAACAAACGGCCTAAATAATTTTCAACATGCTCAACAAACTCATTTTATTTTCATTAAAGAACCGGCTTTTTGTAGTAGCCACAGCCGCATTGGTAATGGTGTACGGCGTTTTTACATTGGTGAATTTGCCGGTTGATGTGTTGCCCGATTTGAACAGGCCACGGGTGACCATTTTTTTAGAAGCTGGTGGCATGGCACCCGAAGAAGTAGAATCGCAGGCAAACCTGCCGGTTGAAACCGCATTGAATGGTGCGCCGGGTGTTGAAGTAGTTCGGTCTGTTGCATCCCCCGGTTTGGGAATGGTGTTTGTTGAATTTGACTGGGACACCGAAATATATAGGGCACGACAATTAGTGGCGGAAAAATTACAAACCGTTGAAATGCCCGATGGCATTACGCCGCAACTCGGACCAATCAGTTCCATTATGGGACAAATAATGATGGCGGCCATTACAGGCGATAGTACATCGCCAATGGATTTGCGCACCATTGCCGACTTCACTTTGCGCCGCAGGTTGATGAGTGTAAAAGGTGTGTCGCAGGTAATACCAATTGGCGGCGAAAGAATGCAGTACCAGGTGTTGGTATCACCCGAAAAATTGCGGCAGTTTAATGTATCAATTGATGAAGTGGATAAGGCTTTGCAACTCACCAATCAAAATTCAACCGGTGGTTTTGTAAACAACGCCGGCTCCGAAGTTTTGATAAGGAACATTGCAAGAACAACAGACATAAACGAAATTGCCAACACTGTTATTCGTTCAACTAATGGCGCAATTGTTACGCTTAACCAGGTAGCCGATGTAAAATTAGGTGGCGGTATAAAAAGAGGCGATGGTTCGTTTAATGCAAAACCTGCCGTTATTTTAAGTATAGAAAAACAACCAACAGCAAGTACCGTTACACTTACCGATGATATTTTAAAAGCCATTGCAGAAATACAAACAACACTTCCGAAGGATGTAAAAATTCATACCGACGTATTTCAGCAAAAAGGATTTATTGTCAACTCTCTTGCCAATGTGGAAGCGGCGTTGCGGGATGGATTTATTCTTATCATCATTATACTTTTCTTATTCCTGTTAAATTTTCGCACAACAATAATTACCCTAACGGCCATTCCACTTTCGTTAATCATTACAGCGATTGTTTTTAAACTTTTTGGCATCTCTATAAACACGTTAACGCTTGGTGGACTGGCAATTGCCATTGGCGAATTGGTTGACGATGCCATTGTAGATGTAGAAAATGTTTTCAGGCGGCTGAAAGAAAACTGGGCATTACCAACAGAACAACAACGGCCGTTGTTAAAAGTTATCTACGAAGCAAGCAGCGAAGTAAGAAACTCCATAGTATATGCAACCATCATTGTTGTGTTAGTGTTCATTCCGCTATTTTATTTACAAGGCATTGAAGGCAGAATTTTTGCACCGCTTGGTATTGCCTATATCACTTCCATCGTTGCATCACTTGTTGTATCGCTAACTGTTACACCGGCATTGTGCAGTTATTTTTTAAGTAAACCGCGGCATTTGAGGCATGTGAATCTTTTGTTTTGGCGGAAGAAAAAAGTAGGCAGTAGGCAGTCAGAAGAAAGTAAGCAGTCGGAAGAAAGTAGGCAGTATGCAGTAAACGATCCAATACTGCTTACTGCCGACTCTAAAACTACTACCTACTCAAATACTGCCGACTCTCCATTAGTACGCTGGTTAAAAAAACAAGACCTCAAACTATTGCACTGGAGTTTGAAGCGAACAAAAACAGTGATCGTAGCGTCCGTTATTTTGATCATTGCAGCCTTTGCACTGGTGCCTTTTTTTGGTACAGAATTTTTGCCTCCATTTAATGAAGGAAGTTTTACCGTAACCGTTGTGGCCCCGCCCGGCACTGCTCTTGAAGAAGCAAATAAAATCGGAAACATTGCCGAAAAACAAATTTTAAAAGTAGATGGTGTGGCACTCACCTCCCGCCGCACCGGCAGGGCCGAGTTAGATGAGCATGCCGAGCCTCCAAGTTATTCGGAAATTGACGTGGCACTCACAGACGAAGAAGGAGGCCGTAACCGCAATGCAATTTTGGATGATATTCGCCACAACCTTGATGTGCTGAAAGGAGTAAACGTAAATATTGGACAGCCAATTTCTCATAGGTTAGATCATTTACTTTCTGGTGTGCGGGCACAGGTGGCAATAAAAATATTTGGAAACGATCTTACTACGCTTCGCACCACCGCCAGCCAATTGCAAACCATAATCAGCGGTATTGATGGCGTGGTTGATGCGCAGGTGGAAAACCAGGCCATGTTACCGCAACTGATGATACGGTTGGATAGAAACAAAATAAGGCAGTACGGTTTGCAGGTTGGAGAAGTTGCTGAAGAATTAGAAACGTTTTACCAGGGAAAAACAGTGAGCCAAATAATAGAAGGGCAACAAAGTTTCGACCTTGTTGTAAGGGTAGCCGATAGCATTCGTTCCAATATCGAACAAATTAGAAACACACCCATTGCAACTGCAAGCGGCGCATTAATTCCGTTGAATCAGATTGCAAATGTTGATTTGGAAAATAGTATCAATGTAATTAACCACGAGAACACACAACGACGCATTGTTGTATCGGCCAATGTTCAGGGCCGCGATTTGGGCAGCACCGTACAGGAAATGCAAAGCACGGTTGCCGCTAACATGAAAATGCCGCAAGGTTATTTTGCAGAATGGGGCGGCCAGTTTGAAAGCCATCAAAGTGCTTCAAAACTAATTTTGATTTTGAGTTTGTTTTCGTTTGCCGGCATTTTCTTGGTGTTGTACAGTCATTTTAAATCGTGGGAAATTACTTTACAAATAATGCTCAACATTCCATTGGCTTTAATTGGAAGTGTAGTTGCCGTCATGTTAACCGGCGGCGTATTTTCCATTGCTACATTGGTTGGTTTTATTACCCTCACAGGCATAGCTTCCCGTAACGGCATTATGATGCTTTCGCACTACATTCATTTGGTGGAACATGAAGGAGAAGTTTTTGGCGACAAAATGATTGTACGTGGATCGCAGGAAAGATTGGTGCCTGTGTTGATGACGGCATTGGTGGCGGCGTTGGCATTAATTCCATTAACGCTTGATCCAACCGCACCGGGTAAGGAGATTTTGTATCCCGTTGCCACTGTTATTTTGGGTGGATTAATCAGTTCTACATTGTTAGATATTATTGTAACGCCAGTAGTGTTTAAAAAGTTTGGACAAAAGGCACTTGAAAAATATTTGGTGGCGAAAAAGAAGGATGAATTGCTGTAGATGCGTTAGCGGACACAAGTTAACTGCTGATGCAAGAGATTTGGTTTGTCTTTTGCGGAGGGCTAACAATCCTTATTGACTTGAATGCTCATTCATTAAAATATTATCAATGCCCCAGCGTTTTTTCTGCCGGCAAATTTCGGCGTTGTTGCGTATCTGGTCTTTTATCCAATGCGGTTTGCCATATCCTTCAAAACTATGTGTGGCTTTTGCTTCATCGGTTGTAAAAACAATAATTCTTCCTAAACTAAAAATGCGGTAGTACCAGGGTTCTTCCACGGTTGTATCTCTAACCCTATACAATTCAGTTTCATTAGTTGTTTTATTCATCACGCCTTCCGATACAATAATTCGCTGGTCGGTAATCGTTAGTCTGGTACACCTTATTTCCAACCATTTCCAAAACATATATCCAATGGGAAACACCAATGCAATCAAAAACAAATTGTTTGGCACCAGGGCTGCGGCCGCAATAATACCACCAGTAACAAGCCCGGCGAAAAAGAACGGTTGCAGGTTGCGCACTTGCGAAGGAGATGTTTGATAGATTGTTTTTTCGGCGTCCATAATGTTTGTTTGTATTTTCTAAAATTAGGCTGTGTTAATTAAAACACCAACCGCGTTTTTTGTAAGCGGGAGTTTTTAAATTTGCCAGTGTCGGTCATGTAGTATTTGCAGCTGCCAGTTAAAAGGACATGGATGCCGACAAAGATTCATCCAGCTAAACCATTCAACAGAAAAACCTGATAAGGAATATAAACCCGAAAAAAAATTTATGATCCCGCTCACCGCCCAAAAAAATGAGTTACACACTACGGCCGATTTTCTTCCGTTGCAGGGTACCGATTTTGTTGAATTTTATGTAGGCAATGCAAAGCAGGCGGCGCATTATTACATCACGGCCTTTGGTTTTCAGCCGTTGGCCTATGCCGGCCCCGAAACCGGGATGAAGGATAAATGCAGCTATGTGGTACGACAGCATAAACTCACATTTGTATTAACCACTCCATTGCGCGGCAACAACGAAATTGCCGACCATATTTACAAGCACGGTGATGGTGTGAAATTTTTAGCACTGCGTGTTGCAGATGCAGCCGATGCCTGGCAGCAAACTACGCACCGGGGTGGTAAATCCTACATGGAGCCGCAGCAGCTAAGAGATGGTGATGGTGAGGTGGTACTCAGTGGCATTCATACTTACGGCGATACGGTGCATTTGTTTGTTGAACGAAACAATTACAAAGGTGCATTTATGCCGGGCTTCAGGCCCTGGAATAATCCGCATTTTAAAACAGAAGATGCCGGCCTTTTGTATGTAGATCATTGCGTGGGCAATGTGGGCTGGAACCAGATGAACCCCTGGGTTAAGTTTTATGAAGAGGTAATGGGCTTTAAAAATATTTTGACATTTGATGATGAAGATATTTCCACCGAATACTCGGCGTTAATGAGCAAGGTTATGAGTAATGGAAATGGTTTTGTTAAGTTTCCAATTAACGAACCCGCCGAAGGAAAGAAAAAATCGCAGGTGGAAGAATACCTTGAATTTTATAATGGCGAAGGGGTGCAGCACGTGGCCCTTGCCACCGCCGATATCGTAAAGACAGTCAGGGATTTAATGGGCCGTGGTGTCGAATTCCTGAAAGTTCCTACCAGTTATTACGACGACCTTACCGACCGTGTAGGAAAAATTGATGAAGATTTAGAACCTTTAAAAGAATTGGGTATTTTGGTTGACAGGGATAATGAGGGATATTTGCTCCAGCTATTTTCAAAGCCCCAGCAAGACAGGCCCACGCTGTTTTTTGAGATCATTCAACGCAAGGGAGCAAAAAGTTTTGGTAAGGGAAATTTCAAAGCTTTGTTTGAAGCCATTGAAAGGGAGCAGGAGGCAAGGGGAAATTTGTAAGTGGTGAATCGTTAGTGGCGCATTGCCGTATTTGGATGGTACTGCATTCTGTTTTAGATAAATGACAAAAAACATCGTTGGTACATATTTACAACAAAATTTAATGCTGTTTTTTCCGTTTCAACAACGAACTTCGAATAATATCTTATAAGCATCGAAAAATGAAAAACCTCATCCTCTTTTTTAGCTGCGCCTTTTTTTCACTTGCCGCATTTGCGCAAGGTGCATCCACCACGTTTATTGATTACCAAAAAAACTTTGCCCGCCCCGGCGACGCACTGAAGAGAAAAGAAGATACCCTGCAAAAACAGTTTGCAGCAAAGGGTTTGCAATGGCCCGCAAAATATTTGTACATCCGCTCGTTTAAGTACGATGGACAGTTGGAAATATGGACGAAGAACGAACGTAAAGAGCAATACAAATTGTTCAAAACCTATAAAGTTTGTGCATTGGCGGGTACACTCGGCCCCAAGCGTATGCAGGGCGATTACCAGGTACCGGAGGGTTTTTACTATATCAACGAGTTTAATCCCAACAGCACTTATTATCTATCACTCGGCCTTAACTATCCCAACGCTTCCGATAAAATCTTGAGCGACTCAATGCACCCCGGTGGTGATATTTATATTCACGGTAGTTGCGTAACGGTTGGCTGCATACCCGTTACCGATAAACAAATTGATGAAATTTACGTACTGGCGGCGCATGCAAAAAACAATGGCCAGGATTATATTCCCGTACACATTTACCCCATACGGTACAACAACAAAAAAAGTGCGGCCTACCTAACCAACTTAATTAAAACCGACGGGCAGTTAAAAGCCTTTGCGGAGAGGCTTGAAATGGTGTACGATCATTTTGAAATTACGAAACAGCTCCCCATAATAATGACCAACACCAATGGCGATTATGTGTACGATGGTTTGTCGAAGAAATTGCCGCCAATGCCAAAAGTAAAAAGAGCAACGGTGCCCCACCGCGTTAAAAATATTACAGAGCTGGCCAATGTTGTAACAGAGTGGCCACAGTTTCCGGGTGGTGGCGAAAACTTTCTAAAGTATCTCGATAAAATGGGTAAAACACTTGTGCCCTCGTTGCCCGACGAGCGTAAAAAAGCCAATGTAATGATTGAGTTTATTGTTGATGTCGACGGCACCACTACAAACTTTAAAGTACTAAATGGCGTAAACGCCGATTTTGATGATGAATTAATTACCGTGCTGGAGCAAATGCCACCCTGGCAACCTGCCATATTAAATGATAAGCCGGTAGCAAAAAAAATGAAACAGAGTTTTGTGATTGAGTAGCATGATTTAGGCAATAACCTGAAAAATTAATTGGTAAGCCCGCCGATGATTTTGGTAAACTCCAGGGCACCGAACTTGTAAACTCGTAAACTCGTGAACTTGTGAACTTACGTCCCGCATAACCCATGAAAGTTTATTTTATCAGCGGTCTTGCCGCAGACCGTAGCGTTTTTAAACATATTGTTCTTCCTTCCTCATTTGAGCCAATATATCTTGATTGGATAGAGCCGGAGAAAAACGAGTCATTAGCTCATTACTCACTGCGCATGGCGGGCGGCATAAAAACCGATGAGGCCTTTTGCATCATAGGTTTATCAATGGGTGGTATGCTTGCGGTAGAAATTGCCAATCACCTGCACCCTGCACAAACAATTTTAATTTCCAGCATTCCCACTTCGCAACACCTGCCGGTTTATTATCGTTTCCTCGGTCGTTTACAATTGCATAAAGTAATGCCCATTGGCCTCATTCAAAAAGCAGCCATTTTAAAACGCTTATTTACTACCGAAAGTGCAGAGGATAAACGGATGTTGAAAGCCATGATACGCCACTCGAACGTGCCATTCATTCGCTGGGCCATGGGTGCCATTTTAAATTGGCAGTGTGTGGAGGCGCCGGAAAAATTATTTCATATTCACGGCACCCACGATGAAATTTTGCCAAAGCGGTTCACCAAGCCCACGCATGTAGTTGCAAAGGGTGGACACCTGATGGTGATGAACAGGGCTGACGATGTGAATAAAATTTTGGCTGAAATATTATCGCCCATTGCTTTGCAACAATAGCTGAACCGTTTCGGGTGTTTGTTGCTTCAAAATTATGTTGGCAGAAGCCGATAGATCCTCAATTATTTCCTGGTTGTAATGTCTTATGGTGAGCAGGGTTAAGTCCCTGGTCATCTGCACATCAAAAACAGCCGAGGCGGCAAAACCTAACTGCTGCACTTTTTCGGGATGATTATCTATTACACATAAAAAACTTATTGCACCGTTTTGCGTAAGATTGGGTTTGAATTTTAGCTGTTCAAAAATTTTGTACAACTCCACTGTTAATCCGTCGCTTACAAAAGAAAAATCCTTTGAACTTAATTCTACAAGTACCTGTTGGTTTTTATAAACAATTACGGGTGGCAGTTCGGTAATGTTTTTATTATGAATGCAGGTGCCTTCCTCCATTGGATGTAAAAACGAACGCACGTACAACGGAATATTTTTGTTTTGAAGCGGCTTAATGGTTTTGGGATGAATTACCTGGGCCCCGTAATACGCCATTTCAATTACCTCGGTGTAGTTTAATTCTTTTATCCACTGTGCCTGCTGGTATTCTTTTGGGTCTGCACTCATTACACCCTTCACGTCTTTCCAAATAGTTTGACTTTCCGCCTCCAGTAAATTGGCAAAAACCGCGGCACTGTAATCACTTCCTTCTCTTCCCAAAGTGGTGCTTTCATTTTCATCTGTTGCACCAATAAATCCCTGTGTTAGTATAATGTTCGATTCAGTAAACAACGGCACTACATGTTCGGCTACCTTTTCGCTTGTATAGCTCCAATCAATTTTTGCATCCCTGAAATTGTTGTCTGTTCTAATAACGTCTCTAACATCAACCCAAATATTTTTGATGCCGGCATCGTTAAGGTAATTACTAACGATAGCGGTTGATAGAAGTTCGCCAACACAAACTATCTGGTCATAATAATAGTCGTAGTTGCGCACCGGTTTGTCGTGCAACAACCATTCTATTTCCGTAAAAAAATCTGGTAGCGATGGATGATTGCGGGTTGATAAACTGTATGCTTCCGATTTTTTTGTCAATCCCGTGAGTTCACTGGCAATAGCAAGATGTTGTTCCTTAAGAGTGGTGAAGAGCTGCAAGGCAGTTTCTTTTTCGCCTGCAAAAAATGCTTCGGCTACTTTTTCAAGTGCGTTTGTTGTTTTGCCCATGGCTGATATTACAACCAGTAGATTTCCATTTTTATTTTGTTTGATGATAGACGCTACGTTTTCAATTTTTTCTGCTGTACTAACCGAGGCCCCGCCAAATTTATAAACCTTCATCAATACCGTTTTGCGCAAAGATGCTGTTTGTTGCTCATTGGGCAAGGTGGCAACAGTTACAGGTAGCCAAATCTTAAATTCCAAATTCCAAATCCCAAATCCCAAGTCCCAAATTCTAAATCCCAAATTCCAAATCCCAAATCGCAACCACCAAACTTCAACCACCATACACTCACCACTCACCACTCACCATTCACCGTTTCACCCTTACATTTGTTGCTCAAAATATTTTGTTGCCCATGAGTATAATCAACCGCCAAATTTCAACCTTAGACGAATTTACTATTCAGTCGCTGCGGCAGTTTCCGCACGCAACCGGCGAACTCAGTTCGTTGCTGCGTGATATTGGTCTTGCTGCCAAACGTGTAAATGTTGAAGTAAACAAAGCCGGCCTGGTTGATATTTTGGGCGATGAAGGAACAATGAATGTGCAGGGCGAAGAAGTAAAAAAGTTAGATGTATATGCCAACAACCAATTTATGGGAGTTTTGCAGCGGGGTGTAAGTTGCGCCGGTATTGCATCGGAGGAACTGGATGAGTATGTGGCGTTTGATGATGATGTAAGTCGCAATTCAAAATACATCTGCATGTTCGATCCGCTTGACGGCAGTGGAAACATTGACGTAAACGTTTCCATTGGTACCATTTTTTGTATTTACCGCCGTGTGTCGGAGCGGGGCACCAATGTCACCCGCGAAGATTTTTTGCAAAAAGGTATAAACCAGGTGGCCGCGGGCTATATTGTTTATGGCTCATCTACTATGTTGGTATATGCTACCCGGCGTGGCGTAAATGGTTTTACGCTCGATCCCGCAATTGGAGAATTTTGTTTAAGTCACCCCGATATTAAATGCCCGGAGAATGGTAAAATTTATTCCGTTAACCATGGCAACTTTTTTCAGTACAACGAAGGCGTGAAAAAATACATTACCGCCTGCCAAAACAAAACAAAACAAACCGGCGGCCCATACACCCAGCGCTACATTGGTAGCATGGTGAGTGATGTGCATCGAAATTTAATAAAGGGCGGACTGTTTATGTACCCCGGCACCACCGATAAACCAAAAGGAAAGTTGCGGTTATTGTACGAATGCAATCCGTTTGCGTTTATTGTGGAAGTAGCCGGCGGAAAAGCAACAAATGGCTCGGAAAGAATTTTAGATATTCAGCCCACGGAATTGCATCAGCGAACACCGTTTTTTATTGGCAGTAATTTAATGATGCAGGAACTGGAAGCGCATTGCAAACCATGATAATTGTTAGCTCATAAAAGTCAATCCAGGAGCAAAGTATTATTTAGGGTGAACCATTTCATGTTTTAAAAAAAGGTAGACTTGGAACAGAAAAAAATAATTTCGGTTGAAAATTTAGTGAAGCACTACGGTAGCTTCCAGGCGGTAAAAGGCATCAGCTTTGATGTTTTTGAAGGCGAGATATTTGGATTGCTTGGCCCCAATGGCGCAGGTAAATCAACAACGCTTGAAATTATGGAAACGCTGCGTACCAAAACCAGCGGTAAAGTTTTTGTCAATGGTTTTGACCTTGATGAGCAACCCGCCGAAATAAAAAAAATAATTGGCGTTCAATTACAAACAAGTGGTTTTTACCCCGGCTTAAATTTGATAGAACTCATTCAATTGTTTGCAGGCTTATACAACCGGCAGGTAAATGCAATGGAGTTGTTAGATCTGGTAAACCTGCGCGACAAAGCAAAAGCGAAAGTGAAGGAATTGAGTGGCGGCCAAAAGCAAAGGTTTTCAATTGCCACAACGCTCATTAATAATCCGAAAATTATTTTTTTAGATGAACCAACCACAGGTTTAGATCCGCAGGCGCGGCGTAATTTATGGGAGCTGGTAAAAAATATTCAGGCTGATGGAACAACTGTTATCATTACAACACACTACATGGATGAAGCCGAATATTTGTGCGATCGTGTAGCCATAGTTGACAGTGGCCGTATTGTTGCACTCAACAAACCTGATGAACTAATTGACGAATTGGTGGCCACTGGTTTTGAACGACCGAAGGAAATGAAGCAGGCAAACCTGGAAGATGTATTTATACATTTAACCGGGCGGTCGTTGCGGGAAGAGTAGCCAGTTAAAAGTCGAAAGTTCAAAGTCGGAGGTCGGAAGTCAGAAGTCAGACCTAGGAATTGAAATGTCGTTTCAGTTGTCCTGTCAGGTTCTTACTTCCTACTTCGTACATCTTACATCTTAACTCGTAAATCTTAAATCATAAATAAACATGGGCTTACAGGACAAACTACAAAATTTTCGAAACGATAAATTAACTGCCGAAAAAGAAGCTGGCGCAACATTTATGGCAGCAAATAAAAGTAAAGAAGGCGTTACCGAATTGCCCAGCGGTATTCAATACCAGGTGTTGAAGGAGGGCAGTGGCGCTAAGCCATCATTGCAGAATAAAGTAAAAGCACACTACCGCGGTTGCCTGCTCGATGGTAAAGAATTCGATTCGTCGTACAAACGCAACCAACCATTTACCGCACCACTTACTTCGTTGATTAGTGGCTGGCAGGACGTGTTGCCAATGATGCCACTAGGTAGTGCATGGCGGTTGTGGATTCCATCGCATCTTGCCTACGGCGATTATGGAACCGGTGGCATTCCAGGCGGCGCAACGTTGTTGTTTGATGTGGAGTTGCTGGAAATTTTATGAGGTGATTACACGAAAGGATTCTGAACAACACACGAACTTATAGAAAGAGTTGCACGAATTTTTTTTACCGCTTGTTTAATGGATAGAAGCGCAATAGCCAGGCATTACTGACTTTTATAAAATGACCCAGGAACTAACACTGAGAATTGTTTTGGAAAGCCCGCCACCGGGTGTTGACTTTGCTCTTCAAAAAGGCAGTGGCAATAATTATGAGGTGGTTCAAAAACAAAGGTCGGCGAACAAAGACCTGTTGTTTGAATTGAAGATAGGAGTGCGGGAAAACAAATCTTCGGATTTTACATTCGCCGGGCCCTTTGTGCAGGGGCCACCGCAGGAGCGTTTTATTTATATTGACATCGGAACGAGTGCCGGTCAGATAGATTCGGTTTGGACGAGGAGATTAAAAGTTCCATTGAGAGGTATTACACAGGCAATCATCAAAAGACTGCTAACCAATTCATCTCTCGTATTGCAAACAAAAGTTCCCGGAACGGCAAAGGATGGCGGACCAAATTGCGCAACCGTAAAACCTTTTCCAGGCTGGGAGGTAGTGTAGGTCGCAAAATGAAATTGAATCAAACACAATTTTTTATGGCGAGACATTCATTGAAGCTGCGTTGGTATTTTATTATCCGCTAGCCACTTTATTTTTTAGTCAATTAATAAAACCAAAATGAACGATCCCCGTTATCCCATCGGCCAATATGAGCCGCAGCCTTTTTCACAATCATTAAAAGAAGAATGGCTGGCCCACATCCAGTTTTTGCCGAACGCAATTGAAGCAGCCTTGGAAAATTTAGATGAGCACCAACTGCAAACGCCATACAGGGAAGGAGGGTGGACGGTGCATCAACTTGTTCATCACGTGGCCGACAGCCACATGAATGCATACATACGTTTTAAATTGGGCTACACCGAAAACACTCCAACCATTAAACCCTACGACGAAAAGTTGTGGGCCCAAACCAGCGATGTACAACAACTGCCGGTAAATATTTCCGTCACTTTATTATTTGCCCTGCACCAACGTTTGTATATTTTTTTAAAAAGTTTTACCGATGCCGACTGGCAAAAAACTGTTTATCATCCCGAGCATAAAAAAGAGTTTACCCTCTGGCATTTGTTGGGTATGTATGCCTGGCATGGCCATCATCACACGGCGCATATAAATGCGTTGCGGGAAAAAATGTTTTGGTAGCGTGGAGATTTGAGATGATGATAGCGGTAATTTTATTTGAAACACCATGGCAATTGAAGACACTATTCAGAAAAATTTAAAGACAAAATCTATTGTTAAGGCAGTTCTATTTTGCGTTGTATTCACCATACTTCTGTTCATATTTTCTTTTGCAAAAAGTTTTACTCCGAACGGGTTTGAAAGACTCGCTCACGGAGTTATTGGAACCCTTGCTGTGCTTTCAGCCACAGTTCTGTTTTTAAGGTTTGACAGAAAGCAGTTCTCCAATATTGGCTTGACCTTTCAGCGGGATACTGTCGTAAAATTTTTTGTCGGAGTTATAACAGGTGTTGTCATCATGGGGCTTTTGGCAGTAAGTGTTATCTACGCTACTAACCTCGAAGTTGAAGTTAACCAGGCAAGTAATCTTGCGCATTTTCTTCTCGTTACAGCGCCATTGCTTCCTCTGGCATTTATGGAAGAACTAGGTTTTAGAGCGTACCCACTACAAATACTAAAAAGTAAGGTAGGCATATGGCTGTCAATCATCATTACGTCCATACTGTTTGCGCTATATCACCTTGTCAATGGCTGGTCAATTGCAAATTCATTCTATGGACCTGCAGTTTGGGGATTAATATTTGGACTGGCAGCTATCTACTCGAAGGGAATTGCAATGCCAACCGGCATTCACTATGCTGCAAATTTGACTACTTCAGCATTTGGCGCAAAGAACACCGCAGCCAGTATATGGACCGTTGCACAACCGGGCGAAGCAACTGTAAAACATGAAGGAATTGATTGGTCAACAATACTTCCTTCACTGGTTCTTCTAATTTTTGCAGTGATATGGATTGCATTGTACACAAGACGGAAAACCATTGCTAACCCTTAATTGGCAAAAGCAGGGAGCATGCAATACCAACCAACAATTGTTTGCTGTTAGCAGTAGTCATGGGCTGGGCGTTGTGATGTTAAATTAGCAGGAGAGGCGACGCAGATGGCCAAGAGTTGACGGCCGACGACGACGGCTGTTCGGCCTTTTAAATTCGTATAAGGGATGCTTTTTAATTCGTGTAATTGATCCCGAAGCCTCTGGATTTATTTCGTGTAATTAGTGTTTTAAAATTCGTGTAATTTTTAAAAATGAAGTGGAAAGTTTTATCATCAGAATATTTATTTAACGAGCCCTGGCTTACCGTACGCAAAGAAAAATGCGGGCTGCCCAATGGCAAAACGATGGAGGCGTATTACACTTTAGAATACCCAGCCTGGGTGAGCGCATTTGCTATGACGAAGGACAACAAAGTTTTGTTTGTAAAACAATATCGGCATGGGTTGGGTGTGGTAAGCACCGAGCTGCCGGGTGGTGTTGTTGATAAAGGCGAAACCGTTGAACAGGCAATGGCCCGCGAACTAAAAGAAGAAACTGGTTATGAATTTGAGTCGTTGGAAATGATTGGCCGCATTAGCGCAAACCCTGCCACCACCAATAACTACATGCACATGTTTATTGCGAAAGGTGGTGTAAAAACGGCCGAACAAAAATTGGATGAAACCGAAGAAATAGAAGTGCTTTTGTATAGCATTGAAGAAGTAAAGTCACTGGTACGGGAACATAAAGTTGTTCAGGCACTGCACACCGCCACAATCTTCTATGCTTTTGAAAAATTAGGATTTATGAAGTATTAAATCCTTGTTCACTTCGGCTACCAAAAAAATACTGCCGCAAACAATAATTAAATCGTTTTCAGCCGCCGATAGAATGGCAGAGTGTAGTGCTTCATTTACATTGTTATACACCTTGCCTGCTAAAAGAAATGCAGCCGCCGCTGTTTGCAAATCAGTTGCTGGTAATGCACGCGGAATCTTTGCGGCGGTAAAATAGTAAGCTGCCTCCCGCGGCAATAGTGCTAAAATACCATCCAGGTCTTTATCCTTCACTACTCCAAAAACAATATGCAGATTTTGAAAGTGTAATTGCTGCAGGTGCCGCAACATTTCTTCCATGCCGTTCTTGTTGTGCGCCACTTCTAGCACTACATCCGGGTTTTGGTGAATGACCTGCCAGCGTCCGTACAACCCCGTTAGGGCCTGCACATTCTTTAAACCTATTGCAGTATGCTCATAGGTAATAATAAAATCTTCTTTCAGCAATTCAACAGATTGTAAAACCGTGGGCAAATTTTTTGTTTGATAAAGACCTGGAAGTGAAATGGAATAGTTGGTTTGCTTGTTTGTGTGTTCATCGTTTATCTCAATACTTATTTCGGCAGTCTGCAGATTGTATGAATTGACAACAAACCTTTCTTCGGCAAAATAAATTGTACTGGTTTGTAGCTGCGCCTGTTTTATAAAGACCGCATCGGTTTCATCATTTTTTTCGCCAATCACAACCGGCACATTTGGTTTGATGATGCCTGCTTTTTCCGTGGCAATCTCGGGGAGGGTGTTGCCGAGTAAATTGGTGTGATCCCACCCAATATTGGTAATAACCGAAAGCAGTGGATTGATAATGTTGGTGCTGTCTAACCTGCCACCTAATCCCACTTCAATAACAGCAACGTCTGTTTCCTGCTCCGCAAAATATTGAAACGCCATGGCCACTGTTATTTCAAAAAAAGAAGGTTGTATGTCTTCGATCAGTGGTTTGATTTTTTGGGTGAAATCAACTACAAAGTTTTCATCCACCATTGTGCCATTGATCTTTATTCGTTCTCTGAAATCGTACAGGTGAGGCGAAGTGTGCAAACCGGTTTTGCACCCCGCCGTTTGTAGTATTGCCGCCAGCATGTGGCTGACCGAACCCTTGCCATTGGTACCGCCAACATGTATTGTTTTAAATGAGTTTTGCGGATTACCCAGGGCGTTGCAAAGAATATGTATGTTGTTGAGATTGTTTTTTAACGCGGCGCTGCCAACGCGGCTGAAGAGTGGAAGTTTGTGGTAGAGATAGTCAATGGTTTGCTGGTAATTCACAGGAACGAAACTATCTTGTTATTTTGATTTTTCGAATGAGGATTATGGCGTAAAGCAAACCAGCAATTTGCAATGCAGACGCAACAACCAGTATTTTGTTTCAACACCGATGTTGCATTGTTTTTAATTGTTGGCCCAATAATTTCTACAACCCAGCCCAATATAACGCAGGATGTCGTGGCCAAAAGAGAAGTTAGCATTTGGTTTTAGATGCCTCGCCATCACCCTCCAATTGCTGGTTGTTCAATTTTATCATTTTTTCTTTTGCTCCTGAGTAGTTTCAGTATTGATTGAGGATAAAAGTGAAGCAGGCTGAACGCAGTGAGAAACCACCCAACCAAAGCCAACGTTGTATTTGGCACTTCCTTTTGTGCAACTCCATAATCGAGTGTTACTTCCTTTAGTTCTGTGAAGTTGCTGTTGAAAGAAAGAAGAAGCATAATAATCCCTGTAGCTGCTCCTGCAATTGACAGCAAGGGTTTAGATAACCAGAAGTCTCTCACTTTCTTTACTAATCTTATAGGAAGTCCAACAATGAAGCAAGCTAGAATTGTAAGGAGAGTTAGGACGATGCCAAGGATGGGCTGAAATACCAGAAATCCTATTCCGGCTATCATATCTATTTCCAGAATGTCTACCAGAGCATAGATCATATAAATGCCAAACAAAACAATTGAGGTCAAGGCGAACTGAAAAAGAATTGATATGGCAGAAGATATTTTGTTCATTTACTTGGTTGTTTTCCCACCTCCAATCCCACGAAAGGTCGCCTTGGTCTGAGCCTTAAAAAGTAATAAACTACTGAAAAAAATGAAAAAATTCTTTCATCAACCACGCACCTTAAAATTAAAAATAACAGTGCCCTTCTGGCCCCCATCAACCGAACCCAATTTTAATTGAAACGCGGAGCGGCGGGCAATGTCAACATATTTTCTGTCGGAGGTAGTTGAGCCGCGTGGCTGGTACGTGGCCGATGAAACTTTTCCATTTTCACCTACAACAATATCCATGGCCACTTTTGCATTCTGGTTAAAATCGTCTTCAAATGTTTGGTTGGGAATACTCAAAACCTTTACGCCAAAATTCTTTGGTGTGCCACTATAATTTCTTCCGTTGGGATCGCCACCCGGCCTGCCCTGGTCGCCGGTGCCACCGGCCACACCTTCGTTGCCACCGGGCTTGTATGTATCAGCGCCATTGCCGCCGTTGCCATTGCCACCAACAGTTCTACCTAAGACCGCTTTCGGTTTTGGTGCAACAGGTGCAGGCACCGGTGGTGCGTTAGTAACCGGCGTTTTTGCGGTTTTTGTTTCAGCATTTATTTTGGTTGCATCGGGCCGGCTTACCGTTGGTTTTATTACCGGTGGTGCATCATTACTTTTTTCATCGGTAGCCACATCTCTTACACTTTCTTCGGCCGATTGAACAGGTTGTGGCGGCGTATAATTAGTTTGCACCGCCTGTGCCGGTTCGCCGGGTAACAGCGGTTGATCAGTACCAAACCCTTGGTCGCCATCGCCTAAATTTATTTCTACAAATTCTTCAACAGGTGGATACACCTCTTGCGGGATGGACATCTTCAATAGAAAGAAAAGAAGCAGGAGCGCAGCGGTGATGCCCCCGGTGATGAATGAAGCCTGTGTATTTTTTTGTCTTTCAAATTGCGCCGACATGGATATTGAGTTGTTCATACAAATATAGCGTTTGAATTTTTTTGGTGTGTTTCATTGGTTAATGGGTTTGTGGCGACACAAACCGTGGCCATCGCTGTGGGCTGTGGCTTCACAACCCCACATAATACCAAATCGAAAAAACACCATTTTTCTGACAGCTAAACGATGCATAAGTTAATGAAATTGCATACCCGGCCTCGCTTACGAAACTTACTTTAACAATCAGCCTATACGCCGGTAAATAAAGTAGGGTATCCATTTTAGCAGTAGAGCAACCAAACGCCAACGTCGGGTGATGTAAACCACTCTTTTCTTGTTTTCAATAGCGGCTACTATTTGTGTTGCGGCTTTTTCAACCGAAGCCACCCAAAACTGCCCGTGGCCCTGTGCCATTTTTGTTTTTACAAAACCAGGTTTTATGTCGGTGATGATAATGTTCTTTTTTAACCGGCGGGCTTTGATATTCAACCCTTCGGCATAGTTGCTCATAAAACTTTTACTTGCACTGTAGGCGGGTGCCCAACCATTACCCCGTGCTGCCGCCACCGATGAAGTGACGGCGATTTGTCCCTGGCCTTCTTCATTAAAATAATTAAAAGCAAATGTAACGGCTGTTACAAATGCAGCCACGTTTGTAGCAACGGTTTGCTTTTCAATTTCGGCATCAAGGGCATTAGCTACCGCTCCAAAACCCGCATTGTAAATAATAAGATGAACTACACCCAATTGGTTCACCAGTTGCTGCAGATGCCATACGCTGTCTTCACTGGTTGCATCAAAACAAGCAGTGATAATTTGATTTGGGAACGCAGCCCTCACTTCCTGCAATAAATTATTTCTTCGGCCTGCAATGGCAACCCTGCAGCCGGCGCTTGCGTATAATAGGGCAAGCTGGCGGCCAAGGCCCGAGCTGGCGCCAACGATGATGATATTTTTTGGTTTGATGAACAACATGTGATTCAATGTGCAAATGTGCACGTGGTTAACCGGTGCGCCAACAATTTATTTTTTACAAACAAAAACGAACGTTATGAAAAGAAAAAAATTCTATGAAATTTCTCTCAGTGCCTTGCTGGTTGCAATGGTGGCTTTAGTAAGCTGTAGTAAAGACGAAGCCGCACCGGCCACCAACGACATTTGGAAAATTAATGCAACGCTCAACAGTGCACAGGAAGTGCCCGTCAATCCATCCACTGCCACTGGTACTGCCACCGGCACACTTGATGCTACAACAAATATTTTTAGCTACACAAGTACCTGGACTGGTTTAACCAGCCCCGCCACCGTTGGCCATTTTCATTCACCTGCTTTGGCGGGTGCCAATGCAAGTCCGCTGATACATTTTGTGTTGATCAACAACGGCACTGCAGGCACGGCCTCGGGCAGCGTAACCTTAACCGATGCGCAGGAAGCCGATTTATTAGCTGGTAAGTTTTATGCAAATGTGCATACCGCAACGTATGGTGGTGGCGAAATACGTGGGCAGGTGGCTACTTCGAGGTAGGTAACGCAATTATTTTATGAGCCGTTAGTTAGTTTTTTGACTAACGAATTTACAGGCTTGGTGGCGAAGGCTATGGTTGCTGGCGACCGTGGTTTTCGGCACTGTGCTGCCAAAGCTTTCCATGCATTACAAAGACAACTGACGTAAATTCGGGTGCTGAACACCTGCAACGGCGTAAAATATTTACTCTTTGAAAAAGATATTATTATTCCTCTTTGTTGTTTTGGCCAGTAGTCAAAGTTTGAACTCAATTGAATTAACTGATACATCTGTTACAGAAAGAACAGGATGGTTGGTGTATTATCTTGGGCATGTAATATGGTTTGAAGCTGACCTGCCAGGCGAGGTAAATGACAAGTCTTTTTTTACTTCAAAGAGCAATTATAAAAATGGACTTAGAGTTGAACACATCGGCGATGCAAAGTTTTTTCAATCAATCGCAGAATGTTATTCCATCAAGTCATTAACCAATATTGATACAGTCACCAGAAAAGGGGAATACACTTTTGCAGAAGAACTTTGCATTATTCCAGTCAAAGCAAAAATAATATCCCGTTCAAATTTTGAACGACTTGACCAAGTCGGAGTATCATTTAAAAGAAAAAAGAATGAGGTAACAATGGAATACTGGTTTTTAACTGACTATAGTGTTGCGGAAGTTGAGCTGCTGCGTAAGACCGACAAGAAAAAAATAAAATGATTAGTAGTAACAAAGCAAAACAAAAGCCCGCACGGGCTTTTGTTTTATACAGTAGTCAACACATTGCGCAAAGCATCCCTCATTTTTTTCTTATTGAGGAAGGCATCCGCGACCGCATAGAAAGCGGTTTTTCTTTATTTGTCCGCTGGGTGTCATCCTTTCTCCAAATTACAATCGGTCTGTCTGCGCCGGGTGTGCCGTATGCGGCCTTGTGTGTTTGCAGCCACTCCACGCAAATAGGAGTCTTCGCCAAAAAACAATTGGATGTAAATTTAGTACATGGGAGTTGGTGGTTGATTACACAGATGATGAACATAGCTCAGCATCGTTACGGGTCAGGAGTGATAAAAAAATACCAGCCCTTTGATTTTAGAATTGTTTCAAAGCTTACCGCCTGCAAAATCAAACCACCGGATGTTCACGTTTTAAAAGTCCCGGCATAGGCAGGCCCACACCCCGGGCGGCCGCAAAAAAGTTGCTGGAGCATTAAGTCTGCCCGGGGTCTGGCCCTGCCGACCCCGGGATTTGTGAAGGTAAGCGTCCGGTGCTTCGCGTCTCTCTTAAGCATTATTACTACAAACGAGCCGTTGACCTTTTCGAAATCCATTCGTGTTGCCGAACTTTTTTTTACCTTATAGATTGACACCCACCCCACGCAATTGTGTTAGTTGAGCAAAATTATTTGGTTGTACATTTAATTTATGGCCGTGAAGCTTGCACATGGAGACAACTTTACCATGTACTATTGCACATTCACCTGCTACAAATGGCTGAACCTGTTTGAAATAGTAAACGGCTACGACATTGTTTACAAGTGGTTTGATTATTTAAAAACACAAAACCAACAAGTAATTGGTTTTGTGATTATGCCAAACCATGTACATGTAATAATTTATTTTCCAGAAGCGGGTTACAACTTCAACAAAATTATTGGCAATGCAAAACGGTTTTTGGCGTATGAAATAATTAAGCGGCTTGAAGAAATGCAAAGAGAAGAGCTGTTGCAATTTTTATACAATGCAGTATCAACAAGAGAAAAGAAAAAAGGTCAACGGCATAAAGTTTTTAAAGATTCATTTGATGCCAAGGGCATAAACACCGAAAAGTTTTTGCAGCAAAAACTCAATTACATTCACCGCAACCCGGTGAGCGGCAAATGGAATTTGGTAGTTGATTATACAGATTATGAACATAGCTCGGCCTCGTTTTACGAGTTAGGATTAATAAAAAAATACCAACCTTTTGATTTTAGAATTGTATAGAGGCTTGCCGCTGCTAAAGGCGTGGGGTTGCGCCAAACACAAAACCCAGCACACGCCAAACCCCGCGCAGACGGTCGTTTAAATTTGAACCAGTGGAGACCCTGAACGGACCGAAACTAACTTTAATTTATGCCCACACGCCATTTGCTTTACAAAGCACATTCGAATACCGTGCTTTTGGCTTGAGGGCTACACCCACCCCAAGCAAATGTGTTAGTCAAGCAAAAGCATTTGGTTGTACATTTAATTTATGGCAGTAAAGCTTGCACATGGAGATAACTTCACTTTGTACTACTGCACATTTACCTGCTACAAATGGCTCAACCTTTTTGAAATAGTAAACGGCTACGACATTGTTTACAAATGGTTTGATTATTTAAAAACACAAAACCAACAGGTGATTGGTTTTGTGATTATGCCAAACCATGTTCATGCAATACTTTATTCTACCGATGAAGGTTATAACCTCAATAAAATTATTGGCAATGCAAAAAGGTTTATGGCTTATGAAATAATAAAGCGGCTGGAAGAAATGCAAAGGGAAGATTTACTGCAATTACTCCACACTTCAGTTTCAAAAAGAGAAAAGAAAAAAGGACAGCGACATAAAGTTTTTAAAGATTCATTTGATGCCAAAGGAATAGCCACCGAAAAGTTTCTCCTTCAAAAGCTAAACTACATTCATCGAAACCCAGTGAGTGGCAAATGGAATTTAGTAGTTGATTACACAGATTATGAGCATAGCTCTGCACCGTTTTATGAGTTGGTCGTAATTAAAAAATATCAGCCTTTTGATTTTAGAATTATATAGAGGCTGGCCGCTGCTAAAGGCGTGGGGTTGCGCCAAACACAAAAGCCAGCACACGGCAAACCCCGCGCAGACGGTCATTTATTTTCGAGCGAAGGGAGACGCCGAGCCGAAAGACAAGCAAACAGCCGAATGTTCACGTTTCAAAAGTCCCGGGGTCGGCATGGCCAGACCCGGGGCGTACTGAAGATGTTCATTGAAACGCCGGCGGCTTTTCGATTAATTAACCAATACTTTAAAAAATAACAATCATGGGACTGATATGGGAACCGAAGAACGTTGACTTTTACGTCATTCACAAATCGTGGACAGGCAAGGAATTGAGCGAGTTTAGCGAGTTGATTAAACAACGGAAGGAGGAATTGAAAAAAGCGGAAGAGCGCAAATTGGCAAAAGCAAAGAAACGCGTCGCAGGACGGCAGAAGTCTAACAGTCAATAGTGCTCTTCATACTTCTTTTAATTGCAATTTTTGTTGTGAAACAGCTTGTTTTTGCGCATGGACGAAAACAAAGGCGTGAGTATTACCGTAATAACTACCTGAAATCGGAAGCGTGGAAGAGGAAACGATATGTTGTGTTAAAGAGAGATAATTGGCGTTGCGTATTTTGTGGCAGTCGTGCTACAGAGGTACATCATACGAGATACGCAAAATACAATATTGGAAAGGAACCAATCGAATGGCTTGTGTCAGTATGTAAATCTTGTCATGAGAAACAGCATAGTTAATAGAGTGAACATTCTGAACCCATTAGTTCACCATTGCTGCACCACCAACTCCGTCCACCCCCACCATCACATATCCGCTATCACCGGCTCCACCAGCTTCGCCAGCTTTTCTAAACTTTCCTGCCAACCCAAATAACACATTTCTGCAGGAATCACTTCGGGTATGCCTTCCTGTGTAATTTTTATTTCGGTACCTACCGACACTTTGTTCAGCCACACGGAGGTAATCATTTCGCCGGGCAGGTTGGGGTCGTCAAATACATCAGTGTATTTCAAAAATTCATTTGGTTTAATGTCAAGGTATTTTCCGCCAAACGAATGTCCATTGCCCGTTGAAAAATTTTGGAAGGTCATCCTATAGGTTCCTTCTATCCGAACATCCATTTGCTGCACAGTGCAAATAAAACCACACGGGGGTATCCATGCAGCCATTGCATTGCTGTCGGTGAACGCACGGTAAACTTTTTCGGGAGGTGCCTTTAGCACCCGGTGTAATGAAACACTGTTGGTAGCCATAAAATAATTTTTAGGTTGCTAATGATCGAGGCGGTGTCAATCTGTTTCCTGCACAAGACCTATACTAGTAAGTCGGTTACTGCTGCGCATTTTTAATATAATTTGGCGATTCACATTCCTGCCAGTACTCCACAATTTTTACAATAATCTTTTTTAGCTTGTCGTAACTATTTGGTTTAACAAAAAATCCCTGAATAGACCTTGAATAGGCGTCAATCACATGTCGTTGTTCTGCACTGGTAGAAAAGAAAAGATAAGGAATAGATTTTAGTCTTAAATCCTCATTGTTGTGAATCTTCTCTCTTAGTTCCATCCCGTTTAGTTTGGGCATATTTATGTCGGAAAGAACAAGGAAAGGTTCAATGTCTGTGTTGGTTAAATACTCCAAAGCCTGTACACTGTCGCCAAAAAAAACAAGCTCGTTGTTGTAGTTAAGCTCCTCAAAGATAGTCGCCAAAATTTCCTGGTCGTCGAGGTCATCCTCAATAATAATAATCGGTCCGGTTTTATTCATTGTGCACAGTTTATGATGAGGCGTGGCAAGTTAGTTATGTTTCGGGGGTAAATGGATTTTCTACGGCCCATCCACCAAGTGCGGCCGTATGCCCTGGTGATCAGTATTCCGATGCAGATAGCTGGACGTATAGAAAAGGGCAGATGAAGTTATGGAATTGTTGGTGGCATTTCTATTATTAATCAGTGAGGGACAAGTACGAATACTTTAATAGAAGTTCTGACCATAAGATGAAGTAGGGGGGGTGGCAACTAATACTATTATACGCTGGCCCAAATCAGAATTTGCATGGCGGATGATTGGAAAAGGAGTAAGAGGTTGAGCGGTTGGTCAGCTTCTGTTTACCGTTATAAAGCCTCCAGATCATACTCGTCATTACGAAGGGATAACCCTGAAAATTTGACTTTTCAGAAATGAAAAAATTTCACCCTTTCTGAAAAAATTTCAGAACAGTGCGGCTAAAAGTCAAGTGGTATTTATTTTGTTTTTCCACTTTCCAAACTTATTTATTCAACAAATAAAATGGAGGTGATTATGACAATCCTAAAAAGAAACGGCAATCTGCTGAACAATTTTCCAACGCTTTTCGATGACCTTCTTAACCGTGACGTTTTCAATTGGGGGTTGACAAATTATTCGGACACTCAAACTACTATCCCTGCAGTCAACATTAAGGAAACGGCGGATAATTATGAGGTTGAAGTGGCCGCACCTGGTATGACAAAAAAAGATTTTCGGGTGCAGCTCGAAGGCAACACCCTCACAATTAGTTCAGAAAAAACATCAGAACAAGAGGAGGGTGATGACGTGAGGTATAGAAGTCGCGAGTTCAGCTACCAATCTTTTTCCAGGACTTTTAATTTGCAAAAAGATGTGGTTGACACTGAAAACATCCAGGCAAAGTATGAAGACGGGGTTTTGCACTTACTGATTCCTAAAAAGGAGCATGCAAAGCAGAAACAACCCAGGGTTATTGAAATTGCATAACCAGCCTGGCCTTGCTACAACCAAAGTTGCGTGCAACGCAACTTTGGTTCTTTAATATGGTGTGTAATTCTTCAGCCAATGACAAACGGTGTTTCCATATTAGAAGGGGAGCCCGATTATTGCTGAACTTGAAACTGAAGGTGCTATAAAAATTATCGGTGGCCTTTACGATGTGGAAAATGGCAGAGTAACCTTTCTGTGACGCCTAAATTTGTAATGACCGCAACAGCAACCCGGTGCAACTTAAATCCACCACAGTATGCAACAACCTGGCATCAATTACAAACTAGCCAGGTCAATAACAAACCGGTATTTCACATCCCCCTTCAGCATTCGTTCGTACGCTTCGTTGATGTAGGACATCTCAATAATTTCCACATCGCTGGTAATGCCGTGTTCACCACAGTAGTCAAGCATTTCCTGTGTTTCGGGCAGGCCGCCAATGCCCGAACCGCCAATACTGCGGCGATTACCCAACAGGTTAAAAGCAAGCAATTCTACCGGGGTAGGAGGTACACCTACACAAATCATGATGCCATCCGTATCAAGCATTCCTAAGTAGGCATTGTAATCGTGCGGGGCCGAAACGGTGTCGATAATAAAATCAAAGTAACCCTGTAGTTCTTTTAATGAGTCCGCGTTGGTAGTAAGCGCAAACTTGTGTGCACCGAGGCGCTTTGCATCAGCCTCTTTACCCGGCGAGGTGCTGAGCATGGTTACTTCGGCACCAAACGCCGCACCGAATTTTACTGCCATGTGGCCCAATCCACCCAGGCCCACAACCCCTAGCTTATGACCCTTACCAACCTTCCAATGGCGGAGGGGAGAGTAGGTGGTGATGCCGGCACACAGGAGTGGAGCTACCGTTTCTAAAGGCAAATTTTGTGGTACGTGCAACACAAAATCCTCGTGCACCACAATGTGTTTTGAATAACCGCCGAACGTAAGCGTTTTGCCATCCTTTTCATACGCGTTGTAAGTGCCAACGCCACCTTTCTTACAGTATTGTTCCAAACCTTTTTTGCAGTTTTTACACTCGCGGCACGAGTCAACCAGGCAACCAACTGCTGCCAGGTCGCCCACTTTAAATTTGCTGACGGCATTACCCACCGCCGTTACCCTGCCTACAATTTCATGCCCGGGTACCATTGGGTATTTTGAGTTACCCCATTCGTTGCGCACCTGGTGTATATCGGAGTGGCATACACCACAATACAAAATGTCAAAGGCCACATCATGCGCATTGGGTTCGCGGCGTTCAAAATCAAACGGTACTACAGGCTCAGTGGCGCCGTGTGTGGCATATCCTTTTGTTGCTTTCATGATTCTTATTTTTTCAAATTTAGGTTGTTGCGGGTGTGCGTTACCATTATCATTCCAATCAACAGGTTGGTACTTGTTTATTATTATGCAAAGCTCTGGTAACAACATGCGAATATAAAAATGGTTGGGTTGAGCGGTATAATTACTGGTGATATATTTCAGAATGCCGGGTGATGGAAAGCTAGATTTACTTGGAGGGAATTTTTTTTGCAGAGGCTGTGTTGGGTTCGGCAATATTGCGTATCATTCCGTTGAAAATAAAACCATGAAAAGGTAACACTGCATACCAATATAGCCGGCCCAAAATTCCTAACGGCCTGAACGTAGCAGTTTGATAAAGTGTATCATCCACGATTTTAAATTCAAGCCACGCTTCGCCGGGTAATTTCATTTCGGCATACAACAACAATCTTTTTTCTTTTTTATCTGCCAGCAGCACCCGCCAAAAATCAAGCGTGTCGCCACCCGAAATATGTGTTACGCTCTTTCTCCCCCTCCTCAGTCCCACGCCTCCTACTACTTTATCAAGCACACCCCTGATGGACCATAACCAATTACCGTAATACCAGCCGGTGGCTCCGCCAATCGACCAGATTTTATTTAATACTCCTTCATTATCGGCTATCTGTGTTTTGCGCACATCGGTAAAACAACCATTGGTGGGTACTTCAATGTGTTTTGATATGCCATGGTAAAGTGTGTTGCTGGTAAGCGCATCCTTCCAGCTTGATACAACCTGGTTTTCTTCAATTTTACCAAATGCTAACCTGATGGCATCGTCATAACCAATCAACGTTATGCCTAATTGTTCACGCAAATTGTTAGGCTTGCAAATCACCTCCACTTTCATGCTTTCCACAAGGTTTTTTGCAAGGGTGTAAGATGTGGAGGTGACAAAGTATAGCCAGTACGATGATAGTTTCGGTGTCATTACCGGCACCACAAAAATCCGTCTCTTTAACGCTCTTACCTGCGCAAATCGCAAAAGCATTTGTTTGTATGTAAGTACCTCGGTGCCACCAATATCAAAACTTTTACCGTAGGTGCCTGGTTGTAGTAATACACCGGAGAGGTACTCAAGTACGTTTCTTATGGCAATGGGTTGCGTAGCTGTGTTCAGCCACCTGGGTGCAATCATTACGGGCAACTTTTCAACCAAATCCCGAATAATTTCGAAAGAAGCACTGCCCGATCCAACAATAATTCCCGCCCGCAATGTGGTTAAAGCAAATGATGCGTTACCCAATATTTCCTCTACGTTTTTCCGTGACAGCAAATGTTTGGAAAGGTGCGCTTCATTTACAATCCCACTGAGATAGATCACTTGTTTAGCTGTTGTTTCTTCAATTCTTTCTTTAAAGTTTTGGGCAGAAGTTTTTTCAAGTTTTTCAAAATCTTCGCCGCTTGTCGACATGGAATGAATAAGGTAGTAGGCCGCTTCAATATCAGCAGGTATACTCTTCAGTGTTTCTTTATCCAAAAAATTTGTCTCCACTACGTGCAGGTTAGCCGTTTCATATTTTTCTAAATTAAATCGGTTCTTATCCCTTACGCAGCACACCACCTCATGACCGTTCTGCAATAAAACGGGCAACAATCTTTGGGCTATATAACCGGTGGCACCGGTAAGTAAAATTTTCATTAGTTAGATTTTCACGGCCGACAAACCACCATCTACATGAAATATCTGGCCGGTTATCCAACCAGCTTTTTCCTGTAGAAGAAAGCTGGCCATTTCGGCCACGTCGGTGGGCAGGCCAATGCGTTGCAGTGGATGACGTTTGGCGCCACTCTCCACTTTTTCCGGCGTGTTGATTAATTTTTCGGCCAGGGTTGTTTGGGTGAGCGAAGGCGCAATGCAATTAACTCTAATTTTTGGCGCCAGCTCTGCTGCCAATGACCGTGTCAATCCCTCCACCGCTGCTTTTGCCGCGGCTATACTTGCATGAAATGGCATGCCCATATTTACGGCAACAGTGCTGAACAAAACAATTGAAGAGGCATCGCTTTTTTTTAACTTAGGCAGCAGCGTTTGTATGGTTTTAACGGCTCCCATAAAATTTATCTGCCAGTCGGTTAAAAAATCATTTTCTGTTAACCGGTGGAAAGGTTTCAGGTTGATGCTGCCGGGGCAATACACAAGCCCGTCAATTACATCGGGCAGGGCAGAAACATCGGGCGGTTGCTGTGTTACATCCCACTGTATAAAAGTTGTGTTTTCTAACCCGGGTTCATCGGGCTTCGTACGTCCAATCACAAATAATTGTGTACCTGGTAGTAGCCGCACAATTTCTCTGCCAATGCCTTTTGTGCCACCTACAATCACTATGTTTTTCATGCAAATTATTTCTTTACCGGTAATTACAAATGAACAGGTGCGATGGTTGCGCCTGCTAATGATTCGGCACTTTTATTTTTTGCGGTGCCGCTGCTTACGTTTTTGAAAATTGCTTCTATTAAAAAGGTTTAAGGTGATGCCCAGGTGAATGCTTTGCAATGATTGTTTTAAATTAGGTGACCGATGTAAGTACTTTACAGGTGCTTCCGGCATTTGCCCTGCAACCGAGGTAATAACGGTGGCGTTGACCAGGATAAATTTTTAAATACTTAGCATGCACAGAGGTAAAATTATTTTTTTGGTGGTGAGTGTATTGATGGCTCAGGTTTGCTTTGCCCAAAACAAAAAAATGGTATTGTCGAAAATAATGACGCAGTATCATAACGACAATATGTTTGACGGTGCCGTGCTGGTTGCCGAAAATGGAGTTATCATTTATAAAGAGGCGTTTGGTTTGGCTAACCGCGAGTGGAATATTCCGAACAAAACGGATACAAAGTTTATGATTGGCTCTGTTTCTAAACCGCTGACCGCAGTGTTAATGCTTCTGCAGGTGCAAAAGGGAATAATTAAGTTAGATGGTACCATTGCGGATTATTTGATTGAATTTAAAAACAAACCCGCGGCGAAAGTTACCATCCGGCAATTGCTTAATCATACTTCGGGCATTGCCAACTACGATATTATTAAAGACTTTTTTCCAGAAATCAGTCGCCGGAATTTTACACGGGAAGAGTACCTGAAAGTGTTTATAGATTCGGCCCTTGCATTTGCACCAGGTACCCATTACGCTTACAGTAGTTGGGGGTATTTTACTTTGGGTGTAATAATGGAACGGGTAACCAAACAAACCTATGCCAGTTTAATGCGTACCGAGATTTTTGATAAACTAAAAATGACCAGTTCAGGTTCCTATCATCACACTCAGATTGTTGCCAACAGGGCCACTGGTTACGATTATGATTTTGGTGGTTATACTTCAGCCGATTTCAGAGATCAATCTAATACCATGGGCACCGGCGACCTCTATTCCACCGTTGAAGATCTTTTTAAATTTCACATGGCCTTAGCCGACAACCGTTTGCTGAACAAAGAACTGACTGCCGAAATGTTTACACCGGGAATTAAACCCGCCGACTATGGTTATGGCTGGTTTAATAAACAATTTAAGTATAGTACCACCGATAGTGTAGCTTCTAATTTTCACCTGGGTATGACTGACGGGTTCATTTCATTCCTGCGCCGCGTGCCTTCATCAAAAAACCTGGTGGTGATACTTTGTAATAGTTCACCTACCGATTTTTTTGGAATCACAACAAACCTCTACAAAGTACTGTACAACACACCTGTTATTTTAAAAAAGCCCGTTCACAAGAAAATGGAAACATACATTACGCAAGTAGGGGTCGAAAACGCACTTGCTGAGTATAAAAAAATGAAAGCCGATTCGGGGCATTATTACATTGATTGGATTTCGATGAATTTTATCGCACAGCAGTTGCTTACTTTAAAACGGTACGAAGATGCGCGGCTGATTGCGGAAAATAACGTGACGGAGTTTCCCAACAAAGATTTGGTGTTGGTTACCATGGCTAACATTTACCTGGCCCTCAACAGAAACGAGGATGCTATTCAGTTTTATAAAAAGGCCCTGCAACTAACACCTATGTACGAAGAAGCCAAAAACAGGCTGAAGGAGTTGGAGCAACAGTAGGCATGTCATTTCCGTTGCGCTTCAATTTTTTGATACTGATTGCAGGATAAACAAAACACTCACCCAAAATTTATGGAATGAACCCTTCTAACACACACAATCAGCGCATGGCAAAAATGATTTTCGCATCGGTATATCCCCTGTATCTGGAAAAAGTGGAAAAGAAAGGAAGAACGAAAGAAGAATTGCACCAGGTGATTAAGTGGTTAACCGGATTTGATTCTAAAAAGCTGCAGCAACTCATAAAAGAAAAAGCCACCTTCGAAACATTTTTTCAACAGGCTTCATTAAACGCCAATGCGCAACTTATCACCGGGGTAATTTGTGGTTATCGAATAGAAGAAATTGAAAACCCGCTCACCCGGCAGGTTCGGTATTTGGATAAACTGGTAGATGAGTTGGCAAAGGGGAGAAAGATGGAGAAAATTTTGCGCGGCAGCTAGCGCTGTTGACATAGAATTGTCACTCCTTTTCAACCTTTGTTGTGGGGCTGCTATAGAACCAGGGTTAGAGTACGCAGCCTACCCAAACTAATATCTCACCGTTTACCAGTGGCAGCCATATTTATTTTTCTCTTAGCCAAAAAACTTCATCAGCTGATCACTATTTAGCCACCGACTTTTTTACAAACAACAGTAAAACGATGGAGAGTAGTGAACTGCCAAGCAGTAAAAACAGTCCGTATTGCTTTTGCGGACAAATGCCCCCGCTGCATGCAGATAAAGCAATGTAGTTACGCAACACCCAGGCCATATTAAATGCACCAACAAAAAATGCCACCCGCAAACTCCATGATTTGTTGAGCAGCACCATCAATAAAAAACAAGCCGTTAAAAAAATATGGAACAAGCCGGGCTTTCCAAAATTGATACTTTCTGCTGCCATGCCTGTTACCATAATTTGTTTTGAGGTGATAAATACCCACGGAGCAAAACAAGCCGCGATTATGCCAAATGCAGAAAGAATAACGAGTAAACGTGTGGCAGTCATAAAACGAAGATAAGTGCAGGCGGCAACCTGCACTTATCAAAATAAAAATTTGATACCACTAAAGTTTAAATCCGAAAGAAAAATTAAGAACCCGGTGTTTGTTGTTATTGTCGGTGCCATTAGAAGCACCTGACTGTAGTTTGGCCAAACCCACACCATAACCCACAGATAACACGATTGATTTTCCCTCCACGCCGGCAATTGCGTTAAGGCCATAATCAAAACGTTTTACAATCCCAAAACCTGCACCTTCTTCTTCATTCAAAGTAGATGGATCGTCGTTAGAAAATTCGATCTTATTCTCCAGGTTATATGTAGCACCCAGAAGCGTTTGACCCGTGGTGTTAGTGCTGCCTCTTATGCCAATGGCCAAGTAGGGGCCGGCGCCGGCAAACAACTGCGCACCTCCGCCAACTGGTGCCTTTACAACAAAGTTGGCAGGCAGCTCAATGTAATATGGTTTGAAAGTTTGGCGAAAATATCCGTTGGATCCTTGAGTGCCCCTTTCGGTTTTTGATCCTTTACCGGTGTATAAAATGCCCGGTTGAAAATATAAAGGGCCGCCCAACTTTATATCGGCCACCAGTCCAATGGCAAAACTATTTAGCCGGTTGGCCTCATCAACCCTGCCGTTTTCATTCACCGAAATGTTTGCCAGGTTCAGGCCAGCTTTAAGCTGCACCCCCGACTGGGCCTCACTGGAATAAACAGTACAAAGAAAGGCCGCCACTAAAAAAGAAATTTTCATAACTGTACGATTTTGTTTGTACTTGAACATCAAACAAAATGCCAGCAGTTGCAACCGGCCCAATTGCAGAAGTATAAAACGAAATTCTTTTACACCGTCGCATACAATAATGCTGCAGACGTCAAAACACTGCGGTTAAAGAATTGTGTGTAGTGGAGGGGGTAAGGCTATGAGAACAGGTAGTTGGTGCGAGAGATTAATGTACCGTCGCTAAGAAAAAAATGAATGGTGGAGAATAGGTTTCATTTTACAAAATCAGGAACGGGTTATCTCTGTCGAAGGCTGCTTTCTGTTTTTTGTTATTCACAAACCTGCTTTTAAACCAGCGGAACAATTTGTTGAGCATAATCGTAAATTTTAATTGTGAATAAATGAATTAAAATCACAGGGAGGTTAGAGTAACGCTACGAGGGCCGGAATAATTGTTTGCAACGAGTACGGAATGGAATGATTACAAGATACGGCTTTTGTTTTGCCCAAATTCAACAACAAAAAAAATACTTGTGGCCCGGCTCGGCTGTACCTTGAAAAAGTTTTTCACATTACAAATAAAAAACTTTGATGCTTGTATTGACCCGATGTAAATGAGCTAAATTTTATTGCGTTGGGTTTTTGCAATGTTTACGTATCGGCGGTATTCTTCTGACCGGCTAACTCCATTTCAAACAAACAGCAGTTAGGTTCGTGCTGGTAATGTGCGGGCAGGTTGGCGGTATTGGTTAATGTAAACATTCCTAAAAACCGGAAGCCGGCTGAAGTGTAATGTTCAATCAGTTTAGTATTGTTTCCCAGTGTATCTAACCTTATGAACTTTTTTCCATTTTCGTGCGCATACAATTTTGCCCAGGTTACAATTTTGTCGATAAACCTGTTGCCCCTGTACCTGGCATTCGTAGCAATTCGGTGAATGTAAATGGCATCTCCTCTGTCGCGATGTTCCCATATTTCTTTATCAATAAAAGTTATTGCCCAGTTGCAGGCAATGTCATTATTCACAAGTATTTTCCATTGGCGGTTTTCCGCAATTTCCTGTTCAACAAAAGTTTTTGAAAACATAGGCCATACCACCATTTTTTTTTCTGTTTGAATACTGCGGGCATGCTGGTAGAGTGATAAAATTTCATCGGCATCGGCAAGTGAACAACTTTGTATTTCCATTTTATAAAGCATTTAAGGAAAATTGAAAGAGCAATCAACCGATAGAATGTGTGGCTGTTTTCTACAACCATAGCTATGGCGAATGCAAAAGAAGATGTAGCATTTGGCACCGCCCGCACAAGAAATCATTTTTCGTATACGGCCGTCCTCCATTTTTCCGCTGGTAAATATTTGCTGCCGGCGGCCCATTGAATGCCACGCTTCAACATTGTAATGGCCTGTGGCACTTTGGTAATGTGGTCGAGGTTATGCCCCACGGAAGTATAAAATATCCTCCCCTTGCCATACATTTTTTTCCAGGTTACCGGAATTACACAACCATCAATCCACGAATTAATGTCACCATTGAACCTTGTTGTTGCCAGCACTTTTACGTTGGGGTCAACATGCATATAGTATTGCTCGCTATGCATGTTAAAATCATCCAGCCCTTTTGTGACTTCATCTTTCTTATTACGGATGTTTACTTTATAATTAATTACGCCGCCGGGGTGTGCCACCCACTGGCCACCGGTCATATACTGGTATTCGGTATTGTTTCTAAAAGCATCGCACATACCGCCATGCCAGCCGGCCATACCGGTGCCATTTTTTGCCACCGCATCCAGCAATCCCTTTTCCTGTTCTTTAGTAATTGTTGACATGGTGAAAATTTGCATCACCAAATCAATGTTATCCATTATTGTTCGGTTGGTATATACATCAAGAGAGGAGTGAACCAACACTTCCGCGCCTTCCTCTTTTAACCACGCAATAAAGTAATCGCGAAATTTTTCAGGTTCATGGCCGTTCCAGCCACCGTACGTAAACAAAATCTTTTTCCCTTTTAATGAGGGAAGAACAATCGCTTTCTCTTCATCATTTGGCAAAGAAAAACCCGACAGGGGCAGGGCCGCAACCGAACCAAGTGCAATAGCTTTTGTTAGAAAATCTCTTCGTGTATTTTTTTTCATGATAATTGGGGAAGTGGAGCCAAGATAGGATTTTTATCAGCCTGAACTCATTGACTCTGGTAAACAGATAGCGACAAATTTTAAGTGTGTTTCCAGGATCCAAGGTGATTTAAATTATCCCTGGTTTGGTTTCGCACCGGCCAATGTGCAAACAACCAAGATGTCTTTATCCCACCACTATTGCTTTCGTAAGCAGCATCCGGATCACCTGTAGAGATAATAGTACAACGGCCGCGAATGTCTTTGTAAAAACGAGGAACTATAGGACTGTAACTTGCTTTCAGCTTATTTCCAAGTCGTATTCGTTCCAGGTGGCTACTACGCCGTCGGGGTTGGCAGGGTTTTTATAAACTATAATGGCGATAACCTTTTTTCATTCTTTAAAACTTCATTGTCATGGGAAACTTATTGTACATCATAGCTGTTATTCTGATCATTGGGTGGCTTTTAGGCATGTTTGCTTTCAACGTTACCGGTGGTTTTATTCATGCTCTACTTGTAATTGCAGTTATCATTATCCTGGTTAAGTTGTTGGGCGGCAGACGCGGGATATAATTTTTTCCTTGTACTCAGAAGCCTGGACACAGGCGTTAGTACGCTAACGCCCGGGCGCAGGAGTACACACACCGGCATTGTTGAAGCAGGCATTTTTTCAATCGCTTGTTTCAAACGTGCCGGTTTATTTTTTGTTGATCATCCGCTGGATATTGCTGTTATATTTTGTCAACCACAGCTCCTTTGCCCGGCTAGCCTACCTGTTTTCTGACACACTATGTTCGGCAGAGCCAGCCCACAGATACAAAACACAACAGCTTACTTCCACTGCCAGTAATTCGTTTTTCTCACTAACCCGCCCCCTCCAGGTTAATTTCAAGGTTGCTACATTTTGTCAGTTAAAACTACCGGGTGCTTTGTCAATCGTCAACCGAATTCATCGCTGGAACACAATAAATTTTCTTTTGTGCAATAAAAAGCACAATACCCTGTCTGCTTGATGCTTTGCCTATATCGATGCTCCTATATTTTTTGTTATATTGCAGATACAAATCTAATCCTGATGACCAAGCTGCTTATCTCCTTTTCTGTAATAATCATTGCCATATCCGCAGGTGTATGTTACCATCATGCGGATTCCTCAGCCGGCATTAAGCTCACCAAATCCAAAACCGGCACTCGTTACGAAGAATTTGCCAAAGCAATAGAAGAAGAAGAAAGGCTTTTGAGAGATCCCCGCACCGGTAAAATTCCCCCTGGCATACGTGAACTTGAAATGGCACAGGCTCGTGAAATTTTTTTTAGGCAGGCCAGCAATGCGTCTATTGCCCGGGTGCAGGCAAATACTTACAGTTACCAGGGCCCAAATAATTTAGGTGGCCGCACAAGGTCAATTGCATTCGATATTAATGACGCAACCTCAAATACCATGATTGCGGGCAGTGTGAGCGGTGGTGTTTTTAGAACTACAAATGGAGGTACAAGCTGGAACCGGGTTAGCCCGAACAGTAACCATTTTAGTGTAACTACTATTGCGCAGGACACCCGGGCTGAATTTACTGATACATGGTACTATGGAGGAGGTGAAAGCCTTGGTAATTCGGCCAGCGCATCTGGTGCTTTTTATTTTGGTGACGGTGTATACAAGTCAACCGATAATGGATTGACCTGGAATAAACTTGCCAGTTCCAACACCGGATCGCTATACGCATTTGATTCAAGGGCCGACTTCATTCATAAAATTGCGGTGCACCCCATCACTGGCGACATATATATGGCCTGCGCCGGTGCCATTCGCCGCTCGCAAAATGGTGGTGCTTCGTGGAGCGATGTTATGACAACAGGCGTCGGTTTTGCATCGAACAGCTGCACCGATGTTTTGATTACAAGTACGGGGCGGGTGTATGTAGCATTTGGCGGAACAAATAATAGCGCTGCATCTAATGGTGTATGGACGTCAGCCACAGGTAACGCTGGCAGTTACACGCAAATTTCGGGCAGTGCCATTGCCACCCCCGCAGGCTGGAACGCTTACAATGCCTACGGAAGAATCGTTCTGGCTGTTGCGCCTTCAAATGAAAACCTGGTGTTTGCCATTTATTATAACAATGTCACTTCAAATTGTACAACACCCGCTGCGGAAGCAGAGTTTTTTAAATGGGACGAGGCAACTGATACATGGACCGATCTATCTTCAACACTACCCGATGAAGGCGGCTGCACCGCCGGTAATGATCCATTTGCCGTGCAAGGTGGCTACGACATAGCGATAGCAATAAAACCGGATGATGTAAATACAATTGTACTCGGCGGAACAAACGTTTACCGTTCGGTAAATGGTGGAACTTCCTGGACAAGGATTGGCGGTTACGACGATGCTAATGGCTACGACACCTACCTAAACCATCACCCCGATATCCATGTGCTGAAATTTTTTCCTTCAAATGCATCTCAGTTAGTTTGTGGCAGCGATGGAGGTGTACACAAAACGGATATTTCGGCAGGCACGGTTTCGTGGACCGCCCTCAACAACAATTACCAAACATACCAGTACTATCATGTTGCTATAAAGCAGGAGGCAGGAGTAAATGATTTTATTGGCGGCGCACAAGATAATGGCACCACCGTAACCACTGGCGGCAGCACTAATTTTTCACCCATATTGGGCGGCGATGGAGTGGCAGTAGGTTTTGGTTCTGGCGCGGCGCCATATAAACAATTTGCCGGCTTCCAGTATGGAGCCATTTATCGAAGAAATTCAAGCCTGGCCGCTAGTTTTATCGAAGCTGATTTAAAACCTGCTGGTGTGGTCTCTAATTTTGTAACCTACTTTCTGCTGGATCCCGACAACCCTCAAAACTTGTATTACTCCGGAACCGTATCGGGCAATAATAAAGTGTTGCGCATTACCAATGCTTCAACAGCTAACCTTACACAGTGGCAGACTTTCGATTTTAATTTTGATGGATATGTTCACTCGATGGCCACCACCCGCGGCACGTATACTCCAGCAAGCCGGTTGTATTTCGGTACGGGCACTGGCCGACTTTACCGGTTAAACGATCCGCGTAATGCGGCACTCTCTGAAGTGCCGGTAGACATCACACCAACGGGTATGGTAAATATGGGAACTGTTATTAGCATTGCAATCAACCCTCAAAATCAAAATGAGTTATTGGTCACCTACTCCAACTACGGTACCACCAATATCTGGCATACCACCGATGCGGGGAGTGCAACACCAACATGGACGGATGTTGAGGGCAATCTTACCCTTCCGTCAGTACGGAGTGCTATGATCATCAGGAACAGCACCTCAACCGAATATTATGTTGGTACCTCGGTTGGTTTGTATAAGGCCACAACGCTTATTGGTAGTGGCACCGTTTGGAACCAGGAAGCTGTTTCGGAAATTGGCAATGCAGTTGTTACAGGCTTATCCCTGCGCACCGTTGATAATACTTTTGCCATTGGTACACACGGGTCGGGTATGTGGAAGGGTGTGGCTGGTGTGCCCCTGCCCGTTAGGCTGGCTGAATTTACGGGTGTATTAAAAAATAATTCGGTGCAGCTCCAGTGGACAACACAGCATGAGCAGGAGAATGCAGGATTTGAAATAGAACGGTCGTATAATGGGCAACAGTTTACCAAAATAGGATTTGTAAAGGGGCGGGGTAATAGTTCTGTAAGCAGTCGTTATGTTTTTGATGATAAGGACATAGCCCTGAATGAAAACTTTTACCGGTTGCGACAGGTTGATATGAATGGCAGCGCAACATACAGCGCTATTGTACTGGTAAAAAATACGCTATTGGCTAATGGTGGTTTTAGGGTGCTTGGCAATCCGTTTACACACTATATTGATTTGCAGTTGCCAAAAAATATTTCCGGCAACGCAGTGGTTAGTTTGATCGACATGACTGGGAGAATAGCCTACCGCCAGCGAATAAAAAATACAGAACAAAGAGTACGACTTATGCCCCCGGCAAACTTATTACGCGGAGCTTATTTACTACAGCTGGCAGATGGTGAAGAACAATTTAGCTGGAAGGTTATTAAGGAATGATCGGTCGGTCAACAAACACGTTAGAGGTTTTCAAAACCTCCGAGGTGTGTTTTGAACCTCACTTTCCTGTTACCGAAGTCCTGTCAGGTTTACTCAAATAAATTCCGCGGTCAATTGGATTTCTCAATAAATAATCTGTAGCGCCGTTCGGCATATTGTAGCCCGAGAGGTCGGGCATAATGCAGGGCATATTATCCAAAGGCAATGCATACAAGGATCCAGGCCGGGTGCTAATTAAATATTTTGGCATTAGCTGTTGCTCTGGGTTTACGCTGCTACTCTTGCTCAATCGGTTGTTGAATAATTTTTTCAACGCCACCGTGTCCTTAATGTTGAAGTTGGATCCTTTTAGTATTTTGAAATCGTATCTCCTGTCCTGCGCAGTGCCGAAAAAAGCAACACCGCTCAACAACATTATCAGCAGTGGTTTCATAACAGAAAGTTTCATTAAAGCTACTAATTTCTCATTTGTTTGTAGGCGTTAATTAGCCCATTGGTTGAAGCATCATGAGACTGCACGGGTTCGTTGTTTTGCAATTGCGGCAAAATTTTATTTGCCAATTGTTTCCCTAATTCAACGCCCCACTGATCAAAAGAAAAAATATTCCAGATAACGCCTTGTACAAAAATTTTGTGCTCGTACAAAGCGATGAGCTGCCCCAATGTAAATGGCGTTATCTTTTTAATTAAAATTGAATTGGTTGGTTTGTTGCCCGCAAAAATTTTATACGGTGCCAGGCTTGCAATTTCTTCTTCGTTTTTACCGGAGGCTAGCAATTCTTCATCTACTTCTTCTTCGCTTTTGCCATTCATTAGCGCCTGGGTTTGCGCAAAAAAGTTGGAAAGTAATTTTTGGTGATGATCGGCAATAGCGTTGTGCGACTGTGCGGCTGCTATAAAATCGGCTGGAATTATTTGTGTGCCCTGGTGAAGAAGCTGGTAGAAAGCATGCTGCCCGTTGGTACCCGGTTCGCCCCAAATAACCGGCCCCGTGGCATAGGTAACTTCCTCACCGTTGCGGTCAACATACTTGCCATTACTTTCCATATTTCCCTGTTGAAAATAGGCAGCAAAACGATGAAGGTATTGATCGTACGGAAGTATTACCTCGGATGCGGCGCCAAAAAAATTGGTGTACCAAATACCGATAAGGGCCATTAACACCGGAATGTTTTCATGAAACTCTTTTTCTGCAAAATGATTATCGGTTTCGTGTGCACCTTTCAATAACCCTTCAAAATTTTTGTAGCCAATGGTTAATGCAATAGATAAACCAATAGCACTCCAAAGCGAGTAACGGCCACCCACCCAATCCCAAAAAGGAAACATGTTTTGTTTGTCAATGCCAAACTTTACTACCTCTTTTTCATTGGTGGAAAGGGCAACAAAATGTTTTGGGATATGTGTTTCTTCTTTTGCTATTGCTACAAACCAATCTCTCGCGGTTTGGGCATTGGTCATTGTTTCCTGGGTGGTAAAAGTTTTTGAGGCAATGAGAAAAAGGGTTTCTTCGGCTGTCACTTTTTTAAGTGTTTCCGCAATATGCGTTGCATCAACGTTCGAAACAAAATACGATTGAATGCCCTCGACCCAATACGGTTTTAATGCTTCGGTTACCATGTACGGCCCTAGATCGCTGCCTCCGATACCGATGTTTACAATGTATTTTATTTTTTTTCCGCTGTAACCTTTCCATTCGCCACTGTGTATTTTGCCTGCAAAGCTTTTCATTTGCTGTTGCACGTTTTGCACATCGGGCATTACGTCGCAACCGTTGGTGTATACGGGCTTGTTCGAAAAATTGCGCAGGGCTGTGTGGAGTACGGCACGGTGTTCAGTTTCGTTTATCAGGTCGCCATCAAACATTGCCTGCACGGCTTCTTTTAATTTGCACTCGTTGGCTAATTGCAGCAACAGTTGAATTGTTTCAGGGCTCGTATTGTTTTTTGAAAAATCAACAAATATGTCTCCAAAACAAAAAGCCATTTTTTTGTATCGCTCTGCATCCTGTTGAAAAAGATCTCTTATCTGTACTTCTTTCATTTGCACTGAATGTGACTGTAATTGTGGCCAGGCCTTGGTGGTCGTTGGATTTATTTTGGGGAACATGCTAATTGTTTTGATTTTTTGATTGATTTAATTACTCCTTATTAATTCCGGCGTGTGATTCAAGATGCATGCTGCGTTAATGGAGCCGCCAAGATGATTACTCTGCAATTGCTGCAATGGTTTTATCAACCATCTCAATTGTAATATCTAAATGCACAACCAATCGCACCTGCATGGGGCCAATGGCATACCCAAGAATGTTTTGTTCTTTTAGCTTTGCCACAAATGTTTGCGCCGTGTAGGGTGCCTCAACCCAAAAAATAATGATATTGGTTTCCACGGGCATCACCTCAAATCCTTTGTGAGTTAAGGCATCTGCAATCCTGGTAGCGTGAATGTGGTCATCTTTTAATCGTTCAATATTATTATTGAGTGCGTAGATGCCAGCAGCGGCTAAAAAACCGGCCTGCCTCATGCCGCCACCAAAAACTTTTCTAATCCTTCTTCCTTTTTTTATGAATCCGGTAGTGCCTAACAATAAACTGCCCACAGGACAGCCTAAACTTTTACTGAGGCATATAGATATGGAGTGAAAGGTTTTTCCATACTCAATAGCTGCCTGCCCCGTTGCTACAAGGGCATTAAATAACCTGGCGCCATCAAGGTGGAACTTCAAGTTGTGCTCATCACAAACCTGTCTTATTTCATGAATGGCCGTCATTTCGTAACAACTTCCACCCCCGCGGTTCGATGTATTTTCCAAGCATACTAAAGAGGTTCGGGCCTTGTGCACATCATCGGCATTGATGGCGGAGGTAACTTCAGCAGCAGTCATCCTTCCCCTGTCGCCCGCAATTAATTTTACCGAGGCCCCCGAGTTAAAAGCAATTCCTCCACCCTCGTATTGATACACATGCGCCGTTGTATCGCAAATCACTTCATCGCCGGGTTGTGTGTGGCATTTAATGGCAATCTGGTTGGTCATGGTACCGGATGGACAAAACAAAGCTGCCTCCATTCCAAACAAATCCGCAGCCAGGGTTTCCAGTTTGTTAATCGAAGGGTCCTCACTAAATACATCATCGCCAACCGGCGCATGGAGCATTGCCTGCAGCATGGCCGGAGAAGGTTTTGTGACTGTATCAGAGCGATAATCAATTATCATCAAAAATTTTTGCTGCAAGATAAATGAGATGTGCTGTTTGCATTTACAAACTTCGTTTTATATATGGCGGCATGTGGAGGCATGATATAAATGGTGTAAAACATATTTACGGGGAAAGAAGTTTTTAGACCCTACCTCTCCTGTACCAATTAATTGCCGATGGTAACAGGTTAATGCCGCTTATACTTTGGGCTTATAAACCTGTAACCCAATCTTCAGTGCATCGTCATATCTCCGTCATCCCGTTTGCCGGTTATCAAGAAATAGTGCCGTTCAATGGAAAACAATGTTCTTTGCATTACATAGTACCTACTTTTGGCGTGTAATAATTATCAACAAGTACTAAAGAAAAATAAAAATGAAACAGACTTTAACCCTTATTGCAATCTTAATGGCCACAATAACTGGCTTTGCGCAAACCACAACCAAAGTATCGGGCACCGTAATTGACGGAAGCACCAAAACCATAGAAGCAGCTACCATAGCACTTTTACGGGTAAAAGATTCTTCGGCCGCAAAGTTTACGGTGGCCGATAAAACCGGAAAATTTTCTTTTGACAACATAGCCTTTGGCAAATACATGGTTTCCATTTCGGCCGTGGGTCATAACAAAGGTTTTTCCCCCGCTTTTGAAATTTCCGAAGGCAATGCCTCGGTTGTTTTACAAACTATCGAACTAATTCCGGTTGATAAAGCAATGAGCGGGGTAACCATTACAGCCAAAAAGCCGCTGATTGAACAGCGTATTGATCGCACCATCGTAAATGTAGATGCTTCAATAACCAACGTCGGAACCTCAGCTTTGGAAGTGCTGGAGAAATCGCCGGGCATTTCAGTTGATAAAGACGGCAACATTTCTTTGAAAGGAAAAGCAGGCGTAATGGTTTTGGTTGATGGAAGACCAACTCAATTAGGAGCAGCCGACTTAGCCAACCTGTTGCGCACCATGCAAAGCAGTGGTCTCGATCAAATTGAAATCATGACCAACCCACCCGCCAAATACGATGCGGCTGGAAATGCCGGAGTGATAAACATCAAAACAAAAAAGAACAAACAAATGGGTTACTCAGGTTCGGTGGGTGCGGTGTTGGGATATGGACTGCATTTGCGCACGAATGAAAACGCCAGTTTAAATTACCGGCACAACAAAGTAAACCTCTTCAGCAACTTTAGCCATAATTACGGTCGCCGTACCCAGGAACTCAGTATTCAAAGAAACTTTTTGGACAATAACACTAAGCAGGTTGTGAATCGTTTTGAGCAGGTAGCAAATTTGTTTAACGAAAGAAGTGGATTCAACGGTAAGGTAGGTGTTGATTATTCCGTAAACGCCAAAACAACCTTCGGTGCGGTGGTTTCAGGTTACTCTGGTCCTTCATCCTTTGAAGGAAACACTGTGATCAATAATGTAAAAAACGGGAGCATTAATGATTTCACCCGCAGCAACTCACGCAATAACGAAAGTTTTAAAAACCTGAGCACCAATTTTAATTTCCGCAGGTTGATTGACAGCACCGGCAAAGAACTAACTGCCGATGTGGATTATGTAGTATACGATGGTAATACAAACCTTACCCTGCGCAATAATTATTACAATGCTGCTAATGTTTTTACAGGTGCGGATACCCTTTACGGTGCTACGCCTCAAAACATAAAAATATGGAGCGGCAAAGTTGACTACATGCAGCCACTAAAAAACAACACACGCTTTGAAGCAGGTATCAAATCGGCCCTGGTGCGAACCGATAACAACGCCATTTATGATACAGCAAATAAGGGTACAATAGTACGAGACCGCGGACGCAGCAACCATTTTATCTACGAAGAAAATATTAACGCGGCATACGTGAATTTATCGGGCCCATTGTCAAAAAAATGGAATGCGCAATTGGGCTTAAGGTTAGAGCACACCAATGCAACCGGCAATTCTGTAGGTTTCAGGTATGCCAGCAGTGTAAACCAGTTTCTTCCCTTTGATACTACTTTCAAAAACAACTATGTGCAATTGTTTCCAACGGCTTACCTGCAATACAAAGCCAGCGAAAAAGAAAGTTTTGTGTTGAATTATGGTCGCCGCATACGCCGGCCAAACTACGAAAGCCTGAACCCTTTTATTGAGTTCATTGACAGATATACCTATGAGCAAGGCAACCCCGATTTGAAACCACAATTCAGCCATAACATTGAGTTGAGCCACACACACAATAATTTTTTAACCACCACATTTAATTACACCACCACCAACAATATTATTCAGCAGGTAATTGAGCAGAACACTGAAAGATCGGAAGCGTACATTAAGCAGGCGAACATTGCCAGCCAGCGTCAGTATGGTGTGTCGGTAAGTGCCAACATGCCCCTTACAAAATGGTGGACGAGCAACCTGTATGTAAATGTTTTTGCCAACAATTTTACAGGCCTGGTAAACAACGCTCCAATCAATATCAGTGCAACCACCATAATGTTTAACGGCTCGCAAAGTTTTAAGTTAGGGAAAACATCTTCAGCCGAAATCAACGGCTGGTACCGCACTACCGGGATTGAAGGTGTAATGAAAATAAAATCAATGGGCATGTTTTCACTTGGCTTTAGCCAGCAGGTTATGAAAGGAAAAGGAACTCTGCGTTTTACCCTGCGGGATGTGTTGGCCTCGCAAAACTTTAGAGGCGAGAGTAAGTATGGCGATGTGGATGCAACCTTTCAAAACATGAACGACAACCGCGCCGCGAGTGTTGGATTTACCTACCGCTTCAGCAAAGGAAAAGTAAGTAACCAACGCAAAAAGGCAAGCAGTGCGGCCGACGAACAAAATCGTGTGGGAGGAGGAAATTCTAACTAAGTATAAACTCAATCACAAAGCTTCCTGCATACAGGAAGTTTTGTGACTTGTTAACGGCCTTCACAACTGCTCCATTTTATAGCTTTTATAAACCGTTTGTGTATTGACACGAAAATCTTTCCCTTCAAAATGTAAATAAGCATGTCTGTCACATTTACGTAAGCAGCCCATAAGTAATGACAAATCTTTGCCTTGATAAATCAGACCAACTTTTATGAAACAAATTTTCTTACTGCTGCTTTTTTCTATCAACGTCTCAGTGGCATTCGCCCAGCCCGGGAATAAAATTTCAGGAGTGGTGAAAGAGGGCAGTGGTAAACAAATTTCAGGAGCAACTGTATCGTTGCTAAATAGCAAAGACTCGTTGCTGGTGAAAACCGCCGTTGCCAATAATGAAGGTTTGTTTGAATTTTTTCAGATAAAGAGTGGTGGTTATTTTGTTTCGGTCAGCGCTGTTGGTTATAAAAAACTTTACTCTAAAAAATTTGAGGTACAGGAGGGAGATGTTCTACTGGAGTCAATATCTCTCGACCAGTCAAATAAAGACCTGGGTGGCGTAACCGTAACAGCTCAAAAGCCTTTTGTAGAAACCAAAATTGACCGCACGGTTGTAAACGTTGACGCATCGCCTACAAGTGCAGCCGCAACGGCCCTGGACATACTGGAAAAGTCGCCGGGCATAATGGTAAGTCATGATGGTTTTATAAGCCTTCGTGGTAAAGAAGGGGTAATAGTAATGATGGATGGCAAGCAAACATTTTTATCACCCGCCGATCTCACCAATCTTTTGCGCAACACACCTGCATCCGCACTCGATCAGATTGAAATAATGACCAACCCCTCCTCGAAATTTGATGCAGCGGGCAACTCGGGGATTATCAATATCAAAACAAAAAAGGGTAGGGCTGCGGGTTTTAACGGCAGTGTAATGATCGGCGCTACCACCAGTATTTACAACCTTGATGGCAAAACGCTTTTCATTCCAAAATCGCAAAACAGCATCAATTTCAATTACCGGAAAAACAAAATCAATTTTTTTGGAAATTATAATCCAAATTTTTTCAGGGGCAGAAATACCATGCACTTCGATACACGTTTTTTGAATAACGATAAAGAACTTACGGGCTATGGAACAACCGATACGAGATTTATTTTTCGGGGCGATAACCACACACTGAAACTGGGACTTGATGTTTTTGCCAATAAGAAAAATGTTTTTGGCGTAGTAGTGAGTGGGTTTACCTTTTTAGGCAGGCCAAGGCCAACAACCGTTGCCGATTTACTTTCTACAAACGGGCAATTGGAAAACCGTCTTGTGTCCTTTACTGATAATAATTTCAGCTTCAAAAATTTTACCGGGAACGTAAACTGGAAACACAACTTCGACAGTACAGGCAAGGAGCTGACCATGGACTTTGATTATGTAAAATACAGTTCGGAAACCGACATGGTGCTGACAACAAACTATTATGACGGAAACCTTCGAAGTACCGGCCGTACACTTTTAAAGGGTAACCTGCCATCGGAGATAGATATCTATTCTTTCAAAACGGATTTTGTAATGCCTGTAAAAGACGGAAGGTTTGAAGCAGGTGTAAAAATCAGTTATGTAAATAATGATAACCTGGTTGATTACGAGCGATCGTTTGATGAACAAACCTGGGAAAGGGATAACATTCGTTCCAACCATTTTATCTACAAGGAAAACATTAATGCGGGTTATGTTACCTACAATAAGAAAATAAAAAAATGGACTGTACAGGGTGGGTTACGTGTTGAGAACACTATTGGCGAGGGGCATCAGATCATCAGCAATACAAAGTTTAGAAGAGACACCACTAATTTTTTCCCTACGGCTTTTGTAAGCTACGCTCTTAGCGATAAAAATACATTTACAGTGAATTATGGGCGAAGAATTACAAGGCCCAACTACCAGGACTTGAATCCGTTTATCTTTTTCCTCGACACACTTTCGTACCGTAAGGGAAATATTTACCTTAAACCCCAGCTTACACATAACGTTGAGCTAACACATGCCTTTAAAGGAAAGTTTATTACAACCCTTAACTACAACCACACCGATAATGTAATTTCTCAAATAGTAAAACCCGAGTCGGGCTTTAGTAAAATACGATTTCTCACGGTTGACAATGTTGCCAGTTTTCGTAACATAGGCATTGCGCTTACCACGCCGGTTACAATTGCAAAATGGTGGAATACCAACATTTTCACCAACGTTTTTAATAACCGGTTTAAAGGTATGGTTGACACATTTGCGGTGGATGTGGCCTTCACCTCGTTCAGCATAAATGTCACCAACAACTTTACAATTGCCAAAGGGTTTACTGCCGAACTGAGTGGCTTTTACCGGCACAAGGGTCTAAATAATCTTTCTATTGCCGAACCGGTTTATCAAATGGGATTTGGTTTGCAAAAACAAATCATGAAAACCAAGGGAACGATACGCCTGAATGTACGTGACCCATTTGCCTGGCAGGTGTTCAGAGGTTTAAATAAATACGGGCTTACTGATGCCGATTATTCTATAAGACCCGACATACGCCAGGTGACAGCAACCTTTACCTGGAGGTTTGGCGGCAACGGTCAGAATAACCAGCCACGCCGCCGCGCAGGCAGCTCCGAAGATGAGCAAGGCCGTGCCGGGCAGGGCAATCAATAAAAGTTTTTTCATTTTTCTCATGTGCAGACGGCCCCTCTTTCCAGAGGGGCCTCTTTTTTTCATGCAGAGAACCGGAGCCGCGAAGAATTTTTCTGTATTGCCTGCCTTCCAAAGTCCCGGGATGTGCGTGAAATAAAATGGAAGGGAATTATGTTAGCTTAGCGTAGCTATAAGGCTGCAGCGTAGATAAACCTGATACACTAAAAAGCAAATGCTGCCCTATTCACTTAAACTTTATGGAATGGTCTTCAGCAATTGTATTTCGATCTGCTTATTTTGTCTTGCTTCATTCTCTACCTCAGCACAAAAGACAGAACAAAAAGATAAGAAAGTAATCATGGCAATTTTTGCCCACCCCGATGACGAAGCAGTCTCCAACGTAAGTCCGTTGCTCACAAAATATGCAAGCGAAGGGCACACAGTATTTCTTGTAATTGCTACTAAAGGAGAATTGGGTGTTGCGAAACATGCAAAGATTCCTGCCGGTGATACTTTAGCTATGGCAAGGGCCGAAGAGGCAAATTGTGCATGCAAAGCATTAGGCATCAGACCACCGGTGTTGCTTGGTCTTGGAGACGGCAGTTTAGCAAAAGATTTTACCGGAAAACCGCTGCGTGAAAAGTTGGATAGTGTTTTCAAGTCGTATCAGCCCGACGTGTTCATTACCTGGGGCCCCGATGGAGGGTATGGACATATGGATCATCGTACCGTTCATGCCGTTGTTACCGAACTATTTCAATCGGGTGAATATGTAAAGCCGCAACAGTTATACTATACAGGCATTGAAACGGAGAACTGGAAACAGACACCTGCTTTTAAAACCTGGGTGAAACGAATGTTTGACTTATGGAAACCAGTAAAAAAAGAATATCTCACTATGCGTATTAAATGCAGTAAACAAAATAATGCAGATGCTGAATCAGCTATGCAGTGCCACAAATCACAGTTTGCAACGAATGAAATGGAGGACATAAAACTTTGGATGAAGAACACCAACAGAGACACAGTTTACTTAAGACCATTCATACCGGCAAAGAAAATATCGTACGGTTTATTTTAGTGGGCTTCGTAACCCATTGCTTGAAGTACATTTTGGCGGGGCCCAAAACTCAAGACATAAAACTTAAAACTCCCTTTATCTTCGTACAACAAACTTTTAAACATGCCTTCATTCGACATTGTAAGCAAGGTTGACGCTCAGGCTTTGGAAAATGCCGTGAATGTTACCAGCAAAGAAATTACCAACCGATTCGATTTTAAAGATTCCCACGTGGTAATTGACCTCAACAAAAAAGAATTTAAAATTTCATTGGAAACCGACGATGAAATGAAGATGCGCCAGCTGATTGATGCGCTCATCAGCCGGTCGAACAAACAGGGTATTGCCCCCGAAGCCTTCGATTATTCAAAAGCCGGCCACCAAAGTGGCAAGACCTGGAAACAGGAGGTACTGGTGCGTAATGGTCTGAAGCAGGAAGACGCCAAAAAGATTGTAAAGCAAATAAAAGATAGCGGCCTGAAAGTACAGGCCTCTATAAACGACGACCTTGTGCGGGTTACCGGCAAAAAAATTGATGACCTGCAGGAAGTGATTCAGGCGGCTAAAACCTGGGAGTTAGGCATTCCGTTGCAGCATGAGAATATGAGGAGTTGAAAGGGGAGACTCCAGCCGTCAGCCATCAGTCGCGGCTTTCCGTTGTCAGCTATTTATCGTAACTAATGTCAACAAACATTCAAAAATTACGAGCGACCGAAATGAGATATGAGCTTGACAAAGCCCGGATATTTAATCTGTGGCTGATGCCAGCAACTTTTTCCACGGACATTCTCGTTGCATTCTTTTCTAGGTATAAGAGTGTCCCACAAATTACAGTGGTTGAAGTAGTAGTGTGGACGGGTTTAATGATATGTGTACTTGGTGTGTTTGTCTTTCTGTTCTTTAATCATCTGCCAATAGCCAAACAGACCAAATTGTTGGTAATTGGAGTGGGCATAGTTGACAAAGAGATTCAAATAACTCAGGGTGGTACATTGTTTAAAATGAGATTCAGTGAAATCAAAGATGTAATTGAGTATTCAACAAGCACCAGATTGCCTTGGAGTCCCATTATTAAATGGGAAATCATATCCACTAGCCATCAAGTCACCCTATCTAGTTTGACTATTTCAAGCGGAAACTTTGAAAGGCATTTTTGGAACAAAATAAGGTGGGAAAAGGATTCGCTGCCAACGATGTAGTCGGGCAAGGACTGACCACTCACCATTCACCACTCCACTTCTTCACCCCCGCTTAACAAACTTTCTCTAAAATTTAGGCCGAAAGTTGAAGCCGATCCCCTACATTTGCGCCTCAATTATTTGAAATAACAATCCCGAAGTATAAACTCAATCATCATGAAAAAAGGTCTTCACCCCACAAATTACCGTAACGTAGTGTTCAAGGACATGAGTAACGGAGAGAGTTTTTTAAGCCGCTCAACCGCCGCTACAAAAGAATCTGTAAAGTGGGAAGATGGCAACGAATACCCGTTGGTTAAGCTGGAAATTTCATCAACCTCTCACCCGTTTTTTACTGGTAAGAATGTGCTGGTTGATACCGCGGGCCGTATCGATAAGTTTAAAAAGAAGTACGCCAAGAAATAATTTTTTTTTAGTCAACCGACTATTTTTTTCCCCTCCGATTTTATCTGGGGGGTTTTTTTATTTTTACTGGTAAGAAGAATTAAGTGCCTTGTGCCTTGTGCCTCATGTCTTCTGTCTATCATCTTTTTATCTCGTTCTCACTCACCACCTCCATGAATAAAATTGTTTTTACCGAAGAATTTTGCAGCCCCGAAAGCCTGTTTCCTTTTACACTCACCCGCCAAATTCAGGATATAAGGGTGGGCATACTTACCATACGGGAAAAATGGGAGGAGGCCTTGGGCCTGCCTTCCTTTGATAAATTTGAGGATGACTATAAAGATCTCAGCCGCTCATTCAACATTGAAGACATTGCCGATGATACGGTTTACATCATTCACGGAAACATTCTGCCAACAGCGGCACTTATCAAAAAAGTAAAAAAGCTCGACCATGGTGAGTGTATTTCCGTTCCGGGAAAAGAAAGTTTGATTTACTGTGTATCGAACCAGGAAGTGATCAGCAGGCACAATGTAAAAATCAACAAGTCAATTTCATTTACTGATGAAGTGAAGGAGTTACAGTTTCCCTGGCAAATTTTTGCATTCAACGCCTGGGCCATTGAGCAGGATTTTGATTTGGTTACCCGGAAACGAAAATCAAAAAAGCCCTCGGCCACAAACGGTATATTAGGAAACAACCTGTTTGTTGAAGAAGGTGTTGCAATGGAGCATTGCATTGTCAACACTAACGAAGGGCCGGTTTATATTGGTAAGAACGCTACAATCATGGAGGGCAGTCTGTTGCGTGGCCCTTTAAGTATTGGCGAAGGAGCGGTGGTAAAAATGGGTGCGAAAATTTATGGCGGCACAACCATTGGCCCATATTGTACGGCCGGTGGAGAAATAAAAAACTCGGTAATGTTTGGCTTTTCCAACAAGGCGCACGATGGTTACCTCGGCGATTCGGTTATTGGCGAGTGGTGCAACCTGGGTGCAGGCACTTCTAATTCAAACCTAAAAAACAATGCTTCCGATGTTGTGGTTTACACACCCAACGGGCCAAAAAACGCAGGCCCAAAATGCGGCGTTTTTATGGGTGATTATTCCCGCACAGCAATCAATACTTCTATCAACACCGGCACGGTGATAGGCGCTTGCTGCAATGTATTCGGCAACGGCTTAACGCCAAAATACATTCCGTCTTTTTCCTGGGGCAGTGATGGTATTGAACGCTATAGTTTAGAAAAAGGTTTCGTACACATCAACAACTGGAAACAATTAAAACACCAGGAAATAACCAGCAACGAAAAGATTATCCTGCAACATATCTTTGAACACTATTAATCAATTAGCTGATTTGCTAATTAGCTAACGTGCTAATTACTGAAAAGAAAGTTTTTTGTCGCCAGCTTCAGTACTACTATTATACTTCTGTTGCGTCGCCCTCTTGTACTTTCAGTAATACTATTGAACAAAGCATGCAATAGCGCATTAGCACATTGGTACATTAGCCCATTAAAATTTTATGCGTAAACAAATAGCGGCCGCCACCTGGAAAATGAATTTAACCCTGCAACAGGGCGAAGAATTGTTAAACGAAATTTTTGAAGGCGACATTCAATTGGCGCAAAACCACGAAGCAGTAATTGCAGTGCCTTTCCCGTACTTAACCATGGCAACACAAAAACTGGCGGGGTTTAGAAATTGTTTTGTGGCAGCGCAAAACTGTAGTAATAAAAAAAGTGGAGCTTATACCGGCGAGGTGTCGGTCGAAATGTTACAGTCAATGTCCATTACCTACTGCGTTGTTGGCCATAGCGAACGGCGGGAGTATTTTGCCGAAACCAACCAGCTGCTTGCTGAGAAAGTAGACATCTGTTTGCAACATTCCATTACACCAATTTTTTGCTGCGGCGAGGCCTTATCCATCCGCGAAGCGGATGGACAGAACGATTACGTGCAACAACAATTACAGCAATCACTTTTTCATCTTAAGGCAGAGCAGGTAAAAACCATTGTAATTGCCTATGAACCTATTTGGGCCATCGGTACCGGTAAAACCGCTTCCACTGAGCAAGCACAAGAAATGCACCGCAATTTACGTTCTGTAATTGCTGGAAAATTCAACGATGAGGTGGCAAATGAAATACCCATTTTGTATGGTGGCAGCGTAAAGGCGGGCAATGCCGCCGAGCTTTTTAACTGCCCCGATGTGGATGGAGGTTTAGTGGGCGGCGCATCGCTGGTGGCACAGGATTTTATACAGATTATTAAAGCCTTAAAACATCAAGAATAAACCTGCATACCGGATTGTGGTAGTACAAAAAAACCAGTTGTTATTGCGGTTCCTCCGTGTTCGGATAGTTGTAAATGGCACAGATATTTATTCGCTGGTAAAAAACAAACCGATCGAAATTTCCATACCCACCAACCCTTCAAAAATCGTAGTAACCGATGGCTTTCATATTACAAATCCAATTGAAATAGCCTACAAGCACCGGCATACCAATTGTTTTAAAATTGTTTGCGGTATTGATAACGATCAGTTGATTATTGGGGCCCTCATTTGCCTGCTCGTTTATCCCATTGGTTCCACCTCGGGGTTGTGGGTTCTTCAGCTGATTGCCTTTGCACCTATTTTTTACTTTTTATTTTTGTACTACATCAAAAAACGGGAATTTATCCAGATACTGCCATCGTAAGCTCCGGCAATTCAACCATTTCAATTTCATTGAGCAGCTCGATGTGTAAAACCGTTGTATCTCCTTGCGTGTTTGGGTTAAACATGGGCTTAAACTTTGCGCCATAAACAATTTCGTTCCAGGTATACGATGTACGGGCAACAACCGTGTTTGAAAAAACTTCATCAAATGCTTTCAAAAAAACCATCACCTCTGCGCGACCTTCTTTCAAATCGTTTTCGGTGAGGCCGTACATGGCACTGGCTTCGTCTATGGCATGTACAATTGTCCAGTTGAGGGCAAGAATATTTATTTTACTTATTTCGAGCGGCAGCGAATAAAATTCATTCTTCCCTTCTTTCGATTTTATGGCAAGTGTAATTTTTACTTCCCCGTCAAGCAGGTGATTATTTTTATACGGCACGGTCCTAAACATTAATGCCCGGCCATCTTTGAAGGGAGCAATAACGGCAATATCGCTAAACTTTAAAAACGACCTCGGTCTCGAAAATCGTCCATAAAACAAACCGCTTGCAAGCGCAAACGACAGTACCCCCATGAATGCCTGCAGCGAGGCAATGCTGCTGGTTAACACACCAACGGGGCTAATTCTTCCGTAACCCACCGTGGTAAATGTTTGCGCCGAGAAAAAAAATGTTTCAATAAAATCGTTGATGCCACCTTTTTTTTCAATGCCGGCTAAGTGCTCAATGCCAATAGCAAAGTATACAAACGCAAATACTACATTCAGTGAGAAATACACAAACAAAAGCCAGAACCAGAATTTCCATTGCGGCAGCGAAAGCATGGTGTGGTACCAGCTAAACTGGTCGAGAAATTTTAGTCCTTTTTTTCTCACATTCGCCTTTCCGTCTTTACGAAAAAAACGGCCACCGCTTTGTGTGCTTTTTTCGCCAAAGCCGGTAGTGAGTTCGGAAGTAAGATTTTTTTTTAGAAGCGGCATAAGTTGTAACGGCCAAATTAAGAATAAAGTAGAGATTTGCCCCACAACAATGCACCGAAAAAAAATTCTTTGGTTGGTAAGCTGGTATCCCAACCGGAACGATTTTTACGATGGCGATTTTATACAACGCCATGCCAGGGCCGCGGCTATTTATCACGACGTGCATGTAATTTTTGTAACGGTGATAAATGATGCGCTACATGCCGGCGAAGAAATAAAAAAAGTTACCGGCCTCACGGAACAAATTATTTATTTTAAGCAGCCTGTTTTTTTGGGTAAGATGCTCAAACATTTGCGTTGGAAAAAACTGTTTTACACGGCAGTTGACAGTTACATAAAAACCAATGGAAAGCCGGATGTGGTGCATGTACATGTTCCCTGGAAGGCTGGCCTTGTGGCACTGTGGCTGAAAAAAAAATACCGGCTGCCATTCATAGTTACCGAGCATTGGGGCATTTACAACCGGGTTGCCGAAGGTCATTTTCATCAACAGGCAGGCTACGTGCAAACTGGAATTAAAAACATAATTGGCCAGGCCGATAAACTGATTTCTGTAAGCAATTATGTGGGTAACGGAATAAGGGAAATGATAATTGAAAAGCCCTTCGTGGTAATGCCGAACGTTGTTGACACCAGTTTATTTTTTTTGGGCAAAGAAAAATACAGTGTGTTCACCTTCATTCACGTTTCTAATATGGTGGCGTTAAAAAATGTAGCCGGCATAATTGATGCGTTTGCGCAACTAATAAAAAGCGGGGTGGTTGCCCAAATGGTTTTTGTTGGCAACAGAAACAATGAGTATTCAAGCTATGCAGATGGTGTGGGATTATTAAATACTTCTGTTTTTTTTCGCGGCGAAATTGGCTATGCCGATGTAGCTAAGGAAATGCAATTGGCGAATTGTTTTGTTTTAAACTCCAACATAGAAAATGCTCCCTGCGTAATAAGCGAGGCACTGTGTTGCGGGTTGCCGGTAATTGCAACAGAGGTAGGCGGTGTACCTGAGATGCTGTCAACAACCGATGGGTTATTAATTCCACCAAATGATACCGCTGCGTTGCTTAATGCAATGAGAAACATGTACAATCAATACAGTTCTTTTGATACCACGCGTATTTCCGAAAAAGCAATTGCTAAATACGCCTACGGTGCTATAGCTCGTGCATTTCAACATTTGTATGAATAGGTTAGCGACAACATTGCTTCTGTAACTAAATTCAATCGTCGGCATGGGCTGGTATGCCTTTACTGCTTTTCAAAATCTTGCATCCTTGCATCTTTACTCTTGTGTTCCTTGCCCACTTCTTTTTAATAAAATACCTTCGCCCCAATGAAAGTTGATTTTGAAAAATACACCGATGGTTTAGCCCCTGCAATCGTTCAGGATTTTACAACACAAAAAGTGCTGATGCTTGGGTTTATGAACCAGGCAGCATTTGTTCAAACCGAGGAAACAGGCCTGGTAACTTTTTTTAGTCGTACAAAAAAAAGACTTTGGACAAAAGGGGAGGAGAGTGGAAATTTTTTGCGGGTGAAACAGGTATTGCTCGACTGTGATAAGGATAGTATTTTAGTGAAGGCCCAGCCCGACGGCCCGGTGTGTCATACCGGTGCCGATACCTGCTGGAGCGAAAGAAATCACAAACAAGATTTTTTGTATTACCTCGAAGACATCATCAGGCTCCGCCGAACCAGTGAGGATACTACTTCTTATGTGCAACAGCTTTTTGAAAAAGGCATCAATAAAATTGCGCAGAAAGTAGGAGAGGAAGCAGTGGAGTTGGTGATAGAAGCAAAAGACGTTAACCAACAGTTATTTTTGGGCGAGGCCGCCGATCTTTTGTTTCATTATTTGATATTATTGCAAGCGAAAAACTGTACTTTATCCGATGTAATTGAAGTGTTGGAAAAAAGACATCAATCAAAATAAAAAATGAAAAAATTAATCCTCAGCCTCTTGCTTATTCCGACGCTTGCTATGGCGCAAACAAAAGGTTTCACCATCACCGGCACTATCACCGGCATACCCGACGGAACGGTTAAAATAACCTCGACACAAGATGCTCAGCAGGCCATTGCTACGGGCACAATAAGCAACGGTGCTATTACGCTTTCCGGCTCGGTACCCGAACCTGCCTTGTACTGGATAGTAATTGGCACGGAACAACCCCATTACATTTATCTGGAGAACAAGCCCATTAAAATTAGCGGCACAAAAAAAGATTTCCGGAATATTAAAATTGAAGGTTCTTCTTCTCAAAAAGATTTTGATGAATTTCAAAAAACATTCAATCCACTGATTGGCGAAATAAATGCAATCTCCGCCCAAATGAACCAGGCCGGCAGCGAAAAAAAGAAAGAACAACTGATGTTTCAATACGATTCGGTTGTTAGGAGAGTGAACAACGAGGTGGAAGCATTCGTAACAAAAAAATCTTCTTCCTTCGTATCGCCATTTGTAATTTATGTAACCGCCAAGCTTAACTCAGATCCGCTGAAGTTAGAGAGTTACTACAACGGCCTTGCCGAAAATGTGCGCAACTCCAACATCGGTAAAAGCCTGAAAGAATTTATCGCTCAAAGTAAAATTGGTGCGATTGGTTCCGACGCAATGGATTTTACACAGGCGGATACCGAGGGTAAGGACGTCACGCTATCGTCCTTCAAAGGCAAGTATGTATTGGTTGATTTTTGGGCCAGTTGGTGCCGGCCCTGCCGCATCGAAAATCCAAACGTGGTAAAGGTGTACAACAAATTCAAGGATAAAAATTTTACAGTGCTTGGTATATCGCTCGACCAGGCAAAAGATCCATGGATAAAAGCCATTGAAAAAGATAAATTGACCTGGACAAACCTAAGCGATCTTCAATCCTGGAGCAATAGCGTGGCCAAGCTTTACCGGGTAGAAAGCATTCCGCAAAACTTTTTGATTGGGCCCGATGGAAAAATTGTAGCCAAAGATTTACGCGGCGAAGACCTGGAAAAGAAACTCTGCGAAGTGTTGGGTTGTAACTGATAAAATAATTACTTCGAAATAAAAAGCGCAGTCTTGTAACTGCGCTTTTTTTTATGTTCTGCATTGTCGGTTATTGATTTTTGCATGCAGCAAAAGATATCAGTTTATTGTAAAAAAGAGCTGTTGATAAAGTGTTTGGCCGGACAAAGAAGGAAATTTCAAATAAACCTTTGCTGTGCGTTGGCAAGTTTGTCCTGAAGAACTTAAGGCATCGTCAATTGAGTTAAGCAACTCAATTTTAATTGCCCCGCCATTTATGGCGGGGATGAAGAATTAATGATTATTATGGGCTTCAGCCCAAGGCCAACCATACACTTTGGCTAAAGCCGAAAATCATGTTTACAAGTAAACCCGGCTCTGAAGAGCCGGGCAATTTATGATAGAACCTTAACTAAATGACATTGGGATTAGGGGGCTGTCACAATCAACACCGGAATTTTTAATTGATGGCGCACCGAATTAATTGTTTCCCCGTACAAATAATCTTTAATGCCGCTGTGCCCATGCGCACCAATTACCAGCAAGTCGGCTCCCGATTCTTTTACTAACCGCGGAATTTCTTTGTTACGATTGCTAAATCCCAACATGCTCTCAGCCTCTACCCCCTTGCCTTTCAGCCACGCCACATAGCCATCTAATTTTTCCTGGTCGTGCCGGGTTTCATAATCGTCAGTTTCCTGTCGCAAAATTTTCGACGGCGCACTTTCTACAATGTGTAAAATAATTATTCTCGTGTCGGCATTCGACTGACCCAATGCATGGGTGAGCAATTGCAGATCTCGGGTTGAGAAGTCGAGGGCAACTGCGATTCTTTTGTAAGTGGGTATTGGCATATCGCTTTGCAGGCCTGCTATTTGATGGTGCACCTCTACCGAAATATTTTTTGGTTTTTTGTTGAGCAGCGGGTAAACAATGGAGGTAATCAGCAAGACAATAAATAAAAGGCCGCCCGTTACAATTACTACCTTCCAAAAAATATCATCGCTTGTGCTAAAGTACTCACCTGCCTGCCCAATTACCATTCTCAAATTTAAATACACGAGCACAGCGGTAATAAGCCAGGCCAAAAATTGAATAAAAGGTTTAATGGCATACTTGCCCATCGTTTTTTTATCACTCACAAAATGAATCAGCGGTATAACGGCAAAGCCTAGTTGCAGACTCAATATTACCTGGCTTAACACCAGCAGGCTGTCAATATTGTTCTCGCCATTTATTACAATAACAATTACCGCGGGAGTAATGGCCACCAGCCGCGTTAGCAGCCGCCGCATCCACGGGTTGATGCGAATGCGCAGATAACCTTCCATTACAATTTGCCCGGCTAGTGTACCCGTGATGGTACTGCTTTGCCCCGAAGCAATTAACGCTACTGCAAAAAGTATGGGAGCAAGGCTTGATCCCAGCATTGGCTGCAGTAATTCATGTGCCGTTTTAATTTCCGCCACATCGGTTCTTCCGGTTTTAAAAAATACGGTAGCTGCCAAAACAAGTATGGCTGCATTTACAAAAAAAGCTAGATTGAGCGCAACAGCGCTGTCAATAAAATTGAGTTTTAATGCTCTTTTAATGCCGGCATCATCCCGCTTTATTTTGCGGGTTTGCACCAGGGCCGAGTGTAAATAAATATTGTGTGGCATTACCGTAGCGCCAATAATACCAATGGCTAAATACAAAGCCGTATTATTTGGAATAGATGGAACTAACCCGGTGGCTACCTCGGCCAGGTTGGGTTGCGCAATCAAAATTTGAATGAGAAACGAAATGCCAATGATGGCAACAAGCGCAATAATGAAGGCTTCCATTTTACGCATGCCTAAGCGTTGTAGCAGCAACAATAAAAATGTATCGAGTACGGTGATGGAAACCGCCCAGAGTAATGGCATGCCCGTTAATAATTGAATACCGATTGCCATACCTAAAACCTCTGCCAGGTCGGTTGCCGCAATAGCCACTTCGGCAAGTATGTACAAACAAAAATTTATTCCTCTTGGATAGGTTTCCCGATTGGCTTGCGCAAGGTCGCGGCCGCGAACGATACCTAACCTGGCCGACAAACTCTGCAGCAGCAGGGCCATTAAATTACTCATCAGCAAAACCCATAACAACTTATATCCAAACTGGCTGCCACCTGCCAGGTCGGTAGCCCAGTTGCCGGGATCCATATAACCAACACTAACCAGGTACGCTGGCCCAAAAAAAGAAAGTATTCTCCGCCAGCCCGGTTTACTCGCTTTTGTTGTGTCAACACTTCCGTGCACTTCACTCAACGATGCATCACTAAATTTTTGTTTCATAGTTTATAAAAATATTGTTGGCCAATTCCTGGCTCAAAGTAATTGTGGTTTGTTTCATTTTTATTTCGAGCGACTGGTCAAAATGAAAATGTTTTTTTACAGCGAGGCGGGTGCCAATGCCAATTTTTTTATGCTGTAATAATTCAAGCATTTCGGCCGACTGATTGGTAACCTGGCACACCGATCCATACTGGTTCAGTGGCATTTGTGCCAGCGATGTTTTTTGAAGCGTTTTTATTTTTCCATTGCTCGCTGGTATAGGATCGCCGTGCGGGTCAAATGCCGGGCGGCCTAAAAATTCATCCAGCCGGTCAATTAATTTTTTATGCTGAATGTGCTCTAACTGCTCCGCCATACCATGTACTTCATCCCAGCCAAAATGAAGTTTTTCAGCTAAAAAATATTCCCATAAACGGTGGCGCCGAATAACACTGAGGGCAATTTTAGTGCCTGCCGGGGTTAAACTAAAACCATAGTAAGGTTTATAGTGCAGCAACTTTTTTGCGTTCAGTTTCTTCATCATGTCGGTTACCGACGCCGGCTTTGTTTTTAATGCATCGGCTAAGCGGTTGGTGGTAACCACAGCTTCAGTTTCCTGGAGGCGAAAAATTGTTTTAAGGTAGTTCTCCTCACTGGTTGAATAATTCAAGTCGCCTAATTTAAAATTTAGACGAAGCTAAAAAAAAATTCAACACCTCCCATGCCTCCTTTTTTGCTAGGCTCATTTTTCGCGAAGCCTCGAACTTTTACTGACGGGCTGGCTGAATATCTACTCACGTACTCGTGCAAATGGCCATTTCAATGTCGCTCACACCATCAAATGCTGGGATTTACCTTATTTTACAGCAAATAAAAATTATGCGAAGGGTTGGTTTTATTGCGATGGCTTTTTTTGCATCAGCATGCGGAAATAATACGGCTCAAAACACCGAAGAGACAGGATTTAATTTTGAAACCTTTTCTAAAAAATTTGAAAGCAAACAATTGCCTTACATGGTGAGTGATACCGGTTTACTAAAACCCTCCGATACCACTGCGCTCAGGGAGCCACTCTTCGCCACTTTTATCACTGACAGTATAAAGAGAAAGGTATTTGCCGAAAACGCTAAAATCAAATACACTCCATTAGCAAGGCTCACTTCCAAAGAAGAAACGTATCTCGTTGTAAAAGCAGCAAGCGGAAGTAAACGGGCGGCGTATCTTCTTGTCTTCAATAAGGCAGGGGTGTTTGCCGCGTCTTTCCCCTTTCTAGTGCCCGACGCAAATAGCAGCACAACGCAGGTAAGCTCGATCGATAAATCGTTCAGCATTAACCGCAGCACAATTCGCAGGCAAACAAACGATATAAGTTTAGAAGGCAGGGAAGTGTATGCTTACGTTCCCGATTTGAAACAGTTTGCACTGATCATGACCGATATGCCTGACGATTCAAAGGCTGAACTGATTAATCCTATTGACACATTTTCTAAAACACATAAGTACGCCGGCGATTATGTAAAAGGCTCCCGAAACATCGTCTCAATCCGCAACGGTCGCTCCAGCACTCAGTTGCTTGCATTTGTGCATCTCGAAAAAGAAAATACTGAATGCATTGGTGAATTGAAAGGCGAACTGTTTTTTACTTCATCTACAACTGCCGTCTATCGCCAGGGGGGCGATCCCTGTGTGCTGCAATTTATTTTTACTGCAAATGCTGTTACGTTAAAAGAAGAAGAAGGTTGTGGCAATCACCGCGGACTTGACTGTGCGTTTGCCGGAACATACCCACGTAAAAAAATAGCGAAACCGAAGTTGCCGAAGAAGACTAAACGGAAATAATCCCCGGCTTTGTGTAATTCTCACACTTTAATTTTGAAAAGCTTTATTTTGCTTTTTTTAAAACAACTAACAAATGAATTTTAAATCGTTTCAGGTTCCGTACCCAATAGACGAACGCTATCAAAAACAAGTGGCTTATTTTTCAATGGAATTTGCCATTCATCAACCATTAAAAATTTATAGTGGCGGTTTAGGATTTTTATCAGGCTCACATCTACGCAGCGCTTTTGAGTTGCGTCAGAATTTAATTGGCGTAGGCATTTTGTGGAAATATGGTTATTACGACCAGGCACGCAACCAGGATCAAACCTTACAGGTTACCTGGATGGAAAAAATTTATAGCTTTTTGGTTGACACGAATATAAAGTTTGAAATTACCATACACGAGCACCCGGTTTGGGTGAAGGTAATGTACCTGCCACCACTTACTTTTAATTCCGCGCCGTTGTTTTTAATGACAACCGATATACCCGAGAACGACTACATCTCTCAAACAATTACACACCGCCTGTACGATGCGAATGTGGCTACAAAAGTGGCGCAATTTATTTTGCTTGGAAAAGGTGGGGTAAAACTGCTCGATGAAATTGGCTACACTCCCGAAGTATACCACTTAAATGAAGCACACGGTTTGTCGGCTGCATTTTCTTTGTATCAAAAATTTGGCAGAAATATAGAAGAAGTAAAAAAGCGATTGGTATTTACTACGCATACACCGGAAGAAGCGGGGAATGAAAAACACGACATTCATCTCTGTCATAAAATGAGTTATTTCTCCGGACTAACCATACCCGAAGTAAAAGAGCTGACCGGCATGCACGAAGATCAGTTTAACCATTCGCTTGCCGCATTGCGCTTTGCACGGTTAGCCAATGGCGTATCACAATTGCATGGCGAAGTATCGCGGCATATGTGGCAGAAGTATGAAAACATTTGTAAAATTGAAGCCATAACCAATGCACAGAACTGGCGGTATTGGAGCGATAAACAATTGTACCGCGCAAAGGACGAAGACAATGATGCTGTATTTGACGATCGCAAAAAATGGATGAAGAAAAGAGCCTTTGAAATTGTAGCCGACCAAACAGGAAAAATATTCGACCCCAATGTTTTTACTATTGTTTGGGCAAGGAGGTTTGCCGGTTATAAACGTGCAGGTATGATTAGTCACGACAAGGAAAAATTTGAAGCGCTACTGAGCAATACAAAATACCCCGTACAAATTATCTGGGCCGGTAAGCCCTACCCGGTCGATTATCCGGCCATTTCGGAGTTTAACCAATTAGTGCACCTAAGTAAGAATTACAGAAACGTTGCAGTGCTGATTGGTTACGAGTTGGGCCTTTCAAAACGAATGAAGCAAGCTGCTGATTGCTGGTTAAATAATCCGCGGGTGCCGCGTGAAGCATCGGGCACAAGCGGTATGACGGCAGCCATGAACGGCGCGGTAAATTTTTCTACAAACGATGGATGGATACCGGAATTTGTCCATCATGGAAACAATGGTTTTGTTGTACCGCCAATTGATTACAGTGCGGTAACGGTACATGAACAGGATGAGTACGACCTGAATAAAATGTATGAGATTTTAAACAATGAAATTCTACCGCTTTATTACGACAAGCACAACACATGGAGGCAAATTGTAAAAAACGGAATGAGAGATGTGCAAATACAATTTGACAGTAACCGAATGGCGGATGAATACTACGAGGTGCTGTACAAAAAAGAATATGTACCTGCAAGAAAAACGGTGTTGGTTAATGATATGACGAAGTGAGCAAAGCAATAAATCGTAGATCAGTCTCCCGCCGGTAGAAGGCGGCCTGCCTTCTTGACAAATTGGGTGGTCATTATCGTTTGGAAAATATTTTACTGAGGTAATGAGGTTATAAAGTTGAATGCAAGGGCAATCGCTTTATAACCTCTTTTTTATTGTAGCCAGAAGGCGACGCGACCCAATTTTGTTTCCTTCGTCCAGTAACTATCACATGCTACATTTTAGCCAGTAAATACCTGCGGTGCGCAACTGGTGTCTTTTCTTTTTTTAGATAAAAAGTCGGCAATTTCAACTCAACGGTTTCATTTTCTTATTGTAATATTGATACTCTAATAAAGTCCTCCATTGAAAATATCCTGGCCACCCCGCTTTATTTATTGTAAAACATTTTGGTTCTTACTTTTTGTTTTTTGCACCGTAACTGGCCATACGCAGCAGCCCGATTCACTACTTAAGAAGTTAGACTCACTAGAAAAAAAGGCCGATACCGCCGGGCAGGTAAACACTATCAATCCACTTGCATACACTGAAACCACACGGATAAACGTGCCGGCATATTTTACGTTGCTGGCTAGCAACATGAAACAACAGTTTACCGCACCGTTTCGTGCCAGCAAAAAGGATTGGGGCAATGTCGCAAAGTTTTCATTGTTAGCTGGTGCATTAGCATTTGCCGACAGGCCTTTGCAAAGAGCTGCACTTCGCTGGCGTAAAAGCAGCACTACAGTAAGAGACGTAAGTGGATTTATAACCGAGTTTGGTGGCCGTTATGAAGGGTTTACACTTGCAGCATTTGGTGCCTATGGTTTTATTTTTAAAAAAGAAAAAATGCGCACAACAACGCTGTTAGCCACCCAGGCATACATAACCGGGGCGGCAGTGGCCATGTTGGCAAAATTTGTAACCGGCAGGCAACGCCCCGGATATTTTGGCGCCGACTCGAGTTTGGCTAAGGCTACCTTTCATGGGCCATTTTCCATCTCTGGAAGCAGGTATAATGGTAGCACCTTTAGTAGTTCCTTTCCTTCGGGGCATACAACCGTGGCCTTTGCGGCGGCTACTGTTTTTGCAATGGAATACAGAGACAAACCCATCATACCTATACTTGCCTACACTGCTGCCTCCTTAATTGGCATAAGCCGCGTTACCGAAAACAAACACTGGGCTACGGATGTGTTGGTGGGTGCTGCGCTGGGTTATGTTAGTGGCAGGCAGGTTGTAAATAATTATCACCGCTACGCCAAAATAAAAAACGATGAAAAGAAGAAAGGTAAACTCACATTTAATTTGCAATATAGCGGAGGACGGTTGTTGCCGGGAATGGTGTACAAGTTTTAGTTGACAACGTACATTGGGCGTCAATTTATCTCAACTCTCCGGTGACACTATTGAAATGCAAAAGAATACAACACCACCCTTTACATTTGCACCGCATGCAATTTCAAAATTTATTTACCGACAAACGGGTAGGCTCGGAGAAAATACCTGGAGGACCCCGTTCCGGTTTTCAAAGAGATTACGACCGCCTTATTTTTTCGTCGGCCTTTCGGCGATTGCAAAATAAAACGCAGGTATTTCCACTACCGGGAACCGCCTTCGTGCACAACCGTTTAACACACTCATTAGAAGTGGCAAGTGTTGGCCGCTCATTAGGAAAAATGCTGGGCGAAAAAGTTTCGTCACTATATAAATCAACGAATGAAGAAGTGTATGAGTTTTATAAATACGAATTATCAAACGTAATAGCCGCCGCATGTTTGGCGCACGATATTGGTAACCCAGCCTTTGGCCACTCGGGTGAAAAAGCCATATCAGCATACTTTACGGAGAATCAGCAAAATATAATTGACGGTGAAGCGCTGCGCAATTTTTTTGACGAAAAACAATGGGCCGATCTTATAGCTTTTGAAGGCAATGCCAATGCAGTTCGCATTTTAACGCACCAGTTTCGCGGCAGGTTTAGGGGCGGTTTTGGATTGACGTACACCACCATTGCCTCTATTTTAAAATATCCCTGTGAGTCGTTAGCAGTTGATAAAAAATTCAGACACAGAAAAAAGTATGGCTTCTTTCAGTCCGAAAAAGAGATTGTTGTCAGCATCGCAAAGGAGTTAGAAATGATTGTTGAAAGCACCAATCCTTTTGTTTATAAGCGGCATCCATTTGTGTATTTGGTAGAAGCGGCTGATGATATTTGTTACACCATCGTTGATATGGAAGATGCGCACCGCCTGGGCATTTTGCAAACAAATGAAGTGGTTGATTCTTTCATCAACCTGATTAAAAAAATAAATAGACCGGGTGAAGATGCGGACAAAACTTTCGGCTACTTTAATTCAATTAATGATACGAATGAAGCCGTGGCTTTTTTGCGGGCCAAAGTAATTAACCTGTTGGCCAACGAAGCCACAGATGTATTTTGGGAGAACCGCGAAACAATTCTTTCAGGAAATTTTAATGATACGCTGATTGATAATATAGACCGTAGAACAGAGGCGCTAAAAATTATCCAGGAAATATCGGTGCAAAAGATATATGGGCACGATACGGTGATACAAGTGGAGTTGGCGGGGTACAATGTAATGAGCGAGTTGTTGCAATTATTTGTACCAGCTTTGCTGGCACAGCATCCATCACACAAGCAGGAAAAAATACTGCGCCTGTTTCCATACCAGTTTACCGAATACAAAGACGCAACCTCGGGATACGAAAAAGTTTTGAATGCTTTGGATTTTTTAAGTGGCATGACGGATGAATATGCAACAGAAATGTATCGGCGGCTGAAAGGCATTTCAATTCCCGGGCATGGATAAACTAACATGACCCCGGATTTTTCGGAGTGGTTTAATAATAAAGAAGCTTCTGTGACTAACAGAAGCCTCTTAAGGTTTTAGGAGATTGGTGGCTTTTAAAAATGGTGTTCCAGCGATTTGGATAAGTGTTTTCTTAGGTTGCTTACTTGTTCAAGATAAGTGATGTTTATAAAAACTAAATCACTGTTATAAATGCAAAAACTTCAAACCGCATTATTCACATTCCCGTAAAGCCTTTGCAGTAGCGGTTTTCATGGCTGTATACAATTTATACACAAGCACAATATTTTTGGCAATGTGGTTAAAAGCAGTTGGTATTTTTTCTGTTATTAATGATTAATATTCCGCTGTCAATCTGAAGAGGAAGCAGGCAATGCTGGAGAGCAACCTGCCAGCAATAGGGTTGACGGATAAACGATAAAGGAGCAGTC
>JANPKD010000033.1:0-38738 GCA_031425835.1 Chitinophagales bacterium
TGCCAGCATCAATAAAATTTTGTGCTTTGCCAACCAACACACCGTACATCATTACTTCATCACCTGCATTCATATCCTGTGCAAAAAATTTATGCTTCGCGGGAATATCATCAACTATTGTATAGCTGTTACCATTGTGCATAACATTTTCACCTTTGGCAATGTTTTGCAAAGCAACCAGTACATTATCCTGCGGATGAATTTTTAAAACTTTTTGCTTCATGCGGCAACCTCTTTTCCCGGTAACCATTTTTCCAAACTTTCCCGTACCCCTTCGTTTATCATTTCGTTCAGATTATACGTAACCGCCTGCTCAAAGCCAGGTAAGTGGTGTAATGGTGTGCCCCAAAAAGCTTCATCCTGTAAGGTGTGGTGTACAAGTGATGCAACCGTTAGGCCCGCCCAGCGTTTATAAAATACTTCTGCCTGTTCATCTTTAATCTTGTACTGCTCACCGTTATACTCACCAAAAAATTCATCACCTTTTTTTTCTACCGGTTTCATAAAATACAGGTACGCTGCAAAACCGGTTACAAAAAGTGCTGGTACAGTTTGATGGCGTTGGTAATGCTCTAACAAAACAGGTAAACAACGTAAGCGCATTTTAGAGCTGTATTGCAAAGTAATATTCAGCCACTCGTGCCGTATATGGTTGTTACGAAAACGATCAAGCACAGTTGCAGCGAACTTCTGCGCAACCGAAGAGTCTACATTGTTTAAAACCGGTACAATTTCGTTTTGCATGATATCGGCAATAAAAGTTGAAATGGTTTCATCTTCCATTGCCTGTTGCACCGTTTTGCAACCAGCTAAATATGCAAGTCCGCAACTTAGTGTGTGTGTGCCATTAAGCAAACGCAGTTTTAATTCGCGGTACAAATTTATATCGGGCTCAATCACCACCCCTTCATCGGCCTGCGCAAAACTCAATAGTTGTTTCACCCCCTCGTCGCCTTCTATGGCCCAAAGACCATAGGGTTCACTCATTAATAGCAAACTATCAGAGTAACCTAATTCGTTTTCAATCGCTGCGAGTATGCTTGCCTCCGGCTTCCCCGGCACAATCCGGTCGACCAACGAATTACAAAAGCAATTGTATTTTTCAACCCATTCGATAAAGGCTTCCTCCAACCCGTTGAGGTGGGCCATTTCCAAAATAATTGCTTCCAGCTTCTTCCCATTTTCCGGAATTAGTTCTGTTGGAATAATGGTCATGCCACTCTGCCGGCTGCCCGCAAACGCCTTAAATCTTTCATGTAAAAATGATAGCAATTTACCCGGGAAAGACTGTGGTGGATGATGCCGGATATCCTCGTGACACATTTGAATACCAACTTCGGTGGTGTTTGAAATAATTATTTGCATGTTTGCGTTGTGTGCACAGGCCAGCACCTCCTGCCACTGCTGCGCAGCATTTAACACCCGGCTTATGGAAGAATTGACAACATTTTCTTCTACCAGTGTACCGTTTTTGTAACCGCGTATGCAGGTGGTATATAAACCATCTTGTTTTTCAAACGATGTTGCATCGCCTTGAGCAGTAGATTTTACCACAACAACACGACCATTAAAAATACCCTGGCGGTTTGCCTTATCAATATAATAACCCGGCAGGCCACGCAGCAATACACCCGTACCAAACTGCAGCACTTTTTCGGGCAGGTCAAAAATTGTTTCATCAGGTTTGATAACCGATGCTGCGGTGATGTTTTTTAAATTATATCGGGATAAAATCATGATCTATCGTTTTGAAACGTCGGTTGATTTTTCAATCGTTTCATTATTCGGATTCCATTTATTACCAAACAACCAGGCAATTGAAATAGCCGCGGCGGAAGGTGCGCCTTTTGCTTTTTCTAAATTGTTTTTATGCCAGGCATAATCGCCGCCTGTGCGGTGGCAATCATAATAATAAATGCGGCGGCCCCATTGAATAGTGTTGGTGGTGGGCACAAGGTAAATGTCTTTATCGGCCATGTTGTTTGGAAAAGTGCAATCAACCAAATAAAACTGCGCATCTCGATGGTAACGGCCTAAGTTAAATCCATCGAAGCCGGCGAACGTGCAGTTCTTCAAAACGGTTTTTGAATCTTCATTGGCCGAGCCATCGTGCCATATTGCCGCTGTGCCGGAGTGAGAAATAAAATGGCAGTTTTCGGCCCAGGCCCAGCCACGGGGACAATAAAAATCAACGCCGCCCTCCATGGTGCAGTTAAAAAAATAAAACATCCCGTCCTTTACATTCCAGGGCGAAACAGTATCGCCGCCAAAGGCTTTAAAATGACAATTAATAGCTCGCAGCCTGTTGCCGTTTATTGTGCGTAAAGCCATTTGATGACCACTCTGCGTGAGCGTTTTTGTACGGCTAACGGTATCGGCGGCGCAGGCAATTGTTGTGGGTTCCTTCCAATCAAAACCAAATGAATTAACAACAGTTAGATTTTGCAGCGTTATGTCGTTACCATCAACATTTATGGTGGCTACACCCCAGTCGTCGGCATGGCCGCAACGCCAGGCATCACGTGCAATGGCTTGTGTAATTACCACGCCTTGTCGGCTTTCTCCAATCAATGCTATGTTGTGTTTTTCGATGTAAATTTTTTCGGAGTACAAACCATTTTTTATGAAGATGGTGCGCAACTGCGGTGCAACATCGGGAAGAGAATTGAGCGCCGCCTGTATTGATTTGTAATTTCCTTTGCCTGATGGATCAACGATGATTTTTGTTGCCGAAGCCATCTGCAATTTTGAGGCGGCCAATTTTTTTTGCTGCGAAAGATTTGCCGTGCCACCTAAATTTTCATTGGCAGTCGTTTGGTTTTTAGCGGAAGAAGAAACACTGTTGCCCGATTTTGAAGGCTGGCTTTTTGCCCGGCTTAATAAAAACGCAGCAACATCATGCGCCGCCAAATAATTGTCATATTCCGCAGGTAATTTTCTGCCATCAACATATTCGTTGTACAGCCAGGGATCACCAATGGCAAACACCGTTCCTGCGCCATACTTAGCAACGGCAATAATATTTTTTCCATCCTTGGTAAGTATAGCTTGCGCAGGCGCCGACAACTGTAACGTGGCCAGTTCTTTTACAAATAAATTTTTAGCTCGTTTGAATACGGTGTGGTTGGCAGGCACCGCTACTATACCTTGTTCAAACACATCATTCTTCACCATGTTTATGTTGTCTTCATTAAACTTTATTCCAAATTTGGCCGATAGAATATTTAGTCCCTTTAAATCGGTATTGCCCGCATCGTTGCCCATGAGTAAAAGCACACCACCGCCCCTCACCCATTCGGCAATTTCTTCGGCATGCATAAACGAAATGGGGTGTGGTTTAGGAGTTTCCTTTTCAGTATCGGGATCAACAATTACATACACGCTTGCATCCTTCAGCAATTGTGTTGTGGGAAATGAGGATAGGGTTTTTAAAGTGGCGCCGTACTGACTGAAAATATTGCCAAACAAAGAAAAACCGCCATTGCTTTTTTCGCTCCAGGTATAATGAAACGGAACACTCCGGCCAGTCACATCTTTACGCCACTCGTTGTTGAAATAATTATCAATAACAACTGTTTTGTTTTTAGCAACGGCAAGTGTTGGCAGCATATCCATTTCCACCCCGGCTTTGATAAACGCACCCATTCCTTTGGGATCGTTTACAATTACTTTTTCGCTCATGTAATATTCAAAACTACCATCGCGGTAAGGTTTGCCACCAAGCCCCGAAACCGATACGGTGCCATGCAAATTCGTTTGTCCAGCTTCTTCTTTGATAAATTGTTTTACAATACCCGCATACCCTTTTTTCGCGGCAGGTAAATAGCTGGCAGGCAAATGATTTTTACGTACCGCTTTTGCCAAAGTATACACAAGCATGCTCGAAGCCGATGCTTCAAAATAATTTTTTGGTGTAGTTGCCTTATCAATTATATCGTACCACAAACCGGTTTTTACATCCTGATATTTTGCTACTGCTTTTGCAAAGCGGTTGAGTATTTGAATAATGGAATCTCTGCCTGGATGCGTTGCGGGAAAATGGTCCAGCACATCAACCATTGCCATACCATACCAGCCCATTGCACGCCCCCAAACTTGCGGTGATAAACCTGTTTCTTTATTTGCCCATGCCTGTTCTTTTTTTTCATCCCAACCATGGTACAACAAGCCGGTTTTTGCATCCCGTGCATGTGTTTCCATCAATACAAACTGGCGGGTAATGTCGTTGAATGCTTCGGGTTCATTAAAAGTTGCTGCATACTCGGCATAAAAAGGCTGGCCCATGTACAAACCATCGAGCCACATTTGCCAGGGGTAGATGTTTTTATGCCAAAACCCACCTTCCCGCGTACGCGGATGTGTTTTTAATTGATTACGTAAAAGGGTTGCGGCTTTGTAATATTTTTCTTTGCCGGTAACACTGTGCAGCAGCAGCAAAAGTTTGCCGTTGTTAATGTGGTCAATGTTGTATTCTTCGGGGCGGTAACCTCTTATTGTGCCATCGTCCTGCACATAAACGTCCATACTTTTTTGAATGTAGTTGAACCATTTTACATTGCCGGTTGTGTACCACAGGCCTTCAAAACCTTTTAAAATAACACCCTGGTCGTAACTCCATTTGGCAGGTTGTCTAGGCGTTAATGAGAAAGAATCTTTCCAGCGAATCATTACGGTTTCAGCTAAACTGGCTGCATACGATTTTGTTTGCGCATGGGCTGCAACAACAACTATCATCAACAAAAGAATCGTTACAATTTTTTTCATGGTCGTTTTTTTATTCCCGGCTTTTGTAATTCTATCGAGCGTTCCTTGCGTCGCACTCTTGTACGACCGGTCGAATGTGGTACTTCAGTTTTAAAGTAGAGTGTTCGCTACAGTTATTAAACTTCCTGCTGCCAAGATTTTTTTAGTTCACGTTTGTTTTCAAATTTTCTTCTTTATAAAAAACCCGCCCCAGCGTTTTACAGTACAAACATTCTCAATTTCGCCCCTCCAAGGAGGGGAAGTTTCCCTAAGCAATACGCCACAAACTCTTCCATTAAATGTTTCCACCTCACCACTCACCTCACTGCACCACTCACCTCTCACCTTTCACCACTCACCACTCACCACTCTCCTCACTGCACCACCACTGCACTTTCACTTGCGCCATAATTCACTTCCACCATCTTTTTAGCAGCACCTTCGCTTGCTTTCAATGCAATCCCCTTACTTTTTTCGCCGCTCAGGTTGAGCAGCACATCAGCATTGAAATAGGAAATTTTATTGAGTACAATTTTATTGCTGTTATGTATGTTCATTACCGGGTTAACATCTTTAGTTATCAATTTAATATTGGAAAGCGTAACGTTTGTTGCCTCCGTCATATCTAATCCTTTGCCGGCTTGCAGCACCATGTTTTGCAAAACAATATTCTGAATGTTCATTTCGGGTAAGCCCCTGATAAAAATTGCCTTCTCCGCTCCGTTGGCAACAACGTTGTTAATGAAAATATTTCTGAATTGTGGCGTTTCTTCTGTTACCGGTTTGCTCTCCACTTTTGGTGGCTGCCGGTTTTCGCCGGCTAACGGCACAGGATCCTGCGCCGCATAATACATATCGAATAAAATGGCTTCCGCTACAATGTTTTTCATTACTATGTTGTTGATGTAAATATTTTCAACGATGCCGCCGCGGCCCCTGGTAGTTTTAAACCGAAGTCCGATGTCGGTACCAATAAACGTACAGTCATCAACCCAAATATTCTTTGCCCCACCGCTCATTTCGCTGCCAATTACAAAACCTCCATGAGCAGCGTAAACAGTGCAGTTTTTTATTACCACATCCTGTGTGGGCATGGCTCGTTTTCTACCTTCCGCATCCCTCCCCGATTTTATACAAATGCCATCATCACCCACATCAAACACACTGTTTTCCACCAACACGTTTTTACAGCTTTCTATGTCAATGCCATCGCCGTTTTGCGCATACCAGGGATTTTTTACAGAAATGTTTCTTACGGTAATGTGTTCACTCATTAGCGGATGTAAACACCAGGCAGGTGAGTTTTGAAAGGTTACGCCTTCCAACAAAATTTTTTTGCAATTGGCAAGCACTACCAAATTGGGGCGCAGAAAGTCTTTTATCTCATTGTAAAACGTCGTCGTTTTTTCTGGAGAAATTACCCCCGCGTTTTTGATAGCGGAACCTTTTTGAAATTTTTCGGACGGATACCAGCTGCGTTTATCATCGCTAACGACTCCACCCGACGCCACTAATCTTTTCCACTGGCTCTCGGTGAGTTTTTCTTTTTTTACCATCCGCCACGCCTCCCCCGCACCATCAATAATTCCGTAACCGGTGATGGCGATATTGGTGGCATTGTTTGCGGATACCGGTGATTGGTTACGCATTTGCGGCACTCCTTCCCAATTGCCTTCAACGAGCGGGTATTCATCAAAATTTTTCGTGAACTGCAATACGGCGTTACGCTTGAGGTGAAGATTTACATTGCTTTGTAAAACCACCGGCCCTGTTAACCAAAAACCCGCGGGCACTATTACTACTCCGCCGCCTTTTTTACTACAGGCAATTATGGCATTGTTGATGCTTTGTGTATTTAAAAAAACCCCATTGCTTTTTGCACCAAATGTGAGGATGGAAAAACTATCGCGACGAAAAGAAGGCGTTTGTACAACCGGTCGTTTGTTTTGAGCAACACCTGAATGAGTGGCTGCAACAAATAAAAAAAGGAGAAAAAAAAATTTTTGCTTCATATGCTTGAGCATCGCCGGTTTAAATTGGCTATACCCAAAAGTGCATAACCTTAAAAAAATCATTCTAATTAAACTAAAATCGCTACAACAATTGTAAAAACAAATTGACGTTTGGCAAGCTATTCAACTGCTTTTATTTACGCAAACGTTACCGAACACGTTATCGGAAAAACCAGAAAGCCTCCATCCCGAAGTTTCGGGACCACTAAAAGGGCTTTATAATCCAAAATTTGCCGAGAAGTTAGATCGTTGCAAGTCAGAAAAAATGTAACCACGTTGTAGCATTTAAATAAAGTGCCAACATCAGGTTTCAACTAAAAATCCACTACGCACCTATCATGCACTCTCCTATCTTTGCCGCAAAATTTACTACATGAATTTGCATGAATACCAGGCAAAAGAATTACTGAAAAAATACGGCGTGCCGGTGCAGGAAGGCATTGCGGCCCACACGCCGCACGAGGCCGAAGAAGCATACCGGCAAATTAAAACACAGTACGGCAGTTCGTTTGCCGTGGTAAAAGCGCAAATTCATGCCGGCGGCCGGGGTAAGGGAAAGGTAAAAGAAACAGGTGTGAATGGAGTGAAGGTTGTAAAGTCGCTTGATGAGATTACTGAACTGTCGCAAAAAATATTAGGCGGCACTTTGGTTACTATACAAACCGGCGAAGCTGGTAAGGTGGTGAACAAAATTTTGGTGGCGCAGGATATGTACTACGATGGCCCTACCGAAAGAAAGGAATTTTATTTATCCATTCTGCTCGACCGCGCCAAGGGGCAGAATGTAATTATGTACAGCACCGAAGGGGGTATGGACATTGAAGAAGTGGCACACAAAACGCCAGATAAAATTTTTAAAGAATGGGTGCATCCAAGTGGTGCATTGCAGGGTTACCAGGCACGAAAAATTGCCTTCAATTTTGGATTAAAAGGTGATGCTTTCAAGAACATGATAAAGTTTGTTACCAACTTATACAATGCCTATGTAGGATTGGATTGTGCCATGCTGGAGATAAACCCATTGTTTAAAGCAAGTGATGATAAGATTGTTGCAGTTGACTGCAAAATGAACCTGGACGACAATTCACTCATGCGCCACCCCGACCTTGCTGCCATGCGGGATATTAGTGAGGAAGACCCCACAGAAGTGGAAGCTGGTAAATACAATTTGAATTTTGTAAAACTTGATGGCAACGTTGGCTGTATGGTAAATGGTGCCGGGCTTGCCATGGCAACCATGGACATGATTAAATTAAGTGGTGGCGAGCCTGCCAATTTTTTAGATGTTGGCGGCACGGCTAATGCGCAGACGGTGGAAGCAGGTTTTAAAATCATTATGAAAGACCCTGCCGTGAAAGCCATTCTCATCAACATTTTTGGCGGAATTGTTCGCTGCGACCGGGTGGCCCAGGGTGTAATTGATGCCTATAAAAATTTGGGCAACATCAATATTCCGATTATTGTTCGCCTGCAGGGTACCAATGCCGAAGAAGCAAAAAAATTGATTGATGAAAGCGGCTTAAAAGTGCAGTCGGCAATATTGCTGAGTGAGGCTGCCGAATTGGTGAAGAAGGCTTTGCAATAACACGAATTTATCCCGAAACTTCGGGACACTAATTACACGAATTATCCTGTAAAATATTGAAGAGTCTTCAACTAAAGAAGGCTCTTTTTTTTGCAGCATTTTTTGCAGGAACCCTCAAACTTTTAAAGAAAAGTATAGAATACAGAAAACGAATGGAGAGTCATTCTTACCCTAGAGAAAAATTGTTCCTAAAAAAAATACATTCGCTATCCTTTTTCAAAATTCAGTTTATTATGCAACCAGTTCAACAAAAAAAGATGGCATTAAACCAGATTACCATCAGGCAAATTGCAGAACAGGATAATGCCGCCATTGCGAATGTTATTCGTAAAACGCTTGAAGAATTCGGCGCCAACCACGAAGGCACTGTGTATTACGATGACATCACTGACAGTCTTTATCAACTCTTCAGTAACACGCCAGGTTCGGTGTACTATGTAGCACTTCATCAAAATACAGTTGTTGGTGGCGGCGGCATTTTTCCATCAAACGGATTACCGGATGATACCTGCGAGTTGGTAAAAATGTATTTGCTCCCACAGGTGCGGGGCATTGGTTTAGGAAAACAATTAATTGAAAAAGCAATTGACTTCGCAAACGCTACGGGCTACCAAAACATTTATTTAGAAACAATGCCCGAACTAAAACAGGCGTTAAAAACGTACCAGAAATTTGGATTTCAATACATCAACCAGCCGATGGGAAATACCGGGCATACGGGTTGCTCATTGTGGATGTTGAAAAACCCCCAAACCCCCTGAAGGGGACTTTTGAGTCTGACTGATTGATTGTCGTTCCTTGGCGGCAGATCATATCGTGCTAAAAATTTCGGTATCGAACTCTTTGAGAAAAATAATGACAGAATTCGAAAGCAATCTCCGGGCGGTGTAGTGTGCAGACCATGTTATGGGGTTAGGGAGTTTGGATTTGCCTCATAAACCGGGCTGAACAAATATATCTTCTTTGTTTTTACCTCCTCGCATTTATAACGCTTGCGCAATTTTTCTCCCTTTTTAAAAACACGACCGTCGTGTGTAGTAAACAAAGCCCCGGCGGGCAACTGTTCTACAAACACAAGCCCGTCTTTTTTTTCATCATAACTTTTTAAAGTGCGCAGCAATACCTCATCGGCGCAGCTGGAGGCGGCAGGATTGTGCAACGACTGCAGCAGTGCGTTTTTAATATCGGCCGGAAAAACATTATGCTGTATGAACCGGGCAAGCAGTTGCGCAAAAAGTTGCTTCCATTCTTTACCGTGAGAAGAAACACGGTTACCCCACTTTTCAAAAGTGAGCAGGTGCGCCAGTTCGTGCAACAGCGTTATAAGAAACGCATACTGATTGAGATTGCCGTTTACGCTGATGCGGTGATTACTATCGTGGGTTTTGTGGCGATAGTCGCCTAAAATACTTTTTCGCTCCCGCGCCACCGTTAGGTGTACATGGTACTGTTTCAGGTAAAGAATGACCGGCTCTACGGTACCCGCTGGTAAAAATTTCTGCAGTCCCGACAGCGGTTCCTCTTTTTTAGGCATGGGGCTTTTGCTTAAGCATTTTTGTAACTGCCGAAACTTCCATAAAAGTATAAACAAGATACAAACCCATACAGGCAAATAACGCGGGTTTGTTCAACTCCGACTTGTAAATGGAGATGTAAACGAATGCCAGTATAATGCACAAAAAAAGTTTCATCATGATTGATGTATACACGGAACGAACAAAAGCATGGGGGTTTGGATTGTTTACACCCCGTTGCGAAAGCAAAAAAGAAATGAAGGTGATGATGAATAAAAACAAATTGCCTAAAAGTAAAACCTCCTGGTCAACGCCCCAGCGGCGCAAAGTAGCCCGTCCTCCAATGATCAAGCTATTAGTGATCACAAAAAATACAATTACGGGTACCAGCTTTTTAAACCTTGTTTTTATCATTTCCTGATTTCTTTTTTGAAGTGTCTTTTAGCACCTTCCAGATCATTGCAATTAAAATAACAAAGGGCAGTATCCACACCAGGAGTGGAAGCGGAGTGTTGAATAATTTATCAAGCTTTAGGCCGCCCCATACAGCAAGGCCCAGCAACACAAAAATTTGCGTGCCCCAGCTTGCATACCGCATTAAATCATTGTTGTTTTTAATTGGCAACAGCTTTTTGCTCTTCTCCATTTTTCATTACAACAACACTTGCATTGGCAACGGTGCCCATTTTACATTTGCCATTAAAAACCGCGGCGGGGTCAACCTGTAAAGTGGCGGCACTAATATCGCCTTGTACATTACTATCAGCACGCAATTGCAACAATTCGGAAACGGTTATGTTGCCGCTAACCTTACCTGTAACATCGGCCTGCCTACCCTGAATGTTTCCTTCTACATGACCAGTGGGGCCAACAACAATCTTTGCGGAAGAAAATACATTGCCCTGGATGGAACCGTCAATGCGGAGATCGTGGTTGCTTTTTACATCGCCCTGGAGAACGGCGCCTTCGCTGATGAGTGTGGCGTTGTTACTTAATTTTTCGGACGGGTTGCTGGTTTTTTCTTTGTTGAACATTGGATTGGTTTTTTATAAAAATAATCTAATCGTTCGAAATTTCTGTTTTTGGCAGATTTAATTGGACGGTGTCTAATTTTATTTCGGTAGAACCCCCCAAAACCTTCCGTAAACTTTCAATGTACTGACCCTGGTAGGTTACCTGTTGCTCTAACGAATCGGTTACGTATTTCAACTGCCGGTATTCCCTGTCGGCTTTTACATTTCCAAAACCCGGAATGTAATATTTGAGTGGAGTAAATACCATGAGGGCAACAGTAAGCCCGGTTAACAATACAAAAATGGTACTTAATGCAATGTAAACGCTCATACGGCTAAGGCGAAAAGTAACTACCTCTTCGTAGGTGTCATCGTTCATTATAACCAGCCTGTAGCGGTTGCGCAGCCGTTGAAGTGTAGAGCCTGCGTCTAATTTTGCCATAGGAAATTTTTTTGGGGTAAATATAACCCCCAAACCCCCTAAAGGGGGCTTTTGTCTCTAATAGTTTTACGGTCGTTTAATGGTTCGTATGTCGTATCGTGTCAAAAATTTACTAAACCAAAATTTTTTGAAAATAGGACTGATAGAATTTGAAAATAACTTCCGAACAGCGGAGTGTAAAGCGCCCCTTGAGGGGGTTTAGGGGTTTATTTTTCGCCTCGCAGCATACTAAAATCTTTAAATTTCAGTTTATAACTTCTTAGTTTGCGCTTCTAAAATGAGAACAAGCCTGCACCTTTATATCCTGCTCACTTTTTTGTTTATGGCCCTTGCCAGGCAACCGCTTTGCGCACAGCCGGGTTTTGATCTCGACATAAAAAAACCCGAGCCCTACGACAACCGCCTGCTGAAGGCCGAAAAAACCGGCGACAAGAAACTGAAGGCACCCAAACGTTTTTTTCAAAACTTAACAACGCACTACAACTATTATTTCAATGCAAATAATAAACTAAACGAAGTTATTCTTCGGGCTAAAGCTGCACATAAGGATGACTATGGCAACCTTCTCCCCTTTTACAATTACACCCTTGATGCAACCGCAATGGATGCGCAGCAATTAGATTCGGTGATTTATAAATCGCAAACCGGCATCGTAATGCACGACCTGCGCAACGATTGGATGGATAATATGTACATGCTTTGGGGTGCAGCGCAGTTTTTTCAAAAAAAGTTTGATTCGGCCTCGCTAATGTTTCAGTTTATCAACTATGCCTTTGCCGAAAAAGAGAAAGATGGCTACTACCGTTACATAGGAAGCCGTATGGATGGAGGCAGTGCAACAAATATTTCCACAAAAGAAAAAGAAGGATTTGTAAAAAAAGTTTTTGCAACCTCGCCCAGCCGTAACGATGCATTCATCTGGCAAATACGTTCGCAAATTGAACTGGATAATTTAACCGAAGCCGGCAGCCTCATTGTTACACTTAAATCAGACCCAAATTTTCCCGAACGATTAACCGACGATTTGGAAGAAGTGCAGGCCTATTGGTTTTATAAACAGGAACGGTGGGACAGTTCGGCCGCGCATTTAGTAAAAGCCCTTAACCAGGCGCAGACTAAAAGCGAGAAGGCAAGATGGGAATATTTGGCCGCACAAATGTTTGAACGAAGCGGCAGGTTTGAAACGGCGGAAGAGCTATTTTCGAAAGCAATTGCGCACGGCACCGACCCCGTTATGGATGTTTATGCAAGGCTGAACCTTGTGCGCATAAATAAAGACAGCAGTGATAATTATATTGACAGGAACATAGCCGAGTTGGTAAAAATGGCAAAGCGGGAACGCTTTGAAGAGTACCGTGATGTTATTTATTACATGGCCGCGCAAATGGAATTGGAAAGAGGCAACCTGGGAGCGGCATCCGAACTTTTAATGAAGGCAGCAAAGGCTAACAATGGCAATCTTACCTCACGCAATAAAGCTTTTTTGCAGATTGCCGATTTAAGTTATGAACAAAAAAAGTTTATACAGGCAGCAGCGTTTTACGACAGTGTTCAGTTCCGCGATTTAACCGATGCCGAGATGGCGAGAATTAATGAACGCAAGCCAGCACTTGGGCGGGCGGTAACACAAATACTTGTAATAAGCCGTCAGGATAGTTTGCAACGAATTGCCGCATTGCCGGAGGATGAAAGAAAGGCGTACATCAATAAATTGGTAAAACAGTTGCGTAAACTGCAAGGGCTGGCCGAAGAAGCTGCACCTTCTGCAGGCAGAGCACCTGGAAGTACAACCACTACATCACCTGATTTATTCCAGGGCCAGCCAAAAGGCGAATGGTATTTTTATAACGCCACATTAAAAACACAAGGCGCTGCCCAGTTTAAACAAATTTGGGGCAACCGTCCCAATACCGATAATTGGCGCCGCTTTTCCGATGTGTCATCGCAACTTTTAGCAAAAGCGGGTACTAATTTGAGAAACGATCCAGAGGTTGCCACAACCAACGAACCGGGATCGGAGATTAGTTACGAAGGGTTATTGAATAAACTACCATTAACACCTGAAACATTTAGTACATCGGAAGATTCTATAAAAAATGCATTATTTAAATTGGGCAACGTGTACCTATCCGACATGGAAGACCACCCATTGGCAATTGAAACCTTTGAAAAACTGCGTAGCCGTTTTCCTGATTTTTTACCAATGGATGAGGTGCTTTTCAACCTCTATTATTCCTACACCAAAACAGGCGATGTTGTAAAGGCGGCCTTGATAAAAAACATGATGGTGCAAAAATTCCCTTCATCAAAAAATACCACCATAGTTACTACCGGTAAAGATGCAGGTACAATAAACCCACAGGCAACTGCTGCCACCAAAGATTATGAGGCGGTGTACGACCTGTTTATTGAGGGCCGGTTTGAAGAAGCAAAGGCGGCAAAAAAACGTGCCGACTCAACCTATCAAACCAATCAGTGGCAACCGCAACTGCTGTACATTGAAGCGGTGTATCATGCCAAGAACAGGGAAGACAGTGCAGCAAAAACAATATTGGCTACACTCATTGCACAAAGCCCCAAAGCAGTGCTGGCACAAAAAGCACAGGCGTTAATTGATGTACTCAACCGCCGCCAACAGATAGAAGATGAACTCAACCGCCTGCAAATTGAAAGACCGAAAGATGCAGATAATAGGGCCACAGAAATTACCGTAGCAAAACCAGTTATCGAAAAACCAACGCTCCTGCCCCCAAAACAGGTTGCCGAAACAGGCGTAAGAGAAGAGGAAACAGCCAGGCCTTCCGGCGAAAAACAAAATGCCATCGGCGGTGTAAGTAAAGATTATTCGGTGAACACAAAACCCAATGCACCGGTTATTGATCCACGCACGGGTAAGCCATCATTTCAGCAGCCAAAATCAGTTTCGGTTTACACGCATGATGTGGCCACCCAGCATTTTGCAGTAGTAGTTTTAAATAAAGTAGATGCTGTTTTTGGCAATGAAACAAAGAACGCTTTTGCCCGCTACAACCGGGAGAAGTACTATAACCAACCACTCACTATTAATAATGTTGAATTAGACTCGGCTACCAAGCTCGTAATGATTGGCCCTTTCAACAATGCACAGGAAGCTGTTGATTATTACGCCGGAGTAAAGCGGCTGGCCCCCACCGAAATAATTCCCTGGTTAAAAGCCGACAAGTATACCTTCCTCATTATTTCTCCAATGAATTTTGAGTTGTTGCAAACGGAAAAAGATTTAGTGAAGTATCGCAAGTTTTTGGAGTTGCATTTGCCTGGTAAATTTTGAGCTAAGAGAGAGGCAAAAGCTAAGAGAGAGGCAAAAGAGAAAAGGAGAAAAAGAGTTCTACTGATTAGTTACTCCGCCATTTTTCCTAAAATATTCTGTGGTTAACTCTATAGCTCCTGGCCCGTAGTTTTCTTTACTCCTTTGGTTTTCTTGGCCCTGTATTTCTCTTTTCCTCTTTCCCTCGTTGTAAGTAAGCACCACACAGTTTTACATTAACCTCTTAGCCCTGTATTTCTCTTTCACTCTTTTCCTCTTTCTAAGTAATCACCATCCAATAAACCTCTCCACTCTTTGTCCAAAATTTAACCTTCCGTTACTCCCTATTTTATAGCTTTGTTCAACTATGAGCGGTATAAAAAATAACGGCACGCCCGGCAAAAAAAATCCTCCATCCAATCAGCTTAAAAAAAGCAAATCAAATAAACCAGTCCGTGTTTTTTGGATTGTATTTTTTTCGGGGCTTGGTGCTTTTTTTCTTTTTATACTGCTTTGCATGGTAGGCGTTTTTGGGAAACTCCCTTCGTTGAAGCAATTGGAGAATCCAAGTATTCTGCAATCATCTGAAGTGTATGCAACCGATGGAACGCTGATGGGAAAATACTATCGCGAAAGGGGTAACCGAAGCAACGCCAACTACCGGGATATTTCGAAACACGTGATTGACGCATTGGTAGCCACTGAAGACGAACGTTTTTATGATCACTCCGGAGTGGATGTTCGCTCAACATTCAGGGCCTTATTTTTATTAGGCAAACAAGGTGGCGGCTCTACTATTACACAGCAATTGGCAAAAGCATTATTAGCGCAAGGTTCTCGCAACAGGGCCTGGAGAGTGATAGAAAAATTCAAGGAATACATTGTTGCCATCAGGCTTGAAAGAAACTTCACTAAGGAAGAAATTATTGCGCTCTACCTCAACGCTGTTCCATATGGCGATAACATTTATGGAATACGCAACGCCGCTAAAACTTTTTTTCAAAAAGAACCCGACCGCCTTACTCCCGTGGAAGCAGCTGTACTGGTGGGTATGCTCAAAGGCAATTACATATATAACCCGCGGGTAAACATGAAGGCTTCATTCGACAGGAAAAATGTAGTGATTGGGCAGATGGAAAAGAATGAATACATCACAGCGGCGCAGGCGGTAAAATTTAAAACTGCTCCCATTCCGCTGAATTATAAAAAGATGGATGAGAACACGGGTTATGCTCCTTACTTCCGCGAAATTTTAAAAGATGAAGTTGAGGATATGCTAAAAGGTGTTACTAAATCAGATGGCGAACCCTATGATATTTATGACGATGGCCTGCGCATTTACACCACAATTAATTTGCGCATGCAACAGTATGCCGAAGAAGCGGTAGCACAACAAATGCCGCTGTTGCAAAAAACTTTGAACAACCAACGTAATATTAAAACCGGCTCGGTGTGGAAGGGGCACGAAAATGTTTTGGATGCAGCCATGAAAGCCAGCGACAGGTGGAAGCACGGAAAGGATTTGGAGATGAGTGATGAGGCCTTGAAAAAATCTTTTTCAGTTAAGGTGCCGATGAAAGTTTTTGCCTGGAATGTAAAACGGACAAAAGATACAGTGATGACGCCTCGCGACTCCATAAAATACCACAGGCAAATGATGCAAACTGCTTTTATGGTTATGGATCCTGCAACGGGTGAAATACGCTCCTGGGTAGGTGGTATTGATTTTAAAACCTGGAAGCTTGACCATGCCAATCTTAAAACAAAAAGGCAGGTAGGCTCAACTATTAAACCACTGCTATACGCACAGGCAATTGAAGAACGTGGCTTTACTCCCGAAACAATGGTGGAAGATGTGCAGCAGTCGTTTGGAAAAGACCAACTGGTGCCCGCAACCGGTAAAACCTGCACCGGCCGTACCATGACGATGGCCTCGGCCCTTGCGTGGAGCCGCAACTGCGCCACTGCTTACATAATGAAACAGGTTGGTGCAGCGCAGTTTTCAAATTTTGTGGAGCGACTTAACATACCTACTAAGTTGGAGCCTTACCCTGCTATTGCTTTAGGTTCTTCCGATCTTTCGTTGTACGAAATGATGTGGGGGTATTCTATCTTCCCAGGCCGTGGATTTTCTACACAGCCAATAATGATTTCGCGGATTGAAGACCGCAACGGCAACGTGATAAAACGTTTCGATTTAGGTAGTAACCGCAAAGAAGCCGTTAGCGAAATAACAGCCTACCAAATGGCGAAGATGATGGAAGGTCCGGTGACCAAGGGCACCGCCGGCGGCTTGATGCAGGCTTTGGGCGCCAAAGAAATGGGTGGTAAAACAGGGACCACAAATAGTAACGCCGATTTTTGGTTTATGGGGTACTCGCCACAATTGTTAGCCGGCGGTTGGGTAGGTTGTGATGATAGGTTTATTACAATTGAAAGTGCCGCTTTTTATGGTGGCACGGCCGCACGCCCAATATGGCAGGCATTTTTTAAAAAGGTGTATGCCGACAAAAGTTTGGGCATTGACCGCAACGCCGAATTTGTAAAACCCGCCGATCTTGAAAACGAAATAAACAATGCCGACATGATGCGGATTATTGAAACTTCTGAGCCCGGTATAGATTCTGTTGAGGGCACTAACGCCGACGATTATACGCTCGACACATCGGTGAACATTCCGGCGGAGAGCCAAAAGCCCGAGGATGAAAATGCTCCGAAAAAAGAGAATGCTCCTGCAAAAAAGGACAGCACGAAAAAAACCACAAAAATTGGTGAAGTGAAAGAAGAAGACGATAAAGAAAAGAAAGGTTTTTTTAAAAAATTGTTTGGAGGCAAGGATAAGAAGGATGAGAAAAAAGTAGAGAAGAAGGAGAATGATTATTAGGGGGTTTTTTTCTTAGGCACACGTCAATTCTTTAACTCTATAATTTTTACAATTCGATTTGTACGAAACATGAATTTTATGGCAAACACAATGGACCAGGAGTTGTACCCATATTTTCTCCAGCTCAGCGAAGCGGAGAAAAAAACCGTATTACAAATGCTGAAAAATTTTGTGCAAGGGAAAAAACATGGAACGGAGCGAAAAGCCTTGAACAATATAACCTGGAAATTGAAGAGGCTTTGGCCCAGATACGAATGGGTGAAGTACATAGTCATGATGAAGTTGTGAAAGTGACCCACATCCGGTAATGCCAACTCGAAAAATTACCGAATACCCACTCTGGTGCAATCCTTTGTGCAAAATTTTACAATTAGATTTGTTGAAACGAATAATAGCATGACAACAACATCTATCCGCAAAAAGTTAATTAATTACATAGCCGGTGCTGATGAGAAAAAAGTAAAAGGGATGTACCTGCTTTTTGAAGATGAAATTGAAAGCGAAAAGTCATTCATACTTAGTGATGCACAACTAAAAATATTAGACCAGGAGAGGAAAGCCCATATCAATGGAGAATCAAAATCATATACCTGGGCTGAAGCAAAAAAAATAATCCGCGGAAAAAAACAACTCTGATGTATCAACTCATCTTGAAACACAGAGCAATTACAATGGCAAAGCAAGCCTACCAATGGTACGAAGAGAAAAAATACAGGATTAGGCGAAGTGTTTTTATTAGAATTAGATACCTGCTATAAAAACCTTAAAGCTCCACCAACTTTTTACCGCAAGTTGAAGAAGAATTTTCGGCAACTGCGATTGAAACGGTTTCCTTACGTGTGGTCTATGAAATCATGAAAACTAAAGTAATAGTATTTGCTGTATTCCATACAAGTCGTAATCCAAAACAAAAATTTAAAGATTAGGTTAACTTCAAGCCGTGTTGCAGAAGTCCAAACTATTTTACCCAAACCCCGGCAACCCCTCAATCATCTTCAATCCCCCACCCTCTTTTCTCCAACCAGCCGTTGCATCTCCATTGGTAATTACAATGTATTCAACGGGCACACTCAAATTGTAACGTAGCAATTGTTGCAGCACAGCTTCATTCAATTGCACCTGCGGCGCCTTGCATTCAATCATCATCCAGGGCTTGTGATTATTATCGTACACCAAAATATCAAAACGCTTTTTAAGTTCGCCTAATAAAATTTCTTTTTCGATTGCAATGAGTGCAGATGGGTATTTCAAAACATCAACCAGGTACTGCACAAAATTTTGTCGCACCCATTCTTCTTCGGTTAACAACAACCAGGTTTTGCGAATCGCATCAAAAATGTACCGCTTCCCTCCCGCTTCTTTTGTTCGAAAATTTGGTGCAGGAAAACGTACATCTATCATGCTTCAAACCTAATGATTAAATTCGTGGGCATGAAGACGAAAGAAGACATCGTTAAAAACTGGTTGCCACGGTACACCGGTCAATCGCTAGACAAGTTTGGAAAATTTATTCTGCTGACAAATTTCAGCAACTATGTAAAAATGTTTGCCGAATGGAATAACTGTGAGCCGGTAGGTTTTGACAAACCAATGCAATGTGCAACGGCTAATGGCATCAGCATTATTAATTTTGGAATGGGCAGCCCCACGGCGGCAACGGTAATGGATTTGCTCACGGCTATTGAACCCGAAGCTGTATTGTTTTTAGGCAAATGCGGCGGTCTGAAGAAACGCAACAAAATAGGTGATCTTATTCTGCCTATTGCCGCCATTCGCGGCGAGGGTACATCAAACGATTACTTTCCACCCGAGGTGCCGGCAATGCCTGCATTTGCTTTGCAAAAAGCTATATCAACAACCATCAGGGATTATGAAGTTGATTACTGGACGGGCACTGTATACACCACCAACCGCAGGGTGTGGGAACACGATGAACCGTTTAAAGAATACCTGCAAAAAATTAGAGCCTATGCTATTGACATGGAAACCGCAACCATATTTGCCGTAGGTTTTTTTAACAAAATACCAACCGGTGCATTATTACTGGTGAGCGATCAGCCAATGACACCCGAAGGTGTAAAAACCGAAGAGAGCGATAAAAAAGTAACCGAGCAGTTTGTAGAACGACATTTAAAGATTGGCATTGATTCGTTGAAGCAGTTAATCAATGGCGGGCTAACAGTGCGGCACCTGCGTTTTTAATGCAACGGTTTTTGCACCCCCGTTGTCAAGTACAAAAAGAGCACAATGAAAACCGTTATTATTTTCTGCCTGTTATCATTTGTTAGTTTAACAGGCTTCCGTTGCGAAAAAGGCGTAGTGACAAAAGATTGTTACAAAGGCAAACTTGTAAAAAAAGGCATTTGCCTCAATTACACCATTACCGTTTTGAGTGGAAATATGGATCCGCAAAAAATTGAAACCACGTGGACCGATCCAAATACCAACATCACTTACCAAAATGCTTTTCGGCTGGGTAGTGTTTGTAATTTTCCAACCGATATTGAGGAAGGCGAAGAATTTTATTTCACATTGGATACCGATGCAAATAATGGTTGCGCCGTTTGCCAGGCGTATTACCCCACACCCGCAAAATCACTTTCGATTAAAGTACTCAACGCACCTTGCCAGTGATTGGCTTTGTTGTACATTCAACCCATGTTGCCATTGTTGCGTATTGAAAATTTATCGGTTGATTTTCATTCACAAAATCAAACAACCAACGCAGTTAAAAATCTTTCGCTGCAGGTAAATCGCGGCCAAATTGTTGCGCTTGTTGGCGAAAGCGGTTCGGGTAAATCTGTGTCCGCCCTTTCCATATTGCAACTATTGCCTCAACCACCTGCACAGTATGCAAGTGGTAAAATTTTGTTCTCGGAAGATGGTGTTACGGAGCAGGATATTTTAACTGCAAGTGCCGCGAAACTGCGACAGATCAGGGGCAACAAAATCTCTATGATCTTCCAGGAGCCAATGACCTCTTTAAACCCTGTATTTACCTGCGGCAACCAGGTAATGGAAGCGCTGCTTGCCCACAAAAAATTATCGGCAACCGAAGCAAAAAAACAAACCACTGAGTGGTTACAAAAAGTAAAACTACCCGAACCCGAAAAGATTTTTTACCGTTATCCTCATCAATTAAGCGGTGGTCAAAAACAAAGGGTAATGATTGCCATGGCCATGTGCTGCCAACCGTCGTTACTTATTTGCGATGAACCAACGACTGCATTGGACGTTACAGTGCAAAAAACAATTTTACTGCTGATTAAAGAATTGCAGCAGGAACAAAACATGGGTGTTGTTTTTATCACCCACGATTTGGGGGTGGTAAAAGAAATTGCAGACAAAGTTGTTATTATGCTGAAAGGCGACGTTGTGGAGGAAGGAAATACAGACACCATTTTTTTAAATGCCAAACATCCCTACACCAAAGCATTAATTGCCTGCCGCCCGGCACTACACCCAAAAGGCCAGCCACTGCCGGTAGTTGCAAATTTTTTAGACCCAAAAGCCCCCGGCCAAAACAATTCTGTTGCGCCAATAAAAAAAACAGTTGTGTATGACAGGCCGGTTGTTGAGGTAAAAAATGTTACGGTTCAATTTGTTACCAAAACCTCTCTATTTGGTAAAACACAGGAAACATTTACAGCGGTAAACAATGTAAGTTTTGAAATTTATAAAGGTGAAACACTGGGGCTTGCCGGAGAATCGGGGTGCGGCAAAACCACGCTGGGCCGGGCTTTACTGGCATTGGCAAAACCCACAAGCGGCAGTATTGTTTACAATGGTCAGAATATTGCTACCGTCGATAAACAAGAAATGAAACAGTTGCGCAAGGAGGTACAACTTGTTTTTCAGGACCCCTACTCATCACTCAATCCGCGGCTCACCATTGGCGATGCCATTGCCGAACCAATGATGACCTCACACCTAGAGAACAGGAATGCAGAAAGAAAAAAGAATGTAGCCGCACTACTTGAAAAAGTAAATCTATCACCATCGTTGATGAACCGCTACCCCCACGAATTTTCGGGAGGGCAGCGCCAACGAATTGTAATTGCCAGGGCCCTGGCATTAAACCCGCAGTTTTTGGTTTGCGATGAATCGGTATCAGCACTTGATGTAAGTGTGCAGGCGCAGGTACTTAATTTGTTGAATGAATTAAAAAAAGACCTGGGGCTTACAATGCTTTTTATTTCGCACGACCTTAGTGTGGTGCGGTACATGAGCGACCGGATTATGATTATGAGCAAGGGCCAAATAATAGAGAAAGGTTTTGCAGAAGAAGTATACCACCGTCCGCAAAACCCCTACACAATACAATTAATCGCGGCGATCCCTAATCTCTAAAGTTGTACAAAATATTCACGGGGTTATTCCGGTCATCTCCTTCGTAAAACGATGCAGCGCTTTTTCTTTTTGAAAACAATTTCTTTTTTAAAACTTTTTTCAACTGTTGTTCCATCGGTTCGTCGCTATCAATCTTGGTCCCGGTAAGCTCCGTAAAATTGTATGAAAACTCTTCCCTGTAGCCACCTTCATTCTCAAATAAATATTCTTTGGCATTGGCAGGCACAAGGCCAACCATACCTATCCTCCATCCATTCTCTTCTTTTTTATTACGGTATTTAAAAAAATAAACAAAGCCATTGCGGTTTTTAGTCTGCACCGGCATCCGGCTTAGATAGACCGCCGTATCGGGTGCATTGTACATTGTGAGGGTTAGCAACTCGCTTCTTGCCAAATCAATATGGTTGTTGGCGGCAGCAGGAAAATGTTGCAGCAACTTTCTTTTTTTTAGTGCTACATACAGTTCATTTCTGTAGTCATCCATCTTTGAAAAATAAGGGAGCAAGGTATCGGGTAGTGGCTTATTTTTTTCTAACAAAAGCAAAGCAGTGTTATACTTTAAACGATTGTCGTTACTGCGCAACATTTGTTGCAGCAGTTGCGGCACCGCTGGGTTGCTTGGATAAAACGGCATCAGCAAGGTGGCGTACGAACTAAGCCGGGCATTTCCATTATCCCGCGGTGCAGATTGATTATACCTGCTTTCTTTCTCATCCTCATCTTCCTGCGCCTTTTCAATAGATTTATTTTTTTCGTTGATGACTTGTTTTTTCATTTCCTGTTTTGCTTCAAGCAACAATTTTGGCAAATACATTTCGTAGTCCTTATCCGATACAAGGTTAGAGTCAACCATCGTTTCAAGAAGGTTCAGCATGGGTTGCTCGTAATCGTTGATGTTGATTAATGGCAACAGGTCTTTAAAAATCGTGGCGGTTAGTTGCACCGAATCTGTGAGCTCGTCGAGGAACTGGCCATTGCTGTAGTCATCATCATAGTCATTAGCGCCACCCCGATCGTAAATCACCGGGGCTGTAAATCTATTGGTGGTGCTTTTAATACTTAATACCGGTGGCTCATCAATCATAATATTGCGGAACACAGCATAGCTATAATTATTTTGCTGCCGAAGTAAAGTTTCTAAAATTGTGTATTGCAACTCAACCGTGTCTTCGGCGGCATAATAAAGCTGTTTTAAAAAATCGGAGGACTGTTTTGTTTTTACGTCGGCGAGGGTCCTGATAAAATCTTTCTTAACATCAAGGTATTTTTTCTCCGTCCAGGTGAGTTTCGTAATTACTTTTTTTAGCTGAACAAAATCGGAAGAATCAAATTTTACTTCTGCCACATTTTTAATTGCACGTTTATGCAGCAGGGTATCGGCGCTAAAAAAATCAGAAAAATAAATTGTTGTCTTCTTCACCCTTTCATCCACGCCTGTAATTGTATCTGAAGGTTGAAAACTTGAAAAGAAAGAAGTAACGAAGTCGCTCTCTTTCGTAAGTGTATCGCCAAAAACCTCCAGCCTATGGTTAACTCCATTTTTAATAAATACTTTTCCCTTCACCATGCGGCTGCTCAGTGGGTCGCCCAATTCATAAATAAACACTTTTGTCTTATTGGGCGATTCGTATTTTTTGCGACTGCGATAAATCCATTTTTGATCGTGCGTATTAAAGACGCTGGTGTCCTTCATCACCGTTGAATCATTGTCAAAATAATAACGTCCGGGTTTGTAAAACGACAGGTAAATTTTTTCACCCGTCGAATCGTGTTCAATCACCTTATCCCTGAACACACCGCTCTCGGTTAATGCCGCATCTTCTTCACTGCTACCACCGAAACGATTCATATCCTCGGGGTACATCAGCAGCTTTTTCTTTTTATAGACATTGACCGGCGATTGCACAGTATACAGTAAGGCAGTATCAGTTTGTTGTGTAGCAGCGTTATAAATAAATGGCTTTAGGGTAAACGACTGCAGAAACTGTTGCATGCCCTTGTTTTCTTTTGCAGCGTTGGCAACCACCGTATAATAATGCGGCCCCTGGATAACAAATTTTACAAGCGCAGCACTGCCATCTTTGTACTGATACTTCGCATCAAGAGCGGCATAACCCTGGTGTTTAGTTTGTTTGCGGCTAATCAGTTTGTCAATAAAATCGGAGCTGGCAAAACTTTCTTCCATCAGGTTCAGGTCAAACGAATCTTCCTCAGCGAAACTCATGTTGTGCACATCGGTACGAATGATTAAATAGTTGGTGGCCGTTGTTTTTTCATAAGCCATAAACTTATAGTTGCCCAGGTGTTTTGTAACAAACGGTTCAGGCATTTTCACTTCAAAGCCACCAAAGGCGGGACTGTAATTTTTTATTTCGCCACCGAAAGATTTTAATTGAACACTGCTAAAAAATTCTTCCGCCTCTTTACCCTGGCGAACGTATTCGCCATTGCCACTTACCTTAAAAACAATTACCTCAAATGGCGTGGTAAAAATATTGTAGCGCTGGTAATCGCCACGGCGGGTTTTGTTTACAATGTCAAAACCGTTGTATCCGTTTTTAATTATTGCCTGCCTGCTTAAAATTTTCCCTGGAATGTTTTCATAAAGAACAGAGTCGATTTTTTTTTGCACCATAGCAGTGGTATGCCCCCACACGCCGGCGTTGGTAGTAATGCGGGCTACCATGTAATAACTGCCGTTGCTCATGTCGGCATATTGTTGCTGCTCCATCAACCCAAACCCTTGCGAAAAGCTATAAAGTTTACCAGGGGTACGCACACTAAACATGCCATCATCAGCTACCTGCGTACTAAACTGGACAGGTACCCGTATCGCTTCAATTTCATCTTTATGACGGCTGTCTCTTTCCGTCATTTTTATCGGCCGTAGTTTGTACCCTTTGCTGCGCAACATTTCTATAACACCTCTTTCGCCGGGTAAATGTGCTGCACCAACGCCAACAAAAAGGGAAGACTTCGATTTGATAATTAAGTCGATGGAATGGGCCTGGATTTCGTTGCGCTTATACAAAAACTTTTCGTCAAAGGCTTCTGAGCGGCTATTGGCTTTGTTGATGGTATCAAGCAAATCGAGGTTGCCGGTGCGGTAGGCTTCTTCCATTTTTGCATAAGAAAATTCAGCATCCACATCATAATTTCTCCGCTCGGCTTTTTTATCCTTAGCAGCATCGGCATAAGCTTCACGCATCAGCGTCATGCTCTCATCAAAGTCTTCTACCCCGCAAAGTTTTTTGCCCCATTTTTTACCAACCTGGTAAATATATAAGTCGAGATAAGTGTCCTCTTCAAAATCGGCACCGCCATTTGCATTGTTGCGGTACAAAAATGAATTGATCATTGAGGGGTTGGAGGATAAAGCAGGTCCGAATAATTTTTCGTAAGGAAAAGCTTTGAGCGTGTTGATAGAAAGAAAATCTTTTGGCTCGGAAAAATTACCCCGTTGCCGGTACGATGAGTAATAGCCGGGGCCGTCCAGTTCGTACCGCGAAAAATCATCCTGCCAGGTAGCAGGATTTGTTTCCACTGCCACCACATCGGCATTTTTTATAGCGAGGTAAAATGAATCAGAAAGATGAAAAACCATTTTGTTACTTACGTGCATAGTGCCAAACAGGTAAGACGGTTTTGCGAGACCTTTACCAGTAATCTCCCACATTAAACTGGGGTATTTTTTTGACTTTAACTTGGTTGTTTGAGCCGAAATGGAAAGAGAAAATAGAAGGAAAACTATGATTGCGGGTATGCGCTGCATAAAGGGATATTGAATGGAAGGTTTCATTTGGTTGTAGCCACTCAAGATAACATAAAGACAATAATTAAGTTCTCCTTCCATAAAAAATTGACGCCAATTTTTTTTAAAACCCTATTTTTGCGGCCTTTAAGCTGAAACTCATTCCCGGTGCCGTAAGACCGGGGGTTATAGTTAAGAGAGACCGGTTGAAAGAGCTCAGGCTTTTTATAACCTTTTCCTTCTAATAATATCCTCCCGGTTACTGCAAGGGTTTTGCCTACAGCCTCAATAAACCCAATAAAGTACATGAAGCTTTCTCAATTCAAGTTCGACCTGCCGTTAAATCTCATTGCTCAAAATCCAGCCAAACGACGTGAAGATGCCCGCATGATGGTGGTACACCGCAAAACCGGGCAAATGGAAAACAAACACTTTAGAGACATACTTGAATACTTCGACGACAAGGATGTTTTTGTAGTGAACAACACAAAAGTTTTTCCCGCAAGAATGTACGGCCGCAAGGAAAAAACAGGTGCAAAAATTGAAGTGTTTTTGCTTCGCGAATTAAATAAGGAGCACAGGTTGTGGGATGTAATTGTTGATCCCGCAAGAAAAATTCGAGTGGGTAATAAACTATACTTTGGCGACACAGAAGAACTGGTTGCCGAAGTAATTGACAATACAACTTCACGTGGCCGAACCATAAAATTTTTACACGAAGGCACAGATGATGATTTTAGACTGGTGCTGGAAAAATACGGTGAGACGCCGTTGCCAAAATACATTAAACGCAAGCCCGATGAGGAAGACCGCGAACGCTACCAAACAGTTTACGCAAAACACGAAGGAGCAGTGGCAGCACCAACCGCCGGCCTGCATTTTAGCCGCGAGTTAATTAAACGTTGCGAAATAAAAGGGATTCGTTTCTCTGAGGTAACGCTGCACACCGGTCTCGGAACATTTCGCCCGATTGAAGTGGAAGATTTAAGCAAGCATAAGATGGATGCGGAATATTATCGTATTGAAGAGAGTGCCTGCAATATTGTAAACAAAGCCAAGCTGACACCTAACCGCATTTGCTCAATTGGCACTACCACCATGCGTGCATTGGAAAGTTCGGTTACGGCGCAAAAACTTTTAAAATCATCAGAGGGCTGGACGAATACTTTTATCCACCCGCCATATCAATTCAACATTGCCGATTCATTGGTAACCAATTTTCATCTGCCAAAAACAAGTTTGCTGATTATGACTTGTGCGTTTGCTGGTTACGATTTGACGATGGAAGCATATCAAAAAGCAATAAAAGATAAATACCGGTTTTTTAGCTATGGAGATGCGTTGCTGATTGTGTAACACCTCACCCCCAACCCCTCTCCAGCAAAGCTGGAGAGGGGGGAAGTGCAATCACGACCACTCTAAATTTTCATGGTAACTACTTTCTGAAAGTTGTAACGTCTCATGTAACAAATCTTCCAGTTTTTTTCCCCTACGCTAAAAAGCAATAAAGTTTTTATGGTAAAATAGTAAGGGTCAAACAAGCCCTTGCTGGGCGTTGGGGCCTCCCTCTCCGGCTTCGCTGGAGAGGGCTGGGGTGAGGTTGAACAAACCCTGATTCAGTTGCTGCAAAACTTTTACTTTTTCATTGGCAGGCACCAGCACCGAAATATTATGCGCCGATCCACCATAAGAAACCATACGTACATTGATTCCCTGCAAACTATCAAATACTTTTTTTAATGTACCGGCATCTGCGGCAATTTGGTTGCCCACTATTGATACAATGGTTTGGTTCGTATCGATTTCAACTGTGCTGAATACTTCCAGTTCTTTTTTAATCTCTGATAGTGAGGCATCGTTGTCAATGGTGACAGACACGGCAACTTCTGATGTGGTGATCATGTCGATTGAAGTGCGGTATTTTTCAAACACTTCAAACACTTTTCGCAAAAAACCATAAGCCAGTAACATGCGGCTGCTCTTTATGTTGATGGCAGTGATACCGTCTTTTGCAGCAACTGCTTTTACACCGGTTGATGATGCTTCCTGCGCAATTAAGGTGCCTTGTGCAGTTGGCTCCATGGTGTTAAGCAACCGAACAGGAACATTGTATTGCTGTGCGGGCCATATAGATGCAGGATGTAAAATTTTTGCACCGAAGTAGGCCAGTTCCGCAGCCTCATCAAAACTTAATTTTTCGATAGGAAAAGTTTTGTCCACAATACGCGGGTCGTTATTGTGCATGCCATTTATGTCGGTCCAAATTTCACACACAGATGCTTTTGCTGCGGCGGCAATTAGTGAAGCGCTGTAATCGCTGCCACCTCTTTTTAAATTATCAATTTCGCCACGGGCATTGCGGCAAATATATCCCTGGGTAATAAACAAATTCTGATTGGGATGCTGGTTAAGTATTTTATCCAGCCGCTCCCTAATTATTTCAACCTGTGGTTCGTCATTGGCATCAATGCTCATAAAATCAAGTGCGGGTAAAAGTTCATGCGCAATCCCTTGTTCGGTTAAGTACACCGAAAACAATTTTGTAGAAAGCAATTCGCCCTGGGCAAGAATATCCTTATTCAAAGCCTCGCTGTACGAAATGCGCAGTATGATGTTGAGAAATTCAAAATGTTCGTTGATGATTTCTTCAGCTTTCTTATACGCTTCTTTTTGCTGCACCAACTCACCAATAAAATTGGTGTAACCGTTTTGCAGCGCATCAATTTTTTCTTTGGCGGCGTCTTTATTCCGTGCCGACAATGCATCAGATATAGCAACCAGCGCATTGGTGGTTCCGGACACAGCACTGAGCACAACAATTTTTTTCTCACCGTCTGCAGTCACCAGCCTTGCTACCTCGTGCATGCGGTGTGGCTTACCAACAGAGGTGCCACCAAATTTCATAATTTTCATAACGCTAAATTTTGCATCCCCGCCGGGTGGCGGAGGTTGTGGGAGCCGCAAATATAAACGCAAACCGAGCAAAGAATTTGAAAGCTGATTTTTGTTTTAACGGCGTAAAAAAATTTTGAATAATTAATGGTGATGTATGATTTTAAAAACCCCGAAGGGGTGGTATTCCTATAACACCGCTAACAATGCAGGAGACAGAACCCCGAAGGGGTGGCATACCAAAAGTATATGAGCGACGCTAAAAATCTTTGGTGGGGTTATGTCACCCTTTCAGGGTTTGTTTCACTGGATTTTTCTCTTTCTAGAGTAATCTCACCCCTTCGGGGTTTTAATAAAACGAAACAGGTCTAACTCTTTTTGCAGCGCAGAGAAATTCTCTTCATCAAAACAAACAAAAATTGCTTTTTTGATTTTGGTCGATGCAGATAAAAAGGTTCCAACAGTTTCAACCGCAACCTTTGCTGCTTCAGTGGGAGGATAACCATAAACCCCCGTGCTAATGCAGGGAAAGGCAATTGTGTTACAATCATTTTCAACAGCCAACAACAATGCATTTTTGTAACAGTTGGCAAGCAGTTGTGCCTCGCCGTTATGGCCACCACGCCATACCGGGCCAACTGTGTGAATAACAAATTTGGCGGGTAAATTCCCCGCTGTTGTAATCACTGCTTCGCCGGTTTTGCAACCACCCTGTAGTGCAATTATTTTTCTGCAATCCTCTAAAATCTTCGGCCCGCCCGCACGGTGAATGGCGCCATCAACACCACCGCCACCTAATAAAGAACTGTTGGCCGCATTTACAATTGCATCGGCTTGTATTTTGGTAATGTCACCCTTAATAATTTCTATTTTATCAGTCATGCTCATTGCAAAATTTACTGTACGTCAAAAGAAATTTCAAAACGCTCCGCCAAATATTTCAGGTCGTCAACCACGGGCCCAAGCAATGGAATACCATTGGTTGTTCTTTCTACCTCCATTTCTCTTTCCGGGTCGCCGGGAATAATAACCCGATCAAAACCTTCCGCGGTTTTTGCCGAACGAAAACGTTCTATCCACTGATCCATGTGTTGTTTAAAATCCTGCGCCGGCCGGAAAGCATCAATACGCATAGCACCAAAAAAATGACCAATGCCTTTGCCCGGCATATTGGTTGGCATGGGCACATAGGCAGGAAACGGTGGAACCCAGGGGCCATAATTTGCACCACTTAATATCGCCGAAAAAATATCAACTACTGCACCCAATGCATAACCTTTATGACTGCCATGTTCTCTATCGCCACCCAATGGCAACAGGGCACCACCTGCTTTTAATTCGTGCGGGTCGGTGGAGGGTTTGCCTTCTTTTGTTTGTATCCATCCGGTGGGTGCCACACCGCTTTTTCTTTGCAAAATTTCGAGTTTGCCATTGGCAGCGGTAGTTGTGGCTAAGTCGGCCACAAATGGTGGTTGGTTACCAGCAGGCATGGCTACACAAATTGGATTGGTACCCAGCAACCGCTCAACTGAAAATGTAGGTGCAACTAACGGACTTGCATTAGTCATGCTAATGCCAATCATGTCATCTTCCAAAGCCATCATTGAATGATAACCGGCAATACCAAAATGATTACTGTTTTGTACGGCCACCCAACCCGTGCCCACTTGCTTTGCTTTGTCAATGGCAATTAGCATGGCCTTCGGTGCCACCACCAAACCCAAACCACCATCGCCATCAACGGTAGCGGTAGATGGTGTTTGATGCAGAATATTTATTTGAGGTTTGGCATTAATTCTTTTTACATCCCATAGGCGCACGTAGCCACTGAGCCTTGCAATACCGTGCGAATCCACGCCACGTAAATCGGCGGAGAGTAAAACATTTGTAGCGAGTGTTGCATCCTCATTGCTGCAACCAATTTTTGTAAAAACATTTTTTGCGAATTGAAATAGTTGGTTGTGGGGAAAGGTGGTTAGGCTCATGGGCGCAAGATAGGGAGAATGGGATTTTTGATGTGTAGCTTGGTAAATGGGCCTTTTGTAAAGCATTTTTAGCCCGTTGCAAAATTACAGTCACAATGTTGAAATCCTCGAAAGTGATTTTCGTATATTCAACTATTGTATAAAACTAAATTGGGACAGTTTGGTGAATGAGGAATAATTTAATCTAGCATTTTTATGAGGTATATTTTTGTTTTATTTGCGACACTTATTACTTTGACAACACTTTCACAAACAAATATTTGCGCAAAAATAATTGCAAGGGGTTTTACCAAAGAATTTTGCGAGTATGACAAGAAGAGTTCATACAAAAACATCGCCTTTGGAACTCATATTGATGTTGTAGCATCACGTTATAACTTAAATAAAAGGCAGAGTAACCCCAACAATTTTGAATCTCAGGACGAAGAAGCAAGATACTGGGGTAATGTGAAATTTGACCAGTGCCTTTTTGAGTTTAACTCCGACAAAAATCTCAAAGGAGTACAATTGCAAATGACTTGGAACGGCACAACTGAAAAAAGGGAAATAAATGTTGCTGCATGGCTCAGAATTGAAGAGTATTTGATCAATCTTTTTGGCAAGCCTGAAACATTCAATGAGAGTTTATTATGGAGGGGCGAGAACATATACATCATTTTAGGGGGTGGCTATAAAAGGAAAGATGATAAAAGTGCGACGGGAGCATTAGCAATTTTTACTAAAAACCTGAGCTCAATCGATGGATTATAAAACAAAAAGGCCAAAACCACTGTAATTAAAATCAGTCAAATGCAAGTAAAATTGGATAGCAAAAACATTCGGTACCCCGTTGACGAGAGACCATACTTGATCAGACACTTCGAACCCATTCCTACAGAAATCTCAGAACTGATAATTAAGAATATTGACAGGCAGAATGGCTGGATAATTTTGAACCTTATTTCTGAAACAGGTAAAGTCAAGACATTTACTCACTTATTTAAAGAGGAAAATTTTAAAATCGACAAGTGTTACAAGTATTTTGACATTGAACTACACCCAAGCAGCATTCATCTTGACGACTATTTTTCGTTTGATTTAGAAATGAATTGATGCTTTTGGGCAAATATCACTAATCCTATTTTCATGCACTTAAATAATGACATAAACTGGTTTAGTTTAGCTGGTCTACTTCTTGATATGATTGGTGTGGTGTTGCTATTTTTTAATGGGCTCCCAAGTCCAATCGATGAAGCTCAAGATAGTTTATTAATCAGCTCAAGACTTACCGAGAAAATGGAAAAGTCAATACGAATTAAAGCAAAGGCTGGCTTAGTTTGCATTTTTTGTGGGTTTATTCTGCAAGGAGTAGGGGTAATATTCAGTAATTAATTGACGACATGAGATTAAAAATTACAGGGCTGTAATAGGAACCGGCACCAAAGACCTGAGTAAAAACATTGAACGACTTCAATCGAATAATTTTTACGAAGATTATACGAATTTAAAAAACTGAAGGCTTTTGAAAACCATTTTGTTATGAGCTTTGGTCTGAACCGGTTGAAGTGCTAGGCAAGCCAATTGCCAATATTCACAAAGCAACTTTTAAAAACGATTTACCTGAAGCCAATCAATTAGAAAAAAAATAGCAAATTATGAAAAAAGAAAAAAGAGATTTCCCCGCAAAAATAGTTGGGATACTGGCAGCGATGCATTTCCTGAAACGGAAAGAAAAAGAATTTGGAGGCAGCCAGCAAACTTATACAACTAAGATGAGACCTCTTTTAGCAAAGCCCTACGATAAGGCTTTAGAAAATTGACCAGAGTCCGGGGAAAAGCTTGACCAAGCATTAGCAAAGTTGTCTTACACTATTGTTGATGTTTAAAATTTGGAACCAGTTACAGTATGTCCTTATTCACCGATAACTTTACTCAAAAGCTGGGTTGGTGAGAATGCCAATTAAACGGAAATACTTTTTAGATCATCACCAAAAATCGTATAAAAATATTCTAAGCAAAAATGAATTTGTTAATAAAAAAGTGATTGAGCAGTGTTAACTTACCTAGTCGACATTGGGGTACGTTGACGTTCTAATTTATACACATGAATTTTAGAAAAATTTTCTTTGGCTTTGTTATTCTAATTCTAACAACCGTTAATTTTTATTCTTGTAACAATAATAGGTCACAAACTACAATCGAAAAAAAAGGGATAAGTGATTCAGAAATAGTATCATTCAAAAGCTATGAATGCAAAAGAAGTTCTCATTCAGATTACGAAAAACAAGAAAATTGGGAGGTTGATGCAAAGCACTCAAAAGATTCGATAATTAGTTATGGTGAGTCATACTTTAAATTTATTCTCTCCAATGGATCTGGGGTAAATTACAAAGTTCTAAAAAATAATGGGCCTCTCCTTGGTAGGCCAAGTGGTGCACGTGGTTTTTCATTTATTTGTAAAAATCAACTTGGTGATGATGTTGAGATTTTCTTCGAAAGGAATGATATAACCAACACATTCGTAATAGTACTTTTTGAAACTGACTATGTTTACGAATACAAAGTGAACACGAAAGGATTTCAATAGATATACGCCATTGTTGGTGAAATGAATTTGATTTCAAAAGCATTGCGTGCAAAAAACAATGGTGTATAACCTCCTTTCGTCTGCCAAAATAAATTCTGCGTACATCATTAAACATGAACTTCAAATGCAAAAAATCACCTGGGCCAACATCCCCACCGAACAAGTAAACCCAAAAATGAAACGCCAGTTCATTCACGGCGAAAAAATAATGGTTGCCAAAATGCAATTTGAAGATGGCTTTGAAGTGCCCTGGCATAGTCACGAAAACGAACAAATAACTGAAGTGCAAGAAGGCAGGCTACGCTTTTGGTTTGATGATGATGAAGAAACTTTTATTGACATTCTGCCGGGGGAGGCAATTGTTATCCCAGGCAACCGCCGGCACAAAGCTTTGATGATTGGCAAGGTGATAGAGACCGATATCTTTGCACCACCAAGGCAGGACTGGATTGATGGTTCGGATAATTACCTGCGCAAATAATTACGCAACAACCAACGCACAAAAAATTTACCAATGGATTTAGGATTACAAAACCGTGTGGCATTAGTGCTGGCATCAAGCAAAGGTTTAGGCAAAGCCGTTGCAATGGAACTGGCAAAGGAGGGGGCAAAAGTAATTATTTGCGGTACCGATGCACTGTCGTTAGCAGCAACCGAAGCCGAGCTGCAAGCCGTTGCACCCAACAAAGTGGCTTCGTTTGTTTGCGATATTACTGACGAAGCGCAACGCAAAAATTTGGTTGAAGAAAGTGTGCAGGCATTTGGCAACATAGAAATTTTAGTAACCAACACTGGTGGCCCCGCCCCAGGGCCATTTGAACAATTTAGTTTAAAAGACTGGAAAGATATTTACAACCTGCTTTTTTTAAGTGCGGTTGATATCATTCAGCAGGTATTGCCCGCAATGAAAGAAAAAGGTTTCGGACGCATTCTAACAATTACCTCCGTTGCTGTAAAACAACCGGCCGATAATTTAATTGCATCAAATGCCGTACGCACAAGTTTATTGGGTTTGGTAAAAAGTTTGTCGAACGAAGTAGCTGCCCATGGCATTACCGTTAACAATTTAATGCCGGGTTACACTACCACCAACCGGCTGCAAACCCTTATTTCAAAAAACCCGAAAGTGAACGAGGTAAAAGAATCCATACCCATGAAGCGATTTGGTACAACTGAAGAATTTGCCGCCGCCGCCGCGTTTTTAGTAAGTGCCCGTGCAAGTTATATCACTGGTCAATCTTTAGCTGTTGATGGTGGCTGGATTAAAGGACATTAATTTTTGGTTTCACGCTTCTCGCCCCAAACGCAACAAAAAAAATGCCCCCAAAGTATTTGGGAGCATCCGGTATTCAACAGAATTTTTTTAGAAAGGTAAGTCGTCCGACATATCAACGCCGCCGTTGCTCATACCTGCATTGGCCGGCGCAGCGTCCTGCCTTGCATGTTGCTGTGGTGCCTCGTATTGATTGCCGCTGTTTCCGCCCGGACCGTTATCTCCTTTTTTGCCGAGCAACTGCACGTCGCGTACACGCATTGATAGCGATGCGCCGGCAGTACCATCAGCACGGGTAAAGGTGCGTACTTCGGGCTGACCTTCTACAAAAACCTGCTGTCCTTTTTGAAGGTAAGGAGCAATTGCAGTTTTGTCTGTCCAGTAAGCGCAATCCACCCAAATGGTTTTTTCCTGGTTGTTACCCTGGCTGTCTCTGTACTTTTCTGTGTGGGCAACGGTAAAGTTTATTACGTTTTTACCGCTAACCGTGTTTACTACGCAATCTTTTCCAAGATTGCCAATAACCTGAATCTTAATCATAGTGCTCAATTTATTTGTTTAAGTATAAGCCTTTTCAGGGGCCATTTTTACCGGATAAATGTAGCCGGAATTTTAGAGTTGCGAAAAAATATTTATGCACTTAGCTGTCCCTAACGTTCGGGATGCTACTATCACCGCCGCTTGTGTCACTCACTTGTACGTTCTGTATCTAACTCACCACTTTGGTGTGCGGCTAACAGACTTGTACCCTCATAAATTTCAGAAAGCGGAATGGAAATATTCAACACCGGAAAATCTAAATTTTCATTCGCCAATTTGTATTCATGCAATTCCCAAAAACCGTTGTTGTTGATACGGAATGCTTCTACCGAAATGGCTTTCGTATCAACCAGTACAAATTCTTTCAGCGTCGGAATATCGCGGTACAAACCAAATTTTTCTCCCCTGTCGTAACCTTGGGTGGAGGGAGATAATATTTCAATGATGACGGTTGGTTTTATCAATGAATCTTCCTCTGGGTCCAGAGAATTTATTTCGCCGCAGTAAACAGAAATATCGGGATAGGTAAATAAAGTGTTTTCGGGAATGTGCATCCGCACGTCGTAACCAAATGGACGGCATGGCTTTCCTCTCAACGCATTGCTCAATCTTCCAAAAAGGTTTGAAAAAATAAAATTATGTCGTCAGCCTGCCCCCGACATGGCAAAAACTTCGCCTTGGTAGTACTCATGTTTTTGAGATGATTTTCTTTCCCAGGCTAAGTATTCTTCAACGGTAAGTTTTGCACGGCCATAAGCTGCCGATGGCTCTCTTACTTCGTTCATAACCAAATTTAAGAAATTGGCGGGTGAGAGGACGGCACGAATGAGGACACTTCCCCTCCTCGGAGGGGTGAATTTAGGAAATCGTGTGCTTTGGTAAAACGGGGTGGGTTGCCTAAAGCATAAACCCACCCCCATGGAAATTGCCTCTGTGGCAAAGTGTTCCACCTCTCCAAGGAAGGGAGGTGCGGCGCTTACTTATGAAATCACATCTATTAGCGTCCCCAGGGAAATTTCCGAATTGTCCTTTGAAAGCGCATCCAAAAAGGTTTATAAATTTTGGCTTTGTCAATCTGACCAATTTCGATGTAATACCGTTCCAATTTTTCATACAACTGATTGTCATTCTCAAACATTGACGAAAACGCAGAATTATCTATCAGTGCTGCGGACAAAAAAAGATGATAGGGCTTGATTTGTTCGTCAAAATAATTGCTGCGATTCCAAAGCCTGTATGCCTTTCGGATTGTTTTTTCAGCTTCCTTAGTCAGCAGCAAATGCTCAGCAGTCATAATTGGTTCACCAACCTTTTGGCTAATCCAAAACGTTTGGAAATCGCCTTGAGTTCCAAAGACAAATTTTCTCACAGAATATTCACTGTTAGTACTACAATCGGCAAGAAAAAAGTGAATTGTCGAAATGTAATCATACCCTAACGACAGGGCAATCACCCTTGACTGCGCCATTATGTCTTTTAAATCTTTAGAAAAAGCTCCGTCCATTTTTAATTCTTAAAAGTGAAGGCCATTTCAGATAACGGCTGTCATGCAATACACGCCTCCTACCTCCCCGATGCCGCATCAATTATTTTTCCAAAAAAAATGGCATTCATCATCAGCTTTGTTCCGCCCAGCCAAAACGCACGCAGGTTCGGATTGCTGTCAATGGAAATAACACGGCCACTGCCTACCGTGCTTACAATAACAGCCGCGGCGTTTTTCATTCCTTCTAAATTTTCTTTACTGGCCCAGCCACTTTGCAAAGGTTTTTCCTTGTAATAAAATGGTGTGGCAAATGGGTTTTTACTTTTTTCTAAAAAGGTTTTGTTGCTTTTAAAAGTGCTGATAAACGGCTGCGTGTAGCCGTAAGCCAGCGGGTGCGACAGGTCGGCTTCGGCACGGAAGATGGCTCCACTCATCTGTTGTGCACCTTCTAACTCATCACGGCTTACATAGGTTTGCAATTTTGTACTGTCAACCCCCGACTTATTTTTTTTCACCACCGCCGTACTAACAGCATTTTGTGCAGCCCAACCTGCTGCATCCTCGGTTACAATTAAGGTGCCGCCACTTTGCACCCAGGCTTTTAATTTCTCCTTATTCATATCGGCTAAGTAACCACCGCCACCTGCATTGCCAACCATGATAAGCGTTGTGTATTTACTAATGTCAACGCGGTTAAAAGTTGCGGGTTCTAAATGCACCAGCGGAATATTAAAACGTTGATCCATCAAATGCCAAATCTCTCCTGCATCTAACTGGCTAACACCAGTGCCGGCAATCATGGCAACCGAAGGTTTTGTTACGGCAAGAAATTTACTGCTTCCCAGGTCGCTTCCGCTTAATGAAGAACCGCCTGCAATTGATTGGATACTTAACCCGTATTTAGCTGAAACAGCTTCTACCAGTTCATACAGTTTATCGGCTGAAATATTTTGTCCCTGCGTAGGGATAACCACCGTACCGTACCCAAAATTTTTTGATTTTTCGTTCAACACAATTTCAAATGGGTTGGTTGCCACTCTTGTATTTACGCCGGCGTTTTGCAACTCGTACAAAGCAGCGGGTGCATTAAATTCCGTCCACTCCATCAGGTAAGCGTAATTTGTTTTGCCACCCATTACTCTTCCCACACTCATCATTACGCCGCCAACTTTTTCGCCCAACAAATTATTGTTGAATTGCGCGGCGTTTAGCTCTGTATGTGGCAGGCCAAATGCAAGTGGCATTGTCCAGGCGGTGATGTCGTAAAAAATAGAATCTTTATAGTCGAGCGTTTTTTCAAAAATTGCCCTTATCAATCTGTGTTGCGGCTGATTGGCCGGAACGACAAAAGCCGACCCATTTTTAAAACTTTGTCCATCCGCCTGTAGATTGTTTTTCAACCCAAAAATTTCTATTTGGTGGCGGCGCAGCATGTTTACAAAAATGTTTGTTTTGCCTGCATCTGCAACATCGCCAAATACATAAGCTTTTACCGGGTGAATGGCTGCATCGGTTATTGCTGTTTTGTAAAAGTTTTTTTGCATGGTCAGCAAATCCGTTCGTAAAACCTTTGCTGCTTCCAATGTTGATAGCGTTGTGGTAAACTGATTTTTTATGGTGAATGGAAAACGCAACACACCATTAGCCGTTTGCTGCGCATGGCCGCGGGATGATGCCTGTTCAAACAAAATACCAATGGCACCATTCACATCGGGGTAGGTTGATCCTTTGCCGTAATAAAAATCATCATAGTTTTCTTTTGTAAAATAAAGTGAGCCAATGCGGTCTAAAAATTCGGCATGAAACTTTCCAATTTTTCCTGTGAGTTCCTGGTTTTCTTTTGGCGTGAGTGGGTTTACACGAGAGGGAACACCGGGTTGAAAAAAGAAAGTGGCGTTGCTTCCCTGCTCGTGGTGATCGGTTAAAATATTGGGCTTCCATTTATGAAACCAGGTTAAACGATTTTGACTTTCTACGTGTTGCGCCGGTAGCCAGTCTCTATTTAAATCAAACCAGTAATGATTAAATCTGCCGGCAGGCCACACTTCATTAAACTCTCTTGAGTTTGGATCACTCACTAGGTTTTTACTTTTATGCTGATTGGCCCAGGTAGAAAATCGCTGCAATCCATCGGGATTGAAAGAAGGATCGAATAATATCACCACATTATCCAACAACTCTTCAATTTGTTTGCCCTGTGCTGCTGCTAAATAATAAGCACTTACCAATGCTGCATTAGAACCACTTGGTTCATTACCATGTATGGAATGACCTATCCACACCACGATGGGCATGTTGTCAATATTAGTTGAAGCTGATGTTGTAGGGTCACTCAATAATAAATGTTGTTGTCTTATTTCTTCTAACCGTTGTTGATTTTTTGGTGATGTTATAATTAATAAAACCTGCGGACGGC
>JANPKD010000034.1:0-104962 GCA_031425835.1 Chitinophagales bacterium
CTCTGCTTCTCCCCATCTCTGCGGTGATGCTTTCCTATATATAGTATGCCTGTGAAAAGTGTAAGGCTCTATTCACCGCAGAGACGGGGAGTAAGGGAGGTGGCGCAGAGGATTCAGATGTATTCATTTTTTCTGCTCCTGTTTAACACTTTCTAAATATGCTGCACTATTGCCTTTAGGAATACTAAGCGAACGCCAGGTTTCATTTTTTAGTAAGCGGCCGAGGTATACGATTTGCCCTACGTGGTAGGGATAATGTGCCAGTTGCCGCAGGATGGCATCATACACCTGTAGGGGTTCTGTTCGGATGGTTGCGGTTTTATGGAGGTCAGTGGGAGTAAGGCTTTCCAGGGTTTGTAATAAACAATGCCAGCCTTCATTCCAAAGTGAAAGAATTTCCTGTTTACTGTGGGTTAGGGGTTCAAATTCTGCATCGCGCCTGCGCCATTCTTTCTCGCCGTCTTCGGTTAAAAAATTTGTCCAGCGGCTCACCATATTGCCATGAAGATGCTGTATAGTAACGGCAATGCTGTTAGATGCAGTATTTGGTTGAAGGAAAAAATCTTCGTCCTGCAATTGCGCAAAGGTTTTATCGCCTAGCGTTTTGTAGTCTTTGAAACGTGTGATGGCACTGCTTAAAAATTCTTTTCCAATAGTCATACAACTAAGATTGAAATGGATTTGTGTAGGTGCTGCATCGAGGTCAACATACAATGGGCATTGGCAAAAAAATGTTCAATATTCAATAATCCCCGACTGACGGACGGGCAGGAATTTTCAATGTTCAACCATGGTGACCTCCGTACGAAGCTTCGGACTTTGAACTTTCGACTTTGAACTTTCGACTTTGAACTTTCAACTTTAATATCCCTCCGCTGCATCATCTCCTCTGTTATCCGCCACGGCTTCAAATCTGCCATCAGGCAACACTTTAATTACCTCGGTTCGCCCAATGCTGCCCCGCTGCGTTACTTTGTAGCCCATTTTTTCCAATGCCAACTTTACATCGGCCGAAAAAGTTTTTTCCACAAACAGTTCGTCGGGCAACCATTGGTGATGAAACTTGGGGCCGTACACCGCATCTTCGGTATTCATTTTAAAATCAATTACGTTGATGATGGTTTGAAAGACCGATGTAGGGATGGTTGTGCCACCAGGGGTACCTACTACCAAAAAAGGTTTCTTATTCTGCAGTACAATCGTTGGCGTCATGGAGCTCAACATTCTTTTACCGGGCATTATTGCATTTGCTTCGCCACCAACAGCACCATAAATATTAGGTACGCCGGGCTTTACACTAAAATCATCCATCTCATCATTCAATAAAAAGCCGGCGCCACCCACTACTGTTTTACTGCCGTAACTGTTATTAAGTGTTGTAGTAACCGATACCGCATTGCCATCCTTATCAATTACACTAAGGTGGGTGGTTTGCTCACTTTGTTTAGCAATGCTACCCGGTTTTACAACCACGCTGTTACCCGCAACTCCAGGCATATAATCGTTCATTCTTTTTTTTAGATAACCATCGCTGGTTAAAGCAGCAACGGGCACTTTATAAAAATCGGCATCGCCCATGTATTCAGCCCTGTCGGCAAACGCACGGCGTTCCACTTCGGTCATTAGTTGCACTGCCTGCGCCGAGTTGTAACCGTACGATGCCAGCGGTTTATCTTCCAGCATTTTAAACATTTGATGTAGTAACAGCCCGCCACTGCTTGGCATGGGCATAGAAACAACTTCAAAATCTTTATAAAAAAAACGGTGGGGGGATCTCCATTTTGCTTTGTAATTTTTTAAATCTTCCAACGTAATAATGCCCCCGCCTCTTTTCATCTCGGCCACAATTAATGCTGCCGTTTGTCCTTCGTAAAAACCTTTTGCGTTTTGATTATTTATGCGTTTTAACGTGTTGGCCAAATCGGTTTGTCTCAAAGTATCACCGGCGTTCCAATTCAATTTTTTTTGAAAAACAGACGGTGTTGAATTGTATTGATTCAGTTCATCCAAAATAGAATTGAACGAAGCAGCTTCCCGACCGGTAATTACAAAACCACGTTCGGCTAGTTCGATGGCAGGAGCAATTAATTTTTTGAAGGGAAGCTTTGCATATTTCAAACTTTCAAAAAGGCCCGCAACCGTACCAGGAACGCCAGAGGAAAGATGACCATTCACACTTTTACCTTCGAGCACATTGCCTTTATCATCTAAATACATATCCCTTGAAGCCGCGGCAGGTGCGGTTTCGCGGTAATCAAGTGCAAGCGTTTCGCCATTGGCCAAATGCGCCACCATAAATCCACCACCACCCAGGTTGCCGGCGTTAGGATATACAACTGCCAGAGCCAACTGTGTAGCAATCGCGGCATCAACGGCGTTGCCACCCATTTGTAAAATTGCAACGCCTACTTTACTTGCCAGCGGGTGGGCCGATACCACGGCCCCGTTTTGGGCAATCGTTTTTTTATTGATGTTGTAAGTGTATGGATCAATCGAATTTTCTTTCAGCGACTGCTTTGTAGTGTTGCAGGAAAACAGTGCTATGAAAAAAATAAACTTCAGTGTATTCATTTGTATTGCTGATTAAAACGGTAAGGTAAGAAGTGAGTGTAATAATCGGGTCATGTATTTTAATGATTGATTTTTTTTCAAGCCAAACAACTTAAATTACACAATCTACTCTATGGAAGCAGCAGGCTTTTTCCTGTAGTCAACACGGTTTAATCATTTAAAATCTAATGGCATGCTTCACCTTTTTACTATTCAAAAAAAATTGCTCCTTCTACTCCTATTTTCTTTTACCGTTTCTTTCTGTTTTGCTCAAACCGGCACAATACGCGGGCAGGTGAAAGATGCAGGTGGCCAGCCCCTGGTTGGCGCATCGGTTCAACTTGAAGGGCAGCGGGGCGGAACCGTAACGGATAACAATGGATTTTATAGCTTGAGTTCTCCTACGGGCAGGCAAACAATCATAGTGTCTTTTGTGGGTAACGTAACGCAGCGACTTGAGGTAAATGTAACGGGTACTGGCAACCTTCAGCAGGATTTTTCGCTGGTAAGCTCCGGCGAACTTTCGGGCATTACCCTAACCGGTTCCCGCAACGCTACACGCACCCGAATTGAAACTGCGGTACCCGTTGACGTTATACCTATTGCTCAGGTGCTGAGCGAAGTTGGGCAGGTAGATTTAAACCAGATTGTGAACTACATAGCACCATCATTTCAGTCGGCCCGGCAGGCCATTGCTGATGGTACCGACCACGTTGACCCCGGGCAGCTGCGCGGCCTTGGCCCCGATCAGGTGCTTATATTAATTAACGGAAAACGGCGTCACCAATCGGCATTGGTGAATGTAAATGGTACGGTAAACCGCGGGGCAGTCGGCACCGATTTAAGTGCCATACCCGCTACTGCTATTGATAGAATCGAAATTTTACGGGATGGCGCCGCCGCGCAATATGGTAGCGATGCCATTGCAGGTGTTATAAATATTATTTTGAAAAAAAGAACGGGTGTGCTTGATGCCAACCTGAGTTATGGCTTGTACAAATCGGGCTACGAAAAAAACTTTCCACTGTTCAAACAACAAAATAAAACCGATGATCCTTTTGTTAGTGTTACCGATGGGGAAACCATACAAGCCTCTCTTGGTTATGGTTTCAAATTAGGTGCAGGATACCTTACACTCAATGGAGAATACCTGCACCGTAACCCCACCAACCGCGGTGGCACCTACACCGGCGCAGTTTATCCAAATGTAAACGGCGTAAACCGCGACGATTCTATTTTATCTGCCAAAGGTTTAACCCGCGATTTTTTTGATATGCGCATTGGCCAGTCGGAGATGACATCGAAGGGATTGTTTTACAACTTCGGGTATCCCATTGGTAAAAAATCGGAGCTGTATTTGTTTGGCGGGTACAACCAAAAAGATGGTGTTGCCGCCGGCTTTTACCGCTACCCCAGCGGCATTCCAGGTAATGCAAGGCAGTATGCTTCCAATGCGTTCGCCATTTATCCCAACGGCTTTCTGCCGCAAATAAATTCAGGCATAAAAGACCTTTCCACCGCCGTTGGGTTACGTACAGACCTTGGTGGCTGGAACTTTGACATTAGTAACACTTTTGGACAAAATAAATTTGATTTTGTGGTTGATAATTCTGTGAACTACACGCAGTTTGCAGTTGCCGGTAATAAGCAAACAAGTTTTGATGCAGGAGGTTTAAAATTTTGGCAAAACACAGTTAATGCCGATCTGTCGAAAAAGTTTGATGTACTCAGCGGACTCAATGTTGCAACCGGTGCCGAATACCGGGTGGATGCATTTGGAATACGAAGCGGTGAGGAAGCCTCTTATAAAAATTACGATGTTGCCTCGGCCGCTGCATCGGGGGCCCAGGTATTTGCTGGTTTTGTAAATGCCATTGGCGAAACGCAAACCCGCAATTCAAAAGCCTTGTATTTGGATTTGGAATTGGATGTGAGCCGCAAGTTTTTAATTACCGGTGCGGGGCGTTTTGAAAATTATTCCGACTTCGGCTCCACCTTTAACTACAAATTTTCAACGCGGTACAAATTCAGCGATGGTTTTAATATCAGGGCTTCCACCTCAACCGGTTTTAGAGCACCTTCTATGCAACAGAAATTTTATGCTAAAACCAACACCTTGTTTGTATCGCAGGGCGGCAATTTAGTGCCAATAGAAAGCGGCACTTTTACCAACAACAGCAGGCCGGCGCAAATTTTAGGCATACCTACTTTGCAGGAGGAAACCAGCCGTAGCTATTCGGTTGGTGTAACCGCCCGCCCGTTCCGTGGTTTTGAAGCTACAGTTGATGCCTACATGATTGACATTGACAACCGCATTGTACTCACCAATAATTTTACCGGTGGCACTAATGCACAACTGCAGCAAGACCTGCGTGATGCCGGTGCCAGTGCTGCAAACTTTTTTACAAATGCAATTGATACTAGGGCCAAAGGTTTAGAGGCGGTGTTATCACACACAAAAGGGTTTGGCAGCGGCCAGAGTTTACGCACCACCCTGGCAATGACTTTTATAGAAAACGAAGTAAAAAAAGGTGCCGACGGAAAACCAAAGATTCGTTCAACACCAATACTGGTAAACAGCGGGCAACTTGGTCAATATTACAACCGCGAAGATCAAAGCAGGGTAGAAGTGGCCAACCCAAAAAGTAAAATCAGCCTCACCTTTAATTACAAGTACAACAAATTTGGAGCAATGTTGCGTGCCGTTCGATTTGGCCAGGTGCAGTACCTGGATCCAGCAATTGATCCGGCCAATCCCGGTGCTTTCCCTATAAACACATTTACAGGAAACAGGGAAACACTTGATCAAACCTTCGAAGCAAAAACGGTGACCGACCTTTCTCTTTCCTATCAAATTATTCCGGAGCTGCAATTCACGATTGGTGCAAATAATTTGTTTGATGTATATCCCGACAGGCAGGCACATAGCAGCAATGTAAGTTTGGGCCGTTTTTTATATAGCCGCCGTGTACAGCAAATGGGTTTTAACGGTGCTTACTATTTTGCAAGGTTGCGGTTTAGCATGAACACGAATAGATAAATTTTCTTTTTGAGATTGAAAAGGTTGTTGCAAGCGCAGCAACCTTTTTTATTTTTAAAGGCCGACGTAGCAACTGGATTTTAGTTGTGATGAGTTGCATTCTGCTTCCAATGGCTATAAATAAATTTAGCAAACATAATGGGTGAAAATGGCTGCTCCATAAATGCAGCATCTTTCACAGTTTCCCCCGCTCTATCTCCGATGGAGAGGGGGTTAGGGTGAGGTGTTGAGGTTACAATTCCTTTGTTCCTTATCTTGCTTTTTAAACCGCTGCCATGCACAAAAAAATTTTCATCGCATTTTTATTTACATTTTTCATTTGCTCTACTTACGCACAAGTGCAATCACCCGAACAATTTCTTGGCTACAAAATCGGCACAAAATACACCCCCCACTGGCGTATAGTTGAGTACTACAAACATGTAGCAGCCAATGCATCATCAACCGTAAAGTTGCAGCCCTACGGGCACACACACGAAGGCCGGCCGTTAATGGTGGCCTTTGTTTCTGCACCTAATCATATTTCCAATCTTGAAAATATTCGCACAACCAATCTGGGTTTCGCAACGGGCAAAGCCGGTAACGTTAACAACGTACCTGCCATTGTTTGGCTGAGTTATAATGTGCACGGCAACGAAACCTCATCATCCGAAGCTGGCATGCTCACCTTATTTGCATTGGTTGATCCAACCAATCAAAAAACAAAACAGTGGTTACAGAATACAGTGGTAGTTATGGATCCCTGCCTCAACCCCGATGGCCGCGACCGGTATGTAAACTGGTTTAATTCTGTAGTTGGTAAAACAGCAAACCCGGTGTTGGCTGCACGTGAACACAGAGAACCCTGGCCCGGTGGCAGAAGCAATCACTACAATTTTGATTTAAACCGCGACTGGGCCTGGCAAACACAAATAGAATCGCAGCAACGCCTGAAGTTGTATAACGAATGGTTGCCCCAAATTCATGTTGATTTTCATGAGCAGGGAATTAACTCGCCATATTATTTTGCGCCGGCGGCCGAGCCTTTCCACGAAACGATCACACCATTTCAACGCAGCTTTCAAAAAACAATTGGCTCCAATCACGCAAAGTATTTTGATGAAAAGGGCTGGTTATATTTTACCCGCGAAAGGTTTGATTTACTCTATCCATCCTATGGCGATACGTACCCGGTTTTTAGTGGTGCTATTGGTATGACGTATGAACAAGGTGGCGGTGGTGCAGGTGGCCTTGCAGTGATGGATGAAACGAATGATACACTCACATTGTACGACCGTGCCATCCATCATTACACAACCGGGTTAAGCACCATAGAAGTTGCATCGGGTAACGCGACGAAGTTGGTAAGCGAGTTTCAAAATTTTTATAAATCAACCGTAGCAAACATCAACGATTACAAGGCCTACGTCATCAAAAATAATCCGGCCGATGCGGGCCGTATTTATGCGATGATGGAATTGTTTAAGAAAAACAAAATAGAATTTAGCACAGCGAAAGGTACCGATGTAAGAGGGTTCAATTACACGAGTGGGAAAGAAGAAAATTTTTCAGTTGCCGATGGTGATATTGTTATTCCGGCGGCACAGCAAAAAGCCACGCTACTGAAAGTTTTGTTCGAGCCGCAAACAAAATTAGCCGACAGTGCCACTTACGACATTACCGCATGGGCATTGCCTTACGTATATGGTGTGCAGGCCTATGCTACACGCCAGGCTATTTCCATTTCGGGTAACACACCCGTGTTTGCAGTAAATAATTCTTTGCCCGATGCTTACGGTTATGCTATTCCGTGGCACGGCGTACAGAGTGTAAAGCTGGTGTCGGCACTGCTGCAAAAAGGTATTAAACTACGGGTGAGCGAGCAACCCTTTACCGTCGGCAATAAACAGTTTGAACGGGGTGCTGTAATTGTTCTAAAAACCAGTAATCAATATCTGCCGCATTTGTGGGATACAGTTCGGCAGCTTGCAAATAAATTTTCTATTCAGTTGTCAGCGGTGGCTTCGGGCTTTGTAGATAAAGGGTACGATTTGGGAAGCGGATATGTAAAACCAATACTCAAACCCCGTGTGGCCATGCTAACCGGCGAGGGTGTTAGTTCATTGGGTGCCGGGGAAGTGTGGCATTTTTTTGAACAGGTAATTGATTACCCTATTACATTGATTAACGCCAACGATGCAGGAAATGTTAGCTGGAGTAATTATGATGTACTGATTATGCCCGATGGCAACTATCGTTTTTTAAATGATAAACCTCAAAGCGATGCGCTAAAAGCGTGGGTGCAGAGTGGCGGAAAATTAATTGCATTGGAAAGAGCTGTTAGCCAGTTAGCCAAACAGGAATGGTCGATTAAATTAAAAAAAGCCGACGAAACAGATAGCAAGGATGTTTACGCTCCATTGCGTAAATATGAAGACAGGGAGCGGGACGAAATACCCAACATCACACCCGGTTCTATTTTTAGGGTAGAATTGGATAACACACATCCGCTTGCGTTTGGGTTTCCAAAATATTATTACACACTTAAGCAGGATGATGCCATTTACGATTTTATAAAAGAGGATGGCTGGAATGTTGGAGTGATAAAAAAAGAGAAACAAGTGGCGGGATTTGTGGGTTCGAAATTGCAAAGCCGCCTGCGGGATGGTTTGCTGTTTGGTGTGCAAAATTTAGGCAGGGGCACCATTACTTATTTAGCCGATGATGTTTTGTTCAGAAGTTTTTGGGAGAATGGGAAACTGCTGTTTTCAAATGCGGTATTTATGGTGGGGCAGTAACAATATGCAATAGCAAAAAGACAAAGGGCAATTGTCAAAGCACAAGAATAGCCTGTGCCGATTTTTCAGTTCTGACAACACATCTTCGATGTGAAAAAACAACAACACGGATAACACAGATGGATAGATTAAGACGGATTTTTTTCTGCTTCGCAGAAAATGGGATTGGCCAATCGGTAATTGCCGAAATGTTACAACAAGATTGTTTGGTATGGCTCACCAAAACAATTGACAGAAGAATTGATCAGGAAATTTTTAAAGAAGGAGCCATTGTAGAAATAGTGTCCTGGCGTCAGGATTGTTTCTCTCCCGGAAAGTGATTGTGTGACGACCAATCTGTAAAGTTTTTCGAAACATAGGACACAAGCCCCCTCTACAACTTCGTTGGAGAGGGGGTTGGGGGGTGAGGTGCTATAATATTGTTGTAATTATTATAAAGGGTGAAGTAATTTTCACCCTTTGACTTTTATTTGCCTTTCAAACTCCATCAATGAAGAAATTTTTCTGGCTTGTTTTATTTTGCACAGGCGCATTTTCTGGCCGTGCACAATCAAACACTTCTTCCGCCGAAATATATTTAGGTCTGCGTAAGTTGAATGTTTTGGGCACGGTATTGTACGTTGCTGCGCACCCCGATGATGAAAACACCAGGCTGCTCACGTACTTTTCAAAAGATAAATTATTTCGCACCGGGTACCTATCTATTACACGCGGTGATGGTGGCCAAAATTTAATTGGCGATGAGCAGGGTATTGAACTGGGTTTGATACGAACCCAGGAACTGTTAGCTGCCCGGCGAATTGATGGTGCCGAACAATTTTTTACCCGTGCCTACGACTTTGGTTATTCAAAAACGCCGACGGAAACTTTTCAGAAATGGGGCCACGAAAAAATTTTGGCAGATGTGGTGTGGGTTATTAGAAGATTTCAACCCGAGGTAATTATCACTCGTTTTCCTACAACCGGGGAAGGTGGGCATGGTCACCACACCGCATCGGGTATATTGGCAAACGAGGCATTTGCCGCGGCGGCTGATGTAAATAAATTTCCCGAACAATTGCAGTATGTAAAACCATGGCAGGCAAAACGGATAGTTTGGAACACGTTCAATTTTGGCGGCAACAATACTACTAGTAACGAGCAGGCCAAATTTGATGTAGGTGGTTACAACCCCGTGTTGGGAAAAAGCTACGGAGAAATTGCTGCCGACAGCCGGAGCCAGCATAAAAGCCAGGGCTTTGGAGTACCCCGCACCAGGGGCGAGGCAATGGAGTTTTTTAGAGCAACAGGCGGCGCCACATTTAGTAACGATTTATTTGAGGATGTAAAAACCGACTGGCGGAAAGTCGGCGGAGGGAGTGAGGTAGCTGCGTTGATAAATGCCGCCATTGCAGGTTTCGATTTTTTACAACCACAGAAATCGGTGCCGGCTTTAGTACAGATTTACAAGGCGCTAAAAAATTTACCCGACGGTTATTGGCGCAACCAAAAGCTGAAAGAAACAGCACAGTTAATTGAGCAGGCAAGCGGTCTTTTTTTAGATGCAACAACTACAGTGCAAAATGCCGTACAGGGCGATTCGCTACGCATAAACTTTGCCCTCAACAACCGTAGCGGTTCAAATGTTTTGCTGGAGCAACTATCGTTTGAAACCTACGATTCTACTTTCAATACATCACTCAGTCCAAACAAAAACCTGGTGTTTGCCAAAACATTTTTTATCCAGAAAAATAAACCGCTTACGCAACCCTATTGGTTAAAACATAAAAAAGATGAAGGTGCATTTACTGTAAACGACCAGCAATTAATTGGTGTGCCCGATGTGGCCCCGGCATTTACCGCAAACTTTACATTGAATATTGCCGGTGAAAAACTGGTAATTACAAAACCTGTTTTTTATAAAATGACCGACCCCGTAAAAGGCGAATTGTATAAACCTGTTTTTGTGGTTCCGCCCGTTACGGTGTATGTGGTACCGGAAGTTGTCCTGTTTCAAAAAGATAAAAACGAAACAAAAAGTGTGGATGTATTTACTTCCGCCAACAAGGCACTTAATTCAGAAATGTTCAAAGTAAAACTGCGGTCAAAATTTTACGACAAACAACAGGCATCTGCACGAACCAATTTTTTAAAGAATGCTCAGGGTGAATACAATTTTGTTTTAGACCGCGGGCCTATGGCAAACAATGATCAGGATAATTTATACCCACTTGTTGACTACGGCCAGGACAGCACCCAGCAAAATGGCTATTTGTCAATGACAACTATCAACTACGATCACATTCCCACCATTAAATATTTTTATGCCGACCCGGTTAAGCTGCTCAACATTGATTTAAAAATCTACAATAAAAAAATTGGCTACATAGTTGGTGCAGGCGATAGGGTGCCAGAGGCATTAACGCAAATGGGTTATGATGTAACGCTGCTCACGCAAACGGAATTGGCAAGAAATAATCTACAACAGTTTGATGCCATCATTAGTGGCGTTCGGGCATACAATACCAACGAGTGGCTGAATAATTATTACGATAAACTAATGAGGTATGTTGCAGGTGGCGGCAACTTAATTACGCAGTACAACACCAGCAATCAGGTAGGGCCTGTACGTGCTAAAATTGGTCCGTATGCTTTCAACATCAGCCGCAACAGAATCACCGATGAAAACGCGGTGGTTAGTTTTTTACAGCCCAATCATCCGGTGCTTAACTATCCCAACAAAATTTCGGAAGATGATTTTAAAGGGTGGGTGCAGGAGCGTAGCATTTACCACGCAAATAATTTTGATACAGCCTATAAAGCTATTTTGCGCATGAATGATGAAGGCGAAACGGGTGATGACGGCAGTTTGATAATTGCCAAACATGGCAAAGGATATTTTACTTACACCGGCCTGGTATTTTTTAGAGAGTTGCCCGCGGGTGTGCCGGGAGCTTACAGGCTGCTTGCGAATATGATTGCGCTAAACCGTAAAAAAGAAATGTGATGTGGCCAGAAAAAACGGAACAAAAAAAACCGGATAAACAAAGAGGAAGAATAGGATTTGCCTTTGCGATAATCATTGGTTTGATCATTGGCATTTTTATTAAGCGGGTGCATATTGGTTTAATGATTGGGTTGGCAATCGGGTTGCTGAGTAGCGTGTTGGTGAGGCGGCGATGAAAATTCACGCAGCGGCGCAGAGGAGCGGCGGCGCAACGTGAAGGGGAAACTGAATTACTTGTGTTGGGTGCAAGTACTTAAATTACTGTCATACTAAAACTTTTTTTATGACAGAGAATGAATTGGCAACAACAGCTCTCGACGTATGTTTTAAGATTCACCGCATGTATGGGCCAGGTTTATTTGAATCGGTGTACGAAGAACTTTTTTGTTACGAATGGGAAAAGACTGGAATCCCTTTTAAGAGGCAAGCTCCTATTCCACTGATACATGAAAGCGTACGTCTTGATTGCAGCTTTAGAGCGGATGTAATTTTGGATGATAAAGTAATACTGGAGATAAAAAGCGTTGAAGAGTTACCGAAAGTTAGTTTCAAGCAGATATTAACCTACATAAAGCTGGCTGATGTGCGTTTGGGATTGTTGGTGAATTTTAATGTGCCTTTGTTGAGGGATGGCATTCACAGAATTGCAAACAGACTTTAAGCCACGCAGTGACGCAACGTGAAAGTAAAAGTGAAATACATTACGCAGCGACGCGGCGGAGCACCGGTGGCACGTTAAGCTTGTTTATATTGCCGCATCGCTGCACCGCCGCGCCGCCGCGTAAAAGTTTCGATGTGTGAGAACGGGGGCTAAGTAAAATACGCTGCCGAAAAAAACATGAATCAACAAAACAACAAACCACCACTCTTTAAAACCTGGACGCACTGGTATGTGCTGGTGATTGGTTTTCTTATACTGCTCATCATTTTATTTTACCTCTTCACCAAAACTTTTTCATGACCCTTATTGACTGGTTGGTCATTATATTTTTACTCTCAGGCATTGTCATTTACGGCCTGTATAAAAGCCGTACTTCTAAAAATTTAGAGGGGTATTTTTTATCTAATCGCAGTATGCCGTGGTGGCTGGTGCTGTTGAGTATTATGGGTACGCAGGCCAGTGCCATTACTTTTTTATCAGGGCCTGGCCAGGCTTTTAGCGATGGGATGCGTTTTGTGCAATACTACTTTGGCTTGCCACTGGCAATGGTAGTTATCTGCATCACGTTCGTACCCATTTTCAACCGCCTAAAAGTTTTTACCGCCTACGAATTTCTGGAAAAACGTTTCGATAATAAAACCCGAACCCTCACTTCGTTTTTGTTTTTGCTGCAACGCGGTTTGTCAACAGGCATATCAATTTATGCACCATCAATCATTCTATCATCGCTTTTTGGGTGGGATATTTTTTGGACGAACATCATTATGGGCGGTCTGCTTATTATCTACACCGTAAGTGGTGGTGCAAGAGCTGTGGCTTATACGCAGCAGGTGCAACTGGTAATTATTTTCGCTGCCATGTTTTTAGCGGGGTACATGGTAGTGCATTTGCTGCCCGAAGGTGTTGGCTTTTTTGATGCGCTGCACGTTGGTGGTAAGTTGGAAAAACTGAATGTTATTACTACCGGCAATACCGAAAATGGTTTTAACTGGACTGACAAATACAATATTTGGAGCGGTGTTATTGGCGGATTTTTTTTGGCTCTGTCGTACTTCGGTACCGATCAAAGCCAGGTGGGCCGCTACCTTACCGCGCAAAATAATCGCGAAAGCAAATTGGGGTTACTGATAAATGGCCTTGTAAAAGTGCCTATGCAATTTTTTATTCTGTTGGTAGGTGTGTTGGTGCTGGCTTTTTATCAATTCAATAGTCCGCCATTATCGTTTAATAACACGTTGGTTACGGCTGTAGAAAATTCGGAGTATCGAAATTCGTTACAATCATTGCAACGGAGTTACGATTCGGTGAACGCGGCAAAACAAAAAGCGGTGGCCAATTTTGTAGCTGATAAAAATTACAACGATGGGCCACTTCAGGATAGTATTAAAAATTTGAACAGGCAAGCCGAAGGATTGCGAAGCGACTTTAAAAAGGTATTTGTACAAGCTACAGGTAAAACAACCGATGAAGCCAACGACACCAACTACGTTTTTTTGGGATTTGTAAAAGAACATCTGCCTGCCGGCCTCAAAGGGTTGCTGATTGCCATAATATTTTTGGCTGCATGGGGCTCTATCGCGGCAGCCCTAAATTCATTAGCCTCCAGTACTATGATTGATTTTCACAGGCGACTAACTAAGGCAACTTCAACTCCCGAAAACGAATACCGCATTTCTAAATGGTACACATTTGCATGGGGTGTGTTTGCAATTATTGTTGCACAGTTCAGCAGTAGTCTGGGTCAAAGTTTAATTGAGGCAGTAAATGTTTTAGGTTCACTTTTTTACGGTGTGATATTGGGAGTTTTTTTGGTGGCGTTTTATGTAAAACAGGTAAAAGGCACTGCAGTGTTTATTGCTGCACTGGTTGTTGAAGTCTTCATCATCATTTTGTTTTTCAACGAAAAAATTCCATTTGCAAAATCGTTGCCCGATATAAGTTTTTTATGGCTGAACGCCATTGGTGCCATTGGGGTTGTAATCGTTGCGCTACTAATGCAGGCAACGCAAAAAAATAATGAACGCTTGGAAAGTGCTCAATAGAATTATTGTAGTACAAGGGTGCTCCCGAAACTTCGGGATCCTATCCTGCTGATAGTGACCTGCAGCCCGGACAAAAAAATTTTCTCTTAAGTTTTCCTTCCAAAAACATCCTTTCCCAAATATGATTGCGACCTCATCGGCTATATACTATGGCATGAAGTTTATGTTGTGTAGCATACTTATTTACGAGTAAACAAAATCAACATGAAATTTTTACAAAAGAAAATATTGCTGGTTCATTTGAAATCAGCATTTGTTTTTCCAGCCTTTATTTTATTCCTTTTTTCTTCTTGTGCCAATGATGAAAACACAACAAGCACAACAACCGACAGCTCTACAACAACTTCTGACAATGCAGCCATGGCAAAAAATGAATTGAAACCCGCTGGCGATGCTCCGGCATGGGCACCTACTATAACAGATGAAATGCAGGTGGTAACTGATAAGTTGGCTTCTTACGGCGACCCCGCAATCGAAACAGTTTCGGCCACTCAGGCAAGAACTTTTCATACGCCAACCGATGCGGTGATGGATGTGATGAAGGAACACAATATAACAATGCCTGCTCCCGGCTGCGACACAATTGGTAAAGAAATTCCGGTATCGGGTGGCAACATTCACGCAAGAGTGTACAAACCAAAAGGTGCATCTGCCGCACTGCCGGTGATTGTTTATTATCATGGCGGTGGTTGGGTGATTGCCAATATAAATGTGTATGGTGCATCGGCGCAAAGTTTATGCGAACAAACTGGTGCCGTGGTTGTTGCCGTTGAATACCGCCAGGGACCGGAACATAAATTTCCAACAGCACATAACGATGCTTTTGCGGCTTACCAGTGGGTGTTGAAAAACGCGGCTTCTTTAAATGTGGATACGGCACGCATAGCAGTTGCCGGTGAAAGTGCCGGTGGTAATTTAGCGTGTAATGTGAGTATCATGGCAAGAGATAAGGGAATTAAAATGCCCATGCACCAGTTGCTCGTGTACCCTGTTGCCAATAACGATATGAACTCGGAGAGTTACCTGAAATATGCTGCGGCAAAACCTTTGAATAAGCCAATGATGGAATGGTTTGCAAAAAATTATTTGCCCAATATGGCCGCTGCCGCCGATCCAAGAATTTCATTGATAAAAGCAAACCTGAAAGGGCTGCCGCCAACAACAATCATCGCTGCTGAAATTGATCCGTTGGCGACTGAGGGAAAATTACTTTCCGATAAATTGAAAGAGGCCGGTGTAACAGTTGACTATAAATTATATGACGGTGTAGTGCACGAATTTTTTGGTATGGGCACCGTTATTCCCAAGGCAAAGGATGCAATGGCATTAGCTTCGCGAAATTTGAAAGGGACATGGAATTAATATGGTGAATCGTGAGTTGTGAGTGGTGAGTGGTGCTTCACCTTCATCGCAATAAGTAATGTTTTAGTTAATGGTGAACGGTCATCTGGGAATCCGGAAGTGTGAATGACCCGATGTTGTTAGGTGAGGCTGGTGCGTTGATCAATTCCCCCTTGGAGGGCAGGGGCCGATGATGCTTTTAATGCAGGTTAACAACACCATGCTTTATGGCGAACAGCACCAAACCCACACGACTAGTTACACCTATTTTTTGAAAAAGCGCATCGCGGTAATTATCAATTGTGCGGGGACTCAAAATCATTTTTTCAGCAATTTCTTTATAGGTCATTTCGGAGCAAGCGAGTTGTAAAAATTCTAATTCTTTTTTGTTCAGGTTCAATAGTTCATTGGCTGGGTCGGTGCCATTGGTGCCCGTTTGATTGATGGCATGCATCAGCTTTCCCGAAACCAGTTCGGAAAAATGAAACCCTTTTGTAAGTACGTTTTCAATTGCGTTTCTTACCTCGGCCAGTTTCGAATCTTTTAAAATAAATCCTTTGGCACCACTACGCAACATCCGAATGATGGCCGTATCGGTATCGTACATGGAAAGGGCCAGCACCTTTACGCCGGGTTGGTGTTCTTTTAGCCAGGCGGCGGTTTCGTAGCCATCCATCTCCGGCATATTGATGTCGAGAATAGCAAGTGTGGGCAAACCAACGCTTTTTGTTTTTTCAATAAATTCTTTTCCATTGTCGGCTTCAAATAAAATATTGTAGCCCAAACTTTTTAACAGTGCTGCCAGCCCGCTGCGCAGCACCGCATGGTCATCGGCCAATGCTATTGTTGTCATGATGTTGGTTTAAAGGAATGGTAAGTATAATGCAGGTGCCTTGCTGCGCATTTGATGTAAGCTGCCAACCCGCGCCAACTAATTTGCTACGTGCCTTCATGTTGCGCAGGCCACTGCCAAAGCTGTTTGTGGAAGTGGTATCGAAGCCCGTGCCATCATCGCAGATAGTAAGCTGCAGTTTGTGGTCGTTAAAAACTGCCTGCACACTTAGCAGGTTAGGCTTTGCATGTTTAATGGCATTGTGCAATGCCTCCTGCACAATACGAAATAATATAAGCTCGTGTTGCGGTTGTAACAGAACCGAAGAACCTTCTACTGCAAACGAAGTTTTTATAGCCGTTGTTTTTTCAACCAGCTGCAGTTCTGTTTCAATGGAGCGCAGCAGGCCAATGCCGGCTATTGTATCCGTGTCGAGGGTTTTTGAAAGGTCTCGCAAATCGGCAGCGGCTTTGCTTACCAGTTCACTTGTAGTAAGCAGGCTTTCACCCGACATTTGCCCGTCAATTTCGTAGCGGCTTAAATTAAGTTTTGCTAAGGAAAGTAATTGGCCAATGTTGTCGTGAATTTCCTGGGAAATGGATTTGAAGGTTTGTTCCTGGATTTCGAGTTGGGCTTGAAGCAAAGTTTCCTGAAATTGCTTTTTCGTTTCATCGGCTTCGAGTGTCATTCTATTTCGGCGTTTTATACTTACGTAAAGAAAAAAAATGAACAATATGCACAAGGCCACAAAAACGATGGTGCCGGCATAAACATGGTTTATAAAGTTTGCCTTGATGTCTTCAAATCCTTTCTGCATAAAAATGAAATGCTGATACAGAGGTAAAGTAAAAGATTAAGATATTGATTAATTGAACGAAAGATGCTGGAACCCTGATCAAGTTTGTTGAGTAAAGCAAACCTGGTTAGTAATGCGTACGACAGTCCACCTGCGCTAAATAACAACAAGCCCACTGCAATCCAAAAAAGCGGTTCGCGAGTTAAATAAACCATGCCCGGTTTATTATAAAGCTCAACTAGAAAAAGTATGGAAAAAATAATCATGAACAGATAACCAATCAGCAACATATTGCTATTGAAGAATTCGGTTCCATTGAAGGCAAGCCAGGCTAGGGTGTAAAAAACAAAAAGCGCCGAAAATATTTTTACCAGGGTTCGATTTCTTTTTTTGTGATAGTGCATGAAAAAAATAAAGCTGTAAAAAAGGAACTCCACAGGGACGGTGAAATTATAAAGCCAGGCATTCATTTCTTTCAGCTCTGTTCGTATATAGCGGCCGGTTAACTCAACTGTTACAATAAAAATGAGGAAAGGGACAAACCACTTGAGTGGTGTATTACTTATGCATTTCCAAAAAATAATGCTACAGGCGAGTGCCAGCAGTTCGAAGTAGTTGTGAAGGGAAAGTGGGAACATAAAATGATTAGGGAGTTTCTTCACAGGTTGTTGGGCAAAGATCACCGTGGTTATAGCCGCCTGGCAGAATCCCGTATTTTTTTATGAACTTGTCTATAATCGCCCAGTTATCTATATGAACTTTGTGGCCACCGCTATTTGTAACTACTAAAACAAAACTGCTTTGTTTCGCCTCGAACCGGCCATTTGGTTTGAATGGAGGTCCATCATTTTTAAAATAGGAAGCGCTGTGTATTCTAACACCATCTAGTTTTAAGGTGTCAATTTTTAATAAATTGGCAAGCAAAATAATTACACATTCATTCACCCACATGCCTCTGGACAATGACTTTATTTTTGCAGTCGAATAATCGTCTTCTTTGGTAGCTTTTCTATGCACTTTGTTGAACCTGTGTAACATTTTTTTCTTTTCGGTGGTCCCTAATCGGTGATGTTCATATTCAGTTGGGCTACAATCCGCGAAGCTTGCACCCAGGTCGGCTGGATGCTTAGTTCCCTGCTTGGTTGGAATAAGCAAAACAGAACTTTCCTTATCTTTTTTTGCACCGTTATATACCCAAATGCCATCATAATCAGTGCTATCAAGGAAATCAGCTAATGAAACAATCAGGCAAGAGTCAATCCAGGTGGATCGTGAAAGTTTACCGTCAACTTTACGAAAAATAGTTTCAAAAGAGTCCATCATCTCCTTAGCTTTTGCTGAATCTATTATAAAATCATCGGTGCCGGGCATTGTACATGCAGCTTTAAGAATTTTATCTGCCGCCGTCATCGCATCGGGAGATACACCAGATGGACCGCTCCCACTGGCTGAAGAATCGCCATTGGTAATAACTCTATCAGTTGGTTGTTTATTCGAGTTATTACAGCTCATGATAAATAATAAAGGCGCTGCCAGTGTTATCAAAAAAAACTTTTTCATAATTGAAGTTTAGGTGTTGAAAGATAAATAACAAAACGAAGTTCAAACATGCAATCTCATTAGGCAACCGTTGCCCAACCCTTTTACTTCCGTTTTTCCACGGTATCAAAAAGGGTGATTTCACCCTTGACTTGTGGTGATGGTTGGGGGCATCTTTGGTGTACCAAAATATGGTTACGATGAAAAAGTTTACTGCTATTTTTTTCTTTCTGTTTGTAATAACATTAGCACACACACAGGAACTCAACGGTGTTACGTTTGGCTTTGGCGCCGGGTTTAGTAAAACAAGTCAGACTGCTTACAGTTATTCGCTGACTACAGACGACCAACATCACCTGGTAACCCAGGCACTTTCTAAAAACGGCTTTGTAATTTCTTCCGTGTTAACTGTGCGATTAAGCAACCTGAAAACGGAGACGAATTCACATAAATTGTTAAAGGCAAATTCAACCACCACCGAAGCTGCGGGCTGGAAAGAAAAACTAGCCATCAACGTTTCCCTAAATCTTGTTGAAATTAATTCAGACAATCTCTCTTTCAATAAAAACATTGATGGCGGCCTTGGGCTAGGCTATATGGTAAATGACTTTGTGCAGGTGGCGCTGTTTTATGATCTGATCAGGCTACGCCAGTTGCGGGATCATGTGAAAGATAATTACCTCGGCAAGTCAATACCCAACGGCACGGATATTTTGAATGCCTTGGATGAGAAAAACAATGACCTGTTCTACAACAAAACCTTCACCGGATTTTCTTTCAAGATAATTCTAAGCTTAGGCAGCAAAAAACCCGGAACGGCTCCTGCAACAGGAGAAGGCCGATGATATCAGGTTTTTATCCCAGTTTTTTCACCGAATAAAATAGGTGATTTCACCCTTGACTTGTGTATCCGATGAAGGACAACTTTGTGACAAGTACAATTTGCCCAACAGAAACGCTAAAACAAAAAACAAAACCATCACCCCAAAAAAATTCAGCCATGTACTGCTTCAACAACCACCCGGCAAACAGCAACATAACTTTTGAAACCGATTTTTTTGTGAAAAAGAATAATGCAAAACCACGAAATGATGCAGCAGGAATTTTATCCCGCCGCGAAAAACAAATTATGCAACTGATTGCCCAGGGCCTCGGCAATAAACAAATTGCCGCCTTGCTTTTTATATCGGAAGGCACAGTGAAAGTGCACATAAAAAACATTTTTGCAAAGCTGGGTGTTACCAACCGTGTGCTGGCATTGAGTAAGGCTGGTTTGTTTTAAAAAATATTACTAAAGTGGTATTGTTTGGTGTTGCGTTGCAAACCATCTTCGCTTTTAATCTCCTACCCGATAATCCCTTATTCTGCATTCTGCAAATACAAAAGCATAGGATTTATTCTACAGAAGAATTATAGTGAGTTTCTACTTTTTTAGACCTTAAGATTTTATTCTCTTTTTTAAAAAACGACAGCCGGCGCAATGTTCCGGTTAAGGGTCCTTATTGCCTGACGGTTAAAAGAAACCTTCAGAAACATTTTTTTATTAACCGCTCAAACATTTTTTATGAAACAAAAAATATTGCTGTTGATTCCCTTTTTGTTTTGTTCTTCTTTTTTGCTTGCTCAAAAAAACGAACTGGTTGCGGATGTAAAGATTGACAATTACACCAGCAAAACAATTATTAATGGTGACAGTACCTATGGTTATAAAGTATTGGTTGGAAACAAAGTATTGATACAACAGTCAAACATTCCCGGAATTGCGGGAACAAAAGGCTTTAAGAGAAAAGCCTATGCTGAAAAGACAGCACAGTTAGTGATAAAGAAACTCTCCCAGGGAATAATGCCACCTACAATAGATGTAAAGGAACTGGAAAATCTTAAAATTCATTTTTAAAATACAGGTCATGCTACACACAAATTTATCGCCCCGCGTTAAGCTAATTTATTTATTTGCAGTAATCTTTGTCTTATTCTCATCAAATGTTTTTTCTCAACCTAATACCTGGCAAAATAAGCAATCGTTTGGTGGTACTGGTCGTTCCGGAGCCGTAGCTTTTAGTATAGGTACTAAGGGATATATAGGTACTGGATATGATACTAATCCAACAAAGGATTTTTGGGAATATGATTCTTCGACGGATACATGGGCGCAAAAAGCAGACTTTGGAGGAGGCGAAAGAAATCATGCAGCGGGCTTTAGTATTGGTAACAAGGGATATATAGGCACGGGGTTGCGTTTATGTATGTGTGAGAACACACAAGATTTCTGGGAGTATAATCCTGCTACAAATGTATGGACACGCAAGGCTGATTTTGCAGGACCACCAAGGCATGTAGCTATTGGTTTAAGCATTGGTACTAAGGGCTATATTGGAACAGGAACGACGCATGCCTACAGTCTTTATAACGATTTTTGGGAGTATGATCCAACTGTAGATACGTGGACACAGAAAGCCGATTTTGCAGGCGGTGCTAGATATTATACAGCCGCATTTAGTATTAGCAAAAAAGGATATTTAGGCACCGGAACAGACTTTACAGGTGGTGGTTTTACTTTTAGAAAAGATTTTTGGGAATATGATCAAAATACTGACATATGGACAAGAAAGGCAGACCTGGGAGGTACTGCAAGAGAGGGGGCAGTAGGATTTAACATTAATAACAAGGGATATATAGGTACCGGATATGGTGCTCCCAATGATTTTTGGGAATACGATCCAACAGCAAATACCTGGACACGGAAGGCCGATTTTGCAGGCGGTGGAAGATTCTCTTCAGCTGCATTTAGTATAGGCTCAACAGGATATATAGGCCTTGGAGTTGCTGGTGCAAGAGTAAATGATCTTTGGGCTTATTCTGCTGCTATGCCTCCCAGTCCGGTTATTACCTCCTTCACACCAACGAACGGGTTTGCAGGTACTAACGCCGGCACCATCGTAACAATAAACGGACATAATTTTAATAACGACCCTGCTACTAACATCGTTTTTTTTGGCGCGGTAAGTGCTGCCGTTACATCGGCGTCCTCAACACATTTAACTGTAGTTGCACCTGCCGGTGCAACCTTGCAATCATTGTCAGTACTTGATAACACTACAGGCTTAACGGGTTATTCATCCCAACCTTTTGTTCCAACTTTTACCAATCCCTTTGGTTCAGGAATTGGCGCAAGATATTATAAGCCTCACTTAGATTTGGCTGCCGGTTATTTAGCGTTCTGGACATCAATTGGTGATTTGGACGGAGATGGCAAACCAGACCTGGTAGTTGTAAATGCTGGTGATAATACAATTTCAGTTTTACATAATACATCCGGTGTAGGTAGTATATCAACTGCATCCTTTGCTCCTGCGGTAATTTTTAATACAGGAATTAACCCGGCTTATGTTTCAATAGCTGATTTGGATGGTGATGGTAAGCTGGATCTGGCTGTTGTTAACAGGAATTCGAACACTGTTTCTGTTTACCGAAATACATCAACAACCGGAATTATTAACAGCAGTTCATTTGCTGATAAAGTTGATTTTACAACAGGTGCATCACCTTATTCTGTTGATATAAGTGATTTGGATTTAGATGGAAAACCGGAATTGATTACAGCGAATTTAAATTCCAATAGTGTTTCAGTGTTGCGAAATACAACTACAAAAGGAATCATCTCTGCTGCTTCGTTTTCTAATAAAGTAGAATATACTGCAGGCGGTGGTAACCCTTCTATAGTAAAAGCAGGAGATCTGAATGGAGATGGTAAACCTGAGATTGTAGTTGCAAATTATACTGCCAATTCAGTTTCTGTTTTACAGAATACATCAACAGCCGGAACAATAGATGCTTCTTCATTTGCAGGGCATTTCGAACTCTATACACCTAACACTCCTTTTTCTGCGGCAATTGCAGATATTGACGGAGATGGAAAGTCTGAAATAGCTGTATCTAACCTTTCAGGCAGTATCTCAGTTTTTCGCAATTTATCTGGTTTGGGTACTATGGGTGTTGCCTCTTTCCCGGACAGAGTTGACATATTAACTGGCCAATATTCACCATCTTTAGGGGTTGCTGATGCAGATGGAGACAGTAAGCTTGACCTGGTAATCGCCAATCAATATGCAGCGACTGTTTCTGTTATCCGTAATAATAACAGCACGGGAAGTATTACAGCTTCTTCATTTGCTGCTAGAGTAGATTTTACTGCTGTAGGTTCTCCACTCTCTATTGCAGCAGGCGATCTTAATGGTGATGGTATACCTGAAATTGTTGTTTCCAACTACCAGGCCAACTCGGCTTCTGTTTTCCAAATTGATCAAACTCCTTCAGTACTATCATTTACGCCGTTATCAGGAGTTGTTGGCAGCTCTGTTACTATTAGTGGCGGTGGATTTGATCCTGTTCCTTCCAATAATATTGTGTACTTCGGCGCTGTCAAAGCTAGTGTAACTTCAGGCACAACCGCAACGTTAAACGTTATCGTTCCACCTGGTGCTACCTCCGATTATATTACTGTTACGACTAGTGGTAATTTGACAGCCATTTCAAATAAGCAATTTAATCCTACGTTTAATTGCAATGCTCCAATTGATGCCAATTCCTTTGCTGCAAAAGTTGACTTTGCAGTTGGCGAAAGGCCACAATTCCTTTCAATTGCAGACCTGGATGGCGATGGGAAACCGGATATAAGTGTTAGTGAAAAACTACTTTCTATTCTTCGGAATACTTCTTCTGGTGAAGTTATTTCCGCCAACTCAATGGCCCCGGCTTTTGAATTGAGTGCTGGTCTGGTTCCTACAGGAATTGAAAATTTTGATATTGATGGTGATGGCAGGAAAGACATTCTGCTTGCAAAAAATTCCAGCAATATATTTTCTGTCTATAGAAACATTTCCGCTTTAGGAAGTTTAACTGCAAGTTCTTTCGCTCCGCGTATAGATTTTGCTACAACTTCCAATGCATCAGGCATTGCTGTGAATGATATTGACATGGATGGTAAACCCGATGTAGTAGTTACCAATTCACAATCCCCATTTACAGTATCTGTATTTCGAAATACCTCTACTGTTGGCGTTATTTCGTTTGCTTCGAAAATAGATTTTCCATTGTTTGGCCAGAACTTTTATGTAAAAATGGCTGACATGGATGATGATGGCAAACCAGAAATAATTGCGCTTAGTGGCGGTACGATAAAAATATTCCGTAACACAAGTAGTCGGGGTATTATCAATGCTTCATCCTTCGCATCACCATTGACATTGTCCACTGGGGTCAATGCCAGGCTGCATGATATCATTGACCTGGATGGGGATGGAAAACTTGATATCGTTTGGCCAAACCAGGACGACAACAACTTTTCAGTTTACATGAATACTGGTTCAGTAGGAAATATGTCTTTTACATCAAGGATTAATTTTCCCTGTGGAAACAGTCCAGTTAGTTCTAAATGTGGTGATATAGATGGAGATGGTAAACCTGACCTGGTCCTCACTTATATTACAGACAATAGCGTTGGTATTTTTAAGAACACCGGTACACCAGGAGCTATATCTTTTGCTTCAGGAGTCAATTTTGCAACCGGAATTAATCCGTTCTCCGCTGCTATTGCAGATATGAATGGTGATGGAAAACCGGAGTTAGTTGTGGCCAATTATAACGGTAACTCGGTTTCTATATTTAAGAATCAAATTAATGCTCTGGCGGCTCCCGTAATTACCACATCAGGCATTTTATCTTGCGCTGGTCAGACAATAAACCTCGGTACTGCAATTCCATATAGTTCTTATTTATGGTCAACCGATGAAACTGCACCTACCATAAATGTTGGTGCTGGAATTTATAGTGTGACAGTAACCTCGAATGGATGTAAAAATTCATCCAATATCACCCTTACTACTGCTATCAACCAGCCAACTGTGAGCTGCCCTTCTAACATTACTGTTAATGCAGCTCAAGGCCAATGCGGCGCCAATGTTTCCTTTGCAGCAACAGGCTTTGGCACCATTACCTACTCTCATGCACCAGGAAGTTTCTTCGCTGTTGGCATAACAACCGTTACCGCAACTGCAACAACCGAGTGTGGTTCCACTTCCTGCACGTTTGACGTTACAGTGATTGATAATGAGGCGCCACAAGCCAGGTGCAAACCTGTAACCGTTACATTGGTTAATGGCACAGCAAATATTACCGCTGCCGATGTGAACGATAATAGCAAAGACAATTGTGGTGTGCAATCGGTTTCTGTTTCGCCAAACACATTTAACTGTAGTAATGTTGGTACCAACACGGTTACCTTAACAGTTACAGATATTCACGGCAACAGTTCTACCTGTAACACTACGGTTACAGTTGTCAGCGGAATACCTTTAATCAATTCAGTAACAGGTTCTCTTGCACCGGTTGCTGTAAATACACCTGTAAGTCTCAATGTTGATTATTCCGGTAATGACGTTACCACTGCAACAATAAATTGGAATGATGGGAGTGCAACACAAACGCTAGCAAATCCAATAGCCAATTTCTCCATCAGTCATACCTACAATACTCCGGGGGTTTACGTCCCGGTCGTTAGACTTACCGATGCCTGTAATCAATCCAGTGCTGAATATCCATTTCAATATGTGGTGGTGTATGATCCAACGGGCGGCTTTGTTACGGGTGGTGGGTGGATTATGTCGCAGCCCGGCTCGTACCGGCCCGAAGTGAGCTTAACCGGGAAAGCACATTTTGGCTTCGAATCGAAATATCAGAGAGGTGCTAACATACCTACAGGTAACACTGAGTTTAAGTTCCAGGCAGGCAGCATGAATTTTAAAAGCATCAGCTATGAATGGCTGGTGGTGGCGGGTTCTAAGGCCCAGTACAAAGGTGTGGGCACTATCAATGGCAGCGGCAATTATGGTTTTATGCTTACCGCAGTTGATGGCAATTTAAAAACACCTGCATCTGCCGATTTGTTTCGCATAAAAATATGGGACAAGAACAATGGCGATGGCGTGGTGTACGATAATCAGCATGGTGCCAGCGACAATGATGCTCCATCCACACAGATTGGGGGCGGCTCAATTGTTATTCACAATCCAAACAACAACGCACAAACCACAGCAAAAAGCGAAGCCATTATGTTTGCCACCGAGGAGGATGCAGGTGAGCTGAAACTGCAGGTTTTGGGCAATCCATCTTCTGGCCAATTTACCGTGGTTGTAATGGGAGATATAAAGCAGCCAATTAGCCTCCGTATTATAGATGTGCAGGGCAAAATTCTTGAACTGCGCAATGGAGTGCAGAGTGGAAGTTCAGTTAAAATAGGCAACGCCTTACGCCCTGGTACATACCTGGTACAGGCAATTCAAGGAAACAAGCTTGCAATTAAAACTGTTATCAAGCAGTAGGTTTTCTTAGGTTCATTCAAAGGCTGTCTTTTACTAGGCGGCCTTTTTTTCTTTAATAAAAATCGCTTTTGCTACTAGTATGGTTTTATGATTTAGAACCAAAGTAGCATGCAAATAAGATGAAGCACTGTCATTGGCCAACCACGATTCCTTCCATCAATAAAAAAGAGGTTGCCTACATCATAGACAACCTCTTTCTCGTTTACAAAAAAATTATTTTCTACAAACTCGCCAATAGCTTCTCATTCAACTTCACATAATCATCATTCTTTGCCTCGGCAGCAAGCGACATTGATTTTGTAGCCACAGTCCTTGCTTCTTCTTTCTTACCCAATTTGGCTAACGCGTTTGCTTTTTGGTGATATACCCAAAACGCCTTGGGGTTTTGCTCAATTGCTTTATCTAACCACGCAACTGCCTGGTTTAAATCTTTACCTGTTTCTATATAGTACATGGCCGCATTGAAGTAAGGACGGTTATCCTTGTTCATTAAATTATTTATCTGCGCCATTACCTTGCCTTCCACACCGGTTGATATGGGAAGTAATACCGCAGTTTTGTCCCACACAATTGCCAGGTCGGTTGAGGTAGGTTTTACGTTCATAAACTGCATGGTAAATGTTTCGTAAGGTATGGGTGTAGCATTGGGTTTTACGTTTACGCGTACTACGTCCATTTCCTGTTTGTAATCGGCAGGGCTGGTTACATCTGTTTGTTTGCTGATGATAACCGTCCAGTTGTCGGCGTTAGGAATGGTAAGCAAACCATATTTACCCGGGGCCAATTTTGCGCCGCCAATGTTAACCGAATCGGTAAAGGTTAAGGTTGTGGCATTGTTAGCACCCGTGCGCCATACTTTTCCGTAGGGCACAATATCGCCATAAATTTTACGGCCTTTTACACCGGGGCGTGAGTACGAAAGCTCAACACTTCCGAGCCCAAAATTTTGTTTAATAGTTTGTGTAGGACTCGGTTGCGGAGTGGTAATAGTTTGCGCCCCCGCATTTATTACAAATGCACAAACAAAGGCAGCAGAAATAATTCTTTTAAGCATGATAAAAAGTTTTGGACAAATGTAGAGGAAATGGGAGAGATGCAGCCCCCTAATCCCGAAGCTTCGGGACCCCAGGGGCTATTTTGCCATACACAGCAAAGGCTTGTTTGAAACTAACTACGTAGTGCTACCCACTTAATTTATTGTCAGTTGAATTTTTTGTACCTCTATCCAGGAAAGCCTGATCTTTTTATTTGAGAATGCTACCTTCCTATGAAGTATCTGCCACAGGCAGGGGCTGTGCTTAGCAAGTCCCCCCTTGGGGGTAGGGGGCCGGGGTGGCTTTCTAAAACCTAATCCTTACCTTTCCCTTCTTTTCCTTTTTCTTCGTCTTCCACTTCGGTCCTTCCTGTAGCAGGCGTACGGCCTCTTCGTCGCACTGGGGGCACAGGCCTTTTTCTACTTTAATATTAATCGCCTCGCCTTTTTTGTTGATGTCAAAGCTCAATTCAACCTCGCCGGTGATGGCTTTTTCTTTTAGCTCGGGCGGTTCTTTTAAATTCAGCGCTATGTAGTCATTGTAATCGCTCCAGCCTTCTGTGGGTTCTAATATTTCCGCCACTGGTTCTTTTCTTTTTGGTGCTTTGCTTTTTGCGCCGTAACCCACAACTACCACTTCGTTCAATGCATCATCAACCGGTTGCATCACTACATTAATGCGGGTAGTATCAGCATTTTTCTTTCTTGTCGGGTCGTTATTGTTCGCGGCAACACTTGCACGTTCAGCATTGTCTTCTTTAAAGTGTCTGTCGGTCGTGTCGGCTCTGTTCCTTTGCGCCAGTTGGTTTTTATCTGTAGCAAAAGCCGATCGTTTTGCAAAATCATCGTCAGTTGCGTTTTTTGCTCTTGCTTTCATAAACGCATTGTTAGCATTGGGCGAGGGACTATTGGTCAACTGATTATTGTTCGCCGAAGATTGATTTCTATTTGCTGCAACATCGTTGGTGCCGGCAACATTTTGTTTTTCTGGTTCGGCAATTTTATTTGCGGCATCATTAGCAGTAGATGGCTGTAAAAGTGTTTGTCCGCTGGGAGCCGTTTCATCTTTCACTCCCGCGTTATTGCTTAACGATGGAGCGGTTTTATTTTTATTTTCCTGCAACGCAGCTGTTCCTTCATTCGCTGTGGCCGCACTGTCAAAATATCCATCCGAAGCAACAACACTACCTGGCGCATTTGGTGCAGATAGTTGATTCAGTGATTTTTCGTTCGGCGCTTTTTCAGTAACTGCCAAATTATTTACTGGCTGCTTGTTTAATTGCCAAATCAACAAAGCACCACTAGCTACCAACACAAACAAAGCCGCAACCCGCAACCAGCCTTTTCGGTACAAAGGCAAGGCAACCACTTTTCCCTTTTCCAGTTTTTCAGCCAATCTTTTCTGCAACAAATCAACATCATCGATAGCCGATGCTGAGTGCATATATCCTTCCAGTGCATCGGCCAAAAACATATCATCCAGCGCGGCTTTTTCCAGGGCATGCATTTCGGCCGCGGGCATTTTACCCGAATGATAGCGTTCAATATCCGCCGCCGAATAATTACTGTATTGATTCAATTCATTCATTTTGACAACACTGCTTTTTCTTTTTGTTTTTCAATACAAAGTTTCAAATTGCGCCTGCCGTTTTGAATAAAGCTGCGCACCTCCTTCCACTCCATCCCGGTAATTTCCGAAATTTCGTTGTAACATTTCCCCTGCAAATAAAACAATTCAATAGCTGCTTTTTGTTTGGGTGCCAGTTGGCCCATGCACTCTTCCAACTGCTGAAAAGCCTCCTCTTTTTCCAGCACACCATTCAGATGCAGGTCTTCCTCCGATTGCACAAAAGCCATGTCAAAACTGGCAGGCTTTTTACCTTTTTCGCTACGCAAACGCATCAGGCAAAAATTTCTGCTGAGTGTATAAAGCCATCCCTTAAAATTATCCACCTCGTGTTTCAGCAGTTTTTTACACAGTTCTTCAAAAATTATCATCGTGCTGTCTTGGGCATCTTCGGGTTGTTTCAAATATTTCAGGCATACACCGTACACCAGCTCCATATAGCGCTGATAAAGCTGGCCCACCACGTTAATATCACTGGTGGTTTTATACAACTGCACTAATTCTTCATCAGTAGCGTAGCTTGATATGTTTTTTAAAAAAGCCAATATTTAAAAATTGGGTTTATTTTTTTGTCAACACCATTGATTCTATCATCTTTTGTTGTGTCACTTGTCTCATCCCGCCTAATGCGGGGCACTTGTACGCCTTGTCCATCTTTCAGCCTGTGCACAGCTCATGCGCCACTCAAAACAGGTTTACAATACAGGGTGTATCATGTTATGGACTGCCCGCAAAAAAAACCAAAATATTTTTTGTGAAGATGTGTGTAATAGGTTAAAAAGCTGCATCCGGTTATCAAATACTTTTTATGCGCACAAAAATATTCACCTGCTTTTCATTGCTGCTGGTTTTGTTTTTCTCCTTCCGCCATGCCGATACACACATAGTAATAGGCACGGTAAAAGATGAAACAGGCAAAATACTTTCCGGTGTTTCAATTGTTGAAAAAGGTAAAGGCACCACAACTACTTCAGATATTTTTGGGGCTTATTCAATTACCGTTTCCAACAAAAACGCCACACTTGTTTTTTCTTACATTGGCTACCAGGCTAAGGAGGAAAACATTAAAGAGCGAAGTGTAATGAACGTGACATTGGTGGCAAGCAAAGCCAGGTTGGAGGAGATTGTGGTAACTGGTTATGCCACAAGTGGCCACTATGATCTGTCAAAAGAGCTTAGTGGCCGTGAACCCGGTTTGCAGGTACAAAGAAACCAGGTGAGTGGCTGGCACCAGCAACAACAAAACTTCAACACCGAAGAATATGACGGCATTACGGAAAATGGTTTCCATAAAACAAGTGCCGACCCGCTTTCAACTTTTTCCATTGATGTTGATGCGGCTTCATACAGCAACATCCGCCGTTTTATCAACAACAACCAATTACCACCTGCCGGCTCGGTACGTACCGAGGAACTCATAAATTATTTCCGCTACAATTATCCGCAACCGCAAAACGCCGAACCGTTTTCTATTTCTACCGAATACACAAACTGCCCCTGGAATAACAAGCACCGCTTAGTACTTATTGGTTTGCAGGGTAAAAAAATTCCGGTGGAAAAACTGCCGGCATCCAATCTTGTTTTTTTAATTGACGTATCAGGTTCCATGCAGAGCGAACTGCGGTTGCCATTGGTAAAATCGTCGCTCAAATTATTGATAGAGCAGTTGCGGGACGAGGATAAAATTTCGATTGTTGTATACGCAGGTAGTGCTGGATTAGTGTTGCCCGCAACAAGTGGCGCCAACAAAATAAAAATTACCGAAGCCATAAATTCATTAGAGGCCGGTGGCTCAACCGCCGGTGGTGCAGGTATTCAGTTGGCCTACAAAGTGGCCAAAGAAAATTTTCAAAAAAACGGAAATAACCGGGTAATACTTTGTACCGATGGCGATTTTAATGTGGGTGTTAGCAGCAATGCCGCAATGGAAAAACTGATTGAAAAGGAAAGAGAGAGCGGTGTTTTTTTAACCGTGTTGGGTTACGGCATGGGCAATTATAAAGACAGCAAAATGCAACTGCTGGCCGATAAAGGCAACGGCAACCACGCTTACATTGATGGACTGAATGAAGCAAAGAAAGTTTTGGTGAACGAATTTGGCGGCACCCTTTTTACTATTGCAAAAGATGTAAAGTTGCAAGTAGAATTTAACCCCGCCAAAGTACAGGGCTACCGGTTAATTGGTTACGAGAACCGGATGCTGCAGAAGGAAGATTTCAACAACGATAAAAAAGATGCCGGGGAATTAGGCACCGGCCACACCGTTACCGCGTTGTACGAGATAATACCGGTAGGTATAGAAAGCGATTTTATAAAAGACGTAGATCAACTGAAGTACCAAAAAGATAACAACGGTTTTGCACCAGCGGCAAATAGCGGCGAAGTACTCACCGTGAAGTTCAGGTATAAAAAACCCGAAGGAGATAAAAGCCAGTTATTGCAAGCCGTTGTTGCCGATAAATTAATTGCCTTTCAAAACGCATCCGAAAACCTGCGCTTTGCAGCAAGCGTAGCGGAGTTTTGTATGTTGCTCCGCGACTCGGAATTCAAATCGACCGCCTCTTTTAACCATGTATATCAAACCGCCAAAGCGGCCAAAGGAAAAGATGAGGAAGGATACCGCAAAGAATTTTTGGCCTTGGTAAAAAAGGCAAGTGTTTTAAAAAGCAAGGATGCAGTTGATGAGGAAGATGATGACGTGGTATTGAATAATTAACGCACTGTTTGTTTAAGTAAATCAAATTTTGTAAACCATAATACTCACTCCGTTAATAAAACGTACTCTGTGCTAGTATGTTCTTTCCCCTCTCCCCCGGAGATGGGGTAGGGGTGAGGTCAACCAACTGCCATGAAAAAAATTTTATCCCTTGCAATTGCATTTGGCACTTTCACGGCCAGCGCACAAATTTCCGATTCGATCATTCCCCCGCCTGTTTCTATCCTAGCGGGTGGAACACCCAGGCCCGCAGCCAGAATATTTATTCGTTGCGGTTCTGCTATCACCAATGAAAACAAACCACTGATTGTAGTTGATGGTGTGCTGAAGGATCAGAACGATCTTAAGAAAATTAATCCCAACGACATTCTTGCCATCAACATTTTAAAAGGTGCTACCGCTACTGCTCTCTATGGTAGCCGTGCATCACACGGCGTAATCATCCTCAACACAAAAAAAGCAAACGAAAAAACTTTTTTTGTTCTGGATGCCGATGATAAAGCTCCGCTTGAAGGTGCAACTGTAAAAATTATCCTTGCAAAAAATAGTGAGGACACAGTTACAGTTGTTGCCAGAAAAAATGGCGAGGTTACAACATCATTGCTCCGGTCAAAATCTGATTATGATGTTGTAATTAGTTGTGTCGGTTACGAAGCGTTCCAAACAAAAATTCGATTTCAAAACAACAAGACCCAGCCCCGGCTATTGGCTAAGCGAAAGTTCGCGAAGATGCAGGAGGTTAAAATTGTAACATTCACTACAATCAGGTGTCATCGTTTTGGTTGCGGACTTCGGTGTACCCGAATTTATTGCTACAGAAATACCACACAAGCAAAAACGAGCAGCAACGCTTTTACAGTTTATCCCAATCCCGCAACAGCAAATACTTCCATCACTGTGCAAAGAAAGCAAGGTTTTCAAGGTTTGCTTCAACTAGTAAATTCCGCCGGACAGGTGGTGCAGCAAAAGAGAGTAAATAGTAAGGCGAATGCTGCCTCCTTTCCTCTCCCCATTGCTGCTGCTGGCATTTATTTTATTCAATTGGTAGATGAACAAACCGGTAAATCGTCAACACAAAAAATAATGGTTCAATAAAAATCTGTTGATGAAAAAACTCAAGCTCTCAATACCCACATCCTGCCACGAAAACTGGGATGCGATGACTCCGAATGACCAGGGAAGATTTTGTGGTGCCTGCAACAAATCGGTTATTGATTTTACCGACATGAGCGATAGGCAGATGATTGCGTTTTTTAAACAACCGCTTGCTTCCGTATGTGGACGCCTGCACCCCGATCAATTATACAGAGATATAATTTTACCCCGCAAAAGATTGCCCTGGATAAAGTATTTTTTTCAGTTTGCGGTACCTGCTTTTTTAGTGAGCTTGAAAGCCACAGCACAAATAGGAACAACAAAAGGAAAACTGGTGGCCATTTGTAGACCACCTATTGTTGGCGACACAATTGTAAAACCCATGGTGCTTGGCCGAATGGCACCACCACCTCAATTTCAGGCAGTAATCCCGGAAATCAGTGGCCGGGTGGTGGACAGTAACGGCGAGCCGGTAGCCTTTGCTACAGTAATGCTGAAGGGAACAAACACCGGCGTGCAGACGGCTGCCGATGGCAAATTCAATTTAAAAGATAAAAATCTGCACGGAAAAATTTTGGTTGCATCGGCGGTTGGTTTAAAAACAATTGAACAGAAGATTGCTGATTTGGAGACGGTAACATTACAGCTTTCACAATTATCACTAACCGGTGAAGTAGTTTTAGTAGCCGCAATCTTCGCCCCTCGACCCAAAAACCAAATTGAAATCATCCAACAAAGAATAGACTCCGCTTTCTCCCGTTTTTCCGTCTACCCAAATCCTGCTTCGGTCAATTCGCAAATCATCATCAACACAAAAAAATTAGAAAATGGTTTGTACAGTGTTACAATAATGAGTGCTGCCGGTGAGAAGATGCAAACGCTTGAAATAACAATCATTCAAAAAGCTCAGTTGGTACAACTGCAATTGCCAAATCCAGCGCCAGGGGTGCACTTCATTTCCTTGTTCAATAAAAAAACAAACAAAATTTTTGTTGAAAAATTGGTTCTTCAATGATCACTAATTATCACTGACATATTTTTAAAACCCGGGATGAAACTGCTCCAAAGTTTTCCGCAAAAACTCCCGGTCGAGATGTGTGTAAATTTCGGTGGTTGTTATGCTTTCATGCCCCAGCATTTCCTGTACGGCACGCAAGTCGGCACCTCCCTCCACCAAATGCGTAGCAAACGAATGCCGAAAAGTATGCGGCGAAATATTTTTAGAAATGCCTGCTTTTTTCACTAGGTCTTTAATAATGAGAAAAATCATTACGCGGCTTAATCTTTTTCCTCTGCGGTTTAAAAACAAAATGTCTGCTTCGCCTTCCTGTACCGGCTGGTGCACACGTACCAGGTTTCGATAGATGTTTATGTATTTGATGGCAGAGCCGCCAATGGGCACCAATCTTTCTTTATTGCCTTTTCCAATCACTCTGATAAATCCAACGTCAAAATACAGTTGCGATAATTTTAAATTCACAGCTTCGCTCACCCGCAGGCCACAGCTGTAAATGGTTTCTATTATCGCTTTGTTGCGCTGTCCTTCTGCTGTGCTTAAATCAATTTGGGCAATTACATTTTCAATTTCATCAAAGGTTAAAACATCGGGTAAACTTCGTTTCAGTTTAGGTGCCTCCAGCAGGGTAGTGGGGTCGGTTGTAGAAATATTTTCCAGCAAACAATATTTGTAAAACGTACGCATGGCAGAGATGATACGAGCCTGCGAACTTTGTAACATGCCCAGCTCCGCAACCCATTTTACAAAACCCTGCAAATCTTTTAAATCTACCTCTGCGGGAGTTTTTTTTATGTTGGCGGCAAAAAGATAACTGGTAAGTTTTTCCAGGTCGGATAAGTAAGCCGATACAGAATTGTCGGAGAGCGATCGCTCTAGTTGGAGGTAGGCTTTAAATCCTTTTTTATACGGCTCCCACACAAGAATTTTGTGGTTTAAGGTTCAAGTGTTTCTCTGCAATCTGTGTCATACAATATAATCAAATTAATGTGGTGGTTTTGTATTTCGGCTAAGGACAGGTTCATCCCGTTTTAGTAAATCGGCTTTGAACTTTTGACGCCGAACTTTGAACTTAAAGGTCGATCACCTTTTCAATGGGCACAACTTTTCCTTCCTTTTTCAAGGCTACATAAATGCGTTTGTTGGTAACGTTCACCGAGTCAACCACCTCGTGAATTTTATTAAAATCAATGTCGTAGGTTTCTTTGAAAGTCATCATTGCTTCTTTGCCGGTGTTAATATCTATCACGTAAATAGAACCACGATCGGTGTAGGCCCGCAGGTCGGGGGCCACACTAAATTTTGGATCAAAAGAATTGAGTGCCCCCGTCATTTTATTTACGTCGTTTGTTTTGTTGAAAGGCAGCTTGAAAAAATATCCCCTCCCTGTTATACAATCGTTGAAGGTCAACCAGGCATGGCTTGTATCGTTTATCACACAGCTTAGCGCCGAGGCATTCAATCGCACCGGTTGATTGGTCAAATCTTCAATTGCCACCTGCCGGGCGGTACTTAACCCACCATGTGTCCAACTTACCGAATCGGGTGCACAATTCTTCACTGAGATGGTAACGGAGGAAACTACATTGCTGCTGTTTTTAAATCTAAACGAATCTGATTTGCAGGTGGTATCGCAAAAGGTTTTTGCACTGGACCCACTGTTGTTACAAGAAGCAAAAATGACTGAAGCGAAAATGAAGAATAGTAAACGCATAATTTTTTTTGTAAAAACAAATGTAGGGAACAAGAGTATAAGTCAGCAAGTTTACAAGTTTACAAGTTCACAAGTTCACAAGTTCACGAGTTCACCAGTTTACAAGTTCAAAAAGCTTCTTAAAAGTTTCGGAGTTTAAAGCACCCTTTAGGGGGTTTGGGGGTTGGGCTTTAATAAAACACATCCTCAATCAAAAAATACTCTACTTCATTTGTACTAACCATATTGATGGAGAGAATATCAAGCTGCACATAGCGGTATTGTAAATGCTGCGATAGAAAAACATCGGTGGCTTTCATCAGGTCGCGGTATTTTTTCTTCGATACGGATGCTTCTGGTAATCCGAAATATTTTGAGCTTCTCGACTTTACTTCCACAATATGAACGGTGCCATCTTTTAAGCTAATCAGGTCAATCTCGTAAAAAGAAAAACGCCAGTTCTGGTGCAGGATGACATGGCCTTTTTCGGCCAGGTATTTTGCTGCCATCTCCTCACCCAATTTTCCTAATTCATTATGCTCCGCCATATCTTTATCAAATTAAGGTTTAAAAAGTATGGTAGGAAAAATGGTGAAAATAAATGGCGTAGTGCAGCATTACAGTTGGGGCGGAAGAGAATTTATTCCCCGCCTTCTGCATATTGGAAATGAAAAAGCAACACCTTTTGCTGAATACTGGCTGGGGGCTCATCCCAATCATCCCTCGCGTTTACAAAACAGCAATGAAAGTTTATTAGCCCAAATTGAAAAAAATAAAATAGAAATGCTGGGGGCAACAGTAACAGAGCAATTTCAATCCCTGCCCTTTCTCCTTAAAATTTTGGATGTGGCCCAAATGCTTTCCATCCAGGTGCATCCATCAAAAGCATCAGCGGCAGAAGGTTATGAAAATGAAAACGAAAAAGATATTTCATTGACCGCGCCACACCGTAATTACAAAGACGAAAATCATAAACCGGAGGCCCTGGTGGCCCTTGGCGACTTTTGGTTGCTGCATGGTTTTAAAAATGAAACTGACATAACCGTTCTGCTAAATAACATCAGCGAATTTAATTTTCTGTCGCCCGTTTTTAAAAGCGGTGGGTATCAAGTGCTGTACGAAAAAGTAATGACCATGCCGCAGCAGCAGGTTAACCATGTGTTACAGCCTATTATTGACCGTATTGCGCCGTTGTATCGACTAAATCAACTGGAAAAATCAAGCCCCGATTTTTGGGCCGCCCGCGCCGCAGAACATTTTTGTAAGGCTGGAAAAATAGACCGGGGCATTTTTTCCATTTACTTTTTTAACCTGCTGCATCTAAAAAAAGGTCAGGCCATTTACCAACCCGAAGGTTTACCCCACGCGTACTTAGAGGGGCAAAATATTGAGGTAATGGCCAATAGTGATAATGTATTGAGGGCCGGCTTAACCAATAAGCATATTGATGTGGCAGAGTTAATGAAACATGTGATTTTTGAAGCGACTTACCCGCAAATAATTGCAGCAACGGAAACAGATCACCAGCAATACAAAACGCCTGCAAAAGAATTTGAGCTGCACCGGTATTTTTTTGCCGGAGAAAAAATTTGGGAAACGACCGGCCCGGAAATTATTTTGCTACTAGCGGGACAACTAACAATTTCAGACGGTAACTATTTGCACACTATAATGGAGGGTGAAGCGCTGTTTATAAAGGCAAACGCAACCATAACCGCCACGGCTGGCCAGCAGGTTTCGTTTTTTCGGGTAATTGTGCCATAGAATGAAAGGGCAGAGAATCATTTTTAGAGCGGTATTTGGCCTTTAACAACCACTGTGCAATTAAATAGAGCAGGGATAATTTTACTCCCTTATTTTTGCCCGGTTAAAAATCTCTCTTCATGAAATTGAATAAACAAATTGTAATTGCTTTTTTGCTGTTGATTATTGTAGGGTCGGTATGCCGCGTAGTGGGCTTTGCACCGCAAATTGCAATGGCTGTTTTTGGCGCGGCTGTTATAAAAGACAAACGTTTTGCCATTTTGCTTCCGCTTGTTTCCATGTTTCTTTCCGATTTATTATACGAAGGTTTGTTTTATTTTGGCTTTACGCAGTATGGCGGCTTTTATTCGGGCCAGGTAGAAAATTATTTGCTGATTGCTGCCCTCAGCGTGTTTGGTTTTTGGGCCCGGAGCTTACAGCCAACCAAAATTGTTGTTGCCACCCTGGCTGCGCCAACTGTGTTTTTTTTGGTGAGCAACTTTATGGTTTGGTTCGGGGGCGGTGGTTTAGCACGGCCTAAAACTTTTGATGGCTTAATGCTTTGTTATACCGATGCACTGCCTTTTTTCAGAGGCAGTATGATCACCACAATCTGCGCTTCAGCCATTTTATTTGGCTGTTACTTTTTAGCCCAACAGTTTGTGCAGCGCAAGGCCTTGGCGTAGCTAATCTCTCTACCCAGCTTTCTCAAATGAGTTTTTTCAAGAAAATTTTTCCTGGCAACCAGTGAAGGTAATTATCACTATGGCCGACCCGCCAACGTGCCGCAAATTTTGTGTTTGATGAATTGAGTATTTTCCTGCTACCGTTTGCCAAAGATTTCCAGCATTTTTTTTAAGTCATCGAGGGTATTTATTTCATCAATTGTTTTGTCTTTGCGCCAGCGTTTCATTCTTGGAAAGCGTAGTGCCACACCACTTTTATGCCGGTTGCTTGCGGCTATACCTTCAAAAGCAATTTCAAAAACCAGCTCGGGCTTTACCGTTCGAACCGGACCAAACTTTTCAATCGCATTTCTTTTCACAAACGAATCAACCTGCGCAAACTCTTTATCGGTTAAGCCGGAGTATGCTTTTGTAAACGAAATTAATTTATCACCGTCCTTCACTGCAAAAGTGTAATCGGTATACAAATTGCTTCTGCGGCCCGCTCCTTTTTGCGCATAAATCATTACACAATCAATTACAAGCGGATCTATTTTCCACTTCCACCAGTCCCCGCGTTTGCGCCCCACCTGGTAGGCCGAAGATTTGTTCTTGAGCATAAAACCTTCGGCCCCCATTTCTCTCGACGTGGTTCTTAGCTCAGCCAAATTCTTCCAGCTATCAAAGGCGACAATTGGCGAAAGCAAAATGGCTGAATGGTTTACCTGCTCCACTACTTCCTCCAATTTTGTTCTTCGTTCACTCAGCATTTTGTTGCGCCAATCCTGCCCGGCGTATTCTAAAAGGTCGTACGCAAAAAATGCGATGGGTACTTCCTGCAATTGTTTTTTGGTAATATTTTTTCGGCCGATTCTGGTTTGCAATAAGGCGAAGGGCAAGGGTTTGCCATCAACGCAAGGAATAATTTCACCGTCGATAGCAATACCATCAGGCAATACCTCGCACAAAGTATGGTACTCGGGAAATTTTTCCGTCATCAACTCTTCACCACGGCTCCAAACAAACAGCTCTCCGTTGCGTTTAATTATTTGTCCCCGTATGCCGTCCCATTTCCATTCGGCCTGCCAGGCACCTGGCTCGCCCAATGTTTCAATTTCTTCTTGTTCAATGGCGTAGGCCAAATAAAACGGGTAGGGCCTGGAGTGATCAATGTTTTCTCCTTTCTCATTTATCAGCTCTTCGAAACTAATGGTGGACGGATCCCAGTTTCCGCTGATGCTATGTGCGATAACGGAGGACGTAAGACGAATTATTTTGGCCAGGGCATTTACAATCACTTTTTGCGACACGCCAATACGAAAGCCACCTGTGATTAATTTATTGAAGACAAAACGCTCGGCGTGGTTCATCTCATTCCATGCAGCAAGTACAAATAATTTCTTTGTTTCTTCCGCTTCTTTCTCTAAAGTTTTTAATTGCTCAATGTAGTAATGCAGTGGTTTTTGAATTTTGGGAACAATGGTGGGTGGGGGTAGTAACAGGGCAATAGTTTCGGCCAAATCGCCAACGGTATGATAACACTCCTGGAACATCCAAAACGGCAGGCCGTTTAATTCGGTACAATAGTTAGCCAGCAGTGTACTATTTACTATTCTCTTAGGGCGGCGGCCACTGAAAATTGCAATTACCCAAACCTTGTCTCTATCATTTGCTGTTGAAAAATAGTTGACAAGGGCATCGATTTTGTCGTTGGTTTTTGTTGTTTGCCCAAGCCCGGTCACCAAAGCCGCAAAGGCGGCAAAGCCATTGGAGTGTTCGTGCGCATCATCACTTTTATTTAGGTCAGAATTATTCATTCGCGGTGCTTTCTAATTTTTCTTCGGGTGCCAGGGGCAGGTTTTCTTCTGCTTCATCATTCCCATATTCGGTTTTTACTTCTTTTGAAAAAATGCCATTTTCATTTAGGTAGCGGGTAAATGCCGATTGGAACCCATGCGTGGTGTACACACATTCTGCCTCGGTAGCTTTGCAGGCTGCCAACAATTCTTCCCAGTCGGCATGATCGCTGAGTACAAAACCGGCATCCGCATTTTTACGGCGTGCATTGCCCCGAACCTGCATCCAACCGCTGCAAATACCTACTTCGTACGGAGTAAATCTTTTTATCCACGGCGAACCCTCTGCGCCGGATGGTGCAATAACAACCGAGCCTTTTAGCTGTTCTTTTGTTGTTTCACTGTCTACTTTTTTTACTGCGGGCAATTGCCATCCTGCATTAATCAAAGCCTGGTGCACGTTATACACGGCACCATGTACAAAAATTCTATCGGTCATTTCGGCTATGGGCTGCAGCAGGCGTTGCGCCTTTCCTAAACTGTATGCAATTAGCACAGATGTTTTGCCCGCCTGCTGGTTTTTGCCTATCCAGGTTTTTACACCATCAAAAATTTGCTGTTGCGTTTTCCATTTATAAATGGGCAATCCAAAAGTCGACTCAGTGATAAAACTGTGGCATTTCACCGGTTCGAATTGACCGCTTAATCCATCATTCTCTATTTTGTAATCGCCGCTTACTACCCAAATTTCTCCATCATGTTCTATACGTATTTGCGATGAACCGATAATGTGCCCGGCGGGATGCAGCGATACCCGAACGCCGTTCATGTAAACAGTCTCATTCCAATCAACAGACTCGTATTGGTTAGGCCCAAGCCTTAACTCTAAAATAGGTTTTGTGTAATGATGGCAGAGATACGACTTGCTACCCCAACGGGCATGATCGCTATGGGCATGTGTGATAACGGCTTTATCTACGGGCTTCCACGGGTCAACATAAAAATTGCCTGCGCGGCAGTAAAGTCCTTTGTCGGTAAATTCTATTAACGGCATTTTTTGCGGGTATGTTATTTGATAATCATAAACAATGCCACGGAAATATCAGCGGCAAGAAGTCAGCTGTCCGCCGTTTAGACTCTAGTCGCCAGGCAGACCTTGCACGTTATAGGAGGTAACCTGTTTGAGGAGGAGCAGCGGTCGTTAGAGGCATTGCTTTTAAAAGAAATGATTTACAAAGAGGTGGATGATAGTGGCAGCTATTACCGGGTGTACGACTGCCTGCTGGCAAGATGGCTGGAACGACTCTAAAAAAAATTACGCAATTTGTGTAACACATTTTGCGTAATAAAATAACCTGACAGTCGACTGCGAAATATTTAGGTAAGCGTTAGGGAAATTGGCGGATAGTATGTGTTGATTAACTCCCAATGACCTACCATCAATAAATTACATTCTTCACTCCGCCAAATACTTTAATAAAATACAAGTGCTTGTTTTCGAAGTAGTCAAGCGTCATCGCAGTTGAGTCGGTGAAAACAGGTTGTATGTCTAATTGCGTAAACACCGTGTTTCCCTTGCGGGTTAAATTGGAGGCAACATCTTTTTTTGTGTCCAGCAATAATAGAGCAAAACGCAAAGTTGTTTCGTAGCCGCGAAAAAAAAGATCGCCGGCCCGGGCCCCACTGTTATCTGCATACTCATCCGATATGTTTTTTTCAAGTGTACTGGTGCGTGTGCTATAAAACGGCGAGCTATACACTATTTCAATATTGTGCAGTTTACTAAAATTTAGTCGCTCCCATGTGGGCATGCCTATCAGTCGAATGGAATAAGTTTTGTTGACGGCAGAAAGCTCCAGCGCCAGTTTGTTACCAAAGACTTCATCTAAACTGCCCGCAATACAGATGTTTCTTTTGGTGCTATCTAATTGTGCGGCCAGGGTTTTTTGAGTAAAGTTATTTCCTGCATCTACAAACCTGATATTGAGCGGCGCCGTGGCGGTGTTTTTTGCAAAGCTGATAAAATGTTCTTTCAGTTGGTCTTCCTGTGCACCATCTTTTTTAAAAACGATAATCCTGTCGTTACGATGGTTTTTTTGTAAAAACCGGTATATGCCTTCAATATGCGATTGCAGCGTTGTATTAAGCAAAACAAAATAAGGGTTGTTGTTTACCCCGGCGTCGTTGGGGAGCGTGGCGGAAATGAAAGGAATTTTTTTACGCAGGGCTTCGTCAGCAAGGATTTTTGTCTCAACAACATTTGTCTGGCCAATCATCAGCTGCACATCGTTCATCTGCACAGTATTTAACTGGTTGCTCAGCGGCTCGCTTTTTTTTGTGTCGATTATAAAAACCTCAAGTGGTGCACCTCGTTTTTGCAATGAGTCGAGGGCTGCCTGTGCACCCAGATAAAACTCTAGGCCGGAAGCGGCGTATCGTGGAAAATTATTCTTGTCTTTTAAAGTGCCCATTGCATCAAAAGCCGAATCAAGATAAAGTGGAGTGAAGATGGCTACCTTTTGCCGCTGCGTGGTTTGGGCATTTGTTTTCATGTGCACGAAGCAAAAAGCAACAGGCAAAAGCACCGTGGCAATGAAAGCATTGCTCAGCGTAACTGAAAAAAATCTTTGTAGCTGAAATAATTTTCTTTTCATTCGATTTTTTTTCTGCTTTGTGGTCAGTGAAATGTTTACACTTTGAGATGCACAATTGCAAATTTCTTGTTTCCTCCTGCTTATTCCCACTCAATTGTTGCCGGTGGTTTGCTGCTTATGTCGTACACAACTCTATTAATGCCGCGTACCGAATTGATAATTTCGTTCGATACCTCCGCCAGGAAATCGTAAGGCAAATGTGCCCAGTCGGCGGTCATTCCATCTACACTTGTTACTGCACGCAGGGCCACGGTAAATTCATACGTTCTTTCATCGCCCATAACGCCCACACTGCGTACCGGCAGTAAGATTGCGCCTGCCTGCCAAACCGTTGCATAAAGGTTATGCTGCTTCAGTGCTTTAACATAAATGTCATCGGCCTGTTGCAGCATGCTTACCTTTTCTTCGGTCACCTCTCCCAATATTCGAATGGCCAAACCCGGGCCGGGAAACGGATGGCGACTGATCATTTCTGTTGGAATGCCTAATTCGGTACCAACTTTTCTTACTTCATCTTTAAATAATAAGCGCAGTGGCTCTACCAAATTCAGGTGCATTTTTTTTGGCAGGCCGCCAACGTTGTGGTGACTTTTTATAGTAACTGAAGGCCCGTGTACCGATACACTTTCTATCACATCGGGGTATATGGTTCCCTGACCTAAAAATTGAACGTCTTTAATTTTTTTTGCTTCCTGCTGAAAAATTTCTATGAACATCTTGCCAATGGCCTTGCGCTTTTTTTCGGGATCGGTTTTGCCTTTTAATTTTTTGTAGAAATCGTTTTTGGCATCAATGCCTTTTACATTTAGGCCAAGGTTTTTATAGGTCTGCAATACCTGCTCGTACTCATCTTTACGCAGTACACCATTGTCAACAAAAATGCCGTGCAGGTTACTGCCAATGGCACGGCTAATTAAAGTGGCGGCAACGGTACTATCCACACCGCCGCTAATGGCCATCACTACTTTTTTATCGCCAATTTTTTCTTTTAATGCCGCTACCGTATCGGTTATAAAATGTGCCGGCGTCCAGCTTTGGGTGCAGCCACAGATGGCTACTAAAAAATTGTGCAGTATTTTTTTGCCTTCAATAGAGTGATATACCTCGGGGTGAAATTGCAAACCGTAGAGGGGAAAGTTTGGCGTTTGGAGTTTAGCGTTTGGCGTTGGGTTGCTGCTATGAGAATCGTTGCTATCGCCGTCGATTTTTTTAAACGCCGCAATTGGAATACTGTTGGTAGTGGCAAGTAATTCAAAGCCTGCGGGCAATTGCAGGATGGAATCGCCATGACTCATCCACACCTGCGACCGGTCAATGAGATTGTAAAACAGCTCATCTTCCTTTTGCAGTTGCAACACCGCCCGGCCGTACTCTCTTTTGTTGCTTTTTTCTACCTTGCCGCCATATTGTTTGGCTGTTAACTGAGCGCCGTAACAAATGCCTAGAACCGGAGCCCTGTTTACTATCCCATCTATAGCAACAGTCGGTGCGGTATCATCGTTTACAGAAAAAGGCGAACCCGATAAAATCACCCCTTTCACATTGTGGCTGTAATCAACTGACTTATTGTAAGGAATGATTTCGCAGTAAACATTTGCTTCTCTAACCGCCCGGGCAATTAGTTGTGTGTACTGGGATCCGAAGTCGAGAATAATAATTTTTTCCGTCATGGGCTGCAAAAATAGGGAACGGTTAGGTAAGGATTGGTTTTATGCCCCGCCGGCATTAACACAATCATTGTACCTTCCGCCGGCACCACAACAGGTTCACGCAAGTACTGCATCACACAAGTGCTACCACTGCCGTTGGTGTTGAAAGCGCAACAAAACTATCATCATAGCAACACAGCCGGGGAACAAAAAAGAGGCTTACTTTGTAACCTTGTTTCACATACCATAGTCTTATACAAAAAGCAAACTAAAATGAGAAAGCTGTCTATCCTTCTTTTTATCATCCCGGTCATAATTACATCTTGCCGTTTTTTTGGTGGAGAACGTGTTCATGGCGATGGAAATATAACCACGCAACAACGCAACGTTGGCAATTTTACAGGCCTTGATGTAAGTGGCGCAATGAATGTACATATCATGCAGGATGCAGCTGTTGGTGTACGTGTGCAAGCCGATGCTAACCTTATGCAGTACATTGAAACAAACCTTGATGGCAATACTCTGCACATTCATCAAAAGGATGGATTTAATTTACAGCCCTCCAAAGAAATTATCGTGTATGTATCGGCCCCCGTTTTTAAGGAGTTAGAAGTTTCAGGTGCAAGTAATATCGTTGGCGACAATGCAATTTCGGGAAAAGAGGAACTTTCCATTCATGCCAGCGGCGCTAGTGGAATAACCATGCAGGTAGATCTTTCGAAACTCTACAGCGATTTATCCGGTGCCAGTACATTAAATTTAAAAGGGAGGGCTGCGTCGTTTACTATTGAAGCCAGCGGTGCCAGCAATATCAAGTGCATGGATTTAAATACAGACGAAACCACCGTTGATGTTTCCGGTGCATCGGAAGTGGAAATTACCGCTAACAAACAACTGAACATTGAAGCATCTGGTGCAAGCAATGTTGATTACAAGGGTGCAGCCAACATCAATCAAAAAAGTTCGGGGGCAAGCAATGTAAAAAAGGTGGGTTGATTACAGCTTTACATACTTCACGGTAATTTTTATGTTCCTGTTTCTTCCCTTATCATCGGTACAGGAAATTTTTACAGTTCCTTCCCGGGCTACAAAAAATTGTTTTTCTCCCGCACGGGTAGTTTTGTAAAACTCGTCGTTAATATACCAGAACAATTTTGCAACATCGCTCCCGGCATGTGCCGACAGTTGTAATGGCTCGGGCTCATTTACATTTATTAAATACTCGGCACCGTTATGTGGCGATTGAATAACCGGCCCGTCGCCATTAAATATTTTTTCGCAGGCGGGGTTGTGTGGAGGTAGTTTTTGAATGGTTTGTCCCAGCGTATTGTAGTGTTCTTCCAGCTCCGGCGCCATAATATTGTACAGCTTTTTTTTGTAGCCGGTGGCGGGTGCACAACTTTGGCAATAGCTTATTAATTCATCGGCCGAAATTTTTATTTCCTGTAAATGTGTACAAACTTTTGTATTGCTGATAAGCGGAATAAAATAGTCGGCTACAAGGTTCGTGCAATATTCGCCGGGCAGTAAACCGCTTTGGCTACACACCTGCCGCAATTCACAATCAACTGGCGGTGCAAACCATTCGGTATTGCTGCTATAATCTATCGTATTGAAAATTTTGAAAAGCAGGGGTGTTGCTGTATTGGCGCCGCTTAACTCAGGCACTCCGCTACCCGAAAAATTGCCTACCCATACACCAACCGTAAAGTTTTTATTGTAACCAATACTCCAGGCATCGCGGCGGCCGTAAGATGTGCCGGTTTTCCAGGCAATCTTCGGCATGTTTTCGGTGGCCGTCCAGTTGAGCGGAAAATCGGGGCGATTAACTTTTGAAAGAATATCGGTGACCATGTACGTGGCGGCAGGCGTAAGCAAATTTATTTTTTTGATGGGGGAAGTACTTTGCAACAACTGAGGTTCTGCAAATTTTCCTTCGTTGGCAAAGGCTGCAAACAGCCCGGTTAATTCTTCAAGCGATGCACCGCAGCCGCCTAATATCATTGAGAGGCCAAGTTTGTTTTGGTCTTTTTTTATTTGTTTGAAATCAGCGGAGCTTAAGGTTTGAACTAATCTGTCTTTTCCCAATTGCCGCAAACTTTTTACCGATGGAATATTTAATGAATGATCAAGTGCATATTCCATTGTAACGGCGCCGTTAAACTGCTGATCGTAATTCTCAGGGGCATAACCATTGTAGCTGATGGCTACATCGTTGATAGTTGTTTTTGGCGTAAGCAAACCTTCGTCAATACAAAGGCCATATAATATTGGTTTAAGTGTACTCCCCGGTTGGCGTATGGCAGCCGCTCCATTTACCTGACCACCGTCGCTTGTATCGGCAAAGGATGCAGAACCAACGTAGCTAACAATCTTGTTTGTTTTATTATCCACCACAATTATGGCGGCGTTGCCAATGTTTTTGGCCCGCAGGTTACGGATATAATCCTCCGCTAGTTTTTCAATTTTTAATTGAGTGTTCAGTACAATGTTGGTTTTAATTAAACGACCTGTTTCCTGTTGTTTTAATTTTTGCGAGAGGTGCGGAATAAAATGCGGCACCTGCAAGCGTTTAGCGGTTAAAGGTTCGGCCAGGGCATCTTCAATTTGTTTTTTGGTGAACACGTTTTCATGGGCAAATTTTTGTAACCAACGGTTGCGTTCCTGTACAATCAACCCGTTGGCTTTACCAACCACCAATGTAGAAGGGCGATTGGGAATAATGCTTAGTGCAGTAATTTCCGCAAGCGATAGATGATCCGGCGCTTTATTAAAATACAGGAGTGATGCTGCTTTTACTCCTTCAATATTGCCACCGTACGGTACAAGATTTAAATAGAGTTGTAGGATTTCATCCTTGCTGTATTTCCATTCTAATTGAAAGGCCCGAAAGGCTTCAATGGTTTTAGAAAAAATGTTTCGTTTTCTTTTTTCCAGTGCCCTTGCCACCTGCATGGTGATGGTTGATGCACCTGAAGTGGTTTTTGTTTTGATAATGTTATTGAAGCCCGCTCTTGCTACTGCAATAAGATTGATGCCGGGGTGGTGATAAAAATATTTATCCTCTTTTGCGATGATGGTTTGCCGCAACAGTGGCGAAATTTCGTGCAACTCGGTCTTCATCCGCCATTTTTCATCGGGGGTGAGATAGGCATTCACCACCTGGTTATCGGCGTCGGTTACAATGGTTGTATAACTAATTCTATCGGGCAGCGGAAAAATTATGTTGCACAGAAAAAAGAGTGCAACTACAGCGATTGATACTATTGTAAATCTTTTAACAAGCAACAATAATTTTTGCTTGGTAACTTTCTGTTGAAATTTTTTCAATCTATATGGACTCATCGAGTCTGCCACCATAGCGTTTTTAGTAACACGAATTTATAGCACGAATTACACGAATCGTGTTCTTAAAATTCATTTAACGCTTCCTTATTTCTTCTTATCTTTTTTGCTTCAAACAGTTAATAACAATTTTATGTTTCCTAAATACTGCCTGGTTCCGCTTGTAATTTGCGGAACTATTTTTTTGTCTGCCTGCAAAACAAACGGCGTTGCTCTTGATTATACAAATGCAAAAGGAGAGGTGCCACAACTTACAAACCTTGTTTTTCGATTTGATAAAAGCTTATATCCCGATTCGTTGATCAACAACTGGGACTCTACTGTCTACATTTCTTTCGAGCCAAAAATTGATGGCCGCTTTAGATGGAACAGTCCCGATGAACTGGTGTTTTCTCCAGCTAAACCGTTATTGCCTGCAACAGAGTACAAAGCAAAAATCAGTAAAGATGTTTTGCATTACAGCAAATACAACAAGGTTGAAGAAGCGGGACAAATTTCTTTTCATACTGCCGCGTTGCAATTGGCCGATGCACAGGTAACCTGGGTTCTGCAGCATGAAGCCAGGCGGACTGCCGTGCCTCAAATTAATCTGCATTTTAACTACCCGGTAAATGCGGAAGCCTTGAAACAAAAGTTGAACCTTACACTCGATGGTAACGAAACAAATTATTCTTTTCAAACAACAGGTGCATCAAATAATATTATTCTGCGGCTAAATTCTTTTAAAGCCGAGGACAAAAATTACGAGGCCCAGTTAACTATTGACAAAGGGTTAAGACCGGAAAAAGGTGAGCTGGAAACGGAAGACGCAATTAAAACATTGCTGACCATTCCATCACCTTATGTACTCAATATAAATAGTGTTGAATCGGAGCACGATGGTACGCAGGGTCTGGTGCATATTTACACCAGCCAGCAGTTGACGGGTGATGCTATTTCCAACTACATAAAATTTTCGCCTGCGGTAAATTATTCGGCTGAGTATAACGACTACGGAGTAACCCTGCGCAGTGAAGCTTTTAATGCCGATAATGCCTATTCGTTTACGGTGGCGCAGGGCTTGCGTGGCCGCGTTGGTGGCGTGTTGAAGGAAGCCTACAATGGAAGTGTTGCGTTTGGTGCTTTAGAATCGGAGATAAGTTTTACCAATAACAAAGCGGTGTATTTATCAAAGAGGGGTGCGGGAAATATCGACGTAAGAATCACCAACACGCCAAAAATTAAAATCGTCATCTCAAAAATTTACGAGAACAATCTGTTGATGGCCGAGCGATATGGTTACGAGCCAAAAGATAATAATGATGATGCCAGGTATGCAGCCTACGAGGGCGATGAAGGAAATGAAAATTATGCCGATGCCATGGCCGGCGACATTGTATACTCAAAAGAAATTGATACCCGTTCATTGCCAAAATCGGGTAATGGCAGGATACTCAATATTGCGCAGTTTGAAGACAGGTTGCCCGAAGTAAAAGGCATCTATCATGTAATGATCCGGTCGAAAGAAGATTATTGGGTGAGGGACAGCCGGCTTATTTCTTTTTCTGATATTGGATTGATTGCAAGACAAGGCACTGATAAAATTTTTGTTTTTTCCAACTCCATAAAAACTGCCCAGTCAATGGCGGGTGTGAATGTAACAGTTTATGGTGCCAATAACCAGGTGTTGGGTACTGGTAGTACATCGGCCGATGGTGTTGCAGAAGTTGCCGTGAGCAATAAAAATTTAGCCGGCTATAAACCATCAATGATAGTTGCAAAAACAGCCGATGATTTTACCTACCTGCCGTTTCACAACACCCGTGTAAATACATCGCGGTTTGATGTGGGTGGAAAAAGAAACAGCGTTACCGGCCTTGATGCTTTTGTTTATGCAGAAAGAGATATTTATCGCCCCGGCGAAACACTCAATTTTGCGGTGTTGTTGCGGGATAAACATTGGAAAACGGTGGGTGAAGTGCCGGTAAAATTAAAATTGCTTTTGCCCAATGGAAAGGAATTAAAATCATTTAGAAAAACAACGAATGAACAAGGTGGCGTTGAAGGAAACGTAGCCATTTCAGTTGCAGCCATTACGGGTAGTTACACACTGGAAGTGTACAGCTCCAACGATGTTTTGCTTGCTACAAAAAACTTTATGGTAGAAGAGTTTGTACCCGACCGTATAAAAGTGTCGGCCAAATTGGATAAGCCATTTTTGAAGCCCGGCGATAATTCTGTGCTTTCAATAAATGCCATAAACTTTTTTGGGCCGCCAGCCGCTAACCGCAAGTACGAAACGGAAATTCAGGTGCGGCAAAAATCCTTCTCATCAAAAAAATTTTCTGCTTACGATTTTACCCTGGCCAATCAAACGCAGTTTTACGATAAGGAGGTAAAAGAAGGTACTACTGATGATTTGGGTAACGCTTCCATAAACTACAACGTGCCTGCATTGTATGCTAACACAGGCTTGTTGCAGGCCGGGTTTTATGCAACCGTTTTTGATGAAACCGGCCGCCCCGTGAGCCGGAATACAAGCGTTGATATTTTTACGCAGGATGTTTTTCACGGCATTAAGGATGACGGTGCTTATTATTACGCAACCAACCAGCCGGTAAAATTTTTATTGGTTTCGGTTAATCAAAATGGTGATGCAGTTACAGCTCCCGCCACTGTTCAAATTATTAAGCACGAGTACAAAACCGTACTAACCAAAAGTGGTGCTTACTTCCGCTACGAGAGCCAGCAGGAAGATAAAATTTTATCGGAGCAGCAAATGCAGGTTGGAGCAAATAGCTCCGTTACATACATACCCCGCTCGTCGGGCGATTTTGAAGTAAGAGTCTTTCGGCCCGGTGCCAATGCCTATGTAACTAAAAAGTTTTACAGCTATGGGTCCTGGGGTGCAAGCGCTTCTTCATTTGAAGTAAACACCGAGGGCAATATTGATATTGACACCGACAAGGAAAGATATGAAGCAGGTGATGAGGTAAAGTTGCTTTTTAAAACGCCATTCAGTGGCCGCATGTTGGTAACACTCGAGAATGATGGATTGGTCTGGCATAAATATGTTGATGTAGAAAAACGTTCGGCGAGTGTATCTGTACCATTAAAAAATGAATGGCTCCCCAATGTGTATATAACGGCAACGCTGATAAAACCGCACGAAGTTTCAGGCATACCGCTAACGGTTGCCCACGGATTTCAAAATATTCTCGTAGATGAGCAGGAAAGGAAAATGAACGTTACCATCACTGCGCAAAAAACGGTTCGCTCCAAAACACATCAAAAAGTAAAAGTAAAAGCGCTGCCCGGCAGTTATGTTTCATTGGCAGCGGTTGATAACGGCGTATTGCAGGTAACCGATTTTAAAACGCCCAATCCCTACGATTACTATTACCAGCGGAGGGCCTTGCAGGTAGCCAGCTACGATATGTATCCATTACTTTTTCCCGAGTTGCGGACAAGGTTAAGCAGCACAGGCGGCGATGGCGATTTAAGTTTGGAAAAGAGAGTGAATCCAATGCCCGCAAAACGGTTTAAACTCATGTCGTTTTGGAGTGGATTAAAAAAAGCAAATAGCAGCGGCGTTGCCGAATTTGAATTCGACATACCCCAGTTTAGCGGGCAAGTGCGGTTGATGGCCGTTGCATTCAAGGATGAAAAATTTGGTGCTGCAGAAAATACAATAACCGTGGCCGATCCGTTGGTGGTATCAAGTTCGCTGCCCCGGTTTATCAGCCCCGGCGACACTGTTTTAATACCAGTCACAATTACAAATACTACAAGCCGTTCTGCAAGCGGTAGCGCCACAATTACGACCAAGGGACCGCTGCAAATTGTAAAAAGTGCGCAGCAAAACATCAGTATCGCGGCCAATGCCGAAGCCCGGGTAAACTTTGGTGTCATTGCTCAAACAAAAATTGGCATTGCCAACATTCAAATTTCTGTAAACGCTTTGAATGAAAAATTTGTTGAGCAGACCGAAATTTCTGTGCGTCCTCCTTCAACCTTGCAAAAACTTTCAGGTAGTGGCTCAGTTGTTGGTAGTGCCACGCAGCAAATTGTTATTCCCGGCAACGATTTTATCGCCGGAAGCTTCAAGTATAACCTGGTGGTAAGTCGCTCACCCGTTATTGAACTTGCTGCGCAACTGCGGTACCTGGTTCAGTATCCTTATGGCTGCACTGAGCAAACTGTATCGGCTGCATTTCCACAGTTGTATTACGCCGATTTAGCCGGGCTTGTAAACAATGACGATAAAAATTTGAATGCAAACAATAATGTGCAGGAGGCCATCAGGAAAATAAAAATGCGGCAGTTGTACAATGGTGCCGTTATACTTTGGGATGGTGAGGGCCGTGAAGATTGGTGGACAACTGTGTATGCCGCACATTTTTTACTAGAAGCAAAAAAAGCTGGTTTTGACGTGGAGAACAGTTTGCTGGAAACAATGCTTGCGTACATAACCAACCGCTTAAAAACAAGGGAAACCATTACCTATTATTATAACCGCACACAAAATAAAAAGATAGCGCCAAAGGAAGTTGCCTATAGTTTGTATGTGCTTTCAGTGGCTGGCCGCAGCCAGGTTTCGGCAATGAATTATTACAAGGCCAACCAACAATTATTAGCGTTGGATGGCAAATATTTATTGTCGGTGGCTTATGCAGTATCGGGTGATAAACGATCGTACCAATCTTTGCTACCGGCAAGCTTTTCGGGGGAAGAAAGTGTGCAGCAAACCGGTGGAAGTTTTTATTCGGCACTGCGTGATGAAGCTATTGCTTTGAATGCATTGGTAGATGCCGATCCTGGAAATAAACAAATACCGGTAATGGCAACGCATGTAGCGCAGCGGTTAAAAAAAGAAACTTATCTCAACACACAGGAAAGAAGTTTTTCATTTTTAGCATTGGGAAAACTGGCACGTGGCGCCGCAAAATCAACTGCGACAGCCGAGGTGAAAGTGAGTGGCAAAACCATTGCAAAAATTGATGGCGATTGGAAGGGAGATGAAACATTACTGAAAGGCAACAACATTCAATTGGTAACAAAGGGGGAGGGGCGTTTGTATTATTCGTGGGTAGCCGAAGGAATTAGCGCAACCGGTAATTATGTGCAGGAAGATAATTTTATAAAAGTGCGCCGTCAGTTTTTCGACCGGTTCGGACGGCGAATCACTGGAAATACTTTCAAGCAAAACGATTTGGTGATTGTAGAGTTGACGCTTGAAAAAAGTTTCAACGCACCAATTGAAAACATCGTCATCACCGATCTATTACCCGCCGGTTTTGAAATTGAAAATCCGCGTACAAAAGAAATACCCGGTATGGACTGGATAAAAAATTCTTCGGAGTTAACTGCACTTGATGTGCGTGACGACAGGATACATTTTTTTGTAAACGCCAACTACCCGCTTCAAAAATACTATTACGCGGTACGTGCGGTATCGTTAGGAAACTTTAAGCAAGGGCCGGTTAGTGCTGATGCCATGTACAATGGGGAGATGCATTCGTATTGGGGGGCTCAATCCATATCAGTCATCCGGTAAATTTTATAAGCCGATATCACTCCCGGAAATAGTTAATGCTGATGGAAAGATAGTGCCCACAATGGTTCTTTAATTTACACGCCTATTACACTATACTGCTCATGGCTGCCGCATACAAACACATTGCCCTTATTTGCAACCCGCTTCTGCTATCAAAAAAGGCCGAAAAAATTATTTCCATTATTACTACAAAGCTTTTCCAAAATGACGTAGCCTACACGCTCTTTCACAAACAATGGCCAGTACAATTAGAAGATTTTTCCGAGGTATGGATAATAGGTGGGGACGGGACACTCAATTACTTCGTCAATCAATACAGGGGAATACAACTGCCACTCAGCATTTTTGGCTGTGGCACAGGCAACGATTTTCACTGGATGCTCTATGGAAAAATTACCGTTGAAGAACAGGTTGAACAAGTGCTAAAAGGCGGTCAGCAAAAAATAGATGCCGGTGTTTGCAACGGCAAATTCTTTTTAAATGGAGTGGGTATTGGTTTTGATGGGGCTGTAGTAAAGGATTTATTGGGGAAGAAAAAAATGCCTGGTAAGGCTTCGTACCTGGTTACCATTTTTAAAAATATTCTTGGCTATAAAGAAAAACATTGCACTATAAACTTAGCTGGCCAAGTACTGCAACAGGATTGTTTTATGATAAGCATTGCCAATGGTAAGAGGTTTGGCGGAGGTTTTTATGTGGCGCCAAATGCTTTGATAAATGATGGTTTGCTTGATGTAAATATTGTTTCAAAAATCGCCCCGCTTAACCGCATCCGTTATCTGCCAGTGATAGAAAAAGGAAAACATTTAGCGTTGCCATTTATTCTCCACAAACAATGCACGGGCTGCAGCATAAATTTTGTACAACCTGTACATGCACATGCAGATGGCGAATATTTTTTTGCTGAAACCTTTGATGTAATGGTGCTACCGGAACATTTTTCTTTCCTGGTTTAGCACCGGTTTTGCATTTAAAAAAAACTTCACCAAAATAAAACCTGCAATAAAACCACCAATGTGCGCACCATAAGCTACACCACCGGCTTCAGTACCACCCAACGCCCCAAGGCCATTTACTATTTGAAAAACAAACCACAACCCAACCGCAATAACTGCCGGTACGGAGGTAACGCCAAGCAAAATCCACAGGTGTACCTTACGCGTAGGGTGTTGCAATATGTAGCCACCCAACACCCCCGATATAGCACCCGATGCACCGAGGCTTGGTACTAACAAATTGCTATCGAAATACGCTGAGGCGAAAACATGCGCCAGCGATGCAATAATTCCGCAGAGCAAATAGAACAGCAGGTATCTAAAATGACCCATATCGTTTTCGAGGTTGTCGCCAAAAATCCAGAGAAACATAACGTTGCCTGCAATGTGGGCAATGCCGCCATGCATGAACATTGATGTAAGCAATGTGAGATAAACCGAACCAGTGTTGGGCTGTAGTCCGGGCAGTTGAAACTGCTCGCCGGTGTTGGGATTAACAACAACTTTTGCGTTGGTGATTATGTCGTTGCCAGATAAAATTTCGCCCGGCACCGTTGACCATGCGTAGGTAAAATTTGCATCGGCACCCAATTGCTGCAAAAAGATAAAGACAAGAATATTGATGGCAATAAGCAGGTAGTTGATGTATGGGGTTGTATGCCGGTCGCTGTTATCGTCACCAATTGGAAAAAACATGTTGTTATTTTAATTGTGTTGCTGCAAATGACATTCCCATAAAATAGGAAACTACAGTTTTTCCTTTTTTCAGTGGGTGTTTTGGATGAGCGTTCATTAACAGAAATTTGTCGACAACGTACCACTACAATACCAATGAGCATTACTGTTGTGCTGGGGCAGGTTCCAAAAGAACACAGGATGTTCGTGTTTACATCGTCAAAAATTTTACGTCCCAACCATCCAATTCTATCTTCCTGTTTCAATAAAAAAGTTCCGCCGTAGGCAGAACTTTAAAATAAATATTGTGGAGTGTTTTAGTAGCTGTCTCTGTAACCGCCGCCGCCGCCGCCACGGTTGTAACCGCCGCCGCCGCCGCTGCCGCCACCATTGCCACCACGGTATCCACCTCCGCCGCCGCTGCCGCCTTTTTTAAAGCCGCCGCCACCACCGCCGCCAAAGCTTCTCTTTTTGAAGCCATCGCTGCCGCCTTCTTTAGGGCGAGACTCGTTTACAACCAAACCACGTCCGTCAATTTCGGAGCCGTTTAATTGTGCAATAGCTGCCTGCGCTTCCGCGTCGTTAGCCATTTCAACAAAGCCAAAACCTTTGCTGCGTTGTGTGAATTTGTCCATAACAATCTTTGCAGATGCTACTTCACCAAATGGTGTAAATAAGTTGGCCAGGTCCTCATCTTTAAGACCCCAACTCAGGTTTCCTACGTAAATGTTCATTTTGAGAAAATTTAAAAAATCAAAAAAGTGTTTAACAACCAACAAGAAACCAGGAACATTTTACCTAACGTTTAAAAGACCTGTACTTACTGAAAGAAAACAAAACGAAACGAATATAAGTAAATAAACCAAAAAACGGGAGGTTTGAAAAAATTAAAAGCCGCCCGGTGAGAGCGGCTTTATTATTAGCATTGCTGAATTTTATTGCTTCACAAAAACGGTTGTTTTTATTTTGCCACTGGCTTCTTCCATTTTAATAATGTACATGCCCGGGGCAAGGCTGCTTACATCCAATTGAGTATTGGCTACGCCGTTGTTGGGCAAAATAGTTTTAATAATTTTTCCGTCGGGAGCAATGATTTTCAATTTTGCATTGGCTGCAATTGCCCCATGTTCTACCATTAAATGTGTTGTTGAAGGATTGGGATAAGCTTTCATTGAACCTACTGAGGTGCTGTTTTCTTTAAGCTTAACTATGCCGCTGTATTTTGTTTTGCCATCAGCATCAACACTTTTAACCCTGTAAAACGCGGTGCCCGTAAATGGATGCGCATCATTAAAATAATAAGCTGCATTGCCCCTAGCTGCCACCTCACCCAGTTTTACAAAGTCAGTTCCGTTGTTGCTTCTTTCAATTTCATACCGGGCCACTTCTTTTTCACCGGCTACATTCCATATTATTTCAACGGAATTATTTAATCGTTTTGCATTGATGCCCGTGAAACTTACCGGTAAAATAATTGCCGAATTGCTGCCCGTTGTGCGAAAGTTATCGAAGACAATACACTGGTTGTTTTGCGAGGAAGATGCTGCAGTGAATTGAAAGATAAAGCGGTAGGCTTCGCCAGGGGTAAATCCGTTATAACTATTGATGGCAAACGAACGGCATTCTGCAGCTAAACCACCGCCACCAGTGGCATCGTAGCTTGGTGCAAAATTGGCTACCTCAACTGAGTTAATGTTTCCGGTGTTATCACGGTACTGTAGTAAAACCACCGCTCTGCTTACGATAACGGCACCGCTCAAATCAAAACCATAACCCACGGCCGTTTGAGATGCGAATGTTTGGTAGGTAGGCGTGGTAACTTCATACACGCTGCCGCCCGACGGGATGGCGCATCGCTGAAAATATCCATTTTGGCCTTGCATTGTGAAAGTAAAGCCTACGGCAGTTGAATTTACAGTTGACGAGGTAAAACCAGCCATGCCATTTGAGGTGTTGAAATTTTCTGCAACGGGGCCGCAAGGCATGGTTTGCGCCAGGGCGGGTGTGCTCAAAATAGTAGAGGTGATTGCTGCAAATAGAATTGCATTTTTCTTTACGAAAGGGTACAGTTTACTCATTGTGTTTTATTAAGGGGTGATTAAAAACGCTTGCGCTAACGGTTTTGAGGAGATTGTGACTTTATGCGTTTTTCTGTACCGGAGGATGGGTGGATCTGGGAAAATAAAATCAAACTCTGTTCCGGATAGCCATGTTTGGTTGAAAAAACACAGAACAACCGTGAATAATTTTGATTAAATATCCAGCCTATGTACAAACAATTACGGCAGATACTGGTTTACCGTTAGACACAAAAAAAACCCACAACACAGTGTGGGCTTTTTTAAAAACTTGTTGAGGCAATTATTCACCAACTACTTCAAAATCAACATCGGCATGTTGGCCATTGCCAAAATCAATTGATGCTTTGTAGCTGCCTAATTCTTTTACTTCTTCAGCTATTTGAATTTTTCTGCGGTCAATTTCATAACCTTTCTGGTCGCGGATGGCCCGGCTAATTTGCAGCGCAGTAACGCTACCGAAAATCTTGCCACTGGTACCTGTTTTAGCGCCAACTTTTAAAGGAGCTTCCTGAAGCTTTGCTATTACAATATTTATCTGCGCTAACATTGCAGCTTCTTTCTTAACGGCAACCTTTAGCCTTTCCTCCATTTGCTTGCGGTTGCTGGCATTGGCTTCAACGGCTAATCGCTGCGGAAGCAAATAGTTACGGGCATACCCGTTTTTTACTTTAACCAGTTCGTTTTTTCCGCCCAGGTTATCTACGTCTTGAATTAAAATGATTTCCATTTTTGTTTTTGTTTAGTTCCCCAATTGCCCAGTGCTTTTATGCTACTGTCCTTCACATTCAAGTGAGTTAGGGAAGGGTTAACTAAGGAATGAGTGATGAATGATGAGTGAGGACCCTCATTACTCATTATTCATCATTCATTATTTCAAAAGATCGGTAACGTAAGGCAGCAACGCCATTTGACGGGCTTTCTTTACTGCATCGCTTACTTTACGCTGGTACTTTAACGAGTTACCGGTAATGCGGCGGGGCAACAGTTTACCTTGTTCGTTTAAAAACTTTTTCAGAAACTCTACATCTTTATAATCAATGTAGCGAATGCCATATTTTTTAAAGCGGCAAAACTTTTTAGGTCGCTTTTCCTGCTTAATGGCGGTTAGGTATTTAATTTCATTTGGCCTTGCCATAATTAAGCCTCCCTTAGTTTTTCGGTTCCTGTTGGTACGCCACTTCTCTTTCTGCTGTTATACTCGACGGCGTATTTATCGAGTTTGGTAACCATGTGACGGAGAACACTCTCATCACGAAGAAGCTGGATTTTCAGCTTCTCATTGAAGTCGGATGGCGTAATAAATTCCGCAACCCAGTATAAACCAGTGGTTTTTTTCTGGATGGGATACGCCAGTGATTTTAGTCCCCAGGGGTTTTCGGCTACAACCGTACCGCCATTGTCGGTAACCATTGTGGTGAATTTGCGTTGCGCGGCTTTAAATTCTTCCTCGCTTAGCACCGGGGTAAAAATCACCATCAATTCGTAATTGTTCATTACCTGAATTTTTTTGGTGAAAAAATAATGATCCCTCAAATTTTATTAAGGGAGCGCAAAGGTAGGGGTTGAGGGTTAAAATCGGGCAGCGGAAATAAAGCTTTTTAGATGGCGGGGATGTTAAAAAGCGCACTCACAACCGTGGCCGGATGTTTTGCGCTGTCACTCCAACCTAATAGTTGCGTCATCTTTTCCTATTAATGCAGAGGCGTGGCCTACGTGATTGTGGCATGGAAATTCACTAGTCGGGGCCACCGGGCATGAAGATTAAAAACAACTTGCCCTACTAGTTTGTGCAACTGCTTTCCCCAGCTTTAATGCAATAATACGGTTGTTGCTGTATGGCAGGGGTCATCAGCATTGTTCATGGCGGAATGACGGACAAAGTCCGTCGCAAACCTATTGCCGGATAGCGACTTTGAACAATAACTATGCATTGCTTTCCTTTTCAACGTTGGGGGTTGTTTTTAATCCATTTAAAAGAATTAGTCCGAACACCGCTGCAACAACCGAAGCCACAAGCACCGAAAGTTTTGATTGGATGATCACCGCTTCATTTGCAAAAGCCAGGTTAGCAATAAAAATACTCATGGTAAAGCCAATGCCGGCAAGGAGTGCAACGCCGGCCAGTGCTTTCCAGCTAATATCTTCGGCAAGCGTTGCCAACTTCAACTTTACGGCAACCAAACAAAACAGCATGATGCCAATAAACTTGCCGGCAAGGAGGCCGCCCATTATACCAATTGAGTTGTTGGTGGCAAATCCATCAATAGCGTTCGATGGAATTTGAATAGCAGTATTGGCCAATGCAAAAACCGGCATAATAATAAACGCCACTGGCAAATGCAGGGCATGCTGCAGTCGCCACGACGGATTTTTTCTGACCCGGAGACGTGGAAAAGGAATGGCAAAGGCCAGCAAAACACCGGCAATAGTTGCGTGTATACCCGACTGCATCATACAGTACCACATTACAATCCCCGGTAGTAAATACAGAGCAAGATGATAAACTTTGGTGCGGCCCATTATGTATAACAAAATAAAAATGCCGATGGCCGCGGCAAAATACCCAATTGAAAAATTTGTAGAATAAAAAAGGGCAATTACGGAGATGGCGCCCAAATCGTCGATAATAGCCAGGGCGGTTAGAAAAATTTTTAGTGAAAGAGGCACACGGTTGCCTGCCAATGATAGTATGCCCAAAGCAAATGCAATATCGGTTGCCATGGGTATGCCAAACCCCGCTTGCGTGTTGGTGCCTTTGTTGAGTAGAAAATGAATGAGTGCGGGCACCAACATACCACCTGCCGCAGCAACAATGGGTAGCAGCGCTTTTTTCATGGTTGATAGTTCGCCAACGTATAGTTCTCTTTCAATTTCTAAGCCCACAAGCAAAAAGAAAATACTCATCAATCCATCATTTATCCAATGGGCTATAGTATGGTTTAGGTGCAGCCCTGCAAATGACAGGTCGATATGCTTTTGAAAAAATGCGACATAACTATCTCCCGCAGCGCTATTAGCCACCAGCAGCGAAACAATAGTGCAGCCAATTAAAATAAACCCCGATGATTTTTCGCTCTGAAAAAAGGCTTTGAATAAATTCATTGTGCCGATTGCGTAAATGATGAAATGGAAACTGATCAAAGATAATTGTGTGGGAAACAGTTTTGCCAAAACCCAACATCGGCGAACTAAAGATAAATTATGGGTTAAGGCTGCCCCTCCAGGGAGAGGAAATCTGATAGCAGAATGTTGCTAACTGAAAATAAACAAAAGTGTGATGCAAGGCGAGTGAAGAAAAAGCAGGAGAGGGGGACAGTGTTGTAGTAAGCTATCTCCCACTGTCGAGCACCGCTTGAGCAGGTCCCGAAATTTCGGGATGGGATGAGGTAAAAAAAGCGGCCCGTTGCCGAACCGCTTTTTAAAAATAAGTGCAGTGGATTACTCCTTTATTATTTTTTCCGTAAAAATTTCCTGACTGGCTGTAAACCTAAACAGGTAACTACCTTTTGCTAATATTGAAATGTTTATTGAGCTAAGACCGCCTTGTATCTTTTGCCTGTAAACAATACTTCCGCTGCTGTTAACTATTTCTAACCGCAAATCTGCAGCTGCATTTGCAGCACTAACGTAAACAGTATTTTTTGCCGGATTTGGAGAAACAGTAACAGTGTAACTCTTTCTGAAGTCAATTTTAATTACTCGTGAAAATTCAAACTTTGCATCAACATCAACTACGCGTAACCGGTAAAAATTATTACCCTGCGCCGGTGCGTTATCTGTAAAAACATAATTAGTAACTGTGCTTGAATTACCAGCCGCATTTACCTTACCAACTGCTGCGTAATTATTACCATCGGTAGCTCTTTCAATAATAAATTCCTTTGCGTTTATCTCGCTGCTGGTGATCCATGTAAGTTTTACCGTGCCGTTATTTTTTACCGCGTTGAAACTGGTAAGTTTTACAGGCAGTGGCGAATTAACCGGCGTTAAATCAAGGAACAAAAGAATGGCGTCGTGATCGGATGCACGCCAGGGAGACACCGTATATGTACTGGCCCATGGATTTACAACATCCCCACCACCATCGGCAACTGCGTCTTCATAACTTAGGTAAGTAGGTTCGCTTGCATTGGCATTCCATTTTTCAACACTTAGTACAGTGCCTAAGAGCGAGTTGCTCACAACGGCATGATCAAGGGAACCAACCTGTCCTTCAAAAAGATACGAGTAAGATGTTGCGCTACCCAAAACCCGGTATCCTCCTGCTCTTAAAATATCCATGGGGTCTTCTTCGTAATAAGCATTGTAATCACCAACGGTTATTATCCTGTTGTTACTTGCAGGTATTACTGTTGTTGTAAAAAAGTTGAGTAACTGAGTTGCCTGTTGTTTTCTTCTATCGTTGAATGCCGCCTGGCCGTCGCCCTGGTCGGCATCCGCACCCGTACCTGAACCACCTTTCGATTTGAAATGGTTCACCACAAAATTGAACTTGAGATTGTTGGTGTTTAAATTAAAAGTTTGCGACAAAGCCGGACGGTCGAATACCGCATTGTTGCTTAACAATGCACCGCCAACCGGCGTAACAACTGATGACTTATAGATGATTGCACAGCGAATTTGATCTGTGTTATTGTCCTGCGAGCCGTCGTTGTTCAAGTCATCATCAATAAAACTATAAGTGCCTGCGCCCATTACAGCGTTGAGCCCGTTTACCAAATCCTGCAATGCCGGAGTGGCATCATTTAAATCGAGATTCTCTATTTCTATCAGGCCAACTACATCGGCATTCATCTGCGACAGAGAATTGATTATTTTATCTCGCTGCCGAGTGAACTCCGCTACTGAATGTGCGCCTCTTGAAGTAGGAAATCCACCACCGGCGCCATTGCCATTAAAATAATTAAGTACGTTGAAGCTGGCGATTTTTAAATTGCCTGCAGCAATCGATGGCACCACGGGGCGTGGAGCATAGCTAAAGGTTGGCGGGGTTGCAGCAAGTGGTTGAATGCGATACTGCGAAAATCCAAAACCTAATATTCCACTGGTGTTTGTAGTGGTGCTTCCGATGCGTAGAGTGTTATCGGCATTTACGTAAGGCAGGGTTGGAATGGTTCCTCTGCCATCATCCAACAGTATCGTTCTTAAATTATTACTGGCAATGAGTGCATTGACAGCCGCTAAGTTTGATGTACCAGTGGAAGAAGTTCCACTGGCAGGGTTGTCATTGGGATCAATAACTTGTGTGGGTTGATATACTAGGCCGTTCGCTGATAATTTTACTTCGCCACGGTCTCCTAATCTTTCATTATCCGAAACGGTAAGCGTTTGCGGAAAACGAACCAGCATACCCTCGTATTTTTCATAGTCGGCGATTGCTGAAACTGGTAAACTTATATCTACTGAAGTTGGCAACGGATTACCCGAACTTAACACGGTAACTGTAGCGGTTGCAAAAACTGCCTGGTTGAAAGAGGGAGTGGAGCCATTTTCCTGAACGGTGCCACTTACTCTTACTTTATCGCCCACTGCAACCGATGCGGTGGATACAACAAAGATGCCTTCGGAGGTATTTACATCGGCGTCGTTATCAGCATCCTCCTCTTGAATGTAAAAACCAGCAGGATTGAGCGTTGAATAAATGCCGGTGACAATTGCATCAACAGTAAAGCTGCCAGCGGTTGCGGTAGTACCGGAGCCTTGAATACTGCTGATAGTGACTGCTTCGTTATCAATAAGATTTATTGTGGCTGTTGCATTGCCTAAAACGTAAGTGTTAGAAGGATTTGCAATGACAAAAGCGATTGGTTCCGTTCCTTCATTCAAAACATCATCAACAGGTGTAACAGTTAAAGTGACGGACGTAACACCCGCAGGAACAGTAATGACTCCGTTGGATGCCGAAAGACTTGAAGGCGTTACACCCGTAGTTGGTGAACTTACAAGTGTACCGCCATAATCTGTCGTAAAAGTGGCGTTACCACTAACAGGTAAAGAATAGTCAAGTGTTAATGGAATAGCGGTTTGTTGGGAGAAATTAATTATAAATGTTCCGTTTCCGCCTCCCTCAGTAGCATTTGAACCTGCGGCTACCGAAACATTAGGCCCCGCCGCGACACCAACAACTACTGAAGTGTTATCAAAGAAGGCGGTCTGATTCGCTGCAGTTGAACCATTCCAAAAAGCACCCATCAACATCAAGGGAGTTCCGGAATAAGTAGAATTTACAGCCGTACCCTGAGAGACTAGTGTGCCAGATGCGGGGTCGGCAAAAGAAGTGCTGCCATCATTTCTCAATAATAACTCCCAGGTATTGGTTGATGGCGTGTAAATAACCCGCACACTTAAATACTCAGCGCCAAAATCGGTTAAGCCTGTTGTATTTGATGTTATGATGTTGCTTGAAGTGCCTAAACCGGCGGTGTATTCTATTAATCTTATGGGATCTGTTGTGCCGGACTGACCATAGGTAATTGCATAGCCGTTTCCAACTGTACGGGTAGTGCTGGATGTACCTGCCAAAACAAAGGCAGCACCATAACTTCCTGAAGCTAAACCCGCAGGATCGCTCCGAATTTGACGGATATTTAAATTCCAGGTAACAGTACCAGGATTCAAATTTAGGGTAGTATTATAGGGGCTTAAGAATGACGAAGTAGGTGTACTTGCCAGTGCCCAGCCAATTGCATTGGCAGTTGCACTTGCATCATTTGTAAGTTCCAATTGTTCCGGAGTTGTATTTCTTCTTGCGCCCCAATCTGCATTTTGAACGAGAACAGTCCAGGCACTTACTCCAATTGAGCCAGTGGTAGTGTAAGCCGCATTGGTGTTAGAGCTAAAATCGTCGGAGAACACGGTGGTTTGTGCAAATGAACTGAACATGGCCATTACAGCCAAAAGGCTTGAGTAGATTTTTTTCATGCGTGGTTAGCGATTTGTGTATTTGAAAATGTAAGCTGAAAGCCTTGGTGTAGTAATTACATAGGATGGGAGGAGGGGCGTAAAGGTATGTGGTAACACCATCTGCCAATCGGCCGGGGTGATTAATAAATTGTAAAGTGGATAAAAAGTGAATAGCTACACCGACCCCTTCAAATCAATCACTTTCAATTGTAGTGATGTTTCGCCATTCCAAACGTTTTCTTCTATTTTAAAAACAACGTCTACCGGTTTGCCTTCCTGTAATAATTGCACTTTGTCGGCCATGTTAAATCCAATGCCGCTTACGCGAACACCGTTTTGTTGCAAAGAAAATTTTAGGTGTGCTTCTTTTACAACTTTACTCCAGCCGGTGTCCCTTACACCGCGGGCTACAAAAGTTGGTCGCAGGTTCTCTGGGCCGCAGGGTTCAAGCTGGCAGATAATATCGTAAAAACTTTTGCGGATATCGACAAATAAAATTTCGGCGTCAATTACAATTTCTGGAATTAGTAAATCCGGGTGAATGGTAGCACTCACCACTTCTTCAAACTTTTGAATGAAGCTCTCTACCATTTCTTCTTTCAGCGTCATACCCGCCGCATAAAAATGCCCGCCGTAACCGAGTAATAAATCTTTGCACTGGTGTACTGCTTCATAAACATTAAAACCCGCAACGCTGCGGGCCGAGCCGGCCACATAATCGCCGCTGTGCGTTAGTATAATCGTGGGCCGGTAGTAATGGTCTATCAATCGCGAAGCCACAATGCCCACCACGCCTTTGTGCCAATGGGGTTGATATAAAACCGTGCTGTGTCGGTTTATCATTTCATCGTTACCAGTAATCAAGGCCAAAGCTTCTACCGTCATACCATTATCTGCTTCACGGCGGTCGGTATTGTCGGAGTGTAGTTGCTCCGCCCAATTTAAGGCCTCCTCGTAAGTAGGTGAAACAAACATGAGCACAGCTTTGCGTGCATCATCCATTCGGCCCGCTGCATTTACCCGGGGCGCAATTACAAATACCAGGTTGTTTATGTGCATATCTCCCGAAAAGGCGCTTAAAAAGCACAGGGCCTTAATACCGTAATTAGGATTGGTATTGGCTTTTTTCAAACCATAAAAAGAAAGAATTCGGTTTTCGCCGGTGATGGGCACGATGTCGGCGGCAATGGCGGTGGCTACCAGGTCGAGATACTCAAATGCCACATCCTGCGGGAGATCTAATTTTTGGCAAAGCCCTGAAATTAATTTGAAGCCAACCCCGCAACCACATAATTCTTTGAATGGGTAGCCGCAATCTTTTTGTTTTGGATTGAGAATAGCTACTGCGGCGGGTAGCATTTCATCGGGCATGTGGTGATCGCAAATGATAAAGTCAATACCCGCATCTTTTGCGTATTGTACCAGCCCAACCGATTTTATGCCACAGTCGAGTGCAATAATTAGAGTGTAGTTGTTTTCGGCAGCGAAATCAATTCCCGCTTTGCTAATGCCATAACCTTCGCGGTAGCGGTGCGGGATGTAAAATTCGGTTTGCGGATGGCAGCTTTTTAAAAATTGGTACATACAGGCAACGGCCGTAGTGCCATCAACATCATAATCGCCAAATACCAAAATTTTTTCTCCTGAGCTGAAGGCCGACAAAATTCGGGCAACGGCTTTATCCATGTCTTTCATTAAAAATGGATCATGGAGGCCCTCAGTTGTTGGTCGAAAAAAATCCTTCGCGGCATCAAAGGTTTCTATGCCTCTTTGCACTAAAATATTGCACAGTACGGGATGAATTTTTAATTGTTTGAACAGATCGGCTGTTTTTTCTTCTTCAACATTTTTGACACGCCAGCGTTTTTGTACAGCCATATTTTTGGTTTGGTGGTGGGCAGTAGGTTCTTTGGAAATTTAATGATGAACTATTCTCGGCCCAACTTGAACGCTTCAATTACCAGGTCAATACTTCCTGTCCGTTACAAAATGAACAAGGTCTTCCAGTCCATCTCTAATGTCGGAAGGCGGAAAGCTATGTAAAATACCCAGGGCCTCATTACGATACTGATGCATTTTTGCGATTGTATAATCAATACCTCCGGTTTTGCCTACAATTTCTAGAACCTGTTTTACTTTTTCTTTCCGGGTATTTTCGTTTTTAATGATGTAGATAATTTCCCGCCGTATTTTTTTGTCAACATTGTTCAACGTGTAAATCAGGGGCAGGGTTAGTTTTTTCTCTTTGATGTCGTTACCTGTAGGTTTGCCAATGTCGCTGGCGGCATAATCAAACAAATCGTCTTTTATCTGAAAGGCAATGCCCACTTTTTCACCAAACTCTTTCATCTTGTTGCAAAGCGCCTCATTGCCCGATGTACTCCATGCCCCGGCACCACAGGCGGAGGCAAGGAGGGAAGCGGTTTTGTTTCGGATGATATCGAAGTAAACACCTTCATCAAGGTTGAGCGATCTGGATTTTTCAATTTGCAGTAACTCACCTTCACTCATTTTCCGCACGGCATCAGAAAGGATTTGAAGTATTTTAAAATCATCATTGTCTAATGATAACAGAAGGCCCTTAGCCAAAAGATAATCGCCAACTAACACGGAAACCTTGTTTTTCCATAAAGCATAAACTGAGAAAAAACCTCTACGTTCAAGCGAGTCATCTACCACATCGTCGTGTACTAACGTGGCTGTATGTAAAAGCTCAACAAGCGAGGCTGCACGATAGGTTGATTCGTTTACGTCGCCGCAAAGTTTAGCGGAAAGAAAAACAAACATTGGTCGTAATTGCTTTCCCTTCCTTTTCACAATGTAGCGCATAATGCGGTCAAGCATGGCCACATTGCTTTTAGCAGCATCCTTGAACTTTTCTTCAAAGATCTTTAATTCTGTGTCTATTAATTTAACGGGTAGCTGCATTCGTAAAGGCCGGAAAGTTACAAAGGCAATGCTTTACTTGTTAACGCTGGTATAAGAATTGTAGAAATGACCATTGCAAAAAGCGGAGATTTTTAACTTCGATTACTACAATTAAAATTTAAAGTTTGGTAATTGTATCTCAATATATATTTTTGCGAACAATTAGGACATTGTTTTTAAAATTTAATCAATAGTTATGGCAAGCAAAAAGTACTCTTTACTGGCAGGTTTATTATGTCTTTTGGCATCGGTCGGTTCCGCACAAACAACTACAGGAACCGGTTATGATGTTGCGGACTCTTCAGTCGTTCCCTCTCGCAGAATGCCTCAGCACACTGAGTTTATGAATGGCACTTACAACTATCCCGCAAAACCAAGAAATCAGTGGGAGTTTGGTGTTAAAATTGGAACTACGTCAATTGGTGGCGATGTTGATTCTAAATTGACATTCCCAAGTTTTGGTGCACACATCCGCAAGGCATTAGGCTACGTCTTCTCTCTTCGGTTGCATTACATGTACGCTCAGGCAAAAGGACAGAACTGGCAGGGATCAAGTCGAACAAGTTACGGTTCGGGGAATACACAAAATCCATGGGAGCGCCTGGGTTATACCGGTATTGTTTACAATAACTACAAAACCGACATTCACGATTTAGCATTAGAGGGAATTTTCTCTCTGAATAACATTCGGTTCCATAAGTCAAAAACGGGATTGAACTTTTACGCATTACTAGGTGTAGGGCAGACAATTTACTGGTCGAGAGTAAACGCACTAAATGGTAGTACTAGATACACTTTTGCAAACGCAAACGCTATTCAGCCTTCATATGCCAACCGCGGACAAATTAAAGATGCTCTGGATGCTGAAATGGATGACAGCTACGAAACGGATGCAGAGAACCATGGTCTTCGTCGGCCAAGATTGTTTGGGATGTACCGCCGCACTTCAGGGCACGTTGGAGCAGGTATTGCGTACAAATTAAGTAACCGCATTAATCTTGCTCTGGAAGACAGGCTGACGATTACAAAAGAAGATTTATTGGACGGAGTACGTTGGGCCGAGCAGCGTGACCTGACAAGAGACTTTGATACCTACAATTACCTGTCTCTTGGTTTAAATTTCAATATCGGCAGCAAATCTGTTGAGCCACTATGGTGGATTAATCCACTGGATTATGCTTACCAGGAAATCCGCAAGCCACGCCTGATGATTTTACCAAAACCTGTATTACCTGATGCTGATGGCGATGGTGTGACCGATCAGTTCGACCAGGAACAAACTCCTCAGGGCAGCCCTGTTGATACACATGGTGTAAGTTTAGATACAGACGGTGATGGCGTGCCAGACAGCCGTGATAAAGAAAAAATTACTCCTACATATTGCCAGCCGGTTGATGCTGATGGTGTAGGTAAATGCCCTGTTATTTGCCCTGATTCAACTTGTGCAGGATGGGTTGGTAACCGTGGCGCCTGTGACGCTTCATTGGGTACGTTACCGAGTGTAACTTTCGCCGGCAACGGTGTTGGTCTGAACAACGATGCAAAAGCTTTGCTGGCTTCAGTAGCCGCACGTTTGCGTCAAAATCCTGAATGCCGCGTTGTTGTAACAGGTTATTGCTCTTCAAGCAAATCAGAACAACAAAGAAGCTGGGATAGAGTAAATTCTGTAATCAACTACATGGTTGAACAGGAAGGCATCAGCCAGGATCGTTTCTACTTTAATTATGGACAGGAAGGTGGCGACTGTAACACGATTGACATGCGTGCAGCGGCTACTGACGAGCAAGGCCAGACTACGGTTCCTGCACCTCATCCAAACTTGAGAAGAAACTAATAGTTAAGGAATAAGAGTCAAGATACAAGAAACAAGCTCTCCAGATTGGAGGGCTTGTTTCATTTAATAAGCAGTTCATTTTTCTGTAAACAACAAATGATATTGTCTATCAAGTTGCAAACCGCTCAAGGTTTTAGGCTGAAGGCTCACGGCTGAATGCTAACCTTTCAATTTATCCAAACCTTAACGGCCCGGCGCATTGCGCTTTGCCTTTTTTCGGGAATATTTGCTTTAACTAATTAAATTTGCCCGCTTTTATGAAATTATACGGCGTTCTATTCCTTACATTTTTATTAGTTAGCTGCAACGGCATCAACAAGGTTTTGAAAAATAAAGATCCTCAGTACAAGTTGCGCATGGCCGAGCAGTACTTTGCAAAAAAGAAGTACAATTTTGCGCAGCAAATTTACGAAGACATCATGCCATACTTTAGAGGGGCACCCGAGTTTGAGGATATTTATTACAAGTATGCCTACACTGCATACTACCAACGAGACTACCTGAACGCAGATAATCTTTTTAAAACGTTTCTCGAGATATATCCAAATAGCAGCAAGGCCGAAGAAATGGATTATATGCGGGGTTATACCTATTACAAACAATCACCTAAGCCAGCTTTGGATCAAACCAACACAATCAAAGCGATGGGTATGATGCAGACATTTATCAATACCCATCCCGGCTCGCCCCGCAATAAGGAGGCTAATGAAATAATTGAGATCAGCAGAAAAAAACTGGAGGTCAAAGAGCACAACGCCGCACAGCTATACTTCGACCTGGGGCAATTTAGGGCGTCAGCGGTTGCCTATAATACATTGCTGAATACTTATCCCGAATCTTTAAAAGGCGACGAATACAAAATGATGGCTATCAAAGCTTACTTTCGCTTTGCCGAATTAAGCGTGGAGGAAAAAAGAGCTGAGCGGTTTGAAAAAGTGGTAGACGAATGCAATGAGTTTATCGATCGCTTTCCCGAAAGCCCACTGGCTAAAGAAGCGCAGCAATTTTTATCCCAATCAAAAAACAACATAAAAATTTATACAAATGAGCTTGCTACGACGTCAACTCAGTAACACTACATCAAACAATATTGAAACCCGGGATGTTAATGGATTAAAAAACAAAACCGGTAATCTGTATGAGTCTATTTCTATTATTGGCAGACGGGCCAACCAGATCAATATTACTTTGAAAGAAGAGCTGCACAACAAGCTTGAGGAGTTTGCAAGCCACACCGATTCATTAGAAGAAATTCATGAGAACAAGGAGCAGATAGAAATATCCCGTGCTTATGAGCGCATGCCTAACCCGGCATTGCTGGCTACACAGGAATTTATGGAAGGAAAAATCTATCATCGCAAAAATGAGGACGACCTTTTTCAATAAACCTCTGTTTTATAAATTGAAAGCGGTTCTGCCTGTGCAGAATCGCTTTTGTTTTTTAGAAACACTATTTTAGTGATCTATGCTGGCAGGAAAAAAAATATTAATTGCGGTTACAGGAAGTATTGCTGCGTATAAAATTCCGGCCCTGGTACGACTGCTGGTAAAACAAGGTGCCGAAGTAAGAGTTATTATGACCAGCGCTGCAACTGCTTTTGTTTCAAAACTCACTTTGTCAACTTTAACCAGGCAGGCAGTGCTTGTTGATTTGTTCGACGATGACTCCTGGGCTAATCATGTAATGCTTGGCCGCTGGGCCGATGTATTGTTGATTGCTCCCTTAAGTTGCAATACCCTTAGTAAAATGGCGCACGGCGCCTGCGACAATTTGGTTATGGCAACTTATCTTTCTGCTACCTGCCCTGTTGTGGCAGCACCTGCAATGGATGAAGACATGTGGCAGCATCCGTCTACAAAAGAAAACCTGGAAACTATTGAGAGAAACGGAGGCAGACTTTTGCCCGTGGGTTATGGAGACCTGGCAAGCGGACTAACTGGCGAAGGCCGCATGGCGGAGCCGGAAGAAATATTGAATTTTTTGAGAAACTTTTTTGAAAAACAAACCGAATTAGCGGGTAAAAAAATATTGATTTCCGCCGGGCCAACATACGAACCATTAGACCCGGTGCGTTTTATTGGCAATCATTCAACCGGTAAAATGGGCTATGCCCTCGCAAACCAATTTGTACAACGAGGAGCCTCGATAGTACTTGTAAGTGGCCCCGTGGCTTTAGCACTGGAAGCTAAGGGAGTGACGCTATTGAAAGTGCAAACCGCTGAACAAATGTACGAGGCTTGTATGCAGCACTGCGATTACGATATCGCGGTAATGGCAGCAGCAGTAGCCGATTATACACCAGCGGTGGTTGAACAACAGAAAATAAAAAAGGGCGAAGAAGGCCTGATGCTAACCCTTATTAAAACGAAAGACATTTTGGGTGATCTCGGTAAGAGAAAAACCGATGCTCAGATATTGGTTGGCTTTGCCCTTGAAACCAACAATGAGGAAGCATATGCAAAACAAAAACTGCAAAATAAAAACGCTGATATGATGGTGTTGAATTCGCTGCAGCATGAGGGTGCAGGTTTTGGACACGACACCAACAAAGCAACGCTGTATTTTAAAAACGGAAATAAAACTGATTTGCCCCTTCAGTCAAAACAACTTCTTGCGCAACAAATAGTTGACGCAACAATCAATCTATTATCATGAAAAAAATTGTTTCGCTGATATTTCTTTTCGCATTGATCACAGACGCGTCGGCGCAGGAGTTGCAATCACGGTTTACCGTAATGGCGAATAAAGTAGGCACACAGGTTGATAAAAAAACCTTCCAAACACTGCAAACGGCCCTAACTAATTTTATTAATAACAGAAAATGGACCACCCAAACTTACCAGCCACAGGAAAAAATAAAGTGCAATTTCTTATTATCCATCGATCAGGATCTTGGACAGAATGTTTATAAGGCCTCCCTAACCGTTCAGGCCGCAAGGCCGGTTTATAACACCAGCTACGAGTCGCCTATCATTAATTTTCAAGACGCCGACATAGTGTTTAAGTACATAGAGTTTCAACCGGTGGAATTTAATGAAAATAGGGTACAGGGCAACGATCCAATGACGGCTAACATCACAGCGGTTTTAGCGTATTACATCAACATTATTTTGGGGATGGATCATGATTCATTTGCACCGCGGGGCGGCGATACCTATTTTCAAAAAGCACAGAACATAGTGAACAATGCACCTGAGGGTGGACAGATAAGTGGATGGAAAGCGTTCGACGGTTTACGCAATCGTTTTAAACTGGTAGAAGGCTTGGTTGATAACCGGTACAATCTTGTGCACGATGCCATTTACACCTACTACCGGGCCGGGCTTGATATCTATTACGATAATGAAGAAGGTGGTCAAACTGGTATCCTCAACGCCTTAAATTATCTCAATACAGTGAATCTTGAAAATCCTGGCGCAATGATCATCCAGTTTTTTTTCCAGGGTAAGAGTACCGAACTGGTAAAAATTTTTAGCAAGGCGCCACCCCAAACAAAAACTCAGGCTAAAGAATTGCTCACCCGCCTCGATGTTACCAATGCATCAACCTACAAAGAATTGAAATGATGCGGACTCTTTTTGTAGCATTTACTTTTTTGTTTTTCAGCTGTATCAACAATAAAATACCCGACGACGTATTGCCGACAAAAAAAATGGAAGCCATGTTTTGGGATATGTTGCGGGCCGATGAATTAGCTGATACCCAGGTACAGAAAGACAGCATCCAAAATATTTTTGGCCAGTACAAACTGCAGTACAGCAAAGTATTCACACACCATAAAGTAACTAAAGAACAATTTCAAAAAAGCCTGAAGTATTACGAAGCACATCCTAACTTATTGAAACCTATTTTTGATTCACTTCAAAAAAGATCGGAGAGGGCTATGCAAACGCCTGCAAAATAGTTTCACCTTTTTCGCTGTAGTTTTTTACTCCTTGATAGACAAACTGCTCATGAGGATTAACATCACCATTTAATAACCGCACGAAAAACAGCAGCAATTAATTCGTGCAATTGGCCTCCATTATTCGTGTGAAAAAATCTCCGGAACAGAGTTAATCTACCACCCGTTATTTTTGCTCACTAAAAGATTATAATGAACAAGGTTTTTACAAATGCAATTGACGCATTGCACGATATCCACGATGGTGCCACCATTATGCTTGGTGGTTTTGGTCTCTGCGGTATTCCGGAAAATTCGATTGACGCCTTGGTAAAAAAAGGAGTGAAAAATCTAACCTGTATTTCGAACAATGCAGGTGTAGATGATTTTGGTTTGGGCAAACTTTTACAAACCAGGCAAATAAAAAAAATGATGAGTTCTTATGTGGGTGAAAACGCCGAATTTGAACGACAGTTATTGAGCCGGGAACTGGAAGTCGATTTAATACCGCAAGGCACTTTAGCCACCCGCATACAAATGGCAGGTATGGGTGTACCAGCTTTCTTCACTTCCGCGGGATACGGAACAGAAATAGGTGAGGGCAAAGAAGTAAGAACATTTAATGGCAGGCATTATTTAATGGAACATGCTCTTGGTGCCAACTTTGCAATTGTAAAGGCCTGGAAGGGTGACAGGTTTGGTAACCTTGTTTTTAGAAAAACAACACGCAACTTTTCAACTTCCATGGCGAAGGCTGGCGATATTACCATTGCAGAAGTAGAACATTTGGTGGAGCCTGGTGAGCTCGATCCCGATTGTATTCATGTTGCCGGTGTGTATGTACACCGCATTTTTGAAGGAGCCGGTTATGAAAAAAGAATTGAGCGAAAAACAATTCGGTTGGAGAAAAGTTGAGGCCTTCATAACTATTAATCCTTGCTTCTTGATCTTAATTTTTAAATCTTAAATCAGAATGGCTTTAGATAAATTTGGCATTGCACGCCGCATAGCGAAGGAGTTAAAAGATGGCATGTACGTAAACCTTGGTATTGGTATACCAACACTGGTTGCTAACTATATTCCCGAAGGGATGCAGATAATGTTGCAATCGGAAAACGGAATGCTGGGCATGGGTCCTTATCCATTGCAGGAAGAAATGGATGCCGATTTAATAAATGCAGGCAAGGAAACGGTAACCATTTTACCTGGAGGTGCCTTCTTCGATTCGGCCGAAAGTTTTGGAATGATAAGGGCCGGTAAAATCGACCTAACCGTTTTAGGTGCCATGGAAGTAAGCCAAACCGGCGACATCGCCAATTGGAAAATACCTGGAAAGATGGTGAAAGGCATGGGGGGAGCGATGGACCTTGTAGCAGCAGCCCGCAATATTATTGTTGCTATGATGCACACCAATCCAAAAGGCGAATCGAAATTATTACCACAATGCACTTTACCACTAACCGGTGTTGGTTGTGTAAAAAAAATTGTAACCGAACTGGCGGTCATTGATGTAACACCGCAGGGTTTCAAATTAATTGAAAGAGCGCCGGGTGTTAGTGTTGAAGAAATCAAATCAAGAACCGCGGGGAAATTAATTGTTGATGGCGATGTCCCGGAGATGGCCCCCATCCTCTAAAGGGCAGTTTAGGAACAAGAATTTTTGTTGTATTTACATTCTATCATTCGCTCTATTATAAATCGGGATTGAAAAAGTAAGGTTTTCTGTATAGGCCTTTGCTGTGCGTTGGCTAAGCCTCCCCCCTTCCGGGGGAAGTTTGGTGGGGGCATTAATCCACCAAATTATTCTTCACTGCAAAAAACACAAGTCCTGCGGTATTCTTACTGCCAAAGCGTTCCATTAGCCTGTCCTTTATAGCCTCAACGGTACGGGGACTGATGTCCATTTTTTGTGCAATTTCCTGCGCTGTAAATTCCATGCAAATAAATTTCAGCACGTCTTTCTCTTTTTCCGAGAGTGTGATTTCACTGTTTAATGAAGGAATAACTTTTTGTTTGGCGTGCGACTTTTTTAAAAGAATGCGGTTTACAAAATTATTGAGGTAGTAGCCTTTTTCGTGTACATCCATGATGGCTCTGCGTATTTCCTGCGGCTCTGCGTTCTTCAGCAAATAACCATTAGCACCATTCTCCATCAGGTGGCTCACAAATCTTTCGTCCTCGTACATGCTCAAAATAAGAATATGAATGTGCGGATGTGATTTGCTTATAATTTTTGTGGTTTCAATACCATCTTTTCCCGGCATGCGCAAGTCCATCAAAATTACATCGGGTTCTGCGGTGGGCATCGCCGCAATCAACTGCTCGCCATTGTCGGCCTCCAATACAAATTTAATATTGGTGAATGGCCTGAGTGAGAGAATAACACCTTTGCGAAAAATTTTATGATCGTCGGCAATCGCCACTTTGATAAGTTCCATAAGAATTGAATGGAGATAAAATTAGGCATTATGCTTAACTAACTGCAACGTCATCCCGGGGAATTTCAAGCGTTACTTTATAATAAGTCTGCGATGCGTCTTTTTCAAAACTTATTTTGCCTAGTGCCACCCGAACGCGACTGCTGATATTTTTTAAGCCCAGTCCAATATTACTTTTATTGAGTTTATCAAAATCGGCCTGTACAATTCCGCGACCGTCGTGGTGAATGCGTAAAACGAACATATCACCCTGATTGTTTTGGGTAAGATGAATAAAACTGGCGTTGCTGTGTTTTAAAATATTATTGATCAGCTCCTGTAGCACACGAAAAACAATTAATTCCTTTTCAGTTTTCAACCTGGTTTTATAATCGTGAAAACGGCTGCTTGCGTTAATCATTCCCGAGCCGCTAATCTTTTGAAACAAATCGTTAGTGGCCGATTCGAGCCCGAAGTTTTTAAGTGTGGGAGGCATCAGGTTATGGCTGATGTTGCGAATGAGTTGTATGGTATCGTCAAGTATTTGCCTTGCCTGGAAGATGGATTGCAGTTGCGAGGCCTTATCCTGGTTTACCAGATTTTCATTGAGGTACAGTCTCGCCGTTGCCAGTAAAGGGCCGGCGTCATCGTGCAGGTCGGCGGCAAGTCGCTGGCGTTCTTCTTCCTGCAGGCGTATAGAAGCATCTAACAAAATCTTTTGTTGATCCTGCTCCATGTTCTGCAGCTTTAACTGGAAGCGAATAATTTTTCGCTGGTGAAAAATGATAAAAATCACCAGGGCTACCGTTAACGCAAGCATGCCTAAGGTTCCTAAAAAAAGAACCTGGGAGGTGGTTGAAAAACTGGTTACTTGCAAAAAGTACATGTTATAGGTAGCGGTTAGTTGGTTGAGTACAGATTATACTTTTGCGGGCCTTTTCTACCGGCCAGCCGGGCCTGCAGAAAAAATGCAAGCGTGAAAAAAAGGTTTTTGATTATGCTTACAATGTTAGTAATGATCCAGAATTGCCCCAACTCCTCAATCGTTATCTGGTTGGCAAATATGTAGATGAAAAATGAACCCGATAAATAAATTAGTATGCCGAGTACACACCAAAAATGCGGCTTTGTATAAATGAACAATTCGGTTGTATCGTTTAACTGTTCGTAAAAATAAAGGAAAGTAAAAATGAAAATGAGGATGGTTTCAAAACCGATTGGAATAGAATCAAGAACATGCCTCTGCCGTGTGGCAAAATAGGCATAATAGTAATAGGCAAGAAAAGCAACTGCAATTATTACCGTGAGGTACAGAACCTTCTTACGAGTGAGTGTATTCTTTATTACCTGGTAAAAAAATGCTGCAAATAGTAAGGTTTCCACGAGTGTGAAAACCGGATAGGTTCTGTTGTGAAACTTCGCGGGGATAAAATAAATTAAGCCCAAATTGATGATGAAATCAAAAAGGATGTATCCAACTAAAATCCTCGTAACAAGATCGCCTTTTAATTTAGAAAAAAAGGCACAAAAACAAAGCAGAGGTAAGAGGTCGGAGTAGATAGCCAGGGAAATAAAAAGGTTTTCTATAGTATTGGTTTTTGCCAAATATAGAAAACCTTTTTTAAAAAGTTAAATTCTAAATCAGATCGCCGTCCACCAGTCAATTTCTTCAATAGGTGGAACCGCACGGAATACTTTCTTCGACATGTCAGTAAGTTTTTGTTATTAACTAGAGTAAAAATTGTCCTTTATCGTTTTTTTTACCATAGGGTCTATGCCTTAAGCGTTCGCCATATTTGATGTAAACCTTTGCCGGTGGGACTTTCGACCAATAGCTTAGTATTGTTACGGGAAAAAATCTAGGACAACTACTGGGTAAACTTAGTAAAAATACTAAGTAGCATTACAAAATTTAGCCACAATTTTTTTGTGGGGAGGTGCTCCTGTGTGCGCAGTTTCCGCTTTAAAACAATGGGGAAGGTTAAAGGCTTCTTGTCAAACCTACCGTTTTAGCATTTTACGGCAACGGCGAAAAAGGGAGCCAAATCAATTCAAGGCACCACTCGTAATTCTACGAAAATGACTACGTGAATCTACTTGCAATTTTGGTCGAAAAGTTTTGGGCAAACACTTTGACGGCATTTTAATTAGAGTAGATTTGTCGCACTTTGTACTATAAGCCAACTAATTAAACCCAATTTCCACATGAGTGCCCAGCAAATTAAGGTTGCTATCGCCGATGATCATAAAATATTCCGGGACGGTATTAAAATGGCCCTGAAAGAACGCGATTTCCTCAATATTTTATGGGAGGCTGAGGATGGCAAAGACCTGATGCACAAGCTTAAGTTAAAGCAACCCGATGTGTTGCTCATGGATATAAGGATGCCCGAGATTGATGGCGTAAATGCAATCGGTATTTTGCGAAAAGAATACGAGGAGGTAAAAATCATTGTACTCACCATGTACGACGACCAGGAAATGATTACCAAAATGATGGAAATGGGTGCCAATGCCTACCTCACCAAAACCAGCGACCCCGACGAGATTTATAAAGCCATTCTTACCGTGATGAACGAAGATTTTTATTTTAACGATCTCGTTAATAAAGCCGTTCTTTTAAAACTGCAGCACAAAAAAACCGTTAAGCAGTTTTATCCCAACCCCATAAAAATGAGTGAGAAGGAGCTGCGTATTTTAAAATGTATTGCCGCCGATAAAACAACCGAAGAAATTTCGAAGGAAGTATTTTTAAGTCCACGAACGGTTGAAACGGTGCGCCAGCAAATGAAAGCCAAGGTTGGCGCCAAAACAATTGCCGGCTTGGTTATGTACGCCATGCGCAATAAACTGCTCGATTAATAGTCATGCAATCATCCGCAGCAACTAATATCAACAACCATTTTTTTGAAGGACTGTACCAAAATGCCTGGCGTGGTTTGATGCCCCCAGGCCTTACAACCGCCGAAGTAGAATTCATTTGGGAAGTGGCTGGCCTTAAACCGGGCGCAAAAGTTTTAGACCTAATGTGTGGTTATGGTCGTCATGCATTCGAGTTGGCCCGCAAAGCTGCATCGGTTACTGCCGTAGATAACCTTGCCAACTACACAAACGAAATAGCCGAAATTGCAAAGACCCAAGACCTAAGTATTCAGGCAGTGCAGGCGGATGTTGCCACCTGGCAGGCCACGGAAATTTTTGATGCCGCCATTTGCATGGGAAACAGTTTTGCTTTTTTTGATAAGACGGATGCCCTTGCCATTTTAAAAAATGTTTCGGCGCATTTAAAACCAGGTGGTGTTTTTATCATCAACTCCTGGACGATTGCGGAAATTGCCATCAAACATTTTAAAGAACGCGATTGGCATTATGCAGGCGACTACCAATGTTTGCTTCAATCAAAATTTTTATTTTCGCCAACGCGAATAGAAACCGAACAAACCATTATTGGCCCTGGTGATGTGATTGAAAGAAAAACCGGTGTTGATTATATTTTCACTTTGAACGAGTTGGAGGAAATGTTTCAGCAGGCGGGCCTCGCTACAAAACATTTGTACAGTACACCGAGAAAAAAATCTTTTTCATTGGGCGATGGGGTGGTTTATATTGTGGTGAAGAAGGCGTAATAATTTTTTACTATTCCTTTAGCAGATGAATTGCTCCTACAGAAAAAAACCGAATTAGCCACAACATTCATTGTCGCTGCTCCGGGTCTTTCTCACAACATCAAAAATCGCGGGAGATTAATATTTTGTTTGATCAACGGCTGGGCGGTTCAATTCGAAAGCTAAAAGATTTACAATTTGATTTCAAAGAGGACATGCTCGCCATGATTACCATTCTGTAAAAAGCCACAAACGCTATTGCTTTTATAAATGAGAATATTGACGAATTGTTTTTGGAACATTTGGCGAAAACAATTACCAGGCAGGTATTACAATTTTAAATTTTGCTTGTCTCGTTTTCTACGGATGCTAGGCAAACAACCGCTACCACAGAACAACACTACAAGAACCCAAAACCACCCCCACAACTTTATTGTTGCTTTTACCATTGTAGCCGTAGTTTTACCAACTTAAAAACGAGGGATCGTCCGTAGCAACTGATGTACCAAAGCATTTTTGCTAAGTAGTCGTACTTTCCGCAATTAATAATAAGGTAGTAATACTATTGAAAATGAAAGCGGTTTTTACCAACTTGCACCAGCTTTGGTAATAGCCAAAAGCCAATAAAATATTCCTAATGAAAAACACCGATACAACTATGATAAAAGTAGCTATTGCCGATGACCATGCGCTCTTTCGCACCGGCGTTAAAACCTCCCTCTCCAGTCGTAAGGATATTCAAATGATTGCCGAAGCCGAAAACGGAATGCAATTAATGAATTTACTAAAACACATAAGGCCCGATGTGGTTTTGCTCGACATACACATGCCCATTATGGACGGCTACACAACCCTGCCCGAAATAAAAAAATTGTATCCCGAAATAAAAGTCATTATGCTCTCCATGAATAATGACGCATCCATCATTACCAAAATGATGGAGATAGGAGCCAACTCTTACCTCACAAAGGAATCCGATTCGGAAACAATTTACCAGGCCATTAAAACCTGTTTCGAACAGGAATTCTTTTTTAATGATCTTACCAATAAAGCATTGCTAAATGGTTTGCGCATGAAAAAGCCGGCCGAGGTAGCAACCCCCGATGTACATTTAAGCGAAAAGGAAACCACCATTCTTAAGCTGATGTGCGAAGAAAAAAGTACAAAAGAAATTGCCGACATGGTTGACCTTAGCCCCCGCACCGTAGAAGCCATCCGCGATAAATTAAAAACAAAGACCGGTGTAAAATCAATGGCTGGCCTGGTAATGTATGCTGTGAAAGCAGGCATTGTTGAACAGTAAAAATTTATTAACTCATCTTATAACAGCCATTCGCCGTAAAGCGAATGGCTTTTTTGTTACACTTTTGCGCCATGGGTTTTGTTTGCTACAATGGGGAAATGTTTGATGAACAGCAACCGCTGATTACCCTGCAAAACAATAGTTTCAAATTTGGCGAAGCACTTTTTGAAACCATGCGTGTAACAAATGGTGTGGCGCCACTGGCAACTTTGCATTTTGAAAGATTGCAGTTGGGCATGCAGTTTCTACAGCTTAGTTTTCCAACGGAAACCACCATTGATGTTTTGTTGCAAAAAATTTATTTGCTCTGCGCACGTAACAATTGTAGCCATGCCGCCAGGGTGAGGTTGTCAGTTTTTAGGAAAAACAATACAACAGGCTATGCAATTGAAGCCGTGCCATTGCCTCAGCATTATTTGCACTGGAATGATGAGGGATTACAACTGACCATTTATCCGCATGCCCGAAAAGCCATTGATGATGTAGCCAACTTTAAAACGGCTAATTATTTGCCCTACCTGTTAGCAGCTCAGCATGCTGCAGAAAAAAAAATGGATGAGAGTTTGATACGCAACAGTGATAATGCAATTTGCGACTGCAGCAAAGCCAACATTTTTTTAATTAAGGGCAATGAAATTTTTACACCGGGATTACACCAGGGTTGCATAGCTGGGGTAATGAGACGAGCATTGATTGACGTTCTGAAAAAAATCGGCCGCACCGTACAGCAGACAACAATTGCAGATGAAGATATTGCCGGCGCCGACGAAGTATTTTTGACCAACGCACTCTTTGGCATTAGATGGGTGAGGCAATTTGAGCAACACCAATATAATTGCACGGTAACCAAAAAAATTTACACCAACCTGCTGCCAACCATTTTTGTTTGAACTTGTTTTTACGCTGTGACTGATAACATAAACATTTTTTGGTTTCGCCGCGATTTACGCCTGGAAGACAATGCGGGTTTTTTTGCTGCGCTTAAAAAGGAACTGCCCGTTCTGCCCATTTTTATTTTCGACAAAAACATACTTGATGAATTGGACGAACCAAACGACCGGCGGGTAAGTTTTATTCATTATGCGCTGCAACAAATGCAGGAAAAACTAGTTTCGGTTGGCAGCAGCCTGCAGGTGTTTTATGGCATACCAGAAGAAATCTTTCAATTACTGGTAAAGCAATATTCAATCGGTGCCGTGTTTGCAAATCACGATTATGAGCCCTACGCACTGCAACGCGACGAAGAAATAAAAAAGCAACTGGCAGCCCATAAAGCTGCATTCTACACATTCAAAGACCAGGTAATTTTTGAGCGCAACGAAATTGAAAAAGATGATGGCACCGCATATTCCGTTTATACACCTTATGCAAAAAGGTGGCGGGCAGGTTTTGATAAAACAATGTTGCAGACGTTCGCTTCGGAAAAACTGTTGCGCAATTGCCTGCGGCACGAGTCTAAGGAAATTCCATCATTACAAAAAATGGGTTTCCAACCTGCCCCTCATCCACCAATTGAAAATGCCGATGAAGCGGTGCTACATAATTATCACAGTACAAGGAACATTCCTTCGCTCTCCGGTACAAGCCGCATGGGCGTGCATTTGCGATTTGGTACCATCAGCATTAGAAGCTTAGTCGCCAAAGCCCTGCAACTGAATGATGTTTTTTTGGGCGAACTAATTTGGCGGGAATTTTTTATGCAAATGCTTTGGCGTCATCCGCGGTTGGTTACCCGGTGTTTTAAACCATCGTACGAAGCAATACAGTGGCGCAATAATGAAACAGAGTTTGCAAGGTGGTGCGAGGGAAAAACCGGTTACCCATTGGTTGATGCAGGCATGCGTGAACTGAATGAAACCGGTTTTATGCACAACCGTGTACGCATGGTTACGGCCAGCTTCCTGGTAAAACATTTATTGATTGACTGGCGATGGGGCGAGGCTTACTTTGCAAAAAAACTGCTGGATTTTGAACTGTCCTCCAACAACGGTAACTGGCAGTGGGTGGCAGGCTGTGGTGCCGATGCAGCCCCATACTTCCGCATATTTAATCCCCAGATACAGCTAAAAAAGTTTGACCCGCAATTGTTGTACGTAAAAAAATGGGTTGCTGAATTTGATACACTTGACTATCCACAACAGATGGTTGTGCACGAACTGGCACGTGAAAGATGTTTGAAAGTTTATAAAGAGGCGTTGCAAAAATCAAATGAATAATTTCTGATGGTCAGTGTTTCCATTTTGCTGCTGGTAAACACGGTATAGTTGTTCAATGGCCTGCCGCCCCTTTTCACCCAGGTTTAAAGTAAAATCGTTTACGTACAATTCAATATGCTGGCGCATTACAATTTCATCCATTGCCTGCGCATGTTGCAGTACGTAGGTGGGCAGTTGCGGGTACTGCTCTAATGCATGGCGTAAACTTTTTTCGATGAGTAGCTCAATAATTTGAATAACCTGTGCTGACAGATTTTTTTTCGCGGCAATACAACCAAGTGGTATGGGCAGTTGCTGTCGTTGCTCCCACACCTCGCCCAGGTCGGCAATTCTATGCAGGCCTTTATGTTGATACGTAAAACGGTTTTCGTGAATAATAACACCCAGGTCAACTTCTTCATTTAGCACGGCATCTTCAATTTGGGAAAAAACGTAACTGCGTTTTTTTGCAAGGAAAGGGAAAGCATATTGCAATAAAAAATTAGCGGTGGTGTTTTCTCCCGGTATTGCTACGGTACACTTGTGCATTTCTCTGGCCTCAACTAATTTTTTTGCAATCAGCAAAGGGCCAACACCTTCTCCCAAAGCCGCCCCCGATTGCAGCAACTCGTAAGCTTGTTTGTTATCAAAAAAAGCGGGAAAGCTAAGTTTTGTTACATCAAGTTTTCCTTGCTTCGCCCAGGCGTTGAGCGTCTGAACATCTTCAAGCACTACATCAAACTGCAAGCCTTCGGTGTCAATTTTTTTATTGACTAAGGCATCAAAAATAAAAGTGTCGTTGGGGCAGGGCGAAAAGCCAATCCGTAATTTCATACTAACAAATGGTTTGATAGAATTGATTGAACAACCTTGTTCAATTGAAAAATGGACGATTCAATTTTCCACTTTGCCTTGTCTCTTTCTCCCGCAAAATTCGATATGGCACGTAGCTGCAAAAAGGGAATTTTTTCCTGCAAACAAACATAATGCACCACTGCTCCTTCCATTGATTCCACATCGGCGCTCAAAGTTTGATGGTAGTAATCTATTCGGGCCGCATTGGTTGAAATTTCATTTACGGTCACTCCGTTTGCAACCGGCAAGCCAACGTCCTTAACCAGGCCATTGCTATTTAAAAGTTTTCCTTTGCTCCAGGGAAAATCATTTTCATTTATTAACCCACAATCAAAAGCCAATCGAAATTGTTTGTTTTCTTCAACTCCCATATCACCCACGCAATCTTGTTTTATTGCTGCCACATCACCAATTGAAAAATGATTCGACAAGCTGCCGCCTATACCGGCCTGTAACACAAACTGTGGCTTCAATTGTAAAACAGCTCTAGTAATTGCATGAGTTGCCTGCAACATACCCACACCCGTTACTAAAACGTCAATACCTGCAAGTGAATTTTTACTGATCCATTCTTCGGTCAGTTTTATTTCCATGGTAGTTGCGGCACACAAAAGAATTTGCATCTTCAAAAATCGTATTTATCTGTCTTACGTCAACTATTACCTTTGTTGATTGTAATAATAACTATGGGTAAGAAAGTAGCGGTAATCAGGAAAGAACATTTTAACGCCGCACACCGGTTGTTTAACGCCGGGTGGACGGATGAAGCGAATGCCGCTACATTTGGTAAATGCAGTTTCCCTAATTTTCATGGGCATAATTACGAGCTGGAAGTAAAAGTGGTTGGCGAAGTAAATGAGGAGACAGGTTATGTAATTGATTTGAAAACGCTTAGCGATTTAATCAACGATGAGGTGCTCGAACGGTTCGATCACAAAAATCTGAACCTCGATACAAATGAATTTAAAAAACTCAACCCCACCGCAGAAAACATCGCCATTGTTATTCACGATATTTTGCGGCCACATTTAAATACATCGCTCGACCTTTTTATACGCCTCTACGAAACGCCACGCAATTTTGTTGAGTACCCGGTTTGAGGATGAAGAAATAAAAAACAAGGAAGCAAGAAGGAAGAAACAGGAAATAAAGAACAAACAATGGCCTACAATAGAATAGAAAATTACGACGAGGCAACTACTGAAGGATTGATGGTTAACTACAAAAACATCATTGAACAGTTAGGCGAGAATGCCCAACGCGAGGGACTTGAAAAAACACCCGAGCGTGTGGCTAAAGCCATGCAGTTTATGACGCAGGGTTACGGTCAGGATGCGGTTGCCATTTTAAATTCGGCGAAATTTAATGAAGAGGTAAGTGAAATGGTAATTGTGAAAGACATTGAATTATACTCTATGTGCGAACACCACCTCATTCCTTTTTTTGGAAAAGCGCATATTGCCTACATACCCAACGGTTACATTACAGGGCTGAGCAAATTAGCAAGGGTGGTTGATGTATATGCAAGAAGATTCCAGGTGCAGGAGCGGCTAACCACCCAAATACTTTCGGCCATTAAAGAAAGTTTAAACCCCCATGGTATAGCGGTGGTAATTGAAGCCAAACACTTATGCATGATGATGCGTGGGGTGCAAAAACAAAATTCGGTAACCACTACTTCTGCCTTCGACGGTACTTTGCTCAATAACCACGTTACCCGCAACGAGTTTTTAAAATTGATTACCGCCGATTTGGATTGAGCCTCTGCAAAATTGTTTCCCCCTACATTTGACGCTCAATTAGCAATATGAAAAATGCATTTGTATTTCCCGGCCAGGGTGCGCAGTTTACGGGAATGGGTAAGCAGCATTACGAAAATAGTTCCTTTGCAAAAAGATTATTTCACCAGGCAAATGAATTAATCGGATTTAATCTTTCCGATGTCATGTTCAATGGCAGCGATGAAGATTTAAAACAAACCAACATTACACAACCTGCCATCTTTCTTCATTCCGTTATTGCTTTTAAAACCATTGAAAACACTAAACCCGATATGGTTGCGGGCCATTCGCTTGGCGAGTTTTCGGCGCTTGTTGCCAATGGTAGTTTAAGTTTTGAAAGTGCCCTGCAGCTAGTAAGCCTTCGTGCCAACGCCATGCAAACTGCTTGTGCATTGCAGCCATCAACCATGGCGGCGGTATTGGGCCTGGCTGATGATAAAGTAGAAGAAATTTGCAGGCAGGTAAGTACAGAAACTGGTGAAGTAGTGGTGCCCGCTAATTACAACTGTCCCGGGCAGTTAGTTATATCGGGCAGTGTAAAAGGAGTAGAGGTTGCCTGCGAAAAATTAAAAGAGGCCGGGGCTAAACGTGCCCTGATACTACCTGTTGGTGGCGCCTTTCATTCGCCATTGATGGAGCCAGCCCGCCAGCAATTAGAAGCAGCCATTGAAGGCACGACATTTCACAATCCCACCTGCCCGGTATATCAGAATGTAACAGCCAGGGCTGTAATTGACAAAGACGAAATAAAACAAAATCTCATTGACCAACTCACCGGTGCGGTTCGATGGACACAATGCGTACAGGCGATGATTACCAACGGCGCAACAAAATTTATTGAATGCGGGCCGGGGAAAGTTTTATCAGGGTTAATTTTAAAAGTGAATAAAGAAGTGGCTGTAGAATCGGTGAGTTGACTTGCAAAAAAACATTTGAAAGGAAGCGTTGGTGCGTTTTTGGAATCCTTCGTCGTTTTTTAAATGCGACTTTGCCTCTCTTGCTATCCCGTTGAAAAGTTGTAAGGGGTTATTACTCCACGATCAATTTTCGGGAACGCATTGCTAAAAGCAAAGCCTCGTATGCTGCACTCTTTCATGAAAAAAAGTTTAGCGAAATTAATTTCACTAAACTTTTTTTAGATCTCACGCCATCAATACAAACTCCCAGGCAAAATCCAATTTTATATCTCTAAGCGCTTAGCGATGCCGATGCAGAAGATGTTTCTGGTGACCCCGGCCGAATGGTGGGCTAGTAATGTTATCAACGGCCCACACGTCTCCAACTAGCGTTACTATGTACGCCGTGTTACCTATTATTTCCAGGGAGGTTGGCCTGTCAAGCTCATTTACAATAACGCTAAATGTGCCATCAACATTAACGCTCACTAGTGAGCCCGTGTTTGGCAAAGCCGGAGAACCTTCTGGGTCGCCACTATAATCTCCCTGCGAAAGTGCGAATAGTGTTTGTCCAGGGCCAAACTCCACATCCACCATAAGCGGAGCACCTGATGCCACGGTAATAATTGCAGGCGAATTTGGGTTAAATGACACAACCTTCCCGTTTTCGGGTAGGTGCGGTACCGGGCCGGCCTGCGCCAGGAATATTTGATTGCCTCTTGTGGCTAACCCGGTGGGAACAATGTTATTGAACCGCTTTACTACTGTGATTTCACCCTTAAGGGTAACATGCAATACCCGGTTAAGGTGTCCGTCGGTCACCAGGAAACCACCTTGATAGGGTTGAATTGAATACAGCACTCCGGATGCAACATCGAAATTAAAGCCGGTTGGCGGATTGGCTACGTTGTAGGCACCGATATCGGCTATTATTGTATGGCTATTGGGCCCGTCGATGCGATAGATGCCATTAACCTGCCCGGTTGGGAAGAGAATAGGATCATCAACCAACGTTACCAGCGCATAGGCTGTTTTGCCGAGAAAGGCTACATCTGCGATGCCACCGATACCAACGCCTGGAATTAACTGTGGTAATCCACTGGCAACGGTTGCATAATTGCCGCTTTTCGGATCGATTCGTAATATGGAGCCGGCTATTGGGTCGGGCACAAACAGATCATTTCCCGGACCTGTTGCGCTGCCAAAACTCCCTGCAAGGCCGGTCACCAGATGCCTTGGTACAATGGGTTGTGCAGGTCTGGCTTTTGCAGAAGTATTTTTTTGATCGGCCTCTGTGTTTTCTAATAATTGTTCCCGCTTGCAACCGGGCATCACCGATGCAAAAAAGGCTAATGACAGAAAGAAACTAAAAACATTTTTCATTGTAACCTCCATTTTTTTGTTTTGAAAAAAATTGTTTGTTAGAGGTAAGGAGCAATACTCCCAGCATACACTGGAGTACACCTGGTTTTTCCAATGATAATTTCAATTTGAGAAGGCTTCTGCTACATTTAATTCCAATGCAATTGTGATTCTGCAAGAGATAGACTCTTCGTTCGGGAGTTTGTTCTTAAAATTAAGAATAATGTTTGGGATAGTGACCGTTGTGTAACTCACTGTTGATAAAATTATAAAATGGTTTTTACGAGGGGAATTGTTCTGCGTTCTCATATCAATTCCGCAGCGTTACAGGGCAAATTGAAGCAGGGCGGGTATAATTCTTTCATGCTTTTTCCGAGAACATAAAAGTGAGGCAACCCACCTGGCCATTTTTGTAAAGCTGAATACAGGAAAAGCGGTTGGCAGATGTGTGTCCCACTTTTTCTATACTCTATTATTTGCCATTTTACTCAGCAGTTTTAACGCGGCTTCAATTGCCGAAATTTTTTTGGGCCGAAGTACAAAAAGCATCTTACAATTTTTACACACCAATACTGCAATTAAGCCACCCTCCGTCAAATACCGCATTGTACTTTTTGTAAAAATTAATTCCAGGTTCATTCCAGTCGAGCACCTGCCATACTATGCCTGAAAATTTTTGTCTCTTCGCTTCCTCAATCAATTCATCAAACAGCAGTTTGCCAACTCCTTTACCCCGCATTTTTTCTGTTACCAACAAATCTTCCAGGTACATGCGTTGGCCTTTCCATGTGCTAAAGCGTATGTAGTACAAGGCAAAACCAATCACCTCACCCCCAACCCCTTTTTCAAGGTCAGAGGGGGCTTCTGCAACCAATGCCCACCATACCGGCTTACTACCAAAACCACTATCGGTAAAATGTTCGAGGCTAACGGTTACTTCGTCGGGTGCTTTTTCATAAAGGGCCAACTCATTCACCAGCTCAAAAATTCTTTTGCAGTCCTCTCTTTTTGCCGCCCTGATATTTATACTCATGAGTTTTACATTTTAAAATCAGCGTCAGTCGTCAGCCCGCAGCAGTTGCTTCTAACTTACTTTCATTGCCTGGTCTAAATCGGCAATGATGTCTTCAACATTTTCAATGCCCACATTCATTCTTATCAATCCATCCGTAATGCCATATTTGTCTTTCTCCTCTTTGCTCACTGAGTAGTGCGTCATAGATGCGGGATGAGAAAGCAAAGTATCCACCGTACCTAATGATACCGCACGTAAACACATTTGCAGCTTGTTCATAAAGTCAATGCCGCCTTGCAAGCCAGCTTTCAATTCGAACGATAACATGGCACCCGCATGTTTCATTTGTTTTTGCGCAACTACATAGTCGGGGTGCGAGGGCAAGCCGGCGTAATTAACTTTTGCAACAGCTCGGTGACTTTCTAAAAAGACGGCAATTTTTTCGGCGTTCTGACAATGCCTTTCCATACGCACCTCCAAAGTTTTTATGCCCTGTATCAACAAAAAAGCATCAAAACTATTGGCATTGCCACCCAGCAGCCGGTGCGTTTTTGTTATCGATTTTTTCATCAGGCCAACATCTCTACCCAACAATATTCCTCCAATGGCGGTGCCATGGCCATTTAAAAATTTTGTGGTTGAATGCACAATAAAGTCAACCCCAAATTGAAATGGCTGTTGCAAAAATGGTGTGGCGAAAGTGTTGTCGATGGCCACCAGTAAATTGTGTCGTTTGGCTATAGCCGTTAGTTCGGCAATATCCACACATTGAATAGTAGGATTGGCCGGCGTTTCCAGGTACAACATTTTAATAGAAGCATCGGCCTTTATAATGTCTTCAACAACTTGAAGCTTTCTTAAATCAGCAATGTGCGATTGTATGTTGAACTGCGGCAGCACATGCCCAAGCATCTCGTTTGTGCCCCCGTACAACGAATAATGGGTAAGCACTTTATCGCCGGGTTTAAGCGTCGAAAAAAATAAGGTACTGATGGCTGCCATACCCGAGGCATGCAGAATGCCTTTGGCCTCTACATCCAATCCAAAGGTTTCAAGCGCAGTAATTTTTTGTTCGGCGTCGGAGATAGTTGGGTTGCCCCACCGGCTGTAGATGTATCCTTCCTCTTCTCCGCTAAACCGCCGCATGCCTTGCTCCGCCGTATCAAAAACATAAGTGCTGGAGGCATAAATAGGCGTTTGATGTGCCGACAGTGGTTCTTTGTGCTGGCCGGCATGGATAGCCGCTGAGCCAAAGCCTTTGAGCGAAAATTTTTTATCCATTGATTGCTTTTTGATTTATTCGTGGAGCCAAAAATACTTTTCAAATTACATAATGAAGGAGATAGTTCTGCAGCTTGCGGCATACAACGTTTGGGCTAATAGTTTATTAATGGATGTTATCGCTGCGTTGCCCGAAGAAAAAACACGGCAAAAAGTGGCTGGTAGTTTTGGTTCTTTATTCAACACTACCATTCACCTGTGGGATGCAGAAGCAATATGGTGGCAGCGAATGAAACTTGCCGAAAGAATTACGCGGCCGGGTGATCATTTTCGGGGAGATATTAAGGAGCTCATCCAAAATCTTTTGCAACAAAACAAACAATGGTTTGGGTGGATTGAAGCCGCGCAGGAACACGCACTGCAACACGAGTTTATTTATCAAAACACCAAAAGAGAACAGTTTAAACAACCGGTTTATCAAATGCTGGTGCATGTTTTTAATCACGGAACTTACCATCGCGGTCAATTGGTAACCATGTTGCGTGAGTTGGGTGTTGAAAAAATTCCTGCAACCGATTTTATTGAATGGAGCAGGGCCAATACGAAACTTATTAAACCAGGCAGTTAGCAAATTGCCAAATGTTTCTGTGGTTTTATCAGCAGATTTACGGCAACTGCTTTGTAGAAATTCTTCTCACATGTTACCAGGATTTTATTTTTCTACGTTATACCAGCTGCTCCCAAGGACCTGGAAATTTGGATCTTCCTGGCAAAAAAAATCCCGGCAATAAACCGGGATTGTAATGTATGAAGAGGAATTATTTTTTTATTGATTTCGCAATCTGCCATTCATCGCCGTTCCAGTTTACAAATAATTTTTCTTTGGCCGAAACCAATACCGCGTAATACCGGACACCGTCATCGTTTTTCATTTTATACAATTCAATCGGTGTGCTGTTGCTAAAGTTATCGGCCAAAGCTTCTTCAAGGCTAATGGGTAACTGGCGCAATGTCAAGGGCTCGGCCACCACTATCAGCTCTGCTGCATAGTTGAAGTAGGCAATTTGTTTTTTACCGCTCAAGGTAAATGTGGCAATAGTAAAGTCTTTTTCAATTGCCCAGCTTACATTTTCGGCTTTGGTAAATTTTGATTTGAATGCTTGTTCTATGCTTGCCGATACATTGGGATCTGCCGCGTAGCTGCTCATTACAGAGGAAATAAAAAGGCTAAGGATGATGAATAACTGTTTCATGGTTTAAGGTTTTTGGGGTTGATGAAATTGTTTTGTTTATAACTTTTTTGATTACACCACAAAGTTGTATTTGTGTTGGTAGTTGCACAACACAAATGTGTACTAACGGTTACATTTACCTGATGAATTGGACGTCGGCCGTTTTGGATTGGTTACAGGCAGAGCAAAGTTTTTTTTGCAACTCCGGCGGGTTATATTTTCTTTAACAGAAGTGTAAGTATGCGGGGTAGAGTCGGTGCGCCATCATCAAAGTATTCCTGCAGTTCTATCAAAACAAAACCATTATTTTTTGCGGACCGTATAAATTCTGAGACATGGTGGGTGTAACATTCAACTACCTGGATGCCGTCTTCATTTTCAAACCTTGCTTTTGAGCCGCCGTATTGTTTGGATGGATGCAGTTCGCCGATATAAACATGGCCCCCGGGTAACAAAACTTTGGAAACCTGTTCAAAAATGAAGTTCAGGTTTTTTATATGCTCCAACACAAGCGAGAAAGTGACCAGGTCAAATTTTTTATTTGTGAAAGTCCATTGCTCAGTGATATCGGCTTGAACAAAATGCACCTTTGTAGAATGAATTTTTTCTTTTGCTTTTGCCAGCATCTGTTCTGAAAAGTCCACTGCGGTGACGGTAGCTTTTTGCAAAAGCCATTCGGTATTCTTGCCCGTGCCGCAGCCTACTTCCAAACAATTGCTGAACGATACATCGTTTAAAATCTTGCGCATGGCAACAGCTTCCAGATCACGGGTTTTATTTTCATTCCCGTCATATTGTGCCGCCCAAATGTTGTAGGCCTGTTGCGGTTTCATCTGGCAATTTTAGTTTTGGTGAAAGTAGAAAATCTTTTAACCTGCTTCCCGGTAAATCAAATGGGTTGCAATGCCCTTGGATTGAAAGGAGGGCAGGCGATAACTGCTGTCAATATTGTTTGAGCAAAATTAAACAGGCCGTTGCAGTACAAAACAGCAGCGAAAAAAACTGGTAAGATCCCGCGGACCATTTTGTTTTTATCATCTGCAAAATTGAAATACCGGGCAAAGCCACAACACAAACAAGCATTGGCAACCAGAGTATTTCATACAAGGCACCTAAGGCAGCATGTCTGTAAACATCTGTTATTACATACAAAACCAACAGCCAGTAGGTAAAAGCAAGCACACTTAAAATAAAGACGGCTCTTGCATTGTTTTTATTGGTGAGCATGAGGAGAGTTGCGGTGATGAATATTTGACGTGATTGTTGATTGCCTAAATGCAAATGTTGTTTATAATGACCCATACACCCGCTAGCCATCGGGTTACCGGACGTACAAGTGTGCGACGCAACAAACGGTGACAATAGATTTGAAGCCAGGGAAAAAAAGCTCCTACAAATTGCGCAGCGGGTTTCTTCTTGCCGCTAAAATGTAGCGTTTGATATTCATCCAAAAAGCAAGAACGGCATAAAGAATTATGGGCGAACCAAGCGTAAGAAAGGATATGTACATGAACCACATGCGTATGCGGCTGGTGGCAATGCCTAACTTATCGCCAATGGCGGTACATACCCCAAAAGCCTGCCACTCAATAAAATTTTTGAAACGCTTCATAGCACTAATTTAAATTTTTTTGCCAACAACGGTTCTGAGCCACCCTTTTTTCTTATGCCTATTTGCCTAACTTCGCTGCACTTTAAAACAAGGTGTCGCAAACAACGTGCCTGTACTATTTTTTAATAAAACCAGCCTATGCTTTTCGATCTTGATCTAATAAAAAAAGCCTACTCCGAACTTGCCATAAAAGTGCAAACTGCCCGTAATTTATTGGGCCGACCAATGACGATGGCCGAAAAAATTCTGTATACGCATACGTTTTTACCCCCCAAAAAAACCTTGCAACGTGGTAAAGATTATGTTGATTTTGCACCAGACCGTGTGGCCATGCAGGATGCAACGGCACAAATGGCACTGCTTCAGTTTGATACCTGTGGCCGGCAGCAGGTAGCTGTCCCATCGACCGTTCACTGCGATCATTTGATTCAGGCTAAGATGGGTGCCGTGCAGGATTTAAGCACAGCCATTGATACCAATAAAGAAGTGTATGATTTTCTTTCGTCCATTTCAGATAAATATGGCATAGGCTTTTGGAAGCCGGGTGCGGGTATCATTCACCAGGTAGTATTGGAAAATTATGCATTCCCCGGTGGTATGATGATAGGCACCGATAGCCACACGCCGAATGCAGGCGGCTTAGGTATGATTGCCATAGGTGTAGGCGGTGCCGACGCGGTTGATGTAATGGCTGGCCTGCCCTGGGAATTAAAAATGCCAAAACTAATTGGTGTAAAACTGTCGGGTAAAATGAACGGCTGGACGTCGGCCAAGGACATTATCTTAAAAGTAGCCGGTATACTAACGGTAAAAGGCGGCACCGGTGCTATTGTAGAATATTTTGGCGATGGCGCCGATAGTTTGAGCTGCACGGGTAAGGCAACTATTTGTAACATGGGCGCCGAAATAGGTGCCACATGTTCGCTATTTACCTACGATGATAAAATGGCGGCATACCTCCGGGCAACCGAGCGTGAAGCCGTGGCTGTTTTAGCCGATGGAGTAAAAGAACATTTGCGTCCCGACCCGGAAGTATACGTCAACCCCGCAAAATATTTCGACCAGCTTATTGAAATTAATTTGAACGAACTGGAGCCGCATGTAAATGGTCCTTTTACACCAGATTTGGCGACACCCATTTCAAAAATGGCCGAAGCAGTTGCTGCCAACAATTGGCCCGATGAAATTGAAGTGGCCTTGATTGGTTCCTGTACCAATTCATCGTACGAAGACATTAGCCGCTCCGCCTCCATTGCGGCACAGGCAAAAACAAAGGGTTTAAAAACCAGGTCGGAATTTACCATTACACCTGGCTCGGAACTGGTGCGTTTTACAATTGAAAGAGATGGTTACCTGAATACGTTTGATGAAATTGGCGGCGTGGTTTTAGCCAACGCATGTGGCCCTTGTATTGGTCAGTGGGCAAGGCATATTGATGATCCCAATCGCAAGAACACAATCGTTACTTCCTTCAACCGAAATTTTGCCAAACGAAATGATGGCCTTGCGTCAACGCACGCATTTGTAGCATCGCCGGAAATTGTTACCGCTTATGCAATAGCAGGCAGCCTTTCTTTTAATCCTTTAAAAGATACGCTTACCAATGAAAAAGGTGAGCAGGTTTTGCTTGATGAACCAACGGGTTTTGAATTACCACCCAAAGGTTTTGCGGTAGAGGATGCGGGTTACCAGGCACCGTCGGCCGCCGGGGCTGGGGTAGCGGTTGTGGTTAGTCCCACCTCGCAACGCCTTCAATTATTAAGTCCGTTTCCGTTTTGGGATGGTAAGGATTTAATTGGCTTACGCCTGCTGATAAAAGCAAAAGGGAAATGTACAACGGATCATATTTCCATGGCCGGGCCCTGGTTAAAATTCAGAGGTCACCTCGATAATATTTCGAACAACATGCTGATTGGTGCCATTAATTTTTTTAATGAAAAAACTGATACCGTCAAAAATGGTATAACGGGAGAATATGGCAGCGTACCGGCTACGCAACGGGCATACAAAGCCGTGGGTTTGGGCAGCGTTGTAGTAGGAGATGAGAACTACGGAGAGGGCTCTTCACGAGAACATGCGGCCATGGAGCCACGGCATTTGGGTGTAAGGGCTATAGTGGTAAAGAGTTTTGCCCGCATACACGAAACCAATTTAAAAAAGCAGGGTATGCTGGCATTAACCTTCAATACTAAAGAAGACTACGACAAGGTGCTGGAAGATGACCTGATCGATATTATCGGCTTAACCGATTTTGCTACCGGCAAACAACTTACAATGGTACTAAAGCATGCCGATGGTAAAATCGATAAAATAAAATTAAACCACACTTACAACGAACAACAGATTGAATGGTTTAAAGCCGGCAGTGCATTGAACCTCATACGTAAACAATTTGGGAAAGAGTAAACCCTTTTTAATTTGATGCAGCCTACAAAGACTTTAATTCCTTGTAGGTTTTTTTTTACTGTGTACGGTTTTTTATAAATCTTTATGCGGACACAACCCTAAAACCATCTGCGTCGTATATGAAAACACCAAACCTTTTTATGCAAAAAATTACTTTGTACTCTACGCTCTTTCTGTTTGTCGTTGTTACATGTATGGCGTGTAGTAAAAGCAGTAACTCCCCGGCTAACCCCTGTGCCGGCGTAACGATCACAGTAACCGGTACTCCCACTAATACCACCACCGGGAGCAATGGAAGTATTAGTGCTTCGGCAACCGGGAGCTCGGGACTTACCTACAGTATTAATGGCGGTGCGTTTCAATCATCGGGTACTTTCAGTAATCTGGCCGCTGGTACCTACACCGTAACTGCCCGCAACGCCGATGGCTGCACCGGTACACAACAATTTACTGTATCTACCACCAATATTTGTACTGGTGTAACTATTACGGCCTCCGCAGTAGGTACAACCGCGGTGCCATGCGGTGGTGCTGGCGGAAGTATCACAGTAACAGCTTCGGGAAGCACTGGGCTAACCTACAGCCTAAGTGGTGGTGCCTTTCAGACTTCAAACATTTTTGCCAATCAGGCTGCAGGCAACTACGTGGTTACGGTTAAAGATGTTAATGGTTGTACGCAAACGGCAAATACAACTGTTGCTGCCGCGGCTGCGGGCCCTCAGTTTTTGGCGGTTAAAACAATTGTACAAAACAATTGCGCTATTTCTGGTTGCCACAACGCAACCTCTGTGGCGGGCGGAATTAATTTTACCATTGATTGCAATATTGTTTCTAATGGCGCACGCATAAAAGTAAGAGCCGTTGACCTGGCAGGCACACCTAGCCAAATGCCTCAACCGCCTAATGCCGCATTATCCGGCACGCAACAACAACAGATTACATCATGGATTACAGGCGGTGGAAGATTTGATAATTGATTCTCTTCCGGAAATGTTTCTTGTTTCCTGAATTTAGGCGCTGGGCAAAAACGACTTACCAGTATGAACAAAACAATTTGCGTAATGGCCCGAAGCGGCGAATTATTGCTAAAAGCAAAAGAGGTAACCCTTTGCGTTGAACTTATCGCCATCTTTATTGTTGCTCACTATATAAAAATGAATTTTTTCCGGCGATGGGCGAAATGATACAAGTAGAAAATTTATCAAAACAATTTAAGGACGTAATTGCGGTTGACAATCTTTCCTTCTCGGTTAATACGGGTGAGGTGTACGGTTTTTTGGGGCAGAATGGTGCAGGTAAATCAACTACAATAAGAATGTTGCTCACACTAATAAAACCTAACGAAGGCAGCATCACCATTTTTGAAAAGAATATAACCACTCATAGAAAACAAGTTTTACAACAGGTGGGGGCCATCATTGAAAAGCCTGACCTGTATAAGTATTTAACAGCATTGCAGAATTTAAGCATTATGGCCAAACTCAGTGGCGTAAAAGTTTCTTCATCTCAACTGAAAGATCAGTTGGAAAGAGTTGGCATTGCTGATAGGGGCGATAGCAAAGTAAAAACCTTCTCGCAGGGCATGAAGCAAAGGTTAGGCATCGCCTGTGCATTAATTCACCAACCGAAATTGATTATTCTTGATGAGCCCACAAATGGTTTAGACCCACAAGGCATTGCCGACGTAAGAAATTTAATTTTACACTTAAGTAAAAATGAAGGCAAAACAATTTTAGTATCATCGCATTTGCTGAGCGAAATTGAATTGATTGCCGACTCAATGCTGATTATTGACAAAGGCAAAAAAGTAGCCGAAGGAAAAGTTGCACATCTACTAAACCCTGCAAACACCTTAGTGGAAGTGCAAACAGCGAACGACGAGGCAACAAGACAAATTTTACGACAGTCGGAATGGAATAATGCTTTGCAAAAAAGCGAAGGCATTATTTTAAAAATGCACAAACAAGATGTGCCACACCTGGTAAAATACCTAGTTGAAAACAATATACAGGTTCGCTCCATTCAACCTAAACATTCGCTGGAAGATTATTTTTTATCCCTAACAACTTCAAACCAGCATGTGGCAACTTACAAAAATTGAATTGTTCAAAATTTTTAGAAAGCCAAGAACCTATATTGCTTTTGCCGCCATTGCCCTTATCATTTTTTTGATTCAGCTGGCCATGTATGCCGATGGTAATGCATACCTGGATTTTATGTTACAGACCATTAACCTGAGCTTTGATGTTGAGGGCAAAAAATTAAACGGCTATTTCATTTTCTATTTAATTTTGCACACCCTGTTAATTCATGTTCCCCTGCTCATTTGCCTTGTTGCCGGCGACATGGTGGCAGGCGAAGCCAATATGGGTACATTGAGAATGCTGTTGACAAAACCTGTTTCGAGAACAACCATTATACTAAGTAAATTTATCGCTACCTCAATTTATACTTTGCTCCTTCTTACGTTTATGGCTGTTGATGGTTTGTTTGGTTCGGTTGCCATTTTTGGCATCGGCGATTTAATGGTGCAAAAAAGCGATGTTTTTATTTTGATAGACGCCAATGATGTAATGTGGCGCTATGCTGCTGCTTACGGTTTTGCAGCATTATCAATGATAGTAGTGGCAGCAGTTGCATTTCTTTTTTCAGTACTGGCTGACAATTCAATTGGGCCTATTGTTGCAGCTATGAGTATGGTTATTGTTTGCACCATTTTAACTACCATGGACATTCCTTTGTTTAATGCCGCTAAGCCGTACTTATTCACCAACCACATGCTCAATTGGAAAGGTTTTTTCGACCGCCCGGTTGACTATGCCGAAGTAATGAAGTCGGCTATGATGCTACTGGGCCATGTAGTGTTTTTGGTTTTTATTTCGGTTTATATTTTTCGTAAAAAAGACATTCTTACCTAAATCCAAAAAATGAAAATTTTGTTTGTTTATTGCGGGCTTTTATTATTTTCTTCCCTCTCTTTATTTGCACAGGAAGAAGCCGAACTATTGAAAAAAGTTAAAGCCAAACTGGACAGGGTAAATGATTACAAGGCCGAAGGCAAAATGAAAATTGATGTTTCGTTTATTGATGCGCCAAATACAGACGTAGATATCTACTACAAAAAACCAAACAAATTCAAAGTAAAAAAAGCCGGCGGCATTTCTATTTTGCCGAAAGGTGGTGTAAGCATTAATATGGCTACGCTGCTTGCGGGCACCGACTATGATGTTGTACCGGGTAGAGATGCGGTACTGGGTGGAATTAAAACCAGGGTTATAAAATTGTTGCCGACAAAAGAGAGTGCTGATGTGGTATTGACAACCTTGTACATTGAGGAAAAAACGCTCGTTATCAAAAGAGCTACTGTAACCACCCGTGAAAACGGCACTTATCAAATTGACCTCGCCTATGGCAAATACGTTAACTGGGGTTTACCCGATAAGGTTGTTTTTACTTTTAATACAAAAGACTACAAACTACCCAAGGGCATTACATTCGAGTACGAAAAAGGAGCGAAGAAAAAGCAACCCGATGCAAAAAATGGGAAGGGTAGTGTTGAGATAAAGTACAGTGCTTACATTATTAACAAAGGTGTGGACGATAAAATATTTGAGCCGGAGAAATAATTCGTGTATTTGGTTCCCGAAGTTTCGGGATAAAATTCGTGTAATTATCCAACTACGAACTACACGACAACATACTGCAACCGGCTTTTTCTTCAGCCCAGGAAGGTCGCTTGGTAACAAATTCATCATGGTTTTTTGAGTAAGGCTCTTTCATTGCCTGCTGTAATTTTTCAAAAAGATTTGTTTCACCTTTTTCCAGTTCTTCAATAGCCTGGTGCAATAAATAGTTGCGCAAAATAAAACGTGGGTTGGCAGCCTGCATCATTTTTATTGCTTCGTCTTCTGTAATGACATTGCTGCTTCTGCGTTCCAAATAATTTTTGATGAAGGCGTAAAATTGTTCTTTTTCCGCCACTGATAACTCAGCATAAAAACACGGATTGAAATGCTCTAAAATGTCTTCCTTGCTTTTTGCTTGTGCAGTTAAATCCATCAGCAACTGGAAAAAAATCGTCATGTCGGGGTGGATTCTTTCAAGCAGTTGCTCTAACTCATTTATCAACACCAGGTCCGCCTCCAGCACCGTATCCAGTCCCAATTTTCTACCCATCATCGTATAATATTTCTGCCAATAAAAGCCGTCGTATTCATCAAGCACAGCTATCAATTCTTTTGTATCCGGAAACAACGGCGATAACGCACCTGCTAAGCAACCCAAATTCCATTTGGCTACTGTTGGTTGTTTGCCAAAAGCATAACGCCTGCCGGGCAGGTCGGTAGTGTTGGGTGTAAAATTCAAATGATAATCATCTACAAAAGAGTAGGGGCCATAGTCAATTGTTACGCCCAGTATTGACATGTTATCGGTGTTCATTACCCCATGCACAAAACCCACACGCATCCAGTCAACCATTAATGCCGCAGTGCGTTCAACTACTTCTCTAAACCAGTTTGTTATTTTATCATCGCCGGTTATGTGCGGGTAATAATTTTCAATCGTCCACTCCACTAACTTTTTTAAATTTTCCGTTTCATTTCTTGCAGCCAAAATTTCAAAATTGCCAAAGCGCAAAAACGTTGGGGCCACCCGCATTACAATGGCGCCGGGTTCATACGCCGGGTGTCCATCGTAAAACATATCCCTCATCACTTCATCGCCGGTAGCTACCAAACTCAATGCCCGGGTTGTTGGCACGCCTAAAAAAAACATCGCTTCACTCATCAAATATTCTCTAACCGAAGAACGCAGTACCGCCCTGCCATCGGCACGGCGTGAGTAGGCGGTTGGCCCTGCACCTTTTAACTGCAGTTCCCATGTTTTTTTATCAGCCTCCCATTCGCCCAAAGTAATCGCCCTGCCATCGCCCAACTGCCCTGCCCAGTTGCCAAACTGGTGCCCGCCGTAACAAGCCGCATAGGGTTTCATGGTTGGGGCAACAAGGTTGCCGCCTAGAATTTTTGTGTCTTCATCGTTGGGAAACGCAATGTTTAATTCTTCCGCCAATTCTTCGCTCCATGCAATTAGTTGCGGTTGTGCAACGGGTGTAGGCATGGCGGTGCTGAAAAACATTCCTGGTGTTTGGCGGGGCAGAGTACTGCCGGTTTCATCGCCCGGAAAATTTTCAACAAATTGGTTCTGATATTTCTTTGTACTGAGATTGTTCGTCATAGCAATTGCAAAGATTGAATTGCTTTGTCAATAAACAAGCGAGGGGAACTAAGGTTGCTGTTGTGGGTAAGCGGCACCAATAAGATCAATAAATGTTGAAGCTCGATTTTTTTATCTCTTCGTTTATTAAAAGTTTTAAAACTCCTTTGCGCAGGTCTTTCACCAGGCGGCCGTTTAAAAATACTGCCGGTGTTGCATCAATGCCCAACTGGCTGGCAACATAAATGTCCTGTTGTATTTGCCTGCGGGCCGAGTCGCTGTTTCTCCAGGCATTAAACTGATCCAGATCCAAACCTAAATTCATTGCTGTTTTTTGCAACAACTTTTCATCTGCTTTTTTATCGGCGGTGAACAAGGCGTCATGAAAATCCCAGAACTTTCCTTGCTTGTGGGCAGCCTCGGCGGCTAACGCAGCGGCACAAGCGCCGTCGTGCAGGCTTTTCTGCAATAGGGGATTACAGGCCTTATCTAAAGGATAATTTTTGAAAACGATATGGTATTCGCCTTTACTGCTGTCAATAACATTTCTTAGATCGTACGAAAATTGTTTGCAACCCGTGCAATAAAAATCGCTGAACACCACCACTTGTATTTTGCTGGTATCATCACCAATTGAAGGATCGGTTGCAAATACAGGAATGTTTTTTACAGGTTGAGATTTATACTCTTTCAATATTGGTTTAAAGTCCATAAACATTGGTTCAGCCTTTGCGCCGGACAGGGTAAGAATCTTTAAGCCAAAATAACCAGATGCTATTAACAACAATACCGTAACTAAGCCAAATACTTTCCACAAATTGGCCGCTAAAAAAAGTTTTTTGCTGAAGAAACTGCGTACCAAATACTTTAGCCTTGACCGAAACAGCCCGAAATTGATATCCAGGGTGCGCGGCAATAAAAAAAACAGAATGATATTGATGATGTGAATGAGGGTACACAAAGGGCAAAAAAGTTTTGGGTTGATGATCATTGTTGTCACTAAAACAATGGCGATGATAAAAACAATTAAACCAAAAAAATAAACAAGGCTTGAGGCGAGAGCATTAAATGTTTTACCAAAAAACCATGGCATGAGTAATACCAGTAACAAGCCAACATAAAATAAAACACTCCAGGCCGCAAGCGGCAATCCTAACTGGGTGGATATTTTGCTGGTGAGTGCATCATCGCAACTCGTAGCAAAAACAGTTGAACAAAAGTCTATTTTGCCGGTGCTGTTTTCTGCGCTTATGTTGAGATAACGATAAAGCAGGTAAGATGAAATGAATAATCCTGATGCTATCAAAAGAAATAAAATAAACCTGGAAAATTTGTAGGCAGGCCTTACGGAAAAAAGGGGGACGATTATGGTTTGTTGCTCCATAAATAAAAGCGGGGTTCTGGTTGCAGGACTGGTGAAATTGAATACGGGTGATGTATAAAAATCCCGGCACTTTGTGTAGGTGAAATTTTTAGTGCCGGGATTTATTGTACAATCTAGATCATTAGAAACAGTGAAAAGTTGGTGCTACTACAAAGGAACATTGCAAGTTAAAGTGGCGTTTCCACTTGCGCTAACAGTTTCATGCCAGGTAGGTTCTGGTTCGCCTATGCATGTAAACCCTGTGTTATCAAAATTAAACTTTTGTGCCTTGCCTGTAGAATTTGGCAAGCCCTTTATCTGGCATTTTACATGGACATTATTTGATGTAATAACAGCTCTTCCTTCTGGAGTGAATGCGAGATTACCATCGCCATCAAACACAAGACATCCCAAGTCGTCAATGTGAACGGCTCCGGCCATTGCCTTTGATTGGTTCCAGCTAATAAGCGTAATAGAAATAGCTATAATGGCGGTAAAAAGAATGCTTAACTTTTTCATGATTAAAAATTAAAAGTGAATAAATGTGAACGGTTAATGTTTAAATTTTTGGCTGCTATTTAATAGCAAGCAACAATAATCGAGGGGTTTGATAAGCAGGCGGACTTACATCGGTTGACTGTAGCGGCATATACTTGGGTTTTGAGTTTGTTTTTACGACAACGAAAAACGCATTCACTAACCATTAGGCACGATAGAGTACCAATAAAAGATGTTGTGTTTTAAAAGGCTGAAAAGTTTACAAGGGGGTGGACGAAATTTGAAGAGGTAGATTAAAAAACCGAAGATTGGTAAATCAGGATGGATTTTTTTCGTTGTGTGAATCTAACAACCTTTTTAATTCCAGCAATTTTTTTTTTATTTATTTTTTTGATGAGCGCAGATATAGCTGAAGACATTTTCAAGGCACGATTGTTTTCAGCTGCAAGACAATGCCTGACTATTATTTTTCTGTCGAAGCTTTGGTGCTGAAGGATACAAATCCAAAACCAAGGTATCTCGGCAACGTGCATTTTTCATTTGAAAAAAAGACTAACTTAAATATCTAAACACACACAAATGAAAAAGTTTTTTCTCTGTATAACGGTAATACTCCTCCTGTATTCCTGCGCAAAAAAAGAAGCCCCCGTTTCCAGTGCTACGGAACAAATAGCTGTAAGTGCAAAACGTGCCTGCGCCAGCGACGAGGTGTTGCAGCGGGAGATAGCAGAGAACCCGGCTCGCCAAAAATTTTTGGACGAGCTGGAAACCAAAACAAAAAATTTTACCGGCCGGCGGGCACGATTGGCCGGTACCTTATATGTAGGTGTGGTAGTGCACGTAGTACTCACTAACCCGGCATTGGTTACCAACGCCCAAGTACAAGGGCAGATAGATGTACTCAATAAAGATTTTGGAAAAGACAATAAGGAACTGAGTAATCCTAATGTTTACTTAGCTGGCTACAGTAGTGGGGCAGTTGCAGACTGCGACATCCGGTTTTACATAGCTCAAATTATTAGGAAGCAAACAACCGTCACTGCCTTTAGTACCAACGACGGTGTAAAACGCAGCAACCAGGGGGGCAGCGATGCAGTAGATGCGGGTACAAAACTCAACATGTGGGTGTGCAACATCGGTGGTGGTATTTTGGGTTACGCCAAGTTTCCCGGTGGCAATGCCGCTACCGATGGTGTGGTACTCAACTATCTTTCTTTTGGTACAAAATCCACAGGCTATTCCTTGTACGATGAATACGATTTAGGTCGCACTGCCACGCATGAAGTGGGGCACTGGTTTAACCTGCATCATATATGGGGCCAGCGCACCTGCGGCACCGATTATGTTGACGACACCCCGCAACAGGACGGACCAAATTTTGGCTGTCCGCCGCAGGGCTTAACCAGCCAATGCGGCAACAACCAATTGGAACAGTGGATGAATTATATGGACTACACCGATGATGCGTGCATGTACATGTTTAGCGGCGGCCAAAAGGTAAGAATGGATGCCGCCATAGATGATGCAAGGGCTGCTTGGGTAACTACCTCCAGGTAATTTCTTATTTGCCAAAAGAATAAAATTTCTAAAAGAGGAAGAGAAACTTACGATTTTGAAGTGCGGTTGCGCAGCGTTTAAGCATCGACAATTAAACGAAACACCAAACCCCAAACCCTAAATGCCGAGGCGGCATGGATTTTTTATAAGTAAGTAAAAAGCAGTTATGGCCAACAACGAAACCAACAAACCCGAAAGCCGCATTCCCGAACACAATTCTACAAAGGGCATGGATAGCAAGCAGGATGTGGAGCGATCAAACGATGCAAAAACAGACCAGGATTTTCCCGGCTATCCACATTACCCGGCAAAAGAGGACATCATGGACCAGCGCACCGACTCACACCAGGTTGATATAGATGTGGAAAATATTCCCGCTAACAGAAATAACACCGGCGTTGGGCAACGCTTTACAACAGAGAGTGAACGAGGTAGGGATAAAGAACGGCATAATTCCTTGGAGGACGATGACCTTCAACTGAAAATGGGTACTGATGCAGATGTTACTGATGACGACCTTACAGTATTACATGCTACCGATGCTGAAATTGGTACGCCACAAAATATTTCTAACGAAGACATGGACTCGGACCTCGACATACCTGGTAGCGAGCTGGATGATGCCAACGAAGCTATTGGTGAAGAAGATGAAGAAAATAATTATTACAGTCTCGGAGGTTCCCGCCACGATGCGCAGGAAGAAAATCCCGACTCGGGCCCCGACAGAGATGCTTAATGCAATGCAAAAAATATTCATCGCCATCGTGGTTGTTTCGTTTACAACGGCATGCAATCCTGTACGCCGTATTGATATAAAGAACAACTCGGGTCAGGAAGCCGAAGTTGTGTTCGCTATCAAGGAGGACAGTATTCTGAACAGCCCTTTTTATATAAGCAACGACACTGAACTTCGCTTGCCATTAAAAACAGAACATCCCTACAACCTGATAAAAATGACTTTTGGCGAGGGCCCGTGGAACGACGCATTTTTGGCAGATATCACCGATGATTTAGAATCAATGCAAATCACCTCAACCACGGGCACCATTACCTTAAATACTCCTGCGGATATTGAAAAGTTTTTGATGGCCAGAAGAAAAGGAATCACGCGGAGGAAAATAAAAATCTACGTTGACAAGTGATCCTACTCCGCTAATGGCCTTTGAATGGGGTAACCTTCACAGGCAGAGGCATTTTCTCAATAACTTTGTAGCTACACCACATCCAAAAAAACCTACACTGGGTGGTGCCAGCCTACCGTTAATTATTTATACCCATTGCAAATGAATCTGAAAGGAAAAACCATTCTCCCTTTATCAAATCTGCAATACCTGCCACCGTTTGCCGAATACCTGCACACACAAAAGCTGCAGGCATTTGCCGAAGCGCAATTGCGCATTGCCCAGGAAATAAATTTGCCGCTGCTTCAGTTTTTTGCCAAACTATCCCCCTCGCAAAAGTTGCAGGCAATGAGCGAGCAGGCACAAACCATGCTCACCTACCTGCGGCAAAACAGGGCGGGGGAGCATATTGAAATGCTGATTGAAGGTTGGCAAAAAAATACATTACAATTAGATAGGGATAATATTACCGCCGAAGACATTACGCTGGTTGCATACATGCGCAAAAAATCTTTTTTACAATTTTTACCTGCATACTGCACCGATGTAGACACGGCAATTAAAATTGTAAATGAAATTGACGCCTTTTTGCTGATGGTGCAAACCGCTACCGCGAATTTTTATATCACCCTCCTTAAAAAGAGAATTGAGGACCATGCTTTTTTTATTGAGCAGATTTCTAACACCACACCGGGCCTTATTTATGTGTACGATGTAATAAACCATAAAGATTTGTATGCCAACCTCACCGCATCTAAATACCTGGGCTACGAACCCGAAGAATTAAATGCAATGGGCGCCGATTTGGTGCCAAAATTAATTCACCCCGACGATTTACCGACGTTAAAACAATATGAAGCCGATTTTGAAACTACCGCCAATGGCGAAATTCGTTCATTCAAATACCGCATGCGCAACTATGCCGGCGAGTACAGGTGGCTGCAAACTTTTGAAACTGTTTTTAAAAGAAACCAGGAGAACAAAATAACCGAGAAGATTGGTATTGCGATAGATGTACACCAGCAAAAAATAACCGCAGATGAATTAGCCAAAAGCGAGGCCGAATTAACCGAGGCACAGGCCATTGCACGCCTCGGAAGTTTTACCTGGTACTTAAAAGAAAAGCGAATGAAATGCTCGGCCCAAACATTACAAATTTTAGGCTCGGAGGTATTTGAAATTGATAGTTTCTTTAACAACATACATGCCGACGACAGGGCCAGGGCTAAAACATCTTTTCAAAAGGCATTGGAAACAGGCACTTGCGAATGCGAATACCGGTACAATGCAGGAGGCAGAGAAAAAATTTTGCTGACCAGGGCAGTGGTGGTTTACGAAAACCGTGAACCTGTACTATTACGTGGCACTATTGCGGATGTTAGCGACCAGCATTTGTTGATTAAAAAAGTAAAAGAGCAACAACATTTCATCGAGCAGATAGCCGATGCTTCGCCAACCATTTTATACTTGTTTGATGTGGAACGGCAAAGTATTGTGTA
>JANPKD010000035.1:0-47692 GCA_031425835.1 Chitinophagales bacterium
TTTTGCGCTTGAAATCTTCACTGAAATACCTCGTCGTCCGTAGTAAAGGTTTACCTACTAAATTTGCTCTTGTTGCCATAATCAACGGTTTTTGAAGTTTTGTAAACTCAAAAACGGTCAACGTATTTCAGGCAAGGACAATGGAAGAGGTAGAGATTCAAGACTTAAAATCTCTGATTAACAGATAGACATATCCGCTGTTTACTACCGGTTGGAATCAATAAATTTCGACTGACCAAAAAAATCAAACACAAGTGGTTTCCTCGAGATGAGCGAAGTCGTTTCTCAAAAAAAAATATACAAATCAACATAGCTTTACCGCATGAACCTGGAATACAAAAATTTATTACCCGAAGATTTTGATTTGGATAGCCGTGTGTGGATTTATCAAAGCAACCGAAGGTTTACTATGGCTGAGGCCTTAGACATGGAATTGCTGCTGAACGATTTTACAGAACAATGGACTTCGCATGGAGCCGATGTGCAGGCCTATGGTACTTTATTTTTTGGGCAATTTGTTGTGTTGCTCGCCGATGAAACAAAAGCAGGGGTTAGTGGCTGCAGTACCGATGCTTCGGTTCGATTTATAAAACAACTTGGCGACCAATTTGGCGTTGATTTTTTTAACCGCACTAACCTTGCCTTTTTTATAAAAGACAAAATTGAGCTGCTGCCCATGAGTCAGTTGACTTACGCCATTGCAAATAATTTTATTACAGGCGACACTTTCTATTTCAACAACCTGGTGCAAACAAAAAAAGAGTTAGAAGATCAATGGATTATTCCTGTAAAAGAAAGTTGGCTGGCGGCTAAACTGGCCGTAACTTCTGCTTCGAATTTACCCAGGTGATAAAGCCTCCTGTTTAGAAACCTGCTCTCCTGCTAAGGTTTGTCACCCGGCCTCTTAGCTGAATCAAACCGACGAAACGAAATTGCAAAACCCTATAATTTTTACTGCCACCTGAATGGTAAAAACCAATCGCGGTTCATTAATTTGTTTCTTGCCTGCGCGGCAAATCCTGCCGACATACCGGACTTAATCAACTTACTGTAAACTTTATCGGCAATAACAGATGGATCGTTGTTACGAATGGCCACTCTCAATAAATCGGGCCAGCGGGTTCCTTCAAAAGCTGTTTCCAATGCCTGTTCGTTAATCAGTCCTACCTCTATTTGAGTAATGCTATCGGCAACGTTAGTAGCTGTGATGGGATAGTTTACAAGGTTTGCCCTGGTGCGTATACCAATGTTTCGGTACCATGGCGAACGGTAATTGGGAATGGTACCATTGCGTGCATCAAACTTGTACGGGTCGGGGTACATAAAGGTGTTCATGATGTTGGTTTTGTCTACAACCCCTGGTACATCAAACGCTGCGGGAATACCATTATTAAAAAGTGCGTAGGCCAATTTTGGAAATCCATCGCGGTTGGCTGCTTCGGCAAAACGAAGATGCAGGTGTGCCTGCCTGAACAAAAACCATTTACCATTTTTGGTTAACAGGTTGGCGGGTAACCCTGTTAGTACGTTGATGTAGTTGGCAGTAAACTTTGTGATGGCAAGTTGGCCTCCAATGTTGGAGGTACTTAGCAAGCCACGTGCATCGTAAGGAATGCCATTTGCTGCGCCGGCAATCGCCACTGAATTTTGCCGCTGGTTGTTCCAGTTATCCAGTATTTCCTGCGATGGTTTTACCAAATAACTGCCACCTGTTGGCGAAAATAGTTTGATGAGTGGGTTCTCGGGTTTGAATTTGCTGTCGTACGGCAAACTCCAGATCATTTCTCTGTTAAAGCGTTCATCGGTAGCAAAAAACATACTGCCCCAACCATCCGAATAATTCAGCGAACTGGCATCACCGGCCCTGGTGTAACTCACGTACAAGTTGGCATTACCCGACCAACCTAATTTGTACTGCGAATAATAATTTTCGCCGGCAGTGCCCTGCGTTGCTAATTCCATTATGTCTTTGTAATTGGTGGCAGCCATGCGGTAATTTCCTTTCCATAAATACAAGTCGCCCAATAAAACTTTTTTGTTGATAAAAAACTTTACAGTGGCGTAAGCATCCAGGGTAATGTTGAGCGAAGTGCTGATGCCATTGCTTACATCAACCGGATAAATTTCTTTGAATGGAAGCGCCTCGGTAAACCTGATCAAACTGTCTAACAATGTATTCAACTGCAACTTTGGAAAACGGGATGGATCGTTTACGTCATTTATGTTTTCTAATGCTTCGGTAATGTATGGCACCTGGCCGTAGTGAATGCCTAACTGTAAATATAAAAATGAACGCAGGCAGCCAATATCGGAATAACGCTGGTTAAAATCCTGTTCGCTCAGGGTCTTCTTTTGCCGCATGATTTGAAAGTTCTTCAACACGTCGTTGCAGTATAAAATCAACTCGTAGAAGGGACGTGGATTGGCGTAAGGATTATCGGGTGTAACCGTATGGTTACTTATCTGGCGCAGGTATTCATCGGCGTTTTGTGTATGGTCCATTAAATCGGCCCGCAGCTCATTTAAAATAATGTACCTGTCGGAGAGGCTCATGAATTTTCCATAAATACCCATCACTGCTGCATTGGCGTCGTACACGTTGCGATACATTTGATCGGCGGCCAAAACCGTTGCCGGTTTTACATCTAATATTTTACTGCACTGAGCAAAACCTGCTATAATGAAACACGACCAAACTATTTTTTTCAAAAAAGGCTTCATGACGTTGATTGTTTAATTCAAATTTCAAACACTGTTTCCGGCTGTCTCTCCAGCTGCACGTTTAACTATTATAAACCCAGGCGCACACCAAATGTTATGTTGCGAAACTGGGGGTCCAAACCTGTATCAATTCCCTGCGAAAAAACGCTCTGGGTTACACTAAACTCGGGATCGTACCCTTTGTATTTTGTGAGTGTAAAAACGTTTGTTGCGGTGCCATACACGGTCAGGCTTCTTAAAAATCCATCTGCCTTCACCGGCAAATCGTATTGGACTGAAAGGTTACGCAAGCGCAGATAAGAACCATCCTCTATCCACCTGTTGCTAAAGCGGCTGTTGCCCATTGGGTCGGCCCATGTGGCTTTCGGCATGGTAGTAATATGCCCGGGGCCACGCCACCTGTTGTTTGCACTTAACAACTGGTTATTAGTGCTGCTTACATCCTCTAACCGGTAACGCAAATAATTATAGATGTCTCCACCCTGGCTAAATGTAAATAATGCGTTTAACTCAAAACGTTTCCAAATGATGCGGTTGCTAAAGCCACCTGTAAATGAGGGGTTCGCATCACCAATTACGGTGCGGTCGTTGTCGTCAATAATGTTATTTCCATCTACATCTAAAAAGCGAACATCGCCACCTTTAAATACAGAAACTGAACCATCGGTATTTTTTTTTGATAGGCCGGCTGCTTCGGCATCGGTTGCAAAAACGCCATTTGAATTATAGCCAAAAAATTGTGCAGCCGGTTTACCCACTGCCGTTAAAATAGTAGCACCAGCATAATTTGTCAGCAGTTTATCATTGGGTACCGAAAGCACCTCGTTTTTGTAGGTGGCTGCATTTATACCCGCATCCCATTTAAAGTTGGGCGCATTAACCACACGTACATTCAACGTTGCTTCCAAACCTTTATTCTGCATGCTACCGCCATTGGTCAATGTACTTTCAAAACCGCTAATGGTGCTCAATGGCTGGTACACCAGCATGTTGGTTGTTTTGTTTGCAAATGCATCGATGGTCAGGTTTATTCTTTCATTCCAAAAAGCAAGATCAAAACCAAGATTTATTTTCTTAACTGTTTCCCATTGCAAGGCAGGGTTAGCAATACCGCTCCGCACAAGGCCTTGCGCACCAAGCAAATTTTGCGAACGATAGGTATGACTGCTGTTGTAGTTGCCAATATCATCGTTACCTGCAATGCTGTACGTGCCACGCAATTTTAATAAGTTGATTGCCGAATTGGCCATAAAATCTTCGGAAGAAATAATCCAGGCCGCACCAATGGAAGGCATGACTGGAAATTTGCGACCTGAAATTTTAATACCACCTGCTGCTGCCGGCCCAAAACTCGAAGAGCCATCCATGGCAACATTAAGTGTTAGAAACAATTTATTTCTGAAGCTGTAATCGGTGTTGAAATAAAAGTTCAACCAGTTCCAATCACCAATACCGCCGCCTACCTGCCGCAATGCATTTACACCGTTTTGCACACTGGTTAAATCATCGGTGGCCGAATTGAAGCCGAGTGCAAAATCCTGTTCCGATTCGTTCTTCTGGTAGCGCATGCCCAACCTCGACGATACGGCATGGATGCGGTTGTAAGTTTTTTTGTACTCCAACCTCGTGTCGTTGTACAATTGATATAGCCGTTTAACCTGCGTGGCCATTCTGCTGTCGGCAATGGCGTTCGACAAGGTATCTTCTGCAATACCTTTTTTAGGGATGAAGAAATTTTCGCGGACTTTATCAAACACCACACCTACAAGTGTACTTGCTTTTAAGTTGTTGGAGATATCGTAGTTAAAGCCAAACGAACCAAAAAAGCGGTAGTATTTATTGCTGGCCAGCATGTTTGCAATAATTGCCGAAGGGTTGCTGATACCGAACGTATCGCGGTCGGAAAGATTGGGCGATTCAATGCCCTTGTCGTTTACATCTCTATCGTTTAAAAAAGGTGCTTTGGTTAACGCAAGAAACAATGGTGCGGTTTTATCCGATATGCCCTGGTCTTTTAGCTTTTGCTCATTGTAACTAAATGAAAGATTGGTATTACCGGTAAAGCGCCTGGTAAAGTTGAACTCGGCATTAAACCTGGTGTTGTAGCGGGTAAGATCGGTTTGTTTGATGACGCCGGCATTTTTTGTAAAGCCCATACTCAAACCATACGTGGCAATATTATCGCCGCCTTTTACCTGCAAAAAGTAGTTTTGATTCATGCTGCTTTCCAACACCTTTTTCTGCCAGTCGGTATCAAAATGGTACTGATAGTATGATGGGTTTTGCGGATCGTCGTTCATGTATGGCTGCGCCTGAATTTGCGAAACGGTCAAACCCTTGCTTTGCAATATTTCCTGCAGGTACACACGGTAATCGGCAGCACCCATCACCGGTAAATTTTTTGGTGCCTGGTTAAAGCCGGTGTACACGGCAAAGTCGATTTGCGTGGCCTGCGTACGAGCCCTTGCTGTAGTAATGATGATGGCACCGTTCGCACCTTTTGTTCCGTAAATGCTGCTGGCGTCTTTCAGCACGGTAATGTTGTCAATGTCTCTTACGTCAATCAGTGCTAACGGATTAGTGTAGTTGTTGGCGATAATGCTTTGCCCATACTCATTGGCATCGTACAACATGTTGTCAACAATTATTAGCGGCTTGTTGGTAGCGTATAAAGAATTGTACCCTCTTAAAAATAAATTGGCACCTACCCCCGGGGCACCCGAGCGACGAATTGCATTTAAACCGGCAATGCGGCCCTGTAAAATTCCATCAGCCATTTCGGTGGGCTGGCCCCAGCCCGAGTTTACATTGTACTGCCCTACGGCTGCGGTGAGTTCTGATTTTAGTTGTGTACCAAAAGGCATGGTGACCGGTTCGGAGAAGGACTGATGTTTCTCATCGAGCAGTGCCACCGTAAAAGTTTTACGACCTTTTAATGCAATACGCCGGGCATCGTACCCCTCTCCTTCAATAAGAATGGTGGCAGTGTAGGAAGGAACTTTCAAAGAAAAATGTCCGGCACTATCTGTAATAGCAGCCGAATAATTTTCAACACGTAAACGAATACCGGAAATCAATTTTTTGGTGGCAGCATCTGTTATGATACCGGTTACCAGCAGGTCTTGTTTTGCATTTGGTGCTAAAACAACTTCACTGTTTACAACGGTTGTGTCCTGCGCATACATAACACCTGTCATCAACACAAGCAGGCAGGTGATTGCAAAGGTTTTACTCAATTTTATTTTTGTTAGCATTGTTCAGGTATAGTGTCAAAAAATAAGTGGGTTATAATACGGGTTCAAGCCTTATATAATCCACGGTAATTTTATTTGCATCGTTATTTGTGCTGTTGTCAGCAGTCAAATGCACATTTAAAAATGGCGAGTAAGTGGCGAGTGTAAATTCGCCTAGGTACACTTCATTAAAATTGTTAACGGCAACCGTTGTGTATGGCAGGCTGGTTGATAAAGGAGTACCAATTCCCAGCAGTTGCCTGAAAGTGCCGGTGTTTGAATTAATGTTATCGTGCACCGCTACCCAATAAGCTTTAAATTTTAGCGATGGCACATTCTGCAGCCGGTAGCCTAGATAAAATTGTGCAAGGCCGTGGCCAAAAACCAATACATCTCTAAAGTCGGCTGCGGTTACAGGATTAAACTTATCTCTGAAATAAGTATTGTTCCTCCGGTCGGCTCTTGCAAAACTGTAGTGCTCACCCTGTATAATGTACTGCTGAAATTTATGTTTGGGTAGCACGGCCACTTTACGCATGATGTAAACAATACCATTACTCACTTTCACGGTTTGTACAATTGCGCTTTTATCTATACCCAGTTTGGTATTGAATTTAGAAAGGATGGTATCGGGTATGGATGCAGGTGCGAAAACACCTTCAACCGCAAAATCATTTACAACCGCGGTAGTTGCCAGTTTAGTGGTGCTGTCGGGTGAGCCGGTTACAAAGTATTGTTTGTATTTGGTTACTTCCGAAGTAAAGGCTGTATCTACAAGCACAAAAAAAGTAAACTGCTTTTGTTCATCACGCAGGTTGTGCACGTTGCGCAAAAACAAATTAGTGTTGAAGGTATCCGTTTGTGCAAGCAGAAAAGCTTTTTGATTAGCAGGCATCAATGGATCTGTTTGCAAAAACTCCCAGGCATTGTTTAATGCCGGAACCATTTTGTCAATGATGTGCAGGATGCCGTTTTTGCCATATTTATCAGCAGTGGTAATCGTTGCCAGTTCAAACATTTTTGCCTGCAAATTGTTGTACTTGCCATTGAGCATTTGCAACCTTACCGGGCCGGGAGTTGTAGCAGGTTGCAGTTGGTTGGTAATGTGGTTTCCAATAAACAATTTAAGCCTTGCATCGTCGGCAACTATTGCCGGGTCGATGGAAGTAAGTGCGGCATTTACCGGCGCAAAAACGGTATAGGTTCGCGAGGAAGCAATGATTTTATCATAACCGGACTTTGCGAGCAGTTCGGCAAACTTGCTCAGGTCACTGTTCTCTTTAATCTGTTGCAAAATGTCTTTCCCCACCATCGCATCGGTAGTGGCGGTATGGTCGTCCCATTTTTTGCAACCGGTAATAAAAGCGGTGCACAAAATAGTTGCCATCAGTAATCCAAAAATATTTCTACTCATCATCGTTATTTGTCTCCTTAAAACCGGCTACAGAAAGTTGCGCGGTAGTTAAATAATTTTCGCCTATGTCTTACTGGTACACTTTACTGCCGTCGGGTGCAAACCGGGGCAAAAACTGGTGATCGTTAACCGGTATAAAATGAACCATATCAAAATGCAAATCCCTGTTTGTGCCGGATATTGGTTCAAACCGAAGTTTATGCCGTTCGGTAGTTTTAATGTCTACAGTTCCTACCAATCTTGCAGCGAACGAACCTCCCAAAGTATATCTCTTCCAGCCAAGTGATTCCAGTTCCACATCGCTGCCGGCAGGATTTCCTACTCCTAAATTCACAGGCCGTTGCATTAGTTCTCCATTTACCCTAACGTTTATGGTTACAGCATTTCTGTTGCGGTAGCAAACCCATACTTTGTACCGGCCTTTAATAATGGGTGGTGTAGTAAACTCAACCCAGGTAGCCCTGTTGTTGCTGGCAGGTGCGCCAAGCGGTATGGTTAAAATATCATTGTTGCATGCAAAGTTGTGGAGCGTAGATGTTGGTGAAGAGCTATACTCATACCTTAAATAGTTTTCCCCAAAAAAGTGCCAGTCAATGTCCTGTATCGGGCGGTGGTCGGTGCTTGTCTTGTTAAACGTAAAAGTTCCCTTTTTATAAAACGCCGGTTGTTTCATTATTTCGGGAAAAGTAGCGAGGTCCCAATACACAGCTGTTGGCAAACGAACCTTGGCTGTAAAGTGCGCCGCTGCCGTATGCCATACACCGTTGGTTGCGGCATTATCACTTTTGTTCCGTAGCAGTGTTATGCCTTTTTCCACTACGCCGTTGAATTCATCCTCATTTAAAATCACATCGTTGTTGATCAATTTTATACTGATTACTTCCTGTGGCTGCAGGGTAAGATGAGAAGGTGCGGTAATAATATCGCCCAAAAATTTTATTCCGTCCATTATATGGTAGGCAACATACAGGTTTAAACTATCGAGCGGATTGGTAGGCGATCCGGTTTTTGAATACCTGGCTTTAAGTGCTGCATAAGAAGTAAAGCCACTGTCGGCAAGTGCCTGGTTGCTTTCGGCAAAAACGGTTTTCCATTTTTTATTTGGGTCGGGATCAATGGTGTTGAGCAAAGTAAAAAAACCGGTTTCTTTCAATGCCTGTACAAAAATCGAATAGTCGGGGTTTGCCTCTAATATTTTTGCAATCGTCAATTTAGCAGGCACCAGCACGTTGCTGATCACATGTATAAATCCGTTACCAGCCTTAATGTTCGACTGAGAAACTACGGCCTGCCGGTTAACAGTGTAGTTGGAAGCTGAACCTGTTCGTTCTACACCCGTTATTAAATATTGGCCATGCATGGTGGGCACAGGTAATTTGCCATCTTTAAAAGAACCGGTTGTAACGGTGTCTTCCAAAATGTGAAACTTAACCATCTCTTTTAAAACATTTATATCCGCCGCATCCACGCTTGCAGCCCCGATAGCGGATAGCCAGGTTTTAACGCCGCTATTGGTTGGTGCAAATACAGTGTAGGCACCATAAGCATTTAAAAAACTGCTCGTTTCCGTTCTGTCCAGTATTTGTTTGAATAAAGAAAATGAATCGGGGTATTTAGACAGGTAGCTTACGATGTTTACATCGTTTGTTGTAGAGAGTTTTAAATCGGGCTTTTTACAACTGCCCATAACTACTGCAGAAAAAGCGATGATAAAAACCGACAGCGATAAAATGGAAAATCTTGCGTTCATGTTGACCGGTTAATTATTTATAAAAAGGATTTTGTAGCAGTAATTTATTTGTTTGCAGCTCGTAAAAATATATAGGGAAGTAGTGGCTGTTTTTGTCGGCCAGTTTACCAAAAGCCGCCTGCCTCCTGTCGGTGGGCAAACTGATTTCAGCCATGTCTAACAGAATTTGTAAGCGGGCATAATTATTACGTTTGGCATTGCGCAACACATCGTACCAACGTTTGCCTTCAAAAGCCAGTTCCCGCTGCCGCTCTTCAAGTATAAAGCTTGCCATACTTGCCTTGTTTAAACTATCCATCACCTTTATATCAATTGCGGTGGCGCGGTTGCGAATTTGTTTGACAATCCTGGATGCTTCCAACGGCTGATCCAACTCATTAATGGCTTCGGCCTTTAGCAACAGCACATCGGCATAACGGTAAAAAATCCAATTGGCGGTTGACTGATCGGCACTTCTAAATACATCTCCGTTGTTATCGGCTCCTACGTATTTCCAAATAGTAAAATCGGTACTGCGGTACGACGCCTTATCGCCTCTAACATCAACCTGTGGGGTGGCATTAACCAAATCAATTCCATAAACATCATCGGAGAGATGCAGGCCGGCACCCCAGCGTTTGTTCTGTGGTGGATGGATGTTAAAAAACGGGTTTAATCGCTGCGCATCAAACTGCAGTTCGAATATGCCCTCCCTGGAATTACCATTGAGAAAAACACTGGTGTAAAAGCTTTGACCATCAACGAGGGAAAACTTTCCCGAATTAATAATCTTATCGCACTCCGCTGCGGCCTCTGTGTATTTATCCATCCATAGGTATACATCGGCAAGTATTGCATTTACACCGTAGCGGGTTACGCGGCCTTTGTCGCTATCAACATTGCCATAGGTCAGGGGCAATGCTGGTTCCGCATTTTTTAAATCGGCAACTATCTGCGTTAATATCGTTTGACTGCTGCTTTTTGCAATGTTGACAATATCCTGGTCGCTTACAGTGGCCGTTAACTTTAACGGCACTTCGCCAAAGCTGCGCACCAAATAAAAATACATCAGGGCCCTTAGTGCCTGCGCCTCGCCAACTGCCCTGTCGAGATGTGCCTGTGTGAATGTGTTGTCTTTTTGCAGCACACCGGGTGCCAATTGAATAACTGTATTGCAGTAGTTGATTGTTTGATAAAATGTACGCCAGTTTGTGTACCTGTTGTTTGGCAGCATGTTGAGGTTTACAATATCCTGCTCGTCCTGGTTGGCCCTAAAACCCGGCGCCACCATATCTGTTCTTGCCTCGCCCCAAATAAAAAACAGTTCGGCACCTGCCTGCATCGAGGTGTAAATGCCGGTAACCGCAGCATCTACCTGTTCTTTGGTATTCCAGAACTCCGCTCCTACTATTCCATCCAAAGGTTTTAAATCAAGCCACTTTTTGCAGGAAACAAAACCCCCTGTAAGGCAAATGAAAATTATATAGATGAACGTTTTTTTCATTGTTGATTCTTTTTTTTTTCTTGCTTGTTACCTTGTTTAAAAACCAGCTACCAGGCCAATAGTAAATATCCTGGATGGTGGCGTCATTGAATTATCGAAGGCCACTCTAAATGGATCGGAGCCTCGTGTACTCACCTCGGGATCCTGCCCGGTGTAGCCCGTCCAGGTATATAAATTTTCGGCGGTTAAAAAAGCACTCAGGGTTTTCATCTTCATTTTGTCGAGCACTTTTTTACTGAAAGTGTAGCGGGCGGTAATGGTTCGAAAACGCAGGAAAGATGCATCTTCTACATACCTGTCGCTACCCAGCCAATTGTAACCACCACCAATAATGCCACGCGGAATATCGGTGACATCACCGTCCTTGCGCCAACGACGAAGAACAGCAGTGCTCTGGTTATCATAGCTACTCATGTTGCTTGTCGACATTTTTGTGCCGTTCACTATATCGTAACCATAACGGAAGCTGAAAAATGAAGAGAGCTTTAAATTTTTCCAGGAGACAGAGGGGCCAAAACCACCGGTGAATTTTGGGTTGCTGTTACCGAGATAAACTACGTCCATGTAATTGATGTTTCCATCGTTGTTGATATCCTCGTAAATAGCATCGCCGGCCTGGAAGGTATAGTCAACCGTGGGATAGTTGAAGCGCATATAAATGATTTGTCCGTTGGGGCCAATAATTGGTTTGCCATTGGAGCCTTTTGCAATTGTTGCCTGCTGATCAACATACACACCCTTGTATTTAAATCCGTAGAAGGAGCCAAAGGGATTATCAATTTGCAACAGCGTTAAATACTGACCGTTGTTTCCAACATCGCCCCTGCTGTTTGGATAGAATTCAGAAATTTCGCGAATGGTATTCTGGTTGCTGGAAATATTGAAGTCGAATCCAATTGTGAAGTCTTTCTTTTTGTATGGTTGCGTCCATACTGCTACTTCCCAGCCCCGGTTATCCATTGTACCAACGTTCATGTTTATACGATCGAAACCTGTGTGCGAGCCAATTTGGAGGTTGTCGAAAAAGAGATCCTTTGTGCGGTTGCGATAAAAATCAACATCGGTGCGCAGCCGTCCTTTAAACAAAGAAATATTAAAGCCGGTGTTGCCGCCATGTACCGTTTCCCAACGCAGGTTTTTTAGTTCCATGCTCGAAGGAAAAACGCCATTGCTGCCAAGATAGCTCGAGGCAAAGGTGCTCTAGGTGTTGTAAAAAGTATAGTCTCGGCGCGGTGCATTGCCAGACAGGGCATAGCTCAAGCGGAAACGAAAATCATCAACCTGCTTAAATCTTTTCATGAAGTTTTCGCCGGAAATGCGCCAGGCGAATGAACCGCCTGGGAATATGCCGTAACGATAATCAGGTCCAAAACGTGAGTTGCCATCGCCACGAAGTGTGGCTGAAAAAAGATACTTGTCTTTATAATCGTACCGCACTTCCACTACTGCACCAAGCGAGCGGGTTTGGCCAATACCGGAAACGGCTCTTAAATCATTGTTCTGTGTACGTGATGGAGTGGAGGGATCAACGAGTAGTGATGAACCGGTATTAGAAGTAAGTATCTCCTGGTTGAGCGATTTATAATCGTTGGTGAAAAAATTGAAGAAGGCAGAAAAATTATGGTTTACATTTTTCGGGATTGGCGTGTACGAAAGGCTTGTTCGGGTGGTTACGCTAAACAAATCTATATCGCCATTATAAGCCCTGTTCACTGAAGTTTCGGTATTGGGCCTGCCCGATGCTACCTGCGGGAGGAAGCTGCTGTTTTGTGTGTTGTTGATATCAAACTGCACATCGAAAGTGGCTTTCAAAATACTTTTTATAAAACTGTAATCAACCTGGAAACGCGGAACAATTCTTTCGCCCAGTACATTGTATTTTGCCATGGTAGCCATAGCTACGGGGTTCACCGTACCAATCACCCTGTTCCTGGTATCTAACCCAAAATAACCACCCTGGATGTTTGAAGCCGGCGAAAAAAAGTTAGGTGTTTTGTTACCCAATTCATCGTACTCGTAAATGCTCATGTTGGGCATTTTGCGGTAGGCCACTTCACGCAGGTTGTCGGCATAGTTTCTATTTTGATTGGTATGCGTGTAAGCTATGCTGGTGAATATTTTTATTTTTTCGGAGATGGTATAGTCTAAATTGATGCGTGTGTTGATGCGATTGAGCGATGTGCCAATGGTAGTACCGCTTTGGTTAAAATAGCCAATAGATGCAAAGTAGCGGGCCTTTTCGCCACCACCACTCATCGACAAAGTATGATCCTGCAGGTAACCGTTTTGGCTAATGGCATCTACCCAGTTTACATTATTGCTGTAGTTGTGAAACCAGTAAGGATCGTTTGGATCATAATTAAATTCTCTTGCACTTTGGGTGTTGAGTGTTGAACCATTGCGGTTCATAAATATTTCGGGAATGAGTGTGGAGTACTGATCGCCATTCAACATGGGTATAGGTGCCGGCAAAAAAGCAGCCGAACCTTTAAATGAATAAGTAAGACTTGGCTTGCCCCTGCTACCTCTTTTTGTAGTGATGATCAACACACCGTTTGCAGCACGGCTACCCCACACAGCAGTTGCCGCTGCATCTTTTAATACAGTGATGGTATTAATGTCGGCGGGAGAAATATTCAGCAATTGCGCATAGCCCTGTTCATCGGCTGTACCGAAATTAAAATCGCCGGGTATTTCTGTTTCGTAAGGCATACCATCTACCACGATCAGTGGATTGCCGGTTGAGTTAATCGATGATACACCACGGATTCGAATGTTCATTGCTGCACCGGGGTCGCCACTTGTTGCGGTTATGTCCACACCGGCAAGCCGCCCCTGTAATGCCTGGTCAATACTTGCCGCCTGCATTTCCTCAAGTACTTTGGCATCTATACTCGTTACCGCCGTTGTCAATTTTCGGGGCTGCACCGAACCTAATCCATTATCTACTCCCCGTATAGCCGAAATCACCACCTGCTCCATCTCGGCACCACCCGCTTCCATGCTAAAATTAATTGTTGATCGGCCACCGATGTTTACGCTTGTAGATTGGTAGCCAACAAAGGAGATTGAAATTTTATTTTTAGGATTGGTGACTTTTAAAATGTAGTTGCCTTCAATATCGGTAGCGGCGCCTTTTATAAACCGACCGTCGGCGTCCATCTCCGATACAGAAACACCCTGCATTGCTTCTTTGGTTTTTTTGTCAGTGATCTTGCCACGTACAACCTGGCTATTAGCTGCACCGGGGGTTTGTGCCACAGCCACAATACACCCGCCAGTAACGAGAATGAGCATCAAGCAAAAAATTTTAAAAATCTTATTCATGGTATGCAGTTGCGCTTTTTACAAAGTGTATTTTAAATAATTGTTGACCAGGTGAATGACCATGCGGTTACTGAGATAAGTGGTTGGTGTTGATGTAACGGTTGCCTGGCGGTTAGTCATATCAGTAAGTACTAACGATCCAGGGTTGTTTACAACAAATACAGTTGTGGGATCGCCGAGTTTTGTGCGCAGCAGCGTTGGAAACGAACCGTTTTCCTCACCATCAGCGGCAATGGTGCGGCGGTCAATAAAATGGTTGTAAATGAACTGCACCACCTGTTCCTTCTGAATATTAGTGTGTGTGGCCGCATTAAAATTGGGCACGCCGGTAGTAGTGTTGCCTGGTAAAAAACCATCCTTAACAGCATTTACAATAGCTGCATTGTTTGGGATGAATAAGGTATAGAAGGTACCGTTAGCAACACCGGTAATTTCTTTGGTGGTGTTGTTCCAGATAGTAGAGCCGCGGAGAAACTGCCAGAAAGAATTGTATTGCGATGTAGCGGATGTACCCAATTTTTCAATGTGAAAACCAACAAAATTTTCGGTGAAGTTTAGAAGCTTGTTGATATAAAATACATTGCCGTTTTTAGATGTTTTGGTGCCGGTAATATTTACTACTTCATTGGCATCAACATTACCAGAAGAGAAAACGGTGTTGTTTTTAATGCCGATGTATTCACCGCCTACAGTCAGCAGCGGTTCTTCTCCTGAAAGGTTGCTTAAAATCCTTTTAGGTACCACATGCAAATTTAAAATACGCAGCAAACGGTTACGGGTAGTGGCACCCGTGCTTGCCGGTATGGTTGATCCGGCAGGTGGTGTGAAGCGGTATTGCTCATACTGATCGTTACTGATCGTTACGTCGTTTGTAAACCCGGCGGCGTTAAACATTGCATCACTTATCATGAACAAAGTAAAATTGCGGCTAACATCCGACACAACCGACTTCAACTCGAAGTTCAATAACTTGGCCATCATTGAATAGGCGGGGTCGAGGTAGGCCCTGCCATAAACACTTGTAAATACGTTTGCCTCCTGTACTTTATTGGTGCCGTAAAAAATACCATTGCTTAGTATCTTTTTGTCAACTACATCAACCGCGGGATTGAATCGTGCAGTTTCACCCAGGAAATTGGTGGTTGAATTAAACTTACTTGGCCACACAGCTCTTTGCCAGAGATGTGCATTTACAAAATCATAAACAATACTTACCGGAACACTTTGCAAGGTTGCATTGGCGGGATAATTTTCCAGGAGAACATTTTTAATGTAAGGTTGTAACACATCGTTGGTTGGGGCAAAAATTGAATAGCTTTCTGTTTGGCCATCGGTACCTGCAAACAAATGATTTTCGTTGTTGAGCGAAAACGCCAGGGTGCCGTTGGGTGCCGAGTAAACCTTGGTAAAAACATTTGCCGAACTACCGGTGGTAATTTGATACCTTCTGGTAATGCTTTGGTTTAACACGTACTGTACAAGAAATTTGTCGAACAAACTTTTAAACAAACTGTACTCCGGCTTGCCCTCCAAATACTGATCTATTGAAGGCAGTGTTGTAATCACTTTGTTCACTACATGAATTACTCCATTTTCCGCAGCTATATCTTTTTCCGTTACAATGGCGTCGGCGACATTAAAACCAGTGTATGTAGTATTGGGGTAGAAATAATTATAGTCGCTTGCGTTCAGGTTTTTACTCTGCATAAACGCATCTGTAAAATAGGGAACGTACTTGTTATTGTTATCCGCATCTGAATAAATGTTTCCATTTCTGTTTGATGCAATTGCTTTTATAGCATTGCCGCCGGTATCTTTTCCATTATACACAAAAGTATAATTAGCAGTACGCCGTTTAAACGCCATACCAGGCACCCATCCCGTTGGGCTTTGGTAATCATCCAACCTGTCTTTCTTAAAAGCGTTGTACACAAGACTGTAAGTAACAATGTCGCGGCAGGCAATCGAATCAAGTTGATCTACGCCAGACAAATTTTTAGCGGCGAGATAAACCTGGAAGGCGGAATCGTGCGGCGCAAAAAAAGTCCAGAACCCGGCCGAAGAAAGAATTTGTTTGTAGCCGGCTTTGTCAACTGCAGCCAAAATGTTTTTAAAATTACCGCGGGTTGCCAACTGCTGGTAGATAGGTGGCTCTAAACTTTCGGGACGCTCATAGTAATCATTAAACTGTTTTTTACAACTGGTAAATAAAGTAGTGAGGGCAACAAAAATGGTAAGTAGTTTAATGAATTTGCTCATCATAAGTCGGCGTTGATTAATTATGCTCACAAAGAAATACTGGATGAATTGTTGCTGTCTTTTCAAGATAAAAATCCTGTTGAAGAAACATTTTTGAAAACAAAAAAGACGGCTACGAAAAAGAAATCGGTGTTGTAATTTTCGGGAGTTTCTTTCATATAGCGATCCGGGTAATTGCCCATTTTAAAACAAAGGGATGCCTTGTTATACTATGGTTCGGCGAGACTAAAATAGCCAATTGAAAAAGTCAACTATCCTGAAGCATCCTGAGAATTTTGTTTACAGCTATTGCATAACTGCCGACAGAAACAAAGCCATAATTGCTGCATGGTAGTAACCTGACCAGCCGCTACGGGATGTGCAGATTAGAAGCATAGTTTCGCACAGGGTTTTCTATCAGGCAATGCAGGTACACGATGTATTGCAATTTTGTAATAGCGATATAAAATGTGCAAAAATCCAACAGCCGACGTGAACGGAGCAGAAAGAACAGAAGCCTTATAGTAGCAGTGCAGTTACCCAAAGAAGGATCTTAAAATGCTTTATTTAATTTTACTGATTCATAAATTTCCACTTCAATGATACTGAGTGTCCCTCTCGCTTTTGCATCATCTCTTGCCACACCATCATCTAATTTTTTACCCGACACTTCTATCATCTGGTTGCCTTCCGCATCTTTCAATAGGGTTGCTAATTGTATGCGCACCCTCCTGCCCTTTTGTGGTTTGCACAACAGGGTTACATAGCCTAAACTTCTCTGCGTGGTATCGGCAAAAACTTCTTTGCCATCAACCGTAATCCTTAGCGGGTAGGTGCGTGAGCGAAAATTATTCAGCTTCAATGTTATTTCCGACACCGTTGCTTCCCTCTCCAATTCATATTCAATCCATGCGGTGGAAAGGTTTCCATCATTCACCCAATCGGTTCGTTCATTATCATCAAAACTTCTGTAGGCAGTATCAGCATTTGCCCCCGCAGTTGCATGTGTAATGGCAAGAGGGGTACGCAATATTTTGTACGATGGTGTAAGTGGTGTGGGCCCTTTTTCCAAATTTGATGGCAGGCCATCGGACTGCAAAGTTTTACTTAAACCATTTTGTACGATAAACGATTTTGACTTGACTCCAAACCAGGCATCTTTTAAACCTTGTGCTGATGCCTTAACAAGAATTACTCCCGGCTGTGTAGTTGATCTGATCAACGCACGGTTTACACCGCCTTCCACCGGATAGGTTTTAGTGAGTGTAAAATTATCGGGGCCTTGCGCCATACCTCCGCGCCATACGGCGGGACCGATTACTGTAAAGTGGATGGTGTTTAATGCTGTGGGTACACGGTTGCCGTTTGCATCAACTACTTCAACTTCTACCAACGCCACGTCATGGCCATCGGCAATAAAACCCCGGGGGCTAATAATGCCGGATAAACGAAGTGCTACAGGAGGTCCTGTTGTATTTTTTCCTGCACTGCAGATTTGTTTATTGTCAGCGTTATAGCCAATGGCCGTTATTGCTCCCGCCTGCCAGATAACATCTTTAAACGTAAATAAAAAACCATCACTCTTTGCGCCAAAGCCTAAAGATTTACCGTTCAGTTTTAGTTCCACTTTATCAGACGACGAAATAACATAGATTGCTTTTTTCACACCATCATTGTAGTTCCAATGCCCAACGATATGAATGCCTGGTCTTTCAGGATTCACCCATCCATCCCACATAATTTTGTGGGCATAAAAATTTTCTTTGATGATGCGGAGCGCATCTACCTCCCCACTTCTTCTATAGTTTTCCGTACCGCGGTGGTGTGTGTTTGTTTCGGAGAAAATTATGTTTACACCGCCGGCACTTACCCGCTTACCGGTACCCGGTCTTTCTTTCCAAAATTCAAACCAGCGTTTTACATTTTCCACTGCATGGCTTTCCATGTTTCTGTTGTATGATGATGCATCCTGGCCATTATGCAAAGGGCCATCGCCATCTTTATGGTAGGGTGGCGTAAAGTCATCCCAGTATTTACGCAAGCCTTCGTCCCGTGAATATTCGGTAGCCCATAATGGGATGTCGGCACTTTTGTTTGTGTACAACATTTCGCCACCGTACTCCGCTAACTTGCTATCAAGCATTTCGCGGGAGCCAATGGCCCGGCCTCCATGTGCATCATATTGATTGCGTATGTCGAGCATTTCCTGCATGTGCAATTCGCTGATGTTTTCGTTACCGCACTCATAAAAAATAATGCTTGGATTATTTCTTGCGTAAATAATAGCATCCCGCATTACGGCTTTGCGTTGGTCCCATCTTACACCGGTAACATCCCTTTCCGCATCGCCGGCGGGCATGGCCTGCATCAGCCCCACCCGATCGCAACTTTCAATATCCTGTTTCCATGGTGTAATGTGCATCCAACGTACAAGGTTGGCATTACTTTTTACCATGAGGCCATTACTGTAATCACTCAACCACGCAGGTACAGAAAGACCAACCGAAGGCCATTCGTTTGAAGTTCGCTGTGCATATCCGTGAACCAGCATCACCCGGTCGTTCAGGTAAATCATTCCATTTTTAAATCGTGTTTTTCGAAAACCTGTTTTTGTTATCACTTCATCAACGGTTTTGCCATCAACCTTCAGCCTGGTGTGTACATTGTATAGGTAGCCGTAACCCCAGCTCCAAAAATTTAGATTGTTGATTAAATAAGATGCTTTTATTATTGCCTTTTCGCCTGCCGCGATAGAGGTAGTGGCACTGACAAATGTTTTCACCGGTTTGTTATTTATATCGGTGATGGAGACTTCGTAACTAACAGGCTGTGACATAGTGGTTTCGTTTTTTATTTCGGATTGCGCATGAATGATGGCTGACCTGTTTTTGATGTTGTACTCATCTGCATATACATACACCCCTGTTGTATTCAGGTGCGTAAACAACGGAAGCGTTTGATAAACTTTGCCGGTTACATGCAGAAAAACATTTTTGTTGATACCGCCATAGTTTGCATTAAAATTTTTGTCTTCCCACTGATATTTAGTGTTGGTAGCTTTTTCACGGTATTCCCAATCGCTATCAATACGTGCGGCGACAATATTTTCTTGATCATAGTTCACCAGTTCAGTTACATCAAAACCAAAAGCAGTTACGCCATTTTCGTGCATGCCGATATGCGTTCCGTTGAAATAAAAATCACCAGCCTGTCGTATCCCTTCAAATTCAAGAAAAACTTTTTTACCCCTGTCGGTTTGAGGCAGCTTGAAACGTTTCCGATACCAGGCAATGCCGGTGGATAAATCACGTATGTCTTTTCGAAACGCATCATCTTCATTCCAGGCATAGGGCAGTGTTGCTTCCGTCCACAAGGCATCGTCGAAATCAATTGCCTCAGCGCCTTTTGCGTCACCCACAAACACTCTCCAGTTGCTGTTGAAATTATATTTTGCCCGTTGGGCAGATGATGAAAAAATGCCTACTACTAAAAGCAGAAAAAAAATAATTTTTACCGGCTTCATAATTTTCGGCTTGTTTATTCAAATGAAATTCTAACGAGGCCTGCTTCATTTTTATGCGTGTAAGGGAGAAGCACCGAATTTTTGTTTGCCGCATGCATTTGGTGCAGCAGGTATTCATATTTGTAATTGACGTTGATGTTTGTTGTATTGATCGGGTCATTCTTTTCAGCACTCATCATTAACAACCCACTTTTGTTTTCTGTAAAATTTTGAATCAGGAATAAGCAGGCTTTGTTGCCTATACTAAACTGTGCATAAGGCAATGCCTGTATGCCAAATTCATTTTTGTTAAATGAGGTCACGCTATCCTGCACATGTTTAAATTGATTGTTTAATACGGTAAAACGAACGATGCTTTCAATGTTTTTACGGGTTGCAGTTGTGGAAGAATTCAGACGCCTTCTATCGGTACCTGACAGAAACTTTTCGGAATTTGATGAACTTGAGCGGCCAGTCCGTGCCAATACTTGGGCATTGTCGGGCACAGAAGAAGTGGTATTGGCCAAGCTATGGTTATTGTACATCGTTACAAGGTTGGTTGGGTTCTGATTAAACACGAAAAAACTTTCAAGCCGGTTTCGTGTGAAAAAATTACGATTGAAATTTATCCACCCTGATTGATCATTTAAAAGAAAATAACTTCCATGGATGCCTTTTTGAAATTGAAACGGAAGGATTGCGAACGGTGTTACTTCATCCAATGATTGATTGAGGCGGGTAATAAAACCCTGGCGTGGCTGCGCGGTGCCTGCGCCAACAATAGCTTGTACAAGAATGGTTGAATCTTTTGGCAGCACACGAAGGCCAGGGTTACTGTAGGGGCTATTGGAGTGGTAAGATTTTATAACGGATTTTCCTGTGGCCAAATCTGAATTGACTATCTCAAGAAAATGACCTTGTTCTTCTGTACTATTAGTTTTTAAAACAAACAAACTACCGTTGTGGAGTATAGACTGCTGTAATTGATCTTCTCCGCCATCAAAATCAAAACTTGCTTTGAACACGGCACTCACACGCATGTTGCTGTTTAGTTCGACAACGGTGCTTACAATTTTTTTTAGGTGGCGGTAATAAGCATGTGCTATAACAAATAATTTCTGGTTTTGGCTAACCAATTGCAGAGTTGATTTGCTTTTGTTCAGCAGCGAATCAACTATCTGCTGAAATTTTGCCGAGCATGAAGTAACGGATCCTTCCGCATCAACTTTATATAATTTATGCGTAGAAGTGTTTTGCGTATGGGTATAAAAAAAATAATGATCGGCGAAAGAAAGTACGCGGGTGTCCATATTTTCCTGCAGCTTTAGTTCTATAGTGTTTTCGGCTATTAGTTGCAACTGGTTATTAAAAATGTAGATTAACGGTTTTTTATTTACAAAAAAACGAAGCAGGTGATGGTTGCCATTGATGTTGGGCACCAACTGCACCTCATCGGGAGAAAGCATTTTAACCGTTTGCCGGCTGTACTGAATTTTTTGTGCATACGCGGGCATGCGCACAATGAATACAAGCAGACATAACCAGTAAATCTTTTTCATGAGCTAATGCATCAGGCATGAATCTATCACTTCATTCTGTAAATCTCCGCTCCGGCAAGAAGAAAACAACCCAGACCATAATCTTCAAAATCGGGTTGGCTATCATAGGTAACCGGCTGCCCGTCTTTTGGTTCTTTACCGGTGCCCTGTACAAACCCTAATTTACCATTGGTATGTACAGCATCTTTTATCATGGCATTCCAGGCTTTGGCAATAATGGGTTGGTACCTGTTTTTATTGAGTACACCATTATTTACCCCCCAGGCAAAACCATAAGTAAACAAAGCTGTGCCGGATGTTTCTTTTCCGCCGAAATTGTTTGCATCATGCAAGCTTGCATTCCAAAAACCGTCGGCACGTTGAATGGGAATTAGCGCCGAACACAGGTCTTTAAAATCCTGCAGGTATTCATTGTAATGCGGGTCCGATTTCGGCAGCAAATCCAATGTTCTTGCCAATGCTGCCACTACCCAACCATTACCGCGGCTCCAATAACAGTCTTCACCATTTGGTTCTTTGTATGGCGGATCAAAATCCTTATCACGCCACCATAATTTATCGGCTGCGTTGTACAAACCTTTTTCGCCATGATTAAATTTTGCGAAAGCATACAGATCGTACATCTTTCTGAAGTAAGAGGTGTCGTTATACAGCACACCCAAACGCACAAAAACGGGCATGGCCATTTGCAAAGCATCTATCCAGTTCCAGTCGTCTTTTTTCTCCGACTTCACCATGTTGTCAATACTTGTTTTAATGGCGGCAATGCGCTCCTCCTGTTTGTCGATTAAAAACAAATCGATGTAGGTTTGACCGCAACACTGGTCATCGGCATTACGGGTGTTTACCCCACTGCGCAAACCCCATTTGTGTTTGGTACCCCAGTCAACGGCGTAGTCGTAATACTTTTTATTTGGGTCAATTTTATACAAGGCCATCAATCCTTCATAATAAACGGCTCTCGTCCAAATATTACTTGGCCGCTCCCGGTTGGTAATAATTGATTTGCCCGGGTCGGGCCATTTGTTCATAAAATATTCGTTGGCTAATTGCAGGGGTTGAAGTATGTTTTCTTTTGCGGGTAGTTTTTGTACACGGCAGGAAGCAGTGGTTAAGAACATCAAAAAGACAACGATTAGTTTATTCATATAGTGGTTGAAATAAAAGCTATGTTATGCAATTGTGTGGTGGGCATCATCCTGTGGCATCCTGAAAAAAGCCGGCCCCCTCAATCCCCCAAGGGGGAAGTAGCCAGGCAAAGCCCCTGCTTGTTTGTGACGCACCAAAAAGATTAAAGTCATTTAAAAGTTGGAGTTGTGCGAATGCAAGATTCCGCCTTGTTGTGCGGAGTCTTAGGAGCTACTTCAACGTCTGCGTTCCCGAACCATAATATTGCAAATGAATTAGGTTAGCAGGTAAAGATTTTTTATTCCAGGCATCATGTATTGCCAATGCTGCACCGAGTGCGGAGGCCTGCGACATGGAGGCTGAATAAATTTCCAACCCTGGATAAGCTGCTGCCAGCAAACTCATGTAGATGGGATTATTGCTAAACCCACCATCAACAAATATTCTTTTTACTTCGCCTGCATTCAAAATTAAGTTTGTAGAAGCCACCTGCTTACTGATTATATCCCTCATTAGTTGGTGATATGCTTCTTCCACATTAGCAAAGGATGACAGTTCCCAATTTAAAAAGTCAACCGGCTCCGGGAATTTTTTCGTGAGATTTTTTATTAACTCCAAATCAAAATTTATCTCTCTGTAATAAAAAGGACTGACGTTAAAATGCTCCGCTATTGTTTTTGTCGCGTCTTCATGTTCCTGGCCGGCAAACAAACGAGAAGCTTTTACCGGCTGGCCTTTGTACGATAAATAACAGAGACAGTCTTGTGCAAGTTCGGCGGCGGTAAGTGGCGAATGATTAAAAGGATTAAGACTGATACACCAGGTACCACTGGAGATTAAAACGAATGGCTCGGTAAAATTTATTAAGTATGGAATGAGCGCAGCAGAACTATCGTGCAGGCCTGCGCCAACATGAAAGGAACTGTTGGCAAAACCGGGGGCCGACACCTGGTTGTAATTTGCAACTGGCGGAAGTATGGAATCAATTCCTTCTTTGCTTACCCAATTGTGATAAGTGTTCTGTTTAAAATCCCAAAGGTTAGTGTGGCAACCAATGCTGGTTATATCTGAGCAAGGATGTAGCGAAATGAGATAGCTTAAGTATTGTGGCAGATGAAGTGCATGTTTTACCTGGCTGAATGTTTTGGGTTGCTCATACTTTAAACGATACAGTTGCATACCCGAATTGAGACTGCCTAATACAGGCGACGCGGTGCGGCTCGAAAATTCTTGTTCGCCACCATAATCAGTGTAAAATTTTTTCTTTAATTCCTCTGGATATGGTTTCAGATAATTGTACAAAGGCGTGAGTGCCTCGCCATGTTCATCCACATAAATAAATGAAGCGCCGTAGGCCGAAAAGTTGATGGCCCTGATGTCGAATTCATTTTTTGCAACTACGGTTTTTAATGCATCGAACACCCACGATCGCAGGCTCTCGAGGTTTTCGCAGGGGTCGCCATCTTCATCAACGGTTTCGATAAAACGATCCGACTGCTCGTAAACAACCTCATAGTCCTGAGTGAAAAAAAATAGTTTTTTGTTGGTTTTGCCGACATCGAAAATGGCAATGACCGGGAGGTTATTTTTCATTGTTTTCTCTTATAACCAAATCAGAAAAGGCTTTAAAAACTTCCAGCTTAAACGGATTGTTTGCTTTGAGGACTACAGAAACAGGATATCGGCCACCTGAGCTGTCAAAGAATGTTTCATCAAGTTTTGAAAAACCGCCTGTATTAAAATCATTGTACCATTGGTCAAATTTTTTTTTTCTAACGAACTGCTTTGAATCAGACGAATCGCAGATGTAAACACAAATGTTGTCTGAACATCGCTCGAAGAAATTTAGAAAAATCAAAAACACAGTTTTGGGAATCCGACGGTCAGATGGGGTTTTGGTTTGGTCGTTAGGATGCGAAACCAAAATGAGCGCAAACTCAAAAATGTATTTAGCAAAAACAGAAGGTTGTGGAAAGATATAACCGGAGGGCTTGAACCTTACTTCATAAAAAACATCGTTTATAGTTATAAAGTTGTAAACGTTGTTTATGCCTCCAGTAAATTTGAAGCTATAAAACTCATCATCATTTAATAGTAATTCCTTTTGCGGCATTTTCGTTTCGTAGTTGCTTGATCATTTCCTGGTATTCCGGTGTGTAAAAAGCCTTTCTCGCTTCAGCTTCATCCTGTGCTTTTCTTTTTTTCCACTCCTTTATTATTGCATCAATTCTGCCCGTTCTCTCTGTTTGGTGCTCGTCTTTTTTCATAAAAAAACAATTTACATTTACGAATTTACTCCAAAAATTTGCAACTCTGAATCTACATCCCCGTAGCTACCGTTACCAACCCTCTTTCTTTAATCAACATCTCCCTTCCTTTTAATGACCGGAAAAATTTAATTGGATCTAATGCGCCACCGGCTCTTAATCTTGCTTCGGCAACAAGCGGACGAACATCAGTGCGAAAGGCTTGTTGTAAAATTTCCTGGGCCTTTGTTACATCATTATTTTGCCGTGCTGCTTCCAACTCTTTTGCATCAACCAGCAATGCCTGTGCGTATGCAATTTTAATAGCTTCTACCGATTGTAGTAAGTCTTCAAGCGGGTCTTTAATGTTGTGCGATGCATCAATCATCCAGCCCAAATCAGTAGCATGGTTCATTCCTTTCGCGTCCATCCCTTCTATCAATTCGCTAAAAATTAAAAACAACTGGTAAGGATTGATGGAACCAACCGTTAAATCATCATCACCATATTTTGAATCGTTGAAATGAAAACCTCCAAGCTTTCCTTCCATTAGCAACAACGAAACAATTTGTTCGATGTTAGCATTGGGAAGGTGATGGCCGAGGTCAACCAAAGTGTATGCTTGATCACCAAGCTTGTTGGCGTACAAAAGCGACTGTCCCCAATCGCCGACAGTCATGGAATAAAAATTTGGTTCAAAAGCTTTGTACTCAACAAACATTTTAAAATTGGAGGGAAGCGCTATGTAAATTTCCTGCAGGCTTTCGAGTGTGTTTTCAAATGCCTTTCTAAAATTTAGCTGACCCGGGAATGAAGAACCATCAGCTAACCAAACCGTCAATGATTCGGAACCAAGTTCCTCACCGTATTTTATCACTTCAATATTATGCTCAACGGCTTGTTTGCGCACATCCTTATTCACATTTTGCAAGGATCCAAATTTGTAACCCTGCTCCTGCCCCGGCTGATCCTGGAAAGTATTGGAGTTAACCGCATCGAAACGCAAACCGTGTTGCGCCGCCAATGCTTTTGTGTTGGAAACATTTTTGGGAATGTCCCAGGGAATATGCAAGGATATAGCGCCGCTTGATTTATTCAATGCATGAAGCAAACCAACATCTTCAATCTTTTCTTCGAGGTTACGCGGCTCACCACCAATAGAAAAACGGCCGAACCTGGTACCACCCGCACCCAATGCCCAACTGGGAATGGCAATTTGAAAGTCGGTTAATTTTTGAAGCACACTGTCCACATCTTGTATGCAGGAAGCGACAAACTCAAACTTACGTTTGTGTTCTTTTAATTCCCGTTCATTAGCTTCCTCCAGCTTGTATTTTTCTATCAACATAGCAATCGTCATTATGGTAAATAAAAAACTTCCTTTAGTGGAATGCTAACCGGTGAGTTGTCGGGGTTACTTTCCATGATGTCGCCCATATATTTCCACCATCGCTGCATTACTTCGTGCTGTGGTAAGTTATCTAAATTTTTTGGGTCTTCGGCTTTTAGTACACCAAACAAACTGTTGGTTTCAGCATCAAGAAAAATGGAGTATTCGCTTATGCCGGTTTGTTTTAAAAGCTTTTCTAATTCTGGCCATAATTCATCATGGCGTTTTTTGTATTCTGCTTCGAAGCCGGGAAATAATTTCATTTTAAATGCCACTCTATTCATGAAGTTGTTTTCGGTTTTTAAGCATGAGTTTTTGGCCTTAGCTGCTGTACTACTATCAACGTCTGTTGTGTCACTCCCTTGTACGTTCTGTTCATCTTTGGGCATATGCGCAGCGGTCGTTCATAGTTTTGTTTTTTAATTACGTTTGTTGGTTGTAATCCCGTTTGAGACCCCCCCGCCTGAATGACTCAGTCGGGCAGGCACCCCAGTTTCCGAAAGTTTTATGTTTCCGAAACTCTCTCCGCCAGTTGGCGGAAGGGAAAGTGTACTAAAGCACGGCGTTCACTTCCCCCCTCTCCAGCTATGCTGGAGAGCGGTTGGGGGTGAGGTGTTACCGCACAAACGCCGCGGCCACACCACCATCAACATTCAACACATTTCCTGTTGATTTTTTCAGTAGCCCACCAACAAATGCAAAACAGGCGGCGGCAATATCTTCCGGTTCAATGATCTCTCCTAGTAATGTGCGGCCGGCATAATAAGCAGGCAATTCTTCTATTGTAATACCATAGGCCTTTGCCCGGCCCGCGGCCCAACCATTGCTCCAAATGTTGCTGCCGGAAATTACCGCATCGGGGTTCACTACATTCACCCGAATCTTGTCTTTGCCCAACTCCGCGGCATTCAATCTTGAAAGGTGCAGCTGTGCAGCCTTGGCCGATCCATAGCCAGCATTATTGGGGCCACTCACCAGGGCATTTTTGCTTACAATGTTCAACACATCGCCACCAAAACCTTGTTTGCGCATAATTTCAACCCCTTTTTTTGTTACGCAAAACTGTCCTTTCACCAAAATATCATAAAGTAAATCCCAATCGTCGCAATCATGTTCTTCAATAGATTTTGAAATGGAAATGCCGGCATTGTTTACAATAATATCTACGCCACCAAACGCAAGTATGCATGTGCTGATGGTTTGATCGATCGTAGATTCTTTGGTTACATCTAAAACCTCGGTAGCAAAAAAATCTCTGCCAAACAATTTTTGAAATTCGGTTTTTGCTTCTTCCAAACGCTGGGGATTATTGTCATTTAGAATGACACAAGCACCTTCCTCAGCAAATTTTTTAGCTATGGCCTTACCAATACCACCAGCGCTGCCCGTGATTAATGCAACTCTTCCGCTTAATGGTTTTGGCTTTGGCATACGTTGCAGCTTTGCTTCTTCCAACAACCAGTATTCAATATCAAAGGCCTCCTGCCGTGGTAATGATGTGTATTCCGAAATGGCCTCGGCACCACGCATTACATTAATGGCATTGATGTAAAATTCAGCAGCCACTCTTGCCGTTGGTTTGTCCTTTGCAAAAGTGAACATGCCCACACCCGGATAAAGAATTACCACCGGGTTTGCATCTCTGATCGCCGGACTATTTGAATGCCTGCAATTGTTATAATACTCCTGGTACATTTTGCGATAGGCTTCAAATGCAGGAGTAATTTTTTCTTTGATGTTTTTGACGTCGGATAAATCATCGTCTGCATTTAACTCTAACACCAATGGGCTGATTTTGGTACGCAGAAAATGATCGGGACAGGAAGTGCCCATTGGAGCCAGCCTGTTTAAATCTTTCGAGTTCACAAACTGCAACACACGTTCATCATCGGTAAAGTGGCCAATCATAGCCCCCCTGCCCCCGGCCTGGGTGGTACCCGAGCTGCACAAACCACGCAGCACGGGTGCCAGAGCTATTGCCTGCGACACACGATTTTCTTTTGGCAATGATTTTATTTTGGCACCACCAAATACCGTTGTTTGTTTGCCGAGCGAAGACTCAATGTATTCGGCACAACGCTCGATTACTTCCAGTGAATTTAGGTAACACTCAGAGGCAGTATCGCCCCAGGTAAATAAACCATGAGAGCCAAGCATAATGCCACGGATGCCGGGATTATTGTCTAAACATTCTTTCAGTTGCAATCCTAAATCAAACCCGGGGCGTTGCCATTCTACCCAACCAATGGTGCCGTTAAATAATTCCTCTGTGATTTTTTTTCCATCCTTCGCTGCAGCAATGGCTATGGCTGCATCGGGGTGTAGGTGATCAATATGCTTAAATGGTAAGAAGCCGTGGAGTGGCGTATCAATTGATGGAGCTTTTGAATTAAGATCGTAAATGCAATGGTTAAACAACTCCACCATTTCATCTTCATGCTCCAGGCCACGATATACATTTTTAAGATTTCGTAATCTTTCTACATACAGACCGGCAAGGCCAGCTTTGGTGAGCGTTCCAATATCGCCGCCCGAACCTTTCACCCACATTACTTCCGTTTCGGTGGCGGTGAGCGGATCTTTTTGAATGGTTTTGCAAGAGGTATTGCCACCTCCGTAGTTAGTGAGACGTAAATCGGCGCCTAATAAATTGGAGCGATAAATTAACAGGCCTACTTCGTCGCCTTCAATGGCAGCGGCTTTTTCTTCGTCCCACAAATAACTAACGTGTTTGAATGTTGCTGTAACGGACATAAATCAATTTGAAATTTTATAATTGAACGCAAGTAGTTTATTGATTAAGAAAACAAAAAGCCACCACCTCTACGTCGCTATTCAATAAGAGCTATTGTGAGTGCTCGCTTGACTACTAAGGTTTAAAACAGTTTTTATTTATTTCCTCAGGGGTTTACTCCATTGACTGTAATGCGGATGCTCTGTGCTAAATGCTCAATAGAATTACTAACTGTACAAGCGTGCGTCCGAAGCTTCGGACGCAACAGACGCTTCATAGTAGGAATGTGCCGGGTACCCAACTTTTGTTTTTAATTAAAAGAACTTGTTTACGCTTGCCTAACTGCTTCGGTTTTTATGACAGCCGTTTTTTCCTGCGCCGGTTTTGGCTTCAACGAGTTTCCATAGCCTACCAATAGCACAGCCGCAATTACAACAGCTACGCCAAGAATAATAGTGTTTAATGTTTTTTTGCCTACGCCTTTCCATTCGTTGGAAACTAAGCCCCAAACGTTGGCAACAAGAATGATGAACGACATGTGTAAAATCCATGATGATGCGCCGTTGCCTAATTTACTTTCGCCCATGCCATAAAAAAAGAATTGTAAAAACCACGCAGTACCGGCCAGTGCGCATAAAAGATAATTGCGCATTAACGGGGTTTTGTTATTGGCGTAATCGGCAAAAGTTTTGTTGCGGGCATTTAGAATGACACACCAAATTAAATTGGTAGTGAGGCCGCCCCAAAGTATCACCACAAAAATTACATTGTTAGCAAATAAAAAATTTCCTTCGCCGGGATGTGCCGCCGCCCAAACTGTGTTAGCTGCATCGGCCATGGGTTTACCCGCCTCAATACCAAAATTAAAACAGGCACTGAGCACACCCGATATAATTGCAACGGTTAGGCCTAAACCAAATTTATATTCTGTTGCAGCTACCGGGCCTCCATGCGCCGAGGTGGCAGCATCCTGTACAATACTTACGTTTTCCGTTGTTACTCTTTCTACCTGCTTACCACCGACAGTTTCCAAAACCGGTCGTGTGTATTTTACAGAGCCGCCATTTGCGTTACCGTCGCCGGGAGATAAATTTTCTTTTAAGTGCCGCTCCTTCATTAAGCCAGCTTTGCCGCAAATTATGATACCAATAACGCAAACAACTAAACCAGCTATCACCGTTAGCCCCCACGTGCTGTTAATATAATCGCTGATGGTTTCTTTACCAGCCTGCGGTGCAATTTGGTAATACATGGTTGGAATGAGCGAACCAAAAACCATACAAAGACCGAGAATAATACTGCTGCCAAGCGACACACCTAAATAGCGTACACCGAGGCCATAAGTTAACCCGCCAATACCCCACAAAAGACCAAACAAATAAGTATAGAGTATAGTGGTGCCTCCCGTTTGGGATATAATTTCAGCAAAGCCTGGAATGGTTAAGTATGCAGCAAGCGGCGGTACAATAAGCCAGGAAAAAAGACCACCAACGATCCAGTAGCTTTCCCACGACCAGCCACGAACTTTTTTGTACGGCATGTAAAAACTACCAGATGCAAACCCGCCGATGAAATGAAAAATGACGCCTAAGATTACTCCCATAAATAATTCACTATAGAAAACAATGAAAATTAAAAGTAGATTTTAGCAATATTTACCCATCATGCACTATCATGTGTAATTGTCGTGCTATCAAATTTTAGATTCGCTACTTTTAGGGATTGCTAACAAAGCTTAATGATTGCACCAATGAAAACCTCTCCGGTTTATAAACTGATTTTTTTTGACGAATTTTCTGCAACGCCTAAATACCAGCAATTAGCTAATTCAATTGTAAAAGCCATTGAGGAAAGGAAGTTGCAGGTTGACGACGTGCTTCCATCCATAAACGAGCTAAGTTTTCAATTTGAAATTTGCCGCGACACCGCCGAAAAAGGGTACAAGTATTTGAAAAACCAGGGCATCATTGGTTCGGTGCCTGGTAAAGGATATTTTATTAAGCGGGTAGACGTAAACAGAACAACAAAGATTTTTTTGATGTTCAACAAGCTAAGCCCCCACAAAAAAATTATTTACGATTCGTTTGTAGCAACATTGGGCGAGGGGGCCACGATTGATTTTTACATCTACAATAACGACCTGGGCCTTTTTAAAAAACTGTTGCAGAACAGTAACACCGATTACAACTACTTTGTAATACTGCCACATTTTATTGAAGGTGGCGATAAGGCGCACCAGATTTTAAATACAATTGATAAAGAGAAACTGATTCTTTTGGATAAGATCATTCCTGGTGTTACCGGAAACTTTGGTGCTGTGTATGAAAATTTTGAAGACGATATTTATACAGCCCTTGTACAAGCATTGCCACAGTTGGAAAAATACGAAACGATAAAACTCATTTTTCCGGAGAACAGTTATTACCCCGAAGAAATCATCAAGGGGTTTACAACTTTTTGCCAGGAGTTTACCTTTAACTATTCCGTGGTGCACGATATTGGCGAAGAAAAAATTAAAAAAGGAGAAGTGTACATCAACCTGATGGACCAGGACCTTGTGGTACTGATTGAAAAGATAATTGAGTCGAAACTAAAAGTGGGGAAAGATGTAGGCGTGATTTCTTATAATGAAACACCCTTGAAGAAAATTATTTTGAATGGCATTACCACTATCTCCACCGACTTTGAAGCTATTGGTGCCGAGGCGGCGAGAATTGTTCAGGAAAATGATTTACGACATGTGCACGTGCCTTTTTCACTAACCCTGCGGGCATCGTTGTAAACCGCCTTACCCTTGCCTCGCTCTTGCGGAGAGGGGCTATCACATTTCGCATCATGGCATTTTTTTTAACCCCTCCCACTTTACTTTCCATTTTCCATTTTTAGGAATTCCAGGTAACGTGGGGATGTTACCATCATACCCTGCAACCATCATTGCAATGGCAGTGAGTAATCCACCATTGCCTGGCATATACACACGCAATCTTTCATCCTGGTAGTTATGGCCGTTGGCTAAATACGTGTTGGTTTGCACGGGCATCAGCAAGGCATCAATTGCTTTTTCGGGCAAGCCTAATCTTGTTGCCGTCATGGCGGTCATCGGAAAATCCCAGCCCCAGGTATCGTTCCAACTCCAGTTCTTCCATACCCAGTTAAAGGTGTTTTGCATGATGGTTTTATTTACCTGTCCGGTAGCCGGCATTACACCAAGTGCTGCTAACACAGATGGGTGGTCGGTTTTGTATTCGGGGTTGGTGTACGAGTCAGTTGCACTTTCGGCAGCTAAGTACAAATTATTTTGAACAGGTAGTGGCGATAGTTTTTGCATTACATCAGCCCATTTTTTGTTGGCGGGCATACCCAAACGCCTACGCCATTGCTGCGCAACGGATAAAGCCCATTTCCAATACACCAATTCATAAGATGGATTAAAAGTATCCCCGGCTTTAAACCGTTCCTGCGCCGGTATCAATCCCTTGCCGAGAATATATCTTTTCGTAACGCTGTCGTAGTAAGGAAAGGAAGCCATAAAATCAGCGGTGGCAAAAACAAGTTCCTTGTACCGCTCTAAAATTTGTTTGTTCATTTTGTCGCGGTAACATAGCTCGGCAAAATAAATAAAATGTGGCTGCTGCCAAATTAGTAAAGCGCCAATGGACGAAGGTGTTTCCTCGCCGGTATTGTCGGTCATTTTTTGCCAGCGGGCACCACTAAAACCCTGGCGTTTGGCAATATTTTTTGCAATGGGAAAAACTTTTTTATACCAACTCAAACTTTTTTCCAGCAATTCAATTCTGCCCCACAAAGCGTAGTGCGTGGCGTGCCACCAATGCATTTCCAAATGTGGTTTGCCAAACCAACTATTGTACGTAAGCCCCGTTTCCTGTGGTGGGTAATAGCCTGCTTCCTGCGTACGCATCAGGTATTGCGAAAGGATGATTCTGCGTTCCAGTTCAAATGCTCTCTTATCTGTGCTGCCGGAAAAATCAATGGCACCACCGCTTTGCCAGAACTTTCCCCAAGCCCCTGCGCTGCTATACAAAACCTGGAAATATGGCATCGGCGCAATCTCCTTTCGTTGACTAAAGGTGATACTGCATTCAAAATAACTCTGTCCCTTGACAGGTGTGATGATAAATTCATGTGGTTTTGTTTGCGTCAGTAATCCACCTTTCTTCCAATTGCATCCAACATAATACAGCGAAGAATCTAGCTGATGTTTTAACAAAGCTTCGTTGACTGAGTTTTTAACTACGGTCGAGTAATGCTTTTCATTACTCTCTAAATTAGTTCCTTCATCAGTCCATAAACCTGTTGGATAAGGAAACACCAGTTTGATTTTTAACCTTCCCTCGTCAATCAACGACGAGATGATCCTTACGCTTATTGCATCATTATCTCCGCTGCAAAATGTTGACACATCAACGGAAGCATTATCAAGAGAAAACCGGCTGTGTATTTCTCCGTTCCACAAATCAAGTTCCTGTTTTATGTCTTTTATATCTTCAAGCGTTGCCATCGTTCCATCCTTCTTCAACAATTCGAAACCTACATTACCCAACTGCAAACGGTGCGGATTTTGGCGATACCAGTTTGATGCAGCCTTCTTTCTTTCGGGTGCATTCCACTGCACCATGTAGCTAATATCGCGGCCATTTGAGTTGTACGTTTTTAATGCTTCTTCACGTTTGTAACCAACCGTGTCTATAAAGCTATGCCAGCCCCACTCGGCTTGTGTGCCCAATGGTATTCCCTTGCTGTATTCTTTTGGAAAGGTTTGCAGGCCGGTTACATCAACAGTAAATGCAAAGCCGCCATTGCCGACGGTGAGTGATGCGAGAGTATCAGCTTTGTTGACAACGACATTGTGGCGTTGCACTAAAGCCTGCCTGCCAATTTTTTGGGCTAAGAGGTTGAAGGAGAAAAGAAGGAAAAGAAAAGCTGTTACAATGGATCGTTTGGGTTTGAGTAGCGACATCATGCTATTGGTTGTTAAATGAAACCTCATAGGTTTTTATCATACACACTACTTCATAAACATTTGCAGTTTGCCGGGCTTTAGTTGTTTCAACGCATTCACAACTATTTCTGCATTTAATTTTGCCCCGTCAATGTTGGTATGTGTATGATCGACCGCGAAAAAAGATTTTACCGCCTGCGCTCCCATTGCTTCGTATTTAATAGCTACCAGCTCATTTAAATTTATAAACGGTACGGCTTCGGCATCTGCAATTTCTTTTGCCCATTTTGAATAGCTGTCGGCGGAACGGGTCACTTTTCCATCCTTCCAATTGTTGCGTGGTATTGGCGAACAAACAATTGCATGTGCGCCTTTTGCTTTTGCATCTTTTACATACTGCCGCAGGTACCAGCCATAAGTATGAACGATTTCCTGTTTTTTCATGATGGGGTTATAAATTTCTTTGGTTTCGTTGCCAACCCCTTTAATGCTGCCACGGGCTCGGGCTGTATCATCCAATGCACCACCATCGTTGTGGCCAAACTGTATCATCACATAGTCGCCTTTTTTTAGCGTTGCCATTATTTTATCCCAACGCCCTTCAGTGATAAATGTGCGGCTGCTGCGGCCACCTATTGCATGGTTACGTACCGCAATTTTTGTTGTGTCGAAATATGCTTCAATAAAACTTCCCCAACCCCATTGCTGATTGTTGCCCGTGCCATTGCCGTTGCGTACAGTAGAATCGCCGATGATGTAAAGCGTTGGTTTTTCTTTTTCAAAAAGAATAAAAGAACTGCAAATGATAACAAGAATTCCCAGTATAATAAGTGATTTGTTTTTCATGTTCGACCGTTGTTTATAAATCTTGTGTTTGGTGAAAAATGTAACTACTTCGAAAATTGTAGGTGTCTTCATTTACTGTTCTGTATTTCAATTCGGGCAAACCCACCCCAACGAACTAAAGAACAATCAGTCATTAAATTCGCCCCTCCGAGAAGGGGAAGGGTTCAAAACCAAGACCATCTTGCTTCATAAGCATTGTTATGTAATAAAGTACAACAACGGCGGAGAGTGTATCTCTTGAGTTGAAGGATCTCAGTAACCATTTATAGAGAACTATTTGAAGGGCTGGGTTTGCTGCATTACGAACCGAAAGTACAAGAGTGCGACGCAACAAAAGCTTAATAGTAGCACTGTAGCCCGGCCCAGAAATCACTTCTTCACCGTTTCATTTTTCTTCTTCACCGGCACCAATACAATGTTTGGTTTCGGCGGCATTGTCATTCCTTCGCCCAAATGAAAACCGGTGTGCGGTGGCTGATTGTACGCCACGTTTTGCCAGGCAATGCTCAGGCGATATTGTGGGTCGTGCATCAGTGTATAAAATTTTTTTGTGGTTGGAATGCTGGTGGTGAAAATGCGTAGCTCCTTACTGTCTTTTGTTCGCACAATTAATTCTTCCCGCCAATCGCCCAAAATATCGGCCGATAAAACCGGGTTGCGTTTGGTGCCGTTGTTCGAAACACAACCGTAATCGGCGGTATTTAATAACCCCTCGGTTTTGCTTTCTAAAAAATTCCATTTGTCAATAACATGGCCGTTTAATATTTCGCTCAGCACATCGCCATCCCAAAAAATACCCATGTTGACACTCGGTGTGTTTTCAGCAATCTTATTTCCTTTTGCATCAAACATACCCGTGATGCCCGCACCGGCCACCCAACATTCATAACCGGGATATCGTGGGTCAATATCCAACGCTAGTCCGCGGCCCGGGCCTTCGCCATCATCGCCCGCCTTTACGGAAGCTTTTTTCCAAAGTACTTCGCCGGTTTTTGCATCACGAAAATTTGCGCCGGCATCAGAGAAACGCTCCTGTATATCGAACACTTCCAGGCCCGGCCGCGTGGGATCTAAATCACTCACATGCAGCGCATCGCCATGCCCTAATTTGGTAGAGTACAAACCTTTTCCATTGTCATCAATTGTTGCGGCGCCAAAAACAATTTCATCTTTTCCATCGCCATCAACATCGGCCACACTTAATTGGTGATTGCCCTGCCCGCGATAGTTGCGGTTGTCGGCATTGGCGGGATCATCACTATCAAAAACCCAGTGTTTTAAAAGTTTGCCCTTTTTAAAATTCCACGCTGCAATTACCGAGCGGGTGTAATAACCGCGACTCATAATGAGGCTTGGTGTTTTACCATCGAGGTAAGCAATGCCGCCAAGAAAACGATCCATACGATTGCCATAACCATCGCCCCACATTTCTTTTAGTTCTTCGGTTGATGGATTGAGTTTTGCATGTCGCGGTGGAATAAAATCGGTGGTAGAAATGGCGGCACCGGTGAGCCCATCGAATACAGTTAAATATTCGGGGCCCGAAAGAATATAACCATTGCTATTGCGCCAGTCTTTGGTTGAATCACCTATCATAATGCCCTTTCCATCAACCGTGCCATCAGCGGTTTTCATGGCCACTTCGGCGCGGCCATCGCCATCTAAATCGTACACCATAAACTGGGTGTAGTGTGCCCCTTCACGTATGTTTTTTCCAAGGTTAATGAACCATAATAATGTACCATCCATTTTGTAAGCGTGAAAAATTGGAGGGTCGGTCATGCCTGCCTGGCTGTTGTCTTTTCCCCTGCCATTCATGTGAATAACAAATTCGTATTGGCCATCGCCATCCAGATCGCCAACACTTCCATCGCCCGCACTATAACCATTGGGTGTTTGCAAGGGTATGGAAAAATACGGCTGGCTGCCGCTGGGTAACCGAAATGGTTTACCGTGCTGCGATTCTTTTCCTTTAACAACGGTTGTAACAAAATAATTAAAGGCCTGGCTTGTGTCAGTTACGTCATCGATAAAACTTGTTGTTTCAGAAATGATTGTGGTATTGAGTTTTTTAGGCTTTTCATTTTTTGTAGACCGATAGATATTAAAACCCAGATCCTGTTGCTCTGTACCCAACAACCTCCAGCTTACAAATACTTTCCCATCTTTATTACGCACAGCAACTACACCACGGTCAAGTGCTTCCATTTGTCGCTGAGCAAAATTTTCATTTTTTAATAAAAGCAGGAAAAAGGTGAGTGTGACAAAATGTTTGGGTTTCATGCCAGTGGTATGTAAGGAATCTTTGAAAATTTTTTTAAATAGCTACCTATTGTTGTACCAGGAATGTGAACCGCAATTTCGCATAGCTGACAATGCTATACACCAGCACAAACAATCAGTAAGGATGAAAAGTAGCACTACTCTATTGCTTACTATCCTGTTGCATCCTGAAATGAAATGATTGATTGAACACTTGAGGTAGATGGGTCAAATTTTTTAACCTTGGTTAACCGCCGGGTAAAAAAGCTTTTACAGCCCTTCTTCCTGTAATCTGCTAACTGGGAAATGTAAGTTATGGCTGCCGTCTTTATGAGGGTGACATTGGAGGTGCGCCGGTAACGTCTTTGATGAGGGACGAAAAAAGATCCTCAGCAAGGTGATTGTGTACATAATAGAAAAGGGGTAATACCCCGGGCACAACCTACCAAAGTAGTTTTATGGAAAGACAGTGTAGATAAAAAAAATGATGCGACGGGGCCTGCCCAAAAATGTTTATTCAAACGATGTAGAATGCTAGCGGTGCACTTATTTACTTGGCAGCACCAAACTTCTCCTGCCACTCCAATATGCCACCCGCAACATTTACTGTGTTTTTAAAACCCAATTGGTCAAGCACCATACATGCCATCATACTCCGTTTACCGCTGCGACAATGGATGATTACTTCCTCATCTTTGAGGTCTTCAATTTCCTCAACCTGCATGGTTTGTATTTTACCCAACGGAATTAACCGGCCGCCAATGTTGGCTTCCATGTATTCATGCGGCTCGCGACAATCAATCAGGTTAATTTTTTCGCCACTGTCCATTTTTTGTTTGAGTTCTTCTACTGTAATTTCTTTCATTGTTCGGGTTCCTCCGGTTGATTTTGTTGTTGCCTTATTTTTATTAACGAATCTACATCGGGTTTTTCAAGGCTCAGCCAAATGTCAATCATCTGGCCGGGACGAATACGAATGCGTGCCCCATCTTCGGTCTTGGGCATGGGTGATTGCCGGTAGATAAATGAAGCTGGAATATCCCGCACATTTGGATCGGGCAAGGCCACCCCAAGAGTAAGCCCCGAAGCATCCAACAGCATTTTTGCTTCTTCGTGGGTAAGCCCTAATAAATTGGGCACCGCCTGGTCTTCATTACCCAGGCCACTCCCAAGTACAAACGAAACAATACTGCCCACTTTTATTTTTGCACCTGCTTTGATTGATGAACCATTATAGAGTTGCTCCAGTACGGAATTTTTTGCAAAGTCGAACCGGTAAGTGGTATCGCCCATACGCAAACCAAGGTTGCGCAATACCATTTCAGCGTTTCTAAAACTCGAGCCAAGCAGGTTGGGCATTTCAATATCCGGCGCAATAAAACGGTTGATTGTTACATAAACGGTACGATTGATTTTTACCACGGCATCGGCATCAGGCACCTGCTTAATAACAATGCCGGGCGGCAGCGAGTCGTAAAAAACCGAATCCTGAACCACTACTTCGAAGCCTTTTTCGGTCAGAAGCTTTTCGACTGTGTTGATGTTTTTGCCTACCACTGCTGGCACTGTTTTCGACTCGCCGTGATTGGTGATCCAAACCAATGAAAGGAGAAAAATTAAAATAAGAATAGCTATTCCACCCAAAGCAAAAGCCATGTTTACCCATAGGGGGCGGCTCGTAATAAATTTAAACATGCAGGTTTTTCTATTAGGCGTGCAAGATAGAAAAATAGTTAGGAGTCGGGCGGAAGCAGTTTGCAGTCGTAAGTTAAAAGTTTAAAGGCGGGGCCGGGGAAGGAGACGGAGATTTATAGCTAAAGTCACAAGATTAATCCGGAGGTGCACATCAGTAATAATCCATATTTCGTCGACATGTTGATACAGCACCTAACAGTTACCATGTTAAACATTTGGCGTCCCGTACATCGCCTCCTCTAATAAACTTGCATAAAACTCATTTAAATTTCCCCCGGCGGCTCTCACCTGTTGCGGTATTACGCTGGCATCACTTTGCCCCGGAATAGTATTTACTTCAAGCATGTACGCACGGTTTTCGCGGGTGTTATAAATGAAGTCAATACGCACCACACCGGCGCAATTAAAAACCGCATAAATTTTTCTGGCTGTGTGTTCCAATTGGGTTTTCCATTCATCGCTAATTTCTGCAGGTGTGGTTTCGGTTGATTTACCACCATACTTTGCTTCAAAATCAAAAAACGATTGTTCTTCATGCGCCACTACTTCTGTAATAGGTAACACATGAATCTGGCCCTTTGATTTGTACACACCAACAGTAAATTCCCTTCCCTCAATCATTTGTTCTACCAGCACCTGGTCGTCTTCTTTAAATGCTTTCTCAAGGGCCTCCTCCAACTGGCTGCCTTCGGTAACCTTACTCATACCAATGCTGGAGCCGCCATTGTTTGGCTTGATAAAAAGTGGCGGTGTTAGCTCTGCTAAAATTTCATCAGTGTTGTAGGGGGTGTGTTTAAACAAGTGCACCGATTGTGCCACGCCAACACCGGCCATACGGGCAACGGCAACCGCGTATCGTTTATTAAAAGTAAGCGCCGATGATGCGGCGTTGCAGGAAGTGTAGGGCAGTTGCAGCATATCGAAATAACCCTGTAGTTTACCATCTTCGCCGGGGGTGCCGTGCATGCCTATGAATACAGCATCGAAATTTATTTTTGAATTGTTTTCAACTATGGAAAAATCATTTTTATCTACCTCGGTTTTATGGCCTGCGGCATTTTCATAAAACCAACCAGCCGTGGTTACGTCAATCTTATAAACATCAAACAGGTCTTTGTTCAAATGATTAAAAATGGTGGCGGCGGAGCGATAGGATATGGTGGCCTCGCCGGAAAAACCGCCGGTTACCAATGCAATTTTTTTCTTCATTTTTTATAGATTAACGGTGGAAAGTAGAATTATATTTTCGAACGAAGTTGAAATGGCGTCAAGGCAAAAAATACAATATGCCTGTATGGGATGCCTGTTATACCCGATAGCTATCGGTTCATGCAGTAAAAGTATCCCGCCATCGGCGGTAACAAAAGCCAAATGGTAATTCTTATCCCGGGATAATAGATGGCTCTCCTCAAAAAAAGTGAAACGTTTCCGTTTCACCTTTCAAATATCGAAATATTATTTACCAACATTGCCGCCTACAAATGCATCCGCTCTTTTTTCTCCAATAGTTGTTCCACCGTTTCGCGGTACATTTCATCGGGCACGCAACAATCAACCGGGCAAACCGCGGCGCATTGTGGCTCTTCATGAAAACCCTGGCATTCGGTGCATTTACTTGGTGTGATATAGTAAGTATCATCGGCAATGGGGGCATTGCGCTGGTCGGCGTCAACCGGTGTTCCATCAATCAACTTAAACTGTCCTTTAACCGAAGTGCCATCAGAAATGGCCCACTCCACACCGCCTTCATAAATAGCATTGTTGGGACATTCGGGTTCGCAGGCTCCGCAATTGATACATTCTTCCGTGATCTTTATTGCCATAACTTTTGATTAGGTTGTTGGTTACTACTTTTGCTGGCAAATTTAAAGTGCAGGCATGAATTTACAAGAAAGAAAAACTTTGCTTCTACAATTAGGACAATACATGCTACATGATGATGTGGAGTGGGTGGCGGCACAGCAAAAAGCCTTTGCCGAAAACGCCTGGTTTATTCCCGAATTTGTAAGCCATGCGGTTAAAGCAATCGCTACTAATTTTTTAACCGAAGCCTCGCTGCAGCAACTGGCAGATGCATACCAACTGCCGCAAAATAATTCCAGTCCAAAAAAACTTGGGTTAGTAATGGCAGGCAATATACCGCTGGTTGGCTTCCACGATTTTTTGATGGTGTTTATGAGTGGCCATTATGCATTGGTAAAACCATCGTCGAAAGATGATGCGCTTATCAGGCATTTAATTGAAAAAATTTATGAGTGGAATACTGAGGCGCGGCAGTGTATAGTTTTAGCCGACCGGCTGAACAATTGCGATGCGTACATTGCTACGGGCAGCAACAATACCTCGAGGTATTTTGAATATTACTTTAGAAACCAGCCGCACATAGTCCGACGTAACCGCACATCGGTAGCTGTGCTTAGCGGCAATGAAACTGCGGATGAGCTGGCGGCACTGGCAGATGATGTGTATTTATATTTTGGACTGGGCTGCCGAAATGTGACGCAGATTTTTGTACCGGACAATTATGATTTTATTTCGTTGCTTAAAGCGTTTGAAAAATGGAGCCATTCAATTGATTGTGGTAAATACAAAAACAATTACGACTACAACCTCGCCATTCAAATGCTCAACAATAAATACTACATGACCAATGGCAGTATCATTTTGGTTGAGGAAGCATCACCCTTCTCCCCCATTAGCCAGCTGCACTACCAGTTTTATTCAAACGAACAGGACTTGAAAAATAAATTGGGTGATGAGAGCAGTCTTCAGTGCATTGTTGGCAGAAATGGTTTGCCATTTGGTGTAGCTCAAGCTCCCACAATTTGCCAGTTTGCCGATGGCGTGGACACGTTGGCATTTTTGTTACAACTCAGCTAATAAAATCCATTACCGATTCTCTAACAAGTACGAAGCTTCTGGTAAATTCTGTGTTAAAGAGTGCCAACGGTTGTAATTTTGGCAGCAGGCAACGTTATTTTGTATGCAAGGGCATAAAATTTGAGTCTTTAGTTTATCAATTAAAATCCTGAAAATGAAATTTAAACAAGTACTATTAATAATGGCCATCAGCGCAGGGTCGGCCATTGGCAGCGTGGCTTTGTACCAAAAATATTCGAACCAGACTGTAACAGTTGGCAGCGCAGCAAAAGGCATTCCTGTTAACTACGCCGGATTTTTTGATGGCAAGCCCGCCACACCCGCTGAGGGATTAGATTTTGTGAAAGCCGCCAACGCCACGGTGCCGGCGGTGGTGCATATAAAAACTAAAACGGCGGCTAAAAAAGTAACCAACGATTTACCTCGCAACCGTGGTAACTATGACAATTTCTTCGACCAGTTTTTTGGTGAGGGATTTGGTCCCAACATTATCCCTGAGCAGAGAGCTTCGGGCAGTGGCGTTATCATTAGCGAGGATGGATACATCGTGACCAACAACCACGTCATCTCCGACCAGAGTGGTGGTGTTGCATCTGAAATCAACGTAACACTGTCTAACCGAAAAAATTATAAAGCAAGAGTAATTGGCCGCGACCCCAGCAGCGATATCGCAGTATTGAAGATTGATGGCACCAAACTCCCCTTTCTTGTTTATGGCAATTCGGACAACATACAGCTAGGCCAGTGGGTTTTGGCGGTAGGTTATCCATTAACGCTCGATGCAACTGTTACTGCAGGAATAATTTCTGCAACCGGCCGCAGCATCGGTATTAACAGTCGCCAAACGCGAAGAGGCGATACACCGGTAGAATCATTTATCCAAACAGATGCTGCGGTAAACCAGGGAAACAGTGGCGGCGCATTGGTAAATACCAATGGCGAATTGATTGGTGTGAACTCGGCCATACTTGCACCATCGGGCACGTATGCTGGTTATTCATTTGCCATACCGGTAACCATTATCAAAAAAATTGTAAACGATATCATCCAGTTTGGCGATGTGCAGCGTGGCTACCTTGGTGTAACCTACATGCCTACCGATGATTTGTCTGAAGAACAAATAAAAAATCTTGGAATCCCCACAACGGTTGAAGGCGTTTATGTAAGCTCAGTAGCACCCGGTGGTGGCGCCGAAGCAGCTGGTATAAAAAAGGGTGACGTAATTACAAAAGTGAACAACGCAACCGTTACATCCGGACTGCAGATGAGTGCACAAATTGCAGGCTATAGGCCAGGTGATAAAGTGCCTGTAAGTTATGTGCGCGGCGGAAAAGAATACAAGGTGAGCATTAACCTCAAGAAAAGAACTGATGTTGTGACCAACAATGTAGGCGCAAGATTGAAAGCCGACCTTACCTCGTTGCCACAAGATAAAGCCGCCCGTTACGAAGTTGAAGGTGGCGTAGTGGTAAATAAAATTTATGAAGACAGTCCGTTGGGCCGCGCAAGAATACAACCCGGATTTATTATTATTTCGGTTGCCGGCCGGCCGGTTGCCAACGTAGAACAGTTAAGCGAATTGGTTGCAGGCCTGTCGGGCACTGTAAAAATGGAAGGCGTTTATCCGGGCAATGATATGCCGTACACTTATCCTGTAAACCTGGATCAGTAATATTAGTTTTGTCTCTTGTTGTATAAGCAGAAGAAAGTCCCCCGTGATATTGCGGGGGACTTTTTATTACTCATAGAAAATTACAAATCGGAATAAGCCGCCGCCCGTAAAAAAGTAATTTCATTTTTAGAAACATTGTTCTGGTACAACGGATCGGTCTTTAGTTTAGCCCAGTCCGGGTGACTACCAAATGCTTTCCAATGCTCATCCCTTTCCTTCATGTTGTTAAAAGAAGTCATGTACATTAGGTTGGGCATTTTTGAACCGGCGATAACCTCACCATAGAACACGGCGTTGAAATTGAGCTTTTGGAACAAGCCCACCTCATCACCTTTATTAAACATGTCAACTTTGTTTTGAAATATTTTTTCAGTGTGCCCTTCGTAACTGCGCAGTTCATAAATATTTTCCAGCCTTGAACCAGTCAAAGATGGTTTGGCAATGCCTGGCATCCCTTCAAAAGCATAGAGCAAAATTGTTTCCATGCGGGTGTATGCTGGCTTATCGTAAGGAGCATTGGTGTACGCGGCTCCAGCAGCTAAGTAGCCTGCATCATTGCTTAATTTTTTACCAATTCCAGTAAAATCTTTTAATGATGGATGTGGAATAAGAACGTAAATTTTTTTATCAGCTGCTGTGTCATTAGCCAGCGGCTTAAAAACACCAATAAGCTTTCTATTGGTTCTATGCAGGGCCGGAATTAATGCCTTTTCAAAAAAATCGTCGAGTGTGCTTTCCTGTTCCTTGCTAACAAAATGATACACCCGCAGCTCAAAATAGTTTCGGGATGCCGGCAGCCCGGCGGCAAACAGAACCTGGAGAGCTACTAACTGCGATACGAGAAAAAATAAAATTCGTTTCATGATTGTATAAAATTTTGTGTCGCTGATTCTTCGGCCGTTGCGGCACAACAACCTTTTGCCAGCGGTCTAATTTAAATCAACAATTAGAGAACCGGGGATAAAGATGTTTTGTTGGCAACGGTGGAATCCTGATGAAGGCATAAAAGAAAGACGGACCCAAAAGTCCTGGACCTGTATCTTTCACCAAATAAAGTGAGCATGCAGTTTCTCCCTCTCCAGGTTTTTTCAAATTATGTAGATGCACACATTGCAATGGGCCGGTTGAGCGAAGAGGGGATTGATTGCTGGCTAAAGGATGAGAATATGGTTACGCTTGATCCGCTCCTGACCAATGCCATTGGAGGAATAAAACTAATGGTGGCCACAGACCAATTTGAAACTGCACAAACGTTATTGATAGCAATGGAATCGGAGCGAAGAAAACGGTTTACTTGTCCCCAATGCAGCAGCAGTTACATTCAAATGGTAACCACACCACGAAAATTATCAAACTGGCTTGGCACTTTAGTGGGATTTTTATTGATGGTTTTTCCATTGGCCGCAAACAAAGTATGGCATTGTTTTAATTGCAATGCAGAATTTAAGCAACCGCTTGAGAAGGAAGAAGCCTAAACGGTTGAGTGCTCAGCAAATCATTTCTTTAAAAGTCTTTCATCAATTGGAATTGTGCGAACAGATACCTTACTCACCTTTCCAAAATCGGGGTGGTTGGGGTTTAATAAAAAATTGAAATCCTCCATCATTATAGCAGACGGCAATTTTAAGGCAAGAAAAAGATTGGCTTTTATAAACTGATCTCCTATGGATTTTAACCGGTCGGCCGGTGGATTAACAAACCACCCATCCGGCAAATCCCTGCTGTTTAATTCCATTATTTTTTTGTCGGGGATGCTTAGAGTAATCATACAATAATGATGGAGTGGAATGTTGGAGATATGCACCACGGTCTCTAACAGTGCGAGAGAAGGAGTTGCGGCGGTGTAAAGGATATGCGTGCCTTTCGAATTCCATCGGCCACCAAACGTTGCCGCACCAATACCCGACAGGTCATCAATGAATTTGCACTTTGCTATTCTGTACACTTCCATTACGCAAAAATTCCGTGTTCTATTCTTCCCAATTCGTTCATCAAAATATCTATCCCCAGTGATGTATCTAAAAGTGTTTTTGGCTTTATATTTCCGAGGGCCATTACCGTACTGCCCATCCACTCTTTAAAATTTTCGAGGCTTCCAAACACTTCTTCGCCACGACTATATAAACGAGAAATCTCAACCACTCTTTCCGACTGCTCGGGGCTTAATAAAGTATTTGCCTCGTACCTACGCAATGTTCTATCCGAAAGGCGCATGAGTACTGCCATTTCATTTACCCCAATGCCGGTTTTTTCAACGAGGTTATCGATAGCTTTTTTCGGGATACCTTGCCTGATTAAGCCGATAAAATCACTATCGTTGGTTACTGGAAAAAAGCTTTTTTTGGCAGCGATACCCATAAAATCAAATGCCTTTAAAGCGGGCATCGCCAGCCCATAGATAGCACTGGGCTCTTGTAATGATGGTGTAATGCCAGCTACTTCGTGATAGTCTAATTTACTCAGTGGCGGTTTCGTAGCTTTTGCCCTTTTACTTTTTGGCATTTTTTTGCAATTTGACCTAAATTTATGGCCAATTGTCCATAATTGCAACTTATTTTTTTGGTTTTCATTTTCCTAGCGTAAGTTGAACCTTCTTCAGAAAAATTTTTAGGAAAACAGTTTTGCTCTTCACACTAAGCATGATGCAGCTTCAACATTTTACCCAGGCGCAAACGCCGTCGGCTGCCGAAGTACTGAAACCTGTTTATGCTACAGCCGCCACAGAAAACAGAAATGTGTTACTGATTTTCCATGCCTCGTGGTGTGGCGGGTGCAAAGAAATGGACGCATCGCTCGCCGATAGCTCCATTAAAGAAAGCATCGCTAAAAATTATGAAATTGCTCACCTGACGGTTTATGAAAGCGATGCAAAAAAAAATTTAGAAAATGCAGGCGCATTAAAACTGCTAACTGACCTTGGCGGCAATGACAAGGGTCTGCCCTATTGGTTTATTATGGATGCTCAAGGAAATAAATTAGCCGATGCTGACCACAAACCGGGAGAGAACACCGGTTGCCCCGCCAACGAAACAGAGGTAAATTATTTTATTGGCATACTCAAAAAAACCTCCAAATTATCGCCGCCCGAACTTGAAAAAATCAGGAAGCGTTTTCGTAAAAACGAGCAATAGACAAATACAAAATGCTTTAGGTAAATTTTTTACCAGTGCATGCGCATCTTGCTTATCCACCTTTTACTCAGCTACTCAATACAATAAAACCACCTGGGCCTAGCCTCATTTGTGATTGCTTCACTGCAATTGAATTGCCCGAAAAAACGTCATAATAATTTCCTTCATCCATGTTCCTTGTAATTTCAAACGTTAGCTCCTCGTTGAAAAAGTTGATGGCTACAAAAACTGCTTCGCCGTCTTTCCTTCTTATGTAAGCCAGTACTTTATCATTGGCAGTAGTGTCAATTCTATCAACCCCAACCAATGGACTTAACGCCACGTGCGAAGCATGCATCGCTAATAAAGTTTTGTAAAACTGGTGCAGCAAAACATCTTCTTTCCATTCAATTTCATCTTTATCAAAAAAGGCAAGGCGTTTGTTATTTGGCAATTCCTGGCCCGAATAAATGAGCGGGATACCCGGCCATGTGCAACTGAACACTGCAAGTGCTTTTGCCAGGTAGTCGTATTTTTCATACTCAGTTCCATTCCAGGAGTTTTCATCGTGGTTAGATGTAAACCACGCTTTCATGCCCGGTGTATGCAAATACTGTTGCAGCAGTTGCAACAAATCATTAAATGAAAATTGCTGTTTGCAAAACGCTTCGGTTTTGTGCATCCATGCCCAGGTATATGAGGCATTAAACACCTGCATGTACGCGGGGTGATCAATGGAATCCGCTTCGGCCAGCCAGAATAATTTTTTTGTCTTTGCGAGTTCGTTTTTTGCATCCACCCAAAAATCCAATTGCACCCAAAAGGCAAGGTCGCACCGAAATCCATCAATACCACACTCCACAATCCAAAAGCGCATGGCGTCTATCATGGCAGTGCGCATTGCCTGGTTGCCAAAATCCAATTCAATAATATCATCCATCCCCGATGCCCTTTTAAAATCGCCGGAGGCCTCGTCTTTTTTATACCAATCAGGGTGTTCAATTGTCCACAAATGGTCCCAGCCCGTATGATTTGCCACCCAATCAATAATTATTTTAAATCCTATTCCCTGCGCTTTCGCTACAAGATTTTTAAAATCGGCAAGCGTTCCAAATTCGGGATTGATTGAAACATAATCGGCGCAGGCGTATGGGCTGCCAATCGTTCCCTTTTTATTTTTTTGGGCGATGGGTGTTATGGGCATAAACCATAGCGTTTGCACACCCATATTTCTCAACCGTGGCAAATGCAGTGCAAATGCATCGAAGGTTCCTTCTGGTGTGTACTGCCTTACGTTTACCTCATACACATTTGTTTGGTGCATCCATTCTTTTTCAATACTCATTTGGCTAAGCTAAGAGAAAAGTTCAAAGTCAGGAGTTGAAAGTTCAGAGTGTGAGTGTGTCAATGCCTAAAAAACGTTGACCGTTTTCAAATTGGTTTTTGTGTATTTGTTTTTTCATTTTACGTAAAAATAATTATAGTGCTTTTTGAAGTGTTGATTTGGGTGCTTTCAGAATCTTCATACCTGAGTGAATCGTA
>JANPKD010000036.1:0-18512 GCA_031425835.1 Chitinophagales bacterium
TACGATTCACTCAGGTATGAAGATTCTGAAAGCACCCAAATCAACACTTCAAAAAGCACTGTAATTATTTTTACGTAAAATGAAAAAACAAATACACAAAAACCAATTTGAAAACGGTCAACGTTTTTTAGGCATTGACAACCACTCACTACTCACGATTCACCACTCACCATTCACCATTACATTTGCGCATGCTTCTTACACAATTAAAAAGTTTGGCCACGCAGTTTGCCCCGGAGTTTATCGCCATACGCCAGCACCTTCATGCCCATCCCGAATTAAGCTACCAGGAATTTGAAACGTCAAAATTTGTACAGCAGAAACTAGCTGCATTCGGGATTGATTTTGAAGTAAAGGCAACCACAGGCATTGTAGCGTTGATAGAAGGGAAAAATCCGCAGAGCAGGACAGTTGCGCTGCGTGCCGATATGGATGCACTGCCCATAAACGAAGAAAATGAGGTGACATACAAATCACAAAACATTGGTGTGATGCACGCCTGCGGACACGATGTACATACAACCTGTTTGCTGGGTGCCGCAAAAATTTTAGAACAAACAAAAAATAATTGGGAAGGCACGGTGAAAATAATTTTTCAACCTGGCGAAGAAAAAAATCCTGGTGGCGCATCATTATTAATTAAAGAAGGCGTACTTAGAAATCCAAAACCTGACTGCATTTTTGCCCTTCACGTAAACCCGCAATTGCAGGTAGGAAAACTTTCCTTTCGTGCGGGTAAGGCTATGGCCAGTGCCGATGAAATTTATATTACCATTAAAAGCAAAGGGGGCCATGCGGCCGCACCGCATTTAACAGCCGATACGATTTTAATAGCATCTCAGTTGATTGTAGCGTTGCAGCAGGTTATCAGTCGCAACAATAATCCCCTTTCTCCTTCGGTGCTTTCTATTACTTCTTTCCAGGGCGGACATACAACAAATGTTATTCCTTCACAGGTAAAACTCATGGGCACATTCAGGGCAATGGATGAAACATGGCGGTATAAAGCCCACGATATCATAAAAAAATTATCAAAAGAATTGGTGGAGGCAATGGGTGCCGAAGCCGATGTGACCATTGATGTAGGTTACCCAACGGTTTATAATGATGAAGGCCTGCACATCAGTACAAAAAAGATGGCTGCCGATTTTATGGGCGATGCGAATGTTGAAGAAACCGAAGTACGTATGGGTGCCGAAGATTTTGGTTTTTACTCGCAACAAATTCCGGGTTGCTTTTTTAGATTGGGCACGGCCAATAAAAACAAAGACACCATGCACGGTGTACACACGCCGCATTTTGATATTGATGAAAATGCCATTGAAATTGGAATGGGTGTGATGGCGTGGTTGGGAAGTAGTGCCAAAATTTAAACTGCATTTTACATTCATCATGCATACAATTCCGCGAAATAAAAAACTAAATTTGAATAAATTGATTTTATGGGATTGATATACGCAGAAATAGAGTTGATAAATGGCGAGGATATTGCTCTCGCAAGGAAAAATATCATTGGTGAAGATGAAATCAAATCAATGACGGTAAACATGCTGGTTGATACTGGCTCAATAATGCTTGCAATCAATGAAAATATTCAGGAGCAGCTACAATTACCTGTTGTTGAAACCCGGAAGGCTCAATTAGCAAATGGTCAAATTGTAGAGTGTGAAGTGGTAGCACCAGTCGAACTTCGTTTTAGAAATCGTCAAACAACCTGCAGGGCAATGGTTTTACCCGGTGATAGCGAACCATTACTTGGAGCCATTCGACTGGAAGATATGGACGTGTTGATTCATCCCACACGTCAGGAATTGATTGTAAACCCCGATCATCCTTACTTTGCGCAAATGAAAATGAAAAAACTTTTTTATCCCGACTAAATTTCCGTTCGGGCTTACACTACATAACGCCGGTGCAACGATGAGTGCATAACCTCTGTCATCTAAAAAAACACCACCATGCGATTCTACTTCTTCTGCACGATAATTCTGTTGTTGTTTATTTTTTCTACCTGCAAAAAAAACCAGGTAGCAACGCAATACCCTTTTGTGCCGTTAAACGCGTGTGTCGAAAAAACATCGGGCCAGCAAAAAGTGGAAATATGTTTCAACAAAGTGATTGAAGATTCGCGTTGCCCAATAAATGCAGTTTGTATTTGGGCAGGTGTGGCAAAAGCAAATTTTACTTTTAAGGCAAACAACCAGCAGCACACGTTTGACTTAGCCACCAATGAAATCAAGCCCGGCTACACAAACGATACTACAATACTTGGTTATAAAATCCGGCTCGTAAACATTCGGCCAGTACCTGGCGAACCTGCTTCAAATCCTGTTGCCGAAGTGGAGGTTAGTAATTAGCGGGTACTAATTTGTCACCTCATCTCCCACTCCCTGGTACGTCATGCCGAGGTATATTGGCATCTTTCCCAACGACTCAACTTCATTTTAAAAGATGCTGAAAGAATTTCAGACCACTGTGTTACCATTTGACAGACCTCCAAATTTCATCCACCAACCCATCCTTCATTTAATTTGTATTTTGCGGCCGCTTGTGAAAAAAAATTACTTCACAGGCAACTAATAACGGGCAATTGCAGCAAGCCGACCGGGATTGTTAAAGTACAAGAGTGCGACGCAACGGCTGCAACATAGTAGCAACCGGGCTGGGTACATGCTTCTTCAAAAACGTTACGAAGTACAAGCACTCCTTCGCCAGGGCTTGGGAGTACAAGAACAACACTATGCAAAAAGATTTAAGAAAACAGGAAGCATTATTATATCACTCAAAAGGAAAACCGGGCAAGATAGAAGTTGTGCCCACAAAGGAAGCAAAAACACAACGAGATCTTTCGCTGGCCTACTCTCCCGGTGTTGCCGAACCTTGTAAAGAAATTGCTGCCAATAAAGAAAATGTTTACAAATACACCGCCAAAGGAAACTTAGTGGCAGTCATCAGCAATGGTACAGCGGTGTTGGGCCTCGGCAATATTGGCCCCGAAGCCAGCAAGCCGGTAATGGAGGGCAAGGGTGTGTTGTTTAAAATTTTTGCCGATATAGATGTATTCGATATTGAAGTGGCCGAAACCGACCCCGAAAAATTTGTACAAATTGTAAAAGCATTAGAGCCAACATTTGGAGCGATTAATTTAGAAGACATTAAAGCTCCCGAGTGTTTCATTATTGAAAAAGCATTGCGTGAGCAACTTACCATTCCGGTAATGCACGATGACCAGCACGGCACGGCCATCATTTCTTCCGCAGCATTATTAAACGCCCTGCAACTTCAAAAGAAAAAAATTGAGAAGGTGCGTTTTGTAATCAACGGTGCCGGCGCGGCGGCCATGGCCTGTATCCAACTGTATGTATCGCTTGGTGCAAAACCCGAACACTTTTTTGTATTCGACATCAACGGGCCACTCCATCGTGGCCGCACCGACCTTGAAGAATTTAAATTGAAATTTGCCAACGCCCCCGCCGATTGTACACTAAGCAAAGCGATGAAAGACGCTGATGTTTTTGTAGGCCTGAGCATTGGCAACGTGGTTACAACCGACATGGTAAAGAGCATGGCCAAACATCCAATTGTGTTTGCCATGGCCAACCCCGACCCCGAAATTTCGTGGGATGATGCAACTGCCGCCCGCAAAGATTTGATAATGGCAACTGGCCGTAGCGATTTTCCTAACCAGGTAAATAATGTTTTGGGATTCCCGTATATTTTTCGTGGTGCGTTGGATGTAAGAGCCACGCAAATAAACGAGGCGATGAAACTTGCTGCTGTACACGCATTGGCGGCTATGGCCCAAAGCCCCGTGCCCGATATTGTAACGCTGGCTTACAATACAAAAACAATAACCTTTGGCTCCGACTATATCATTCCAAAACCATTAGACCCCCGCCTGCTGGCCACCATTGCACCGGCCGTAGCAAAAGCCGCAATAGAAAGTGGTGTGGCGCAAAAAATTATTTCCGACTGGGAAGGTTATGCAAACGACTTAAACAAGCGGCTGGGATTAGATAACCAGGTAATGCGCATATTGGGCAACAAAGCCCGCCGCGACCCCAAACGAATTGTATTTGCCGAGGCCGACAATATTAAAATTTTAAAAGCCGCGCAGATAGTTTTTGACGAAGGCATTGGCTACCCCATTTTATTGGGCGATGAAAATAAAATCAGAACCATTGCCCAAAACAATGGAATTGATTTGGAAGGCCTGCCCATTTTTGATACCCGCAGCGATGCAATGGAGGAACGACGGAATAGCTACGGTGAGTTGTTTTTTAAAAAACGTGGTCGCAAGGGTTTTAATTTTTACGAATCGAAAAAGGTAATGAAAGACCGCAACTACTTTGGCTGCATGATGGTGGAAACAGGTGATGCCGATGCAATGATTTCGGGTCTTTCAAAAAATTACCCCGACACCATAAGACCGGCAATACAATGCATAGGTATGGAGGATGGAACTGCCCGCATAGCCGGCATGTACCTGATGCTCACAAAGAGAGGCCCATTGTTTTTGGCCGATACCACGGTAAACTTTGCGCCTACCGCTGAGGAACTTGCCGAAATAACCCTGCTTGTAGCGAAAGAGGTGCGACACTTCAACATTATTCCACGCATAGCCATGTTGAGTTATTCAAGCTTTGGCTCATCAAATTCGGAGGAAGCACGGCGGGTGGCAAAAGCACGGGAGTTGATAAAACAACAAATGCCTAATTTGATTGTTGATGGAGAAATGCAGGCGAGCCTTGCATTCAATAACCAACTGCTAAAAGAAAATTACCCGTATAGCGAACTGGCGGATAAAGATGTAAACACACTAATCTTTCCCAACCTTTCGGCGGGCAACATTGCTTATAATTTATTGAAAGAGGTAGGACAGGCCGATGCCATTGGCCCGATTTTATTAGGTCTTAAGAAACCCGTGCATATTTTACAGTTAGGCTCATCCGTTCGCAACATTGTAAACATGGCAATGATAGCAGTTGTTGATGCCCAAATAAAATCGGAAGCGGAAACAGAAGAAATGATCCGGCGGTCGCCATGGTGGAAGCGATTGAAAAAAAGGAAGGAGTGAGTTGGTGAGAGGTGAGTCGTCAGCTATCTGCGCTGAAATGCCGGCTTTAAGTGATGGACCTTGATGTAACAGCTATTCCAGGTGCCCCGGCATTCGAACTGATACCTTATCCTTGAGAGCTTTACTATTTGCATTTTGATGCCTGCCTTTACAACTTGTACCTTGATACCTGATCTCTAAATCTTGTACCTTGATACTTAAACCTTAATAACAGTATGACGTTTTTTACCGAGATAGGCAAGTACCTGCTGATGATAAAAAATATGTTTTCCAAACCGGAGAACTATAAAATGTACTGGCGGGAGTTTATGCACCAGTGTTCGGAAATTGGTATTGGTTCGCTGGGCATTGTAGTAATCATTTCAATTTTTATGGGGGCGGTATCAACGGTGCAAACCGCGTATCAGCTTACGTCTCCCTTTCTTCAAAAATATATTATTGCACAGGTGGTGCGGGATACAGTGATACTGGAGTTTGCACCCACCTTGGTATCCATCGTTCTGTCGGGCGTTGTGGGTAGTAAAATCGCCGGTGAGTTGGGTAACATGCGGGTATCGGAGCAAATAGATGCGCTGGAAATTATGGGCATCAATACAAAGGCTTACCTAGTGGCGCCTAAAATTTTGGCGGCCCTTGTTGTGATACCCATGCTTATTATTTTGGCGGCATTGTTGGGTATTTGGGGTGGCAAGCTGGCGGGTACTATGTCAGGCATCATTTCTTCCGATGAATTTAATAAAGGTTTGTTTATGGGCTTTGTACCATACAATGTATTTTTTGCTTTGAGCAAGGCATACACTTTTGCATTTTTAATTTCGAGCATACCCGCTTATTACGGCTATTACGTAAAAGGCGGTGCATTGGAAATAGGAAGAGCCAGTACTAAAGCCGTAGTGGTTACCTGTGTATCGGTTTTATTTGCCGATTATTTCTTGGCTGCAATACTTTTAAAATGATTGAAGTAAAAAACTTAAAAAAATCGTTTGGCGATAAACCTATTTTACACGATGTGAATGTGGTGATGAAACCGGGCCTGTGTAATTTAATTATTGGCAGCAGCGGAAGCGGTAAAACCGTTTTCATGAAATGTATTATTGGATTATTTCAGCCCGACAGTGGCGATATTTTATACGACGGCAAAAATTTTACACAGATGAATGCCGATCAGAAAAAGGAAATACGCAAGGAGATTGGTATGCTGTTTCAAGGCTCGGCTTTATTCAGTTCTATGACGGTGGAGGAGAACATTATTTTTCCGCTTGACATGTTTACAAAAGACACACGCAAGGAAAAAATGAACCGTGTTAACCAGGTGCTGGAGAGAGTAAATTTGGTTGGCGCCAACAAAAAATTTCCGGCGGAGATAAGTGGTGGAATGATGAAGCGTGTGGGCATCGCCCGTTCAATTGTACTGAACCCAAAATATCTTTTTGTAGATGAACCCAACTCGGGTCTCGACCCGCAAACTTCCGGATTGATTGACAAGCTAATACAGGAAATTACAAAAGAGTACAACATTACTACCATAGTAAACACCCACGACATGAACAGTGTAATGGAAATGGGCGACCATATTATTTACATGTACCAGGGCAACAAAGAATGGGAAGGCAATAGCAACGATATTATTTTTAGCAAGAACGAACGCCTGAACGACTTCATTTTCGCCTCCGAATTTTTACGCGACGCTAAAGACATGCGTATGCTGGAAGAAACCGGCAAAATCTCGAACGATCGCAATATGAAGGAACTGACCAGTGATGATGCGCCGGAACTGGTGCCGGCACCGACGGATAAATGATTTTTTGTGACCATCTGAATTAATTGTTACTGTCTGCTTCTGTTTCTGTGTTGTAATGGTGAACGCCGGATGATTTAACGACTCAAAAGAATCTACAGCCAAAGTGTTTTCCGCAATAAGAAATGGTATTGTACACTTGTCAAAAAAACCTAGACTTGTTTTTCTTATAGACAGTTTAGGCGCTTTACTCACTACTCTTTTGTTATTTGGTGTACTGCGAAACCTCAACCAATACTTTGGAATGCCGCGGGCAGTATTGACCTGGCTTTCCGTAATAGCTGCAGGCTTTTGTATTTACTCCACGGTTTGTTTCTTTTTCCTGAAAAGAAATTTTGCGCCGTTTATCTTGGTGATTGGTGTTGCCAATTTGATTTATTGTTTTTTAACCATCGGGTTGGTAATGGTTTACTGGCCTTTGCTCACCGTATTGGGAGTGATTTACTTTTTGGCTGAAGTGCTGGTTGTTTGTGTGCTTGTTTGGGTTGAACTGAATGTTGAATCAGCAACTAAACACAAAAGCACAGGTAGTATTGATTGATCGCTAATATTGCACTGATGACGAAATGTGACACTTCCTCCGACACGCGGTTTTATCCGGAAACTTCTTAGTATAACTGGTTATGTCGAGTTGGGTTTTCTATACCGGCGTACAGAGCAGACAGCGGCTATCTTGCTTTACCTCTGCGAAGCATATCCTAAAACGGATACCCAATCGCCAGGTTATAAATAATGTTTTCCCGCCGCCAATCGCTGCTGCCAAAGTTTATGCTGTAATTGCTATCCCAGGGTTTACGAATGGGCATGCCAATGTCTAAGCGAAGAACAAAAACCTGAATGTCGAACCGAATACCAGCACCGGCATCAATGGCCAACTGGCTAATGAATTTCGAAGTGAATTTTGCACCCGGTTTTTGTGTGAAGGTTTCGTTGTTAAAAAGCCAGATGTTGCCTGCATCTAAAAACAATGCGCCGTACAATGGTCCGCTGATGTGTGGCCGCAATTCGGTGTTCAACTCCAGTTTTATATCGCCTGTTTGATCGGGTATTAGGGTGCCACTACCCGCAAAATAAGTTCCGGGGCCAACGGAGCGGCTGCGAAAACCACGCAAACTATTATTGCCACCTGAAAAAAACTGTTTTACATACGGCAGTTGGGTAGAGTTGCCATAGGGCAAACCAAAACCAACATTAATACGGTTCACCCACATGGATAATGGCCCAAGCCGGCGGTAAAAACGCAGGTCGGTTTCCAGCTTCACGTATTGCGCAAATGGAGTGCCTGCAATTTTTGCCGTGTCGCCTTTTTTTACATTGGCGCCGGTAATTAAGCCGGCAATATTACCCGATACATCAATGAGCGAATTGACGTAATGAGTATTTCTTTTTTGCTGACCACTCGCCAGCCCATTGTACGTGTGTTGATAAAAACCACCGAGGATAAATTGTTTTTGGATGGCATTGTCGAAGCCAACGAACGTACGTTTCAAACTATCGTACGCAGGCGTTATGTCGAGTGGTTGCACATAAGAGATGGCGATGGGAGAAAACTGTCGTTCGGTTTCCAGGTTCTTTTTGTAACTATATCCGTATTCGGCCCGGTATGAGTTGAGGGTATATAATCCCTTCCTGTTTAAAATATCGTAACCCAAATTTACATTGGTGCGTGGGGCAAATGGCCCGGCACTTGAGCGGTTAAGAAATGGCCCTACAAACCGCGGCCACGAAACACTTGCCTGCACACCGGTGCGGTAGGTATTGTAACCGGCAAGGGCACCACTAAATTGTACATCGGAGCCCACATAAGCACTGAAATTCAAATTGCTGCCGTTGCGAAAAAGATTTCGGTTAAGCCAGTTAAAAGTTATTTGCGATCCATTTAAATTATTCGACCGCGAGATGGCTGTTACCTCGCCGCTTATTCTTCGGGTGGGCAAAGGCGTTAGGTAATAGTACACATCAAGCTTTGGCGTATCGGTACCAGCCACTTCAAACCGGTTTTTTACAAACTTAAAAAGGTTGAGGTTTATAAGGCGGGTAAGTGTTTGATTGTGTTCGGTGCGGTTGTAAACATCACCGGGCTCAAACTGCATACTTTCATCCAGCAGTTTGGGTTTGTATTTTTCGGTGCGGTCAACAATATACTGACCGTTGTAATACTCCCTGTTAGCTAAGTTGGTATCAACCCTGGCTGTATTTAAACTGTAGTTGCTGTAAATAAATACATCGTTTATGTAGTACTTCTGTGCCGATGCTTCGGGGGTTTCGGGCTTTACGGTCAGGTACATGGCCAGCTTGTCTGCGCCAATAGTGCTGTCGGTTTTCAACAATAAATATTCGGGACTGAAATAATAAAAACCGCGTTCTTTTAAATACGCGTCAATGCGTAACCGCTCGGCAATAATTAAATCCAAATCAAATGGTTTACCCACCTGCAATAAACTCTGCGCCTGCGATTGTGAAATGTTTTTCGCCAGTTCGCTACTGTCTTGCGGAAACTGCACCGATGCAATGGTGTATTGGTTGCGGGGTATGGCTTTATATTCGGCTCTTGCACGCCTGCGGCTTATAACCGTATCGCCGGTAACGGTTGCTTTAAAAAAACCTTTGTTCGCCAAAAAATTTTGCAGTTTAAGTTCATTCTGATCAAGGTCTAACTGGCTAAGCAGCACCGGTGGTTCGCCCCATTTGTCTCGCAGCTTTCCAAAAAAAGATGTGGGTTTGCTTTTATAAAAAAGACTGTAAAAATTGAGTTTGTATGCAATGCCTAAAAAACGGGCATTGGGTTTTGGAGTGGTTAACGCCAGCATGCCGGTACGCAAAACTTTTTTTTGCTTGGCACCTAACACCGAATCTTCAATGGTTATCCTTGTACCCGTGTATAATTTATCATTGGCCGGTACGGCTTTGGTGGCGCCACAACCCACTACAATTATTGCCATGATAATAACGCCAACCCATAAACTTTGCCCCTTACTCATTGCCCTGGTGAATTTAATGTTGTGCCCTGCTGCGGAGCAATTTTTTGTTTGCGCCTGCCAAAAATTTCTTTGAATTTGTTGAAGTCAACCGACATGATAAATGAAAGCCCGTTTTCAATAATGTAGCCATCAACCGTAACCTCGTATTGGTTACGCCTGAAATAGCGAACGAGGTAGCGACCATCTTTGCTCAGCATATAATCAAGTGCAACATTGCCTGCAATATTGTTGGCCCGCTGGCTGTTGTTTTGCGGGCCTTCCAATTCAAAGTTGCTGCCCACGGTAACTTTCAACCTGTCGTTCAATAATCGTTTGCTGAGGCCTACATTTAAGTCGGTTCGGTTTTCCAGGGCGCCGGTGGTGTAGTCATCGGTTGATGTAACATCGAAATTAATTTCAACACCGGCTATCAATCCACCCGCCAGGTTATTGAGTTGTTCCGTAAGCAGGCGGCTTACACTTTGCCGGGCATAAGAGCCGGCGCTAAAGCCTGCACCACTCGACTGAAAAGGATTATCGCCAATAAACCGGCCCAGTAGCAGCAATGAAAAAACCTGCTTGTTTATTTCTCCTTCATCAAGCCGCAACTGGTTGAGACGGCCATTGACCTGTGCTACTATTTCGTTTGATACACCATAGCTTTTATCATCGGGTAGCAAAATGTCGAATGTAATAACGGGTTTCAACAACTCACCCGTCATTGTCAATTTTACCTCGAAGGGAAGTTTTTGCAAGTATGTATTACGTATGGCGGCCGATGGTCCGGCTATTTGATTTTCAACTAAGTCGAGTGGCGCTGTATTGGCAATGTACGTGGCCGTTACATTCATTTGCGCAGTGGTAGGTTCGCCCGTCCAGGTAATGGTGCTTCCTTTATCAATAATAAACCGGCGACGTAAAAAATTAAACGACAGTTCGTACGCACCATTGTCCAAAATATAATTACCTACGAGTGTAATTTTTCCACTGGGGTCAATGCCGGCCGACAGTAATGCTTCGCCTTGCATATTTAAAAAGTCGCCATTCACTTCATCCAAAACCACGTTAACCGCGGCTTCTTTTTTCACCTCAATATTCACCGCTATGTCCATACCCAAAATGCTGCTGCGGTTGAGTGAATCGTATCGGGCAAACAGCGTGTCGTTTTCGGGTGCATCCATATCAACAAACTGCACAATGCCCTCCCGCTGCTCTACGCCAAACTCCCGCTGCGGCACCACCACAACTAAATTGGTACCATCGTTCACCGTTAGCGATCCATCAACAACCGGCATAGTTTCGGTGCCGGCAATGTGCAGGTTGGTACTGATATTCAACCGGCCGTAGTACAATTTATTTGGTGCCTTTGCAGCGTTAAGCGCTAAAAAGTTTCGGGCGGTTACATTGAGGTTGAAATTGTAGTTGATAAAATTGGTGGTAGCTACATTTCCATCAATTACCAATGCGTTGTTGGCCGAATCGCGGATGGTAAAACTATCAAAGTCCAAACCATTTTCGGTTACAGTGAGTTGTTCATCGTTTATAAAAAAGCGGCTGCCCAGCATTGTTAGTATGAACGATGATGAGTCGAAAGCAATATTGCCCTGTATTTGCGGAGCCGCTGTTGTGCCACGCAATTGCACCTTACCTTTTAATGCACCCGAGGCCGAGGCAATAGAGGGTGCAAATGCGCCTTCCATTGTTGCTAGTTGCAAGGCCCGTACATCAAGGTCAAGATTCAAATCGAGCACACTACCACGCGGAATAAAATAGCCGTTGAGCAATACATCATTACCGCGGCCCGTGATGGTAACGTTTGTATTATACCGGTCGTTACCCGTATTGCTTACCTGGAAGTTAACATTACCAATAGTATCCTGCCGCAAACTCAAATCATTAATTGTAAGGTTGCTGGTGAATGCGGGTTGCATGGCCAGGTTTTGAAAAGTTATGTTGCCATTCATTACACCATCAGCCAGCAGCGAATCGGATTTTACAAAACCGGTTATTGTTGCCAGGCGAAAATTATTGAATGTTGCCTGCAATGGTTGTTGGCCCGCACCACCTGCAATACTGTTGATGCTTAAACTTTGGTTACCGAGTTGCAAAACAAAATCGGAAGCGCTGACGCGGTTGGGCGAAATGGTAATTACATTATTCGGTGTTACTGTCCATCTTTCGTAGTTGAGCAGCAATGAATCGGGGCGAAGGGAAATTGCGTAGGTACCTGGTGTGGGTTGATTAACCACACCTGCAAGAAGATATTTATTGCGGGCGGCAGCATCATCAATTCCTAACTTAAAGTCAATAACATTATTCAAAGCAGTTGCATTAAACCGTGTATTAAATACATCGAACGAGTTACCGCTTTTTATATGGCCGACATTGCAGCGTACAATCAGTCCGCTGTCAGATGTATTTACGGCAACATTCAAGTCGCTCATTTCTGTTCCCGCAAAAACAATTTGTTGCGTAGTCATGGATGCATCCATTCCATGGCCGGTAGTTAAAGTTCCCTCCGCATGCAGTGGTTGCATAGCGGTAAGGCCCGGAACAAATGTTGAAAGAATGGGTGTGTAATTTACATCGGCCCTGAAACTAAAATTATAAGGCTGCACTGCAATAGCAGCCGGTGGTGCAACGGTGAAGTATGGCTGAATGGTGTTTTGGATAATACTGCCCAAATCGGCGATGCGGTACTGCCCGTTGATGGAGGCCGTTGCCACATCGCTTGTAAAACGAATAAAATTTTCATCGCCGTTTCTGCCCGCCGTTAATTGTATTGTATCGAGGGGCAAGCGCATTTCATTGGATACAAACAAGGCTTTTGTTATCAACACATCGGCATCTAAATAATCTGGGGTGTAGTTTCTCACGGTACCCTCTATTTTACCGCGAACAATGAGTGGTTGGGTTGAAAAATTGAGCGGCAAAGTTTTTAAACTATCAATCATCCCATTAACGGTGAATGATGGTGTTGCTGAAAGCACACCACTGGAAGTAATATTAAAGTCGGCGTTTGCATCATTTGCATCGGCATTGATGGTGAACGCTTCGCCACGCAGCGAGCCATTCAATTTTATGTTGCGATACTGATAACCGTTAAAGCCGACACTTGCCACGTTGCCACTAAATTTTGTGTTGATTTTTCCAGGGGTCAGGCCCGTACCACTGACAAGAAAACTGCCCGAGAGGGAACCTATTTGCCCCTGCTGCCGCAGCATTTGGCCCAGCCTTAAATTGTTTGTTTTTATGCGGGCATTGTAAGCCGCTTTTGTGGGCGACATAATGTTACTCAGGCTGCCGTTTACCGCCACAAAACCCATAGAAGTATTTACATTAAGCGCTGCATTTATTTTACCGGCATTGCCGTTTAGTGTGCCGTTGATGTCAAATGTTTCGGGGAGCAATAGCTGCGGTGTTGATAACCGTTGCCCGGTAAAAAGGGCCATGTCGGTTTGTGTGGTATGCAGTTGATGGATGGTAAAATTGCCACCAGCAGTTGTTGGTTTCATCAGGCCTACTAAAGTTCCATTGGCGTTGATGCGTGTTTCTTTTAAACCATTAAACTGTAGTTGCTCTACAAACATCCGGTTTAGCGTTCCGTTGGCTACAAGATTTAAATACCAAACATCATTGGGGTTGGCCAGTGCCGCATTGTTGCGCAGTTGCGGAGCAAATAAAAGGATGTCCTTAACCTGCAGGCGGCTATCAACCAAATCAATATCAAAAATGGTTTCTTCAAAATTTTTCATCAATGCATCGAACGATTGGTACTCGAGCACAGCGCTTCTTTTAATTTCCGATCCCGGCGTTTTTATGTACAGGTCTTTTAAATAACTCTGGTTAGTGGCATACAATAAATTGCCGGTCAATTCCTCCAATACAAAACCGCTTTTATCTTTTACTGCGCCTTTTATAATGTTTGCCCCGGTTGAGTCCATGCTCATCACAAAATCATTTGCATGCAGTGTTAAACCAGTGGCGTCAATATGTGCGAAATCTATACCCGAAGAAAGAGGAAGGCTGTTGTCGTTATCGAACTTTACATCGTTGTTGTCAATCCTAATGCGATCGGCTTTTATATTCCATCCCTGCTGCTTTTGTACAACCACCTCTTTCTTCACTTCCTGTTCTACAACTTTGGCTGCCGCACCGCGGCCCAACCGCACCACAGATTTTGCGTTGGCCAGTGACAGTTCTTCCAAGTGAACAACACTATTGTTCAGGTCAATATGCCTGGCTTTTCCTTTGAGGCTGCCAATGTTTAACCGGGTGTAAAATGCAGAAACGTCGTTCTGGTAATCGATATCAATTTTACTGAGGTCGATGGTGCCAATGCTTAGTTTTAATAACCTCGTTGCTGCAGCCTCCTGTAGATCTTTAGATATTGGATCGGGGCTTACCAGTGGTTTTGTTTGGTTGAGTTTTAATTGCACGTTGCGGGCAATAACTGATGGGATGGCAAACTGCGGTGCGTAAATATCGAACGTATCAATTGTTGCCGCTACGTTGCCCAACCTTGCGTACATGTTGCTGCCGGTAACATCATCATTAAAAAACAACCTAACATTCTCGAGCGTAACATCGCTAATGCTTAACTGCATGGGTGCACTGGTGGTAGTGGTATCAACCGGTGTAACAAAAGCATCAACTACAAACTGGTAATTAAAAACAGTATCGGGTTTTACCCGTTTTATTTTAGCGGTGATGTTTTGTAATTCAATATCCTTTACCTGCACTTCGTTTGAAAAAAGCTTTAGGAAGCTGAGATGCGATTTTACCGAGCCTCCGGATAAAAGTGTATCGCCGGTTTTATCCTCAACATAAATATCCTGGAGACTGATGCTGCCCGACAGACCAAAAGAAATACTACCTATGCCTACCTCCGTACCCAATTTATTTTGCAGGAAGGTTTCGACGCGGGCAGTTAAAAATTTTTGAACAGGTGGAGTAAGTACCAGCAAAAAAATAAGTACAACAAACAGAAAAATGAACAGGATAGTTTTTAAAAGTATCCTGGCAATTTTGGCGGGGTATGTGTTTTTTTTTATTTCTTCTGGCATTCTGATGTTTCGGGGGGCTGCCTCAACTAAGGCAAATAACAGACCCATTTGTTTACTGGTGAAACGGTTTTAAAAAGACCGGCAAGCATTGCAAATTAGCCGCTTACAAAATCTTTGTGGAACTATCTCTACAGTAGAACGATTCCCGAAACAGGAAACTAACACAGGCCATTCTTCTGTCAGGGGCTTACTGGTTCTCGTAAAAATTTGTTTAAAATAGTTTAACGGTTAATAAAGTATGGATGGCCTGTTTTTATTTCGCCCATAATTCAACCGACCTGGCAAACTGTAATGTAATTGAAGACCGTAAGTATTAATGAAGTTGTAGTTTTGAGCGAACTTTTGAGGCTGTACCGCTGAAAAACAGAATTTCTTTGCTGCAGGAATATTACAGGTATACGGGCACGGGCCAAAAAGTACACGAAACCAAAATTGAATAACTGATTGCAATCTTCTAAAAAGATTGCGGCTAAATAAAATGATTGATGGATCACCTTAATCCGGGACGCAGAATGGGAAAATGGCTGCTGTCCGTTCTGCTCGTATTGATAAGCGCTGCGGCCCTCGCTCAAACCACCATAGTAACAGGTACGGTTGTGGATGAAGAAACCAAGGACCCCCTTCCCTTTGTAAGTGTTTTTTTTAAAAATGCAAAAGGTGTTACATCCGACTCCATGGGTCATTTTGAAATTTCCACCCAGCGCAACTTCACCCAACTAAACTTTGCCTCCCTGGGTTTTAAAAGCAAAGTGGTTAATATTTTGCCTGGTACAACACAAACCATTTTAGTGGAGCTAAGTGTTGATGCCACAAAAACCCTGAACAATGTGGTGGTTAAAAGCAAAAAGAAAATAAAGTACAGCAATAAAAACAACCCGGCGGTAGAGCTAATAAGACTGGTAATTGACAACCGCGATAAGAACCGGCCGGAGTTTTATAACTACTTACAGTACGAGCAGTACGAAAAAATGCAACTGTCGCTCAGCCGGATTGACAATAAGATGGTGCAAAGCAAACTGCTGAAAAACTTCAGTTTTATTTTTGAGAACCGGGATACTACCAAGGTTCCGGGTAAAACCCTGATACCTGTTTATATGGAGGAGTCGCTTTCTTCCAACTATTTCAGACGCAGCCCCGAGAAATTAAAAAGATTTATTGAAGCGGAAAAGAAAGTAAACTTCAGCAGCTTAATTGACAGCAATGGCATCAGTCAATACCTTGACAGGCTGTATGAAAAAGTGGACATTTACGATAACAACGTAGCCCTGTTCACGCACACTTTTTTAAGCCCTATTGCCGACATGGCGCCAACCTTTTACATGTTTTTTGTACGCGACACTATTACCGATGCTTCGGGTACAAAACTGGTACGCATGTATTTTACCCCGCGTAACACCAACGATTTGCTTTTTAGGGGCACTATGTTCATTAGCCTTGATACCAACTATGCCGTGCAAAAACTCAACATGACCATCAGCCCGAATATCAACCTGAATTTTGTGCGGGAAATTTTTATCAACCAGGAGTTTGAAAGGAATAATGCCAATGGAAAATATCATTTGTCAAAGAGCTCCATCCTCACTGATATTGGCATTACCAAAGGCAAAAGCAATGGTATGTATGGTGAGCGAACAGTTACCTATAAAAATTATCAAATTGACAAACCACAACCTGATAAATTGTACGAGGGACTGGCAACCGTTCATAGAAATAATGTTGTTGCAAACCAGGATAGTTTTTGGGTGGCCAGCCGGCACGAGCCATTATCGGAGGCCGAAGTAAAAGTGTATAAAAATATTGACAGCCTCCGTAACCTGCGGCAGTTTAAAAGGTTTGTTGACATAGCGAACTTTTTAATGTCGGGCTATCTTACCCGTAAATATTTTGATATTGGACCGGGTCATGCGTTTTATGGTTACAACCCGGTAGAAGGTTTTAGGTTGCGATTTGGTGGCCGCAGCACGCCAAACCTGAGCAGGCGATTATATTTTGAAACGTATGGCGCTTATGGTTTTAGAGACAAAAGGTGGAAGGGCTTTTTAAGTGTAGCCTACTCGCTCAACAATCAATCGGTTTACCGTTTTCCATTTCAATACATAAAAGTTAGTGCGCAGTACGACACTAAAATTCCGGGAGCGGAAGGCGAGTTTGTGCAGGAGGATAATATTTTTCTGTCTTTTAAAAGAGGTAAAAACGATAAATACCTGTACAACACCATTTACAGGTTTGATTATGTAAAGGAATTTTTAAGTAGGTTTTCATTTGCTGCGGGGTTCAAATACTGGCAGCAGGAGCCGGCCGGAAACATACGGTATGAAAAACCAGTGAATGGTGGTTCGGTTAATTTTCCAAAACTTACTACATCAGAACTTTCATTGCTGTTGCGCTGGGCACCGAACGAAAAATTTTACCAGGGACTGGTTTATCGTGTGCCTATCATTAATCAATTTCCAACCTATACCCTACGCTACACAAAAGGGGTGAAGGGTTTGTTTGGCGGAGAATATGATTATCATTCGTTAAATCTCTCAATTGAAAAGAGAGCTTACCTGTCGCAGTTTGGCTACAATGATATTTTGCTGGAAGGCGGTTATATTTTTGGGCAGGTTCCTTTTCCGTTGCTCACTACCCACAGAGCTAATCAAACGTATGCCTACCAGCTTAACTCGTATAACCTGATGAACTTTTTAGAGTTCGTATCCGACAGGTACGTGGCAGTAAATATGGATCATCACCTAAACGGATTTTTGTTTAACCGGGTGCCGCTGCTTAAAAAACTTGACTGGCGTGAGGTATTTTCTTTTAAAGCAATTTTTGGCGCCGTGCGGGAAGAGAATAACCCGGAATCAAACGGCAACGTGTATAAGTTTCCATCGAGCGACGGCAGGCCTACGACTTTTGGACTAAACAAAACACCCTATATCGAAGCAAGTATGGGTATTGAAAACATTTTAAAGATTGTGCGTATTGAGGTAGTAAAAAGGTTTACTTATTTAGACAATCCTGATATTACGAAGATTGGAATCAGGGGCAGGTTGAAGGTGAATTTTTAGCAGTAACCGCACTCCCGCTATCTGCAGTAGCGCCGGAAAAGGAGACACCAGTGCAAGGCAAAAGCTCACAAACCCTCATTGCGATTTGAACCTACATCATCCGGTTAGCAAAGTTTACGCATGTTTTGTTACCATTGTTTCCTTCCCGGTATTAATGATAATGAGCCAGCTTCTACACCAGTGATTTAATCTTTTTTATTTTGCCTTCCGAGTTCTACCAGGTTAGAGCAAGGCACAAAGGATTGGGCATAAGGCAGGCAGTGGCGTAAGCCATTGGCCCCAAGAATTACCCATGCTGAAGATGCCCCGGTTAAGCAAGTTTACCAGGTAACCATTTAAGCTTTTCGAGGTTTCTCCGGCATTGGTTAAGCCGCAAGCTCTTATTGCCGGTGAACTAACAAAAAAGGTGGCAATTCTGGATAATGTGGTAGAAAACAGTTGGTAAAAATTGCTACGATACATTACTGACAAGATTTTAAGCGGAAAGCATTGAAAGCGGTTTCAATGCTTTTTCTTTAGGGATGAAAAAAAGACAATAAAAAGTGCGCTGTTTGCAGC
>JANPKD010000037.1:0-16344 GCA_031425835.1 Chitinophagales bacterium
GCTGCAAACAGCGCACTTTTTATTGTCTTTTTTTCATCCCTAAAGAAAAAGCATTGAAACCGCTTTCAATGCTTTCCGCTTAAAATCTTGTCAGTAATGTATCGTAGCAATTTTTACCAACTGTTTTCTACCACATTATCCTTTTTTATAATGGCGTAGCGTAAAAAGACGAGGAAGCTGTGCTTAGCTACTTCCCCCCTCTCCAGCTATGCTGGAGAGGGGTCGGGGGTGAGGTTTAGCACATCCGCAATATGCATCGTTTTTATAGGATGCTTTTTGTTATCAATGTAGCCTTGTAGGTGCATCAGGCACGATACATCGGTAGAGATGATGTACTCAGCGCCGGTAGCTAATGCGTGTTCCACTTTTTGTTCGGCCATCGCAATGGAAATGGCATCAAACTTTACGGCAAAGGTGCCACCAAAACCACAACAGGTTTCTACATCATCCATCTCTATCAATTCAAGTCCTTTTACATTCTGAAGTAATTGCCGCGGCTCGGTTTTTATTTTGCACTCACGCAGCCCGGCGCAGCTATCGTGGTAAGTGGCCTTGCCTTGTAGTTGGGCGCCAAAATTTGTGATGCCTAATTTCTGCACTAAAAATTCAGTGAACTCATAACTGTTTTTCGACAACGCTTTTACTTCGTTATGCAAAGATGAATTTTCGAAAAGCTTCGAATAGTAATTTCTTAAAAAACCTACACAGCTTGCACTTGGCGAAACAATGATTTTGTTGGGATCGAAATCACGCAAAAATTTTGTACAAACTTCTCTTGCATCATCCCAAAAGCCGGCATTAAACGCTGGCTGGCCACAACAGGTTTGCGCTGGATTATAACTCACCTCGCAGCCGGCTTTTTCTAAAACGGCCACCATGTTAAAAGCCGTTTGCGGGTAAAGCTGGTCTACAAAGCAGGGAATAAAAAGTTGCACTTTCATGAAAACAATTTGAAGATTGCGTATGTGCGGATTTGGAAATGGAGTGTTGTTCGTCTCCTGGCTGCGGGAGAGAAAAACTAAAACTACTGATTAACGAAACCCGATTTTTGTTTTTGGTACCTCTTCTTTAAACTGCAAGTTCAGTATCATCATTTTCATAGCGGTGATGGCTGCCTCCTCTCCTTTGTGGCCATGCCGCCCGCCAATTCTTTCGGCCGCTTGCTCTTCAGTATTTACTGTAAGAACGCCATAAATTACGGGCACATTTATTTGCAGATTTAATATTGTTATACCCTGCGTTACCGACTGGCATACATAATCAAAATGGGGTGTGTCGCCTTTGATTACACACGCCAAGGCAATGAAAGCCGAGGCATTTTTTATTGAAGAGTGATACTGGTTAATTGCGAAGGGAATTTCAACCGCACCCGGGACGACGATTGTTTTTGTGTTGATACCGAACCCGGATAAAACTTGTTTGCATCCACTTTCCAATTCATCAACAATGGCGGCATTCCATTCGGTTTTTAACAATACAACAAGGGCACCCTGTAGTTGTTGGATGCCCTCAATTTGTTGAAATAATTTGTTGTTGCCTGTGGTTGACATGACAAAGAAAGAATTAATCCTCAACAGCATAAACACCCGCCTGCGCCAAAAACCTATCTGCTTCTCCTGCAAACTGGGTTTGCGGATATTTCTTTTTGAGATCTTTATAAAGCGTTACTGCCTCGTCTTTTTTGTTTAAAACCCTGTCGGCAAAATAAGCAGCCATGAATAAATATTCCGCTGAAGCATTTGCATCGTCCTCAAAGGTGGTAGCTGCTTTTTTGTAATGAGTGAAGGCTTCGTTGTTTTTACCTGCATCGGCATAAGCATCGGCCAATAGCTTGTATGCCCTTGCTTTTATTTGCAGTGCGTCTGTGTCAAAATCTTCTAAATTACTAATGGCCTTTGTAAAGTTGCCCTGCTGCAAATAAATTGAACCGGCATAAAATTTTGCCATGTTACCGGCTTTTGTGCCACCGTATTGGCTAATAATTTTATCAAACCCCGCAAACTGTCCGTCGCCATTCAAAGCAAGTTTTAAAGAGTCCTGACGATAATATTCTTCGGCTTTAAATATTGCCTCTGCTGCTTTTTGCTCTTTGGGCTGCTGAATCAAATTTTTATAACCAAACCATCCACCCACCGCCAACAATAAAACGGCACCACCAATGATAATCGGTTTGCTGTACTGTCCCCAAAAATCTTTTGCACGATCAACCACGAGTTCATTGTCGGTATTGGTACGTACTTGTGTTACTTCAGCCATGAATATTCAAATTTAAATTGGTTGCAAAAATTAGTCGGTTATGAACGGATAGTTTTGATCGGCATACACATCTTTCAACAGTTCATCATCATTGGGCCACGGGCTTTCTTCGGCAAACTTCACACAGTCTTCAACTGCTTTATCCACTCTTTCGTTAATGGCCTTTATTTCATCTTCAGATGCAAGGTTACTTGTGGTAATCGTTTGCAGCAATGCGGCTATGGGGTCTTTGGATTTGTATTCTTCCACCTCTTCTTTGGTGCGGTACTTTTGCGGATCGCTGATGGAGTGGCCTTTGTAGCGATAGGTTTTTATTTCAAGCAATGTGGGTCCGCCTTTTTCCCTTGCTCTTTTTACAGCACGTGATACACCGTCGTGCACCGCTTCGGCACTCATACCATCAATAACATCGGCGGGCATTTCGTACGCATCGGCCAATTTATAAATGTCGGTTATGTTGCTGGTGCGCCCAACCGATGTACCCATTGCGTAATTGTTGTTTTCGCAAATAAAAATTACAGGCAGCTTCCACAACATAGCCAAATTAAAGGTTTCGTGCAGCATACCCTGGCGGGCGGCGCCATCACCGAAAAATGTAAGGCAAACATTATCGGTTCCGCGGTATTGTTCGGCAAAGGCCAGGCCTGCACCGGTGCCTATTTGTGCACCCACAATACCGTGACCGCCATAAAAATTTTCTTTTTTTCCGAAAAAGTGCATCGAGCCGCCTTTACCTTTTGCACAACCCGTGGCCTTACCATACAGCTCAGCCATACAGGCATCAACCGAAATGCCTTTGGCAATTGCAAGCCCATGATCGCGATACGCCGTGGTAAACAAATCATCGGGGCGGGTGGCAGTCATACATCCCGCGGCAATAGCCTCCTGCCCAATGTAGGCATGAAAGAAGCCACGGATTTTTCCTTCCATTTTGTATTTTTCTTCGGCCATTAATTCAAACTGGCGAATAAGCTGCATCAGCTCGTACCAGTAGAGATAAGTTTCTTTAGAAAATTTAGTTGACAAGGCTGCAATTTTGAGCCGCAAAAATAAGGGAATAGCGGTTTAGAGTTTTAAGTTTTAGGTTTTAAGTTTTGCCAACTTGCCCGACACACCGTGGTGAGTTTGGCGTTTGTCGGTTTCCCGATGAAAATAACCATGTTTCCGCCGTTGACATCGTGAGCAGTTATAACCCACTTGTGCCGGGAAAAATATCTACGTAATCAACCAACCCTCCTCCCTCGCAGTTCAGCATATTTTGCAGGCGGTAATAATTGCGATTTCCCTTGGCATAAAAAATTTGTTTGCCTTCTTTTACGCAGGGTTGTGCGCCATTTGTGGTAGCCGTTTGCGTTTCTATCCGGCCTTCAAATTCCAGTTCCTTATCCGATAGCCGCCGTATTTTCCCGTCAATTTTTAAATACCCAGCACTATCTCTTTTTTGGCCGCCGGTAATGGCAAACCAGTCATCTGCCAACGGTGTTACAGTTGCTTTGCCTGGCCGGTTCCAATCAAGCCAATGCAAAGAAATAGGATGTGTGCCTGCTTTTGGAGGAGGAAGTTTTTGGGGTGGGTCTACCACTGTGTCTCCGCTATCTGGCAGGGGAGCATTGCTGTAGGGGTTTGTGGTTGTAGCATTATTTACATCTTTTACGGCGCCAGGTGTTTTGTTGTTGGTGCAATATGAAATAAAAACCGACGCAAGCACGATAATGAGTAACTGCTTTATACTATGCCGCTTAAAATTGAAATGGTTGCGCAGACATTGTGCCATAGTTGGTGTTGCATTTTACGCCTCGGCGGAATGTGATTTTTTGCATGGTTGACAAGTTGGGCACCTTAAGTAGCCCATGCCTGTTATTTAATATGGCAGTATAATGGGAAGCCGGTAAATCCAGGGCTTGTTCTTAACCCTGGCTATCCCGCCACTCGTACACCCATGCGCTTTGAATCATTTCGAGGTGGCCCTCGTTCGACTCTTCCCGCTTGCCGGTAAAGTTGGGGATTTGTAGTATCCACTCAAGCATATCGGTAAACCGAACACGATAGATTTTGCCTTCATTAAAATCATCGCCAAAACGTTCGTACAATTTTAGTGCAATGTCTTCGTAGTCGTTCCAGTGTATCGGAGGTTCAAAATGTGTCATAAAAAAGAAAATTAGCCAATATGCAAATGAATGCCGTATTTAAAAGAAAGATTGATGTTGATAAAATGAAGAACTGGTGAAAGAATTTTATTTCGTCATTTGCTCAGCACCTAATTGCCTGATTAACCAATTAACTAATTAACAAACTTGACAAATAACTCACTCTCCCAAAAATTGCGTTTGATCGGGTAAGGTAACTTCTACTTCACCTTCCTCCGTAATGAGCAGGCATTGGCAACCCAACCTCGAGTTGATGCGGGGGTTAACTGCACGGTCGATAAAGTCTTCTTCCTTGTCGCTCAGTTCTTCCAGGTTTTCATCACCGTTCATTACATACAAATGGCAGGTGCTACAGGCACAAACGCCGCCGCAATTGTGGTGTAATTCAATGTCGTTTTTTAAACACACCTCCAACAGGCTTTGCCCCGCTTCAATATTTTGCAGAGTAACTGGCGTGAGGCCTGGCTGTTCAAATTTTATTTTTATCGTAAACATTCAAATTTTATTTTCCGTGCAGGACGCTGTGTTAAAAAGTGGCGGCAAAAGTAGGGAAACCATTACTCGAATTAAAAACACAAATTGCACGAATTTTTTCCAGCCTTTCATTCAGTCACATCTCATGGTTTGATGTGAAGGATTCCAGGGCTTGAAGGTGCTGGTAAAAATTTCATTTTGTTGTTTATTAATCGGTTCAATTCGTTCCCGAAATTTCGGGATGTAATTCGTGTAATAAAATCCAGTTACAAACTGCGACGAATACTCTCACTAAGCACCGAATAGACTTTATGCAGTTCCGGGTATTTTTCAAGTTCTGCCAAATGTTTTTCAATTGTGCCGTTATCGTTGCGTAGTGCAGGCCCGGTTTGCGACTGCGCCGGCGACATGCTCTTCAACCTTTCGGTAGTTTCTCGTATCAATGGCAGGAGCAACTTAAAGTCAAGACCTTCTTTTTTGCAAAAATCTTCGGCTAATGCATACAGGTGGTTTACAAAATTGTTACAAAAAACCGCGGCTACATGCAGCTTCATTCTTTGTTCATCGTTTGCCTTCACTACCTGGTCGCTAATTGTGTGGGCCAGCACCTCCAGTTCTGCCAGGGTATCCGCGTCGCTGGCGTCAATTACAATCGGCATATCGGGCAGGTAGTCGGCTCCCTTACGCAAGGTTTGCAAGGGATACAGTACACCATAATGCTCGCCAGTATCCTTCAAAATATTTTTCGAAACCGATGCAGCAGTGTGCACAATGGTTTTTTGCGGCAGATGCAGTTCTTTTAAAATTTCCTCGATAGCCAGGTCGGCTACTGCAATTATGTACATATCCGCGTCGCGGCTAACTATGTTCCAGTAGTTGGTTGATTCGGTGTCTAATTCGTACGCCAATTCGCTGGCTGCTTTCGAGTCGCGACCGAACACCTGCTTAATAGTGTGCCCGGCCAATTTTAGTTTTCGGCCAAGCACCGTTGCGGTGTTTCCTGTACCTATTATAATGATGTTCATTTTTTTGAGGTTGTAACTTGACTGGCTTACGATACTTTGCACCACAAACTTACATTACGCCTGCATGCTTTTACGGAGATTGTTGGTTGCCCAGAACACCGGCCCATTATTTAACGGGGAAAAAGTGTAGCACAGAACATCGAACTTCGAACCTCAATTGTACATATGCGCTTAGCTCAAAAACTGGCATTAAAATATGTCCGCACCCGGTTTTCTCTTCTCACATCCATGTCCAAACAAAAAGCCGCCGAAAAAGCGTTCGAACTTTTCTGCACACCACAATCACGCAATAAAAAAAAGTTGCCGCCGGTTTTTGAAAAGGCCGAAAAGCTTGAATTTGTTTTTGAGAAAAATATTGTTCGCGGGTTTCGGAGTAATGCCGGGGCCGAAAAAAAAGTATTGCTGCTTCATGGTTTTGAGTCGAGTGTGATAAACTTTGACCGGTATGTAAATCCTCTGATAAAAAAGGGCTACGAGGTTTTGGCGTTCGATGCACCGGCACATGGCCGCAGTGGTGGAAAAAAGATTGAAGTGATGCTGTACAAAAATTTTATTGCTGCGATCAATAAACAATTTGGCCCCATTCACTCCTACCTCGCTCATTCATTTGGTGGCCTGGCTGTTGCTCTTTTTTTAGAAGATTTGCCGCACGATGCACATACAAAAGTTGTATTGATTGCACCCGCCACTGAAACAAAAAGAGCGGCTGATAATTTTTTTACTTTTTTAAAACTCGACGATAAGCTACGGCCTGCATTTGATAAAATAATTGAAGAGAAAGGCGGGCACGCGGCGGAATGGTACTCTATTGCCAGGGCCGCATACAACATAAAAGCAGGGGTATTGTTTTTGCAGGATAAGGAAGATGAGTTAACACCCCTTGCCGATGTATCGCCGATCATAAATGCCCGGCACAAAAACTTTCGGTTTATTATTTCAGAAGGTTTGGGCCATAGAAAAATTTACAGGGATCAACAATCGGTAAAGGCAGTGATTGATTTTTTATAACCTCGTTCACTAGCTAATTAACATGCAACACCACTACACATACCTGGCACTTGGCGATTCGTACACAATTGGCGAGTCATTAATGCTCACCGAAAGTTTTCCGTATCAAACAGTACAGTTGCTACGCAAAAAGGGGCTGCAATTTTCGGCACCGGAAATCATTGCCAAAACCGGATTTACTACCGATGAACTGGAAGAAGCCATCGCAGTGCAACAGCTACTACCAAAGTACGATTTTGTAACGCTGCTTATTGGTGTCAACAATCAATACCGTGGCAGGGATGAGGTGCTGTATAAAATGGAGTTTGAAGAGTTGCTAAAAAAGGCCATTGCTTTTTGCAATGATAAGCCATCGCATGTTGTTGTTCTCCCCATCGCAAATTATAGCAACACCCCTTTCGCTGAACAAATGAACAAAGAAAAAGTAACTAAGGAAATAGACGTGTTCAACAATATTAATCACTCACTGTCCATTCAATATAAAGTGCACTACGCCAACATTTCTGCCGGCATCCCATCAGCCGAACCAGAGAACCAACTTGTTGCTGCCGATGGCTTGCATCCCTCAGCCCATGCCTATAAAAAATGGGCGGAAATAATTGCGGAAATAATTGCCAGGCAGATGAAATAACTGATCTCATCAGCGATACTACTACGGCCCGGTTTTGTTCCATTTCGTCTACTTGCCTTATAATTGCATGTTCGCAACCGGGCAATTACGGCCGAAAACACGAACAGAAAAACCAAAGTATGGCCAAGAACTTGTTGATAGTTGAGTCGCCGGCAAAGGCAAAAACAATCGAAAAAATACTGGGTGCCAATTTTGAAGTAAAGAGTTGTTATGGGCACATACGCGACCTTGAAAAAGTTGATATGGGCATTGACGTAAACAACCACTTCAAACCCCGCTACATAGTGCCCGATGAAAAACAAAGAGTGGTAAAGGAGTTGCAGCAGTTAGCAAAAAAAAGTGGCGAAGTGTGGCTGGCAACGGATGAGGACCGCGAAGGGGAAGCCATTAGCTGGCATTTGTGCGAAGTGTTAGGTCTTAATCCTAAAACCACTAAACGGATTGTTTTTCACGAGATAACAAAACCTGCCATTCAAAAAGCGGTAAAGCAACCACGCACAGTGGATATGAATCTGGTAAATGCACAACAGGCCCGCCGCATTTTAGACCGGATTGTTGGTTTTGAATTAAGCCCTGTACTCTGGCGTAAAATCAGCATGAAAAATAATTTAAGCGCCGGCCGTGTACAAAGTGTGGCTGTGCGTTTAATAGCCGAACGGGAACGGGAAATAAATGCCTTTACACCTCAAAGCAGTTTTAAAGTAGAAGCGTTTTTTTCATCGCCCGATAACAATGGCAAACAAATTTCTTTTAAAGCCGAGGGTAACAAATTTGCAAAAGAACAACAGGCCGAAGCATTTTTAAAAGAATGTGTTGGTGCCAGCTATACCGTAAAAGACATCCAGGTAAAACCCGGCAAACGTACACCAGCCGCACCTTTCACTACATCTACATTGCAACAGGAAGCCAGTAGAAAATTGGGTTATGGCGTTAGCAAAACAATGTTACTGGCACAAAGGCTTTACGAAAATGGATTGATCAGTTACATGCGTACTGATAGTGTAAGCCTTAGCGAAACCGCCATGGATGATATCAAAAAAAATATCACCAGTAGCTACGGCGAGCGGTATTACCAGAGTAGAAAATTTAAAAATAAAAACGAATCGGCGCAGGAAGCACACGAGGCAATACGGCCCACATATATGTCGAACACTTCGGTAGCCGATGCAGAAACAGGCCGCTTGTACGAGCTGATTTGGAAACGCACAATGGCCAGCCAAATGGCCGATGCCGAGTTAGAAAAAACAATTGCCAAAATTGGTGTCTCTACCAACAATGCCGAACTCACCGCATCGGGTGAAGTGCTAAAATTTGATGGCTTTATAAAAGTGTATAGAGAAGATGTGGATGACGAGGATGAAACAAATGGCGAGAATGTTGTCGCAGGCAATGATGCAGTGTTGCCCCCGTTAAAACCCGGGCAGCGTTTGGATTTTAAAGAAATGAAAGCCACGGAAAGATATACCCGTGCACTACCCCGCTATACCGAGGCATCGCTGGTAAAAAAAATGGAGGAGCTGGGCATCGGCAGGCCGTCGACCTATGCACCAACCATATCTACTATTTTAAAAAGAGGCTATGTAGAAAAACGGGATAAAGAGGGAACACAAAGAGCCTACACAGTTTTTATTTTAAATAATAACAACATCGCCAAAAAAACAGAAACGGAAAATACAGGTGCCGAGAAATCGAAGTTGTTCCCCACCGATTTGGGTTTGGTGGTTACCGATTTTTTAAAACAGTATTTCGATGATATAATGGACTACAGTTTTACCGCCCGCATTGAAGAAGAATTTGACGAGGTGGCGCAAGGCAAACTGTTGTGGAGCGAAATGATCAATGACTTTTACAGTCCGTTTAAAAAGGATGTTGAAAAAACAATTGAAACCGCTGAACGTATAAGTGGTGAAAGAGAATTGGGTAACGATGCTGTTAGTGGCAAACCCGTTATTGCCCGTATGGGCCGCTACGGGCCCATGGTGCAGATCGGCAAAACGGAGGATGAAGAAAAGCCGCGTTTTGCCAAATTAAAACAATCGCAAAGCATTGAAACGATTACGCTGGAAGCAGCAATGGAACTTTTTAAATTGCCATTGGCATTAGGCGAGTACGAAGGTTTGGAGGTCTCGGTAAACGCAGGGCGGTTTGGGCCTTATGTAAAATTTGGCGAAGCGTTTATTTCTTTGCCAAAAGGCACCGAACCATTGGAAACCGATTTGGAAAAAGCCATTGAACTGATAAAAGAAAAACAAATAGCCGATGCGCCGGTTGGGCATTACGAAAACTTGCCGGTTACAAAAGGCAAGGGAAGGTTCGGGCCTTTTATTAAGTGGAACGATATTTTTATAAATGTACCGAGGGCATACAATTTTGATACGCTGAGTAAAAAAGATATTGATGAACTGATTGAAAAAAAAGTGGCGAAGGAAGCCAATCGTTACATTCAAAACTGGCCGGCCGAAAAAATTTCGGTAGAGAATGGAAGGTGGGGACCATTTATAAAGTTTGGAAAAAAAATGTTGAAGCTGGGGCGCACAAATGCTGGTGAAAAATTTACCCCAGAACAATTGCAGGTGATAACCCTTGAGGAAGTAAAAAAAATGATTGAGACCCAGGTGCCGGGAGCGTTTGCTAAAAAGGCGGCGGGCAAAAAAGCACCTGCGAAAAAAGCGGCGCCAAAAACAGCGGCAAAAAAGAAGGCAGCTAAAAAATCGACCTCCGTGAAAAAATAAATTATCGCAAGCATCAGTTTTCATTTAATGGAACAAACAAAAGAAATATCAGCCTTGCTCAATTTAATTGACGATCCGGATGAGGAAGTGTTTGGCGCGGTGTCGAATAAAATAATTGGCTTTGGCCGAACCATCATTCCCAATCTGGAACAGTTGTGGGAGACAACTCCCGATGAGCATTTGCAGGACAGGATCGAAATAATTATTCACCGCTTACATTTTTCCGATCTGTCGGAAGATTTTAGACAGTGGAGCCTTGCCGGCCACCACGATCTGCTGGTGGGTGCGTTGCTCGTTTCAAAATTTCAATACCCCGATTTAACGACAAGCGCCGTATTGGTTGAGGTCGAAAAAATGCGCCGCAACATTTGGATAGAACTGAATAATTACCTCACACCTTTAGAGCAAGTGCATATTGTGAGCGGCATCCTGTATAATTATTACAAACTGAAGGGAACTGAAACTAATTACACCGAGGTGAATGAATTTTTGATTCATAAAACCCTCGAAGCAAAGCGGGGCAACCAGGTAAGCAATGGCGTTTTGTATTTGTTACTGGCCGAGTTGCTCGACCTGCCGGTGAAAGCAATTGCTCTTCCCAAACAATTTGTACTGGCATATTTTAAACCTGGTTACACGGTTGAATCAGAAGAAAAGTTTTCCGATAAAATTGAATTTTTTATTGACCCTACCAATGGTATGGTGTTTACCCATAAGGACGTAGAAAATTTTTTTGACAGGCTCTCCCTTACTCCATCTGATTCGTTTTTTAAGCCGCTTTCGAACAAAGCCGTTATTCAACATTTGCTGAAAGAACTGGCAAAGTGTTTTGATGATGGTAAGCAGGGTTATAAAAAAGATGAATTGTGGCAGTTGGCAGAGTTGATTAATTAGGTAATGGGTATTCAAACTTTCTCTGATGTAATAAGCCCAAATGAAGAGTGACGGAGAAATAACCACTGTTTTAAAACCTTAGTAGAAAAGTAAGCTCAGACCGGCATCGAACCTTATTAGCTATTAACAAGTAAGCAAAAAGCCAATAAGGTAATAAGGTAGATGCAACTGATATGCTATCGGCTACTAAGGTTTGCATCTGAAACTATTTCATTCTTACCACCCGGGAACCTTCAAACATTGCACAATGGCTCAAATTACCTGGCCCGATTTTGAAAAAATAGAAATACGCACGGGTACTATTCTGGAAGCGAATGAATTTCCAAAGGCCCGCAGACCAGCCTACCTTTTGACAATAGATTTTGGTGATGAAGGCATTAAAAAATCTTCGGCGCAAATTACCCACCACTACTCCACTGCTGGTTTGGTGGGCCAACAAGTGGTGGCAGTTGTAAATTTTCCGCCCAAACAAATTGCCGGTTTTATGAGCGAGTGTTTGGTGCTTGGCGTGTACGATGAAAATGGCGACGTGGTTTTATTGCAACCCCAAAAACCAGTAAGTAATGGTTTAAAAATTGGCTAATGAATGTGTACACGGCATATAATCCCTCGCCGCTCGGTAATTTAAAAATTCAATGCACCGCAAATGAATTGACCTCGGTTGTTTTTACCGATGATAATGCTGGCCCAGGTGACGAACAGCACATACTCACGCAAACCATTACACAACTGTCAGAATTTTTTGCAGGCAACAGGCAAATTTTTGATTTGCCCATGAAGCAAAGTGGAACAGCTTTTCAAATAAAAGTCTGGGATTTGCTTTATGACATTCCGTTTGGCAAAACCATTTCCTACACACAACTTTCAAAACAGTATGGGGATGTAAAAGCCATACGTGCCGTAGCCGCGGCCAATGGCAAAAACAATATTGCTATCATCGTTCCCTGCCACCGCGTTATTGGCAGCAACCGTACACTAACCGGTTATGCCGGTGGGCTCTGGCGCAAGAAATGGCTGTTAGAGCATGAAGCAAAACAGTTCGCCGGTGTGCAGGTTTTCGATTTTGAGGGGGAGGGGTTGAGGAAATAAAAATTCGTCTGAACTATCCGTGGTTTACTTGGTGCAGCATTTTTTCACGGTTCGCCACTGAGGTCACGGAGAACGAAAGTAGCAGGTTGAACACCCCTGCGAGAGTTGTTTGGCCTTGCCATCAATTTCATTAATACCAATGTCCAACCGCGAATGAATCAAAATTTTTTTAAGTTCTATGGCCTAAATGAAGTGCAATGGCGGTGCCACCAACCATGTAATATTTGGCTGAGTATTTTTCTATAAAAGGAAGCAATTCTATTTATTCTTTGTTTAAAATTTCAAGATGCATGCCTTTTAAAATAGAGTGTAAAATAATTTCTGGAGATGGGTTCAAAATTGTTGGCTACTCTTTCGGATTTATCTATCTGCTCAAAAAAAACCTTAGCGGCAGTATCAATGCCAACGATGTCAAACAGTGCTTTGATGTTTTCTTTATCTGCGTAGTTGATAAAAAACTCGAGCACTACGGGCAGGGGCAAATTTTCTTTTTCACTGTCTTTTGTGTACCAGAAAAGGTGTGCGTTCTTGCGTATTAACGCCTTTAATTCGGGGCTGTTTTCTATTGAGTGAAGGTAGTGAAATCGGGTGCCGTTTCAACTCAATTCATCGCTTGTAAATGCAAGTGGCAGCAGGTTGCTTACACTGTCTAACACAAAAACCGGCCCGGTGGTACCACCTAGAATTAGTTTCACCGGTTGTTGAAAACGGCTTTCAAACTCGTGTAAACTTTGGCGGCAAATACCGCAGGGAGAAACTGGATGATCACTATTAACGTCTTTGCTATTGTAGGTAATGGCAATAACGTCAATTGCCGTTTTAGGGAAGATGGAGGAAATAGTTGCCAGTAAAACTCTTTCAGCACACAGGCCAACTGGGTAGGATGCGTTCTCCTGGTTGCTGCCTTTTACAATGTGGCCATTGGCCATTTTAGCTATGGCACCTACATAAAAGTTTGAGTATGGAGCGTAAGCCAGGTTGGTAACTTCTTTTGCCTGGTTTAATAGCCGTTTTTGATCTTCGGGCAAATCATCAATAGAATTGTAAACCCGGTAGCTAAATTCAAACTTGTTCTCTTTCATATTTGCTGCTTAAAAAAAATCCCCACTGGTAGCGGGAGATTTACTTGTCATTTATTTTACTGTTCTAAACAAACGGCTCCACCGCGGACCACCCTCCCAGCTAAACCATATCAGCCAGGCTTTACCAACAATCCGGTCTTCGGGTACAAAACCCCAAAACCGGGAGTCCTGCGAGCCATGACGATTGTCACCCATCATCCAATAATAATCCATTTTAAAAGTATAAGAAGTTGCCTCTTGCCCATTGATAAAAAACTGATTGCCCCGCTGCTCCAGGTTGTTCCGCTCATACACACGAATAACTCTTTCGTAGATGGAATAATTTTCGGGGGTTAGTACCAGGCTGCTTCCTTTTTTGGGAATCCAAATCGGTCCGTATTTGTCCGCCGTCCAGTTGTTGGCAATCACATACCTATTCATTGAATGTGGCTGACCAACTGTTTCCTCAGTAATCAACTTCATCTGGGTTATAAACGGAAGTTTTTTTATTTTATCCGCAGCATCAGCGGTTAAATTCATATAGTAATTATTGGCACCTACGGTGTTGAATTGTTGCGGATCGAGAATATCGAGGTCGTACTCCTCTTTCATAATTTCCTCGTCGAAGGATTGCCCGTTTGTTTGCACCTGGTACGACATCACTGATTTTGGCGGATATGGTTGTGCCACACTATTCAGATAAACAATGCCGTCAACAATTTTCAAAGTGTCGCCGGCTACGCCTATACACCTTTTAATGTAGTTGTCGGTTTTATCAACCGGATGGATGGCGAGGGGATATTGATCCGGATCGTTTAATACAATGTCTCTTCCTTTATTCATATCACCATTACCAAGTTCCCGCATCAAAGTATAATACGGGTGAAAGGATTGATATTCCGGCCGGTTGACAACAGTATCACCTTCGGGGAAATTAAAAACAACAACATCGCCGCGTTTTACGGGTGACGGAAACCAACGTATATACGGCAACTTTACAGCGGTGGTGTAACTCTTCATGCCGGTACCAGGAATGTAATTGTGCACGAACGGAATGGATAACGGTGTGTTTGGAATACGCGGGCCGTAACTGAATTTGCTCACAAATAAAAAGTCGTTGATGAGCAGAGTTTTTTCCATTGAACCAGAGGGTATAGTGTAGGCCTCAAAAATAAAAGTTCGAATAAGCGTTGCCGCTATAATGGCAAACACCGCAGCATCTACCCACTCCCGCCATCCTTGTTTTACAAAACGTTTTGCACCATCGGGGCCAAGGTACCGCACCCTTGGCGAGTACCCGAGGTAGGGAAAATAAATCGGTGCAAACAATGCGGCTGCGGTATGATCGCCAAAACTGTAACGGCCATACAGTTTTACAAACTCAATAAAAATACCGGGCGAAATAAACCAGCCCACTACGGGAATAAACTGCCAGAATACCCAGTGTGTTGGCCGCTTTGCCAGTTTTTGCATAACCCAGGTATTATAAAAAGGAACGAACGCTTTCCATTGTGCAACGCCTGCTTTCTGAAACATTTTTGCCAAACCAAACGAAGGAAGAAATACAATAAGAAAGGAAATTAGATAGACGATAAATAAATGGTAAGCCGGCATTCTTCTATTTTTAATGGAAACAAATGTATTGTTTAAAAAAAGTTGCGGCTGCCAATGTAAGCAAAGTTTTTGCTAAAGTAAATGCAACAGTCGTCAATCATAAATTGTAGATGGCCCACTGTGTTTACATGTGCAGTGAAAAATAATCGTCTGGTGCTGCTGTACCCTGACCTGTTTATGATCAAAAATTGTAGATGTAGTTCAAATAACCAGCTCCATGAAATTGTATTGCATCAATGATCGTTACCTGATGGCCAAAAAGGTAATAGGGTTAGAAGTGAGGTATGTGTTGACGTTTGTACTAAGGCGAAAACATTTTCACCATTTGGTAATGGTTGAATCTAACATATCGGTGGGCAGGGTGTTTTTAGTTCGTGTAATTCGTGTCTTTAATTCGTGTTGTTCACTTGGGCAACACGTAATGTTTTACATCATCTTTTGTTATGCTTTTGCCCGAAAGAATTACAAGCCGCTCCACCACATTGCGCAACTCCCTTATGTTGCCCGTCCAGTTATATTCCTGAAGAAGATTTATAGCATCATCCGATATCATTTTCCGCGACATGCCATAGTCGTCGCAAATATCATCGAGGAAGGATTCTATTAAAAGAGGTATGTCATTTCTTCTTTCATTTAATGAAGGAACATGCACCAGGATAACGCTCAGGCGGTGGTATAAATCAAGCCGGAAATTTTTAGCCTCCACTTCTTTCATTAAATCTTTATTGGTAGCAGCCACCACCCGCACATCAACCGTAATGTCTTTATCAGCGCCAACCCGGGTAATCTTTCCTTCCTGCAATGCCCGCAACACTTTTGCCTGTGCACTCAGGCTCATGTCGCCAATTTCATCTAAAAACAAAGTGCCGCCACTTGCTTGTTCAAACTTACCAATGCGTTGTTTAATGGCCGATGTGAAAGAGCCCTTTTCGTGCCCGAACAATTCGCTCTCGATGAGCTCAGCGGGTATGGCCGCGCAATTCACTTCAACAAGGGCATTACCGGCACGTGAACTTTTTTCGTGCAGCCACCTTGCCACCAGCTCCTTCCCCACTCCGTTATCGCCGGTTATTAAAACCCTTGCCTCCGTAGGCGCCACTTTTTCAATGGTCTCTTTAATTTTCTTTACTTGTTCCGACTGGCCAATCATATCCTGCACTTTAAACGCTTTACGTTTTAAAGACTTTGTTTCGGTTACCAGGTTGTTGCGCTCCATGGCGTTGCGAATGGTGATGAGCAAGCGGTTAAGATCCGGTGGTTTTTGAATGAAATCGTAAGCGCCTTTTTTTACGGCCTCCACAGCGGTTTCAATATTGCCATGGCCCGATATCATAATGATGGGAACATCGGAATTTATTTCGCCGGCCCTTTGCAAAAAATCAATGCCATCAATTTTTGGCATCTTAATATCGC
>JANPKD010000038.1:0-96174 GCA_031425835.1 Chitinophagales bacterium
GCCGTCTCCCGACCCGGTCATGGCAGGGTTAATGTGCAAAGGGTAAGTGTAGTTTTGTGTAAAATGCGGATCGGTTTGCGCACGGCCTTGCTGCAATATGCCAAGCACCAGTAACGCTGTAAAAACCGCGGGTAGTTTGGATTGTACATTTTTCATTTTGTAGGATATTGGTTTTTCAAAACAAGAATTTATAGTGAGTATCGAATACCTCCGTGGGCATCCAAAAGTTATCGCACAAGTGTTATGTAACCTTTTAGGTGAATGGCCCGGCCATCATTCATCCTTGCCTGCAGTTCATACACATACACACCAACGGGTAATGGTTTGCCTTTGTGCGTTCCATTCCATCCCTTCGTCTTGTCGTTCAGTTGTTCTATCTGCTGGCCCCACTGATTAAAAATGCGCATCTCTACTTTATCAATATAGTTGCCATACACAAATAGTAAATCATTTTTGCCATCGCCGTTTGGTGAGAAAACGTTTGGCACAAACACATCTTTATTTAATGGGCGACTGGTGATGATGTACGATCGGGCTACACCGGCACAACCATTTATTAGCGGTGTAACGGTTATAGTTGCACTAATGCTGGTTGATCCTTTGTTTATTGCTGTAAATGCAGGCACATTACCTGTACCAGATGCAGCTAAGCCAATGGCGGGGTTCGAGTTCGTCCAGCTAAATGTAGCCGCGGCCGGTGCCGTTCCAAAATTTGTCGTGGGGATTATTGCGCCGTCGGTTACGGTTGTATCAGTGCTTACAATAACAGTTGCAACAGGTGTTACTGTAAGTTCAAAACTGGTGCCACCTGCTGCACACTGGCCATTGGTTGTTGTAAATGTATAGGTACCCGATGCGAGATTGTTTACCGTGGCCGGACTCCAAATTCCTGTAATGCCATTGGTAGATGTTGCAGGCAAAGAGGGAACTGAAGTGCCACTGCAAATAGTTTGACCAAAACCAAAATCGAACACCGGTGTAACAACAGCGTTAACTGTTACTATAAAAATCATTGTGTTAATGCATTGACCAGGTAATACTGTTGGAGTAAAAGTGTAAACACCCGAACTTGTATTATTTACTATAGCAGGGCTCCAGCTTCCATTAAATCCATTGTCAGATGTTGAAGGCAGTAAAGGCACACTTGCGCCGGCACAAATAACCATTGATGTGCCAAATGCAAATGTGGGTGTAAGCGATGGGATAACGGTTACTGTAAAAGTTACAGAAGTAGCACATAAACCTTGTGCAGGTGTAAATGTGTAAACAGCCGACGACTGGTTGTCAACAGATGCCGGGCTCCAGCTTCCGTTTATACCATTTAAAGAACTTGCAGGCAACAATGGCGCCGTAGTGCCCGAACAAATTGTTTGTGCCGTGCCAAAAGTAAATGTTGGTGTTACCACCGGTTCCACCGTAACCGAAAAATTGGTAGTGCTTGCACAAAGCCCGGCAGCGGGAGTAAACGTGTAAGTATCAGAAATAACATTGCTCACAGTTGAAGGATTCCATGTACCGCTGATACCATTGTTTGATGTAGTGGGCAATGCAGGCGCAGTACCGCCAGCACATACTGTTGCAGATGGACCAAAAGAAAATACAGGGACAACAATTGTATTTACTGTCACGGTAAATGTTGCTGGCACCTCACACGATGCACCAGCCGGCGTGAATGTGTAACTACCCGATGTCGTGTTGCTCACAACCGCAGGCAACCATGTGCCATTAACTCCATTCGTTGATGTGTTGGGCAAACCCGGCACAGTGCCACCGGTGCAAATAACCAATGCCTTACCAAATGAAAATGTGGGTGTAACTACTGGTGATATTGTTACAGAGAGTGTAGTTGTTGTGGCGCACAAACCAGGCGTTGGGGTAAAAGTATAAGTGGCCGGATTTTGATTATCTATAACCGCCGGGTTCCAGGTGCCGGTTATGCCGTTGGCAGATGTTGCCGGTAGCGTTGGCGGTGTTGCATTGGCGCAAATTGTAATTGATGTACCAAAAGAAAAGGTTGGTGTAACAATGGCATTCACTGTTACACTGAACGTAACAACATTTGCACAAATCCCAGTGGCAGGTGTAAATGTGTAAACCGCCGATGATTGATTGTCCACTGTTGCCGGGCTCCATGTTCCATTTATACCGTTTGCAGATGTTGATGGAAGTGTCGGTACCACACCGCCATGACAAATGATTAGAGAACTGCCAAATGAAAATGTAGGTGTTGCATTAGGTGTTATGGTAACCGAAAAATTTGTAGTGCTGGCACACAAACCTGCTGTGGGTGTAAAAGTATAAGTAGCCGAAGCAGTATTGCTAATAGTTGCCAGATTCCACGATCCTGTGATTCCGTTATTGGAAGTTGTTGGCAAACCAGGGACAGAGGCACCTGCGCAAACGGCCATGGAAGTACCAAAAGAAAATACGGGTGTTACAATTGGATTAACGGTTACAGTAAAAGTTGTGGTGGTAGCACATAAACCTGCCGTTGGTGTAAATGTGTAGCTGGCCGATGAAGTGTTACTTACGGAGGAAGGACTCCATGTTCCGCTAATTCCGTTTGATGACGTGGCTGGCAAAACAGGCACAGTCGCTCCGGCACATATAGTTTGTGTTGTACCAAATGAAAATGTGGGAGTAATATTGGGATTAACAGTAACGCTAAAACTTGTTGATGTGGCACACTGCCCGGCATCGGGAGTAAAATTATAAACACCTGAAGCCTGGTCGTTAACTATTGAAGGACTCCATGTACCATTAATTCCATTAGTTGATGATGTGGGCAAAACAGGGACACTGCTACCTGCGCAAATAGTTAATGAAGTACCAAAAGAAAATGTGGGTGTTATGTTTGGTGCTACTGCTACCGTTAATGTAAAGGGTGTTGCACATAAACCCGCGGCTGGCGTAAATGTATAAGTACCCGATGTAGTATTGTTTATTGATGATGGACTCCACGTACCTGTGATACCGTTTGAAGAACTCGTTGATAATGCAGGCACGGTGCCACCGGCACAAATTGAAATGTTATTACCAAAACTAAATACAGGCACTGCGTTTGGCGTAACCGTTACATCATAATTTACAGGCAAAGCACACACACCTGCGTCTGGTGTAAATACATACGTACCCGATGAAGTATTACTAACAGTTGATGGCGACCATGTGCCATTTATGCCATTTGTTGATGTAGCAGGTAAGGAAGGAACAACTGCACCTGAGCAAATCGCAAGTGAGCTGCCTATAGTGAATGTGGGTGTAATATTTGGCGTTACAGTTACACTAAAATTTGCAGGTACAGCGCAAACACCTGCCGCTGGTGTAAAAGTATAATTGCCGGAAGTGGTATTGCTTACAGAAGAAGGCGACCATGTGCCGTTAACTCCGTTGCTAGAAACATTGGGCAGTGCGGGTACCGAACCTCCTGCACAAATGGCCAGGGAAGTGCCAAACGAAAATGAAGGAATTGTTTTTGCCATAACCGTTACATTAAACGTTGCTGGCAATGCACACAAGCCCGGCGTTGGTGAAAATGTATAGCTGCCCGAAGCGCTGTTGCTCACCGTTGAAGGACTCCATGTGCCTGACACACCATTGTCTGATGTAGTAGGCAACAGTGGCACGGCATCGCCGTTGCAAATAGTGAATGAAGGCAGAAACGAAAATGCGGGAATAGTGTTTGGCGTTACCGTTACTGTAAATGTAAATGGCACTGCGCATACGCCAGGCGCTGGCGTAAAAGTATAGCTGCCCGATGAGGAGTTACTAACGGTGGCAGGGCTCCAGGTGCCGGTGATAGAATTATTTGATGTGGCGGGGAGTACAGGAACTGATGCTCCTTCACAAATGGTAAGAGTGTTTCCAAAACTAAACGCTGGTGTAATGTTTGGCGTAACAGTCACGTTAAACGTTACTGCATTAGCACATAACCCGGCATTAGGTGTAAATGTATAAGTAGCCGAAACCTGGTTGTCAACAACCGCTGGGCTCCAGGTACCATTAATACCATTGGTTGATGTATTGGGCAAAACGGGTACGTTTCCATTTACACAAATTGAAAGTGCATTACCAAACGGAAATGCCGGTGTTGTTCTTGGTGTTACCGTAATGTTTCTAACCACTGGCAATCCGCATTGTCCCGATGCAGGTGTAAAGGTGTACGAACCAGAAGCCAGGTTGTTTACCACTGCGGGACTCCATGTTCCGGATATACCGTTTTTTGATGTTGCCGGTAAAACAGGCGGCGGAGTGCCGGCGCAAAAAGGCGGAATAGCCGAAAAGTTAGGTGTTACAACAGGGTTAGATAAAATCAATCCAGTATTAAGACTGGTAATACATCCATTTGCCTCTAGTTCAAAATCAGAATAAATGCCAGCGTTCAAATTGCTAATGATAATTTGACCGCCGCCATTAGCTGTAAAAATTGCCGGGCCAATTAATGTACCATCATCGGTATAACTTACTGCATAACCTGCTCCAGATGCCAGTCCACTAATAATAATTGATCCCTCGTTGCCATTGCAGGTTGTAGGATTAAAACTGGAGAGTACCGGTGCCTGTATTGAAAAAAATGCTTTGTAATTATTGCCATTATTATTTAAAATAACGGTTTCATTACATAAGGTAGTCGACACCGAAGAACCTCTTACTTCGTAATATACCTCCAACACATAATTGCCTGGAGAAAATGTAGTAAGATTTACCGGCGGATAAGGTGTTGTTGTTCCATTAGCAGTAATGCGTTCCCATTTTTGATCTCCCGCAACACAAGTGCCACCCGATGGAAATAGAAGTGCCGGTAGCGTACAATCATCGGCGAATGCAAGATCAATATTGCAGAATACCCCAGGCACTGCAGCCTGCTGATAAATGCGATAGTATAAACTTGCACTGCAAACGTTGGCTACGCCGGGCACCTTAAAAGTTCTTACTTCTCCACCTCTGATTATGAGCGTTCCCGAATTTTGTGTATGAACACCCAGGTTTGTGCTGTTAAATGCATTGCCTGCAGGGCCAATCTGATTTGCACCAATACCCGATGTATTGAAGTAATCACTTTGATTACAATCTGAAATAAATACGGCGGAGGCATTTACGCCAAATGATTGTGCGTTGATGATTGCTGCGAAAAAAAACGACAGCACGGTTAGAATAACCTTAGTAGTTTTTGGTTTCATAGGTACTGGCAGTTGGTAGTAGTACTTGGTACTAATTGGATTTAAGCCCTAATATAGTACCAGGGTTTTCGAATTTGCAATAATTTGTATTGATCTTTTAGCTTTTAAGGATAAGCATTTATAGCATCCATGTAATTTCCCTTATGCAATGCGTAAAAAAACATCGCTATTTTCTTTGAATTATCTGTTTTGAAACCAGCCAATACCAATGACCATTTTATAATTTTTCGGGATAAACTGTTCAGCTAATCCATCAATGCTACAGTGTGAAAGCTTTAAAGTTCATTGTTATCAGAAGCCCTTGCATACGTAATCTCAATTCATTTCAAATTCTCCAGCATATCCTTTGTCATTCTGTCCAAATCATATTCATGCTGCCAGCCCCAGTCGTTTCTTGCCACCGAATCGTCAATACTCTGCGGCCAGCTATTGGCAATGTGCTGGCGATAATCGGGTGCATAGCTCATGGTAAATTCAGGAATATGCTTTTTTATTTCCGCTGCTATTTCTTCCGGCGAAAAACTCATGGCCGAAATATTGTACGATGTTCTTGTAGTAATTCTTTCTTTCGGTGCTTCCATCAATTCAATGGTAGCCCTAATGGCATCGGGCATATACATCATAGGCAGGTAGGTATTTTTTTCTAAAAAAGAACTGTACTTTTTTTCCTCCAGTGCTTCATGAAAAATTTCGATAGCATAGTCGGTAGTGCCGCCACCCGGCGCCGATTTGTAAGAAATTAAACCAGGGTACCGCAGGCTGCGCACATCAATGCCATACTTCATAAAATAATAGTTACACCAAAACTCGCCTGCATATTTACTAATGCCATACACCGTAGTTGGTTCAATAATGGTTTGTTGCGGGCAATTTATTTTTGGCGATGTGGGTCCAAACACGGCAATGGAACTGGGCCAGTAAACCTTTGATAATTTTTCTTCTTTGGCAATATCCAATACGTTGAGTAGCCCCTGCATATTTAAATGCCAGGCAAGTGCCGGGTTTTTTTCTCCCGTGGCAGAAAGTATAGCGGCCAATAAATAAATCTGTGTTACACCCTGTCGTATTACCTGCACGTGCAACATTTCTTTATTCATTACATCCATACTCACATAGGGGCCTGTACCTTTCAGTAAATCGTTTTGTTCCCGCATGTCGGATGCAATCACATTTGCATCACCATAAATTTTTCTAAGAGCAAGCGTTAACTCAACACCAATTTGCCCCGATGCGCCGATGACTAAAATTTTTTCTTTTACCATACAATATTTAAAGATGCAAATATAAAGTTCAGTGGTTTACCCGGTTTCGCAAGCCAGGAGTTGGCAATCAGGATAATGGCTAAAGAAAATGCAAGCCCGCGATTGTGATGATTAATTATAACTGAAGAGAAAGTGAGGATGAGGAAAAACCGATGCCCAACCCCTCAAAATAACTGAAACGTTTTCCGTCAGCAAAAAAGCAATATGTTTGAATCCTGCTTTATAAAACAATTAATACTTACCCCATGCAATCAACAATTAGTACCGTGCTGCTCATGTTAGCTTTTTTCTCCAGCGCCTGCAAAGATTACCCCGGCACAACGGGTGATCAATTTGGTGCAACCAACACAGATACAAGTGCCGTGAAAAATTTAAAGTTTGCTTGCGCAATCAGTAATGGTATGAAGGGAGACAGTCTTTTTTTTGAAGTATCCCCCGACAGGAAGAAATTATCAGACCTTTATTTTAAGGGGTATTGGAGATGTGCGGGCAAGCTAACCCAGGAACGGGCGGCTGGTCCGGAAGGTAGCTTTACCATAGCCAATAATAAAATCGATGGTGTAGTGTCCGAACCGCCGGGGGGCGGTTCAACAGCATGGAGGTTTGAAATGCACGCAGTTCTTGACGGAAAAAAAGTTTCGGGAACGTTTCGAATGAATATCAACGCTCTTGGGTGCGATAGTTATGTTCTGAAATTTGCCGGCGTAGCCAGGTAATTTGTCCCTGGCTCTGCCAGGTAATTGCGTGGCCATTACCAACATCATGAGGTCCCCCCTTATACCTGTCATCGTATCTGTTTCGCACCTTTAACTTTTACCCGGCCTCCCTACCTTCGCACAATGCAACAGTTTCTAAAAGATATTTTTAAGAATCAAACTTACGATGAAAACAATTTTTTTCTTTTAGCAGGCCCTTGTGTTGTTGAAAGCGAGGAGTTGGTCTTTGACGTTGCCGAAAAAGTTTCCGACATCTGCCATCGGCTTAAAATACCGCTCATCTTCAAATCGTCGTACAAAAAAGCCAACCGAACAAGTGGCAATTCATTTACAGGGTTAGGCGATGAAACCGGATTGGAAATTATTCAGCGGGCCGGCAAAAAATTTGGGTTGGCAACCGTTACTGATATTCATTCGGAACAAGAAGCGGCAATAGCTGCGCAGTATGTTGATGTGTTGCAGATACCGGCTTTTCTTTGCCGCCAAACCGAACTGCTAATTGCTGCCGGCGAAACAGGAAAAATTATCAACGTAAAAAAAGGCCAGTTTGTTAGTGGAGAGGCGATGAAATTTGCCGTGGAAAAAATTAAAAACACCGGCAACAACAAAATAATGTTAACCGAAAGAGGAACCACTTTTGGCTACCAGGACCTTGTGGTTGACTACCGTAACATTCCGCTGATGCAACAGGAAGGTGTACCCGTAATTATGGATTGCACGCATAGCCTGCAACAGCCCAATCAAACATCGGGTATCACGGGTGGCAATCCAAAATTGATTGGTACAATTGCTGCCGCTGCCATTGCTGCAGGTGCCGAGGGTTTATTTATTGAAACACACCCGGATCCTGCCTGCGCCAAAAGCGATGGCGCTAATATGCTTCAGTTGGATTTGCTGGAGGAGCTACTTAGCAAAATGATTAAAATCCGCAAAGCCGTTTTTAATTAGGAAATAATATGCAGTTCCTTTCAGCCTGTTTTTTGTTTCAGGATTTTAAAACGGTTTTTTTGCACAGCTACCCGCCTTGTAAAAAAAGGGTTGCAAAACATTGGGGCGAACGCTGCTACAGGTTTTAAACGAAACCATCCAGGGCCCTGCCGCTGGCGCCATATCAAAATTTAAACTTCAAAATCCAATCAACCAACTTGCATTTTAATCATCCCGGCAACAGTAGTATGTGTATCAGTAACACACAAATTACAAAACCTTATTTTTGGGCAATTGTTGGCAGAGGCAGCCCTCTCAAATTTGAAAATAGCAATGGATAAAAAAGTTAGCCGCATTGGCGTACTTACCTCCGGTGGCGATGCCCCGGGTATGAACGCGGCAATAAGAGCGGTGGTTAGAACAGGAATTTATTATGGTTTGGAGGTACACGGTATTCTGCGTGGTTACCAGGGCCTGATTGAGGATGATATATTCAAAATGGAAGGCCGTTCCGTGGCCAATATTATTCAGCGGGGAGGTACCATTTTAAAAACTGCACGTTGTAAAGAATTTTTCTCACCCGAAGGCCGTCAAAAAGCATACGAAGTTTTAAAACGCCGCGGCATTAATGGCCTCGTAATTATTGGCGGCGACGGTTCGTTTAGAGGGGCGGTAAAATTTAGCCACGAATTTGATATACCCTGCATTGGAATTGCGGGCACCATCGACAAAGACATTCAGGGTACCGATTTTACCATTGGTTTCGACACAGCGGTAAACACCGCCGTTGAGGCAATTGATAAAATAAGAGACACCATGGATGCGCACGACCGGCTGTTTATTATTGAAGTAATGGGCCGCGATGCCGGGTACATTGCCCTGCACAGTGGTATAGCCACCGGTGCCGAAAACATTCTTATTCCGGAGCGAAAAACCGACATTGAAGATCTCATCGCTTCATTACAGGAAAAAGAGCGGCGTAAAAAATTAGTAAATCTTATTGTGGTGGCGGAAGGCGATGGTTTTGGTGGCGCGAACGAACTGGCCGCTATCGTGAAGGACCGTCTGCCTCAAAGCGAAACCAGGGTTTGTATACTTGGACATATACAACGTGGTGGTTCGCCTACTTGTCTCGACCGCCTTATCGCCAGCCGCATGGGGTACCATGCGGTTGAATGTTTAATGGAAGGCAGGCACAATGTATTTGTTGGTATCCTCAACAATAAAATGAATTACGTACCGCTTGATAAAGTACACAAGAAAAAAGGCACCATCAACGATGAATGGATGAAGATTGTAAAAATATTGGCGAGTTAAAACCCTTCGAAAGGGACAGTGAAAAATTTGTTCGTGCAGCAACTTGTTCTTTTACTTTAAATTGACTGGTCGTTATTTTTTCAGATTTATTTTTGTTGACCAGCTGTAGTATTTCTATTGATCGTCCGTTCCCGCCGGGGCGGAACTATTGTACAAGTGTAACAACGTTCACCATCATACACAAACATCAGGTTCTTTATTTACTAACTAACAAAAAATACTACTCCAACCAATCGAGGAGTATAACCACTGCCTGGCGGCGGTGGTTTGGGGGTTTTTATTATGAGCAAAAACGTAAACAAATACTTTCACAAGGAAATGGATAAGCATAGCGGTGTAGAACACACTCACCACCGCACGAAAATTGTAGCCACCGTTGGCCCGGCCTGCGATACCTACGACAAATTGTTAGAGCTGGTAAAAGCCGGTGTAAATGTGTTTCGTCTGAATTTTTCGCATGGCAGCCACGAAGACAAAACAAAAATCATTGAATTCATTCGCGAAATAAACCACAGCGAACCCTATAACATTTCCATATTGGGCGATTTGCAAGGACCAAAACTCCGGGTTGGCGAAATGGAAAATGGTGGCATAGAGGTATTGCCCGGCGACATCCTCACTTTTACCAACGAAAAATTAGTAGGCAATAAGGATCGTATTTACGTTTCGTACCCAAACCTGCATGCCGATGTAAAAGTGGGTAACAAAATTTTAATTGATGATGGTAAATTAGAAGTGCTCATCAAAAAAATTCTGACGAATAATGATGTGCAGGTTGAAGTGCTGCTGGGTGGAACATTGTCTTCTAAAAAAGGCATTAATCTGCCCGACACCAAAATTTCGCTGCCTGCACTTACCGAAAAAGATTTGGTTGATCTTGAATACATCATTGAACAGCAGCTCGACTGGGTGGCCCTTTCATTTGTAAGAAGCGTAAGAGACATCACCCTGCTGCGCTTTAAGCTTGATGAAAAGAAAAGCAAAACAAAGATCATTGCCAAAATAGAAAAACCTGAAGCGCTTAATAATTTGCGCGACATTATTGTTGAAAGCGATGCCATAATGATTGCCCGCGGCGACCTGGGAGTAGAGCTGCCGGTGGAACAAATTCCGCTTATTCAACGAAACATCATTCGCAAATCAATACACCGCGCAAAGCCGGTTATTGTAGCAACGCAAATGATGGAGAGCATGATGGACCGCAGCAAACCAAACCGAAGTGAAATAACCGACGTTGCCAACGCCGTGTTGGAAGGCGCCGATGCGGTAATGCTGAGTGGCGAAACCGCTACGGGTATGCATCCCCGGTTGGTGGTAGAAACCATGCGTAAAATAATTATGGAAGTGGAGCGTACTGAATACAACTACAACCTTGAAGAAGTACTTACACCACAAGCCCACTCGCCTTCGTTTATCAGCGATGCGATTTGTTATAACGCCTGCAAACTTTCGCACGATGTGCAAAGCGATGCGCTTATAGGGATGACGCAGAGTGGATACACGGCCTTTATGATTAGTAGCTACCGGCCAAAAGCACCGCTGTACATTTTTACAAAAGAACGTTCGCTTGTAAACCAACTTAGTTTGAGCTGGGGTGTTAGAGCTTTTCATTACACGGAAGAAGAAAGCCTCGACGACATCATCCAGGACCAGATAAATATTTTGCGGGAGCGTGGCTTTTTAAAAAGTGGCGATACCGTTGTAAGTACAGGCAGTACACCTGTGCGCCTACACCTGCCAACAAATGTGGTGAAGATTACACAAGTGGAGTGATGAGTTATCAGTAATCAGTAATGAATAAACCTGCTTTCACGCAGGTTTTTTTAGTTTATGGTAAAAGGATTGAACAACTTTACAGTATTCTAATTTCTCATTACTGATTACTCCTTACTGATTGAAATCACCGCCACACACATAAAATAATAGCAGCTACAATTTGACCAACAATGTGGTAGCCACCATCAATAAAATGTAGGCCCAATGGTTTTTTTATGTACAAATAAGTAATTGAAATGGCAGTGGCCGAAAAACAAAGGCCTGTAAGCAAACCAAGTTTTACACCCGAAATGGCCTGTGTTAATTGTAATCTCTCCACCAGCACAGCCAATGCAATAGTGGCAATAGCCATTAAAATAAATGAACCAGCCATAATGGCCCCCATGCCCGATTTCGCATCCGGATTGTTTACATCAATGCCCTGGTAGGCTACCCATTTTTTCCCAAACAAGGGTGAGTACCACACTGCACCGAGCATAAAATAAGCGATTGCTGCAACCAATACATGCAGCCAGTTGAGGTTTGATAAAACGGTAGTATCCATTTCAATTAGTTTTTGGTTGAGGCAAAAAGGTAGATACAATCTGTAGTATTAACAAGAAGATTTTGATGAGCGACACGCTTTAAGTCAGAAAGCAAATTCTACAACCAGCCTTCTTACCTGCAGGTATCAAAAAATGTTTTTAACATGCCCGGTTAAAACAACATCAACTGACCTCATCGTTTTTATCATGAATAAATCGAAACGCAGGCATTAAAATTTTACACCGCTAAATCAGCTTACCTAACCAGTCATCTGATTACCCAATTTGCTCACCCGCCAGACCGTCCACTCGACCCAAAAAAATCAGGTATGAAATCTGCAATTCCACAATTATGAAAATTACATTTCACGGAGCAGCACGAACGGTAACCGGTAGTAAACACTTAATAACCCACAATAATGGCACAAAAATTCTACTCGACTGTGGTATGTTTCAAGGCCTGGGTAATGAAACAGAAGCGCTAAACGAAAACTTTGGCTTCGACCCCAAACAAATTTCAGCACTCATTCTTTCTCATGCACATATAGATCATTCGGGCCTTATTCCAAAATTGGTTAAGGAAGGATTTGCCGGAAAGATATTTTGCACCGAAGCAACGAAAGATCTTGCCGAAATTCTTTTATACGACAGTGCCGAAATTCAGACATACGAAACGGATTACATCAACAAAAGAAGAGCGGCTACTAACCAGGCAGAATACCAGCCTTTATACAATGCTGATGATGTGGTAGAAGCAATGAAACGTTTTGAAATACGGGAATATGATGAGTGGTTTGTAGTGGAGGATGATGTTGCGGTGGTGTTTACCAACACCGGCCATTTAATCGGCGGTGCGGCCATTACTTTAAAAATAAACGAGGATGGAAATGAAACCACCATTGCATTTAGTGGCGATGTTGGTCGCTACCGCTCCGTGCTGCTGCAGCCACCCGTACCATTTCCGCAAGCCGATTATATTATTTTGGAAAGCACTTATGGCGATAAGCGCCACGACATTAGATTTAATATCATTGAAACGTTGCAGGAGTGGATTATAAAAACCTGTGTAAAAAAGGGAGGGCAGTTAATTATTCCGGCTTTTTCAGTTGGCCGCACACAGGAGGTACTCTATGCTTTAAACCAGTTAAGTATTGAGCATCGCCTACCCGATGTTCACTACTTTGTTGACAGCCCATTGAGTTTAAAGGCAACGGCATCTATCAAAAAATTTACCGGGCAATTTAACGACAGGTTGCAACAAGTGCTCGCCATTGACGATGATCCATTTCATTTTCCTGGCCTGAGGTACATAGAGTCGGCGGAAGAGAGCAAACAATTAACCGCCTCGGAGAAAGCCTGTGTTATTATCTCGGCCAGCGGCACTGCCGATGCCGGTAGAGTAAAGCACCATATAAACGCCTGCATTGAAAATAAAAACAACGCAATTTTATTGGTAGGCTACTGTGGCAGTAAATCGTTGGGTGGCCGTTTGCTGGCAGGCGCCGGGGAGGTGGAAATTTTCAACACTCCTTGTAAAGTACTTGCCGAAGTTGGATCGGTGCAGGGTATGAGTGCACATGGCGACACCGACGACCTGCAGCAATTTCTCTCGTGCCAGGATGTGGAGAAGGTGAAAGGAATTTTTCTTGTTCATGGAGAAGAAAGTGTTCAACAATCATTTGCCGCCCGACTTGAGCTAAAAGGTTATAAAACAGTAGTCGCGCCGACGCAAGGCGAGGAAATCAATCTTCAGGCGGATGATTGGCAAATAGCAAAAACAGAGGCAGCGTAAAACTGCCCCTGTTTTTGCTATTGCACTATTCACTTCCTCAACACCTGTTGTACCGGTCGCGGATATACTCCTCCACTTCGTCACATTCAAAACCTACTTCCTGTACGGCCCGTAAAATATCTTCGTAGGGATAATTCAATTTGCCTGCTAAATCTTCCACTCTGTAGCTGTCCGAAGTACTGATGGTGTATCTGCCGTTTCCGGAGAAGTTGTTGTACGTATTCATGGGTAGGTAATTTTTTATTGGTGATGATGTTCAGAATTCGAAAAGCGGGCCAAAAGCATTGGAGCATCTTTTTGAGAGTGGTACTGTTCGATATTTTTATCCGGCAGCCTGCACACGGCAATAGTGCAGAGAAATTTGCTCAAAACGTTTTATGTTTTGGTTAGAACTAAAATTATTTTTACCCGGGTTATTTCCTCCAACAGTTTTTATGCAAATTAATTTACGCCCCTGGCAAATGAGCGACGCTGAAACACTTGCAGGCATTGCCAACAATCCACGCATCGCGGCTAACATGATGGATGGCTTTCCGCATCCCTACACACTCGACAATGCCAAAGCTTTTATAAATGCTGCAGTACAGGTGTTACCCGCCAACATACTTGCTATTGAGGTTAACGGGGCTGCGGCCGGTGGCATTGGCATACACCAGCAAACCGATATTTACCGGATGAATGCGGAACTTGGATACTGGTTGGCAGAAGAATATTGGGGCCGTGGGGTGATTACAATTGCCATAAAACAAATGACTGCATACGCTTTTAGAAATTGGAACATCAGCCGCATTTACGCCAGGCCTTTCGGCCGAAACATAGCATCGGCTAAAGCCCTGCAAAAAGCCGGATTTATTTTAGAAGGACGTTTTGAAAAAACCATTTTTAAAAATGGTGTTTATGAAGATGAACTGGTGTATGCAATCCGTAGATAGATGACGAAACCTTTGTTTAAACATTACTATGCGTTAACACGCATGCAATCAACAAACCGCTAAGTTTTTGTCTTGCACAAATTTCTCTCCGGCATTTTTAAGTAAAATACTACTTGTTGGTAAGCCCGCTTGTAACTGTAGCAGCAAGTAATTTCAGTTGGCATGGTACGGGCTTTGTGTGCTTTCTACTTGTTGTTACCAACAACGTTTTTTTAATCATTAAACTTTTTGAAATGAAAGCACTTGTTTATTACGGGGCGTACGACGTACGTGTAGTTGAAAGGCCCGACGCAAAAATTGAAGAGCCAACTGACGTGCTGGTTAGGATAACCACCACAAATATTTGCGGTTCGGACCTGCACATGTACGAGGGAAGAACGGATGTTGAGAAAGGTAAAATATTGGGTCACGAAAACCTGGGCAAGGTGGTTGAAGTGGGCAAGGCGGTAGTAAACATAAAAGTGGGCGATATGGTTTGTATGCCTTTTAATATTGGCTGCGGCCATTGCCTTAACTGCGAAAGAGGGCTTACGGGTTTTTGTTTAACCATGAATCCCGGCACAGCCGGAGCGGCGTACGGGTTTGCTGGAATGGGCCCCTACAGCGGCGGACAGGCCGAATACCTGCGGGTACCCAACGCCGATTTTAATTGTTTAAAACTACCGGAGGATGCAATTGAAAAAGAAAATGATTACGTGATGTTGTCCGACATCTTTCCTACCGGATATCATGCAACGGAGCTGGCCTGTGTTAAGCCCGGCAACACCGTTGTTATTTATGGTGCAGGCCCTGTTGGGTTAATGGCAACCATGTCAGCAGTGATCAAAGGCGCCAGTAAAATAATGGTTGTAGATAATCAAAAAGACCGGTTGAAATTAGCTGAACAGTTAGGTGCTATTCCAATTGATTTTTCGAAACACTCCGCGGTTGAGCAGGTGCTTGAAGAAACAAAAGGCATGGGCGCCGATGCGGGTTGCGAATGTGTGGGTTACCAGTGTTGCGATAAGCATGGTGTTGAACATGCAAACATTACCATGAACGAATTGGTGCAGGCTGTGAAAGCAACCGGTTCAATCGGCGTGGTTGGTGTATTTGTACCAAAAGATCCAAAGGCAAAAGAAACACTACAGAAAAAAGGGCACATGGATTTTGACTTTGGCAATTTTTGGATGAAGGGACAAAAGATAGCCACAGGTCAGGCAAATGTAAAATCGTATAACCGCGAATTATGTGCACTCATTTCCGCAGGCAAGGCCAGGCCTTCGCAAATTATTTCGCATGAACTTTCTTTAGACGAAGCACCAGAAGCGTATAAACATTTTGACGACAGGGATAATGGATGGACTAAAGTGATTTTAAAACCGGGCAAAAAAAGTAGCGGTGAAAAAAAGGCATCAGCAAAAAAATCGGGGAAGGCAGTAGCGGCGTAGTTATTTTATGGTCCAACTCAAATAAAAAAAACAAAGGTCTGTATCGGGCCTTTGTTTTTTTATACCTTAAGTTGAATGAAAAGCTGCTTTTCATTATCTGCACATGCCTGTATTGCAATAGATAAAAATTTCCGGTTCGTTCAACCGGCAAAAAACCATACATGGGAAGCAGGGCAACTTTTTATTTTGATTTTTTTGCTGCGGGTTTTTCCCCTTTCATGTCAAGTAAATTGGTAGCCTGCACATGAATATCTTTTAGCCTTTTATAATTCACCGAATAAAAAATAAACTTTCCTTCCCTGTCAGCATTTACAATTCCGGAGTTTCTTAAAATGGCTAAGTGCTGCGATGTTACCGACTGCTCAATCCGGAGTTTTTTATACAGCGATGTAACGTTGGGCCGCCCACGTTGATGGATCAGCGATAATAATTTTTGGCGCAGGGGATTATTCACGGCTCTAAAAACCATAGCTGCGTTTTTCAATTCGGCTGTTTGCAGCTCCAGCGCTGCGGGTTTGGTAGCTTTACTCATGTTATTAGTGTCTAATAAAAAAATTGTGTTGTCAAAATCAAAAATAGGTTGTTTAACGCTAACTACGCATACGATAAAATTAATCCGTGTTAGGTGGTTATTGTGAATGTATCATACAATGTTTCTACCCTTTCAAATGGTAATGTTTTTCAGATTGGGTTTTCAGCTTTCCGGCGTCGCGCAATGCACTAGCCCGAAATGTTTTTAGCGAAACCTCACCTGGTGATGCACCATAAGTTTATCAACGCTACTTTTTCACGCCTCAGCACTGGATGACGATCACAAATCTTTTTTCAAAACGAAGTTTATCCTTCACTCCGGTTGATATAATATCCCTTGGCGCACAAATCAGTTTTGCAACATGGCATGAGCGTGTACAAAATGTTTACCACCTAACTCATAACCCAACAGGTGATTGAAAAACTTTGGTAGCACAGCGCATTCATCAATCTGTAAGAAAATAAAAAAAGTGTTGTTGCCAACACTTTCTATAAACAAGAACGAGGGATGCGTTAAAGTTAGTACCCGGGATTTTGTGCAATGTTTGGATTTTGCTGCACTTCTTCCAAGGGTATTGGCCATAAAAAACGAAAGTCGTTATAGGGTATGGCCGCAATACCAAAAGTTAGGGCAGGTGGTGCTGCACAATTGTATGCGGCAAACGTGGCGTTGGCAAAAGTCAACTTCGCAGGTATGCCGTTGGTGCTAAAGTCGGCATCAACACCCAGGCGGTGTACATCGGCCCAACGTTTTCCTTCGCCTAAAAATTCAATCCGCCGTTCGTCTAAAATTGCTTTTATCAAACTGTTTTTTGTTGCAAAACTCGCCACACTATATTGATTTGCGGCCGCGGTTACGGCCCTGTTGCGCACTGCATTCAATAGTTGCACCGCCCTGGCATTTACCACAGCACCGTTCCGTGCTTCCGCCTCTGCCAGCACAAGCAATACTTCGGCATACCGTATTTGTGGTGTGGCATCGCTCCAGTTTACATAGTCGCGGTATTTGGTAGTGTAATAACTTCTTCCATCCTGGGTTAACAAAAGTGTTCTGCGCAAATCATCGCAACGCCACGCAGCCAGGTTGTAGGCTATTGGACTTACCCTAACCAATCCTCTTCCGTTTAATGCGGGCGAACCCAACATATTTGGCAATGCACCATTGGCCTGCGGGTTATCGTTAGCATCATTTTTTATTGAAAAAATAGACTCCAACGAAAGGTTGTTTGTAAATGGTCCGTCGGCCGACGCGGTTAACGTCCATCCACCAACGGGGCTTACAAACGGTGGCGCTGCAGGTACCAGCTTTGCACCTTCTGTTATTACACCGTTCCAATCCTGCTTGTGTAGTTTAACCCGCATTTTTAATGCAATGGCCGCGGCTTTACTTGCCCGGTATGTGCGAATATTTGTGTTTGCTATGTCTTTAGCAATATCGGGAAGATTGGTTTCGGCAAAATCCAGGTCCTCTAAAATTTTAGTATAGTTTTCGGCTACTGTTCCTCTACCAATTGCACGTGCTTTTTCAACCGTGGTTTGCCCATTGATACCAAAATCTCTGAAAGCCACTCCGGGTTTCGAGCCGTTACCGTCGGCATAGGGGCGGGCAAAATGAATCAAGAGTTCATGGTGCGCCATCGCCCGCAAAAACCGGCATTCTGCTTCGTACTGTTTTGCTGTAGCTGCAGGTATTACGCCATTGGCAGCGGCAGTGTTTGAGCCTTCTATTGTAAGATTAGCGGTATTGATTAATGCGTACAAAGTTTGCCACATAAAACCATTGTTAGGCGAAGTGTTGCTGTAAGTAGCTTCATATGTAAAAGCATAAAACTGGGCCTGGTTCAGCATGTCTTCGCCCCGCATATCGCCCTGAGAAATATTGGCCGCACCAAAAGGATAACCTCTTATTGTATTCCCAACATAAAAGCCACTTTGCGCAGCATCGTATACACCATACATGGCTAATTGCACCCGCTCGGGTGTGGTAAATGCGGTTACCTCTGCAAAGCTCGTGATGGGTTTTTCATCAAGAATTTTTTTGCACGAAAAAGTTGTAACAGCGAATAGTAGAATGGAGAAAAAATATTGTTTGTTGCGCATAATTTTGTTTTTAAGATTAGAAACCAATATTTAGTCCGGCTGAAAAAGAACGTGCTTGCGGTACCGAAGCATTGTCTAAACCAAACTCGGTAAATGCATCGGGATCAAGGCCGGTATATTTCGTCCACGTAGCAAGGTTTTGCCCCTGCACATATACACGCAGCGTTTTAATTTTATTATTGGTTGCCGCCGATAATTTGTTTGCATTAAAATTGTAGCCAATCGAAATATTTTGCAGGCGCACGTAATCGCCATCTTCAATAAACCTCGATGAGGCCTGGCTGCTTAGATTTGTAAAGTTGTCTCTGCCCGCCCACTGCCGTGGTACACTGGTAACGTCGCCGGCTTTCTGCCAGCGGTTTAAAATTACTTTTCCGTTGTTCTGAAAAAACTGGTTGTATAAAACTTCCTGCGCGGTTTGATTATAGATTACGTTGCCCCCGGAGAAACGAAAGAAAATATTGAAGTCCCAGTTTTTATAGCCTACCGTATTATCGAAGCCGCCGAAATAAGTTGGCACGGGGCTGCCTAAAACCACCCGGTCGTTAGTGGCCAGTGTTGTGGCAGCACCAAGGGTGGCATCACCAGGCTGAATAACTCCATGATAAGTGGTGGTAGGGATATTGCCCTGTATCAGTGTGCCATCTACTTTTCTATACATTGGATTACCGTTGCCCGAATTAACACCGGCGTATTGATAACCAAACAAAGCGTTGATGGATTCGCCTACCCGTAATACGTTGTAGGTACCATTATTCGTACCGGGTAAAATAACATCCTGGTTTTGAAAAAGCGACTTCACTTTGTTGTTGGTGGTGGTGTAATTAAAATTTGACGACCATCGCCAGTCGCCTTTGCGAATAATATTTCCGGTTAACGAAAATTCGTAGCCCTGGTTAACCATTGTACCAATGTTTTGAAAGATAGAATTGGTTGGCACACCAAAAGAACTTGGTAGTGGTGCGGCCAGTACAAGGTTATCGTTGTTATTGCGGAAGTAATCAACGGTCAGATTGAGTTTGTCGTTGAAAAAACCAATGTCGGCTCCAACATCAATTTTTTTATTCGTTTCCCATAACAGTTGGTTGTTGCCTACTGCGCTGATGGCGATTCCGTTGATAGCACCATAGGGGCTGGCACCATATGTACTTAGATAAGGAAAGCCACTGAGTGTGTTGCCCACTACAGCGTAAGAACCACGTAACTTAAATTCGTTGATTACTTTGTTGAGGCCACTGTTTTTCCAAAAACCTTCTTCCGACAAACGCCAACCCACCGAGAACCCCGGAAAGTTTCCATAACGATTATCCATAGCCAAAGAAGACTGACCATCCCGGCGGAACGAGACCTGTGCATAATATTTTGAACCAAACTCATAATTTAATCGACCGAAGTAGGAAATAAATCCACCTCTCGATTCTCCACCACCCGATGCCTGCGTACCAAAGGTGCCCGACACAATTCCGTTCTGCAGAAAAAAACGATCAGACACATTTGTACCTCTCGAAAAATTATAACGGTACTTATCTCTTTGAAATTCGTTACCGACGGTGGCAAAAAAACTATGCTTGCCAAAACCAAAAGTGTAATTAATATAATTCTGCCAAAGCAGGCGATGCCGGTACACGTCAATATCATCCACTCTACCATTTGGTCCCCGGCCCGATCCGTGGCGTGGGTCGAAGGTTAGCAGGTCTCTGGAAGTTTGCAGATCGAAAGAACCCTGGCTGCGCAATGTAAAGTTGCGAAACGGTGTGATATCTATGTATGCGTTTTCAGTGACAAAGTATTTTTCGGAAGCAAAAATATTGTTGGCCAATAAAAAGGCGACGTTGGAATAATTGTTTTCAATGGCTCGCAAGTTTGCGTCCTGGCCAAGCGCTGCGTAGGTAGGCAGAACAATGTTGTATCCTGTAGGATTGGCCGGGTCTTTTACACGCACGTTTGGTAAAGCCCTCAGTGCGCCGGCAATGGCCCCGTCCAGTGCATTACCACCATTGTTCTGATCATTGTCATCAACTCTTGAAGCCGCAAGGGTGTTACCAATTTTTACCCAATCGTTTATTTTATGCGACAGGTTGGTTCGAAGTGCATACCGCTTCGATTTATTAGTGATGATCATACCTTCCTGGTTTTGATAATTGAAGGAGATAAAATAATTAGTGGTGGCATTTGCACCATCCATACTCAATGAATGATTTTGTGCAAACGCACTTTTGTTGAGTACAACTCCCTGCCAGTCGGTATCAGTTTTTTCGGCACTCATTACGGCTTGTATTGGTTGACCGGCATTTGTGTACCGTTCGTTTGCTATGGTAACAAATTCCCCGGCGTTCAAAAGGTCGTAGGTTTTCAACGGTTTTGAAACACCAAACCAGGTGTTGTAATTAACGTTCATCTTGCCCTGCTTTCCCTTTTTGGTGGTAATGAGTATTACGCCGTTTGCCGCACGTGAACCATAGATGGCAGTAGCCGATCCATCTTTCAAAATTTCGAATGATTCAATATCGTTTGGATTAATGCTTGAGAGTGGATTTGTATTGGCAACGGAAGAAATACCGGTGCTGTTTGATATGCCCGACACTGCCGAAGTTGCGTTACCATTAGCAACCGTGTTTGCGTTGTTAGGTGAGTTTACATTTTGCAAAACACCACCTGTTTGAAATGGCACTCCGTCCACTACAATCAACGGATCGCGGCTTGAGTTAATTGAGTTAACGCCACGAATGCGAATGCGTGGTTCCTGGTTAATTAATCCACCCGGGTTGGTTACATGCACACCAGCGGCTCTGCCGGCTAATTGCTTATCAATGCTTGGCGTAACAAGATTGCTGATAGCATTCGGATCAATTTTGGAAATGGATGCAGTAACCGATTTTCGTTTTTGCGTACCATAACCAACAACCACTACTTCCTGTAATGATTTATCGATACTTGTTAGCGAAACATTTACCTGCGACTGGGTACCAATACGTACCTCTTTACTTTCCCTGTCGGCATACGAAAAAACAAGCGTATTTGTGTTTTGGGGAATGGTAATAGAGTAGTTGCCATCGTCACCCGATGACACACCTGTACCACCACCTTTAGCCTGGATGGTAACACCAGCTAATGCCGCGCCGTTTTCATCCGTTACTTTTCCTGTAATCACTTTTGTTTGAGCCCACGAGGCAATACCAAACAATAGCAATAAAGCCATGAAATAAATTCTTTTCATACTGTTGGTTTTGATTGAAAGGCAACAAAATCAAAAAAATGTTTCAGGAAAAAGTACACTTGTATGCGGGCCATGAAATTTGAAACACAAAACATGTAAATGATGAAATCAAAAATTGGCTACGGTGTCAGAAATAAAAAAGCCGGGGCAGCATTTACGCTACCCCGGCTATGTTTTGAGCAAACAAATGTTACTGTTTCAACGTTAATTGATAAGGCCCGGGGTAAAGTATTACACCACCCTGCCCAAACTTAATTCCTGTGAGTGTAATCAATTTTTGACAGGAGTTTACCGTACCCACACCTTCCATTGTAATATCTGTATCGGGTGGATAGTCGCCAACAATTTGAGTAGGGATGGTTACGTTGCCGGTAGCTGCATTTACATTTAACACCACACCTCTTCTGTTGGTACCAAATGCCGGTGATGGGTAAACGAAGATGGTAATTTGGTTGGCGCCGGGCCCTGTTTGCACCTGCACCGGATCACCAATGTTAAAGTCCTGCCAGGTATCCTTTGTAATAAAAAATGTTCCGGTAAATACCGTTCCATCATACGGACAGGTTGTTGTAGCTACCCAAGACATGGCCATGTTATAACCCGCCTGCGCTTCGAAGTCAGGGTCAATGTTAGCCGAAGAAAATTTACGTCCGTCCTTCGTTACAATTTCGTTGTACAGTGTATAGGTGCTACCGGGTTTTATGTTTACTCCGAGAGCGGTTTTTATTTCAACCGCCGATACTTCGAGTGTTACGCCTTCGGCAAAGGGTACCGTTTTTACCAGCTTCCATTTGGTTTTATCAAGCGATGCACCATCAACTACGTAAATATTTACCTTGTCAACAGCCGATCCTTTACTGCCAACCTCAATGCTTACTTTACTGGTAGCCTGGTTAGCAAAATCGATAGTTAGGTTATTCTTTTTCGTAAGTGTTAGGTACGATCCCACACCCAGGTTATCAAAATTTGACAACAGCTCCTGCTTTTTACAAGAAAAGCTAATGAGTAGAAAAAGGGCGGTTATTAAAAGTGTTGATTTTTTCATTTGTAAGTTTTTATCTGATGAAGTTGTCGGGGTTATTATCCCAAAAAACTTTTACGGTTGTTGTAGTTTTTTGTGTGGCTTTATTATTCAGGTTTGCATACACCGCAGGGTAAAAGAATGACCGGATGAAAGAACCTGGATTAGCATTCACCGCCAGTTGCAGGTTGTCGGGTTTACCGGTGCGGCGGTAGAAATTATACGGCTCCACTCCATTGCCCCAGCTGGCGAGGTACCATTCTTTCATCAGGATGTTTAATTTTTCGCTGGCACTTGCGGCATCGTAAGCGGCCAAAACATTGTTTACATAATTGTTTTGCACGGCTGTAGAAGGTACCCTGTTTGTGGGAACGGTTACGCCAACCTTTGCAGGGAAGCCAAAAGTTTTGGAGAATGATTTACGGATGCCTCCTTCAAGAAAAGTTCGTGCGTTGCCAGCGGTGGTTAGTGTTAACGCAGCCTCTGCTTTTACAAAGTCGGTGAACGATGAAATCCATATTGGAATGATACCGGCACCTTTTGCGCCATCGGTTGCCTTAACAGCAACTGCATCGTCGTTATCAAACTTACCACCCGATGGATACACTCCAAAAGTTGTTCGCAATTGCTGGTCGGGCGGCAGTCCTTCGCTGTTTAAATGATCGCGGCCAAAATAACCAGCATCCACATTGCAAAACGGCATGCTGGCTGGATAGTGCGCGGGCCGTGCCCTGGTGTAACAAGGAATGGTAAACTGAAAATTAACTGCGTTGGGTACGGCTGCAACGATGTCGGTTGTTTGCCGGAAGAAGTAGTACCGTATTCGCGGATCGGTTATTCCTTTTTCCACGGCCATCATCCACATAATATGCGTTCCTAAATAATCGTTAGCACCTAAACCCGAACCATAATTGTTGATGAATTTTGGATGCCTGCTGTCCGGCGCCTGATCCTTTGTAGAAAATTGAAATTGAAAATCTTCCGCTTCCGTATCTATCAAATCATTTTCAGTAAGGAGTGCATCAATTTTTGCTTTTACGCTTGCATCGGTTAGCCTTGTTTGAATATATGCCTTCAGTTGTATGGTTTTAGCAAGGGTTGTCCACCTGGCACGTGAGCCGGCGTAAAAAAGATCGTTGGTTGGTGCGGCAGCCGGTGCTTTTTTCAAATCGTTAACTGCAGATGATAAAAGGTTGATTGCTGAATCGTAAACCGCTCTTCCTTTATCGGCGGCCGGGTTGGTATTGGCGGCACCCTGGTTGGCTTCGGTGTAAGGTACATCGCCGTAAAAATCAACCAGTGTGATGAGCGTATATGCTTTTAAAATTTTGCCCATTGCCAGGTGCGTATATTTTTTTTGCTGATCGGCCAACGGCAACATGGCATTGATATTTTTAAAAACCTTTTCATAGGCAAACCCCCACATCTGATCAAAATTTTCGGGTTGATAAACATCAGGATAGGTAGAGCCTGTGTTGGCGGTTTCCATGCGCATCATTTGGGCGCCATAGTCCGATGCCCCGTTAATGTTGCCAACACCATCGTAGTACGATAAAAAATTGGCGAATTGTATTTGTGCAACATTTAAATATAAATCCACATCGGCCGACCTGGGCCTTGCAAGGCTGGGGTTTTCAAGCAGCTTATCAAATTGTTTATGGCAACTAAAAAGTAAAACCGCTGAAATAAAAAACAATAATTTTCTCATACTGATAAGTTTCATGTTAGTGATTAAAAAGTTGCTCTGATGCTCACACCAATACGACGGGATGAAGGGCCGGTCAGTCTTTCAAAACCCGCCACTACGCCGCCCGAAAGCGAAGTAGTTTCGGGATCGAAATTGGTATGCGTCGGAAAGTTGGGTGCATAATACCAAAGGTTGGTACCCGACACGTTGATTGAAATATTTCCAAATGGAGACTTCTGTAAAAAGCCCGATGGAAGTGCATAAGACAAAGACATTTCACGCAAACGCACAACCGTTGCATCATAAACACTTACTTCGTTAGGGCCAAAACCCAGGCTTTCAAAATATGCATTGCTTGCGCTGGTTTGAATATCGTTTGGCGAACCATCTTGTTTTACGCCCGGCAATATTATGGGAAGCGATCTGTCGAAATCAAGATCGGCTGTTACACCACGTGCCAATAAAGCTCTTACAGTTGTTGAATAAATGTCGCCGCCTTTTGTAAAGTCCCACTGCATGCGAAACGATAGGGATTTGTAAGAAAGTGTGCTGATACCTGTTACTTTATAATCGGGATTTGGATTGCCAATGATTCCACTTTGAGTTGTTGGGATATACCATCCCTGGTCGTCAACAAGAGGCAAACCAGATTTAGGATCACGTTGCAACATTGTTCCCTGTATTACACCAAGCGGTTGATTGTTTAATGCAAAGAGGCCAAGGTTGCTAAAACCGTTCAGCGGAATTTGTTTAATAAAATCGGGCATGCTGTGTACCCTGTTCCTGTTGAGCGTAAAGTTTCCATCCAATTGCAATCGCCAGGCTTTTCCTCTCACGGCGGCAAATCCCAAAGCAATTTCAATTCCCTTATTATCAACCGAACCTGCGTTTACGTTTACGAAATCATAACCGGTGGAGGGGTCTAACTGGCGCAACAATATTTGCTCAGTTGATCTTCTGAAATATCCGGTAAGATCGAGACTAACGCGGCTGTTGAAAAACCGGCCCTCAATGCCTGCCTCATATTCTTTTATCAGCTCTGGTTTCAAATCGGGGTTGGGCAGCACGTTTGGAATGTTGTTGGCATTTACAATTACACCACCCTGCGTAACAAAGGCATTTGTTTGAATATTTAAGCCGGTACGTGTACCGTATGGCGAAGGGAAACGGGCACTGGTTGAATAACTTGCACGCAGCTTCAGGTAATTAAAAGTAGTGTTGCCTTTTAATGATTCCATTGCGGAAGTAGGCACGAATGATACGCTAATGTTTGGATAAAATAACGAACGGTTTTCTTTTTCCAAAGTTGATGACCAGGAGTTTCGGCCACCCAGGTTCAGGTAAAGAAAATCTCTGTAACCAACTGTTGTTTGTCCAAAAACGCCAAGGCTTTTTCTTTGGCTTACAAAGTCAAGGTCGTTAAAACCATCTTCGGCAAGTACATCATGATTGATAAAGTTGCTATGATCAAACAAACCGAAAACCAATTGCCCGGTGCTTAGTTCTCCTGCCTGGTTGTAATTGTCGAGCCGGTAGTTTACACCCGCATCGGCTGTCAGGCTCCAATTGGAGTTAAGTATTTTATTGTAGCTCAGTATCCCTGTGTGATCCCAAATACTATTTGTAGCACCCGTGTTCCTGTACAAACCATTTACGAACTTAGGCCCACCGCTAACACCACCTTTGTTCACTCTTAAAAATTGTTCTTCGCTGTATGTGTCCATGCCAATTCTGTAACTGGCATTTAAGCCGCTCATCAACTCATACTTTAACTGGAGGTTGCCAAACACGCGGTTTACTTTTTGTTGCGTTGTGGCATTTTCAACCGTCCATCTTGGGTTTTGGATACCATTATTTGCCCGATAATAAACAGTTGATCCGTCCGTTGGATTGATATAATCCCAGCCCATTAAATCAATACTTCTTGGGGTATAAATCAAATCTCCAAAAACAGAAACACCAGCATCCGTGCTGCTGCCCGTGCTACTACCTACAGATGGAGATTTAAAATCGGTTACCACATAATTCAATGCACCGGTTAACACCAATTTATTAGTGAGCGTTATATTTCCGCCCAAGCCAAAATTGTGTTTACCCAAACTGTTACCGGGGGTAAAACCTTCATCACTGAGAAAAGAGTAACTGGCGTTATAGCTGGCCGTTTGGCTTGAACCACCTAAACTAATGGATGTGCTTTTTATCAGCCCGGTTCTAAAAAAATCTTCAACACTATTGTATGGTTTGTACGCATATTTTGCGCCGGCGTATTGTGGTAAGGCACCGGTAACCGCCGGCCGGTTGTAGGGATGATTGAAGGAGTCTGGAACATCTTTAAAAGGGGCACCCCAATTACTAAAGGCTGCTGACGGAATCTGGTTAAAACCGCCGCCGTATTTTTTTGTGTAGTCGGGTAGGTTTGATACCTGGTTCCAAAAAAGTGATTGGGTTACTGTTACCTCAGCCTTGCGGTTTACCCTGCGGCCGGCGCCATTTTTTGTGGTGATTAGTATTACACCATTACGACCAAACTCACCGTAAAGCGTAGTGGCACTTAAGCCTTTTAACACGTTTACGCTCTCTATATTATTTGGATCAATATCTAAAAACCGGCTGGACGTTTGATTACCATAATAAAACCCGGTAGCGGAATTGCTTTGTGTATTGGTACCTCCGTCAAACGGAACACCATCTACTATAAATAATGGCGCCACATCTCCGCCTGTTATTGTGCTAATACCACGTATTACTATTTGGGTGCCGCTACCCGATAGACCACTTGTGTTCAACACATTTAAACCTGGTGCCTTGCCCGTGAGTATCCGGCCAATGTCGCCTTCGGGCCGTTCCTGAATATCTTTTGCCTGTACAGTGGAAATAGCATAGCCCGAAGCCTTTCTTTCGCGGCGTATGCCCATTGCCGTTACCACCACCTCATTCAATACGGCGGCGGCTGCCAATGATCCATTCACTACTGTGCTTGTACCAATATTTGTTTCGACAGGCTGATAACCGGAGGCGCTAAAAACTAGCGTTACGTTTGGTTCTGCCTGAATGGAATAACTACCATTTGCATCGGCACCCACACTATTGGTTGTTCCCTTGACCGTAACCGTTGCAAATGGTACGGGCTTACCATCCGGGTCGGAAACTTTACCCGACACCTGCCTTGTTTGTGCCATCATTATAGAAGAAATGAAGCAGGCGAAAATCAATGAACTTAATTTTTTCATGCTGTTGGTTTTGATTTGAGAAGGCAACAAAATCAGATAAAAAGCTTCACAAAATTTTTACATTCTTTATGTAGCATGAAATTGAAAACGTAAAGCATGCATATGGCAACATTAATCGCTGTATGATTGGTTTTTAGATTTATTGACTGGGTTTGTCAAATGCTGCTAAGAGATTTTGGTTAATGATAAACGGTAATATTGCCTTACAGGTTGTGCAGCATTTACGGAGCATTTATTTCTCTTTACAAAGAAAACAGCCCATGCAATTTTTTGAAAAAATTAATGAGCACAATAAATTTTCGCTGAATAAACCCGCTAACTGCGATGTTGTTTATTACTCCGAATTAAACGAATGGTTTACAACCAACGCTTTTAGAAATTTTTCCCTAAAATATGTTTTGGACCAATGCATCTACTACAACGTGGAAGGCAGGGAGCACCGGGTTGATGCCGGAAACTATTTGCTGGGCTGTAAACAAAATGATGTAAAAGCCTATTTCGATAACCGGCAAACCGTAAAGAGTATCTGCATTGACATTTGCGCCAACACAATGGCTGAAACATTTACTGTACTCACCGACAAAAATGAAAACTTTGATAATTACCTGGCAGGCTACTTTAAGCAGCCATCATTTTATGAAACTGTAAACCCGGTGCAATCATCCTCTATTGCAAACCAACTATTGCCACTAGCAGCAACAGTTGCCATAGGCCTGCAACCCCAGATTAATAAAGAATGGTTTCTCTCTCTAAGTGAAAATATTGTTCGGCTCGAGTATCGAAATTATCTCTTCATCACCCAAATCAACGCAGTGCGACCATCTACCAAAAAAGAATTATTCCGACGGCTGCAACTGGCCAGGGACTTTATGGATCAGCATTTTTTAGAGATCACTGAAATAAAGGAGATAGCTGAGTTCTGTGCCATGTCGGAGTATCATTTTTTCCGTCGCTATAAGGAAGTTTTTGAACAAACGCCCTACCAATACATTACCGAAAAAAAACTGCAGCTGGCCAAGGATCTTTTACTGCAAAAAAAACATTCTGTAACCGAAGTAGCCATGCTCTGTAGCTACCCCGATGTGTTTACGTTCAGCAAAGCATTTAAAAAATTTTACGGAGTTACGCCATCATCCGTCGCGTAAATCAAAACATTTACAGGGGAATTTTCTAAACCCGTAGTAATCCTCTAAAGCCCCTGCCACCATAGTAAGACTGTGCACCGTTGTGATACACAAAAATCCGTCCGTATCGGAAATCGGCAAAGATGGCGCCACCTAGTTTTCTAATGGCAGCGGGTGTATCTAACCAACTGGAGGTTTTGTTATCGAATGTTCCAAACGTATTCAAGTGGCGGTATTGATCTTCAGTTAAAAGTTCAATGCCCATGGCAGCAGCCATATCAACTGCGTTATTTTTTGGCCTGTGTTCTTTACGCGACAGCCAACCTTCGCGGTCGTAACAAACGCTTCTGCGACCGGCAGGAGTTTCGGCCGAACAATCAAAAAAGGTGTATTCGGTAGTCGCTTTATCGTTCCCGATAGCTATCGGGACAACAACGTCCGGTTCTCCACCAGTTTTTTCCATTTCGTTAAGTGACCAGAGTTTTAATCTTCCGGATGATGTTGTCAGTTTTGTGTTCACATCACTCCAATCTATTCCAGCGTGCCTCACTTTATTTTGCTCAAAGCGGGCCTCCAAAATTGTTAATAATTCTTTCTCTGCCGAGGAGGTGAGCCTGTGTTTATTTTCAATTGCCATAGAGGAACTTGGTGGTTGAACTATCAGTGTTTGGATTATTACTAACCAAAAGTTTAGTACAAGTTACGGAACCTGATACGAACCTGATTGAGTGTACAAGTGTAGAATTTTGGTGGGATAAGTTACGGTCGTACATGTTAATTCGCGTCAAAAAGTTGGACCGTGTGTTAAAATATCACCGAAACATGCGTATCAGCGGCATAGTTTTTTATTAATGAGCTTGAATGCCCAAATTTAAAAAAGTTGGGGATGCAAAATCAGCATTTTCGAGTTTTTGGTGCACCAATATTTATACATGCAATTTTGAAATTTTAATTTATTTATGGCGCCACAATCAAAACGAATAGTACCAGTATCACGACAGCTGCCTAAATCACCCACGGGTATTAGCGGGCTCGATGAAATAACCGAAGGTGGTTTACCAAAAGGCCGACCTACCCTCATATGCGGTTCGGCAGGAGCAGGCAAAACTCTTTTTGCAATTGAGTTTATCGTGCGGGGTGCGTTACAGTATGGCGAACCCGGCGTTATCATGAGCTTTGAGGAAAAAAGTGAAGACCTGGAAATGAATGTGGCCTCTCTTGGTTTCGATTTAAAAAAATTGCAGAAGGCGGGCAAAGTTAAACTTGACTTTGTTTCCGTTCAACGTAATGAAATTGAGGAAACCGGAGAGTATGATTTGGATGGCTTGTTCATAAGGCTGGGGTATGCTATTGACAGCATTGGCGCCAAAAGAGTGATGCTTGATACTATTGAAAATTTGTTTGGTGGTCTTTCAAATGAAGGAATATTAAGGGCCGAGTTGCGGCGGCTTTTTGGGTGGCTGAAAGAAAAAGGTGTTACCGCAATGATTACGGCAGAAAAAGGAGAAGGCACCCTAACCCGTCATGGCCTGGAAGAGTATGTTTCTGATTGTGTGATACTACTGGATCACCGGGTGTCTAATCAAATTTCAACACGCCGGTTAAGGGTAGTAAAATACCGCGGCTCCACGCATGGCACAAACGAATATCCTTTCTTAATTGACGGCGAAGGTATTTCTGTATTGCCCGTTACCTCGCTCCAATTGAATAACGAGGTATCAACCCAAAGGATTGCTTCGGGCATTCCTGCCCTTGATGATATGTTAGAAAACAAGGGATTTTTTCGCGGAAGTTCAATATTGGTGTCGGGCACTGCGGGTACAGGTAAAACCAGTATTGCCGCCACATTTGCCAACGCCAGTTGCCAACGAAAGGAACGGTGTCTCTATTTTGCGTTTGAAGAATCGCCACAACAAATCGTGCGTAACATGAAATCCATCGGCCTTGATTTGCAACAGCATGTTGATGCTGGTTTGCTACAGTTTCATTCGTCGAGGCCAACTTTATACGGTTTGGAAATGCACCTCGTTGCCATTCATAAAAAAATAAACCAGTTTAAACCACGCACCGTTATTCTCGACCCCATCACTAATTTGATTACGGCCGGTTTGGTTTCCGATGTCAAATCCATCCTGATTCGGCTGATTGATTTCTTACAGTCGAAACAGATTACCGTGATGTTCACCGCCCTGAATTTTAATACTGTTTTAAATGATCAAACCGATGAGGGTGTGTCTTCGTTGGTAGATGCGTGGATTACTGTACGGGACATAGAATCGAATGGAGAACGTAACCGCGGTTTATACATCATGAAGTCGAGAGGCATGAAGCATTCGAACCAGGTAAGAGAATTTTTAATTACTGATGATGGTCTGCACCTGGTAGACGTTTACCTTGGCGCCAATGGTGTACTTATTGGTTCGGCAAGAGAAGCGCAACAACTGGATGAGGCAACAGGCGCAGAGCTTCGTACTTATGCCTTAAGCAGAAAAGACCGGGAAATTGGACGCAAACGCAAAGTGCTGGAGGCTAAAATTTCTTCGTTAAATGAGGAATTTGATTCGGTACAGGAAGAACTAAGCAAAACCTACCTGGAAGAAGACTTGCGTGGCGCGATAATGGAAAAAAACAGGAAACAATTAATGCAAAAACGCTCTAAATAAGTTTATCAATGGCAAAAGAAAGTAAGGTAAAAAACATCAAAGTTTCAAAACCCAAGGCAGAAAAATGGGAGCTTAGGTTATACATAGCGGGCAATACGCCAAAATCCGTAGCTGCAATAGCAAACTTAAAAAAGTACTGCGAGCAGCACCTTGTAGATAAATATACCCTCGAGGTGGTTGACCTGATGGTGCATCCTCAACTGGCTGCAGGCGATCAAATATTGGCTATCCCCACGCTCGTACGTAAAGTGCCTGTACCCATACGGAGAATTATTGGCGATTTATCCAATGAAGAAAAAGTTTTGGTGGGCCTTAACCTGAAGCCTGTAAACGAATAGAATGAAGAAAGCGGAAGACCAGGGAGGCGAATTCAGAGGGGATGATTTTAATGCGGAGCAATTTGTTTTTCGTTTATTCGTCTCGGGTGCATCTCCCAATTCTCTGAGGGCCATTGTCAACGTTAAAGAAATTTGCGACACTCATTTGCCCGGCCGCTATTGCCTGGAAATTATAGATGTTTATAAGCAACCCTTACTGGCAAAAAATGAGGAGCTGGTTGCCTTGCCCATGCTGATAAAAAAAGCTCCGCTGCCGGAACGGAAATTGATCGGCGACCTTTCTGATACCTTAAAAGTTTTAAAAGCGCTTGGCGTGACCGAATGATTTGTTATGGGAGAAATGAAAGTACAAAACGTAGCGGCATTAGAAGCAGAGTTGGAAGAGCTGCAACTTCAATTGAATGAAGCCAACGAAACGATTGACGCGATACGTACCGGCCAGGTAGATGCAATCATTGTAAATGATGGTGATGGCCACCAGCTATACACACTCAAAACCGCCGACCATACATACCGCGTTTTTATTGAAAAAATGAATGAGGGTGCAGTTACCTTAAATACCAACGGAACCATACTTTACAGTAACTCCCAGTTTGCCTCCATCGTGCAATGTCCACCGTCGAAAGTGATCGGTGTTTCCTTTGAGGATTTTGTCGCGTTAGAAAATAAAACACTGTACGGAAACCTTTTTAAAAAATGCTGGACGGTGGATGCTAAAGAGGAGCTTTTACTGATATCAGGCCACTCGGTTGTTCCTGTGCAGCTTTCCTTAACAGCATTAGATCTGGAGGAGGGCATGTGTCTCAGTATTATTATCACTGACCTATCAGCTCAAAAGAAATCGCAGAAACTGCTTGAAGAAAATAATTTGCAGTTGGCCAGGGTGAATAAAGAGTTGGAAGAAAGCAATCACGACCTGCAGCAGTTTGCCTCTGTAGCTTCGCATGATTTGCAGGAACCACTCAGAAAGATTCAAATATTTTCTACCCTTATCCAGGATAACGAGGGTGGCATGAGTGCACAGAACCAGCAATACCTGTCGAAAGTAATTCACTCATCGCGGCGAATGAAAACCCTGATTATCGACATACTTAATTACTCCCGGCTATCGGCCCACAGCGAAGTGTTTGAAAGTGTTGATCTCAATGAACTGCTAACCGAATTGCTGGAAGACTTTGAATTAATGGTTGAGGAAAAAAATGCAAAGGTGCAGGTGGCGCCCCTCCCCACAATACGGGCAAACAGGGGGCAAATCAGGCAGGTGTTTCAAAACCTTATTAGCAATGCTTTAAAATTTACAAAAGAAAATGTGACGCCCGTTATTACCGTCAAGGCCTGTCTCGTTGCTACAAAATCGTTTGAAAGCATTGTTGCCGACGCTGGGCCGTTCTGTTTGCTAACTATTGAAGACAATGGAATTGGTTTTGACAAAGAGAAATTTCTGGAAAATATTTTTGCGCTTTTTGAAAGATTAAATTCGAAAGATAAATTTGAGGGCACCGGGATAGGACTGGCCATTGCAAAAAAGATTATTGACAAGCATCATGGTCTAATCACCGCCGACAGCGAAGAAGGAAAGGGCTCTATTTTTAAAATTATTTTACCACTTGCATAAATATTCAGAGGAGAACCGAATGGATTTAATCAGGATTTTTTTGGCGGAGGACGACGTGGATGACCAGGAACTTTTTTACGATTTTCTGAGGCACCGCACCGACCTTAAATTAATGCCGCCGGTTGAAAATGGTGTTTGCCTGTTTCATGTTTTGGAGTCCATCGCTGCTAACAATGAGTTGCCTCATTTCATTATTCTCGATCAGAACATGCCCAAACGAGGAGGATTGGCCACCCTGCAATTACTAAAAAAACATGAACGTTACAGTTGTATTCCCGTAATGATTTACTCAACTTACGCTGATGATGTTTTGAAGAAAAGCGGTCGCGAAATGGGCGCCGCAATGGTGGTTCAAAAACCAATTACCAAGGAAGAGTACAACAAAATGATTGACCTCTTTTTAAAACTTGATTATCAGCGTATTTAAGGGCAGCCCGAGTCAATTCTTCCAGATTTACCGGGCCTGGTTCTCCGTACGTTCATCTTCTTCAATCAGAAAAGAAAAATAAAACCGCCCGCGCAAAAGTTTTTGACAACAGCCAGTCACCAATCGTGGCATTTCTTTTTCATCAACGTACAAAATGCTTTTTATGGACAACAATAAAAAACCCCAAACCGGTACGCCTGTAAATCCCTCGCAAAGGCCACAAGCACCGGCAACCCCAACCCAATCAGAGCAACCATGCGAAGGCGACTTTAGAAACGCCGATGCCGTTGAGGAAACTGGAAATAACTATCAATACGAGATTGAACCGGAGGATAATGAAGCCGACGATGATAATAAAGGCGGGTAGAAAAACGTTCCTGATGAACAGTAAGGAAAAAAGTCTTTTGCATCCCTGATGATGCGAAGCCATTAGTTACTAGCCGAAAAATCAGGAGAATGTTCTACAAAAATCTGTTGCCAGGCCGCTGGTTTTAATAGCATGTTTTTTGTTTTGAAATGGAAAAGGAATTTTTATGAATTGGATAGATGCGGGGTTGATTGCAGTAGTGCTGCTTGCCATGTGGGCGGGGTGGAGGAAAGGTTTTATTTTGGGCATTTCTGATTTGCTCATATGGATTGGAAGTTTAGTAGCCGGCTTTGTTACCTATAAATATTGCGGAGAAATTTTGAGCAATGCTTTTCCTGCTCTGGGTGTATGGACGTTGCCACTGGCATTCATCATCGCCATTTTTTTCGCCCGGATTATTCTTGCTTTTATTTTCAACCGGTTTTTACGCAACACAACACCTGCCGCGCATGAGCATGGCATTAACCGTTTTTTTGGCTTGTTTCCCGGCCTGGTAAATGGATTTTTATTTGCTACCGTTGTAGCCGCTCTGCTGCTGGCCATGCCTGTTTCGGCCCGCTTATCGGCACAAACAAAAAGCAGCCAGTTTGCTGCTACCTTAGCCAGCGGGGTTGCCTGGATTGATGATAAGCTTTCGCCCATATTTGCCGATGCCTCCAGGCAAACACTAAACAATCTTACTGTAAAACCCGACACGGATGAAACGGTACAATTACATTTTACTGTAACCGATGCCGTACCCCGGCCCGACCTTGAAGCAGAGATGCTGGTATTGGTTAATAAAGAAAGAACCAGCAGAGGGCTACAGCCATTAATAGCCGATGCACAGTTGGTGCCTGTTGCCCGGGCTCACTCGCACGACATGTTTGCCCGTGGTTATTTTTCGCATTACACACCCGAACGTTTGGACCCTTTTGACCGAATGAAAAAAGCTTCGGTAAAATTTGTAACCGCAGGCGAAAACCTTGCGTTGGGACAAACACTTAATATTTGCCACCAGGGTTTAATGAATTCGCCTGGCCATAAGGCCAATATTTTAAAGCCGGCATTTGGCCGTTTGGGCATTGGTATTTTAGATGGGGGTATCAGGGGCCTGATGATCTCGCAGGAGTTTAGAAATTAACGGAGTTCTGGCAGCCTCGTAATCAAGGAAACAGGTCAATCATTTTTGTGCATCGGTATACCGCTTGCTGTATGCTGCTATATCAGTTGAGTTCTTATTTGTAATTGCCGCGTCTTTCATTTTCCTTGCGTAGATATAGTCGCTGCCATTCCATTTGTAAACCGGGAAAGTAAAACCCGGTCCCCCAACAAGTATATCGGGGTAGCCCAAGTTTTTTGTAGATAAAATTACAGGTGAGCCAGGGCCCGTATCGCCATGCTGTGTATAGGTACCTTTTTTATTTTTTATATACACGAAGAAGGTTTGGCCGGCATGACCAAACAATTGTACGCTTGAAAGCACAACGAAAATTTCTTCCTGCCCATCCTTATTCATATCGGTTGGATAGACCGTAACGTCTACGGGTACCTCCGCACTTACAAAACTTTTTTTATCGGGCGATAGTTGCAGCTCGAGGGTTTTAAAAATGGTATTTTTTTCAGTTGCTGTTAGCTTTGTTTTGATGTGTGTGAAAAGCAAGGTTGCACCTGCTGTTAAAGCGGTACTTTTTGTGCCCGTAGAGTTTTGTGCACTGGTAAGGTTGATAAAAAGAAGGAGGACGCCGATGCTGGTAATTACATTTTTCATTTTGTGCGTTTTAGCAACGAAAAGTTACGAAGGATTTGATGGCATCTTATCCAAAATGTTTGGGTTGAAAACGGGGGGTTGATATGTTTATGATGAGGGCGAGCACAATCATAAAACCAGGAACTTGCATTGAAGCGCATCAGCAAAAAACAAAGCGCACAAAAAATCCACTGCTTGTGGCAGAGGATGGAAGTGGTTGTCCTGTGTTGTAAAATTATTGCACGGGTATAGCGTAATCAACTTTTACCTGGGTTTTATTATCGCCGTCATTATCGGTATCGGTTAACATAGCTACCTGTTTATCATTAATATAAATAGTGCCGGCAAGTGGAGCCGCTCCATCGGCCTTGGCATCTAATTTTACATTGGTGCCGTAGGGAATGTAAACGGTAGTATCTCTGGTGCCGGTGAAGGGAACCTTTACCCATTGCTCGTTGCTGCCATTGGTAATTTTAAATTGATCAACCTGCGAACCGGTAACCTTGTACGTTACTTTCACGGTTGTATCATCTTTTTTGCAGGCAAATAAAACAGAAGCGCATACAATTAGAAATAGTGAAATTTTCATAGGATTATTTTGGTACAAGATAGGAAGCCATCGATTGTCCACAACAGGGGTTTTACGTCGTTATATTCCTAACGATTGTCAGTGGAGATGGGGGAGCGTACAAAATTTTTTGCTGCTCGGGGTAGCTGTTCCATTAACTCCTTCGCTTCCAGCTCAATTGTTAAACCAACTTTGTGTTTACCAAATAAAGTTGAATTTGCCCTGTAATTTTTAAGCGCATGAAACATTGCCTGAAACTGCTGTTCCTTTTATTTTCCACTACTTGCTTTGCGCAAACCCGCGATGCCTCGTTTAACCACATTGATGCGTTTGTTGAAAACGTATCGGCCACAACGCCTGATTCGCTCGCCTACAAAATCACGGCACCATTTACCAACGAGCTGCAAAAAGTACGTGCCATATTTAGTTGGATAACGTTTCATATTGGCTATAACACGGCTATTTATCAAAAAAGCAAAACCTGGAAAGGACCAACATCCCAACCCGACCCGACGGATACCATGACCGTATGGAAGAGTGGTGATGAGATGACAGCGATTAGAGTGCTGCACCGGAAGGCAACTGTATGTGAAGGCTACGCCAAGCTGTTCAAAATTTTGTGCGATTATGCGGGTTTGCAGTCAAAGATAATTTTCGGGTACTCGCCACCGGTAACAGGCAAAACCAGGTTTGGCAGTAACCATACTTGGAACGCTGTGTTTATCGACAGCACCTGGCATTTGCTTGACGCTACCTGGGCAAGCGGTTACATCAATTATCAAAACCAGTTTGTGCGGCAGTTGGATGAACGCTATTTTCTTACTCCTCCGCAGCAATTTATCAACGACCATTACCCCGAAGATTTGCGCTGGGCATTACTACCCAATGTTCCCACTATAACCGAATTTGCTGCTTCCCCTTTTCGCTACCGGTGTTTTGATAAGTACAGTATAAGAGGAAATAAATTTGCCCGCGGTTATGTAGATGCATTTATTGGCGACACGATTAGTATTGAATTGGCCGTACAAAATGTGGATGCCGATAAAAAAATTTCGCCTGCTTCATTTTCGGATAGCAGTGTTTTTACCGAAACGGCATCATCGGTTTTTCTGCAGCCAACCGTGGGTGAAAAGAAAGTTTTGTACACGCATGTTGTTCAGGCGAACGATGTCAACTGGCTTCACCTGCTTTATAACGATGATGTTGTGTTGCGTTACAGGTTGAAAATAAAAACGAAAGAAGATTAGTGATCTTCGGGCGTCCCCACAAAGTTTTGCGCACAATTTGAGCAGGAAGCTAATTTGCCTTTTTTGGCGAGGCATCAAATATCATTGTCCGTAATTTTTTTTCAAATGCTTCAAGGCGCATTCTGATTGCTTTGCTGTCTGCATCCTCGATATTGGTTTGCACCGATTGCTGCACATTCATCGGCGCATTGCTATTGATGCTGTTACGAAGCGATAGTTTTCGATGATCACCTTCAATGGTGGTTAGTTCGTTGTTCAGCAATTTAAATTTCGCCGGTTCACGAAACTTAAAAATCTTTTCATCCACCTCGGCCAACAAAATGCGGGCATTCTCAAAAAGCCCGGGGAAACTTACAGCACTGCTGCTTCCTGAACTGTTAGCACCATACAAACTAAAGTTGTACTTGGTTTTGAACCAGTCGTCAAATGTTGTTGTAAAAGCTTTTATCTTACTGCCCACTACTTCTTCAAAAAGCTGCAGATTTGTTTTTGGTGCTGCGTCATCTTCCGGAACAAAAGGCCGGTTCTTAAAAGCCGTCACCATTTTTTGCAGCAGGTTTTTTTCCTGCAGGTAAATCATTAAAAAGTTTGACAGCGAATAATTTACCGCCACCTGGCAAACGTTTTTTGTTTCCACTCCATCAAACTCGTTCCAGCTATAGTTAATCAATTTCTCCAATGCCGGTATTTGCAACTGTACATCCCTGGTGTTTTTTGCTTCTTCCAATTCGGTTAGCCGCCACGGGCGGTTATCACCAACCAGCACACCACTTTCCCATTTGCTAACCGAATACAAACTTGCTAATCCTTCGTCGAGGAAAGCCGGTATATCGCCCACGTCTGTTCTTATTATCAAATGAAAAAGCTCATGGTACAAAGTGCCTAATTGCTCCGCATCGCCCAGGCCGAGCAAACTTAAATCGGTGAGGTTTGAGTAGCCAATGTTTGGATCGGGGAGGGCTATGCCGTGCACCAACTGTGCTGTTTGCCGCAACGAAGTTTTGTTGGGTAGAATGTAAACCGTTATAAGTTTATCGGGGGGCCGTAAACCATAAAAACTAACAAAGAACTTATATGCCTGTTCTAAACTTTTGGCTACCGGGCTTACTTTATTATCCGATAAAGGAACTTCTTTTGTGGTTACGATTATGTACCTGCCACTGATATCGGTTTTGTAATTGTTGTTTAAAATGGTCTTAATTTTTTGTACGGCCTTAGTTGTTTGGTCAATGGCGAACAAACGTTGCTCCAATTCATCAAGCGAAATAGCTTCGGTAAAATTCATGGTCTGGTTCTGGCTGTAGCAATCATACACCTTTCCCATTTTACCGCTAACACTGGCCTCGGGCAACGATACATTGTTGATGTAATTAAAATTTGGTGTGGCTACCAGTTCGTCATCCGCTGCGGTTGACGGGGCATTGCACGAACTAATTTCCTGCTCGATAAAAATCTTTTTGCTGCCCGACAAGCGGAAGTTTTTGATGATGCAATTGAAACAGTAGGTTGATTTTTTTGTATGACCGTCGAGGCACAGGCTTTTTGCAATGAAATAATCAATGATGGCGTTTTTGCCATAAACCTGCTTGCGCAATTTAACGGCGGTGTCAAACACTTTATCGTACTCGCCGGCATTCAAAAGTTGAATGAAATACTTTCGGTCAACCTTTTTTTGTGCGACTGCGGGAAATTGTGTGACTGTATAAATCACGAGAAATAGAATAATTGTTCGCATAAAAAGGATTTTAAAATGAGCAATCATTTATCGAACCGTGGTACTGGTGGTTGTATCTGTTTCCATGTTGAAATTTTCGACCGCTTCCGAATCTATTTTACTTTTTTTAGTAGTGATTTTTACAGGATCTCCACTCTGTATTTGCCCCAGGTTGTAGGTATTAAGGTACAGCGGCATGTCTTTTACATTTATTTCCGAATGGGTGAGAATGGTTGTCATCATCAACACGGTACCCAGCACACCGAATATTACACCGGGTGACGACGACACCAGTTTGAGTTTTGTTTTTTCGGTTATACTGCCATCAATTTCCGATACATCTTCTTTCAGTTTCGAAATGATAAACACGGAACCAACAATGGCTAATATCATCCCCGTAAAAAAGCCTAAGTATTTTATGTAGATCCGCGACATCAATAACACACCACCCTGGTTGTACCTGCGGTCGATACTGTACTCTTCCATTTTAACCAGCGTTTCCCATTTGATTAATGCGGCATTATTTCCCGCTGGTGAATCGGGTTTGGAAGAACCAGGCCGCACCGACCTGCCTGCTTTCTTGTTTTCATCCTGGTACACAAAACTTTCAAACCTGTTTAACTGCAAGGTTGCTAAAACAATGAATGTTCCGATTAAAATAGTTGGTACAGCAATCATCCAGGGCAGCAACCTGTTTTGCCAGGCCAGCACTTCTTTCATTTCTTTTTTTTGCACAGAGGATGATTGATTATTTTCCATTGAATGCTATTGATGATTTGGAAAGTAATACGGTTGGTGCTTACACAGGGGGGAGAACAGTTTAAAAATTTAGTGAAGTGAAAGTACAAAATAAGAATTGTAAATATGAATGGGTGGCGGGCCTGTTTCAACCGACCGGTATAGGTAACAGGGCTGCGGCAAAGTTGTTATAACAACCCACTTATCGTATTCCAGGTTTTAACTGCCCCTTTCAAATCTTTATTTGCACACCAGCTATCCAGGTCCTTCCCGCCATGGGGAGGTAAAAGTTTTCGGTTGTTAATGCGTTATTGTAGTAGTAACTAAATGTATAGCCGTTGGGCTGGTAGTTTTTATTGAACAAATTATTTACCCCGAAAATGATGGATACATTTTTGACGGCCTTGTTACTGAAAGAGTAAATGGCTTTTGCATCCTGCGTGTACCAGCCATTTAATTTACGATTGTTGCTTGCTGTGTTATCTAAATATTGTTTGCCAACATACTTGCCAATAAGATCAATACTCAGTTGTTTTACCGGCAACATTGTTATGGTAAAAGCCGAAACAACGGCAGGCGAAAAAGCAATATCACTTTCATTGTACTGGTTGGTTTTTTGGCCACCGTTGTCGTAGTCATCAATGTACTCGGTAAAGTTTTTTATTTTGTTTTTACTAATGGCTATGTTAGCTGAAGCAGATAACAACCGATTGATAGCTACACCACCTTGCACTTCCACACCAAGCCGGTAACTCCGTGGAATATTTGTTCTTGTATAGGCACCAACATCATTTATCATTCCGGTAAGTACCAATTGATTTCTATACTGCATGTAGTATAAGTTGGCCGCCCAGTTCCATTTTGCACTTTTATTTTCAATGCCAGCTTCAAAGTCGTTCAGCCGTTCGGGTTTCGGTTGTTGCAATAGGCCCGCTTCAAAATCATCGCGGTTCGGTTCCTTGTTTGCAATGCTGTACGAGGCATAAGCCGTAAAATTATTTTTCACATACGTCAGTCCAAGTTTTGGATTAAAAAAGCCGTAGCGGTTCTTTGAAACAATTGCTGGATTGTTTCTAAAACCATTTAAATCGTACTGTACGTTTCTGTATTGCAAATCAGTAAAGGCAGTAAGGCCGTTGGTAATACGCTGCTCTACTTTTGTGTAAACGGAATAATCAGTTTTTGTTGCATTCAAATCGTACCAGCGATGTGTCGGTTCATTCATCCCATTACTGGCCCAAATTACTTCTCCAAAATGTTTGCCGTTGTAATTTGTAACAACGCCCCCGAGGAGCAGATCAGTTTTTTCTTTTTTCCATTGTAATGAAAATACGTTGCCGTAATAATCATTGTCTAACCATAGCTGCCTCACAACATCTGTGGTTGTAATTATTTGCGGGCCAACTATTTTATCGGGCAAACCATAAGCAGCATAATCTTCACCGGCCTTGTATTGTTCATAAAAACCTTTTCCTTTAACCAAAAAAATGGTGTTTGAAAAAACAAGGTGACGGCCAATGTTTTGATTAAAAATCAACTGGTAATGATCCTGCTTATAATTATCAGTTTCGTTGTCGTACGGGCTGCCTGGTTTTTCGGTGCCGGCGTAATTAATCCTCCTGTTGGTTTTTAAATCTTCTTCGGAAACACCGTACCAGGCCTGGTAGGTTTTTTCTTTCCCCGAAAAAATATTGAGTCGCAAACTTGTGTTGCTGGCAAGGTAGGCGGTTGTAAAATAAAACGATTTTAAATCAGAGTTAGCCCTGTCAATAAATCCATCGCTGGTTATGTTTGACAAACGAACATCGGTTGTAAAATGATCACCCAACAAGCCAGTGCCCGCTTTTAACGTGTTCTTCCAGGTATTGAACGAGCCGTAACTGTTGTTTACTTCGGCGTAAGCCAGCTTATTTATTTCGTTGGTAGATAAATTGATGTTGGCGCCAAAAGCGCTGCTTCCATTTGTAGAAGTACCCACGCCGCGTTGCACCTGTATGCTTTGCACCGACGAAGAAAAATCGGGAAGGTTGACAAAAAATGTTCCGCCACCTTCGGCATCATTAAAAGGAACACCATTGAGTGTAACATTAATCCGCGTTGCATCGGTGCCGCGTATGCGTATGCCCGTGTAACCCACACCGTTGCCCGCATCGGAATGCACCACAACCGATGGTGTTTGGTTGAGTAAAAACGGCAGATCCTGCCCCAGGTTTTGACGCTGTATATAGCTTTTGCCCAAATTGGTTTTGGCAAAGGGTGCCGTGGCCGAAGCCCTTGTGGCTTTTACCTCCACAGGGTCTAATACTGTGGTGTCGGTAAATTGCGCAAAGGTGTTGCTGGCAAATAAAATCATTGAAAGAAAGGCAATGCTTTTCATCATCAAAAAATTAAAAAAATGAAAGGAATGCCGGAAGGAAGTTTGGGGTTTTAGGTTCTAAGTTTACGACAGCGGTTCAAAATGGTGAGAGGACTAAAAATTAGAGGCGAGCGACTATGAACTTTGAACTGACGACTTTGAACTAAAAAAACACTCCCTGCGCAGGCATTACCCTGATCAGGTTCAACGGGTTTAATCTCAGCCATCCGCCATAAACGAACAGCACCCCGGAACAGGATCGAAAAGGCAAATGTAGAAAAGAAATTTTTGTAGGGCTGTAACATTTGTTTGTTGTAGTCGTTCAATAAAAAAATTGAGTCATGAAAAAAATATTTTTTGCTTTTTGTTTGATGCTGGCGGCGCAAATTGTTATGGGGCAAAAAACAGTCAACGATGCAAACGCCGAGGTACGTAACCTTTCAGGTTTCCACGCTGTCAATGTGTCCAGTTCTTTTGAGGTAATCCTTACGCAGGGCAGCGTGGAAAGTGTAGCGGTCAGTGCAAATGATGCGGAGGACATTCCATACATCACCACCGTTGTAGATAACGGCGTATTAAAGATTGGTTTTGAAAATAAAAAGAAATGGTGGCCCAAAAACCGCAAACTGCGGGCATACGTTTCGGTAAAAAATATTGATAAGCTCACTGCAAGTGGCGCCGTAAAAATTGTTATTGATGCGGAGCTTACATCGCCTGCACTTACTCTGAATTTATCGGGCGCCAGTAATTTAACAGGCAAGATAAATGTGCAGGGAAAGTTAGACGTCAACATTAGTGGCGCCTCCGACCTTGACCTCACTGGCTCGGCCGGCGAGGCGACTGTTGATGCCAGTGGTGCCAGTGATATGAGCGGCTACGATTTTACAACAAACACCTGCGCCGTTGACGCATCGGGGGCAAGTAAAGTACAGCTAACGGTTGATAAGGAATTGACGGCTAAATTAAGTGGCGCCAGCAAACTAAATTATAAAGGAGCAGCAAACATTACACAGATAAAAACGAGTGGCGCCAGTTCTATTTCGAAGAAGTCCTGAAAAAGTGAAGATAACTTCGACAGGTTAGCTGTCTCAAAAATCGTTCATCAAGAAAGAATAAAACCCCTTGCAATGCCTGGGGTTTTTAGTTGTTGCGCAGGGAGGAATCGAACCTCCGTCCGCCCGGCGGGGATATGCGCTCCCGAACGTAACCCCCAACTTTCGCTACAAAAAATTTTCTGACCCGTGTAAAAAAAAAGGCTTCCAAACGGAAACCTTTTAGTTGCGAAGGGAGGGATCGAACCTCCGACCTTCGGGTTATGAGCCCGACGAGCTACCGCTGCTCTACTTCGCGATATAATTTGAAAAATAAAGATCTGGTTTGCCGCAACAAAACTTTTTTTGCTGGGGTGCAAATATAGGGGCATCAACTTTAACGCCAAACAATTTTTTAAAGGGCTAAGTTTGCCAACCATTTTTTAAACAGTGAAATCAGGTTTTGTAAATATTTTCGGAAAGCCCAACGCGGGCAAAAGCACTTTGCTCAACATACTCATGGGCGAAAAGCTGGCCATTGTTTCATCAAAAGTGCAAACAACCCGCCACCGCATTAAAGGCATACTCACCGGCGAGGGTTACCAGGTTATTTTTTCCGACACACCGGGGATCATCGATCCGAAATATAAACTACATGAAAAAATGATGGCCTCGGTGCGCAGCGCCTTGGAGGATGCCGACCTTGCGTTGCTACTTTTTGATGCAAAAGATAACGAGCAGGAAGCCGATGAAATTTTTACGGCGCTAAAATTAAAAACCGAAGCACTTGTCATCATCAATAAAACCGATGCGGTAAAAGCAAATAAGGTTGAGGAGTTAAAAAAATTTTTTGCGGAAAAAAAATATTGCAAAGAAGTAATCGCCGTATCGGCATTAAAAGGAAACGGCGTACCGGAATTGTTGCAAAGAATAATTGCTTTGGTGCCTGAAGGCGAACCATTTTATGGCGACGAAGAAATATCGGACCTCCCTACCAAATTTTTTGTAGCAGAGATTGTGCGGGAAAAAATCTTTTCTCTTTTTGATGAGGAGATACCATACCACACTACTGTTATCGTAAATGAATTCAAACAAAAATCATCGCTGGTAAAAATCAGGGCGGAAATTATTGTTCAACGCGAATCGCAAAAGGCAATCATCATTGGCGATGGCGGAAAGATGATTAAGCAGGTGGGTTCGCTGGCGAGAGTGGAGATTGAAAAATTTATTGAGCAGAAAATTTTTCTTGAATTGTTTGTAAAAGTGCGACCGAAATGGCGGGAGAACGATTTGTATTTGAAGGAGTATGGGTATTGAGGGATGAGTAATGAATAATGAGTAATGAATTACGAACTCCGGGGAGAATGAGTTTTAAAAACCTTGGGTTATAAAGAATTTGGATGGTTTGTGAGGCGAAGGGATGGTTAGACAATGCTCAACAGTGTTGTTGCAGTACAAGAGTGCTCCCGAAACTTCGGGACCAAAAGAAGCCAAATAGTAATAAAAAAGTTGACTAACAAAAAATAAAAGCAAAGAGCTTACGCACGGGTTTTCGCTCGTAGCTGATGGCTCAAAGCTCACGGCTAATTATGGCATTTACAGTAGCAATAGTAGGCAGGCCCAATGTGGGCAAAAGCACTTTCTTTAACCGGTTGCTTGAGCAGCGCAAAGCAATTGTTGAAGATACGCCGGGGGTAACCCGCGACAGGCAATACGGCATTTCGGAGTGGAACGGTAAATCGTTTTACGTAATCGATACCGGTGGGTTTGTGCCCAACTCGGAAGATGTGTTTGAAAGAGAAATTCGGAAACAGGTGCAGATAGCCGTGGAGGAAGCTTCGGTGATTTTATTTTTGGTAGACGCCGCAACCGGCATGACGGATTTGGATGATGCCATGGCCGATGTGTTACGCCGATCAACCAAACCTGTGTTTCTAGTAGTAAACAAAGTTGATAATAATGAACGCTTGCTCGAGGCTTCGGAATTTTACAGCCTGGGTTTTGAAAATGTGTTTTTTATTTCGGCCATTAGTGGCAGCGGCAGCGGCGATCTGCTTGATGCGGTAACCGAAGCAATGAAGGAAGAAGCTGATGCTTTTGAAGATGAAGGTTTGCCAAAATTTGCCATCATCGGTCAGCCCAATGTTGGTAAATCATCGCTACTAAATGCGTTGATAGGGGAGGAGCGGACCATTGTAAGTGAGATTGCCGGTACTACCCGCGATACCATTCATACCCGTTACAATTTGTTTCAAAAAGATTTTGTGTTGATTGATACGGCCGGCATCAGGCGCAAGTCGAAAGTGCATGAAGACCTGGAATTTTATTCGGTTATCCGGGCTATAAAAGCATTGGATGAAGCCGATGTTTGTTTGCTGTTATTGGATGCAGAAAAAGGAATTACGGCGCAAGACCTCACCATTTTTTCCCTGGCCGCCAAAAAAGGCAAAGGAGTAGTGGTGCTGGTAAATAAATGGGATTTGGTTTCAAAAGAAACCAACACCGCCAGGGATTATGAAAAAACATTAAAAGAACGACTGGCGCCATTTAATGATGTGCCCATTTTGTTTATATCGGCAAAAGAAAAAACACGAATTTTTAAAGCGATAGAAATGGGGCTTGACGTGTATGAATACCGCAAACAAAAAATTGCCACCAATAAACTGAACGATATTATGCTGAAGGCAATTGAGGCTTACCACCCGCCGGTTGTACGAGGCATTGCCATTAAAATAAAATACATAACGCAGTTGCCCACAACGGTTCCCTCATTTGCTTTTTTCAGCAACCTGCCCGATGATATTAAGACGCCTTACAAAAATTATTTAGAGAATAAACTGCGTGAAAATTTTCAGTTTACGGGTGTGCCCGTGCGTATTTTCTTTCGCAAAAAATAACCGGCAACAAGTTAGATTTGGTATTTTGAAACCAGCCATTACCTTTGCGCCCATTATCTAACTGACAAATAAAACAAAATGAAAAAAGTTCTCGCAATGTTCGCTATCGCCGGTTTATTGGTTGCCTGCAACGATGATGCTACTACAACAACAGTAAGCGACTCTACAACCATGATGTCAAACGATTCAACAACCAACACTATGCCTCCTCCTGCTCCAACAATGGATTCAACAGGCATGATGGACTCTACTGCAAACCAAATGACTGCTGATTCTACTAAAAAATAATTGGCCGATTCCCTAAATTTTTTAAACCCCTGTTACAAGGGGTTTTGTTTTAGACGGGTGTTTGCGTGGAAAACGTTTTCAATTGTTGCCTCATTTCTTCCAGCTGTTGCTGCTGTTGCTTAATGAAAAGATTATCATCTAGACGACCCAGTACGGCTTCTAATTCCGCATCATTATCGTACAACATTTTTCTAAACTGGCTTTGATAATCCTTTGCCCTTGATTCGAAAATTTCACTCACCATCCACTCTTTTATTTCAAGCATTTGCTGCAGCAATTGGGGTATTGCCATTTGCAGTTGGGCAACGGTTTCAAAGTTTTTTATTTCCATTAGGGAGGCAATAGCATGCACCTGTCTATTTTTTGGATACTGCCTGCCCTGCTCCCTGTAAAATTCGTGCACACCATCCCAGTTTTGCACCTGTTGGTTTGTTATTGTACCAAATAATTGGGCGATGGCTGTTTCGGGTATTAGCTGCCCGCCGATATTTAGCCAGTCATTTCTTTTATACGGTTTTTCCTCAAGTTTATCAAAATCTAACACCGATACTTCCTTTTGTTGCTGCATTAATTTAAACACTTCGGTAATGCCGTAAAAAGCAATCAACTTCTTATAAATGTGATAAGCCTCTTTTACTTTCAGCAGCACTGTTGATCGCTTATTGTTTTCAAAACCGCTGGCATAAATAACTTGTGCTGTTGCATCAAATGCAGGATCATTCAAAATTTTTTCTCCCTGTGCAATTAATTCATCCTCGGAGGCATTTGCAGTAGAATTTTTATTGACGGAAAGAGCGGTAAATTTTTTTAACAGTGCAAGCGCTGTAAAAATTTCATTGATGCTATCGGGAGCTAAAAAATCAAATTCGAGCATTTGTGTTTTGTCTACCCTGTTGTCGCGGTCAATATATTTTGCGGCGTTGCGTGCAAGCGCATACAAGTTGTACATAAACCAGTAAGCGGGCATTACCAGCAATTGGTTATTGGCTTCATCATTACTCACCAAGCTAAATGGCAGCGGCACATCCAGTTCGTATTGGTAGTCGCCTTTTGCGAGTAGAGTGAACGTGGCGAATTTCGAATTGTGTTTCAAGCTTACACAAAGCCCCGGCCAAAAGCCCCGGCCTGTTACAAACTCGCCATCGGCCGCACGGCTGTTATGATTACTGCCAATGGTGGCACCGGCAGCAATATTACTTTGTCCCATTACTAACGCGGCACACAAAAACGAATTGTTATGATGTTGTTCATGAGCCGGAAAAATGAGAGAGTTCAATACTTCGCAACAAGATATGGTGGAGTTGTTGCCGAGGTACGAATTGATAAGCCTCGCACCGTATTTTAATTGCGATTGCGATGCCATCACAAATCTGACGGCTTTTACGCCATAAAAAATCCGGCACCCAAAATCAATAATTCCATTTACCAACTCGCAGCCTTCGCCTATTTGAGAAGGTGCAGATGCTGATGAATTAACGGTTAGGTTTTTTAGTTTGTTGGCACCTTTAATGTAGGCATCACTACCAATCCACACATCTTTTATGATGCTGGTGTTTTTGATAACGCAGCGGTCGCCAATTTTGCCATAGTATCCGCGCAGTTTGTCAAATTTCTTTTCTGTAAATTCCGTAAAGCTTTGCATGAGCACTGCGTTGTCCCTGTATTTACTCCACAGGTAAGCATCTCCGGGGAGCATGCCCACAAAGGGCAAAATTTTTCTGCCGGCGTTTTCGTTGCACACCTCCACCCACACTCTTACATTCTCCGCTTCACCTTCCTTAATTATGCCATTGCCAAATTTTGCATGATCGGTTACATGCAGCTCATGAATGTTTGAAAGCATTACTTCGTTACCAATAATGTAATGCGACATGTAATTGACGTTGTTCACCACTACATTGTCACCAAAATCGCAGCTTAGTATAGTGCTGTTGTACAAACCAACCGGCAGGCAAACGTTATGGTACTCCAACGACAGTGGTTCTAATTTCCCAATGCGCACCAGGCCAAAGAATTTACAATTTTTTACCAGCTCGGGGTTAAAGGCGTGCGATACCTGCAGTTTATTCCAATCGTCGGAGGTATTGTTGTTGCGCACCAATACCTGAATTTCATACGCAGACAAATTGCGGTAGCCCGCCGTGGAATTGTTCTGCATATTGCGCAGGTGGTATTCATCCCGCCCGGCCGGCAAAAACTTCGGATCAATAAAATTGTAACCGACAGTCGTGATTGGTTTTTTGTGTATCTCGTTCATGAGGAAATGAGTAATGAGGAATGAGGAATGAGGAATGAGTAATTAGTAATCAGTAATGAGTGATGAGCAAGCTTACTCTTACTCATCATTCATCATTCCACCGTAACCGATTTTGCTAAATTCCGCGGCTTGTCAACATCGCAACCTTTTGCAACGCCAATATAATAGGCAATCAACTGCATAGGAACTACACTCAGCATCGGCGCCATTATTTCATCGGCTTCGGGTACTTCAATTACATGGTTGGCAAGTTGGCTGCTCTGTTCGTCGCCTTCATTTATCACAGCTAAAACTTTTCCTTTTCTTGCTTTTATTTCCTGCATGTTGGAAATTACTTTCTCGTGGTACTTATCTTTTGTGGCCACAAAAACCACGGGCAGGTTTTCATCAACCAAAGCGATTGGGCCGTGTTTCATTTCGGCAGCGGGGTAACCTTCGGCATGTATGTACGAAATTTCCTTCAGCTTCAACGCACCTTCAAGTGCCACAGGAAAATTATATCCTCTGCCTAAATACAAAGCATTGTTTACGTCTTTATAGTTTTCAGCAACTTCTTTTATTTTTTCAGACGATTTCAGTATAGTTGCCACCTTGTCGGGGATGCCTTCCAGCTCTGATAAAAGCTGCATATAACGGTCATGGTCAAGCACTCCTTTTTGATAACCAATTTTCAAAGCAATCATGGTAAGTACCGCCAGTTGAGCAGTGAATGCTTTAGTAGAAGCCACACCAATTTCAGGGCCGGCATGGGTATAAGCACCAGCATCCGACAGGCGGGCGATGGACGAACCCACTACATTAACCACACCTAAAATAATTGCTCCTTGTTCTTTTGCATTTTCAATGGCTACCAAAGTATCGGCGGTTTCGCCACTTTGTGAAATGGCAATGATTACATCTCCTTTATTAATTACAGGATTTCGGTACCTAAACTCCGAGGCATATTCAACTTCAACATTAATGCGGGTGAGTTCTTCAAAAATATATTCAGCTACCAAACCGGCATGCCAGCTTGTGCCGCATGCCACCATTATTATTCGGTTAGCTGCCATTATTTGTTCGGCATATTTTTCAATGCCACTCATGGTTATGGTCCCGGCCTGCGCATCTAACCGGCCACGCAGGCAATCGTAAATTGTTTGGGGCTGCTCAAAAATCTCCTTGAGCATAAAATGTTCGTAGCCGCCTTTTTCAATGGCCGCCAACTCCATGTCGAGCTTTGTAATTTCCGGTGTTTGCCTTTCGTTGCCCAGGTTTTTTAAAATCAGTTCATCGGCTTTTATAATTGCCATCTGGTAATCATTTACGTACACCACTTCTTTTGTGTACTCAATGATGGGAGAGGCATCGCTGGCCAAAAAATGTTCGTTCTTACCAATACCAATCACCAACGGGCTTCCTTTGCGGGCGGCAATGAGTGTGTCGGGGTTATCCTGATCGAGCAATACAATTACGTAGGCACCTACAATTCTTTTTAGTGCTATGCGCACCGCTTCTTCCAATGTGCTGTGGTTATTGTCTTTTATGTACTCAATAAAGTTGAGCAACACCTCGGTATCGGTATCGCTATGAAAATGATAACCCTTGGCCTGCAACTCTTTTTTAAGTTGTGCGTAATTTTCAATAATGCCATTGTGTATCATGGCCAATTTGCCACTGGCCGAGGTATGTGGATGAGCGTTGCGGTCATTGGGTTCGCCGTGTGTAGCCCAGCGGGTATGGCCAATGCCTGCGTTGGCGTGCAGGTCTTTTCCCTGCAGGGTTTCTTCCAACTCGGCAACCTTGCCTTTCTTTTTATAAACTTTTAAACCTGAATTTAGTAAGGCAATACCGGCACTGTCGTAGCCGCGGTATTCTAATCGTTTTAATCCTTTTAGTATAATTGGATAGGCTTCGCGAGGACCGATGTATGCAACAATGCCGCACATATTTTTTCAGTTATTTTGATGACCCGTCTTGTTTCCAACCTTCGTTTATTCGTAAACCTTGGTAATAACGGTCAATTGTTTCTTGATAAAAGACGTGCGAAAATCAATAAAATAAATCACACCACAAAAAGCGAAGAGAGGGAGTAGGGATTGCTGATTTTTGCTTTATTGTTGTTAGGGCATCTGTGCACAATGGCTGCTTGCGTCATTTAAAACCAGGGCTGCTAGATTTTACCCCCCGGTCATGTCATTGAGTGGAATAGTTACCTCTAGCAGGCAACCATTTCCGGCAGTGCTTTCAATTCTGCAGTCGGCGTTTATTAGCCTGCACCTGATTTTCATGTTATTTAAACCAATACCCGGCGCTTTTTCTACAACATTAAAGCCCATCCCATCATCCTTTATCATCAATACCGCGTTGTTGCCCTGCGGCGTAAGTGTTATTGTTACGGTATGAGCATTGGCATGCTTTACAATGTTGTTCATCTGCTCCTGTACAATACGGTATATTGTTACCATTTTTTTTTGCGATAATTGTTTAACCAACTTGTCATCAATACATGTTTCGATTTTTGATTTTGTTGTAAGATTCAGGAGGTTTATTAATTCAGATAATGATTCGGTAAACTCCATTTCTTCAGTTTGTGGCCCCGCCAGCCTGTGCGAAAGCAACCTGATTTCCCTGGCGCAGTCTTCAGAAATATTAAGGCATTGTTTCAGCAGGTCGGTATGGTACTCCTCCCGCGAACTTATCATCAGTTTTAACAACAGCTGAATTGTTGCCAGCATCTGATTGATGTTATCATGTAATTCTCTTGCAATAAAATTGCGTTCATTTTCCTGGCCTTCCAGGGTTGCGGCCAGCAATGCCGTTTCATGCTGCAAACGCACCTGTTCCATTTCCTCCTGTATTAAGGTCTGACTGGTTACATCTTCCATACTTCCAATCATTCGATAAGCAACTTTGTTGCTATCCCTAAAAATATATCCACGATCTAAAATGTGCCGGTAGCGGCCATCGGCACATTTAAACCTGTAGTTATCGCTCCAGTGCTCCTTACCATTATTAATTGCGTAATCCAATTTTTCTTTTACGCCTCCCATATCCTCTGTGTGAATATTTGCCAACCACCAGGTGCCATTTTTCTTTATCCTTTCGTGGTAGCCAAAACGGGCAACTTTTTCATTCCAGATGATATCGCCGGTAAGCAAATTATAATCCCAAATGATATCGTTGGTGGCGTGTGATACAGCCTCATAACGTTTATTACTTTCCTCCAACTTTGTCTGAACTTTTTTTCGTTCAATACTGTATTCAATTACTTTGGAGAGGTAACGTTCGTCCAGATCGTTTTTTTGAACATAGTCCTGTGCGCCGGCTTGTATGGCCTGGGTAGCCATGTCAGTGTCGCTGGCACCGGTCAATATAATAATAGGTGCGTCGTTAAAAATTTTATTTACCGTTAAAAAAGTTTGCAGCCCGTTGCTATCGGGTAGGTTTAAATCAAGAAATATGATGTTGGGTGAGTGCGGTAAATTCAACGTTAAAAGTTGCTGCATACTTTCGGCTACTAAAATCTCCTTTGCCTTTATACCGGCGAGCTGCAGGTATTCATGAAACAAAATTTGATCCGAGTGGTTGTCTTCAATCATAAGAATACTGTCAAGGTTTTTCATACGCTAAAATTTAAACTGACAGGGACGGTAGTTTTGCAACATTCACCCAAAAATTTTCAATTGTTTTTACTACACTGATGAATTTTTCCATGTCGAGTGGTTTTACAATGTAGCAGTTTACATGTTCTTCGTAGGCCGACCTAACGTGGGCAGGGGCAGACGAAGTAGTGAGCATGATGACCGGGATTTCTTTTAAAATGTCATTTGTTTTCAGGTGTTTTAAAACTTCAATTCCATCTATTTTTGGCAGGTTCATGTCGAGCAGTATAAGGTCCGGCTGGTTTTTCCCGGTTAGTACTTCATCGCTCAAAAAAAATTGCAATGCTTTTTCTCCGTCCTTTAAAATTGTAAGGCGGTACACCAAATTCGTTTCATTCAGGGCTTCCGTGGTCAGCAGTATGTCTCCTTCGTTGTCTTCCACCAAAACAATATGTACTTTTTTCATCAGTGTGGTTTAAATGTTTTTTGAAATGGTGAAATAGAATGTTGATCCTGCTCCTGGCCTGGATTGAACCCATATTTTTCCACCATGTCTTTCTACAATTTTTTTGCAAATGGCTAAGCCAATTCCTGTTCCCGAATATTCATCACGGTTATGCAGCCGCTGAAATATTACAAAAATCTTTTCAGAAAATTTTTCATCGATACCAATCCCGTTATCTTTTACAAAAAACGTCCAGGCACTATGGTTCTGCGAAAATCCTATTTCAATAACGGGGTTGTCTTCACTCCTGTATTTTAAAGCATTGCTGATAAGGTTTTGAAATAACTGGAGCAATTGCGTAGCGTTTCCTTTAATGACCGGCAAAGTTTCAAACTTAATCTGTGTTCCTGACTGAAGAATATTTGAATGAAAAACCTGCTGCACCTGGTGGACAATTTCGTTCAATGGCACATCCGAAAAATCGGCCGCCGCCGTTCCAACCCTCGAAAAGTTTAGTAAGTCACTTATCAATAGTTTCATTCTATCTGCACCATCCACTGCAAAGTGGATGTATTTGAGCGCTGTTTCATCTAATTGGCTACCGTATTTTTTTTGCAACAATTGCAGAAAGCTGCTCACCATGCGTAATGGCTCCTGCAAATCATGACTTGCCACATAGGCAAACTTTTCAAGTTCCTGATTGGAGGCTGTTAACTGCTCATTGAGTTGTTTTAGTTTCAGCTGGGCTTCTTTTCTTTGCGTTATTTCTTCTGTAAACATGATGATGCCGCCAATTGCATCATTCTCTTTTTTCCAGGGATGAATTTCCCATTTCATCCAATTAGCCGAACCGTCTTCCCGAATAAAAAAATCTTCATCTCTTTTCTCCACGGCCCCCTGCATACAATTGGAATGAATGGCTTTCCATTCAGGCATATTATTGATTTCCGGAAAAATTTCGTAGTGCCCCTTTCCAATTATTTTTTTGCCTCCCAAACCATAGTCAGAGTACCAACGATCACTGGCAAGTATGTATTTCATTTCTGTGTCTAACATGGCAACTGCAGCAGGGGTATGTTTTACAAAAAGCCCAATCTGGCGGTTTACCTCTTGCAACTGGGAGGTACGCAATGCTACTTTTTCTTCAAGGTTCTTATTTGTTTGTCTTGTTTCTGCTTCTGCCTCTAATCTTTTAGCATCAATCTTATTCAAATCAATCGCTACGTACCAAATAATAAATATTCCCGCCAGAACAAAACTTAATCCCAACAATACGATACCGAACTCCACATCAATGGCTTGATAACGGTGTAAAACTATCCGGAGATATGTAAGAATGAGAACAGTTACTATCAACAAGGTAAAAAGTTTCCTTGCCATTACGTTACCCATTTCCTTTTGGGTCAGCAGACCGGTTATCCCCAGATGTGGGTTTAGAAAGGAAATGGTTACTGACAAAATAAACAGGCCTATTGAGGTGTGAACAGCAATGGAGGTTACATGGTTCAACCGGTAAAAATCAGGCACTTTCAACGCGTAGCCAATTATCGCTGCAACTGAAACCACGGAAATCACGTGGAGTAAGCCCTGTGCAATCTTTTGCAAGGGCACCCGATTTGATGGCAGCAAAAAAAAGGTAATGGCCAGCAGGCAAAAACAAATAGATGTAGCAGGCGCCATGCGGCCGGGGGTTGGATGATTAACGGCTGTTGCATCTAAATCGGAAATGAACAATTGATCGAGGCCAATATTGATTGAAAATAAATCCTGCGCAATGGTTAAAAAGGAGATAGCAAATAACAAATCCGTGAGAATAAAATAAGGCAGTGAAATTTTTTTTCTTTGCAACAGAAAAAATAATGTTCCTGAAAAAACGAACAGCAAAGCCGTATTAAACTTCATACTGTTGTAACCGGGCAGCACGGATTTGAGTAGAAAGATGTTGGCTACCCAGCCGACACAGACTAATAAGCCCAGCAAAGTGATGAGGAAAGGAACGAGCGCAAACAAGGTTTTATTTAAGGATTTCATGGATCAATACGAAAGTATTAACCCAGAGATTTGGTCCTATAATTATTCGGCCAACATGCAGAAAAGATAGTTCTAAATCAAAACTATTTTGCCTATAAGAGTTTACCCCCGAGAATAAGAAGGGCTACGGAAAAATAAATCAGCAGCCCTGTAACGTCAACCAAAGTAGCAACGAAGGGGGTAGAGGAGGCCGCCGGATCGGCACCTAATTTTTTTAAGATAAGCGGGAGCATGGAGCCCACTAACGACCCCCACAGCACCACGCCGATCAACGAAATGCCAATGGTGAATGCAAGGCTCAAATAATATTGGCCAAAAGTGTTTGAGAGTAAGTGCCAGGCCGAAATGACACAGATACCCATGATGCCCAATGTAAGCCCCAGCATAAAACCCGAAAAAATTTCGCGGCGCATAATGCGCCACCAGTCGGCAATGGAAAGTTCACGCAAAGCCATTGCTTGTATAATTAAAGTAGCGGCCTGCGAGCCGCTGTTGCCACCACTTGAAATGATCAGGGGAATAAAGGTTGCCAGTATCACCACCTTCGCAATTTCATCTTCAAACTGGTGCATGGCCGATATAGTTATTAGCTCACCAACGAATAATACAATAAGCCACACCACTCTTTTTTTAAAAAGACTTAGTAAGGGAATATCCAGGTATGGCTGCTGCAATGCCTCGGTACCACCAATCTTTTGCATGTCTTCGCTAAACTCCTCACCGGCTACCCAAAGCACATCGTCAATGGTAACAATACCCAACAATTTATTACTGTTGCTTACTACGGGCAGGGCCACCCGGTTGTTCATTTTAAAAACCTCATTGGCCTCCTCCTGGTCCTGGTACGAGTTGAGGGATATAACCCGGCCATCCATTAAGTCGGCTACCTTTTTATCAGGCGTTGCCAGTATAAATTCCCTGATTCTTATATCGTCCAGCAGTTTTCCATTTTCATTTATCACGTAAATAACATCAATGGTTTCGCTGTTTTTACCCACCCGTCTTATAATATCAAGTACTTCGGCAACCGTGTTTTGCTCATACACGTAAACGTAATCGGGGGTCATTAACCGGCCCACACTGTTTTCAGGGTAACCCAACAGCGAGAGGGTTATTTTTCTTTCCTCAGGCTTCAAAAGTTTTATCAGTTCTCTTACTGCACCGCTGGGGAGTTCTTGTAAAAAATCGGTGCGGTCATCGTCGGGTAAATCGTTCAGCAGTTCAGCGGTTTTTTCGGGCGGCAGCGTTTGAATGATTCTTTTTTGGGTGGGAAACTCCAATATACGGAAAACACCTGCGGCCCTGTGTACCGACATGGCGGCAATAATATTGCTTTCGTAATCGGGTAGTTCATAAACCAGTTCGGCAACTTCGCTTATATTTTGTTCATCCAATAGTTCCCGAATTTGCAGAGGATCGGCGGTATGAATAACATGCTCGAATTGTTCTTTTAATGTTTCCGCTGGCATGCGCCAAATTTAGTCACCTAATTTGGCTCAATACCATTTGTGCTGATTAATTTGTGCCAAAACTTATTGAGCTATGATGGCCTTTTTCATTCATGAGGGTTTATTGATAAAAAAAACTAAGAACAAGGGCCGTGGTGTTTTTACAAAAAAACCCTTAGCCGCCGAAACCATTATAGAAGTGGCGCCAGTGATTGTAATGGATAAAAACAGCCGTGCCTTGCTTGATAAAACTTTGTTGCACGATTACATTTTTGAGTGGGGCGATGAAAGAGAGCAGTGTTGTATGGCATTAGGCTGGGTACCGCTTTATAACCATTCTTACCAGTCGAACTGCGAGTACGAGATGTTTTTTAAACAACAAACCATCGCCGTAAAAACTGTAAGGGCAATAAAACAGGGCGAGGAGCTGCACATCAATTATAATGGCGATTGGGATAGTGCAAAGAAGGTTTGGTTTCACCTCACCCCAGCCCTCTCCAGCGAAGCTGAAGAGGGAGGCACCACCGCACAGCAAAGGCTTATGTGATCATTACTACACTATTGCAAATACCCTTTGGTTTTTTGCGTATCGTACCAATACAGAGTGGTTGTGCTTTCACTACTCCCTTCTCCAACTCTGCTGGAGAGGGGTTGGGGTTATTTCAACATCGTTTTTATCTCACTCAGTTTCAGCAAAGCCTCCACCGGCGTCAAGCGATTAATATCCATAACGTCGAGCATTTTTCGTATGTCGGTAAACGTTTGTGTGTGTGCATCAAAAATGCTCAGCTGTATTTTGGGTGCAGCAATTGTTTTCATTAAGTCTTTGTTGCCGGTTTCCAAATGTTTTGCTTCCAGTTGTGTAAGTATAGCTTCCGATCTTTCAATTAAATCGGGGGGCATGCCGGCCATGCGTGCCACATGAATACCAAAGCTGTGCGTACTGCCGCCGGGTGCCAGCTTGCGCAAAAAAATAATTTTGTTGCCGGTTTCTTTATTTGTAACGTGGTAGTTTTTTATTCGTGCAAATTTTGCTTCCAGCTCGTTTAATTCGTGGTAGTGTGTGGCAAAAAATGTTTTTGGTTGGTGGGCCGACTGGTGTAAATATTCGGCAATACTCCAGGCAATTGAAATTCCATCGTAGGTTGATGTTCCTCTGCCAATCTCGTCGAGCAAAATCAAACAGCGGCTGCTTAGATTATTTATGATGGATGCGGTTTCATTCATCTCCACCATAAAGGTGGATTCGCCGCCACTCAAATTATCCGATGCGCCAACGCGGGTAAAAATTTTATCGGTCAGTGGCACCAGTGCTTCATTGGCCGGAACAAAACTGCCCATGTGCGCCATAAGGGTGATGAGGCCAGTTTGGCGAAGCAACGCCGACTTGCCACTCATGTTTGGCCCGGTGAGAATGATAATCTGCTGTGCCTTTTTATCGAACAAAATATCGTTACCAATATATGGTTCAGATGGGGGCAGGGTTTGTTCAATAACCGGGTGGCGGCCATTGGTGATTTTTAATTCGTGGCCGGTATGCAGCGCTGGTTTTTTATAGTTGAATTGAATAGCGTTGTGCGCAAATGCGGTAAGGCAATCAAGTGTGGCAATTATCTGCGCATTCAATTGTATGCTTGAAATATAATCAAACAATTCGCTGAGCAGGTTATCGAATAATTGTATTTCAAGTGCCAATATTTTTTCTTCGGCGCCGGTTATTTTTTCTTCGTACTCTTTTAATTCGGGTGTAATGTATCGTTCAGCGTTGGCCAGTGTTTGTTTCCGCATCCACTCCGGTGGCACTTTGCTTTTGTGTACGTTTGTTACTTCAAGATAATAACCAAACACATTGTTGTAACTTATTTTCAGCGATGAAATGCCTGTACGCTCCGCTTCTTTTTGTTGCAGCGACAGCAGGTATTTTTTTCCGTTCTGCGATATGCCACGAAGTTCGTCTAGCTCAGTGCTCACATCTTTATTAATAAAACCGCCTTTGGAAGCCAAAGCCGGTGGGTTGTCAACAATTTGTTTTGCAATTTTATCCGCTATGTAGTGGCAGGGGTTGAGCGCATCGGCCAGGCGTTGCAGGTAGGGGTTAGTAGTGTGGGCGCACAGTTCTTTTATCACTTGAATCTGTGCTAAAGCTCTCGCCAATTGCAGTAGTTCCCTGGGGTTTATTTTTTTTAAAGGAATTTTCGAAACCAATCTTTCTACATCGCCACACTGCCTCATGGCGTGTAAAAGTTTTGTGCGCAAATCGGTATTAATGATAAAGTGTTCAGTAACGTCTAATCTTTCATTTATTTTTTGAACATCCTTTAACGGAAAAACAATCCACCGTTTTAATAACCTTGCACCCATTGGGGTAACGGTTGTGTCCATCACTTTCAGCAAAGTGTTTCCACCTTCGGTGTTGCTGTGCAGCAACTCTAAATTGCGAATGGTGAATTTATCCATCCACAGATAATCATCCTGCGTAATGCGGTGTAAAGCCGAAATGTGTTGCAGGTTGGGGTGCTCGGTGTCTTTTAAATAATGCAGCACCGCACCGGCTGCAATCAAAGCTTCAGCCATACCTTCAACACCAAAGCCCTTCAAGGAATGGGTGTTGAACTGCCGCAACAAAATTTCTTCGGCGTAGGTAGGTTGAAATATCCATTCATCCAATGCATAGGTATAAAATCGTGTTCCAAAATTTTCTTTGAATTTTTTTTGGTGATGGCGTTGAAAAATTACTTCGGCGGGTTTAAAACCCGAGAGTAATTTATCGGCGTATTCTTTATCACCTTCGGCCACTAAAAATTCGCCGGTAGAAACGTCAAGAAACGCAAGGCCATATTTTTCTTCGTTTGCGTGTATGGCTGCTAAAAAATTGTTTGAACCCGTGTCGAGCAATTTATCGTTGGTGGCGGTTCCCGGCGTTACCATTTCTGTAACCCCTCTTTTTACAATTCCCTTTGCAAGTTTTGGATCCTCCAGCTGATCGCAAATAGCCACGCGGTAACCGGCTTTTACCAGCTTGTGTAAATAGGTATCCATTGCATGATGAGGAAAACCTGCCAGCTCATTTTCCGAAGCGCTGCCGTTGTTTCTTTTGGTGAGTGTAATGCCTAAAACTTTTGCAGCAATGATGGCATCGCCGCCGAAGGTTTCATAAAAATCGCCAACACGAAACAGCAATATCGCATCAGGATATTTCGCCTTTATGGCGTTGTGCTGTTGCATCAGCGGTGTTTCGGCTGCTTTTTGTTTGCTCATGGTATGGCGGCAAAAATAGGCGGTGGCCCTTAATGCAAATTTTAATAGAAGGCTTTTTTATCCACCATCAGCCTTCGGTTACATTTGCAGTGTTTTTTTTGCATTAAGCAAGGAGCGTTTCTAAAAACCGTAAGGGCACCAAACATTATTCATGCGCAAATTATCAATGGAAGAACTAAGCCGTAAATCGGTTGATGAATTTAAACAGGCCGAAAAAATGCCGATTGTTATTGTGTTGGAAAACCTGCGCAGCGCTTACAATGTGGGCAGCATTTTTCGCACGGCGGATGCTTTTTTGATTGAAGGCATTTTCATCTGTGGCTACACCGCCATACCGCCGCATAAGGAAATAATAAAAACGGCGTTGGGTGCACATGAAACAGTGCATTGGAAACATTTTGCAACAAGCGCAGAAGCAATTGCGGAACTAAAAAAAACAGGCTTTAAAATTTTTGCCGTGGAGCAGGCTGTGGATAGTTTGAAGTTGCAGGCCATCGGTAATGTGTCAGAAGAAAAAATTGCCGTGGTCTTGGGCAACGAGGTAGCTGGTGTTGAACAATCAACCATTGCACAATGTGATGGCTGTATTGAAATTCCACAATTGGGTATGAAGCACTCGCTGAATGTTTCGGTGGCGGCGGGCATTGTGTTGTGGGAGTTGGTGCGAGGAAGGCTTAGTAAGCCTTGATTCAGGAAGCATAACCGATTCAGAAATAAAAAAGCGCATTAAGGACTATTTTGACAGACCTGTAAATACTGTAAAAAATTGCCATGCTGATAAAATTTTTTCACAGCATTTTTGCTGTACTTATTGAACTGATTGAATATCCTGATTCCAAAAAGGATAGCAACAGAATCTTACTAAAACCAAAGGATGTCCATAATTAAAAACTATCTCGCCCTAATTAAATTTTCGCACACCATTTTCGCAATGCCCTTTGCGTTGATTGGGTTTTTCTTAGGAATATTTAGTTTTGTTGTTTGGGATTTCACGGGTTCGTATAGCATAAGCTACACACCATTATTTTGGAAAGATGTTTCTATAAAACTCCTTCTTGTCATCCTCTGTATGATCTTTGCCCGCTCAGCGGCCATGGCCTTCAACCGTTACCTCGATAGAAAATGGGATGCACTCAACCCCCGCACAGCCATACGCGAAATTCCAAAAGGCATTATTACACCAGGCAACGCACTTGCTTTCACACTTGTTTCCTGTTTCTTGTTTCTTGTTTCTTGTTACTTCATCAATCGCATTTGTTTTTATTTATCGCCCGTTGCATTAGCGGTTGTGTTGGGCTATAGTTATACAAAACGTTTCACCCCGCTGTGTCATTTAATTTTAGGATTGGGTTTATCGCTTGCACCCATCGGTGCATACCTTGCCGTTACGGGTGCATTTCATTTTCTGCCCATTTTATTTTCATTAACAGTATTATTTTGGGTGAGTGGGTTTGATATTATTTATGCCTTGCAGGATGTGGCATTCGACCGCGAGCAAAAGCTGTACTCCATACCGGCATGGCTGGGAAAAGCAAAGGCATTACGGGTTTCCGAACTGCTGCATTTGTTAAGTGCCGCCGCTGTTATTGCCGCAGGCGTGTTGGGTAATTTTGGATGGCTTTATTGGATTGGTGTGGTTGTTTTTATAGCCTGCTTAATTTACCAGCACGCCATTGTAAAGCCAAATGATCTAAGCAAAGTAAACATTGCATTTATGACGACAAATGGAATCGCCAGTGTGGTGTTTTCCATTTTTGTAATTGCAGATCTTTTCATTCAGTAATCGAAAACTAAACCAATTTGGGCAGAATTCTCTCAATAGACTACGGTGGAAAAAGATGCGGCATTGCAGTAACCGATCCGCTGCAAATGATTGCCACGGGGCTAACAACGGTTGAAACACCGCGGCTGCTGAATTTTTTAAAAGAATATTTCTTAAAAGAGCAGGTTGAACTTGTTATTATTGGCATGCCCACTAATTGGAACGATACTGCAACCCATGCCACACCATTGGTGGAACAATTTATTACGGCATTTAAAAAGCATGTACCTGCTATGCCCATTAACGTTGTTGATGAAAGGTTTACTTCAAAGCTCGCTGCGCGGGCAATTGCGCAGATGGGGTTAAAGAAAAAAGACCGGCAGAAAAAAGAACTGGTTGATGAAGTGGCAGCAACAATGATGTTGCAGGAGTACCTGCAGACAGGTAACTGTTAACGAATTGGTTGCGGTTTTGCTACTTGGTTTTGCTACTCATTGCCGTATTTTCGCGGCGATTTTAAATTTTGATTGAAGAATGATTTTGCCCATAGTTGCATACGGCCACCCGGTTTTAAGAAAAGTGGCTCATGATATTGACGCGGACTTTCCCAAATTAACTACACTCATTGAAGACATGTGGGAAACCATGTACGCCAGCAATGGCGTGGGTTTGGCGGCACCCCAGGTAAACAAATCCATCCGGCTTTTCGTTATTGACAGTGCCCAAATTTTTAATAACATGGACGACGAGGAGAAAAAAGAAAACAAATACCCCGACGCTCCGGGGATTAAACAGGTATTCATCAATGCGCATATTGTGGAAGAACACGGTGACGATTGGATGTATAATGAGGGCTGCCTGTCCATTCCAAAAATCAGGGAAGATATTTACCGCGCCGAAGAACTTACGATAGGATACCTGGATGAAAATTTTAAGCCACACACAAAAACCTTCAATGGCATTACGGGCCGCATTATTTTACACGAATACGACCACATTGAGGGCAAACTCTTTATAGATCACATTTCGTTGCTGAAACGAAAACTACTCAAGCGCAAACTTGATGATATTTCAAAGGGCCTGGTCAAAGTGGACTACAAAATGAATTTCCCGAAAAAGTAAAAATTTTTTGTTTTGCGGAGGCTACCTTACCCTCGCAGGCGAGCGTAACATTTGGATTCGCAGCTAAAGTTGAAAAATGTTATTCAACTTAATGGAGCTCCCGAAATTTCAGGACCCAATGTCGCCTCACAATAGCAAGTAGCTGGTGTAAAAATTATTTACTGCTTAATATACCCCCTCCATTTTTCAATCAACGCTGAAATATCTTCAGGCAGCCCGGTTTCAAAAAACATTTCCTGGCCGCTAGTTGGATGAATGAAACCCAATGTTTTTGCATGCAAAGCCTGCCGCGGGCAAATAGCGAAGCAGTTGTCGACAAACTGTTTGTATTTGGTAAAGATGGTGCCCTTTAAAATTTTATCACCACCATAAAAATCGTCGTTAAAAAGTGGGTGACCAATATGCTTCATGTGCACACGTATTTGATGCGTGCGGCCGGTTTCTAAAATGCACTGCACCACCGTTACGTAATTCAATCGCTCCAATACTTTGTAATGTGTAATGGCAGTTTTACCATGCTCACCATCGGGGTAGGCTTCAAACAATTTGCGCAGCCGTTGATGGCGACCTATGTGGGCATCAATAGTGCCATTGTCATTTTCAATGTTGCCCCACACAACAGCGGTGTACTGCCGCTTTACTGTATGATCAAAAAATTGTTTTGCAAGATGCCGCATGGCGATTTCATTTTTGGCCAGTAGCAACAGGCCGCTTGTATTTTTATCAATGCGGTGCACCAGGCCAAAGCGGGGCAATGTTTCTTCGGTAATGCCCGGCAATTTTTGTTGCAGGTAATAAGCAATGCCGTTGAGTAGTGTGCCTGAGTAATTGCCGCTGCCCGGGTGCACAACAAGGCCGGCCGGTTTGTTAATGACCATTATGTCGGCGTCTTCAAACAAAATATTAAGCGGTAAATTTTCCGGAATTACTTCGGTTGACTCGGGCGAAAGGTCGGAGTAGATAACAATGTGATCAAGCGGTTTAATTTTATAATTCTGCTTTACCTGTTTGTTGTTTACCAACACCAAACCCGTATTAATGGCCTGCTGCAATTTGTTGCGGGTGGCGCCTTCAATTCGGTTGAATAAAAATTTATCAATGCGGTAGGGTTCCTGCCCTTTATCAATTGTAAAAACAAATCGCTGATACAATTCATCATTACCGCTTACATCCTCGCTGCCAACATTTTCTTCGTCGCCAATCATAGTGTGCAAAATAAAGGGTATAAACCGGGTATTTTTGTACTTATGCAAACACAGCCAGTTTTATTCACCGACCTGGGAGTGATGGATTATCAATCGGCCTGGCGGTTGCAGGAAAAACTGTTGCAACAAAACCTCAGCGTAAAAGCTGCGGCCAAAAGTTTGCAATCGACGGGGAATGTAATGGATATTGCTACAAAACATTACCTGCTATTTGTAGAGCATCCACCGGTTTATACCCTGGGAAAAAGTGGCAAAAAGGAAAACGTGTTACTGACCAAAACTCAGCTCGCCGAAAACGGCATTGAGTTTTTTGATACCAACAGGGGAGGAGACATCACCTTCCACGGGCCCGAACAAATTGTTGGCTACCCCATTTTCGATCTGGAAAAGTTTTATACCGACATAGGAAAATACCTTCGGGCTTTAGAAGAAATAATTATTTTGACTGTTGCGGAATATGGTATTGAAGCAGGCCGCTCGGCCGGCGAAACGGGTGTGTGGATTGATGCTGACGTTAAGGGAAAGGAAAGAAAAATTTGCGCCATGGGTGTTCGTTGCAGCCGCTGGATAACCATGCACGGCTTTGCGCTCAACGTAAATACCAACCTCGATTATTTTAACCACATCATTCCCTGCGGCATTCAGAATAAAAAGGTCACTTCTTTAAAAGAAGAATTAGGAAGAGATGTAGATGTAGAGGAAGTAAAACAAAAAATCCGCAACAACTTTGAAAAAGTGTTTGCAGTTGAATTACACGAATTTTCGTTGTAAGGCATTACACGAACTTATCCTGGCTGTATTACGCGAATTTTAGCACGGATTACACGAATTGTTCTTATGAACCTTCACCCAAATTACCCAAATTGGTTTTCAAAAAAACCTCGATCTAAGCATAGGGTTACTCAGGTAATTCCGCCTTGAAAGTGCGTGTTTCTTTGCTTTGTCAATTCGTGTAATTCGTCAGGGAAATTCATGTGTGATTTCGCTTTGGAAAATTCGTGTAATCAATTCTAAAAATCTTTCGACAAATAGAATTTACTTCTTTCTACCAGTTTTTCATCGTTGTATAACTCAAACGTAAACCAGCCAGCGTGTATAAAATTTGCTTTGTCTAAAGTGAGTGAGGGCTCTTTCAGGCTTTTTATCTCAAATAAAAAGCTGTCATCGTTTTCATAAAATTTGATGCGGTACTTTTTTCTGTCGGCGTCCGGCAGGTTTATAAAAACATAACCGTCCTTATTGGTGTAAACGTAAAATGAGGGTACAAAATCAGCCCTTTTTGTTACTCCATTTTTTATGCCCGTAGCAATTGAATCTTTTGTTTTGCTCGCAGCTGCGGAAACCGGCAAGGCCATTGCCTCACCAATACTGGGGCGTTTAGATGGTGTAACGAAGTATTCACCCTTGTCCAGGTTTACAAACAAGCGGTAGTACATGTGGTCGTTAGGTGCTTTGGTATCGGCAAAACCATTTTGCACGGCCGAAGGATCGGTAACGGACATTATAGTTTTGTAATTAATCAAACTATCGTGCGACCGCTGGATGCTAATTTGTTTTGTTACCGGATAATTATTGACCCAGCCGATGATGACACGGTTATTACCTGCATGTCGAACAGTAAAGCGGGGTAAGGTATCCTGCGCAAAAGCAGGGCTGAAGGCTGCGCAAAAAATAAAGAAGAAAATTATGGTTGGTTTTGACATAGATTGAAATTGCCGGGCTAATACTGAATGACTACAAATATAATCGCGGCCATAGTTATCGGTTAAAATATTAACGTTCCCTTCGGCAAAGAATTGTTGCCCTGCAAACCGCCACTATGTATTACCAGCACATTGGCTCCACCGCCAAAATAATTTTGGTTCCGCAATTCATTCACCGCATAAAACAATTTAGCGGTGTAAACAAAGTCGGTAGGAATACCAGTTTGCTTATACCATTCATTCATGAAAGTAATAAGTGCGTGGTTGTATTTAGCATAACCCCCGAAATGAAACTGGTGAAGCAGCTCAAAGTTTTTTTGTTTTTCGGGCGGTAGCAAATACTTCACCCCGTCACTGAGCGATGCATTGTTCTTTGGCACCGGAATACCGATTATCTTTTGATGTGGCGGCGCAGCATTTGTTAAACCGGCAAGCATAGTGCCGGTACCAACAGCTGCAATGATGTGGGTGTAGCCTGAACTCTCGTTTTCGCCCAGAATATCCATTGCACCCATCATGCCCGGTAAACCATAGCCTCCTTCGGGAATGATGCATGTTTCTTCATCACTATAAAAATGAAAAACGTTTGCTGGAATTTTTTTACTGGCGTAATCTTCTCGTGAAACAAAAAACAGTTGCATGCCGAAATTGTTTGCCTGTTGCAATGTGTGTGAAAGCAACCGGGGTTCCTCTCCACGAATTATGCCGATGGATTGCAGACCGTTTGCATTGCATACCGCGGCGGCCGCTACAATATGATTTGAATATGCGCCACCGAAAGTGAGGATGTTTTTTTTATTCAGTGTGATGGCATCTGTGATATAATTTTTGAGCTTGTACCATTTGTTGCCCGACACTACTTCATGCACCGCATCGAGTCGCAATACGGAAGTGGATGTCAACGCCCCGGTAGAAGGCAAAATGGTTTGCAGAAAAGGTTTTTTAATAACCGCCGAAATACTCATGCGGGTAAATATCCAAATTAAATTATTTTCGCCCCCCAATTAAAAACTGAAAAATGAAAGCAACGTTGGTAATTATGGCCGCTGGTATGGCTTCGCGATATGGTAGCATGAAACAGATTCAGGCGTTTGGACCAGGAGGAGAAACCATCATGGACTACTCCATCTTCGATGCAATAAAAGCCGGCTTTGAAAAAGTGGTTTTTATTATCAGGAAAGATTTTGCCGAAGATTTTAAAAACATTTTCGAGCCAAAGCTGAAGGGCAAAATTGAAACGGCTTATGTATACCAGGAGATGAATAAGTTTATGAATGGTGTTGAAGTTCCGGCGGAAAGAGTGAAACCCTGGGGCACATCTCATGCAATACTCTGTGCAAAGGAGGCCGTAACGGAACCTTTTGCGGTAATAAACGCTGATGATTTTTACGGCACCGATGCATTTAAAAAAGCCAATGATTTTTTGCACCAGGAATGCAAAGAAGATGTGTATGCCATTGTTGGTTACGAGTTGGCCAACACCTTATCCGAAAACGGATCGGTTAGCAGGGGTGTTTGCCAGGTTGATGAAAACAATAATCTTGTGGCCATCAATGAACGTTTAACAATTTACCGCGATGGTACGCAAATGGTATTTGAAGAAACCGATGGAACTAAAAATCCATTACCCGAAGATGCTAAGGCCTCAATGAACTTCTGGTGTTTTCATCCCTCCATTTTTTCTTTTTTAGAAAAAGGATTTGAAAAATTTCTACAGCAAAATATCGGCAACCTCAAATCGGAATACCTCATTCCTTTTTCGGCCGACCAGTTTATAAAAGACGGAGGAGGTGTAATTAAAGTTTTACCAACATCGGCGCAGTGGTTTGGCGTTACGTATAAAGAAGATGCACCCGTGGTAAAAAGAAGTTTGAATGAATTGGTAGAAAAGGGATTGTATCCGGAGCGGTTGTGGTAACAGCAGCCGGCCCGGCCCCCTACATCCCCCCAAAGGGGGAATTGCCGAGCACAGACCCAGCTTGTCGAAAAAACGTTCTAATTATTTACTGGTTGACTGAAGATGTGCTGCTCCGCTGTAATGAGCTCGTTCCTAAATTGGGAGTGTACAAAGGGTGCAGGGTGTTGTTTCCCCTTGGGGGATCAAGGGGCCCGTTAATCAACCTTCACCATAAACACATAATCCGAAATCTTCTTTACCTGTTGCTTCCGGCTGCTGGCATTGCGCATATTGCCGGTCGGAATTTTTAACCTGGGATAACTGGTATCTTTTTGCAAACTGGTTAATGCCCCGAGAATGTATTTTGAATGTATGGCAAACACGGCACCTTCGATGGTTTTTTGTTTTGCATTCAGTATCCCAATCAGTTCGCCGTTATCATTAAAAACCGGGCTTCCACTGTTGCCCCTGTTGGCGGCAATAGTTATCTGGCAACTTAATGTATCGCCATTGTAGCCCGTTGTTGACGACAAGTAACCTTCGCCATAAACAATTTCGTTTCGGGGATAACCAAGCGTATAAATAGGTTCGGCAACATCAGCTGCGGTACGCCTGATTGTATAAGGTATTGAGGTAGGTATTTTAAATTCCTTTTCAGTTATTTTCAAAATGGCTATATCCCGCTGCATATCGGTATAAACAACTACCGCGGTTAAGTTTTTTCCACCGGCATTTTGCACGGCAATGTTTTTAGCACCTTCCACTACGTGGGCATTGGTTACTAAGTACCCTTTTGCATCAACTAAAAACCCGGTACCTCCACTTTTGTATTCAATAGGCGGCACATTAATATTAACCGCGGTTTGATCTTTTACATCTTCAATCTTGGCATCAAGCTCCCGGTTCTTTTTTTGCAGCTGGTTAAAGCGTTTGTTATTATCTTCTTTCAGTTTTACCAGTTCATCTTCCATTGGCTTGCCGGGCGATACCGACCAGATAAGTGCCGAAATGGTTAAGGCCGTAATGCCGGCGATAGAAGCTGCAATAGCGGCCACACGTTTGTACCTGTTGTACATGTACACCACCCTGGCTTTGCCTTTTAACCTTGGCGATGTTATCATGCCTTTTTCTGCAAGATGAATATGAGTATCCTCAAGAATGGCTTTGAATTTTCTTGTTTCATCAAACCGGCTGAGCTGCTGTAAAAAATGAGTGTGCTCTACAACAGCACCGTCAATATCGGGGTTCGATTTGCGCAGCTGTTCAAAATAGACCCGCTCATCGGGGGTCATTTGTCCCGCTATATAGCGTTCAACCGCTTCTGTTATGTTTATATTATCCATTTTGCGGGCCGTTTTTATTTTGAGAAAAAAACAATTTTTTCAAACGCATCAAACATTTGTATTTCTGGTTTTTTGCGTTATCGGGATTTGTATAGCCAAACGCCGATGCTATATCCTGCATGGTTTTCTTTTGCAGGTAAAAAGCTTCAATTAAACTTTTGCATGGTTCACCCAAAGTACGCATTGCATTTTCCATCGCCCCAAAATCAGCGTTTCTATTCTGGTGTTCTTCTACTTCTTCATCCACAATTGCCAGCTCCTCGTTGCTTTCCGAAATGGTAAACCTGTTTTCCAGCACAAGTTTTTTTAGCCATAAGCGCCTACATACCGAGTATAGAAATGTTTTTAACTGGCAGTTCAGTTCAAATGTGCCACTCTGCACTTTCTCGTATAAAACAATCATGGCTTCCTGAAAAATATCTTTCGCATCATCGGCCGTGCCATTGTTTTTCAAAACAAGCGACTGCACCAGGTTAAAATTTTCCTTGTAAATAGTCTCTATCGCCCTTCTGTCGTTACGTGCCATGCCCTGCAGTAATAATATCTCTGGATTTTCGGCTTTCAACTTCTCTTTTATTTAATACCAAAATGTGTAAAAAGTAACCCGGCGAAGGTGCTGAAATTTTTTTTTGAAAAGCGGGTTACCTTTTCGGCGAAAGCGTATTAATACCAGTAAATGCCCGGGGAAAGCGTATGAAAAAAATGTTTTTTGCAGTGATGATGGTAACAGTAGCCCTCGCTTCATGTAACAATGATGGGGTTTCCACCAAAGCAAAATTCGATTCATTGGGTAAAAAATTTGATTCGACGGCTGAAAAACTTTGGGATTCAACCAAAGAGAAGGCAAAAGACATCAAAGAAAAAATAGAAGATAAACTCGACCAAAAAGACTCCGCTGATAAAAAAGCGGATACAATTCAAAAATAAACCTTCAAAAAAACAAAAAATGAAAAAATTATTGATGATCCTCGCCGTTGCTTTTTCTGTAACAGCTTGTAACGATGCAGCAAACACTGATGGTGAAAAGAAAGATGCGATTGAAGACAGTGCTGATGCAATGAAAGACAGGGTTGAAGACGCTGCTGATTCTACAAAGCAAATGATTGAAGATAAATCTGACGCTGCTAAAGATTCAGTTGATAAAGTTGATTCTTTAATCAAGAATTAATTAAAAGAAATTTTAGAGTGCACAAGTTTTAGTACTCAGTACTGGAAACCGAATTAGGTTTAAAACTTATCACTCAATTGCAGGTTTGCCACCTGCAATGGTCAAAATTTTCTAATGGCAAGCAATCGTTAGAGGCCATCCCGCTATTGTGGGGTGGCTTTCGTTTTTTAGCACAGATCGCACTGATTAAAAAAAGCCTTCCACAGATTATCCTGTTTTTTAGTGAGTAGCTATCCAGGGAAATCAGAATAGGAAGCACGATCATTGGCTTAATCAATGAGAAGGGTATCAGTTAAATGATTCAATGATCAGAGCATTTGGTGATTTAATCTGCATTCGGTGCAATCTGTGATTTACCTTCGCCCAAATTTTAGTATGAGTACGTTTGAAGAGTTAGGCTTGCAAGAAAAATTATTGAAAGCCGTTGAAGATTTAGGATACAAAGAGGCAACACCTATCCAGGAAAAAGCCATTCCCGTATTATTATCGGGTACAAAAGACTTAATTGGCCTTGCACAAACCGGCACCGGCAAGACGGCTGCCTTTGGTTTGCCGCTTCTCCAGTTAATTGATGCCCAGGAAAAATATCCGCAGGCTTTGGTTATTTGCCCCACACGTGAGTTGTGCATGCAAATTGTAAACGAAATGGAGTTATTTAAGAAACACCTTACCGGCATTCATGTGTTGGCGGTTTACGGTGGCTCATCCATTTCTATGCAAATCAGAGATTTGCGCCGCGGTGTGCATATCGTTGTTGCCACGCCGGGTAGGTTAATTGATTTGATAGAAAGGAAAGCCATTAATCTTGAGCAGATAAAATATGTGGTGCTCGATGAAGCTGATGAAATGCTCAACATGGGCTTCCAGGAAGATATTGAGTTCATTCTACAAAATACCCCGCAACGCGACAGCACCTGGTTGTTTAGCGCAACCATGCCGCCCGAAATTAGAAAGGTGAGCAAAAAATACATGCAAAGCCCGGTGGAAATTACCGTGGGCAAGATGAACACTGCCAATAAAAATGTTGATCACCAGTACTGTATTACCACTGCGCAACACCGCTACGAAACTTTAAAAAGACTGATCGATTTTAACCCGGGCATGTATGCTATTGTGTTTACCCGAACCAAAGCAGACGCCCAGGAAATTGCCGAAAAGTTGACAAGAGAAGGATACGACATTGATGCCTTGCATGGCGACCTTACCCAGCAACAACGCAACAAGGTAATGGATGAATTTCGCGAAAAAACCCTGCAGATATTAATTGCGACCGATGTCGCCGCAAGAGGTATTGACGTAGTGGGCATCACCCATGTTATTAATTACGAACTGCCCGATGATGTGGAAGTGTACACGCACCGCAGCGGCCGTACCGGTCGTGCTGGTAAAACAGGTGTGTGCATGTCTATTGTGCATTCAAGAGAAACTTTCAGAATAAGGACGATAGAAAAAATGGTGCAAGTGCCTTTTCACAGACTTGAAATACCAACAGGTAAGGATGTATGCCGCAAACAGTTTTTCTATTTTATGGATAAACTGCTGAAAACCGATATCAGTCATGGCGATTATGAAACTTATTTACCGGTGCTTGCTGAAAAGTTTGCCGATGTAAGTAAAGAAGAGGTGCTGAAGCGGGTGGCTGCGTTGGAGTTTGACCGCTTTTTAAAATACTATGAAAATGCTGAAGACCTTAATGCCCGCGAACGGGAACGCCGCGATGACAGAGGAAGGGGAGCAGATTCGAGGGGCGCTGAAAGGGGTAGCGATAGAGGCCGGGATACCAGAGGTCGTGAGTTTGTCAAGGGCAACAGCGGAAACTCCACAAGATTATTTGTAAACCTGGGCACGAAAGACGGATTTTATAAGTCGAGTTTTTTGCAATTTATTTTAGACATGAGCGATTTAAGCAAGGAAGTGCTTGGCCGCATAGACATGAAAGAAATGAATAGCTGGATTGAAATTGAAAAGAACGTTGCCGATAAAATGATACAGGCCATTGACGGAAAAAAGTACAAGGGCCGCAGAATTAGAATGAACGAAGCCGATTCGGTTAGGAGGTAAGTGAGGCATACAAGGTATTAATTGATAGAACCGTTGAGCCGTCAACGGTTTTTTTTATGCCGGGATTTGTATGTGCAATGTGATCATGGAAAAAACGCTTTATGCAGGTGTCCGATCGGTAGCAGCCTGGTAAACGAAGCTGCCTTTCCCATTTTGTTTCTGGCACAATTGTTATTCTACATAGTACTGCGGAATAAAACGGTGAGTTATGAAAAATATTATTTACAGCCTGGCAGCTTTGCTTTTAGTGAGTTTTAGCAGCAACAACGTTGAAACCTTTGGCGGACTTTGGACAGGGGCTTTTAGAACCGATATGAGCCGTGAAAAAGTTTATGTTCGTTTTGATGAACAAAATAAGCTGCAGCTATACAGCGGCGTGGTGGAAGAAAATAACAGGTCGGTTGGCACCTACGAAGTATTAGGTGATACAGCATTGGTGTTTAATTATAGCAGGGCCGATGGGAAAACCGTCACGATGCGTGGTGCAATTAATAAACGTAAAACTTATGTTGATGGTACCTGGGAAACAAGCGACAAAACCAGCGGCAGTTTTTACCTGAAAAAAGATGAGATTCAGGAACTTTTTATTACCCCTTAAGACTGCTTATAAATTTTACCGGCTTTCATTACAAAAACAACATTTCGCACATCAGCAACCTTCGTTGATGGATTACCTTTCACAGCAATAATATCCGCAAGCATTCCTTTTTTTAGTCTTCCTAACTGGTTGGCATACCCAAAAACATCGGCGTTTACCGAGGTGGCCGAACGCAGCACATCCAGTGGCTTCATGCCATACTCAACCATCAATTCCATTTCTCTTGCATTGTCGCCATGCGTAAACACGCCAACATCGCCGCCAAAACAAATGGTTACATTTTGTTTTAGCGCAGCGGCGAAACTTTTCTTTTTCAAAAGAGTTTTATCAGGTGTAGGCCCGCTATTTTTTTTCCATCCATTGTATTGCAATACTGCTTCGCTAGCAGCCAGTGTAGCACAAAGCGCAACACCTTTTTCTTTCATCAGTTTAAAGATTTCCTCGGTGCCATTGTCGCCATGTTCAATGGTAGATACTCCGGCAAGCGTGGCCATACGCATTCCCTCAACCCCCGATGCATGTGCTACAACCTTGCGGCCGCCAAGTGTTGCAACTTCCATGATGGTTTCCCACTCCTTTTTGGAAAATGCCGGTGCTATTTCACCATTCATACCATAGCTGTAGTCGGCATAAATTTTAATGAGGTCGGCACCTTTACTCATTTGCGTCCTAATGGTTTTTGCAATTTCAGCGATGCCACTTACCTCTTCTGCACCTTGAGGAAATGTTATATCGGCATTGCTATTTCTTGGTGCATAGCTCCCTTTTGCAACAATAGCTCTCGTGGCTACTATCATTCGTGGCCCCGGAATGATGCCTTTTTCAATGGCCTGTTTTAATCCGGCATCATCGTACATGGCCCCTTCAGTCCCCAAATCTCGAACGGTTGTAAATCCGGCAAGTAAAGTTGCCCTGGCATGGCTAACGGCTCTTGCCGTGCGTTCCGCTCTGCTTTCATTCAACACCTGCTCGTTCCAAGTTACCTCATTGTAGGGATGCAGAAAAAGGTGCGCATGACCTTCAATCAGTCCAGGTAAAATTGTGGTACCGCTAAGATTGATAATTCTTGTATTGGCAGGTAATTTAAATGTTGCTTCACCAACCGCTTCAATAGTTTCTCCTTTCACAAGTACCGTCCAGCCTGCATGCATTTGTTCCCCATCAAATACAGCGTCGGGTTTCAAAAGGTAAAAACTGTCGGGTTGTGCGGTGAGGGTCGTAAAACAAAGAAGGAATAAAAAAGTAGTTCTGTATTTCATTACAGAAAGTTATTCCAAAAAATGAAGGTTACGCGTTATTTTACCCGCGTCCAGGTATCTGTTTTTCCCAAAAGAGAAATGCCCATGTAGCCACGCACAGCGAGTGTGTTATTCTCATTCAGTTTCATGTAGGCTTTATATTCCTTCCCGTCGGAGGGATTGTAGATGCGCCCATTGGTCCATTCGCCATCGTTATATTTAAAATCCCGCATCATAACCATCCCAATAATTGGCCGGCTACGTTTTTGAGGATCGGTATTTTTTCTGTCCACTTTAGGTTTCCCTTCAGTATCCTTATTATCCTTCAACCACACAATTTTGCCATAGTACTTTCCGTCCTGTTTAAAAATCTGGATGTGCCCTTTTCCCGTTCCATTCTTCCACACGCCAACAATGGCATCGGCGTTTAATGAGGCAAATGATGTTGCCACGAAAAATATTGCTAGTAAGAAAACAGTTTTCATAACCTGTGTTTGAGTTTTAAAAGTTAAACATGTTGGCCCGTTTTTGCAAGCGTGTCGCCTCTTTTCTGCTCCATTTTTACAAAGATTGGCTTTGCATAAAAACAGTTGCAATACCTTATGTTGAAATAAGCCTCGTACTTGCAAACAAAAACAATTCCACACTCGTTTTTTATGCTTCCGGCCATTTTATTGGGCTAACTTTTAACGGCGTCAACAAGTGGCCATTCGCTTACACATCTGTCAGCTGTGTACTAAAGTTTCGAAGCCGGGTTAAATATTTTTGTTGTTGTGGAGTGGGGGTTGCATATTTGTGCTGAAATGAAAAAATCAATCAACAAATTTTGGTGGTGGCATACAAACTCTACGCGGGTTCTGTAAACTATTACCATAGTTGATCAATTATATTCAGAAGCCCCGCATTGCCGGGGTTTTTGTTTTTTCGGAAATAAAAAAACTAAAACAGGCCGCGTTTAACAGGATGATTATGCAAAAAACTCTTTCATTGGAAAAGCCCGCCCACAAAATAAATGTTGAAACCAGTGTAAAAAAAATGCTGGCCGATATTCATACACCCGTAGGTATTTACCTGCGACTGCGGGATAGGTTTCGGGATACAATTCTACTGGAGAGCACTGATAACCATGCAGCGGAAAACAGCTTCTCATTCATTTGCATTAACGCCATGGCCGGCATCGAAATAAAAAATAAAAACATTGTTGAACAAAAACTACCTGCACAACCTCCCGAAAAAATTGTGTTGCAGGGGAACGATCACTTGCATAAACTGCTTTGGAATTTTTTGCAACACTTTAGTATGAGCGGCAGCGAGGAAAAAGGAGTTCAGTATGGTCAGGGCCTTTATGGCTATTTTAGTTTTGATGCGCTCCAGCATTTTGAAAAAATTGCTTTCACAAACAGTGAAGTTGGGCCTTCCACTATTCCCGTTGCCCGCTACCGGCTGTATCAATATGTCATAGCTATCAATCATCATAAAGATGAATTGATGCTGATTGAAAATAAAACCGCTGGTGTCGAATCGGAGGTTACAGTAGTCGAATCGCTCATCAATAGTAAAGATGTGCCGGTGTATCCGTTTGCCATGGCTTCCACGGAAACATCGAACCTAACGGACGATGAATATAAAAACATGGTGGAAAAAGGAATCAAAAGTTGTTTGCGCGGCGATGTTTTTCAGATTGTATTAAGCCGGCGTTTTCAGCAAGGTTTTACTGGCGATGAGTTTAATGTGTACAGGGCCTTACGACATATCAATCCATCACCTTATCTCTTCTTTTTCGATTATGGCGATTATAAACTCATGGGTTCATCGCCCGAGGCACAGCTAATTATCAGCAATAGAAAAGCTGTTGTGCATCCTATTGCCGGCACATTTGGCCGCAGCGGCAATGATGCGGATGATAAAGAACGGGCCGCTGTTTTACTGCTCGATGAAAAAGAAAATGCCGAACACGTAATGCTGGTTGACCTTGCAAGAAATGATTTAAGTACTGTTTGCAAAAATGTGGAAGTAATAAAATACCGACAGGTGCAGTATTACTCCCACGTCATTCACATGGTGAGTGAAGTAGCGGGCGATCTGGACGAAAACACCAATCCGTTTGAAGTACTTTTTAAAACTTTTCCCGCAGGTACTTTAAGCGGCGCACCCAAGTTTAAAGCCATACAGCTAATTGATCAATACGAACCAACCGCCAGGGGTTTTTATGGCGGCGCCATTGGTTTTGTTGGTGCCAATGGTAACTGCAATCACGCCATAATGATCAGAACTGTACTGAGCAAAGAAAACACCCTGATATACCAGGCGGGTGCAGGCGTGGTGGCTAACAGCAAACCGGAAAATGAATTGCAGGAAGTAAATAATAAATTAAACGCTTTGAAGAAGGCGATTGTGATGGCGGAGGAAATTTAAGCAATCCGACGTCAGACGTCAGACGTCAGACTGGGGATGTTGGAATTAAAAGGTACAATTCAAGATTAAAACTGAGACTGATTCGGTGATGTCGTGAAGAGCTTTATTAGAAGACGCTAATAGGCCCGCTTCGCAAGGAGAGGGTGTGGCGGTGAGGCGATTGAAGCAGACGGAGGGTTTCATGTTTTAGGCAAGATTTAAGATTGGCAGAAAGGGCTGCAGCCAAAAACATTTGCCAATCAGGATTATCCATTAGCGATTAAAAAAATTTGCATGAAAATTTTAGTGTTCGATAACTACGATTCTTTTACCTACAACCTGGTGCACCTTGTTAAAAAAATTGGTAGCGCATCGGTTGATGTATTTCGAAACGATGAAATACCGCTGGAAAAAATTAAGGAGTACGATAAAATTATTTTATCGCCCGGCCCGGGGATACCTTCCGAGGCGGGATTGTTACTACCATTGGTAAAGGAATATGCATCCACGAAGTCTATTCTTGGTGTCTGTCTTGGTCACCAGGCAATTGGCGAAGCCTTTGGCGGCAAACTTATCAATCTCAAAACTGTATATCATGGTGTTGCAACAAAGATTATTCACCAGCAGTCATTGCCCGCTGTTGGCGTTGAAATTGGAGGTAAACCCCAAACCCCAAACCTGAATTTGTTTGCCGGTTTGCCCAACGAAATAATTGTGGGCCGTTACCATAGCTGGATTGTGAGTGATGAAAATTTTCCTGGGGATTTGGAAATTACAGCGAGGGATGAAAACGGTTACATTATGGCTATGCAACACAAAACTTTTGATGTGCAGGGGGTACAGTTTCATCCGGAAAGTGTACTGACACCAGATGGAGAAACGATCATGCGAAATTGGTTGAAACGATAAACCAGTAACAAACGAACTAAGCCATATTCTAACCCTCAATTACCGCGAAACGAATTAGCCAATGACCCAGGAAACGAATTAACCAACTAACGAATTACCCCATCAAACCATGAAAAAAATACTGCAACAACTTTTCGAACATAAAACATTAGCCAGGGCCACAGCTAAAGATGTGATGTTGAACATGGCAAAAAACGTTTACAACGAAACGGAGATTGCATCATTCATCACCGTTTATTTAATGCGCAGTATTACCATTAGCGAACTGCAGGGTTTTAGAGACGGCTTACTCGAACTTGCCGTTAGTGTAAATTTAGACGGCCAGGAAGTGATTGACATTGTTGGTACCGGTGGCGATGGAAAAAATACCTTCAACATATCTACGCTTGCTTGTTTTATTGTAGCCGGTGCCGGTGTAAAAGTGGCTAAGCATGGCAACTACGGTGCGTCATCGGTAAGCGGTGCGTCGAACGTAATGGAAACCCTGGGTTATAAATTTAAAAGCACCAACCAGGCGTTGAGTAAAGAAGTGGAAGAAACAGGATTTTGTTTTTTACATGCACCGCAATTCCATCCGGCGCTAAAAGCTGTTGGCGGTATTAGAAAAGCTTTGGGCTTTCGCACTTTTTTTAACATGCTGGGGCCAATGGTTAATCCTGCCGCGCCGCAGTACCAGTTGGTTGGCGTGTACAATTTAGAAATGGCACGTATCTACAATTACCTGTTGCAGCAAGGCGGCAGACCATTTACTATCATTCATGCCCTGGATGGTTACGATGAGATATCACTCACCGGCGACACAAAAATAATTACACAAAAAGGCGAGCAGATTTTTTCCGCGGAAACATTGGGCAAACGCACCGTATCGCCAGTGGATATTTATGGAGGCAACACAGTAGAAGAAGCGGCAAAAATTTTTGTAAAGGTTTTAGCTGGTGAAGGAAGCTGGTCGCAAAACGCCGTGGTGTTAGCTAATGCGGCAATGGCATTGCAGGGACAAAATAATTCAGGCAGTTACGATGATGCGTACAACAGTGCGGTTGAAAGTTTGGAAAGTGGAAAAGCAAATGCGGCGTTTAAAAAATTAATCAGTATGCAATGAAAAATATTCTGCAGGAAATAATAGTTGAAAAAGAGAAGGAGGTTGCACAACGAAAACTACAAACACCTGTGCAACTACTCGAACAACAGCCATTGTTTAAAAAAGCTACATCGTCTTTAAAAAAATCACTTTTAGACCCAGCTAAAACGGGTATTGTGGCCGAATACAAAAGACGGTCGCCATCGAAAGGAATTATAAATGATCATAGTACAGTACAAGAGGTAACGGCTGCCTATGAAAAACACGGCGCCTCTGCCATTTCTATTTTAACAGATGAACTTTTCTTTGGCGGTTTGGTTAAAGATTTAGAATTGGCCCAGGAAATAAAAATTCCTCTGCTGCGAAAGGATTTTATGATTGACGAATACCAATTAATAGAAGCAAAAGCATATGGCGCCGATGTCATTCTGTTGATTGCCGCTTGTCTTACATCAGCGGAAGTAAAATCACTCTCAGCCACGGCGCAGCAGCTTGGATTGGAAGTGTTGTTGGAACTGCACGATGAAACAGAGTTGAATCATTTGTGTGACGATGTTTCTGTAGTTGGTATCAACAACAGAAGCCTGCGCACCTTTGAAGTAAGCCTGGAGCATTCGGTAAACCTATCGGCGCAAATTGGAAAGGGCTTTGTAAAAATTGCCGAGAGTGGCATCAACAGCATCGACGACATCAACTATTTAAAACAGCATGGCTTCAATGGTTTTTTAATTGGCGAGTATTTTATGAAGCATAAAAATCCCGGCGAGGCATTTAAAAACTTTGCAGCAGCATTATGAACATCAAAGTTTGCGGCATAACTACAATACTTCAATTGCAAACCTTGCAACACTTAGGTGTTGACTATGCTGGTATTATTTTTTATCCCGGATCAAAACGTTTTGCGGCCGAAAAATTAGAATCGCAAAAACAGGAAGTAGCCAAAACGGCAATAAAAAAAATTGGTGTTTTTGTAAATGCACAGCCGCAGGAAATAAAAAATGCAGTGGCAGATTTTGGCCTGTACGCAATTCAATTACACGGTGATGAAAACACGGAATTTTTTGCAGCACTAAAACAAAGTTTGCCAGCGAAGTTGATAAAAGTTTTCAGGTTGACCGGGCAGCAGAATGTTGACGAACTGGTAAAACCATTTGCAGGGGTGTGTGATTATTTTTTGTTTGATACAGGAACAGAACAATTTGGCGGCAGCGGAAAAAAATTTGACTGGACGGCGTTGGAGCAGGCTTCTATAAACAAACCATTTTTCCTAAGCGGTGGTATTGGGCCCGAAGATGCGGAGAAGATCAAATCATTCAGGCATCCATTTTTATTTACTGTTGATATCAACAGCAGGTTTGAAACGGAACCTGGCTTAAAAAATATGGAGTTGGTAAAACAATTTGTAAATGAATTGAGCAATGGATAAAATTAATTTGCTTCAAAAATTCTCTCTGTTTGAAGGGTATTGGCAACCAAAAATTGCAGGGGAGTTGAATGGGCAACAGGTAAAGCTCGTAAAATTTGCCGGCGAATTTGTTTGGCACAAACATGATGTAGAAGACGAATTATTTTTTGTAGTGAAAGGAAACTTTACAATGCACTTTCAAGATCAACAGGTTGAACTGAAGGAAGGCGAATTTTTAATTGTGCCTCGTGGGGTAGAACATAAGCCTGTTGCGACTGAGGAGGTTTGGGTAATGTTGTTTGAACCGGCATCTACCCTAAATACCGGCAATGTTACCGATGATAAAACCCAAACAATATTAGGCAGAGTATAGAAAAAGATTTCGGTGGCAGCACCGTCAATTAAATGAATTAGCAAAAAAAAAGCAAATGAACAAGAGTAGTGAAAACGAAAACACCGCAATCATTTCCGCCACGGGTATAGCAGGTGCCACGCCTGATGCTAATGGGTACTATGGCAATTTTGGTGGCGCTTACATCCCTGAAATGTTGCACCGCAATGTTGAGGAGCTGCGCACAAAATACCTGGAAATTATTTATGAACCAGCTTTTCAGAAAGAATATCAGCAACTGCTGCACGATTATGTTGGCAGGCCAACACCACTCTATTTTGCCGGGCGTTTAAGCAACCATTACAACACCAATATATTTTTGAAGCGGGAAGATCTTTGTCATACCGGTGCACATAAGGTGAATAATACGGTTGGGCAAATTTTGCTGGCCCAACGCCTTGGTAAAAAAAGAATAATCGCCGAAACCGGAGCAGGTCAGCACGGTGTTGCTACCGCAACAGTGTGTGCATTAAAAGGGGTGGAGTGCATTGTGTATATGGGCCAGAAAGACATTGAACGGCAGGCACCGAATGTTGCCCGTATGAAAATGCTGGGCGCCAAAGTAATTCCGGCAATTAGCGGTAGCAAAACTTTAAAGGATGCAACCAATGAAGCCATTCGCGACTGGATAAATAATCCGAATGATACACACTACATCATTGGCAGCGTGGTGGGCCCACATCCGTACCCCGATTTAGTGGCCCGTTTTCAAAGTATTATTTCCAAAGAAGTGCGCATCCAATTAAAAGAAAAAACCGGCAGTGAGTTGCCAACGCATGTTTTTGCCTGTGTTGGCGGAGGCTCAAATGCCGCAGGTGCGTTCTATCATTTTATAGATGAAACATCGGTACAATTAATTGCCGTGGAAGCCGCGGGCCATGGCGTTGATACCGGCATGAGCGCCGCAACAACGCAGCTTGGATCGAACGGTATTTTACATGGAAGTAAAAGTTTGGTAATGCAAACAACCGATGGACAGGTGGTGGAGCCACACAGCATTTCTGCCGGCTTAGATTACCCGGGCATCGGCCCGCTCCATGCACATTTATTTGCAAGCGGCCGGGCAAAATTTCTCTCCGCAACCGACGATGAAGCATTGGCAGCATCATTTCAACTGGCAAAATTAGAAGGTATCATACCGGCTTTGGAAACAGGTCATGCTCTTGCTGCACTGAACCAATTACAATTAACCAGGCAGGATAATGTGGTGATTTGCCTGAGTGGTCGCGGAGACAAGGATTTGGCCACTTACATGAACGTGATGGAAGATGGTTCTTTATAATTACCAGTGAATGCTGGGAGGGAGATTTTGGTTTTGAGCTTCACCATGTACTGAAGTTGAAATTGGGGGTTGAAGATCTCGGCCCGAGGGTCGCCAAGGTTTCTTGATTACTTTTTACGTAGTTTTAAAAAGTCGCGGCCTGACGCTTACGCCATTCTTCTGCCGTCATTTCAAACTTTCTTTCGCCGTTTTGCAGTAAGCCACAATCTTTCCAACCCGTTCTGTGATAAAAGGTTTCGGCTTTTGTTCGCGGTGTGGTACTAAGCCAAACTGTTTTATTGGTTTTTAAAAAATACCAGTCCAGCATATTCTTTTGCAGGTTTGTACCCACGCCTTTTTTTTCAAAATCGGGATGCACAAACAAAGCCCAGATGTTACTGCCTTCTAAATCAACAATGGCAAAACCAGCGATTGTTTCATTTAGTATCGCTACCCATCCTCTGCCTTTTTGCAGCAGGTATGTGGCGTAGTCGGCTTCCGTAATTGCTTCAGGGTTTGAGAGGATATTTTCTGTTACGGCCATTCGTATACAATGCATATGCCCAACATCACTTTGTAAAGCTTCTCTAATAATCATTCATAACATTACGAAGAAATTACGGCAAGTTGTGGGGGTAGAACAACGATTTAAATCATGCCAAACCAATCGCGTTAAGCAATCCGGTTTTTACGTCATCCGAACATCTGTTGGCAAACTGCCGGGCAATGTCTTTCAGGTCGGCGTAGCTCTGCGGCTTGCTGATAAAACCTGCGCCAAATTGTTCGGCATAAAGTTTATCGGCCTGGTGCGATGAGGTGGTAAACAAAATGGCAGGTGTGTTGGAAAATCTTTCCATCAACCTTATTTTGGTGAGTGCTTCTTTGCCACTCATTTTGGGCATATTCACATCTAATATAATCAGGCAGGGTGCAGGGTCAACTTCCGTAAGCGTTTGTAGGTATTGCACCGTTTCGGCGCCATTCATAAATTCTACTACCTCAATAAAAGGAGCATACTTGTTAAAAGCTTCGGCAACAAGTTCCCGATCATCGCGGTCATCATCGGCATAAACAATAATATTTTTGGTAGGATTGGGTTTAGTTTGTTGCATAGCCCCCCTTAGATGAAAATCGTGCCGTAATGGTTGGTTGCTACTAAAAGTTTTCCAAAATTGTTGTTGGGCTGCTGTAACCTGCCCGCGTCAGCCCTCGTCAGATGTATTGTAAGGCATTTTAAAATTGTTTGCAAGTGCAGAAAAAACTGAACAAATACCGGCAAATGGAATCAAAAAAAATTCTTAAAAACAATTAAACATGTTACCAGCTCTTATTCCTCTTTTATCCAAGATTGCTTCTGTTGCTGCTATTTATGGTATGCAACAAACCGAAGCAAAAGCAAACCACAGCCTGAAGAAGGCAGTTGGTGATGAAAAGGCAAAATTGTAATCATCAAAATTTAAAAACTAATAAATCAAACTGTATGTCACCGTTTTTAATTCCCATTTTTATTTCTCTCGGCGCTTTTGCCATGATTTTTGGAATTGTGTATCTCAAAACCCGCGAAAATTTAGCCATGCTGGAGAAGGGTTTTAATCCAAAAGAAGCGGCCAATCGCCCCGCCCCATATCGCAGTCTTAAAACCGGGCTATTATTTTTAGGAGCAGGTATAGGCTTACTACTAGCGTACATCATTGATCTTAACATTGGCCGCCGGTATGATAACGAAGCCATTTATTTTTCGCTGATAGCCATCGGTGGCGGATTGGGTCTTATTGCTTCTTATGCCGTGGAAAAAAAAGAATGGCTGAATAAGCGATCAGATAATTTGTAAAAAGGAATCACCCCTCAACCTTGTAAAAGGCTATGCAAGTAATGCATGGCTTTTTTTATTTTTTTGAAAAAAAGTTCATCCACCCTTTTGTGCTATGTGCTTCGTTTTACAGGATATTGTTCTATTTTTATTTTGCTAATAAACTACAGATTATGCCTGAAACCTACCATATACGCATCAAAAAAGAATACGCTGCCGCAATAATTGAAGATTTGCAAAAAATGGATGCGGTTGATCTCTTAGTTGATGAAAATACTAACGTCCCAGATTGGCAGATAGAACTTGGAAAAAAAGAATTAGAAAATATAAACACGGGCAACACGGAGTTAGTGCAGTGGACTGAAGCGAAGAAAAATCTTAAGCTATAAATTGTCATGCCATACACCGTTGTTACTTCTACCAACGCAAGGAGAGATATTCAGCAGGCAATTGATTGGGAAAATATGCGAAAGCCAGGTTTAGCCAACTATTTCTTAGATGATCTCGAGAAAAAACTGGAGGACCTCTCTCGTACGCCTGGCATTGGTAGCATCCGCTACGAGAATGTACATCTTGCACATACTAAAATATTTTCCTACAACATCCACTATATTGTTGATGAGCAAATGGCTACGATTACAATGGGTTCTTCATAGTTCCAGAAAACCGGCTTGGTAGTGCGAAATTCCTCCCTCGACTATCGTCGACAACAAAATTTTTTATTTACCCAACACTTCCTTTGCCTTCATCACAATGGGGTCACTGGCATTGGATACTTCAAAAAAGCCCTGGGTCCGCCATCTTAACCGTGCTAAGTAAGCCTTGATACGCAATTGGATTTTTCGTTTATCCAGCTCAGGTATGTTGGCCAGCTTGATGCTGTCTTTTTTTGCATACTCAACAAGTTGAGCCCAGGGTGCAGAAAGATTTTGATAGCCCTTTGCAAATTCGGCCGGAGTTTTATATGTGCTAAATTCCTCGCGGTTATTTATAAAGTACTGGTACACAAAATTGTTGAAGCGACCTTCTAAATACAGCTTGTCTACACTGCGGGTAAACCCACTCGTATCAAGCGGCACAAACACATCGGGAAAAATACCGCCACCACCGTAAACCGTTCTGCCGCCTTTGGTTTTAAAAGTTTTGGTTTTTTCAAAATGGGTGGAGTCAGGCGTTATCATTTCGCCGTTGTCGTACCGCTGCATCAGTTCCTCCATGTAAACCTTTTTGCCTTTGTCGTAAGGCCTTTGAATGCTGCGGCCCACCGGTGTGAAATATCGGGCAATAGTAAGGCGTATCGCCGATCCGTTTGTTAATCCGTACTGCTCCTGTACCAAACCTTTTCCAAAGCTGCGGCGGCCAACAATGGTGGCCCGGTCCCAATCCTGCAATGCACCCGCAACAATTTCGCTGGCACTAGCTGTAAGTTCATCAACCAGTACCACTAATTTTCCTTTTTCAAAAACCCCTTCTTTCGAAGCCAGGTAATCACGCCGCTTTATATTGGTGCCTTCGGTATAAACAATCAGTTTGTCACCGGCTAAAAATTCATCGGCAATATTTACAGCCTGTGTAATAAAGCCGCCGCCGTTGCCCCGCAGGTCAAGCATTAGTTTATTGGCCCCGGCCTTTTGCAAATCTTCAAGGGCCTTCATAAACTCGGGGTACGTCGTCTCCGAAAATTTGCTGAGTTTAATGTAGCCAATGCCATTCTCCATCAGGTAAGCTGCATCTAACGACGGTAGCGGAATGGTGCCGCGGGCTACATCATAATACTGAATGGTGTTTTCGCGAACAACGGTAAGTTTCACTTTGGTGCCGCCTTTGCCCCGAATCATTTTTCTTATTTCTGCGCTTGGCAGAATTTTACTTACAATTGAAGAATCGTTCACTTTAATAATCCGGTCGCCTGCTCTAATGCCCGCTTTGTCGCCCGGGCCGTTTGGTACAACATAAATTACATGCACCGTATCGCTAAAAATATTGAACTCGATACCAATGCCCTGGAAATTTCCAGCCAGGTCTTCATTCATGTCCGACACATTGGAGGCGGGGATGTAAACTGAGTGCGGATCAAGATTATTCATTACATCGTTAATTGCGTCGCTTTGCAGCGAATCCATTTTCACCGAATCAACATAGCGGTGTTTAATCAGTTCCAGCGTTTCCTGAAGAGAAGTAGTTTTATCCCTGGTAAACAATCCGCCAGTGCTGCCAGTTTGCTGGTGCAGCCGAAAGCCAAAAAACATTCCCGCAATCATAATAAGCGAGAAAACCAGTGGTAACCAAACTTGTAATTTTTTATTCCTCATTGTGTACTGTTACTTTGTAAACGGTTGCAAAATAGCGGTTTTGATAGAAGGAGTGAAGCGGCAACCATAATTCAACAATACTTTAAACATGGCGGTTACCTTAATTGCGGATAGCGGGGCTACAAAGGCAGAGTGGTGTTTGGTGCAAAATGGCAAAAGCAAAACATTTTTTACACAGGGCATCAGCCCTTATTTTTTAAATACCGAGCAAATAAAAATTTTACTTGAAGAGGAGCTGGCAAAAAAACTCAAAAACGTTACTGTTGACGAAGTTTTTTATTACGGCACGGGCTGCGCAAATGCCGATAATGCTAAGAGTGTAAAGAAAGCACTGCAGAAAGTTTTTGACACTGCAAAGGTTGACGTACAAACCGATTTAATGGCCGCTGCACGGGCCGTGTGCGGAAGCCAAAAAGGTATTGCCTGTATTTTAGGTACGGGCTCTAATAGTTGCTATTACAATGGAAAAATAATTGCTAAAAACAGCCCGGGCATTGGTTATGTTTTGGGCGATGAAGGCAGTGGCGCTTATTTAGGAAAGAAAGTGGTACAATACTATTTGTACAACACTTTTGATGAAGATTTGCGTGCCCGTTTTGATGCGATGTTTGTAACCACACCCTCCGAAATTTTAGACAACGTTTATAAAAAGCCATTGCCCAACCGTTACCTTGCAGGCTTTACTTTTTTCCTTGCCGAAAACCGTGGCCACTACATGGTAGAGAACATTATTGAAGACGGCTTAAACGACTTTTTCTTTCAGCATTTGTGCAAATACGCCGAAGTATGGAAGTTGCCCGTAAGTTTTGTAGGCAGTGTGTCGTTGGGTTTTAAAGACGTGTTGCAAACGCTGTGTAACCAATACGAATTCGAATTGGGTACCGTGATTAAGGCACCCATGGATGGGTTAGTTCAATATCATGGAGGAAAGAAGACGTGAAGATATAAGACTTGAAGACCCGAAGATAGAAGCCGGCACGCAGCTGTTTTATAGCAGCGGACCGTAACAAACTTTGATGCAGATATCCTTCGTTCAAAAAAAAATACATGACCAATTTTGAAAAAATAACCGAACAGCCAAGTAAGTATCGGCACCTTGAAAAAATGACCTTAAGCCAGTTGCTCGTTAATATAAATAACGAAGATGCTACTGTGGCCGCGGCTGTGGAAAAAACAATTCCGCAGATAAAAAGATTAGTAAGTGCCGTTAGCGATAAAATGCTTGCCGGCGGAAGGCTTTTTTATATTGGCGCCGGCACCAGCGGCCGGCTTGCCGTAGTTGATGCCAGTGAATGCCCGCCAACTTACGGTGTGCCTTATGGTTTGGTAATTGCAATCATTGCCGGGGGCGATGAAGCTATAACCAAAGCAGTTGAAAACGCCGAGGATGATTTGCAACAGGGGTGGTTGGATTTATTAAAGCACAACATCAACAATAAGGACGTAGTAGTAGGCATTGCCGCCAGTGGCACCACTCCCTATGTAATTAGTGCATTAAGGGAATGCCAGAAGAGAGGAATCATCACCGGTTGCATCACCAACAATCCCGGCTCGCCTTTAACCGACGTAGCCGATTTTCCGATTGAAGCCGACGTAGGTCCCGAGTTTGTAACCGGAAGCACAAGAATGAAAAGCGGTACCTCGCAAAAGCTCATCCTGAATATGATTTCCACTTCGGTTATGATACAGCTGGGCAGGGTGGAGGATAACAAAATGGTGAATATGCAACTCACTAACGAAAAGCTGATTGACCGTGGCACGAAAATGATAATGGATAAACTGATGCTGACGGATTATGAGCAGGCCAAAGAATTATTATTAAAATACGGGAGTGTAAAAAAGGCGGTGGATTCAGTTGGCTGAACCATCCATTTTAGGATTTGATGATTTATAAATGATACAATCGAATAGTACAATGACAATAAAATTGAGCAAATTAAAATAACGCTTCGCCACCCGGCGGAGATGGGGGCAGTATGCACAACATAGAACCATATTATAATTGGCGGCATATTTATGTGAGCGAAGAAGATGAACGTTCGCCATTTTTTGGCAGGCAATATTCCGAATTTGAATTTTCCGCAACGGTTTACAATTATTACATACACCCGCAGTGGGATGATTTCGGCAGCCGCACGTTGTACCTAAAAGTACTGCAGGCAAACTACGAGGAGCAATATGTAATTCTCGAATTAATAGGGGAGTGGAATGATGCCATTGAGAACGACATCATGGAACTAAAAAGGGAGGTGATGGATGAATTTATGCAGGAAGGTATTTTTAAGTTCATACTCGTTTCGGAAAATGTACTCAACTTCCATAGCGGAGATAAAGATTATTACCAGGAGTGGTACGATGAGGTCAGTGAAGAAGCAGGATGGATTGTTGCCATCAATATGCCGGAAGCTACGCAACACGATTTTAAAAAAGCCAAACTTAATTATTACGTTGAGTTAATGGATATAGACAACTGGCGTATTTACAAACCATTTCATTTGTTTAAGAAAATTGATGAAGAGTTGGGCAGAAGGTTGGCGGTATAAAATAACTTCACAAGTTTACAAGTTCACAAGTTTGCAAGTTTACAAGTTCCCCGGCTTGCAGATTTATTAGTTGTTCGAATGGACACTTGAAATCAATCCAGAACAACTTTTTCATGGGCAAATTGTTATTGGTTATGTAAGCACGAATTGCTTATTGCAAACTGACCGTTGTATGTTGCCCATTGTCGTTTGCTGTTTGCCTTTCCACACTTACCTTCGCACATAATTTTTCAACCCACCTTTCCACAATATGAAATGGTCTTCCTTTTTTACCTCAGCAGTTGGCCGAAAAATAGTGATGGCATTAACGGGTATGTTTTTAATTACTTTTTTGCTGGTGCACGTTGGTTTAAATTCCTGCATTTTTAACGACCTCTCTTTTTTCGATCCGAACGACAACGGCTCTATGTTCAACAGGGCTGCGCACTTTATGGGGGCCTCGTTTGTTATTCGCATAATGGAAATTGGTTTGTTTGCCGGCATCATCCTGCACATCATCCAGGGTTACGCAATTGAACTAAAGAACCGGAAACTTCGTGGCACTGGTTACAAGGTTGATTTGGGTAATAGGGGTAGTAAATGGTATAGCCGCAGCATGGCTTTATTGGGCACTTTAATCATGCTTTTTTTAATTATGCACATTTCTCATTTTTGGGTGCCTTCACGCATTACCCACGATTTGCAACCCGTAACTTATGGTTACACCGAAACCCATGATTTGTTTTTACGTATGTACGATATTTTTCAAAACCCATTTATCGTGTTGTTGTATTTGCTTGGTGTTGCCTCTTTAACCTTTCATTTGTTTCATGGTTTTCATAGCGCATACCGAACGTTGGGTGTGCACAACAAAAAATATTTAGCGTTGTTGCAAACACTTGGTTATGGATTTACCGTTTTGGTTTGTGTGCTGTTTGCGCTAATGCCAATTAGTATGTACTTAGGTTGGGTGGGGCCGAACAATTAGAGTGCCTGTTGAGTAGAATAGAAAAAGTACAAGAGTGCGACGCCCCCACAGCTCATCAAAGAACTACCGCCGGGTACAAAAATTTAGGGCCATTATTTTTTGACTGGTAAACATTGTTAGCTATTTCGTTTTCACATTTGCTCATTTACAAATTGCTCTATGCTCGATGCAAAAATTCCGCAGGGAACGTTAGAAAAAAAATGGGAAGATTATAAAAGCCACGTAAACCTGGTGAACCCGGCTAACAAACGTAAGCTGGAGATCATAATTGTTGGCACAGGCCTGGCCGGCGCATCGGCAGCCGCATCGCTTGGCGAGTTGGGTTATAAAGTAAAAGCCTTTTGTTTCCAGGACTCGCCACGCCGGGCACATTCCATTGCAGCGCAGGGCGGCATCAATGCCGCAAAAAATTATCAGAACGATGGCGACTCCATCTTCCGCCTGTTTTACGATACAATTAAAGGTGGCGATTATCGTGCACGTGAATCGAACGTGCATCGCTTAGCCGAAGTAAGTACAAATATTATTGATCAGTGTGTGGCGCAAGGTGTGCCATTTGCACGGGAGTACGGCGGTCTGTTAAGCAACCGTTCGTTTGGTGGCACCCAGGTGCAACGTACGTTTTATGCCGCAGGACAAACCGGTCAGCAATTATTGATTGGAGCGTACCAGGCACTTGAAAGGCAAGTGGCTTTGGGCAACGTAAGTATGTACACCCGCCACGAAATGCTGGAAGTAGTTACCATTGACGGCAAGGCCCGCGGCATTATAGCAAGAAATTTAATAACCGGAAAATTAGAACGCCATTTTGCACACGCGGTATTGTTGTGCACTGGTGGTTATGGTAATGTGTTTTATTTGTCAACCAACGCCATGGGTTGCAATGTTACCGCAATATGGAAGGCGCATAAACAAGGTGCATATTTTGGCAACCCCTGCTTCACACAAATTCATCCAACCTGTATTCCGGTTACCGGCGACCATCAATCAAAGTTGACGCTGATGTCCGAGTCGTTACGCAACGACGGAAGAATTTGGGTGCCAAAAAAACAGGGTGATGAGAGAAGCGCTGTTGATATTCCGGAAGATGAACGAGATTATTTTTTAGAAAGGAGATACCCGGCTTTTGGCAATCTTGTTCCCCGCGATGTGGCCTCCAGAGCCGCAAAGGAAAGATGTGATGCCGGTTATGGCGTGGGCACTTCAAAACAAGCCGTGTACCTCGATTACGCTCTGGCCATTGAACGTTATGGAAAAATTGAAGCAGGCAAAAACAATTTGGGTGATGCGGATGCCAAAAAAATTACCGCATTGGGACGGCAGGTGGTGAAGGAGAAATATGGTAACCTGTTTGACATGTACGAAAAAATCACGGGTGAAAATCCATACGAACTGCCAATGCGCATTTACCCGGCCGTGCATTATACAATGGGTGGTCTTTGGGTTGATTACGATTTGATGACAACCATTCCGGGTTTGTATGCCTTGGGCGAGTGTAACTTTTCCGATCATGGTGCAAACCGTTTAGGTGCATCGGCATTAATGCAGGGATTGGCCGATGGTTATTTTGTTATTCCATACACACTCGGAAACTACCTGGCCAATGAGATAAGGGTGAATAGTATTCCCACCAATCACCCGGCGTTTGAAGCAGCAGAAAAAAGTGTTGCGGAGCGCATTAGCCAACTGATGAACATAAAAGGAAAACAAACCGTTGAAAGTTTTCACAAGCGGCTTGGAAAAATTATGTGGGACAGATGCGGCATGGCCCGCAATGCCGGGGGTTTGCGCCAGGCCATTGAGGAAATAAGAGCATTGAAAAAAGAATTCTGGAGCGATGTAATAGTTCCCGGAAGCAATGAAGATTTTAATCCGGAATTAGATAAGGCCGGCCGGGTTGCCGACTTTATTGAGCTAGGTGAACTAATGTGCACAGATGCTCTTCAACGGGAAGAAAGTTGTGGTGGCCATTTTAGAGAGGAGCATCAAACCGAGGAAGGTGAAGCATTGCGCAACGATGAAAATTTTATGTACGTATCGGCCTGGGAGCACAAGGAAGATGGCTGGCAATTGCACAAAGAAGCTTTGAATTACGAAGTGGTGAAGCCAAGCCAGAGGAGTTATAAATAGTTTAGTTTGAAGTTTGGGAAACGGCCGTGGGTACATAAGAATCAGCAATGGAAAAAACTTATCTGTTTGCATGCGGCACTTTGCGAAAGAATTACGTTCCGGCGCTGGATGCTAAGATTACACAAGAATTAAATTTTTTGGGATCGGGCACTACCGGCGCAAGGCTGTACGATCTTGGAGATTTTCCCGGAGCAGTGCCTGATGTTGGTTACATATTGAAAGGTGATTTATTTGAGCTACCAGCATCTGCATTTATACAACTCGACGATTATGAGGGTGACGGATTTACACGGCAGCTTACAAAAGTGCAGATGGATAACGGTGGCGAGTACATAGCATGGATATACTTTTACAATGGCAGCACGGAGGACATACCGCTAATAGAAAGCGGTGACTACCTGGTTCATTTAAAAAACAAAAAAACCGCTTAGCATACATGGAGCACTACAATATGAATCTCACACTAAAAGTGTGGCGGCAGAAAAACAAAAAGGCAACGGGCAATTTCGAAACCTACCAGGTGAACGATATATCCTCGGAAATGTCCTTCCTGGAAATGTTTGATATTTTAAATGAACGTTTGGTTGTGGATGGAAAAGACCCCATTGCTTTTGACCATGATTGCCGCGAAGGTATTTGTGGCTCATGCGCTATGCACATTAATGGCCGGCCCCATGGCCCCTGGCATGCAACTACTACCTGCCAGTTACACATGCGTGCATTTAAAGATGGCGATACAATTGTTGTAGAACCCTGGCGGGCAAATGCCTTCCCCGTTATTAAAGATTTGGTTACCGACAGAAATGCTTTTGACAGAATGGTGCAGGCCGGGGGTTTTATTTCGGTAAATACCGGCAACGCCGTGGATGGCAACGCCCTGCCGATTGATAAAGACAATGCCGATGCTTCATTTGCCGCAGCGGCTTGTATTGGTTGTGGTGCATGCGTGGCCGCATGTAAAAATGCTTCAGCATCTTTGTTTCTCTCTGCCAAAGTTTCGCATTTGGCATTGTTGCCACAGGGCCAGCCCGAACGGAAAAACAGGGTGTTGAGCATGGTAGCGCAAATGGATAAGGAGGGATTTGGTTCCTGCACATTTACTGGTGCCTGCGAGGCGGTTTGCCCCAAAGAAATTTCCATTACCAACATCTCCCGTATGCACAAAGATTATTTGATGGCGGGCCTGTCGGCTGATAAATAATCAGGTGCCGTTGATTGTTTCTCCAAAATCAACTGTCACCCGGAGCGGAGTGTAAGAGATACAATTCTTGGCTGCCAACGTTTCCAATTTCATTAAAGCTCCGCGAGGAGCTTTTTATTTTAAATAATTCCATTGTATGAAGAACATAGGAAAGAACTAAAATTTCACCTCTTACAGAACGCTCCAAATACAAAGCGAATTTTGATAAAACGCAAAAGCGAAAACCAAAAGCTGACCCCCGGCAATTAATCCTCCGTTTATCCGTTCTAAATGATTAATTTTTCGCCGTCTGAAAAACCCTGCTATTGAAGCTTCCTGGCTGCATACTGCTTTTTATACTTCTCATTTTTTCTGCCACCACAGCGGAGGCGCAAAAACCTGTACAACCTTCGCCCACATCAAACCTGCGGATTAAAAAAATTGCAGTCGCGGCCGATTATATTTTGTTAGATACGCTGAGCATCATTCCTTCTACTTTTCAATTGAATGGTTTTGACACCAGCACATACAAACTAGATTTTGTACACGCCATTCTTCACTGGAAAATAAAACCACAGACCGATTCTGTTTTGGTTTTGTACCGCGTTTTTCCTTATAAATTAAATGCCTTGGCACAACGCCTCAACTACGACAGTGTAGTAAATAATTTTTACAGCGCACCTTTTGAATTTGATAAAAACCCCGACGGTTCCGGCAAATCTGTTTTTGACTTTGGTTCCATTCAATACAATGGCAGTTTTGGCCGGGCTCTTTCGTTTGGCAATAACCAGGATGCGGTTGTGAACTCTACTTTTCAATTGCAACTCAATGGAATGCTGGCCGATAGTATTGAAATTTCGGCTGCCTTAACCGACAATAACATTCCCATTCAACCCGATGGAACTACACAGCAGCTCAACGAATTTGACCAGGTGTTTCTTCAATTCAAAAAAAAGAACTGGCAATTAAATTTGGGTGACATAGACATCAGGCAAAATAATTTATACTTTCTCAATTTTTACAAAAGGCTGCAGGGCATTTCTTTTCAAACAATTAACCGGCTTTCGCCAACGCTTCAGTCAAGTATTTTGGTGAGTGGCTCTATTGCAAAAGGAAAATTTACACGGAATGTTTTCCAGGGGTTGGAAGGTAACCAGGGCCCATACCGCCTGCAGGGCGCCAACAATGAATTTTTTTTTATAGTGCTCGCCAATAGCGAACGGGTTTTTTTAGATGGCGAATTGTTGCAGCGGGGCGAGGACCGTGATTACATTATTAACTACAACACAGCCGAAGTGAGTTTTATGCCCCGGCGCATGATTACAAAAGACAGCCGCATTCAAATTGAATTTGAATATGCCGATCGTAATTTTTTGAACGCTAATTTATATGCAAACCAGGAGCTGATTTTTGGTAACAAATTCAAGTTGCGCATTGGTGCTTTTAATAACAGCGATGCTAAAAATTCGCAGATCAACCAAACATTGGATGTAAACCAAAAACAATTTTTGTTTGATATTGGAGATAGTGTGGGCCGTGCCTTTTACCCCACAATAAGGGAGGATAGTTTTTCAACCAACAGAATTTTATACGAAAAAATTATTGATACCTCCGGTGCCATTCCCGATTCATTTTATCGTTACTCCACCAACCCGCTTAATGCAAAATATGCTTTATCGTTTAGCGATGTTGGGCAGGGCAATGGAAATTATATACCCGATTTTAATGGCGCAAATGGCAAGGTGTATAAATACCTGCAACCACTAAATGGTGTACGGCAAGGCAGCTTCGAGCCGGTAATGCAACTGGTAACACCAAAAAAACAACAGCTTATTAGCCTGGCTACTGAGTACGACATAGATAACAACAACAGTGTAAAAACAGAATTTGCGGCCAGCAACTACGATGTAAATACTTTCTCATCAAAAAATGGTGGCGATGATGTGGGCGTTGCCGCACGCATACAGTATACCAACAAAATAAATTTGCAGGCTGCTAAAAAATTGCAGCTCACTTCTAATTTCGACTATGAAATGGTGCAGCAAAAATTTCGCCCGCTTGAGCGGCTTCGGTATGTGGAGTTTACACGTGATTGGGGCCTGCCCATTGTTTTACCACAGGCAACCGAAAATATCCTCCGCTTGTCAACCACGCTAAAAGACAAAAACAATCATTCGCTTAGGTACCAGTTTACCCAATACAAACGCAGCGATAGCTATACCGGCTATCAAAACATTTTACAACACACCGCCAACTGGAAGGGATGGAATGTGAACAATCAGTTAGCCATTACGAGTTTTACAGGCTTTGGTGAGAAAGGCAATTTTTTAAGACCGGTGATTGACTTTAGCAAGCAGTTAAAACAATTGGCCCTCTGGCGGCTTGGGTTTAGGTATGCTTTGGAAAAAAATGAAATCAGGAACAGGAACACTGATATTTTATCATTACAAAGTTTTTCTTTTGATACCTACACGGCTTACCTGCGCAGCAATGAGTTGAAGAAAAATAAAATTGGCCTTTCGTTTTTTACAAGGGCCGACAAACTGCCGGTGCAAAAACAACTAACCCGCGCCGATAGAAGCTACAATTACAATTTTAACGCCGAGCTGTTGCAGAGCAGTAAACACCAGGTATTGTTTAATGCAACCTATCGCGTCTTAAGAGTGTATGACGCTACAGTATCAAAACAACAAAGTGATAGAACCTTGCTTGGTCGCACTGAGTACATTATAAACGAATGGAAAGGACTGGTAACCGGAAATGTGTTGTATGAGCTGGGAACGGGGCAGGAGCAACGCCGCGATTTTTCGTACCTGGAAGTACCTGCAGGCCAGGGAGAATTTACCTGGAATGATTATAACAATGACGGTGTACAGCAACTCAACGAATTTGAAAAAGCATTGTTCCAGGACCAGGCAAAATACATTCGCATTTTTGTGCCTACCAACATTTTTACAAAGGCTGCGTACACTACACTCAACTACAGTTTTTCAATTAGCCCCCGGGCGGTTTTGAATGGCGGCGAGCTGAAAAGTTTTTCAAAATTTGTTGCCCGTTTCAATTTGCAAACGTCAATGCAACAATCAAAAAAAAGCATTGCCCGTGGCGATTTTGAATTTAATCCATTTAAGTATGGCGTAAATGATACCGCACTCCTCACATTAAATACCTCGTTCCTGAACACCGTTTCCTTTAATCGTTTTTCAAGTACCTGGGGTGTTGATGTAAGCAATTTGCAAAACAATGGAAAGGCGCTGCTTACCTATGGATATGAGAGCCGTAAGCTGCATGAATGGATTGGAAAACTGCGCTGGAACTTAAGTTCTTCTTTTACGTTTGACATTACCGGTCGCAAAGGATTCAACGCACTCTACTCCCCATCAGCCACATTTGCCAACCGTAATTACGAGCTGGATATCATAAAGGCTGAACCCAGACTTTCTTTTGTACGTGGAACTGTTTTTCGGTTACAAACAAGTTATAAAACCGAAAGAAAGAAAAACAGCATAGCCTTTGGTGGAGAAGAAGCCATCTCTCATTCCATTAATACCGAAACTAAATACAACGTGCTGCAGAATGCTTCCATCGTAGCACGATTTACCTACAACAACATCCGCTATCCGTTTCCTGCAAACAGCACCGTTAGTTACATTATGCTTGATGGTTTACTCCCCGGCTCAAACTACTTATGGAATATTGATTTAACCAAACGCCTGCTCAACAACATAGAATTGAATTTTCAATACGAGGGAAGAAAAGCCGGAGTGGCGCAGACCGTTCATATTGGGCGAATGGCTTTGCGGGCTTTGTTTTAGAAACCGGCCCCCTAAATCCCCGCCAGCCGGCGGGGACGTTGAAACCAGAAAGTTTATCGGTCGTTTATTTTTTTATACCCGACAAAAAGTTTATTCAGGACAAGTAATATCC
>JANPKD010000039.1:0-280926 GCA_031425835.1 Chitinophagales bacterium
TTTTGCGCTTGAAATCTTCACTGAAATACCTCGTCGTCCGTAGTAAAGGTTTACCTACTAAATTTGCTCTTGTTGCCATAATCAACGGTTTTTGAAGTTTTGTAAACTCAAAAACGGTCAACGTATTTCAGGCAAGGACAACCACTGACCACTCACCACTCACCACTAACCCGTCTTACATCCTTCTTCCTCCTTCACATTTCATACTTACTTTTGCCGCCAATTTTTACCATGCTTGATAAACTTGAAGAGATAGAGGCAAAATTTCATGATCTAGCTGTATCGCTTACCAATCCCGAGGTTATTGGTAATAACAGAAAGTTTGGTGAGCTGTCGAAAGAATACCGCAGCCTTGAAAAAATTGTAGGCCATTACAACCAATACAAAAAGGTTTTGGAGGATGTAGAATTTTATCGAGAAGCCATGAATGGTACCGATGATGAGTTGCGTGAATTAGCCAAAGTGGAATTGCCCCTTGCTGAAGAAAATAAAGAAAGCATGGAGGCGGCCATTCGGCAGATGCTGATACCAAAAGATCCGCAGGATGAAAAAAATGCCATACTTGAAATAAGGGCCGGCACGGGTGGAGACGAGGCCTCGCTGTTTGCGGGTAACCTTGTGCGTATGTACATGCGCTATTGCGAACGCCGCGGCTGGAAGACCGCCATTCTTTCAGAAAATGAGGGGTCGGTGGGCGGCTATAAAGAAGTACAGATTGAGGTGATTGGGGAAGATGTGTATGGCACACTAAAATTTGAAAGTGGCGTACACCGGGTGCAGCGGGTACCCGATACCGAAGCAAGTGGCCGCGTACACACCAGCGCTGCTACAGTTGCCGTAATGCCCGAAGCCGAAGAAGTGGATTTTGAATTAAAGGAAAGCGATGTAAAAATGGAAACGGCCCGCAGTGGTGGTGCCGGTGGCCAAAATGTAAACAAGGTGGAAACCAAAGTGTTGCTAACGCATTTACCCACGGGTACCGTGGTTATGTGCCAAACCGAAAGAAGCCAATTAGGCAACAGGGAAAAAGCAATGAACATGCTGCGTACAAGACTGTATGAAGAACAGGTACGCAAGCAGGAAGAAGAAATTTCGCGGCACCGAAAAAGCCTGGTGAGTACCGGCGACCGCAGTGCTAAAATCAGAACCTATAATTTTCCGCAGGGCCGCGTTACCGATCACCGCATTGGCCTTACACTTTACAATTTGCAGGATGTGCTTGATGGCAACATCAACGAATTGATCGACGCCTTACAGTTTGCTGAAAACGCCGGGAAAATGACAAAACAAGATTGAGGAATTTTTTGTAGAACTAATTTCTCGCAACTTATTTGGGGGCAGCATCAAAAGATAATTATAAACACTTAAGTCCCAATGAAAATTAGGAGGTTCGTTCATTTTTTAATTTTCCAGGCTGATATTTCGGGCGGATTACAGAGGGTAATTTGTTCTGGCACCATTTTTTCTAACTAATTAGTGTCTGCCAGTTCTTAAAAATGAGTTCTTAAATTGTTTGGAAATCGTTAACAGTAATCATCCAACAGTTGGCAGCATTATTGCGTTTATTATACTGACTCACAAAAGCAGTCAATTTTCTCATAAGCAGTTAGTTTTGGTTGCGACCCCTGTTTCTACAGGGGTTTATTTTTTTCTGTAAGTCAACAACCAAATGCCTACGCCACAAAAGCTGCCTACCACATCAGCTACCACATCATACACATCAAAAGAGCGGTTTGTTACAAACCTGTCTTGAAGAATTTCAACTACACAGCCATACAAAAAAGCGCAAAATAAAATTGTAAGCATGTTGGCTTGGCCTCCGTTGGAGTATGCGGATAGAAAAAGAAAAACCAGTACGGCAAAAAAACCGATGTGCACCAGCTTATCGAAATGAATATCGGTGAGCCAGTTTTGTTTTGGAAAAGAAGACCCCGGCAGCATAAAAAGGGCAGTGATAAAAACAAACCAGGAAATTGCCAGCCATTTTGATTGCAACCACTTTGCCTTCAGCATTTTTTTTGGCGCAAGCTAGATAAAAAGAAGGTGTCAACAGTCCTCGCACTTACCCTAATATAATCTGTATGGAGGAGGAAAAGTTTGGAACACGGATGACACGGATGAACGGATTGTATCGATTTTCTTTCTGCTTCGCAGAGTTTGGACTGCAGCATCGCCATAATCCAATCCATGTTTTACGAAGTAAAATAAATCCGTGACGATCCGTCACGCCGTGTCATCCGTGTTCAAAAAACAGTAAAACTTAGGGACATAGAACACAGATAAATGGATTGCAACCGATTTATCCTCTGCCTCGCAGTAAATTGAATGGCTAACAAAAAAAGAAGGCCGTTACGGGCCTCCTTAAACCAACTATTATGACAGATGTGGAAACATCTTTCCAGTATTGTTATATACGCTCATTCAAGAAAAAAAGATTTATAGTTTGCTCAAAACTATTGGCGTAGAGGTTGGCGCCGTACTGCCACCGGTTGGTTCAAGGGTTATGGCAAAGGCTTCGGCGTTCTGCACATTCTTCATGCGGTAGAGCAGGCGTTTTTGTGTTACTTCTATCATTCCCAAATCAATGGGCTGGCCGCCCAGCAATGCCCAAAGTTGGTACTGTTTATCGCCGGCAGGTTGCGGCAAATTATTCAGCATTAGGTAAACGTCCTTACTTGCGGTATCCCAGTAAATGGTTGAAAAAATATCGGGGTTTGATGTGCCTTTCATTGCCGCCATTTTAACCGCAGGGTTTTGTAGCAGGCCGGCATCGGCTTTCATCTCATTCAACTGCGCAGTGGCTGTTGTAAGCTGCTGTTGCAGGCTATCAGTTTGTGCCTGAAGATGGTTGTATTTTTTATTACTATCGAAACCCCACCAGGCCGCACCTGCCATCAGTAACAACGAGGCAGCAGCCATCCATTTCCAAATACCCATACTTCTCACCGGTGTTTCTTCGGCTGGTAATGGGTTGGCAATGGAATCGGTGTTGATCGTTTGCACGGCGGAAAGAACGGTAGCTTTTATTTGTGCCGGGGGTGCAGGTGCATCTCTAAGCAACTGTTCCTCCAATGCCAGCTCAAAAGCATTTCTTGCCTTCGCAATTTCGGGGTAGGTAGCAGCCAGCGACTCAAATTCACGCCGCTCTTCTTCGGTGCTCATTCCCAAAACATAGCTTTCAATAGCCCCACCCGATATGTATTCTTTTACATTCACTGTTTACGATAATAAAACTCTTAATTGTGATAAAGCTGTGCGGATGCGGGTTTTAACCGTACCCAATGGTATGTCTAATGCTTTTGCTATTTGCTCGTGCGTAAAACCCTGGTAATACGAAAGATCAATTAGCTGTCTCTGCTCATTTTTTAGTTTCAGCAATACTTTCTTCAACCCATAATCATCGTAGCCTGGCCTTGATGGATTGATGATCGATTCCGCATCGCTAATTGATTGATGCTTCTGGCTTTGCTGAAAACCTTTCGATCTTGTTTTGTCAATTGCTGCATTGCGGGCAATATTCAACATCCAGGTAAAAAGCCTTCCCTTTGTTTCATCATATTGATCCATCCGCCGCCAAATGTTGACAAAGGCCTCCTGCAACACATCGTTGGTTAACTCACCGTCGGTAACAATTGGTTTGATAACGCCATAGAGTGCACCTGCATAATGGTCGTACAGATAATTAAAAGCCAGGTCGTCTTGCTTCCTGAGAGCTATGACCAGTTCTTCTTCGCTATATGTGAATTTGGTGCTCAAATAGTTGGTTGTAGTATGATGCGAAACACCGGGTTAGTTACGTAATAATATTTGTTTGAGATTGAGCATTAGCCAACTAATTCCTGGTAGGCCGTCGAATCCAGGAGGCTTTCCGCGTCGTCGGGGTTCGAAAGTTTCATTTTTACCATCCACCCTTCTCCGTAAGGATCGGTGTTTACCAACTCGGGTTTATTATTGAGGTTAGGGTTTACTTCAGTTATGCTTCCACTAAGGGGCAGATACAAATCGGACACTGTTTTTACTGCTTCCACACTGCCAAATACATCTCCTGCGTTTAACTCCTGGCCCACTGTTTCTACTTCTACATAAACAATATCACCCAGTTCGTGCTGCGCAAATTCGGTTATGCCAATTATGGCGATATCACCTTCCAGTCTTATCCACTCATGCTCTTTTGTGTACCGCAGGTTATCCGGAAAATTCATACGCTTGATTTAGGTTGCAATATTAACCACAGATTGAAGGATTAAAAAAAAGATTTCGAATTACAGAGTGCCTGGGTGAGAATAAGATTTTGAAGAGGACGAACCAAATGTTTGATTCCGCTAACAATTTAATGGCGATTGAACCATTGGAGGAAAGGATTTTACCGATGCGGTGATCATCGTTTTTTTCTTTTCACCAATTTCATTTTTATAATCCTGATGTCCTGTAACGGGCGGTCAATTGCCGGTGCTTGTTTGTTTGTTGTGGTGTTGGCAATTTGGTCAACCACCTCCAACCCGCCCACCACTTCACCAAAAACAGTGTAGTTACCATCAAGCTGCGGTGTGCCACCAATGGTTTTATACAATGTCCTTCTGTCGTCTGGTATTTGCCGGCCACTTAACCGGGCCACCTGGATGGAGTCGAGTTCTTTGTCCGTAAAAGTTTTGCCCTGTACAATATAAAACTGGCTGCCACTGCTTTTGCGTTCGGGGTTTACGTTATCACCAGTACGTGCGGCTGCAAGCGTTCCTTTTTTGTGAAAAAGAAAGGGTTTTATTTCAGCGTCTACAGTATATCCGGGGCTACCGTTGCCCAACGGTTTTCCGGCTTCGGCGTTTTTACTATTCGGGTCGCCGGCCTGAATCATAAAATTTTTAATAACGCGGTGAAATAAAATAGAATCGTAGAAATTACTTTTCACTAAGCGCAAAAAATTATCGCGGTGCAGTGGGGTAGAATCATACAAACGTAAGATGATGGTGCCCGCAGTGGTAACTACTTCCACATCTCTTTTACGATCCTTTTTTTTCAGTTTTATGTTTTGCTGCGCCTGTATTACAAAGGCAAGAAAAAAGAGAAAAGAAAAAAGCAGTAAAATTTTTTTCATTCAGTTTTAAATAAAATTATGCGTTTGAAAATACAGCAGTATATGGTCTTTTAAAAAATTTTCCTGCTCGTGGGGGTGCATATTGGGCATGGGTTTTAGCTGGGTAAAATGCGGCCATCCATCTTCATCTACATGCGACAATTGATAAAAACCACTCGGCGCAACTACAGTGCAAATGGCAATATGCATCAGGTCTTGTTTTTCTTCTTTTGTAAATTTTTTTTGCAGATCGCCAAACTCCTGCACGCCAATTAAAAACAAAATGCTTTCCACGTCGGGCTTTTTGGCGAAGCGTTCCATCAGTTTTTCTTCAAGTTTCCACCAGCGGGCCTGCAAGTCATCGGTAAAATTCATTGGGCAAATATAGAACCTCACCCCTAACCTCTCTCCAGCGGAACTGGAGAGAGGGACTGCTGCTTGACGGTTTAAAAGAACTATCAATAGCAGGCGGTGTTACAGGTTGAAGAAATGGATAGCAGGTGATTGATAATATGGGCGGAGTATTTTTGTGAACGCTGAAGAACGCAAAGGGTTGGCATTACTATAATAAAACAAAAGACGATTGCAGAAGAACCCTGGAAGCGTGACATAACAATGCGAATAATTTTATGTTTGGCACTATAACCACGCCTTAGCATCACCTCGTAATTACTTCTCCAAACCATTAGCCTTGTCAAACTTTATCTTTGCGCAAATTTATTTTCACTATGCTGCAATTGGCAACACTTCGTAATAACACAGCCCTGGTAAAAGAACGCCTCGCCATAAAAAATTTTAAAGACATCAATTTGGTGGATGAAATCATTGTACTTGATGATGAACGCAAAAAACTGAATTTTCAATTTGATGAAACAAAGGCAAAAATTAATGCGGCCTCTAAAGAAATTGGTCAGTTGATGGGCAAAGGTTTGAAGGATGAAGCCGATGAGAAAAAAAAGGCGGTTGAAAATTTAAAGAATGATTTAAACCCCACACAGGAGAAGTTGGCAGTGATTGAAAAAGAACTGAATGATTTGCTTCTTCGTTTACCCAACCTCCCATCAGAAAAAGTACCCCCGGGCAAAACACCCGAAGAAAATGAGGTTGTGCGCAGTGGTGGCAGCAAACCTCAGTTATATGCAGGAGCCGTTCCGCATTGGGAGTTGGCAAAAAAATTCGATCTTATTGACTTTGAGTTGGGCAACAAAATTACCGGCAGTGGTTTTCCGGTTTACAAAGGCAAAGGTGCCAAGTTGCAAAGAGCGTTGATTCAATATTTTTTAGATTTTAATACCGCCGCAGGCTATACCGAATACATGCCACCGTTAATGGTGAACGAAGCCAGTGCTTACGGTACGGGCCAGTTGCCTGATAAGGAAGGACAGATGTATGCGGCAACCGCCGATAATTTATACCTGATACCAACAGCCGAAGTGCCACTCACCAATATTTACCGCGATGTGTTGTTGAAAGAAAATGATTTACCCCTGAAGATGACTGCATATACTCCCTGCTTTAGAAGAGAGGCCGGTAGCTATGGAAAGGATGTTCGTGGATTAAACAGATTGCACCAGTTTGATAAAGTAGAAATAGTACAGTTAGCACACCCCGATAAAAGTTACGACCTACTTGAAGACATGGTGGAGCATGTAGAAAAACTCATTCAACATTTAGGACTTCATTACCGCATTTTAAAATTATGTGGCGGCGATATGAGTTTTACCTCGGCGCTCACTTACGATTTTGAGGTGTATAGTGCTGCGCAGGAACGTTGGCTGGAGGTAAGTTCCGTTTCTAACTTTGAAGCCTACCAAACCAACCGAATGAAAATAAGATTTAAAGATGCGGGTGGTAAAAACAACCTGGTGCATTCGCTGAACGGCAGTTCGCTGGCCTTGCCACGCATACTGGCTTGCCTGCTCGAAAACAACCAGGATGAAAACGGAATTAAATTACCGGTTGTACTGCAAGGTTATTTTGGCGGCGAAATGATTTAAACCTTTTTCAGCTTTTTGTTTTTCCCCTTTTATCTTTTACGTACTATTTTTAATGCTCAACCACTAACAATGAAAAAAACGATCATCATTTTCTTTTCTGCCATCCTTGTATCTGCCTGTAGTCAAAAAACTATTTCCCCCGTACAATCAACTACAGCCAGCGATGCCGCTACAGCACAAGCGGAGGCAGCAAAAATGGAAGCAGCCAAGGTTGAAGCAGCGAAAGTGGAGACGGTTAAAGTTGAAGCCGCACATGCCGAAATGGTTTTACAGGGTAAGTCGCTGTATTCCACGAAGTGCAATACCTGCCATGCAGTTAAAACTGTTGAAAATTATACGGCTACCAGTTGGACGGGCATTTTAAAATCTATGGCGCCTAACGCAAAACTTACCGAATTGGAAACACAGCAGGTAACGGCATATGTAATTGCCAATGCAAAAAAGTAAAGGAAGATTCCGTTTTTTGTTCACCCCCTCGTTCAAGATTTTATCAATCGAAATTCAAGGAAACTATTGGACAATTGTACCTACTCTTTTATTCATTACCCGAAACCAAAGCGGCGGCAATAGCGAAAGAATCATCATACCCGGGTAGCCTGTGGGCATTTGCGGTGAGTTTTGGTGGTGGCGAAGTACCTGGTATTTGCGGCTGGCTAAATAATGATGATCGCTATGACGGCTTAGTTCAAATAACATAACGCGGCCAATAACATGATTACTGTTCCAGCTATGCTGCGGCATGGCTCTTTCAAATTTGCCTGGTGCAATTTGCGTTCTCTGCAGGCCGTAGTGCTCAATGTAATTCACTGCCTCCAACAATAGGATACCATTGATAGCTGCAACCACAAAAAGCAGCGCCGTCATCCAACCAAACGCTGTAAAAATACCCGCAACAAAAGCGATTTGTATGCAATGGAAACGAATCATTTCATTGTGCCACGAAAATTTTGACTGATTATTTTTCACACATTCATCGCCCGCAATTTTCCACGCACTGAGGTAGGAATATAAAATACTGCGCACCCAAAAACTGTAAAGCGCTTCACCCAATTTTGCACTGCTTGGGTCGTGCGGGGTGGCCACATTTTTATGATGGCCGCGGTTGTGTTCAATATAAAAATGCATGTAGAGCGATGAAAGCAACAGCAGTTTGGCAAGTGTTTGTTCAAAAGCATTTTTGCGGTGACCCAGCTCGTGACCAACATTAATACCAAAGGTGCCACAGAGCAAACCCATTACCGCGGTTTTGCCCGCAATATTCTGCCACGACTGTTGATGATAGGTTACGGAATATAAAAAGCAGGCAAGTGCAGTGTATTGCAGTGGCACAATCAGCCATAATAAAACATCGTACACTTTATCCGAACGCACCATTTCTTCCTCGGCCGCGGATAAATTTTTTTCATTGGGCTGAATAAATAATTCCAGCAGAGGTATAATCATCCATGCATAAACCAACGGTAGCCAAACCACCCACCCCTGCGAAAAAAAAGCAGTTAATGCGCCAGCATAAATAATAAAGGGAGCAGTGTATTTAAATGCACGAAGTTGCATGTATCAAATGTATAAAACTGTGGGGACATGTTGCTGGCATGTGTCCAATCATCGGGGTATGCTGGGCGGCAATGCCGCAGGTCATGCTATGGCATGACCCTACGAAACCCCCTTCTCTTTCATGATCCTATTCAACCATTTCAACATGGCGAAACAAACAATTGCGGCAAATAACAACAGCGAAAAATTCAACCAGAAATAGTTGGCTTTGTTGTCGTAAGTATCCCACATAGTTGCCAGTACTCCCGAGAGTTTATTGCCTATTGAAGTTGACAAAAACCATCCGCCCATCATCAATGAAGTAATGCGTACAGGACTTAATTTAGAAACAATTGACAAACCCATCGGACTTAATAAGAGCTCGCCGATGGTTATTACACCGTAACTGCATACCAACCAAAGTACACTTGCCTTTTCGCCGCCATTGTTGGATGCATACACGGCACCAACCATTACTAATGCAGACAATGCAGAAATGAACAAGCCAAAAGCGATTTTTGTAGCGGTAGAGGGTTCACGGTTTTTTCTGCGCATCCACGCAAAAAAAGCAACGATTAATGGCGTGAGCAGAATTACCCAACCGGGGTTTATCGACTGGCTTAAGTTGGTAGCCCACAAACTCACTGCGCTGCCTTCGGCCGGTTTTTTTTCTTCAGGAATGTTTTTGAAATAGGGCGGGTAATTAAATTCTTTTACCACCAGGCCATTATTTTTTTGCAGGCGAAACTGATCATCGTACAAAGCCACCGAATCTTTTTTGTAGGCAACCGACTGAGAGAAGCTGAAAGTTTTAAAAACCTTTTCGGCACTGCCACTTACCTCGCGGTTGGTATATCTGTCGGCCCATGTATTTAACGCCGAACCATTTTGCTTAAATACGGCCCAAAATAAAACCACCACCGCAAATATGGCCAGCAACGCGGCTATCGGTCGTTTTTCATTTCCATCGGCTTTAAAATAGAGGGAGGTATAAAAATAAATTACCGGCAGGCAGGCAAAAATAAATGCATCGGTTGAGTCGGAGCCAACCAGCGAACCAGGAATTAACCAGCCGGCAATACCTGCCACCACCGATGGCACAAGTATGAGCATAACAATTTTTGTCATTGACATATCGTTGGGGCCAACCCCTTTTTTTATGTCGAATGCTTTGTAGTGTTTTGTACCGATAATAAAAATGATGACCCCAAGGAACATACCAATACCGGCCGCAATAAATGCAGCCCCCCACCCAATGGTTATGTACAAAGCGGCACCAAAAAAATTACAGATGAACGCACCAATGTTTATGCCCATGTAAAAGATGTTGTAGCCATCATCTTTTTGTTTTTGGTATTGCGGTGTAGTGTAAACATTTCCGAGCAGGGTTGAAATGTTTGGTTTAAAAAATCCATTTCCAAAAATCACCAGCGACATAGAAATGTATAACATGGTAAGGTTGTGTACCGACATAAGGCAATAGCCAACACCCATCATCAACCCACCCATAATAATTGAACGACGATAGCCGAGATACCTGTCCGCCAAAAGGCCGCCAAGGAACGGAGTAAGGAAAACCAGTGCAATAAAAGTTCCGTACAAGTCGGCTGACTCGGCTTCCGTCATTGCAAACCCTTCTTTTACATCTTTAAGGTAAAGTGTAAAAATGCCAATCATTAAATAGTAGCCAAATCGTTCCCACATTTCGGAGAAAAACAGATAAGGCAAAGCCTTTGGATGTTGTTTGAACATGTTGCAATCGTTTTAAAAAATGAAGGGTAGCTAAATATAGCTACCCTTTTGTAAAAGAAGTTTGAAAGATTATTTGCCTTGCTGCATCATTGATTGCAATTTTTTTGTAACCAGGAAAAGAATTAGCGAAGCAACACCTGCCATAACAACAAATAGCATAAAGAAGTCGTAATTATCGGTCATAGTGTATCCAATAAATGAAGTTGTTTTTCCCTGAGAAGGATATAACGCACTTAAAACGCCGGCTAATTTGTTGGCAGCGGCATTGGCTAAGAACCAGACAGCCATTAGTAAAGAGGCAAATTTTAATGGTGCTAATTTATTCACCAAAGAAAGACCAATGGGCGATAAACACAACTCACCCCAGGTGTGTAATGCATACATTCCGGTTATCCAAATCATGCTCACTTTGGCGGTAGCCGAAACATCTTTCACCCCAAAAGCAATCCATAAATATCCAAGTGCCAATAAAAAAAGACCTATCGCCATTTTAGTAGGAGCCTCTGGTTCTCTCTTTCCTAACTTTAACCATAGCCAGGCAAAAACCGGGGCAAACAGAATTACAAAAAGAGAATTAAGAGATTGGAAAGTGCTTGCGGGAACTTCATCTAATAATAAACTAGCCTCACCCTTTGTTGCCAGTGAGTAAATAACCCAGGCTGTGCCGGCTATGATCAGGAACAATATCACCTGAACACCAGTCAGCAATGATTTGTCGTTGGCTTGTAAACTTTTTACTGATTTTCTCCAGAGCGTTACCAGGTAAATGATTAACGCGGCTAACAGGCCATAAATAACATACACCGATAAATTTATGTTGAGTGATCTATCCGTTTGCCTATCGGTAAATAGTGTAAGCGATGCGCCTGCCTGCTCAAACGCTGCCCAAAAGAACACAACAAAAAATGCAACGATGAATATTACACCAACACGCTGTTTCTCTGGCTTCGTTAATGATTTATCGGAGAAAAGCACATAAGCAATAAATAAAACTGCAGCAAGCAACAAATACGACAAGAAGCTGAACTTAGTGGCATCAATATATAATACCCCAATGGCAATGCCAGCAAAAACCAATAACCCCAAAACTGTCAACAAAGGATTTTTCCACTCTTTTGAAGCGGTTGCAGATGGTTCACCCAGTGGTTGGCCCTGTGGCGAGCGAACATACTTATCCTGATACAACTTTTGAATGAGCACACTTAGCAACATCCCAATACCAGCCACTAAAAATGCCCATTTAAAATCGGCAGGGTTGCCCGAATCACCAACAATGCCGCAAATCAATGGCCCCAACATTCCGCCAACATTAATACCCATGTAAAATATGGTATAGGCGGCATCAATTCTTCTGTCGCCTTTTGGGTATAGTTGCCCAACCAATGAAGAAATGTTTGGTTTGAAAAAACCATTGCCCGCAATCATAAAACCTAAACCAGAAAAGAAAAACATGGTTGATAAGGAAGGTGATGAATCATAAAAGGATCCGCAGAAGAAAAGCAAAAATTCACCAAAGGCCATAAGCAAACCGCCTAAAATAATAGATCGCTTACTACCCCAATAGCGGTCGGCAATGTAACCTCCAATTAAAGGGGTGAGATAAACAAGACCAGTATAACTGCCGTACAGGTTGGAGGCAAAAGCATCATCGAATAGCAAGGCCTTGGTCATGAATAGAATCAGAATGGCCCGCATGCCATAGTAGTTAAATCGTTCCCACATTTCGGTGGCAAAAAGAATGTACAACCCTTTTGGATGTCCTTTTGAGTTTTCGGGAAAATCTAACCTGATTTCATCTGATGCTTTTATTTCGGGCATAAATAATAAATTGATGATGAAGTAATGTGTGCAAAAAAATTAGTGCGTCCAAAATAAACAAATTCTACTTCCAACCCACAAATAACCCTACCCGATAATTTTTGTACCGATATTCGCAACTCAAATTTTCTATCCCAATGAACATACTTGTACTTGGCTCCGGCGGTCGCGAACATGCACTTGCCCTAAAACTTTCGGCAAGCCCTCTCTGCAAAAAATTAATTATCGCACCAGGCAATCCGGGTACTGCGCAATGCGGCAGCAACAAAACATTTGCCGTTTCCGATTTCAACCAAATAAAAACCTGCTGTGTTGACGAGCAAATTGACATGGTTATAGTTGGCCCCGAAGAACCCCTGGTAAATGGCATTGTTGATTTTTTGAAAGAAGATAAAAACCTGCGACAACTGCGAATAATAGGGCCTTCAAAAAAAGCGGCGCAGTTAGAAGGCAGCAAGGCTTTTGCAAAAACTTTTATGCAAAAGCATAACATACCCACGGCTCAATACGGAGAATTTACCGAAGGAAATTTTACTGATGGGATTGAGTATTTAAAAAAACATTCCTTACCCATAGTCTTAAAAGCCGACGGATTAGCGGCAGGCAAAGGTGTTATTATTTGCAACAGTCATGTGGAAGCCGTAGCCGAATTTGAACTGATGATACAACGATCAAAATTTGGTGAGGCTGGCAAACGGGTGGTGGTTGAAGAATTTTTAACCGGCATAGAGCTGTCGGTTTTTGTACTAACTGATGGTAAAAATTATGTGTTGCTGCCTGAAGCAAAAGATTACAAACGAGTAGGCGAGGGCGATACCGGCAACAACACAGGAGGCATGGGTGCTATTAGCCCGGTGCCTTTTGCCGATGAAATGTTTATGCAAAAAGTAATTGCCAAAGTGGTGGAGCCAACTGTAAATGGTTTGATAAAAGATGCTCTTGATTACAAAGGTTTTATTTTTTTCGGGTTGATAAAAGTAGGTGATGAGCCTTTTGTAATTGAATACAACTGCCGCCTGGGCGACCCCGAGACGGAAGTGGTGTTGCCCCGCATAAAGAACGATTTGGTGTCGCTTCTTTCGGCCACGGCTACGCAAAATTTAGCGGGAATAAAAATTGAAAAAGATGAAAGATTTGCCACCGCAATTGTTGCAGTTAGCGGGGGTTACCCCAACGATTATGAAAAGGGTTTTGAAATAAAACACCTGCCGGCAGCCGTTGAAGACATGATGGTATTTCACATGGGTACTGCTGCAGCCAATGGTAAAACTGTAACCAGTGGTGGCCGCGTAGTTTGTGCTACTGCATTGGCTGCAACGCTTGCAGAGGCCTTGCAACTATCGAAGGATATGATTGAAGACATAACCTTTGAAGGAAAATATTTTAGAGGCGATATTGGATTCGAGTTCAGTAGCGACACGAATTAGAAGCACGAATTACACGAATTTGATGTAGTCATTTTTGTTGCCAGCCAATTGCTACTATCGTCGTCCCTTGCGTCGCACTCTTGTACGTTTTGAATGCTATTCAGCTTAATGCAATAAGCCCTAATTTTTTCATCATCTTATAAACCCGTAAGTTTTTAGCTTCGCGTAAATGACAGAAGAAAAACATAAAGACAGCATGCCTCAAAACTTTAAGGCTGTTCACTACCACGACTACCTACAACTTGATAAAATTTTATCGGCGCAGCATTTGGAAAGCGATAAACAGAACGCATCTGCGCACGATGAAATGTTGTTCATCATCATACACCAGGCGTATGAACTTTGGTTTAAACAACTGCATCACGAAGCCGATTCGGTTTTGCAAATTATGCACAAGCCTTCGCTCAATGATAACTCACCCGAACTGCAAACCATTGTACACAGGCTAAACCGCATGGTGGTTATACTTCGTGTGCTGGTGCATCAAATAGATATTTTAGAAACCATGACACCGATGGATTTTTTGGATTTCCGCGACATGCTGCGGCCCGCATCGGGTTTTCAAAGCTGGCAGTTTAAATTACTTGAAGCCAAATTGGGATTGAAGTTTGAACACCGCCACGGCCAGGAATATTATACGAAACAACTGCACAAAGAACATGTTGATTTGATTAAAGAGGCCGAGGCATCGCAATCGCTCATTCAATTGATTAGCGAGTGGCTCGGACGTTTGCCATTCTTCGATGATAAAGAACTTTGGAAAAATTTTTCCACTACCCCCACTTTGGGCGGAATTGAGAGGGGGCACGACGATATATTTTGGACTGAGTACAAAAAAAGTTACAACAACAGTTTAGCGGAAACCGAAAAAGACAACGCACAGTTTTTCGAAGAAGTGTTTTTTCAGCAAAGAGAATCGCACTATCATTTTTCGGCTAAGGCTAACCGTGCAGCTTTGTTTATTATGTTGTACCGCGGCTATCCCCTTTTGCAACTGCCTTTTCAATTACTTAATAATCTATTGGAGATAGATGAACAACTAAGCACCTGGCGGCACCGCCACATGAACATGGTACACCGCATGATTGGTACAAGAGTAGGAACCGGTGGCAGCAGCGGTAAGGATTATTTAAAAGCCGCCGCCGACAAACATTATATTTTTAAAGAAATTGCACAACTCACATCATTTTTAATTGAACGCCGAAAGTTGCCTCAGTTGCCAAAAGAGGTTGAAAGAAAATTGGGGTTTGCAGTGGAGGATTGATGCTGCATGCTGAATAAATCATTCAAATGCTTACTGGGTTTTTAAATACTGATTCGGCGCATTGGCAGGTGTGTAATCAATGCCATAACATGCGAGCACTAATGTAGTTACAGTTTTTGAAATGGTTATTTCATCGCGGTGCATCTGCGGTAAAAGCCCCATCATTGCATAGCTAACTGGGTTTACTGCAGGAATAAAAGTTTCCCACTCATATCCCTTTCCCCAAACTATTCCGGGAACGGTTATTTTTAAATCAACGTCTCGTGAAAGAAGGTAACCCATCATATCGGCAGATTGATTGGTATTTTGATTGACCGTATGAAAAATGGGTGTTTGTCCTCCAAAGCCAAATTCATCAACTCCTGCTTTGGCATTCACATTTGCACCATGCTCCACCAGAACCTTTGCGCAGCTCAGGTGATTAAATTCGGCGCAAATATGCAGCAGTGCAACCTCATGCAAAGGCGTATACGCACAACGGAGCGAATAGGTTTTTGATATCGCATCTGCATCTTTCATTAAAAAACGCTCCAGCGCAATTGCATCATCTAACAACACAGCAAGCAACAGTTTGTCTTCGAAAACCAAACCATAATTAACAAACGTTCTTACACAATCCTTAAACTGGGTACTCCTTGTGTACTCGCTTGTCAGTTCATCAATAAGGGGTTGATTGTTGTATAAATCATTTGGGTGAATGCCATTTGCAAAACATTCTTGTATGCCTTCAACGGAATGAAGTTCAATGTCGGTAATTAGTTTTTGCAAATAGTTCATGGCTGTTGTTGAGCAACGGGTATGTGTTTGTTCGCGATATAAAACCAGCCTGCTAAATTATACACTTATTACCTGCTTAGCCACGTGGGTGGAGGCGGTATTTCCTGTAACACAGAATGTAAATTTTTGAGCTGTGGTTCTAATTTTCAATTTTCCACTCTGCCGCTTTAATAACTGCATCTAAGTGAACAGGCAGGTCGGGGTGTAAAAAAACTTGAATAAGCCGGCCGCCATTTTTGTAGTTCTTTATAAACGCGGAAGCCAGGCCATTTTCATTTTTGCCCAATACTACATTAACCTGTTCTGCCGGCAAATATCCCATGCTACTCCAAAATGCCGGCAACCCGAGGGCCTTTCCGGTATTGGTTGCAAAGCTGGTAAATTGCCCACCAACACCACGGGTATCATTGGGCCCATACTGTAAACCCAGTACCGTATCTGCTGCTGTAACATTGAAAGCTACTGCCTGTTTTGTTTTTTCATCAAACTGAAACAGCAACGGGTTGTTTCCTAATACAACTACTCTTCCGCCACTATCAAGAAATTTTCTGAGTAGTGAGTTTCCTTTTTGATTGATGATTGGTTTCGGAAAATAATTTGATGCAAACACTACCACAGCATTTGCGGCATTACTACCAAGTATGGCGGGCAAGGTATCTGTGCCAACGAGTGTAAAGCCACTATTCACCAGGTAATTTTTAATACGGAGATCAGCGTTTGCCCTGAAGTAATTATTTACACCTGCCTCGTAATATACAAACCGATTTAAGTTAGGTGGCTGTTCATTTTTTCTGCCCCCCAACGCATAAAGTTTTCCATCATCGCTCCCGAAATATAACAGGCCATCACTGTAAGCAGCCGACGACATAATTTTATCGGCAGTGTTAAACTGCGCAATTCGTCTGCCGGTTTTCAAATCAAGAGCATACAGCACACCATCAAAACTGCCTATGTACACTTCATTATTTACAATAGCAGCCGATGACCAGAAGAGGGCATTGGGTGTAAATTTCCAGAGTTGTTTGCCCGACAGCAAATGCACAGCCTGTACAAACCTGCCATCCGATGTGCCCGTGACCACAAAAGAATCGTTTACGGCCATTGTGGAAATCACCCAGGAAATTTTATGATCCATTCTCCAGATTTCCTTCCCCTCTTTATCTAAACAATATAAAAACCCATCGCGGCAGCCAAAGAGAATTTTATCATCAGCAATTACTGGGCTGGACAAAATGCCCTTCCGGTCAAAGCCCCAATCTTCATTTTTCAACGTATCGCCAACTGTGTTGAAAATCCATTTTTCTTTTCCAGTTTTTTTATCAAGTGCTACAAGCCTTCCATCCATGTCTCCGAACAAAACATTTTGCTGATGCACCACTGGAGAGGAACGTATCAGCGTTCTGGCTCTGTACTTCCAAAATGTTTGTCCCGTTTCTACATTAAGCGCATATAGGTAACCATCATCTCCGCCAATAAATAATTGATGGCCTTGCACCATGGGCGATGAATAGAAATAATCAAAGCGCCATGGGTATTCCATTTTTTTTGTCATAGAAAATTTCCAGATCAATTTTCCGGTTTTTGCGTGCACTGCATAAACCGTTTGACTGTTATCGGCAAAAAACACTTTTCCATTGTTAGCGCAGGCCGATGAATTGATAGCGTTGGCGGCCGTAAACTTCCACAGTACTTTTCCCTTGGTTTTGTCAAGCGAAAAAAAGTCTCCCTTCGTGGTGCCAAAAAATACCATGTTGCCGGCTACCAGTGGTGACGAGCGTACCGGTGCACCGGCATCAAAGGCCCAGCTTTCGGTATGGTAGATGAGGGGCGCAGCCGATGTAAAAACCCGTTGATGCAAAGCGTTTGAGCTAATTGACTGAGCGTTGTTGACCTGTACAAAAAGATTGCAAACAAAAAGCGAGGCAGCAAAGCCGCGAAATCTTTTATTCATTATGAAAATAAGTTTCCGGAAAGTTGAAGAATTAATGCGGCTTATCTGTTCCACTGATATAAAAGGCAGTAATTGACATAAACTAAATGTGCGGAATAAACGAACTTACAGGTTATGCATTCCAGGAGCTATAGGTCTTTGTTTGTTTTTTTATTGGTGGCTTGTAGCACTGTCTTTTCGCAAGGCAAACAACAAATCAAAGTATTGTACATAGGCAACAGCCTCACTTATGAAAATGACCTTCCGGCATTAGTGGCCGAATTAGGTTTAAAAGACAGCACAACCATTGCATACCATACCATCGCATTACCCAATTATTCTTTAGATGACCACTGGACCGAAGGCCGGGTGCAAAACGAAATAGAAAAGGGAAAGTACAATTTTGTGGTGGTGCAACAGGGGCCATCAGCGTTACCGGAGTCGCAGCGGGCATTGCTGGAAAGTGCAAAAAAATTTGCTGCGCTTTGCCATATGCATCATTCCAAAATGATATTGTACATGGTGTGGCCTTCAAAAGCCCGGCTGTTTGATTTGGATAACGTGATGCAATCATACAGCCGCGCGGCAGCCGAAAACAATGCAGGGTTGTGCGCCGCTGGCCTGGCCTGGAAGTATGCCTGGGAAAAAGATGAAAGTATAGCCTTGTATGGACCCGATGAATTTCATCCTTCGCTTACGGGTAGTGTGTTGGCGGCAATGGTGATGTATGCTGCAATTGCGGAAAAAAATAAACTGGATTTTGTTCTGCAACAAAAATTTTCATGGCGAAAAGAAGTCAATAAAAAACAAACACACACTCTTCACGGGGCGGCCATAAAAGTTCTGGGTAAATAAAAAACAGGTGGCTGTATGCATTGCAAGGAAACAACTCCAACCGAACTCAAACAGATGTAGCCTATTCGCTTTTCTTTTTCCCTATCTGCTCAACCCGACGACTGTAAGTTTCTTGCTTTTTGCAAAAGCCAATAGGCAATTGCAAGCCTGATAATTGGCTGATAATACTTATTGCAGGCACTCACCACGGTGTCCATCCACGGTGCAGGAAAAAAATCAACAATAAAAGCAAGTGCTGTACAGCAAGCCCACAGCAGCAAGCCAATGCCCAATAAACGATTCAAAGAATTTCTGCCGATGAGTGCAATACCATAACTGGCATTGCCCAACGTAAAGCCAATAGTGAACAGTAAAAATTTTACGTTGGATTGATATAACCGGTGCTGAATTTCGTACTGCAAAAACTGCAACGCATTGAGGTCGGTGGTGGTTGTATATTTTTTACGCAGGCCGTTAACGTGCCATAGATTATTCAAGGTTCTTTCCCATTCTGAAAATACAAACAGTGCAAAGAATAAGAATCCGAGAATGGCAAGTGCCCGTGAATGTTTTTCAATAACCAGGGCCATTCCCAACATGGAAAATAAAACCATCAGGCAGTGAAACAGAATAATCCAGTTGAGCCACAGATAAACTTTGTTTTTATAAAGCAATACACTTTCGTCAAAACTCCCCGACGGAATTTTAATTTGGTGAATAGCAATGGTAGTAAGTCCAGTGATTAACGCACAAGCAGCGGCAAAAAAAATGTATCGCCTTTCGTTCATTGGTTGTCGCTGAGTTGTGTTCATATACATTACAGAGGTTCTGTTATAAAAACGTTGTCCATAGATCTTTTACTTCAACTTCTCTACAAGTAACTTCCACCTTGCATCTGATTTTAGTGAGGCTAGCCCTGTATTGTTTTCGAAATCATTCTTTTTGATGTAATCGAACCCCACGGCTTTTTGCAATGCTTCAAAAGCCCTGTTTTTTTCATTTGCCAATACATAGAGTGCAGCCCGCCTGATGTACTCATATCCGTTAGCACCAAGTGCCATGGCTTTTTGAAAATACTCCTCGCTTACAATAAACTTTTTCATAGCCAGTAATGAGTTTGATAAGTACAGCAATCGCTGACGCAACGCGTCGGCCGGTACCAGAAAAGGAGCCAATAATTTTACCGCATCATCATTTTTGTCCATCCCAAAATTTACCAACGCCTTTTCCATAATGATACTGGTGTTTTTTTCATTCAACCGTGCGGTTTTATTTGTGAGTAATTGCTGCGCTGCTGCATAACGTTTTTGTTTTCGCAGGGTGGAACTATAAACGACAGTGGCATCTAAACTATTTGGATACAGCTGCAGCCACTGCTTTAATGAGCGGGCAGCAGTTTTATCATCATTGTTGTAGAGTGCCTTCATCAATTCATGGCCAAGCGGCTGCCCGATTGTTTTCTTAGCGGCCTCGCTATTTCTAAGTTCATCTATCACCTTGGCATCAATCCAATAAATATCAAAACCCCAACGTTCGGCCGAACTGTTGCGGGTACTTCCAAAAAATAAATATTTGCCATCGGGAGAAAGACGTGCAAACCTTTCCGAACCGGCTGAGTTTATTTTAGTACCCATGTTAACAGGCAAACACCACCGGCCATTAGTAGATTTAAAAGAGATGTAGAGATCAATACTGCCTGCTATCCCTTCGGGGCGGTCCGATTCAAAAATCAAAAAACTTTCATCAGCTGCAACAAAGGCACCGTCTTCATAATTCACAGTATTAATATTGTAAGGAAGCAAAACCGGTTTGATGTAGTGGCCATTCTTTTTTTCTGCTTTGTGTATGTTCAGGCTTGTGCCACCACCATGCGGCGAACTAAAATACAGTGTGCCGTTTTTGGTGATGGAATGTGCATATTCCCGGCCTTGCGAGGCGACCGTATCTAGAGGTACAGGATTACCCCAGCCAGTTTCAGTTCTTTCAACCGCCCAAATACGCATGTCAATGTTTTGGGAAAAGGGAGCAGGGGCTTTTCTTCTTGAGCTGAAGTATAATTTTTTGCCATCAGGAGAAAAAGAAGCGTAGTAATCATCAGCGGTACTGTCGGCAAATGATGGCCTGCGTGGTGTTGACCATAAACCATTTTGGTACCTCATCTCCCAGAGGGAGCCGCGGTAATTTTTATTCATTACCGTCCAGAGTACCACGGTTCCATCGGGCGAAAAAGCGGGCGAACTGTGTTCACTCAAAGGAGAGCTTACTGTACCCGGTGCAAAGAGTTCGGCAACCATTCCGGGTGGTTTTTCATTGAGGTAATTAATTGTTGCCGCTTGTTGTGCCAGCAAGTGGATGCCAGGTAAAAAAAACAGGATGATAAACTTTGCTTTCATTTTATGAGCCCGGCCCCGGGCATCGGGGTGCGGCGCAGTTGGTTGTGCCATGGTAAGCAGCGGCGAAAACAATGATAATAAGAACAGGTTTCTTGGTTTGAGTATCATTTTTATTTTATTTCCTTCCATTCCTTCCCGTCCCATTCCCAGGTATCATGCGCATTGTTGGGCCAGCCCGGCCTGCCGCCAAATAGAACAGTGCGGTCGCGGGCTTTATCATACGCCATGTAGCCCATCGCTCCTGGTGAAGGCCCGGCTGTTGCCAACTGCTTCCACTCTTTTCCATCCCAGGCCCACGTATCACCGAGCATACCCTTTTCGCTGCTTCCATTAATAGCAGTGCCCTGGCGGGTGTTATTTGTAATTACACCGGTCAGTAAAAAAAAGGCAAAAAGTATTTGCATGGATTTGAGTTGATGAATTGGATGTGGTTGCATTTTTTTTAACTGCCTGCTGCTTTACTGTACGATAAAGGTTTTAATCAGGCAGGGCAGTGACTGTGGTATTCGGCTGTTCATTCCGTTTGGAAAAACGTATTCAGTTTTACTCCTGGCCTTGCCATAGAATCATTCGAATCATCCATCGTCCATTTTCTTTTGCCAGCAACAAATAATCGGTGCCCCAAAAAGCAGTGACCTTCCCGCTCGCTGTTTGGTTTTGTATTTCAAATACCTCCACTTTTTTTACAGCATGTGCCGGTGTTTTTTCACGGCCTTCCCGTACGGCCCTGGTGTAATTAAGCATGTGCTGATAGGTCATAGGAAAACCTTTGTATTCGGCCGAATCTTTTCTTTTGTAGTAGCCATATTTGACTACAGCTGGTGAAAAATGGTGAACAATTTTAGCACTGTCACCAAGATAAAATGCATCAAGGTAGGCTTCCATCGTTTTTTTGGCTTCTTCTTTATCCGATGTGGATTGCGCAGCCGCGGTTAGAGAAACTAATACTGTAAATAGGCAAAGCAGGCAGGCCCGTCGTGTATACAACGTCAATAGTTTATTGCCCAACAGAAAAAACCGAAAAGGATTCATGAGGTTCATAAAGTTTACTTTAATAAAGTTTCGGGCGGGATGAAGCCGGGGTACATTGTACCAGACACCTCGTGAAAAGAATCAAACTACCTTCTGCAGTACACCAGGTGTGCGTTTTGATTCTACAAACTTTTTCACGAAAACGCCGGGTATTCCTTTGCACCAATCAACTCCAGGTATTCAACTACAGGTTTAGCCGGTTGGCCGCCTGCTTTTGCATGACGCAACAACGAAATTTTGTGTGGCCCTACGGCATCTCTCATGGCAGGGAATGCAGTGATGTAAGATTTTACTACGTCTATTTCGCCAAGCATTGCTGCCACGCAAATCGTTGGTCGTGCACCTTGTTGCAGTAAAAACAAGGCCGTATCCCGCAGACCAACATGCCCTGCGGCGCCAAGTGCATCTTCCCAGTCCCAGCCACCAAGGTTGTTTACTGAGTTAAGTAAATCAGGCGTTTCGGCCAGCATGGCCTTCACCTTTTCAAAATCTTTGTGGGCGGCGCCAACAAATTGTTTTACAAGTTCCTTTTCAAGCGGTTCGCCTTTTGCGTATTTGGGCGGTGGTGTGGGTTGGCTTACCAGTAATTGCGGCAGTGCAATTAATGCAGAAATGCCCGTGAGGGAAACGATAAAATTTTTGCGATTAAGTAAGGCCATAAAACAAAGTTTAGATTAGGAATACTGTGTTATAAAAAATGAAAGTAGCGACTGCGTTATTGAATTACTACCGGCCCGATAAATCCGGTACTACACCCTCAACATTTTTTCTTCGTTTATCACCTGCTTTTTATACAGATCGGAGTAACTGTTTTGCAACTGTTGTTTATGTTGTTGCCAGATGCGAAAGGAAAGAACATGATAGTAGACCAAACTCGCCGTTTGTAATAGCAGGGCCGGGAGAGATTCCATAGGCCAATACAGCCAGCTAAATACACCTGGCTCGTGGCGGATGTTGATGACTACCACGCTGTATAAAAATGGAACAAAATGCAGGAGGTTGAACAGCGAAAACTTTTGGCCCTGCACCAACCTGCGTACAAAAAGCCAGGCGAGCGGCCCATACAAAAACGGAAACTTATACGACAGGAAATAAGTTTCCGGGCTTCCGTTCAGCAGCCACTGTTTGTCTAATATTTTAAAAAGAATTTGTGCCAGCATTACAAGCAGGTACGGAATAAGAAAACTATATCCCTGGCGATAGGTTCTTTTTTTTACCAGTACAAAAAACAACAGCAGCCCTTGCAGGCTTCCAAAAAGAAGCAACCATATATTAAGTTGAAGCGGCATTTGCTTTGAAAAGTTCAATCAATATTTTTAGAGCATTGGCCTAATTTGTATAAGTGGCTTGCAAACGGGATAAGAGAAAGAGATGAAACCCGGTTGTTTTTTTGTTGAAGTTATGCCCTGAAAAACGTTTGCTGAACCAATAGACTGAAGACGTTTTTAAAACACCTTTCGATTAACGAACTGCTTATGTTAGCAGTGATTGGTTTCAATTCTGCTTGCGGATGGTAATGGTAAGATTGGCGAAATCGCCGCCCGAGGTATCGGCCACATAAAACCCCAGTTTTCCCAATTTCGTATTGGTTAGCTTTTTAACTATCAGGGCCGGAGTGTTGCAGTTATTGATGTAGGCGCTAATTTTTCCATCGTTAATTACAACCTTTACCCTAAACCAGGCATTGGGTTGTGGTGTTGGTGCTGCGTGATTTTCGTATTTGCCGGGGAAATTTTCACGCAGCTTTCGCCAGGTAAATTGGGGCAACGAAATGTATTGTATTTGACGGGCTTTAAAAATAGAATCCTCTGCATCAAAATGAAAAGGCCGCAGGTAAATGGCATCGTAAGTAGAGTCGTTCACACCATGAAAAGCAATGCCTACAAAACTATGCTGCTCTACATTCTCTCCGCGTACATCAAACTCCAAAACACCAGTTGAAAACGAAACGTCTTTTAACCAGGCTACTCCTTCTCCTTCATTTTTGCTTAGCCTGATGCCGGAATAGGATGGCTCCGTTAATAAGGTAAGCTGCCGGTTATAAACCTCAATGCCGTTATTGGTAACCAGTTTGTGCAAATCAATTGCCTCCGATTTTTGCGCAAAACAGTTACTGTTGCATAAGAGCATAACTGAAGTGATGCCTGACAAAAAATATTTCATAATTGAAAATTGGAAGAACGCACAACCAGAGGGATGCTGTTTCGGTTAATGATAGTGCAGAAGCTACCTGGAATTAATACGCCAGTTAATCCTCCGTTTTAACGCCTAACTTCTTCAGGTTTTCTTTTGCTCTTGCATTGGCAGGACGAAGTTGTAATGCTTGCTTGTAACATTTAATGGCTTCCTCCTTGTTGTTTTGCAACTGATAAATGTCACCTAAATCGTTCCAGCCAACTACTATGTTGGGAAAGGTGTTTGTATAATATTTGTAGAGCACCTTTGCTTTGTCGGTCTTTTTTTCCTCCATAAGCTTTTGCCCCACTTCCAACAAAATCATATCGTCCTCAACCCGTAAATTATCCTTCGCCAATTCAGTTGCCAAATCGGTTGTCGATGGCTTTTCAAGAATGCTGTAAATTTTTTTTGCAAGATCATTTTCAAATTTCGGTTGCATTGCAGTTGCGTCCTGCTCAATTTTGCCTTGAAAGTAGAGCTGAGTAACATTGGGCAAAACCATCTTTGTATTGATGGAACTTTCATTTGTTACCATGTAAAACACCAGGCCTTCTTCGGGAAGGCGAACAAGTCTTGCAAAGTAAATTCCGTTACTTCCTCCATTGCCAATCATTTTTGTGTTTCGTTTGCTTTGTGAGATGTTGCATCCATAACCAAATGAAAATTTGCCATCGTACCCTTCTTCCTGAATTTGTGCCGTAAACATTTTCTCTATGTTCGATTTACTAAGAATGGTATGATTAGTAAAACTGTTTATCCACAAAAACATTTCGTCTAAAGATGCTTCCAGGCCTCCATTCGCTTTCAAGTTCCAGAAAGGCCCGCCTCCTGCCTCCTCAAATTTTTGTTGGTGTGTACCCCAGCTTTTTTGGTTTTGGTAACCAGTAGCAATTGTGTCGGCTTTCAATGTGGGAAAATGGTAGCCTATGTTTTTTATTTGCAGCGGTTCAAACAAATTTGTTTTTAAAAATTGCTCATAGCCGAGTCCCGAAATTTTTTCAATGATTATTCCCAGAATGCTGAACCCAACATTTGTGTAAACAGCCTTCTCACCGGGCGTAAATGCCAGGGGTTCTGCAAACGCTCTTTTTGCAAAATCTTCCGCATTGATTTTTTCGTAATCGCCGCCATCCTGCTTAAGAAATTCGTGAAAGCCAGATGAATGAGTAAGCAGGTGATGAATGGTGATGTTCGCTTTATCGGCAGCAATGGCCGGAAAGAATTTCTTCAGCTCATCATCAAGCGATAATTTATTTTGCTCTACCAATTTCATGATGGCTGCAGCCGTGAAGGCTTTTGTAATGCTGCCAATGGAAGCCAGGGTGCGTGGCGTAAATGGAATTTTATTTTCCTTATTCGCCCAACCGTACCCGTTGCTAAAAATTTTCTTTCCATCTTTTACAATAAGAAGTCCACCAGAGAAATTTTGTTTTTCAGCAAGGTTCACTAAGTATTGATCAATTAACGGAAGGTAATTGCTGTTTCCTATCATCGAACCTGGTTGCTCCTTTTCATTCGCGGTAAAATTTGCGCAAGAAACAATTGCAGCGGTAATGAGCATTGGCAATAGTAACCGACTTTTCATTTTGAAAGAATTTAGATAAGCTATGTTGTACAACTAAAATTATGAAGGGTATTAATTAACATCACTACCCGCCTCTAATTTTTTAATCATTTCTTCCACACGTTTGCGGTTCGTTTCATCGGGCGATTGCGGCAAAGCGGCCTTCATAAAAGGAATTGCTTTTTTGTAATCACCAGTTGCAGAAAATGCCCTGGCTAAACCAATATTTGTTGTAAACTGGTTTGGAAATTTTTCATAGTTGCGTTGAAAAATTATTAGGGCTTCCTTTTGTAATTTTTGTTGAAGCAGCGTACGGCCATAAAAATGAACTTCCTGCATGGTGCCAAATGGAATGGCTTCCTCCATAATTTTTTTTGCTTCTTCGGTTCTGTTCATTTTATTAAGCACTGCTGCTTTTGTACTTAGTGTTTGAAAGTTTTTTTCACCCATAATGCGGAACGAAATAGCCCTGTCCATCCAGGCTAGTGCCTGCTCCAATTCTATATTATGCCTGATGCAATAATTGGCTGCCTGAATAAAATCGGAGGGAGGACGGGTGGTGCGCAGGTCATTTTTAAATGCTTCTATCTGTAGCTTTTTTGTATTGGCTTCAATACGAAATGGGAAGCGTTTTTTTTCCCATGACAAGGCAAGCACGGTGGAGCTATCGGTTTGTTCGGTAAAATCAAATCGTAGCCATTCAACCGATTGTTGTAACCGCTCATTTTTAATAGCAACCCGTAATGCATCAAACGTCGAATCGTAATAAAAACTGCCCCATGAATTATTGATTTTTGAAAATACAAGGATGCTTTCTTCTTCACCAAGCGCTATAAAAAATCCGTACTTACCTGCCGCCAGTATTTTGCCGTCAATCGTTACCGGGTGCGAAAATGTGATGGTTGTATTTTCATTTGCCCCGGCCCGCCAGGGTGCGGCATAGCTGGTGCCATGGCCTTGGTCGGCAAAGCCATAATGCGCCACGGTAGTATTCCATATTTTCCCTTCGCGGCCTTTTACTCCGGGTCTGTTGTACGAAACTGCTACCTGCACAATCCCGATTTGTTCCGATAGCGTTGCTTTTTTATTGCCGCCATCAGGTTCTGTGGTCAATGGCAGTATTTGTGCAACCGTACTTTTTAGTAAGATGACAAAAAACAAAAGACTTAAAATGATTGTTCTCATTGCTCCCCTTTTTGAAATGATTTAATTGCATTTATAAATCGCCATCAAGTTAATTTTCTTGCAGGCAAAGTATTTGTCAAATGCTGCGCCATGTATGAACGGGATAATCAAGCCCTTATAAAACGATAGCCACTCATACCATTTCGCCAGCTTTATTGTTGCGTAAAAATTAGTTTCACAAAAAATGCAAATGAAAAATTCAGTTTTGTTCCTGCTCTTGTCAATTTTTTCTTTTTCCTCTTTCTGCCAGTCGAAAGATGTACAAGACATTATGCAGGTAATGAAGGATGAGGAAATCGTTTGGAACCGCGGCGACATTGAAGGTTATGTACAGTTTTATGCACCCGAAGATTCCGTTCGCATGATTTACTCCAGCGGCATTAGTTTTGGCCGCGACAGCATACTGGCCTTTTACAAAAAATACTGGCCGAAGGAACGCATGGGAACACTCACACTTGATGAACCGACGTTTGAAAAAATTTCTGACAAATACTACTTTGTAACAGGCAGGTTTACCGTGGTTTTTAGCAATGGCAAAAAAACAAGCGGCAGATTTTCTAGCTTGATGAAAAAAATAAAAGGCAGGTGGTATATCTATACCGATCATTCGGCGTAAAAAAAATCATCTTATTGCTTACAACAGGAACTGCAACATCCCGCACCGCAGCAAGTATGCGCTTCGTCATTTTCTGTGTCAGCCTTGTCATTTATTTTCTCTCGCAATTCAATGATTTCTTTTTTTGCAGCCTCAAAATCAGAACGAAATTTTTGGTGCCTGAATAATTCATTTACAAAACTGTGTGCCCACACCCTTCCAATTTCCGAATCGGATGGATAATGCACACCCAACACCTCTCGTGAATACGCCATTTCCGCCGCCATTTTTAAAAATGAATCTGACAGTTCGGGAATGATTTCGCTGATGATAAATGCATTTACATACGAGGCGGATGAATGCCCGCTGGGATAAGAAGCATGTTGCGGACGTTCCAGATTTTTTAATGTGGTATCCAAATGGTAAGGTCTTGGCCGGTTGATGGCCAACTTCAGTTTGAAAAAATAATAAGTGGCATCCCGATAAACATCGGACAAAAACCTTGCGGTGTGTGGAAGGTTTTTATGATTGTACCAGTCACCCAGCGGACTTCCGATATGAAACAAGCTTGAAAAATTTCGATCATAATCTCTATCGTATGGATTGAAATTATTGGGGCTATGAAAAATGCCGGCCAACTGTTGGTATTTTTTTGCTTCGTCGGGCGTTCGTTTGTTCTGCAGTTCTTTTAAAAATTTTAGTTCGGCTCTTGTCTGTTCCGAGCTGTTGGCGGGCGGGGTTGCAATATTTAATAACGATGGCACATTTTCAATTAAATAAGCCGTGCGAAGTTTGGTTGCTGCCAGCGAACTGGTAGAATGCTCTTTTGCCGGATAAACGATTGAATCAATCCACGCAAAAGCCGCATTGGGTTCGGCGCTGAGCAGCGAAAGTTTTAGATAATGATCTTTTGCAGGAGCGGCTTTATTTTGAAACGTGGTTTTTTTACGGTCCGCTTGGTTTTGTGCAAGGCAATCATACGCCGGTAAGAAAGCGAGAAATACTAAGGTGGCAAACACTCTCATGGGATTAATTTTTATCCCATGACTACGGATACCGAAAAAAGATGCAAAAAGAGGAATTAATTTTCGGGCAATGATTTGTAATGATGCACCAGCATTTTTTTTCCGCGCTGTATTCTCGATTTTGTAGCGGGTAAACTCAAGCCAAATTTTTCTGCAATTTCCGATTGTTTCATTTCAAGAATGGCGTGATAGTATACCGGCAGGGCGTACTTGGGTGGAAGACGATTAAGGAGCATCAGTAATTTACCATCATCATCCTGTGCAGAGCGTTGGTCAGTCTCCGTCGGCACTTCAATATTTTCAAGCAAAAAATATTGCGATGATTTTTTGTGATGGTCAACCATTGCATTGTGGCAAACCTGGAACATCCATGATCGAAGATTTTTAACACCGGCTTTTTCGCAGCTGAAATCATATCGTTTGCAGTGGCAAAATATTTTCAGATAGACGTCGTGCAAAATATCCTCGACCATCGTTTTGTCGTCAGCTCTTCTCAGCAAATATTTTCTCAGTGCATCTGAGTAATTCAACCAGCATTGCATTGTTTCGTGGTCTTTGTACATAACCGGCATTAAGCATGGCTAATTTAAAAACCATTTTTTACTTGCGGCTACCACTTATCAAAGTGCTCAAAATCTTTTATTGTACACCGCATTTTTTATATCGTGGTAAAACAAAAAAGTCCAGCGTTCTTCATTGCCCTGCTGCCACCATTTTTGCCTAAGCTCCATTGCTTTTTCACCATCAAAGTCGTACCTGGTTTTATACCTGATTTTCATTTGTTGTAACTGCGGCGCATCATCGCCGCCAAAAAAAATTGTTTCGCCATTTTCTTTTATCCAAACTACCTGGTGGTGGGCCGAATGCGCACCTGTGTGTTCATAAAAAATATAGTCGTCAATTACCCCCTGATCATCATCTAAAAAATACACCTGGTGCGAACGGAGTAGCGGCTCTATTTCATCGGGCACGAATGAAGGTGCACCTTTTTGCCAGGCATAATCAAGCTCACGTTTTTGCAGGTAATATTTTGCGTTGGCAAAATTCATTACATCGCCATCGCCAAATCTTTGTGTTGATGGATTGGCAATGCCGCCTGCATGATCCTTGTGCAGATGCGACAGCAAAACTTTGGTTACCTGTTCGGGTTCATAACCCGCCCGTCGAATGTTTTCATGTATCTGTATGTTACCGTTAGCATCATTAAAACCCAGGCCCGCATCCAACAGCAAAATATCTTTCGACGTAACAATTAAGAACGGCTGTACTTCCACCAACAGGCTGCCTTTGGATCTGTTGGTCAGTTCATCCTTTTCGTCATCAAACGGAATAAATATTTTGGTAGCATCAATGGTAAAAGAACCTTCGGAGAGAGGGATGATTTTCATAACGCAAAACCCCCTCCGCCCCCAGCTGGCGGAGGACTTGGGAAAGTCGTTTAATTTTTGTGATTAAAATTTTGCCGAAGATAAACCCTCTGAAAGATTCATAAGGGTTACAATACACCTGCTACTAAAATTTGTATGCTTTTACAAGCTGTAATGACTCTTGCAAAGCCCGCCACGCGGCGGAGGCTTGGGGGTTGTTACCGCAACACCATTTGCCTATCCGCATCAAGCCTTATGAGAATGAATAACAAAATTGTGAAAGTGAGTAAAGCCGTTCCACCATAACTAATAAAGGGGAGTGGAATGCCAATTACCGGCGCAAGCCCAATCGTCATGCAAATATTTATAGCAACGTGAAAAAATAAAACCGCGGCAACACCGTAGGCATAACACCTGCTGAAAACACTCCGCTGCCGTTCGGCAATGGTTATAATTCTAAAAAGCAATAACAGGTACACGGCTAATAAAACGGTGGTACCAATAAAACCAAAACCTTCGCCAATGGTGCAAAAAATAAAATCGGTGCGTTGCTCGGGCACAAAATCGTAACGCGTTTGTGTGCCTTTCAATAAACCCTTGCCCGAAAAACCGCCGGAGCCAATAGCAATTTTTGATTGTTTTACATTGTAGTCAACATCCTTTTTACCAATGGCTTTTTGTGTGGTTGCCAAATCACCGGGTTTCCGGTATTCATCCGGAATGTCGCGGCCAATGGTTGAAAATATTCTTTCTACCTGGTGCGGCTGCATTACGTTTTGAAAAATAAAAGGCACACCAAAACGTTGAATGCCTACGCAGATTAATGCTACCAGAACAACATTGGTAATGATGCCTCTTTTTCTGCGGGCGGTGCGGTACATCACCCAGGCGGTGATAATAGCAACTACAATAATTGCTATGGCCAGTATGTTTTTATCAACCAATAATGTAGCCACCACCAGTGCTGCAAGTGAGCCGCCAATGATTAACACGGTTGCAGGCAAACCCTCGCGGTACATAACAATAAAGAAAGAAAAAAACACCAGGGCAAGGCCCGTTTCTTTTTGAAAAATGGTGAGTATGGCCGGTAGCAGAACAATACCCGCTGCTATCAATTGCGATCGTGATTTTCTAAAATCTAAATTGGGCAGCGAAATATATTTTGCCAATGCTAAGCAAACACACACCTTACAAAACTCCGCCGGCTGAAATTGAAAACCACCAAAACGAATAATAGATTCGGTGCCCTTAATGTTTGTATGAAATGGAAAAACCAACAGCAGTAAAACGATACCGAGTGCATACCAAATATTGGCGGTGGCGGTAAAAAATTTAGAGTCGGTTAGTAAAATAAAAATGGCCAGCACGGCGGCAACGCCAAAAAAATAAAGCTGCTTGCTGTAGTCGGTTTTAAAAGAAAGGAAGGAAGCAATAACCGCATCGCCTTCTTTATAGGTTACCGCAAAAATGGCGGTAATGCCAATAATCACCAGCAGCAAATACAACCAGATTATAGTAACATCAATGCCTTTTGAAAGACCGGTTTCATTGCGCTTCATCAGGTGGTTACGGGTTTCTTTTTTAAAACAAATTTCAAACGCGGTTCTATTGCTTCGGGTTTTGCCAAAACAATTTTTGTAGCAGGCGGTGCATCATCTTTTTTTGGCTGTGGCTGCCAGCCCTTTTTCAAATACTTTTTTATGTAGGCACTGTCTTTTGTAATCTTAAACCATTGGTAGGCCCGTACCGAATCGGCAATGTGCTGCTCCACTACAAGTATGGATGGCATGAGGTCTTTGTTGCCCAATTCTTCGGCCTTTTTTATACTCTCTGCACGCAGGGTGTCGTTCAAATATTTTTCAATCATTAAAGATGCAATTGGTGCAGCCGATGTAGAACCGAAACCGGCATTTTCTATTACAACACAGATTGCAATTTTTGGATTTTCTCTTGGTGCAAAAGCAACAAACATGGAGTTTTCATTCAGCTCAATTTTTCGGCCATAAATAAACCTGAAGTTTTGCGCGGTACCCGTTTTTGCGCACATGTCTATGCCCGGTATCCGTGCCGCTGTTGCCGTGCCTCTTTCCACCACATCCTGCATGCCGGCCATTACTGCTTCGTATGCAGTGTCAGAAATTCCTGTTAGTACATTATGCCTGCTTCGGTATTTATTCAGCACGGTATCTTCTTCGGTTTCGCCTTCAATATTTTTTACAAAATGCGGTGTGTAGAAGTATCCTTTGTTTGCAATAATGGCCATTGCGTTTGCTAGCTGCAACGGTGTGGATGTCATTTTATCCTGGCCTATTCCTAAGGTAAGATTGGTGCAGGAGTTCCAGGAGTTGCGGTACTCTTTATTATAGTCGGCAGTATCCGGAATATTTCCTTTGTCCTCACTCGGCAAATCAACACCTAACCTAATGCCCAATCCAAAATTGTTCATATACTCCTGCCATTTATTAAACCCACCGGTTTTAATGCCACCGTATTTTGGGTTGTCGGCGGCCATGCGGTACACATGTGTAAAGTAAGAGTTGCAGGAATTAGCGATGGCAAGGCGGAGGTTTGCTGCATGCCCCGGATTGTTGTGTGTGCAGGCAGGTTTGCCATGGCCGCAGGCGTAATACCTGCCCGTACATCCATAACCGTAAGATGGTGTAATTAAACCTTCATCCAACGCCACCAATGCACCCAATGGTTTAAATGTGGAGCCGGGTGGGTATTGGCCTTTTATTGCACGATTAAGTAATGGACGGGAAACATCGAGCACAAACTTTGAGTAGGTTTTACGAAAGTTAGAACCGGTTAACAGGGAGGGGTCGAAGTTGGGCCCCGATACCATTGACAATATGCCACCGGTTTTGGGCTCAATGGCCACTACGGCGCCTACTTTATGCGCCATTAACTTTTCGGCCAACTGTTGCAATTCAATATCAACATAAGTATTCAAGCCACGGCCCGATACGGGCTTTTCATCCAGCTCACCTTTTTCGTACGAACCAACCAACCTGTTTCTATGATCTTTAATCAGGTACTCAATACCGCGTTGGCCCATTAATACTTTTTCGTAGTACGATTCAATACCGGTGCGGCCCACATAATCGCCCTGCTGGTAAAAACCTTCGGAGCGGGCAATAATGCCCGAGTCAACCTCGCCTATGTAACCCATAAAATGCGCGGCAGCATTAAATGGATAGGTACGCACGGGCCGGTCCTGCAGAAAAAAGCCTTTGTCTTCAAAGCGCCACATGTTTTCCTGTAACCGTGCATGTTTTTCTGGTGTAAGCAAACCTTCAAAAGATGAGGAACGATAGCGGCCATTACGCACAATGGCTTCCAGCAAACGGGTTTTAAATTGGGCGGTATCAATTTCCAGCAGCCGGCAGAGGAAAGCAGTGTCAACCCCTTTTACTTCGGATGGTGTCACCATCAAATCGTACATGTACACGTTGTTGACAATTGCTTTTTTGTTGCGGTCGTACACAATGCCGCGGGGCGGGTAAACAATTTTTTTGAAGACCGCGTTGTTCAACGCGTCAATTTTATACTTACCCGAAACCACTTGCAGGTTAAACAACTGGGCCAGCATAATAAGAAAGGCCACAATGAAAATAAAGCGAATGATATAGCTTCTTGATTGGTTAAACACAGGTGATTGATTGTTGCGGGGTCAAAATATTTTACGCGGAACGATTGTACTGCAAATTTGCTAAAGGTTTGGTGATAAGCAAGGGGTAGAGGGGAATTGGTTGGTTAATTTTTCCTCTCATTCACACTGCCTAATGTTTTAAATGTCAAGATGCTAAAATGCCCGATCTAAAAGCTCCAACCTTCCTGCTACCTCGCCCCACCCGTCCTATACTTCACCTTTCGTGGAAACAGCAACTCCACTATAAAAATGAGTAGCAAAGAAATACCCGTCCCTGCGGCAACTTTAATTACAAAGTCGAGGATATTTCCAACCTGTATCAGCTCCAGAAAAAATAAATAAGTGTGGTGCAAAAGTGTAAGTACCAGTACATACACCGAATAGGGTGCCCAACCCATGGCCGATGGAGAAGGCTGGCTGAAATTAAATTCGGCTTTGTCTTTTGGTATGAGCAATAAAATTAAAAAGGGACGAACGTAGGCAATGAGCAAACAAGCCGCTGCATGGAGACCCGGCGTAAGTGTAAAATAATCAAGCGTTAAACCGCAGGCAAAACCGGCAAATAATAAAGCAATACGGCTTAGCGAAAAAGGCAACCATAATATGAATAGAAAATAGAGATAGGGCACAATAAACCGGTGCAGGTGTGGAATTTTATTCAGTACATACACCTGTACCAGTATAAAAATAACGAGACGAAAAATATTTTTTACGAGGTCGTTCAATTGGTTCTTTTTTGTTGCTCAATTTTTTTCTCCGTTTCCTTCTCTAATTGTACCTGTTCATCTCTCTGCAAATTTTCAACAACAAACACCTGCTGTATGTTGCTGAAGTTAACGGCGGTTTTTACAGTTATGATGTGAAAGCCCGTTGCAGCGTCGGAGGCAATGGCGGCTACAGTGCCAATCATTTTATCGGGTGGAAAATTGTAAGAGTAACGACTGGTAACCACTGTGTCGCCTTTTTGTAATTGCACGCTGCGTGGAATGTTTCTTAATTGTACCAGCCCCGGATTTTTTCCGTCCCAGGTTACCTCACCCGCTTCGCCGGTTTTTTTTAGTGCTGCGCTGATAGCTATTTGTACATTCAACAGGCTCATTACATGGCTAAAGTTTGCGCTGGTATTTACCACCTGCCCCACCACAGCTCCTTCCGAATTTAATACAGCCATGCTTTCTTTAACTCCTGAAGCCGAGCCCCTGCTCAACTGCAAGTAATTTTTATCGAAGTTGACAGAGTTGTAAACCACTTTCGCATCAAGCCAGTTGTATCGTCTTACACCCGGTACCGAATCAATCAGCACCGAGTCAACCACCGCAATGCTACCCGTGTCGGGTATTGTAAAATTTGTGCGAAGCGAATTGAGTAACGAATCATTCATGCGGTGTACCCTCCGGTTTTCTTCACCCTGGGTAACGTAGTCGTCTAACCTGTCGAATTGTTTATTAATGGTGCCGGTTACCTCGCTGGCAATACCCATACCTACGGTGCGGTGAAAACGATTGTAATTAAAAAGCATCCAAATAGCAAAACCCTGCAACACCAAAAAAAGGAGCAACGTAATGTAGCGGCGTATGAAGAGGAAGATGTTACGCATTGAAGGAACAAGATTAAAGAAGCAAGGCACAAAGCTTCAGGACTTGTTTCTTGTTTCTTAGAGCTTTCAGTATTTATCTCATCACAAAAGGATAGCGGTCGTAATTTTTTAACGCAAGCCCCGTGCCGCGTACAACGCTTTTTAATGGATCGTCGGCTACGTGAACGGGCAATTTTATTTTCTGGCTCAGGCGTTTATCCAAACCTTTTAATAAGGCGCCGCCGCCGGTGATGTATAATCCCCTTCGGTAGATATCCGCTGCCAGTTCGGGTGGTGTTTGCTCCAGGGCCTTTAGAACCGCCTCTTCTATTTTAAAAATTGATTTGTCGAGTGCTTCGGCAATTTCCTGGAAGCTTACCATTATTTGTTTGGGAATACCGGTAACTAAATCGCGGCCGTTAACCGGGATATCATCGGGTGGATTTTCCAGGTCTTTTAACGCCGCGCCAATTTGAATTTTTATTTGTTCGGCCGTTCGTTCGCCAATTAATAAAGAGTGATACCGGCGAAGTGCTTCCATAATATCGGCGGTAAATTCATCACCTGCAATACGAATAGATTGGTCGCAAACAATACCGGCCAGTGCAATTACAGTAATACCGGTTGTGCCACCGCCAATATCAATAATCATATTGCCTACGGGTTCTTCCACATCTATTCCAATACCGAGCGCAGCCGCCATTGGTTCATGAATAAGATATACCTCTTTTGCACCGGCCTGTTCGGCACTGTCACGAACGGCACGTTTTTCAACTTCAGTAATAGAAGAGGGAATACAAATCATCATACGCCAGCTTGGAGGGAAAAGTGGCTTTTTGGGATAAACCATTTTGATCATTTCCCGCAGCATGAGTTCGGCGGCGTTGAAGTCGGCAATTACACCATCCTTAAGCGGCCTGATGGTTTTAATGCTTTCGTGCGTTTTTTCGTGCATCATTAATGCCCGCTTGCCTACGGCTAAAACTTCTTTAGGGTTATTACGGTTGAGAGCAACAATGGAAGGTTCGTTTACTACTACTTCGTCGTTATGAATAATTAAAGTGTTGGCAGTTCCCAAGTCTATCGCTATTTCCTGCGTGAACCAATTGAAAAGTCCCATCTGCTTGTATTGGATTTAAGATTTTGAAGGCTGTGTGCAAAAATGGTGGAAATAAATTGAAAAGTCAAAGTAATTGAAAGGTTGAAGTAAAAGAAGTTACAGGGAGGCAGATTCACAACCCCGAAGGTTCGGGGCACAAGTTTACAACCCCGAAGCTTCGGGGCACAAGTTGGCTGCCTGAAGTTTTGTGGTGCGGAAGATCAGGCACGGTGCACGTATTTTTTGCTGCATTTACTACCACCATTCTTGCTGGACGGATGAACTCGTGGCCCGGGTGAACCCGGCCCCGGGGCTTCGGGGTTGTGAACTATTTTTACGAAGTGAAGCACATCAACAAAACCGTTTGGATACTTTCTTTTGTTTCTCTTTTTGCCGACGTTGCCAGCGAAATGCTTTACCCCATCATTCCGGTTTATTTAAAAGAAATTGGTTTTTCAATTTTGCTGATTGGCGTGTTGGAAGGTGTTGCCAATTTTACTGCCGGGCTTACCAAAGGTTATTTTGGAAAGATGAGCGATGAAAAAGGTTTGCGGCTTCCGTTCATAAAAAGCGGCTATTTACTCAGCGCCATATCAAAACCCATGATGGCCGTTTTTACTTTTCCGCTTTGGATTTTTTTTTCCCGAACCATCGACCGTCTTGGTAAGGGTTTGCGCACGGCGGCAAGAGATGCTTTGCTGTCGCAAAATGCTACACCACAAACAAAGGCCAGGGTTTTTGGTTTTCACCGCAGCATGGATACCATTGGTGCGGCCGTTGGGCCGGTGATTGCGTTGGTGTTACTGCACTTTTTTCCAAAAAACTATGCGTTTATTTTTGACATCGCATTCATTCCAGGCATCCTTTCGGTGGTGCTTATTTTTTTGTTGAAAGAAAAACGACAACCCTCATCAACCTTAGGCAGGGGAAACTTTTTTTCGTTTTTTAAGTATTGGAAAATAGCCACTCCTCAGTATAAAAAAATTGTAACCGGGCTATTATTTCTTGCACTCTTCAACAGCGCCGATGTTTTTTTATTGTTGAAAACAAAAGAGGTTACTGGGAGCGATACCATAACCATAGGTGCTTACATTTTATACAATCTTGTTTTTGCGTTAGCTGCTTACCCCTTGGGTGGCCTGGCAGATAAAGCAGGCATCAGAAAGATTTTTGTAAGCGGCCTGGTATTATTTGCCGTTGTTTACCTTTTGTTTGCACTAACCAATTCTGTTGTGCTCATTTTTGTTGCCTTTGTTTTATATGGCATTTACGCCGCCGCAACAGAGGGCATTGCCAAAGCCTGGATAACCAACACGGCACACCAAACCAACACGGCTACGGCTATTGGCTTTTTTACATCGGCCGAAAGCATTTGTACCCTGCTGGCAAGTGTAATTGCCGGTGCCATTTGGACGGGCTATGGAAGCACAGCAGCGTTTTTAGTAACCGCTGTTGCAGCCGTGTTCACTATCATTTATTTTTTGACTACAGATAACACGGATTTGACGGATTAACGCGGATTGCTCTGCTTTGCCGTCAATTGTTTACTGGTTCGATATTCTGAGAGCATGCGAAGCCGGAAAAAATCCATGCTCATCCGGGTTTAACATTTGCCCATGCCTTCACAAACCAATTTGTCATAAATAAAATCCGTGTTGCTCCCTCCAGAGTTTCGGAGCATCCGTGTCATCGGTGTTCCTGTCTTTGTGTTAAGCGGCGTGGTCACCAACAGGTCTTTAACAAGAGCACACCCTATATTTGCGCTTCATTTACAAAACCACCGGCGGCATACATCCTCAATCAAGAATGGCACAGGTTCTCCCCAAAAAAGCGGCTTCCTTTTTTATTGGCATTTACGATGTTGCCAAATTCGTGGGTCGTTTTTTCAAGGAATTGTTCCGCCGCCCTATGGAGGGCAATGAAATCGTCAGGCAATGTTATGATATTGGGGTACGGTCGTTGCCGCTGATTGCCGTTACTGCTTTTATAACCGGGTTGGTTTTTAGTAAACAATCACGTCCATCACTGGCCGAAGTGGGTGCCACATCCTGGCTGCCATCATTGGTTGGTATTGCTATTGTAAAATCGTTGGCCCCATTGGTTACAGCACTCATTTGTGCGGGTAAAGTTGGATCGGGCATTGGTGCCGAATTAGGTTCAATGCGTGTAACGGAGCAAATTGATGCGATGGATGTTTCTGGTGTAAATGCCTTTAAATATTTAGTTGTAAGCCGCGTACTCGCCGCATCGCTCATGCTGCCCCTCCTCATGATGTTTTCGGCATTTGTAAGTTTAATGGGTGCCTTCCTCGACATTAACTCGCACGAACAAATAAGTATGTTGTCTTTTTTTCAACATGCTTTCGAAAAAATTAGTTTTTTAGATTTTGGCTCTTCCATTTTCCGGGCGTTGGTTTACGGTTTTACCATAAGCATGACTGCCTGCTTTAAAGGATACTCCGCGGTTGGCGGCACACAGGGTGTGGGCAAGGCGGCAAACATGGCGGTGGTTGTATCCATGTTCTTGATTTTTATTGAAGAAATGGTAATTATTACAATGGTAAACTGGTTGCGCTAACATGAAAAAACCCATGCACCATATCGACCTGTCAACCGCAGTTATTTCGGTAAAGGGGCTACATAAATCTTTTGGCGACAACGAGGTTTTGCGGGGCATTGATCTCGATGTTTTTAAGGGAGAGAATGTAGTGGTGCTGGGCCGCTCGGGTACCGGTAAATCGGTACTCATTAAAATAATAGCGGGCCTGCTGCGGCAAGATGAAGGGAGCGTAATTGTGTTAGGCGAAGATGTATCTGCAATGAATTCGAAAGAGCTGAGATCGTTGCGGCGGCAGATTGGTTTTTCTTTTCAAAGCAGTGCTTTATACGATAGCATGACCGTGCGGGAAAACCTTGAATTTCCATTGGTGCGGGATCAGGTAAAAATTACCCGTAAACAAATTAACCACGCGGTGGAGGAAGTGCTGGAAGATGTTGGTTTGTTACAGGCAATTAACCAAATGCCTTCCGAGCTTTCGGGTGGGCAACGCAAGCGTATTGGTATTGCCCGCACTTTGATACTGAAGCCACAGATAATGTTGTACGATGAACCAACGGCGGGGCTCGACCCGATTACCTGTATTGAAATAAACAATTTGATAAACGAAGTGCAGGAAAAATTTCACACCAGTTCCATCATCATTACGCACGATCTTACCTGTGCCCGTGCCACGGGCGACAGGCTGGCGATGCTGCTTGATGGCCGATTTATTAAGCAAGGCGATTTTCAGGAAGTGTTTGCAACCAACGATGAGCGCATTCAGAATTTTTATGACTATAACTTTATACAATAATGAAGTCAACAAAAAATACCAGGGCAGTAGCAGTAGGCATATTTATTTTTTTGGCGCTGGTAATATTTATAGTGGGGGTATTAACCTTGGGTGGTCAGCGAAAAGCATTTGCCGACACCATTGAAGTGAAAGCCCTTTTTAAAGATGTAAACGGTTTGCAGGCAGGCGGCAACGTGTGGTACTCCGGTGTAAAAGTGGGCACGATAGATAGAGTGGAATTTGCAACCGGTGGTGTGCAGGTGTTTATGAATGTTGATGAAAAAGCGCAACCCTACATTAAAAAAGATACAAAGGCCAAAGTAGGAACTGATGGATTGATTGGCAATAAAATTATTGTGCTCTATGGCGGTAGCCCGGCGGCGCCCCTTGTGGCCGATGGCGATTTGCTGGCGTCCGAAAACCTCATTAGCATCGACGATATGATGCAAACTTTTCAGCAGAACAATGACAATTTGCTGGAGATAACCAGGAATCTAAAAAACGTTAGCCAGGGCCTTGCCGATGGTAAAGGAAGTATTGGCAAACTGTTGAAAGATGAGTCGCTTACCCACAATTTAGATGTGGCTTTGCTTAGCCTGCAGCGTTCATTAAATACAACAGAAACTGTTACCAGGGATGTTGCCGACTATGCGGCTAAGCTGCAAAGGAAAGGATCGCTCACCAACGATTTAATTAGCGACACGGTAATTTTTGCCAGGCTGCGGGCCAGCGTGGCGCAGTTACAAAACATTTCAATGACAGCACAGGAAGTTGTAAATAGTGTACAAGCCACTACCAAAAATGTAGCCGCCGGGCTAAATAATACAAACACGCCGGCAGGTATGTTACTCAACGATACTAAAACCGCTGAAAGTTTAAAAGCGGTTATTCAAAACCTGCAAACCAGCACCAAAAAATTAGACGAGAATATGGAAGCGCTGCAAAGCAATTTTTTGTTCAGAGGTTTTTTTAAAAAGAAGAATAAGAGTTTGTGACCGTAGGTAAAGAATATAGCGGAGCCAGGTGTTTGCGGTACTGCTGCTGCAAGGGCACAAATTTTTCAGTAGTATTAAAATGAATGAAGTTTACGAAGTACAGGTGCAACACGAGCTGGCCCGCTGGCAAATGCAAATGCAGCGCAGCCCGTCAGTCTTCAATATGCTTTCGAAGAAACTGCAGGTAAAAATCAACAGCTACATTCCCGAGAAAGTACACAAGGCAATTACAGCTACCATCAAACAAATGATAAAAGGTGTATTGTTCGGCGCTAAGTACACGGTAAAAAAATCGGTGCCCTTTCATTCGTTGCAGGAGAGAGAAATAGCTGTTCTTCAATTGATACAGACTTACAAGCACACAGCGGCAGCCGAGGGCGGCATTACCGGTGCCGGTGGCATTTTGTTAGGGTTTGCAGAGTTCCCAATTTTGATAGGCATTAAACTGAAAATGCTTTTTGATATTGCGGCACTCTACGGTTTTGATGTAAAAAATTATAAAGAGCGGGTGTACATTCTCCACATTTTTGAACTCGCCTTCAGCAGCCAGCAACACCGGCGCAATATCTTTCTAAGAATAAAAAACTGGGATGTACAAACGCAGAACATGCCCGATGATATAAATGCTTTTGAATGGCGCAACCTGCAGCAGGAATACCGTGATTACATTGACCTGGCAAAGATGGCACAACTCATTCCGGGCATTGGTGCTGCGGTAGGGTTGGTAGTAAATTACCAGTTATTAAAAAAGCTGGGCACAACAGCAATGAATGCATACCGCCTGCGGCTGTTTACAAAGCTTTCCATTCAGTCTGCGATTTAAAACTGCTGGATTACAATTTTGTTTTTTGGATTTTCGATCATTCTTTATTCGCCTTCCCCCCTTGATTATTTCCCACATTTATTTGCAGTTTCTACCGAATGCCCCATGAATAACCAGGTTACTAAAATGAAATGATCTGATTTAGGATGGATGCAAAAGCCCTCCGCATGAAATGAATAAAAGGCTGATGCGATAGGTTCAGGTTACCCTAGTACAAATCATCAGCGAAGGACGCCCGTGTGCCCACACATCTTACTTGTAATAGTGAGTATAAAAAAAGCACACAAAAAAAGCGGGATGTAACTCCCGCCTGTTTTTATTTTGAATATTGAATTGTAATTAATACCTGCCATCTTTTTTATCCTTGGCACGGCCTACACCATAACCTACACCGGCCCCAATTACGCCGCCAATTACACCACCGGCTACACGGTTTTTCTTATTGATAACGGCACCTAAAACTGCACCACCTGCACCACCAATTGCTGCACCTTTAGCAGCCTTACTCCAACCTTTTTTCTTGGCAGGGTAAGAGGCGGTTGAGCTTGAAGAACCACCACCTGAGGAAGTACTTCTTCTACGTGTTGCAGTTGAGGTAGAGCGTTGCGGTGTAGCAGCGGTTTGCTGGTAAGCCGCGGCCTGCGACTGTTGGAATTGTTGCATTTGCATTAATTCATTTTGTGCTTTCCAGGCCTGAAACTGCGCAAGACCGGCAGTATCTAAAGGAACAACAGGTGTTTCCGCTGTTTTCACGTTGGGGTTGCTGTTGCACGAAGCCATAACTGCTGCAAAGCCAATAACGGATAATATCTTGTTCATAAAAATTGATTTTAGTGGTAAAAATATTTTCATTACTACCTCATTTGCGAACACCGTGCCAACCGGGCAATAGCCTTGTTAAATGGGTTTTGGCCAATACAGGGTTAACAAAAACATAAGGATGGGGTTGGTATTTATACGAGGTGGGCATAGATGTAAACAAAAGTTCTTCCCCCCGGGGTTCCGCTACTGCATGTACTGCTTCAACAAGGCAATCATTGCTTCGTTCTCCTTTACTGCCGCATGCCCTAAAGCAGTTTGTCCTGATGCATCGGCCAGGTGAACATCAGCGCCATTTTGCAAAAGCAATTTTGCAATTTGTAACTGCCTACACATAGCGGCGAACATTAATGCCGTGGTGTCGTTTCCATTGCGTACGTCAACATCAGCTCCCGCATCTAATAATTTTTTAGCCAGTGGGGCATAACCTTTGAATGCAACACCCATTAAAGCAGTGTTTCCGGCAGCATCCTGTGCATCAACCTCGGCACCGTTGTCTATTAAAAATTCAACAACCCCCGTTTGATTATAGTAAACAGCAAGAATCAACGGAGTAAATTCTTTTGCATCCCGGCTGTTTACCAATGATGCATTTGCAGCCACCAGAATTTTTACTTCATCTATATTGCCGTTGCGGCAGGCGTCGAAAAAACCGTTCTCCTGACTCATAAACATTGATTACGCCGGTAAATATAAAACAGGCACCGTTTTTTATCTTCCCAATTTCGCATCATCATTTTACTTAGTTTAGGCCTTCTTAATTTTTTTTATGAAATCAATTATTGCATTCCTGGTTGTTTTTACCTCCCTTCATCCTCATGCGCAAAAAATAAATACCGACTCGTTGTTTATGCGGGCTAACTACGAAAAAGTGGAGTACCAAATTCCCATGCGGGATGGGATAAAATTGTTTACCGTGGTGTATATGCCTAAAGACAAATCGAAGGCCTACCCCATACTCATGAACCGCACCTGCTACAATGCCTCGGGTTATGCCGACTACCAAACGCACGGTCATCCTTCAAACTTTCTGGTGCAGGATGGTTACATTTTAGTTTTTCAGGACGTACGCGGCCGCTACATGAGCGAAGGAATATTCACCAACATGACGCCGAACATACCCGGCAACGACCCAAAAAATAAAAAGGCAATTGACGAAAGTTCCGATACCTGGGATACTATTGACTGGATGATAAAAAATTTAAAAAACAACAATGGTCGCGTAGGCATGTACGGTATTTCGTATCCCGGTTTTTATACGGCTGCTGCCTTGCCCGATGCACACCCGGCGTTAAAAGCCTGCTCGCCGCAGGCACCGGTATCCGATTTTTTCTTCGATGATTTTCACCACATGGGTGCCTACCTGCAAAGTTATACCGCCGCCTTTGCCGTATTTGGCTACCAGAAAAAAGGGCAAACAAAAGAAGACTGGTACATGCCGGAACTCATGCGTTTTTACGACAAGGCACCGAAAGACGCGTACAACTGGCACCTGCAGCAAGGCCCGTTAAAAAACATCACCAAAAATTACCACCACGACAATTTTTTTTGGCAGGAAATTATTGACCATCCTAACTATGATACCTTTTGGCAGAAGCGAAATATTTTACCTCATCTTACCAATACAAAACCCGCGGTGTTAACAGTGGGTGGCTGGTTTGATGCGGAAGATTTGTATGGCCCTCTCAACATTTATAAATCAATTGAACGCAATACCCCGGGTGCAAAAAACAGTATTGTAATGGGGCCGTGGGGGCATGGCGATTGGGCAAGAGAAAATGGTAAAAGCACACACAACCATATTTATTTTGGCGATAGCATTTCAACTTTCTACCAACGCGAAATTGAAAAACCATTTTTTGCTTTTCATTTAAAAAACGAAGGCAGCGACAAATTGCCCGAAGCTTACATGTTTAACACGGGTAAAAAAAACTGGGAAAAATTTGATGTATGGCCGCCAAAAAATATAGCCCCGCTAAAATTATTTTTTGGTGATAGTGGAAGGTTATCCGTTGATAAACCACTTAGTCCGAATTCGGTTTTTGAATACCTGAGCGACCCGATGAAGCCGGTGCCCTACACTTCGCAAACCGAAGGGCTCACATTTACCCCACGCAATTTTATGAGCGATGATCAGCGGCAGGCCAGCCGCCGCCCCGATGTACTAACTTTTCAAACAGAGGTGTTGGAAAACGATATAACAGCAGCGGGAGAAATTATTGCCAAACTAAAAGTTGCCATGACGGGAACCGATGCGGACTTTATTGTAAAGCTCATTGATGTTTACCCCGACAATCATCCCAACTACGAACACAATGCAAAGAACGTGGTAATGGGTGGCTACCAGCAGTTGGTGCGCAGCGAAGTAATGCGGGGCCGGTTTAGAAACAGTTTTGAAAAACCTGCACCATTTGTACCTAACCAGGTTACAGATGTAAACGTGCCGCTGCAGGATGTGTTGCATACGTTTAAAAAAGGCCACAAAATAATGGTGCAAATACACAGCACCTGGTTTCCGTATATTGACCGCAACCCACAGAAGTATGTAGAGAATATTTACAAAGCCGATGAAAAAGATTTCATCAAATCAACCATAAAGGTTTATGGCTCTTCTTCTGTTGATGTTGGTGGTGATGTAAAAAAAGCAAAGGTGTTTTAATGAATTTGATCCATAAAAAAAGCCGGTAAGTTTTTAGCTTACCGGCATTTCCATTTCTTAAATACGTGTTGTTGTTATAACCCCCATTCTCAAATCTCCAAACCTATCATCGCTCATCTATCAACCATCATCGCCTAATTCCAACTTCTCGAAAATACTTTCTGTAACAGAGGCGTTGTTCTGGCACTGGCTTCCGCCCTGATTTGTTTTTCCTTTGCTTCCATTTTGCGAAACATTGATTCGCTAACCATACCGGCCATTAAAGTGGCAAGGTCTAAATTCAATTTATTGTTGGTAAGGCTTTGAATGGGTTTGATAATTTTTTCCCATTGCTCGGTGAGTTTGTATTCGTCAAGCGCTGTTTGCATTACCGGCTTAATTGAAGTACGCAAATTGCTGCCCACAGATGTACGCAAATAATCGGTAGCCGATGTGCCCCCGTTTTTAATAATGCCCATGGCATCGGTAAAACTGAGGCCGTTGATGCTGCTGATAAAAATGGGAACCGATTTTTGAGCGGTTTGTTCCGCTGCACTGCTAAGGGTAGTTGTAAAACGATCTATCTCATTTGTCAATCCTAATTGCTGCGCGGTGTTCAATGCTTTTTTTACGGGCTCGGGAAAGAGCGTTGATAGAATTGCATCTTTTGAAAATGCGCCTGCCTGCGTACCATCCCTGGCACCTAATTCAAGTAATTGTTTTATCGCGGTTGCCGCATCTAATTCATTTAAAGTATAACCACGCAATGTGCTGCACGAGTAGGTTAGCGGAATAACAAGTGCAAGCAAAAAGGGTAAAAAAATCTTTTTCATAATTAATTGTTTAGTGAATGAACGTCAGTAACAGCAGAAGGAAAAACCATGCGGGAGTTTGGTGGTGGGTTGTTAAAAAAAGAAAAAGCATTGCTATAAATGTTGAATCAGCGCAATTAGAAAATTGTAAATGATTTGATTGTTATTATTGCTTTTAGCGAGGACAAGGACGGTGTAAATTTATTTTCTCAAGAGAGGTGTTCGACTCCAGGAGTATCGATGCATGAATTTTTTAGTAGGAGTACATTAGTTAAAAAGACGGGTAAATGGAGTTGCAAAAAAATACCCGCACTTCATCAGCGCAGGCATCTCTTGTCAATCTATTTTTTGCAACTGCATTTTGTTACCGCAGTGTAGCGTATTTTTTTCAGCACTAATACCTGCCACGTGGTTTATCATAACCACCACCGCCGCCACTTCCACCACCACCTCTGTAACCACCGCCGCCACCCGAGCCACCGCCCTGGTAACCACCACCGCCACCGCGGTTGCCGCCGCCACCGCCGTATCCACCACCACCACGGTTGCCACCACCGCCCTGGCCACCACCACTACCACCTCTGTCTTCAGCTTCTTTTACAACCAATGGTTTTTTACCAAGAGAAATATCTGCTAAATGTTCAATGGCATCTTTACCATCCTGGGCGTTCTGCATTTCTACAAAACCAAAACCACGGCTCTTGCCGGTTTCTCTGTCCATGGATACTTTGGCGGAAATAATAGGACCAAATTTTTCAAAAATTTCCGTTAGTTCTGCATCATCTAAATCGTAGGGTAGGCCGGCAACAAAAAGTTTCATAATAGAATTTCAGGCAGTAAAGGTAACGAAATGAGTATGCCAGTTTCTCGATAAATTTTTAAATGACAATTTTAATACTTTACCCTTACTGTGCGGTACCCGCCCTTGCCTTCGGCGTAATTTTCAGCCCTCAGCATTCACATTTGCCACGGCCTAACAATTGTATGTCAGTTATACATGAATCCGGTATCTGAATAATAATTCGTTCCCGGCCATCAATAACCTTAATTACTATTACAAATGCTATCCACGTATTTAGCCAGGTTTGCAAAGAAAGTAGCAGGCATGGCAATTATCTTTTCCAGTGCAATTACCTACGCACAGGATGTGCCAATTGAAAATCAAAAATTTATTCTTTTTCCTCATCCCCTCAATCACAAATGGATTGTATCGGTTGGGTTTACCGCCACTACAATGCCTACTGCCATAACCGAAGAAGCGCATTTCCGTGTGCCTGCAGCCGAATTACATGTACTAAAAAAACTCGGAAAAAAATTATCCCTGGATGGAAGGTTGAGTGCACAGGTTATTCAAAATGCAATTTCCATTGGGCCCCGATGGGCAACAAAATTTTCGGAGCGACTGTCCATGTCCTTAGGTAATGACGTGGCATTTTGGTTTGGAAGAATTAACCTTGGTGGATTAAAAACCCGTGGTACGGGCTGGCAAAATTTTCCAAATATTTCATTTGGGTACAGGTTCAACAAACAAATTCTGCTTACCCTAAAAGCAGAGTCAATTATGACGCTGAATGTAAAAACATTTGCTGGCGAAACAGAGGTGCAAACTGATTATACACTTTTCTCGGGGTCGGCCTACACCGTAGCTTTGGAGCAACCTTTCTTTCATAAAAAAAGCTTAACCCTGGGCTTTCGCGCCATATACACAAGCTACTTTTGGCAAACCTGGACCCTGTTTGAAAGTTTTGACCGAAACCTGTTTTTTCCACAAGTAATTATTGGCGTAATACTATGAAATACTTTTTTTTGACAGCAGTGGTGGCGGTATTTTTTTCTTCGTGCAAAAGAGATTTTGAACCACCGGTGCCAGTAAACGACTGGAGTCTTTTTCTGTCGGCACCTGCCACTTCATTGCCCTCCTTCACCCGCAATAAAATAGAAGGTATCTATACCGTTCGCGATGGAAGTATTTTGTTTGGAAACCAGGCGGCGATGAAATGGAGCTATACAAAAACCGGTGCTGATACAGTATTCCAGCTTTCTCTTTTTTCTCCGCTTGATGCTATCTATATTATTTTGGAGGGCCGGAGGTTGAATAACGACATTTTACTAAATGGTTATTGGCGCCGCAATGTAAACGTGGAAACCGGGAAAGTACGCCTAACCATAACCGCTGCAAATGGCGCAACCGCTTTACTAAACAATGTAACTGCAGACTCAATTATTCTTAGTGGTGTTTATGGCAATACAGATGAAATTCCTGAGGTTGCCCTTTCTCTAAAGTATCTCCGCCCACTGCGCAACAATACAGGTTTCGAAATATTGGCACACAGGGGTGGAGGCCGAAACGCCGATCTTCTTCCGGCTTCGGAAAATTCTTTGGAAATGATACGGTTGGCTGCTGGCTTTGGCGCAACCGGGGTAGAAATTGATGTACACCAAACCAGAGATGGGGAATTGATTTTGTACCATGACGCAACATTGAACGAACGGCTGATTGTAAAAAATGGGATGGTAGGGCCAATTGAAAACTACAGTTATGCACAACTTGATGCATTGGTGCAATTAAAAAGAGGTGGAAAAATACCAACACTGCGCCAGGCGCTGCAAACTATTTTATTTCAAACGCCATTACGGTTTGTTTGGCTTGATACGAAGTTGACAGGGTCATTAGAAAACCTGCGGGCACTCCAAAAGGAATTTATTCAAATAGCAAATGCAAACGGCAGACAACTGCAAATTTTTATTGGCGTACCTACTAAAGAAGTTTTGAACCAGTTTACGCAACTTCCGGCTTATAGAAACATTCCTTCCTTGTCGGAATTAGATGTGCCAACAACAGAGAGCATCAACGCAAATATTTGGGCACCCACATGGACGCAGGGTTTGCAAACCGAGGAGGTAAATAGAATGCAGGCGCAAGGCAGAAGCGTAATTACCTGGACTTTGGACGGCCCCGACCGCATTGACAAATTTTTAAATGAAGGAAGCTTTAACGGAATCTTATCTAACCAGCCTTCGGCTGTAGCCTATTACTTTTATGCAAAACAATAAACGATTTTTATTAGGTATGGTTTTGGCTTTATCAGCCATCACCGCTCATTCACAGGACGATCAGTTTACATCGCAGCCAACCCGGCATAAAGAGTATGCCTTGGTTGTTTACATGGGTGGTGGAGTTGGTTATTATCTGGCGGCAGGCGGCACGCCAAATTACCTGCAACCAAACATAAGTAAGTACAGTCCTGCATACAGCTTGCGGGTAATGTGGCACCCCGACCACCTGATAAAACTGGGAGTAGAGACTGGCAGCATTACATTTTTAAATTACACGGCAAAAGATGCCAGCGGACAAACCGCGAAAATCCGGACGACAGCCGTTCCGGTATTGATTGAGTGGACGATGGCGTTAACAAAACGGTTTAACTTATTTGCAGGGTCGGGGGTTTATTTTTTAAAAACCGATTTGGATTATGCAGGCAAGTCGGTATCAAAAAAACTGAGCATTGGATGGATGGCGGCAGCATCTTTTATTCAGCCGGTTTCAAAAAATGTTGGCCTCGGCACCGAGTTAAAATGGATGGATGCGGCCGAAAGTACGGATGGCTCAATAAGTTTGCAATTGCAGTTGGTATGGAAATTTCTTAGATGGTAATGGAAAGGTTGGCAGGAAATGTATTTGAATAAAGGGTGAACGCAGTAGCAAAATGGCTTTTATAAAATGAAGTAAACTATTTGTTCAATTATTACCAATCAACCTTAGTGCATGTGTAAAAAGTTCATTCTTGTTTTTATGGTTTCACTCAGCAGCCTTATTTCTAAAAGCCAGTCTGCCCCAGTTACAGCTACTAACGACAGTACGGTAATTGCCTTTGCATCCGATACACAGGCACCCATGTGGGTAGAAACCTTATGGCTAAAAAGCCACAACAATAAAACAGCGACAAAAAAATTGTTTGACGATGTGTTGCAACGCCGGCCGCACTCGCTTTTTTTATTGGGCGATGTAGTAAACCTTGGATACAGCAATAAGCAATGGCGGCCAATGGATAAGTACCTGGAAAAGCTCCGCGACACAGGCGTGCAGGTACATGCTATTTTGGGCAACCACGAAGTGATGGGCAAACCAAAAAAAGGCCAGCAGAAATTTCAGAAACGTTTTCCAAACCATGTTGCTACCGGGTATGTAGAAATTGTTGATTCAGTAGCGGTGGTTTTATTGAATTCGAATTTCGGTACACTTACAGCGGCAGAAAATGAGTTGCAAATAAGCTGGTACAAAAAAACACTGCATAGCCTTGATGCCGATCCTTCGGTACAATTCATTGTTAGCAGTTGTCATCATTCTCCATACACTAACAGCAAAATCGTCGGCGCATCTACACCCGTTCAACAAAAAATTGTTCCCTTATTTCTTGCGTCTAAAAAAAGCCAGCTTTTTCTCTCCGGTCATTCGCACAACTTTGAACATTACAAAATAAAAGGCAAAGACTTTATGGTGATTGGTGGTGGCGGTGGCCTAAATCAGCCCTTGCGCAGTGGTGCCGGTATTTTTGAAGATGTAGCCTGTGCCTACAAACCCTTGTTCCATTATTTAACCGTAAAACGTGTGGACGATAGGCTCGTAGTAAAATCCATCCAGCTAAAAAAGGATTTTAACGGTTGCGAGGACGGAAATACAGTTGAGATAAAGAAGGTGATAGAGGTTGAGTCGGTTGCTGCGTCGCAATAAATTTTTCCTTTCAATGAATCTTCGCAAAATCAATGAAGGTGACGTAAGCGACGGTACCAACAAGGCTTACGCAGTGTCAGCATAAATAAATCTTTACCAGGCATGTACCGTTTAAAGTGCTGCGCATAAGCACTAAAAAGAAGCAGGCAACAACTTTCGTTATTGCCTGCATGTAAAAAAACATCCGCTTAATTAATTACAATTTCCTTTTTCACATTTTCCTTCCCGGCCACCACGGGCAAACTAACCTGAAGCACTCCATCAGTGTAATTGGCGGTGATCTTAGCCGTGTCAATGGTTTCATCCATTGTAAATACTCTTACAAATCCACCACGACTGTATTCCCTTTGCACCCACTCAAATTTTGGAAATCCTTCGGGTGGGGTGTAGGAAATTTTCAACTCTTTGCCTTCCACATCAATGGAAAAATGTTCTTTAATACGGCCAGGTGCAAACACAAGCATTTCAAAACTGTTTGGCGTTTTGTAAATGTTCACTGCGGCCCTTTGCATTGAGCGGATGAGCATTGGCCTTTGCCTGCTTCCGTAATTTTCGCCTTTTGCGGCGGTGGAGCCCATAACGTTGTGACGGCCTCCGCATGACCGATTGTAGTACATGTTTTTAATTTTAAAATGAAAAAATAGTAACAGTGCGTAACCGCAACACCTGGGCCGGTTGTAAAAAATTATTTTTTTGGCAGGAAAAAATATCACCGCTTAAAAAATGCTGACATTTTTTGTTTTTGATTTTCATTTTGGCAGGAGTGATAGAGGTTGTGAAGAGCAGGGTTTTCATGAATATCTTTTTGAGCGCCGGAAATAGCCAGCAACAAATTCCGCGGGTAATTGTTGAACAACTGCTACGTTGAAGCCCTACAAATTCGCTGACAAAGAAGTAGGGAAAGGGAAATACATGCCTATCGCGTTTGTTTTTAACACGGCCTGCTTATTGTAATTATTGCGCGGCGGAAACCACAAGCTTAGGATAAACACCCGCACCACTGTTATGCGCACACAGAAATTATTGGCACCCAATCTCCTGCTTTCCATTTCGGTCATTATCTTTTATTCTTCCTGCCAGGAGTTGATTGATGCACCCGTACCAAATACCAATTGGCCCATCTTCCAATCGGCGGAAACCAAACCATTAACTACGTTGGAGAGAGAAGCATTAAATGGCGTATACAAAATAGAGCAGGCCGATTATCCATTTGGAAAAACAGCAGCAGGTAAATGGAGCTACACAATAAATGGGAGCGATACGATTCATCATTTTACATTTTTTTGCGAAGAAGAAGCTACCCATTTTATTTGCGAAGGACGCAAGCTGAATGATACTGTTCTGCTTAATGGCTATTGGCGAAAAATGGTTAATACACAAACGGGTAAAGTACAATTGATGATTGTTGCCGACAGTGTTGGCCAAAAGAGTTTTACCATTAAAGGTAAGTTTGGTGATGGCGAGGAAATGCCTGATGAGGCTATTGCGCTTACCTACCTGCGACCATTGTATAATAAAACACCAATGCTAATAATTGGACACCGCGGTGGTGGGCGAAGCAATGATTTATTGCCTGCTTCGGAAAATTCTTTGGAGATGCTAAAACTTGCTGCTAGCCTTGGTGCTACCGGCGTGGAGATAGATGTTCAGCTTACAAAAGACGGCATTCCCGTTTTATACCACGACAGTAAGATTAATGACAGGCTTACCGAAAAAGCGGGCATTCGGGGAGAGATTGGTGAATACAATCTTGCAGAGCTAAAGGATATTAAACTCAAAAGAGGCGGTAGCATTTCAACGCTTGAACAGGCCCTTGATACAATTTTATTTAAAACTCCACTAAAGTTTGTATGGCTTGATTGCAAAGAAAAAAACCTTTCAGCCGTTCATCGGTTACAAAAATCGTTTCTTAAAAAAGCGTCTGATGCCGGTAAAGATTTTGAAATTGTAATAGGCGTACCCGACGAAGATGTATTGAAAGGGTTTAGCAAACTACCCAATCACCAAAACATTCCATCCTTAACGGAGTTGGATACCAGTTTTGCCCGCACGATGAACGCCAACTACTGGGCACCATCCTGGTCCAAAGGATTACAATTACCCGAGGTAAATGCCATGCATACACAAAAACGAAAAGTAATTGTTTGGACGGTTGACCCGCACAAAAAAATAGAAGAGTTTATCAACAGGGGCAGGTTTGATGGAATATGTTCAAATCGTATTGGCGTGGTTGCACACTATTATTATTGCAGGCAGTAATTGTTACTGGGACCATATCAGTTCGAAAATGTTGCGTGTTCTGTAGAATAATTTGTTAAAGGCCTTGATGAGCAGAGGAAATTATCTAAAAATAAAAACGCCACGTTTCTCGACGTGGCGTTGATAGATATTTTTATTCCTTGCGTTTATTGAGCAACCCGTCTTACGCAGCAGCTCATGCGCATCTAAAAATTGCTTTACGCACTATATTCTTTATTGCCCAATTTTTTCATTGTACGTACATGCGATACGATGGCGTGCGTAACCGTGGGAAAGGAATGATAAGGCAGGCCGAAACGCTGGCAATGTTCACTTACAATTTCGCTTAATGCTGGATAGTGTATATGGCAAACGCGGGGAAAAAGATGGTGTTCAACCTGGTAATTTAAACCACCCACCAGCCAGGAAACTATTTTATTTTTTGGAGCAAAGTTGGCCGTGGTCTTTATTTGATGCACTGCCCATTCCGCTTCAATCAATTTATCGTCTAAGCCAACGCTTTCAAACTCGGGGCCTTCAACCGCATGTGCCAGCTGAAACACGTAGGCAATAAAAATTCCGGTAACCACACCCATAGTTAAGTACCCAATAAGCCAGGGCAACCAACCTACACTAAGGATCGGTAAAATGATATAGAAGAAGGGGTAAAGAATTTTGCTTGCCCAAAAGGTAACATGCTCTTTGGTACTCATTGGCTGTACGGGTGAGTTATGAATGCGACGGGTAAAATATTTTTCAAAGTCCCTTAAACCCACCCACATAAAAAGTGAAAGTGAGTAAGCAAGTGTAAGATAAATATGCTGGTACTTATGCACGGGCATCCAGGGTTGAGAGGGATTTTGACGCAAAAATTTGCTCTGCGCTATATCATCATCAATACCAGCAATGTTGGTATATGTATGGTGGAGTATGTTGTGCTTCTGCTTCCAGAAAAAGGCATTGCCGCCAATGGCATTCAGCGTCAGCCCAAGGGTTTCATTTACCCATTTTTTAGATGAGTAACTTCCATGACAGGCATCGTGCATTACATTAAAACCAATACTGCCTAATAGCAATCCCAACAATGCGCAAAGCAATATTCCGACCACAGCCGGCATTGTAACGGTAAGAAGAATAATATAAACAGCGAGGGCGGAAGGCATCAGAATGATAGCCTTTGTATACATACGCCAGTTGCCGGTTTTCTTCAAGTTATTATTGAGAAAATAGGCCTCAACTGAATTTTTTAGCGATTGAAAGAATACCCGGTTGGTATTATTAAATGTGACTTTTGCCGCAAATTTCTTTTTAGACATATTGAGTATAGAGTGTCGTTTTTATTTTACTTTTTAAAGGTAAGTACAAGCGTTTGTGCCTGTTGTTAATACAATGCTTTATAACAGAATCATGTTCTGGTCTTGGTAAAATTTACCAGCTGCACTAAGGCCCGCCAGGTAAAATTTTGTAATAACGGCTGACAGTAATTATTGGTTGGGCTGCATCTGTCATCTTCGGAACGTAAATCATTTTCCGGTTAGTTCAGGGGGAGCAAAGATATATTTCAGGCCTATAACAGCTCGAAATTTTTTTTCCCAATAGTGAACGTTCCCATCAGCACTTTAAAAACTACCCCAGCGCCAATCAATAAAGCAATAAACCGTTCTGCTAACTAAACGGGCAAAAGATAGCAAAACTTATTTTTACTAAGCAATTATGATAGCGATAAGTGCTATCTTTAAAAAGATAATTTGAGCCGAGCATAGTAACCGTTAATTATTCTGCGCAATAATTTCAGCAATTTTAGTTAGTCTCTTACTGCCTGCCTTCATCAAAATTTTTCAATTATTAATGATCAGTTATGAACATTTACGTTTCCAATTTAGGCTTCAATGTACAAGATGAAGACCTTAAACAATTTTTTACGCCCTACGGGGAAGTTAGCTCCGCCAAAGTAATAATGGACAGAACCACCAACCAATCTCGTGGTTTTGGTTTCGTTGAAATGGCTGATGATGAGGCATCGAAAAAAGCCATTGCCGAATTGGATGGCTCATCGGTTGATGGCAGAGCCATTAAAGTTGTAGAAGCAAGACCCAAAGAAGACAAACCACGTGGCAACTTCCGCAACGATGGCGGGGGCAGTGGCGGTGGTGGCTACAACAAAGGCAGATGGTAAGAACTTAAAACTTTTTACAAAAACCCAACAGTAAGTACTGTAAAGCAAAAAACAAAAAAGCGGCTACAAGCCGCTTTTTTTTAACTCATCCGCGCCGACATATCCTGATGTTGTTTGTCAAATCCTTCTTTTAAATTTCCAATGGCTTCATCAGCCTTTGATTTTAAATCGTCTAAAGTTTCGTGGAATTTTTCGGGGTTAACGGCATAATACACAATGCCCGCTACTGCTGCGCAAACCACAGCACCTAATAAAATCTTGTTCATATTTTCTGTTTTATAAATTAAGGCAATATTAATGCCAGCACAAACCGAACTAATAATCAAAGCGAATTGTAAAGGATAGTAAAAAATTTTAGCGGGAAGGAAGTTTACCTCTTAATGAATGAAGAAGGTAATCAATTGCACTAGCAAGCTGACTTATTCCTAATTCTTCCATAGACTGAACGAAGGAGCTGACTGTTTCTCCCAAACATTGACTGCATGCCCCGGCTTTACCGAACGAACTAATACCGGCACCTTCTGCACAATTTTTCTTTTTCTTTTTTCAATGCTGTTACCACGCATTTCCATGTTACGTTTTTTTAAATAAATTGAAAAACCATGCCAAAAAAAACCGTCAGTTATCACCCGGAAAGATTAATGAGGAAATTTTCGTTTCGTTCCGGAACAATGGTCAATTTATTTTCTTTCTCTCATTAGCTGCCTACCTTAAAACCATGAAAATTTACACTGCATATTGTTTTTTGGTGTTCGTTATGATAACTAATTTATTGTACGCCCAATCAAAAACAGATACTTTGATGCAGCAGGTTTTTACAAGTAATACCCATCCGGTTTTTAGGGAAGTAATTCTACACCCGGATGCTTATTACCTGCAAATTATTTACACCCAGATAAACCGCGATGCCCATAACAAACCTTCATTAAAGAATTACTACTTTCACTACAATGCGCAACAATACTTTAACCCCGCGTCGATGGTTAAACTGCCGCTGGCTCTTTTATCGTTAGAAAAAATCAATGAAATCAATATTACCGGTCTAAATAAGTTTACCACTATTTTATACGACAGCAGCCAAAGCTGGCAGCGTCCCATGTTGGCCGACACAACCGCTGTTAATGGTTTGCCAAGCATGGCTCATTTCATTAAACGTGCATTGCTCATTAGCGAAAACGATCCATACAATAGAATGTACCAATTTGTTGGACAGCAAGGCATCAATCAAAAACTTCATCGAAAGGGTTATGGCGATGTACGCATTACCCGGCAGTTTCTTGGGTTGACATTCGAGCAAAACCGGTATTCCAATCCGGCGCGGTTTGTGACTGCCAGCGGAAAGTTGTTGTATCGTAACCCGGAAGCCATCAACACCGATTCATTCAATTTTAGAAACGTAATTAAAATTGGTAGGGCGCATGTTAACCGAAATGATAGCCTGGTAAATGAACCATTTGATTTTACAATGCACAACTCACTGTCGTTAGAAGACCTGCAACAAATGTTACAGTCGGCTTTATTTCCACAATCCGTTGCTGCAAAAAAACGTTTCAACCTTACAAAAAATGATTACGAATTTTTTTACCGCTATCTCTCGCAATACCCGTCCGAAACGCCAAATCCAAAATATGATACAACTAAGTTTTACGACAGCTATGTAAAGTTTTTTTTCAGAGATAGTACACACAAAATGCCCGGGCATGTTAGGGTGTTTAATAAGGTAGGCTGGAGCTACGGATTTTTAACCGACGTTTCTTATGTCGTTGATTTTAAAAATAAAGTTGAGTTTATGCTATCCGCAACCTTGTATGTAAACAGCGACGGCATTTTAAACGACGGTAAATACGATTATGAAGCAGTTGGTTATCCGTTTTTATTCCAGTTGGGCCAAACCGTTTACCATTATGAATTGAAAAGGATGAGGAAATTTGAACCTGGTCTTTCTGCTTTCAAAATAAAATACGAGGCACGCATAGCCAGTGATAAACGGCCTGCCCTGCTTGATGTTGATAACTGAAAAAGTTTAAGCAAACAACTCGCTGCAAAACATTGAAACTTCTACCGGTATTGGGCAGGTATACCAGTGCAGTCAATTTTTAGTGCTATTGTACCGCAACGATCGAAGATTACTATCCAATAGTTGCCTGAGAAAAGGAGGGACTATACATCTATTTTCCGGGACAATACAAGTCTCCAGATCAATAAATGTTTATTTTTTTCTAAAAAATCGTCTATACTTGTGTTTCCAAAAAAAAGTCCACTGTAGAAACAGCGGACGTTAACGATTGCTTGCTATATGAATAGAGAGAGTTGAGTCTCGGGACGTTGACGATTATTCTTGCCTAACGATTGCTTCTATTTGATCCTTCCACACGCTAAATTAGCATCCAACCTGTTTGTGAACTCATCAAGTTTCTACTCATTTCACGATGCCAAACCCGTTGTTCATTTCCTGAAATGCTTTCCCCTGTTGCGTTTGCGGGATTTTTTTGCACGATGTTCAAATGATTTTTGCCACTTTTAATGAATGGCTGCGTTCAGCAGTAGCGGGTGTGAGATTAATTTATTACCATGAACAGAGAGAGTTAATTGCCATCCAGGCAGGCGTGCAGTGGAAACAGTGGAACAAGGCCATATTGGCAAAAATAGTTGGCATTTAAAAAGCTGATGGAAGCTGGGAAGAACACCATTTTATTACCAGCCCTGTATTTTGTACTGCAGCGGCCTTGGTGATTGTGTCCATACCAATTACATGGGAGGTAAGGTTTGGAAGAGACTTGATTTTCGTTTATCATAAAATTGCCCGACGAAATTCGGCGGCAATTTTGTTACACAATTCTCTGCAATTGTTGAAAGTTATTGTCGTTTATGGTGCACAGCAATGGAAGACGAACTATTAAGGAACACCCCCTGCCCACTGCCGATTCAATAATCGTTTCACCATCAAACACCCGAACGCGGCTAGCTATATTATTCAAACCAATGCCGCTACGTTTGGCCAGTGTGTCAAAGCCCTTGCCGTCATCGTTTATTATCAGCTCAATACGTCCATTTGCCTGCCCAATGCTTAGATGCACTGTCTTTGCATTTGCGTGTTTTATAACATTGTTTAATTGCTCCTGCACTATGCGATAGATGGCTAACTGTTGGTCCATTGAAAGGTTGTCGCAATAATCCTCATGTACAAAACGAATATGCAGGCCGCTCGAAGTCTGCACCATTTCAACAAGGGCCTGCAGCGAATCTATCAAAGATTTTGTACCTAATGTTGGCGCCGATAAATCGCGGGAAAGGTTTCGAATCTCATTTATCGACTGGGTAATGTAGGCCATGCTTTTTGGTATGAGTTCTTCTCGCAGGTCTTTATGGTTGAAGGCCATTTCAAGGTACAGCTTTACGGTAGTTAGTACCTGGTTTACGTTGTCGTGTAATTCACGGCCAATTACCTCCCGTTCTTTTTCCTGGGCCTGTATTACCTGTTGTGTAACCCTTTTTTGATAGCGCTTTTGCTCTGCAACTAATTTTTTTTGCAGGCGTACCTTGTCGGTAGTGTTTCTGATAATTATGATGCAGAGTAAACCACCATCTGCGTCCTCATACTTTGCTGATGTTACCTCGCCAATTAAAAGTGAGCCGTTACTATGCAAAAACTGAAGTTCCCCTTTTGCCGTCCCCTGCATTTTGCCTTCATCCACCAATTGCATAAAGGCCGGATCGGTGCTGTCGGTTAGTTGAACGGCAGTGCGGTTAAACATTTCTTCTTTACTCAATCCAAAAAAAATACATGCCGCTTTATTGGCAGCAACAATTTTCCCTGCGGCGGTCATCAACAAAATACTGTCCGAACTATTTTCGAAAATGGAGCGATATTTTACCTCGCTTGTTCTTATTTGCTCGGCATTTTTTTTGCGATGCCAAAGAACTAGGGCAATTAACGCCGAAAAAAGAATGATCATACCACTGAAAACAGTTGCAAATGCTACATCACGCCGGGTTTTTTTGAAATAACTGGCCAATACATCTTCCTCCGATGCACCCACTGTGGCAATGACCGGGTAATTTGCCAGCCTGCGATAACTGAAATATGTGGGAATTCCGTGTATGGCATCTTTAGCAAAGTAATTATTTACACGAGCCTTTTTTAAGTGAACATACAATGGGCTCTTGCGAATATTTTCACCATAACTTTCTATGGCCCCTTTGCGACGGGAATATGTAATGCCCTCCGGCGAAACCAGCGAAATAATATCCTGCGATTTCATATTGGCCCTGGAATAAAACCGGGTAAACACCGCGGGTTCTATCTCAACAAACGCGGCACCAAAAAATGACCCGTCCCTGTTGTTTAGTCTAACAGAAAGAGGCACTACGGCCTTGCCGGAAATGGCGGATAACACAGGCAGCCCAATGTGTAAACCTTTATTTAAATTGTAGGTGTGGTATTCAAAATTCGATGCACCAGGAACATTGATAAAGGTTGGGTTTGCAAAATCAACATTGGCCGCCATCACTTTCCCATTTTTATCTACTATGTAAACGGCCGAACAAATGACTGTGTCGATGATGTTAGAGGCTACCAATTCCTTAAGATCAATGGTATACCCTTTTTCAGCCTGTGCTTTTTTCACTAATTGCAGAATAACCTCCCCATTGTGAATAGTGCGTAGTGCGTATTGCTCCAATGCTACAGCAAGGTTTGCATTTCGTTGCATGGCTGCCTCAATGCTTTGAATTTTATCTTCTTTAAGTTGGCGGTAAACCGTGTACCAAACCAGCCATAACAACAATACTGTAGAAGTAATGATAAGGAGTGAAGCACGCCAGGTTTTGTGTAAAAATGCCTGCATTAGCTGTCTTTTTGAAATGGTTTAAAGACAGGTATGTAATGCTCTTTATTTTTCGGAAGTGATGGTTTGGTTTTCATGATTAAGGATTTAGTTTGGTTTGCTAAGCGGTACAATATATAGCAAAGAACCAATTTTTGGATGCGGATGCGAAAAAAGTAGAGAAATAAATTAATTTTTCCGCATTAAGTGGAATCGCTTTGAATGTAGCAGGTGTAAAGTATAACCAAACCCGTTGTGTGTTCGGGCGGTGCACAATTTTTATCCGCAGGATCCTGGTTGACCACAAGCGGTAGCAATATTAATGGAGCATCTGTTTGCGAACCCGCTCTTTTATAGTGCCATCCTCAAAATACCGGTAAAGGTTTTTTCCGGGGCAGGTTGTTTGTTTTGAGTAGTCGCGGTGGGTGGCAAGTGTTTCAACCGGCAGATTATATTTTTTGCTGCAATGGGCAATCAATTGAACTAAGGCGGATAGTTGTGCTGCCTCTACTTCCTGTTCATTTAAGTTTCCCAAACAGGTTATCAGTAAATGGCCAGTGGGGTCGTATTCCGTTGCCGTTTCGCCCACAGTAAAAACATTACGGCCCTCATAAATTTTGCCATCCGGGGCAATTAAAAAATGATAGGGAATGTCGGCCCACTTCCTGTCGGGCCCCATGCCCCACCGTTGTATGTTCATTATTTTTTTCGCTGCGTCATCGGTTACCTCAAGTTTTGTTCCCTCGTGATGAACAGTAATGCGTGCCGGTACATGTTGTTTATATGGCTTTGACTCGGCTGCGTTCCACCCGCTACGGGGAATGATACTGAGCGTTTCAATGGCGCCAGTTGTTTTTTTAGTAGATGAACAACCAACAAAAATTGTAACAACAAGTAAAACAAAAAGTAGCTTCGTTATTTTCATATCTGTAGAAAGAGGTTTATTACAAAAACACTGGTGCACTAAGATGGAAGAAGGATAAAGACTGACTTCATGTTTCTCTCAAGCCATCCTCGGCGAAAGTTATTTGTTTACCCCTACTTCTTTTTTTTCGCTTTCATTTCCCATCCGGTCAATTGCTGTAACTGCAACCTTTGTTAGCGAAACAGTCTGTTTGTTAATCGTAGTTGAAGCGGCAAGCCTCGTAGCTATTTCGTTACGGTTGTGTACCTGGTAATGCCAGTTATTTCCATACTGGTAGTACACCACCCAACGAAATACATCGTTTTTATTGCCATGGTTCCAGGTAATAGTAACCGAATCTGCAATCGTTTGTGCACTTGCCTCAGGCATCGCGGGTGCTTCATCGTCAAGCCATTTTGTTGCAGGCACCAATGCACTGTTTTTGTAAGGTGCATTCAATAATGCTTTAGCCATGTTTGCATTTCTATACACCTGGCCAATACTCCAATGAATTACTCCCTTGCTTTGTGGCAATATACCCCGGCTGATCATTACCTGGCTTAAGATTTCATTTACATTTTTGGCACTCGTATCATTGCCCACATTAATGCCCGGCCACAGGTGTCGGCCCTTTGTATTCTCATCTCTCCACCAGCCAAGCAGCACAGGAAAACTTACCGCCATGCGGTTAATGGGCCAGTATAATTGCGGCGAAAAATAATCTATCCATCCCTTGTTTAGCCACAACTTTGCATCGGCATACAACACATCGTATTGATCAAAACAACAAATGCCTTCGGGATAGCCAGGGCGCCAAATACCAAAGGGGCTCAACCCAAACTTTACATGCTTTTTTTCTTTTTTTATTTCGGTGTATAAATTCGAAATAAAACTGTTCACGGCATCACGTCGCCAGTCGCCTCTTATTAATTTACCTCCACCGGCTATATACGCGGCATAGCTCACGCTGTCCGGAAAATCTTCGCCTTTGTTGTATTCCCGGTAGGGATAAAAATAATCATCGAAGTGAACGCCATCAATATCGTAGCGTTTTACAATATCCATCACCACATCTGTAGAATGTTTTTTTGTTTCTTTCAACGATGGATCAAACCACCAATATCCTTCTTTTAAATACACAACCAACTCCGGCTTTCTTTTTACTATTGACGATGGCGTGACTTCTTTACCTGACACATGGTGTGCACGATATGGATTGAGCCAAACATGCAACTCTAACCCACGGTCGTGTGCCGCTTCTACCCAAAATTGCAGCGGATCGTAAAACGGCTCCGGTGCTTTTCCTTGTGTGCCGGTTAAAAAATAACTCCAGGGTTCCAGTTCGCTTTTGTACAATGCATCGGCCTGCGGCCTAACCTGGAAAATAACCGCGTTGAAGTTTTGTGCTTTTAAAAAATCAAGCAGCGCAAGAGCCTCTTTTTGCTGGCTGTCAACCGGCAGGCCTGGCTTCGATGGCCAGTTAATATTGGCAACAGTTGCCACCCAGGCTGCACGAAATTCTCTTTCGGCTTTTGGTTGGCTTGTAATTTCTGAAACAGGTTTACTACTACTGCAGGCAAAGCAAAAGAGCAGGAATGCATAACAAGCGAGGTGGGTAATTTTTTGAACCATGAAAAACTTTTTTGAAGAATACAAACTTACGCGGCATAAATAGATGGAGCGGTAACCGCCCATAAAATAAAAATGTATAGTGCGGATGATGGTGCTGGCATTGTTTTAGTACCTGTGGTGATGATTTAGATGCTAAACCTAAAACAAAAAGCATGAAAAAAATATTTGGAATAACATTGATAGCCTTATTGGTGCTGGCATTACCATCGGTAGCGCAAAACAAAAAAGAAGAAAACAATAGCGGTGGAAAAAAAGGTGTGAAGAAAGCATGGGCAGGTACAAAAAAAGGTGCGAAGGCGGTGGGTAACAAAACGGCTGAAGTAGCATCGAAAGGTAAAGCCAAGGTGGTTGATAAAAAATCTGATACCTGGATTGGGCCCGAAGGACAAACCATTTATATCACCGACGACAGCAGGTATTACTGGGTTAATGGAAGAGGGAAAAGAATTTTTGTGAGCAGCGCTGCGTTGAGGGCAAGATCGTAATGTGCGTGGGGCTTAAAAATACCGATTGGGTTTTTAAAGCTGAGGCATTTTGAATTAAGTGAAGCGGGAGGCTGCATAGACAACCCGCCGTGGTTAGATATTCCATATCCCCGTAGATATGGAATATCTGTTTTTAGTCATCACCACCACACCCCGAACTACTGGAACCACAGGATGATCCGCTATCGCTACTTTCTGTACAGGAACCACATCGTCAAAATCATAATCAACTATTCTAAGCCACAAATCTTTTTTGTTCATGCATAAAAGTTTACAGCGGGTAAATCAATTTAATCGCTGCCTGCATTTTTTTTAGCCAATGGTCAACACTTTCCCGCTTACCAAATAGGTACTCAATTACACCCGCCCGCGATAAATGTTTGAATATTTTTGTTGCGGAAAGTTTTGTTACAAAATCAAAGGCTTATGCATCCTTACATACCACACCTACTTGACGATATTGCCAAAGCCCACCGGCAGGATATACACAAAGAATTACCTGCACTAAGTTTGGAAGAAGAATTGGAAGCAACTGACCGGTGGATGGAACATGACGAACCGGAACAAACATTCGGCTACTACTGTGGATTGAAAGTGGAGGACTTTCCCCCGGCCGACCAGCTAAAAACCCGCGATATTCAAATCGTTTGTAAAGCCTTTAAAAAAATGTTGGTTAGCTGGAATCTTAATGTCGAATTTCCAAATGCCCTGCCCTCGGCGCTTTATTATTATTTTTTAGTGAATACACTGAACGAAAAAACTTCAATACCCGAGTTTGGGTTTATAACTTTTGATTATTGCACCGGTAACGCACCTGCTTGTGTTTTTAAAGAGTACTGCAGTTGCCTGAAACACTGGAATGAACAGGAGAAGGATTCTTACAACATCAGCCGCGACGAGCTTCCTTTTTAATTGATGTTTCTTTTCTTTTGCTGACAAAAGAGATTCTTTTACAAAATACTCTCCTCCTCTTTCACCTTCGCATCCGCCGTTACTCGTAAAATCAATTCCGCAGTTTCAGCCGGTTTGTCCCAATGGGGAAAATGCCCGCAGTGGTTTAACCAATAAACATGTGCATCCGGAAAGAGATGCAATGCTTTTTTTGACTGTGACGGAAAACAAACTCTGTCGTTGCGGCCCCACCCAATTACTAACGGTTTGGTGATGGAACCTTTAGCGGCACCCAGTTGTTCCTCACCATAACCCAGGTTGTACAATAGCTCGTCAAAAACCGGGCAGGCAACATAGCTGCGCAATTCGGTTAAAGCAATGTGCGATGGAATATGCCAGGGCCGCGGCGAAAACTGGGGTAATAAAATGCTGCGTGTAACCGGGTTACCCGTTAGCGTGGGCAACATAAAATTTACTGTTCGCACAAGGCCAATGGATGCTCTTAGCGATGCCCAAAAAAAATGTCGCTGCCAGCCCTCCCAAAATCCTCCGGGGCTAAGCGCTACTACAGCGCCTAATGCTCCGCCTCGTCGTGCCAGTTCCAAAACCAATCTTGCTCCCATCGATGACCCAACCGCATCAATACCCGTCAAGTTATTCTTGTTCAAAAAACTTGTAACCGCATCGGCTAAACTGGCAATAGTGGTTTGTTGCAATGCCGGTGTTTTGCCGTGGCCCGGTAAATCAATAGCAATTACCTCTCGTTTTGCAGCAAGCCTGTCGATAATTGGCGTCCACGATTTCCATGTGCCACCCAGGCCATGAATGAGTAATAGCGGTTTGCCGTTGCCGTATCGAATGTGATTCATTTTCATGCTTGTATTTTTTATTGGTGATCATAAAAATGCAAAACAAGGGCCACCACAAAATGTAAAAAATGAAAATACTTTATGGCCCTGCCGATAAGTGAAAAAACCTTTCGGTCGGTGGTTGTAAAAAAAACGAAGCGGTTAAAAATTCATGTCGTCGGCGCTTGGCCCGTAACTACCGGGGATGGCTATATCATTTAATCGAAGGTAAACACCTAGCTGTGCCCGGTGGTGGGTTGTTTGGCTAAAAGAATGACGCACCACTTCATACTTGGTCATTACCCTATGTATTTTGTCACCGCTGCGCATAGTCCATTCGGGCAGTAAGTCATCTTCGGTGGCATTTTGTAAAGCAGTATGACCGGCTTTGTACGAGGCTTCAAAAAGTGCAATAAGTTCCTCGTTGTTTTTTACTTCGGTTGGTTTGTAATCCATAGCAGCAAAATCAATTCCGGGAGTGGTAAGCCCCATTGAAACCCAGGAGGGAAGTTCAGCAAGATGCACCGCCAGATTTTGAAAGCTCATGCTTTTATCATGGGGCTTCCAGGCAAATTTTTCGGCTGGAACCAGTTTCAGCATCTTACGTGTAACAATAGCCTCTGCCTCCATTTCTTTTAGCAAAGCGGGAAGGATATTCATAATTTTTGTTTGAGTACAGCAAAGAAACTAATTATCGGTCATCCAGGCTGTTTTCATCCAGCGTTGTAAATTCAACGCCACTGGTTTTGAAGACCTCGCTTATCAAATTTATTCATGAATAATTTTCAGGGTAAATAGCCGGATGTATCTCTTTTGGCAGGTTGTTTGAATAATGTCTGGGTATAAAATACTTATTATTCACTCAAACCATTTTTTTATGAAATCAAAAATTATGACCCTAGTAGTAGCAGCGGGTTTGCTGGTATCATCATGCGGAACAACCTACACGGCCACATCTGACAATGCGGCTTATAATGTTGAGGTGCCCGTTGGCATACGCTCAAACTTTGCCACTGCCTACCCCGATGCGAATACTGTTGTTTGGAATAAATATGATGCAACGCTTGTACCTATTGACTGGGAACTGAATGGCTGGACGGCATTAGACGCTGATGACTATGCAGTTACATTCAACATGGGTGCCGACAAGTATTATGGCTGGTACGATTCAAACGGTATGCTGATAGGAACGACCTATTTAATTACTGACTACACTAAATTGCCACCAGCAGTTAACACGGCCTGGCAAACCAAGTACGCTGGCTATACTGTTGAATCGGTACAGAAAGAAAGCTGGAACAACCAAACAGCATACGAAGTGAAGCTGATGCAAGGTGATACAAAAGTGAAATTGCTGGTTGATGCCAATGGTACTATTATAAAAGAGAAAATGAAATAAGCATTTTTTAATTTTTCTTTGAAACAACAAAAGCCCCCGCCACAATCGGGGGCTTTTGTTGTTTCAAAGCTGTTTATGCGCATTTATTATGCAGTTATGCAGTAGTGCCACGCCAATCATTTTTCCACGTTAATCCAATGGAATGAGCTGTGCATTTTTTTTAAGCCACATGGCAAAAGATTGCAGCTCCGGATCTAATTCTTTTGACGCAGCAACATTCCGTACCTCATTTACATCATGTTCAAAATCGCGATAAAACTGAAACATGTTTCCCAAATCTTCTGCTCCGGGGAAGCCAAAGCTGCGGTATGTTTCGGGTGGTACATTGTTAAAGATCACTTCCTTCCCAAGTGCTTTTGAAAGTTGTGCCGCCATTTCGGTACCAGTTAAATGTTCCCCTGCAATGCCAACTGTTTTGCCAATGAAATCGGCTCCTTTTTTAAAGATGCCGTAGGCGCATTTACCTATGTCTTCGGATGCAATGCCCGCCATTTTTTTATCGTCGATGGGGAAAGTGAGGTAGAATTTACCATCAGGGCCTTTTTTGGGACCGGCGCCAAAGTAGATGAAATTATCCCAGTAAAATGATGCTCTTAAAAATGTTGTCGGTACACCCAATTCTGTAAACAAAGAATCCATTTCTCCCTTGCCATCAAAATGCGGCACTTTGTATTTTTCCATTAATGTGGGCATGCGATCATCATTAAGAGGCACCCATTTACGTGTGTCCTCCAGCGTTGACCAAATAGCGTGTTGTATTCCTGTTTTTCTCGCCGCATTTGCCATAATGCGAATTTCTTCCTGTTCTTTTTCCGGCGAAAAATGTGCCCAGAAAAAAGTGACGAAATAAGCACCATAAGCACCCTGCAAAGCTTTTTCTACCGAAGCTGCATCATCAATATCGGCGGTAACAACTTCGGCACCTAAACGGGCAAGTTCTTTGGCTTTATCCGAGTCGGCATTCCTCGTTACAGCACGTACGGTAAATTCACTTTGCGCATCTTTTAGAATTGCATGGGCCAATCCGCCACCCTGGGCGCCTGTTGCCCCAAATACAGTAATTATTTTTTTTGAAGACATGGTTTGTTTTGTTTAAGAAATGAAATTACGTTGATACCCGGGCGTGAAAAAATATTGTTGCGCACCAGACTATATTAGTTGGGTCATGAAACTTTTTGGGTGGGGGAGCGATAAATTTATTTCGCCGTGGCGGTACTTGCTGGTTTATCTTTTTTTGTTACGGCAACCGAAAGATCATTGGAATAAAAGAAAAATGGAGTTCGATGTTTGTTGCCCCGGTTAATTTTTGTTGCTAAAAGTTTCACCCGTAAAACAAATTCGCGGCGTTAGTAACGGTGTGTTGCACCAGGAGGCCACGCACAGAACCGCACAAAATAAAAAAATTGTCGACGCGGGTTGCTGTGGTCAATTTAAAGTGCCGGCAAAAATTGAAACAGGCAAAAAAATTCAAGGTTAATCCTTCGTTGCCTCAACCTTCACCAACTTAAAGTAAGTAGCGTTAAAGCGATTGCCAACTATTTTGCCTTGTACCTGCGCCTCCCGAATGGCATTACAAAACCCATCACTGGCATGTGCATCGCCATGTTCATCTATGCTTGTGCCATCTACAAAATAGGCTTTGCCACCGGTGCGTATGGCCAGGTTGCAGCCTTTACCTGGCAGGCCAAACCTGCACTGGCCGCAGGCTGCATCTACAAGCTCTACTTTTTTGGTAGTATCAGCTACACTAATTTTTGTTGGCGTGGTTTGCGCAGTGCAAATAAAAAATGCACAATTAAAAATTAGTAGCAGGCAAAATAATTTCATGGTAAAACAGGGGTATTGCTGATGTAAAAGAATGTTTCAAAAGTAATGGTTTGGTGCTGAAAATTGTAAGGGAGAATATTTAGAGCAGCCCGGAATAAATACATTTGAACTGTAAAGAACATCAGTTTTGCAACCATTAGTACATCTCCAGTTCCCACCAATTTTCCCCAATGAAAAAGTCTTTTGGGAGCATTAATCAGATAACACTAATTTAGTAATCGGTAAACAAGTTTCTTACTAATCCTAAATTCTAATTATCATGGCAAAAGCTTCTAAAAAAGCAGCGGGAAAATCTGCAAAAGCAGCTCCCAAAAAAGCGGCTCCTAAAAAAGCAGCAGCAAAAAAAGCAGCCCCCAAAAAGGCCGCCTCAAAAAAAGCAGCTCCTAAAAAAGCAGCAGCAAAAAAAGCAGCTCCCAAAAAGGCGGCTCCAAAAAAAGCAGCAGCAAAAAAAGCAGCTCCAAAAGTAAAACGTAAGCCCAACGCGGCCTTTATGACGCCACTTACACCGAGTGCTACTCTGGCCGAAGTGGTTGGTAGCAAACCATTGCCAAGGACTGAAGTGGTTAAAAAAATATGGGACTATGTAAAAAAGAACAACTTGCAGGACAAAGCAAACAGGCGCATGATTAATGCCGACGCAAAGTTGAAACCTGTATTTGGGAAAGACCAAATATCAATGTTTGAGCTTGCCAAAGTGTTGAATAAACACGTGAAGTAGTTACATCTTTACCGGGCCTTAATTGAGGCCCGGTTTTTTTTATTTCTGTTTCCTCTATGGGAAAATGAATTTTGTACAGGTGATTGGTTTTTTTTACACCGTCATAAACGACTCTTGTGTCAAGCCTTTTAATAATTCTTCAAAGCTCGTTTCTTCCAAAACCGTTCGTGCGGGCAAACCTTTTTTTGCATTCCATTTGATGAGTCTCAAACAATTCTTTTCAATCTCTATTCCTGTAATGTCGCCGTCGCTAAAACAACAACAGCCCGAGTTAAAATAGCCGGGCTTTAGTTTTAAATAGTCCTCTGAAACATTGTTGTACTCAAACTTTCTCAAAGCAATTTCTTTCTCCAGCGTACCGCAAACGTTTTCGTCCTTTTTATGACGGGCAAAAAGTAATTGGCGATACAACCTTTCTAAATGGGTTAATGATTCAAACACCGGTTGGTGCGTATGCCCGGTAATAAGTAACAGATTTTTTTGCGCTGCAGTCCACTCATACATCAGGGCATTGTGCATAGTTTTTAACTGGGCATCGTAAGCAGGTGTGTTGGGATTAATTTGTAGGAAAGACTGTAGTGGTGCCCAAATTCTTGAAACAAAAAACTTCGAAAACCAATTGCCGTCGCTTACCTCATCGCCCTGGTGGCCATGCGTACAAAAAATTTGAAAGAGTTCGTTATTAATGTTTGTTTGTAAAACAACCCCTTCGTAAACCGGAACGTCAGAACCATAAATTTCTTTCAGCTGCATCGGCGCAAAGGGATCGTTATCCCAAAACAAATCGTGGTTGCCGAAAATTTTTACAAAGGCATTTTTGCTAATGAATTTCGCTTCTTTTTCAAAGCTGGGTTGATGGCTTTTTTTTACGGACGTCAGGTTATTCTCCCACAGTTCCTCACAATCGCCCAGGGCAATAAAATGGTAGCCATTGTCAAAGTAGTAATCAAGTGCCGCTAAGTAATTTGTTTCGCAAAGGGCAAAATCATCGGCACCATTACGGGCACCCTTGTGGTGGTCGCTAAAAATGATAAACCTGCCGGTTTCAATATTAAATGGAATTACAAGCCCCTTCTTTTTTTCGGAACCGCATATGGCCGTGTATAAATCCGTGAGCTCTTTAAATATCCGCAGCCGGTCGGGCCTCGAACTAAATTTGGTAGTAGCCCAAAGCACTGGTCTTAACAGCAGCCGTCTTAAAAATTTACGCATCTGTGCTTCAGGATAATTTTTGCAACTGTTCATCAATGTTCTATAACCAATTCGGCTACTGCCGGGTCATCACAACTGATCAATCATAACTCATTACTCATTATTGATTACTCATCACATGATTGCAATCATGCTAATCTCCACATTCACAAATTTTGGCAATGCCGATACTTGTACTGTTTCTCTTGCTGGAAAATCCGTTTCAAAATATCGGCCGTACACTTCATTCACTTCGCCAAACTGTTTCATATCGGTAATAAAAATGGTTGTTTTTACTACGTCGGAAAACTGCAAACCCGCCGCTGCTAAAATTGCTTTCAGGTTGTGCATTACCTGGTGTGTTTCTTCCTGTATGTCTTTGTTTTTTAAAGCACCTGTTTGTGGGTCAATACAAATTTGTCCCGAAATGTATAAGGTGTTTGTTGTTAGTACGGCCTGGTTGTAAGGCCCAATAGGGGCGGGAGCATTGTCTGTCTTAATGATCGTTTTTTCCATACACGAAATAACAAATTAGCACCCGCTTCCTAAAGTTTATTATGCTGCCGGTTAGTTTTGTTCATGTGCCAATTAATGTTGTATTTCGTGCCCATGCAACTTGTTGTTTTAGCAAATGCTTTTCAAAAAAAAGAACTGCTGCCAAACATTTCTGGCCATAGCGTGGTTATTTGGATTAACCATGTTTCGGAATTTTTAAACCATGCTCATGCCGATGCTTTTATTGATTTGCAATTTATCAATGAAGCAAACCGAAAAAATTTATTGAAACAATTGCTACCCAGGCCTGTTGTTGTTGAGAGTGTAGTAAACATTTTAGCGGAAATAAATCCTGCGTTCACACGCTTTAATGGATGGAATACTTTTTTGTCGGGTTCAATGATAGAAGCAGCGTGTGCCAGCGAAGAAACAAGGCTTGTTGTTTCGGAGGTGTTTTCAATCTTCAATAAAAAAATGGAGTGGCTGCCCGATGAACCAGGTTTTATTACGCCGCGGGTAATAAGCATGATTGTTAATGAAGCATACCTTTCACTACAGGAAGGTGTGAGTACAAAACAAGACATTGACACTGCAATGAAACTTGGTACCAACTATCCTTATGGGCCATTTGAATGGGCGCAGGAAATTGGGTTGAGTAACATTGTTACACTCTTAAAAAAACTTAGTGAAAAAGAAAGCCGGTACAAGCCTGCTGAAATGTTGGTGCAGGAACTGAACAATCACATTTAGGAACACGTTTCTTTTTTCGCTGATTGTATTTTTGCCAATTGTAGCTGGTACTACTTAGTTCACTTTACACAACTCCTCCCACCTTGTAGTGTACCTGGGTGTTTGAAAATCCTTACGCATCTTCCAGTTTCTTTTGGTACCCGAAGAAGCAAATTTTACCACATCATTTCTCATGCTGAAGTTGATGTTGTCAATCTGTTCCATTAAAGTGCGGCCACCCGCTTTTGCTTTTTCAAACAAGTTGGCCTGTATCGAATCGTTGGGTACAATGCCGCTTAAAATAACTCCCGCTTTTTTGTATCCCGTTCCGGCTTTAAAAATTTTTTCCGCCATAGCCACAGCGGGCTTTATCAGTTCATTGGTTTGCCATGTAGGATAAGGCAAAATAATTTGCGTGCTATACATTCGCCCCTGACTAAAATTTCGCTCCACCGTTTCATCTTTTTCATCGCTTACTACAAACACATTTATTACCCCTGCGGCGCAATTTTGCCGGCGCAATTTTTCAGCGGCACGGGCAGCGTAGGTTGCCACCGCTTCCTGAATGTCGGTTAATGCCGTTACGGTGTTGCCAAACATGCGTGTGGTGGCAATCATTTTTTTGTCTTTAAATTCATTCATTACAATGGCTGCTTCACCATGCAATTCTTTTATTAAACGTACGCCTACCACGCCACCCAAATTTTTGCGGGCCCATTCTTCGGGCATCTGTCGCAGATCCCAGGCTGTAAATATTTTTAGTTCAAAAAGTTTTTTTGCATTGCGGCCGCCCACGCCCCACACATCTTCAACCGTCGTCATGGTAAGTGCTTTTGCAATTTTTTCATCGGTTTCTAAAATGGCTACACCGCAGGTTTTTGTTTTATTTTTTTTCGAAATTCTATTGGCCAGCTTAGCCAAAGTTTTAGTAGGCGCTACACCAACAGATACTGGTACTCCCGTCCATTGTTCAATGTTTGCTTTTAGTGTTAAAGCAAACTGCCGCAGCTCATCCGGAGGTAAAAAATGTAAATGCACAAAGGCTTCATCTATTGAATATACTTCTACGTTTTGCTCACCAGCAAAATGTTTTAGTGTGTCCATTACACGGCGGCTCATATCGCCATATAAATTGTAGTTAGAAGAGAAAACCGCAACGCTATGTTTTTCAATTAACGGCTTTGCTAAAAAATACGGGCCGGCCATGCCCACGCCAATTGCCTTTGCTTCATCGCTGCGGGCAATAATGCAGCCATCGTTATTGCTTAAAACCACCACCGGTTTTGTGTGTAGTTGTGGTTGAAACACCCGCTCGCAGGCGCAGTAAAAAGAGTTGCAGTCAACAATGGCGTACATGGCTATTCATTGATTAAGTTGATAAAGCAAACAGGTTTTTAGTGCTCAATGTTGTTTTTAAAAATGGTACAGTTTGATGGAGTGCTTTAACTTTTACTTTCCACAAAAATCAATTCAAACATTATGAATTACATAAGTCACCACACCCCACAACTTCAACTGCCCGGTTATATCAATAGCACTTAACTTTTTATCGGTAGGCAACAGCAAGGTTTTTGTTCCCGTCATTTCTAATTTTCTTATCAGTAATTCACCATCAACAATGGCAATAATAATTTTGCCATTCTTCGCCTCCAGCGATCGGTCCACTATCACCACATCGCCCATATAAATACCGGCACCCGTCATAGCATCGCTGTTCACCCGCATAAAAAAAGTGGCCAGTTTGTTTTTCACCAACTGCTCATTCAGGTCAATGCCCCGCTCGGCAAAATCATCACTCGCTGCACCAAAGCCTGTGGCGTTGGCGTTGTGTATTTTTTGTTGCGTAAAATCTTTGCTGCCAGTATACGTACTGCTATAAAACTTTTCCCCATCCATAATTTTAGTTTTTAAAATGCTAAAGTATTTAGTATTTTTATGGTTGCGAAATTAGTTTATCAACAAAGCAACAATCAGTGAGCTATGGAAAACACCATTACCAGCATTCCCGGTTACCGCGTGTATCAATATATGCTGGCCATTAATCCGCACCAGGAGTTGAGCAATCAAATACAGGCCATCAAAAAACAATTTGCGGCAAAGTATAAAACGCCATTAGCCTCATTGGCCAAACCACAAATAACATTGGTGCAATTTTTAGCGTACCAAATGACGGAACAAAAAATTATTAACCGCCTTACAAATATCGCACAGGGCATTACCCCATTTAAAGTTGAGCTACACGATTTTGGTTCTTTTCCCGCACACACCATTCATATAAACGTAACCACCAAACTACCCGTGCAGGCAGTGATAAAAGAATTAAAGTCGGCGCAAAATATTATGACGTTGAGCAAAGAAAACAAACCACATTTTATGGAGGAATGGCATTTTATTATTGCACGCAAATTAAAACCCTGGCAATACGAGCAGGGTTGGTTAGTGTATGCGCATCATCATTTCAGTGGTCGTTTTATTGCCGACAATATGGTGTTGCTCAAACGGCCCGAAGGCGAAACCGGCTATAAAAAACTGGTGCAATTTGAATTTCAAAATTTAGCAGTGAATACAAAGCAAGGGAATCTTTTTATGTAGCAGGCGGAGGTACTACTATGATCGCCTGTTGTGTCACTCACTTGTACGTTTGGTAATACTATTCAGCAATAGAAAACCACAAAGCCATGAGGTCCGAAGCCTCGGACAGAAAGTTGCACAAAGCCTTTGTGTTCCCTGGTGCCTTTGAGGCTTAGTGGTTAAAAATAAACACTCCCATCATGAAAGAAAATGAAGTAGATACAGAAACCATTGATGCATACAAATATGGGAGGGGTGCTCAATTCAACACCAAAAATAAATTCATAAAAAACGAAAGTACACGTGAACACATTGAAGGCATTGATGAATGGATTGAGCCCGATGTAAAAACACAGTACATAGAGGTGTTTCCAAAAACAATTGTAAACAAAGTAGAAAGCCCCGATGTAGGAATGATGTACAGCATGAACCCTTACCAGGGTTGCGAACACGGTTGTATTTATTGTTATGCCCGCAACTCGTTTGAATACTGGGGTTACAGTGCCGGGCTTGATTTTGAAACAAAAATTTTAGTAAAGAAGAACGCTCCCGAACTACTGCGTAAATATTTAATGCACCCAAAATGGGAGCCCGTGCCCATCATGCTAAGTGGCAACACTGATTGTTACCAACCCGCCGAACAAAAATTTCGACTCACAAGAAAATTGCTTGAAGTATGTAATGAATTTAACCAGCCCGTTGGCATACTCACCAAAAATGCATGGATATTAAAGGACAAAGACATTTTGCAGGAGATGGCAAAAAAGAAAATTATTTCAGCCATGGTTTCAATCACTTCGTTTGATGACAGCTTGCGCCAGGTAATGGAACCACGCACAACAACCGGCAAACAACGACTGAGGGTAATTGAAGAACTAAGTAAAGTGGGTGTACGCATGGGCATTATGATGGGGCCAATGATACCAGGGTTGAACGAACACGAAATGCAAAACATTATGAAGTCGGCCAAAGATGCAGGGGCCACATTTACAGCTTACACTTTTATACGGTTGAATGGTGCCATCAAACTTTTATTTCACGACTGGCTTTATAAAAATTTCCCCGACCGTGCCGATAAGGTTTGGCATTTAATTGAAGCCGGCCACAATGGAAAAGTCAATGACAGCCGCTGGGGTGTACGTATGCGTGGCGAGGGCAACATGGCTCAGATAGTGGCGCAGCAATATAAAAAATACGGCAAGCTATATGGCATGAATGCAGAACGGTGGGAGTTAGATGGCAGCAACTTTAGAAGACCGGGCGGACAGGGGAGTTTGTTTTAGATCAGTAATCGATTGGGTTATGTAAGACGATTGAGAGTGTAGTGATTGATGTGATGTGTTGAATAGAATTACAGAACGTACAAGTGAGTGACACAACCGAAGTTCAATAGTAGTAACAAAGCTTGTCAAAAAAAATATTTTATGAGTGATAGAATTGTGGAGAAGTTATCAATACTGGCCGATGCGGCAAAGTATGATGTGAGTTGCAGCAGCAGCGGCAGCAAACGTAAAAATGAAAACAAGGGTTTGGGTAATGCATCAAACGGAATTTGCCATGCATACACCGAGGATGGCAGGTGTGTTTCGCTATTAAAAATTTTGCTTACCAACCATTGCATTTTTGAATGCGCCTATTGCATTAACCGTAAAAGCAACGATACCAAACGAGCTGCCTTTACAGTGCAGGAAGTGGTTGACCTCACCATTAATTTTTATCGGCGCAATTATATTGAAGGCCTTTTTTTAAGCAGCGGCATTTTTAAAAATGCCGATTACACTATGGAGCGTTTGGTACTCGTGGCAAAAAAGTTGCGTACCGAACATAAGTTCAATGGTTACATACATTTAAAAACCATTCCTGGTGCAAGCGATGAATTAATACACGAAGCAGGTTTGTATGCCGACCGCCTGAGTGTGAATGTAGAAATGCCCACCGAACAAAGCCTTGCATTGCTAGCTCCCGAAAAAAAACGGGAAGACATGATCAAGCCAATGAAATACCTCAAGTCGGCCATTATAGAAAACCGCGAAAACAAAAAGCTGTTTAAAAAAACACCGCTGTTTGCACCCGCCGGCCAAAGTACGCAAATGGTAATTGGCGCCACACCCGAAACCGACCTGCAAATTTTATGGATGGCCGACCAGTTTTACAAAAAAATGAATTTGAAACGAGTGTATTATTCGGGTTACGTTCCCATTAGCCTCGACAATCGGTTGCCCGCCATTGGTACTCCTGTGCCTATGATCAGGGAAAACCGTTTGTACCAGGCCGATTGGCTCATGCGTTTTTATGGTTTTGATTTACAGGAATTAGTAGATGTTGATAGCCCCCTGCTGGATATGCAGGTTGACCCGAAATTAAATTGGGCCTTAAAGAACATGGATCAGTTTCCGCTGGATATAAATAAGGCCGATTATAAAATTATTATGCGGGTGCCCGGCATTGGCATTCAGTCGGCACGCAAAATTTGCGAAGCAAGAAAGTTTCGGAAGCTTGATTTTGACAATCTGAAGAAGATTGGCATTTCGTTTAACAAGGCAAAACATTTTATTGTTGCCAATAAAAATTTTGAGCGGGTAGAAAAACAACCCTGGCAAATAAAAGAGTTGATACTGGCCGAAAGCAGGAGTAAATATTTTAAAAACTTTTCGCCACAACTCAATTTGTTTTAAATGACACCAGTTGTTTACGATGGAAGTTTTTATGGTTTGCTTACCGCCATTTTTGAGGTGTACGAATACAAACTGCCTGCACCATCAATAAAAAAAATTGGCGACACCGGGAGTTTGTTCGGTGAGGAACATACGGTAACAACCAATCCAGAAAAAGCAAAAAGGGTTTATAAAAAACTGGATGAAAAGTTTTCGAAAAATGGAATGAACCTTCTGTACAAAACCTTTTTAAGCGAACTGCCTGAGATAGAAAATGTGGTGTTGCGCTACGTGCAATACATACTGGCTTCAAAGTTTGGTGTTGAAAATGATTATGGCCACCCCGATGTATTAATGGTCCAACAGGTTTGTAAAAAGGTTCATCGCGAAAAACACCGCATGGAAGCATTTGTGCGATTTCAGTTAACGAAGGATGAATTGTATTACGCCATTATTCAACCCGACTTTAACGTACTGCCGCTCATAAGCAATCATTTTAAAAACCGGTATGCCGATCAGCGATGGTTAATTTATGACAGTCGCAGAAAACATGGTTTGTATTACGATTTGGAAGAAGTAAGTGAAGTAACAATTGATTTTAATGAAAATAGCAACGACCAAAAAAATGTGTACGATGATAAAGAAGATTTATACCAGGAGCTATGGAAACATTATTTCGACAATGTAAATATCAAGGCAAGAAAAAACATGAAGCTGCATATACAGCATGTGCCAAAAAGATACTGGAGGTATTTGGTGGAGAAGCAGAGTATTTGAAAGATGTCCTGTGGACAGAAGTACAATTGAAACACGGATAACACGCCTGCCCGGCTGTGTCATGCAGGCGGGGATTAGGAGGATTCGCAGGATTTTTTAGCTGGTTATTCGCTTACAAAAAAGCCGTCAGTCTTGAATTGGATAAAAAATCCGTTTTCATCCGTTTCTCCGTGTTATCCGTGTTCTTGTTTTTTCACATCGAAAATGTGTTAAATGCTAAAGAGGATAAATGACCAACAAGCAGGAAATATTACAAAGTTTAAAACAGCAAATTCTTTTACTCGAAGGGTTTAAGGAACCTGTGCTTACGCAGCAAACAAACCTCGGTCGTATCAACCAAGCTTTCCCTAACGGTGTGTTTCCTTTTGCTGCATTGCACGAATTTTTTTGTTTTGGTAATGAAGATGTTGCTGCCTCTATAGCGTTTATAATCGGTTTGCTCTCTTCACGCCGTAATAAAAGCGGTGTTACGGTTTGGATTAGTTCAACGCAAAAAATATTTCCCCCTGCACTAAAATGGTTTGGCATTCAGCCACACGAGGTTTTATTTCTGCACATAAAGAAAGAAAACGATGTTGCATGGGCAATACAGGAAGCTATTGGTTGCGCATCCCTCTCTGCTGTTGTTGCCGAAATGCCCGAGTTAAATATTACAACAAGCCGCCGATTTCAATTGGCCATCGAGGATGCAGGTGTTGGTTGTTTTATTCTTCGAAACAATCCAAAAAATCTTCTTACCACTGCCGTTTCCCGCTGGCATATTCAACCGTTGCATTCGAAAATAGAAAACGATTTTCCTGGTGTTGGTCATCCTTGCTGGCAGGTAAAATTGTTGAAAGTTCGTAATGGACAAACCGGCAATTGGGAAGTTGAGTGGGTAAATGGCAGCTTTCGATATGTTTCTAAACTCGCCACTATGCACAAGGTTTTACAAACACAAACCGGTTGATATGAGCAAACGATTTGTCTCCATCTGGTTTCCGTACCTGGCTACCGACTGGCTTGCAGGTAAACACCCTCACCTCACAAATATTCCTTTTGCTTTTAAAGCAACCATTGGTAACCGTGTTGTAATCACAGCAGCAAATTCATTAGCAAACGCACAGGGCATACAACCTAATATGGTACTGCCAGATGCAAAAGCTTTGTATCCTGCATTGCATGTGGTGGACAATGTACCAACAATAGCCGTGCAGCTCCCAATTAAAATCGCAGAGTGGTGCATTCGGTTTACACCAATAGCCGCCATAGATTATCCTGCATCTGTGTTGTTAGATGTTTCGGGTTGCACACACCTTTGGGGAAGTGAAGAAAATTATGTCAACGACATACTGAAACGGTTAAATCAAAAAGGTTATAATGCCCGTATTGCCATGGCCGATACAATTGGTTGCGCCTGGGCCATGGCCCGATACGGGAATCAATCAATTGTTGAAAGCGGAAAACAAACCCATGTTTTGTCACCATTACCAGTAACCGCACTTCGCCTTTCGGAAGAAACAGTTTTGCTTTTGCAGAAACTTGGTTTGCGGCAAATAAAAGATCTGATAGCTATTCCCCACACAGCATTGCGCCGGCGTTTTGGCACCATGCTGATACAACGTTTGCGGCAGGCACTTGGTAGCGAAGAAGAAACTTTACAACCAGTTCATCCCATACAACCTTACCAGGAACGCCTGCCTTGCATGGAATTAATTAAAACAAAAGAAGGAATTGAAATAGCGCTGCAACATCTCCTTACAAAATTATGTGCACGTTTATGTAAAGAAGGTAAAGGTTTGAGAGCAGCTTCTTTTGTTGCCTGGCAATTAAACGGCGGCACGTCGGGTATTGAAATGAGCACCAACCAGCCTTCACAAAATGCCGAACGGATTTTCGAATTATTCAGCATAAAAATTTCTACCATCGAACCAAAAGAAGGAATTGAATTATTTGTATTACAAGCAACAAAGGTTGAAGATGCTGTGGTAAAACAGGAAGCTCTGTGGCAAACAACTGGCATTGCATTAAATACCGAAGTCCTTGAGTTAATGGATCGCTTCGCCAACAAGTTTGGTGCACAAACTATTCAACGATTTTTACCAACCGAACATTATTGGCCAGAACGTTCTTTTATACGAGCTACACATTTACACGAACAACCAACCACTAAATGGAATTTAGACAGGCCAAGACCTTTACACTTATTGGCCCCACCCGAGTTGATCAATGTTACAGCACCTATACCCGATTATCCCCCACTAAATTTTAGGTACAAAGAAATATTGCACACCGTAACAAAAGCCGATGGCCCCGAACGCATAGAACAGGAGTGGTGGATACAGGATGGTGAACACCGTGATTATTATGCGGTGGAAGATGAAGAAGGAAAACGCTACTGGCTTTTTCGCTCGGGGCATTACAATGAAACAAAATCACCTAAATGGTTTTTGCATGGATTTTTTGCCTAAACCACAAAGCCACGAAGTCCGAGGCCTCGGCCACGAAGTTTCACGAAGTCCTTTGTGCTTCTTTGAGGCTTAGTGCCTTCGTGGTTCAAAAATTCAATGATGCAGTACACTGAATTACAAGTCACCACCAACTTCTCTTTTCTTAGAGGCGCATCGCACCCACACGAATTAGTTGAGCAGGCAGCGTTGCTTGGTTACAATACAATTGCCATTACCGATAGAAATACTGTTGCCGGTGTTGTTCGGGCACATGCAGCGGGAAAGAAAAAAAATGTTCGGGTGATTCCCGGTTGCAGGTTAGATCTTGTTGAGGGTTCAAGTCTGTTGGCTTATCCAGTCAACATGAATGGCTGGGCTAATCTCTGTGGTTTATTGTCAACCGGAAATCTGCGTGCCGAAAAAGGTGAATGTCATTTGCACAAGACTGATGTTTTTAAATACAAGGAGCACTTGCATTTTATTGTATTGCCACCCGATGCATTGAATGAAGATTTTTGTTTTGATGAATCGTTTGTAAAAGAATTAGCGGAGTATAAAAATGCGTTTGGTAATTTTCTGTCACTAGCCATGTCTCGCAGGTACAATGGCGATGATGCCAAGCAGCTTTATCGTTTATCGCAACTTTCAAAACAGTTCTCCATTCCATTGGTAACAACAAACGATGTGCATTATCATTGCGCTGAGCGACGGCGGTTGCAGGATGTGCTTACATGCATTCGTGAAAAATGCACCATTCATAACGCCGGTTTTAAGTTGTTGTCAAATGCCGAACGGTATCTTAAACCACAGGATGAAATCACCCGACTCTTTCGTCATTATCCCGAAGCCATTCATCGTACAATAGAAATTGCGGATGCCTGCACATTTTCTCTTGACGAATTGAAGTATGAATACCCGGAAGAAATAACAACCGAAGGCCGAACACCATTGCAGGAAGTAGAATACCTGGCATGGAAAGGTGCTAAAGAATTTTATGGTGAGCTGCTTCCCGAAAAAATTTCGAAAGCCATTATTCACGAACTGGGTTTTATTGACCAAATGAATTACGCCGCTTATTTTTTAACGGTGTATGACATTGTTCGTTTTGCAAGAAGCCGCGAAATTCTTTGCCAGGGCCGGGGCTCGGCTGCAAATTCTACCGTATGTTTTTGTTTGGGTATTACATCGGTTAACCCGGCAGAAATTGACCTTTTGTTTGAACGTTTTATTTCGGCTGCACGAAATGAACCACCCGATATTGATGTGGACTTTGAACATGAGCGCAGGGAAGAAGTGATTCAATACATCTACGAAAAATACGGACGACACCGGGCGGCTATTGTTGCAACCGTAACACAAATGCATGGTAAAGGCGCCATTCGTGATGTAGGAAAAGCCATGGGGCTTTCGTTAGATGCAGTTGCCAAACTTTCGGGTAGCATTCATTCATTTGGCGATGATGCGCTAAACGAAAACGATATCAAAGAAACGGGGCTCGATCCCACTGATCCGTACTTAAAAAAAGTGTTGCACCTCACACAACAATACGTTGGTTTTCCCCGGCAGTTAGGGCAACACACCGGCGGCTTTATTATCACCCGGGGCCGGCTCACAGACCTCTGCCCCATTTTAAATGCCCGCATGCCCGGCCGCACCTGTGTAGAATGGAACAAGGATGATATTGATGCACTTGGTTTTTTAAAGATTGATGTATTGGCACTTGGTATGCTCACTTGTATTAAAAAAGCATTCGACCTTGCCGAACAACATTATGGTTTGCAACTAACGCTGGCTAACATTCCGCACGACGAGACAAAGGTGTACGACATGATTTGCAAAGCCGATACCATTGGTGTTTTTCAAATCGAAAGTCGTGCACAACAGGCAATGCTACCCCGGCTGCGGCCAAGAAAATTTTACGACCTCGTAATTGAAGTCGCCATCGTTCGCCCCGGCCCCATACAAGGCGATATGGTGCATCCGTATTTACGCAGACGCAATGGCGAGGAGGCAGAAGAATATCCATCTGAAGAATTAAAAGAAATTTTGAAACGAACCAAAGGTGTGCCGCTTTTTCAGGAACAGGCAATGAAAATTGCCATTGTTGCCGGAGGGTTTACACCTGCCGAAGCAGATGAATTAAGAAGAAGCATGGCCACATTTAAAGTGCATGGAAAAGTAACCGCTTTCCAGGAAAAACTGATCAATGGAATGATTGCAAACGGGTACGAGAAAGAATATGCCATAAGGGTATTTAAACAACTGGAAGGTTTTGGTTCGTATGGTTTTCCTGAAAGTCATGCAGCTTCATTTGCCTTGTTAGTTTATGTGTCGTGTTGGCTAAAATGTTTTTACCCTGATGTATTTGCCTGTGCAATACTCAACAGTCAACCTATGGGTTTTTATCAACCGGCACAATTGGTGCAGGATGCGCAAAAACATTTTGTTGATGTGCGGCCCATTGATATTAATTATTCAAATTGGAATCATGAATTAGAAGAACGAAGTGGTGAATATTATGCATTGCGATTAGGGTTTCGACAAATCAAAGGCATTCGTATTGAGGACATAGAAATTTTGGTAGCCGGAAGAAAACAACTCTACAAAAGCATTGATGAATTACGCTCCATTAGTCTCGGCAATGCAGCACTCGAACGACTGGCGGATGCCGATGCATTTCGTTCCATTGGCTTAGACAGGCGACAGGCACTGTGGGAAGTGAGCACCAAAGATTATTCGCAGGCAATTTTTGCCAATCACCAATCACCCGATGCCTTAGGTGAAAACATTGCATTGCCACAACTTCTTTCATCCGAACATGTGGTAAAGGATTATGCCACTACAGCACTTTCAATAAAAGCACACCCCGTAAGTTTTTTACGACCGCAGTTAGAACAGTTACATGTTACCGCTACAAATGATTTAGCAAAATTGCAAAATGGCCAACCAGTGAAAGTTGCCGGGCTTGTATTAGTAAGGCAACGGCCCGGCACTGCTAAAGGTGTTTGGTTTATGACGATTGAAGACGAAACGGGTGTTGCCAATCTTGTTATCTTTCCAAACATCAGGGATGCATACCGTAAAGCATTGTTAGGCGCCCGCTTATTTATGGCCGAAGGAACAGTGCAGATAGAAGGTGAGGTGGTTCATGTAATTGTGAATGCCGGCTACGACCTTTCAAAACTTTTGCGCAGCCTAACTATTGGCGGCAACGAGGACTTGCCGCTGCTGACATTATCCCGGGCCGATGAAAAAGTTCCGTTGGGAGATAAGCGGGTTGGAGGGGAGAAGAAAGTGTTTGGTGGTGCGAGGAATTTTAAGTGAAGAGGTAAAAAACATAGTTATGGCAGTTAGATGGAGCTTGGATTTTCGGTATTTGTTTAGAGCTAACATTACAGACCTAACTTGTTCTGCCCAATAATTGTATTTTACAAACCACTTTAAACAACTATGAATCATTTTGGGGGAAATTGGGCAAAAATAAAAATTGAAATTCTCGTGGAATATGCGCAAGCATATTTAAGTATTATGAACGTCCATGCTAAACGATACAACTGGAAACTGCTTTATTTTGACGGTTTCGCAGGCTCGGGTGAAATTGTGAAAGTTGTTGACGATAAAGAATCTGGGTATTACGATGTTGACATTACGATAGGTGCTGCTAAGCGAATTATTGAAATTGAAGATCCGCGTCCTTTCGACGAATATTATTTTGTTGAGAAAGGTGAAGCCAATTTTAAAAGATTATATGCCAGCACAAAGTTGGCATATCCGAAAAAGAAAATTTATGCCACACAAGACGATTGCAATAAGAAAATGATTGACCTTGCAAATTTTTTAAGAACCCCAAAGAATAAAAATTATAAAACTCTTGCCTACATTGACCCTTGTGGAATGCAAGTTGAATGGCGTTCCATCGAAGCATTACGAGGTTTGGCGATGGATATGTGGATTTTGGTTCCAACTGGACTAGGGGTTAACAGATTATTAAAGAAGAATGGTCAAATTTCAGATGCTTGGTTAGAAAGACTTGAAATTTTCTTAGGCCTTTCACGTCAGGAAATAGAAAAATACTTTTACAAAAAGTCGGAAACTCTTTTTCCTGAAATGGTTGAGCTAAAGAAAGAACAATTCGCGATTGATAAATCTGCGAAACTCTATCAGAGCAGATTAAAAGAAATATTTGAGTTTGTCTCTAAACCATACGAGTTGAAAAATTCAACAAACTCAATCATGTATCACCTTTACCTCATTTCTAATAACCAGACTGCAATTAAAATCGGTAACGACATTGTGAAAAAGTATAACCAGTAACTATGGCACAATCAAGTATTGAATGGACGGAAATGACCTGGAACCCTACAACCGGCTGCGGTAAAATTTCAGCGGGTTGTAAGTATTGCTACGCGGAAGTAATGACTCGACGCCTGCTTGCCATGGGTGTTGAAAAATATAAAGACGGCTTTGCGGTTAGAACACACGAAAATGAATTGACAACTCCGTACAAATGGAAAAAACCTCAAATCGTTTTCGTAAACTCAATGAGCGATTTATTTCATCCCGAAGTACCATTGGAGTTTATAAAAAAAGTATTTGCGGTAATGAACCATACACCGCAACACACTTATCAGGTTCTTACAAAAAGAGCCGATCGTTTGTTTGAAGTTCATCAAGAATTACTTTGGACACCTAATATTTGGATGGGTGTTTCTGTCGAAGATTCGAGAGTAACACACCGCATAGATTTTTTGCGTCAAACCAATGCACACACAAAATTTCTTTCCTGCGAACCATTGATCGGTCCCTTAAAGAATATGAATTTAGAAAACATCAATTGGGTTATAGTTGGTGGTGAAAGCGGGAGGAAGGCCAGGCCGATTTATGAGTCGTGGGTTTGGGATATTAAACTTCAGTGCCTGGAAGAAGGCGTTGCATTTTTCTTTAAGCAATGGGGCGGAGTTAATAAGAAGAAGAGTGGAAGAGAATTAGCTGGAATGACTTACGATGACATGCCTGAACCAATTCATTAATTTTTTTATCCGCTGAAACCCTGTGCACACTTACGTTTCAGCCGTCAATTGGCGATTACCCAAAAAAATATTTCAAAAAACATTTGGTTACATCAAAAAAATTCTTCCATCTTTGCAACGCAAATAAAAATAAAACATGCTACGCAATCAGTTACATATTGAAACGATAAAGGGGTTTAGTCCGATGGTGGATTATACTTTTTGCGAGGTGTGTACAACACAAGTTTAAATTTCAAAAATCAAACTTTTCATACAGCCCCGCAAAATCTGCGGGGCTTTTAATTTATCGAACAACAAAACAAAAATGAACAGGCAACAAACAACAAAACATAAACATCAACAAGCAAATGGGTATTGGATAGCACTACCTGTATCAGGTAAATTATGCCCGTTTAGTACAAGTGCATTTATTAATCGCATGGAGAACATAGATCAACATTTTCGGCTGGAGATATTTTTTGTGTAGGCATACTGCATCATTAAAAAACCCGGTCGAACAAAAACGACCGGGTTTTTTATTTTATGAAAATTAAAAATGCTGATGATCAAATTTTTAATAGTGGTATTGATTGTTCATTGGTTATTGAACAAATTTTTAAAACCATCAGAAGTAAAACAGTAAAGTTATCGTGTGCAGAAAGGAGGGAAATAAGTTGTCCCGGCAAGGTGCTGCGGGGCGGCTTTTCCTAAAAAAATTTAACCCGTTCGTCTAATGGCTAAGGATCTCACACTTTCTATGTGAGGATGCCGGTTCAACTCCGGTACGGGTTACAAGGTGCGTTGGTGTAATGGCTATCATGGCAGATTGTCTATCTGTTGATACGGGTTCGACTCTCGTACGCACCGCAAACAAATAGCAGCATTCCAATTGGTTGGATACTTCGCTTGGTACGAAGAGGATGCAGGTTCGAGTGCTGCCTGCTATACAAGCTTGTAGCCCAACGGAAGAGGCAATGGCTTTAGAAACCATGTAGTGTGAGTTCGAGTCTCACCAGGCTTACAGTTCTTTTAAAAAACTTATGAGGTTATACAGTGAGTCTGAAAACATAAAGCTTCTTACGAAACCTCATAAGTTTTAAATCAAAATGCCGGATGGTGTAATAGGTACCATACAGGAATTTGACTCTTGTGTTATGGGTTCGAGTCCTGTTCCGGTAATAACTGTTGGCTTTAGCTTATCTGGTAAAGTGCCACACTGTGAATGTGGAGAACAGGGTTCGAGCCCCGAAGTCAACCGATAGAATATTGAACAGACGAAGAAATAATATAGAATGAAGAAGTACACCTGCCGGAATTGTTAAGCACTTCGTAGTTCATCATTCCACTGGCTTATAGTTTAATGGACAAGAATACTGCGCTTCGAACGCAGAGGTGAGAGTTCGACTCTTTCTAAGCCAACAATGGTGTTGAGGAGATGAAATTTTTATGGATGAATAGTTTAATGGAAAAGCATCCCGCTTCTAACGGGAAAATTGAAAGTTCGACTCTTTCTTCATCCACCTGATGGCCCATGGCTCAATGGTAAGAGCAGGAACCTTATACGTTCAAGGTTGAGAGTTCAAGTCTCTTCGGGCCAACATTCAATTGCGGTTTAGAGTAATGGTAACTCGAAAGTCTCATAAGCTTTAGTTACTGGTTCGAATCCGGTAGCCGCAACAACAACGATGGCTTAGCTCAATTGGAAGAGCACTATCCTGATACGATAGAAGTTGATGGTTCAAGTCCATCAGTCATCACAACATAAAATTGGCTCGTAGCTCAATTGGAAGATGTATCCGGCTTTTAACCGGAGGGTTGTGAGTTCGAATCTCACCGGGCCAACAATGGAAACATAGTTCAATGGTAGAACGGTCGCCTGTTAAGCGACTAACGAATGTTCGAATCATTCTGTTTCCGCAAAGAGAGAGATGACGGATGGAAGATGACTGATGACCGTTGTTGCGTAACCAACAAAGCGTACAAGAGTGCTCCCAAAACTTCGGGGGAAACTGGGCTTAATAGATAGGTGAACTTCTGGTTCATAAAAAAATAAAGGGAGAGTTGACAGAGTGGTATTGTACCCGCTTGCTAAGCGGTGGTTGGGTTCAGCCCAGGTAAGTTCGATTCTTACACTCTCCGCAAAACGGACGAATAGCTCCAATGGTAGTCCGCCAAAGGCGGATGAGGAACGGATAATGCAAGTTCGAGTCTTGCTTCGTCCACATTTATTAAACGTAAAAACGTGGATCAATGCATCAGCAAAAAATATGGCGCAAATTAAATGGCACTAAAATCACGGGTGCAATTGAAGATGAAGTACGCAGTGTAATTGTGCGTGAAAAACAAAACGGTCATCAGCTAAAAGTTTGCATTGGTACCGATAGCCAGGTTAAAGGAAAGCAGACCGAATTTGCAACGGTGATTGTTTTCATCAGGAAAGGTAAAGGTGGATTTATGTACATACACAATGAAACCACCACGCAAAAAATGAGCATCAAGCAACGTATGCTTGTTGAAGTAGCAAAGAGTATTGAAGTGGCGTACAGCCTGTGCAATCTGTTTACGTTGTATGGTGTTGATATGGAAGTGCATGCCGACATCAACACCAATCCAAACTTTAAAAGCAACGATGCTTTAAAAGAAGCGATGGGATATATTTTGGGAATGGGGTTCGCCTTCAAAGCCAAGCCACATGCGTTTGCAAGCAGCAGTTGTGCAAACAAGGTGGTGCAGTAAAAATCCACTATGGAAGTATAAATAGTTATTAAAAGAGAATTGATAAAAACAAAGAAATGAACATTTTTATAGCGATAGTATTGCTTGTTGTGGTAATTGTGAAAATTATTTACATGCTGCAACCGAGGTTGCAAAAATTGCGCAACATTTTTATTAAGCAGCCAAGGAATATTTTTGAAAGCTTTTACATAGACCCGAAAGGTTTTTATTTATACCGCTTCAAAAAAATCCCGAGCATGACTTTGATAGATGATATTGATGTAACAAAAGCATTTCAGTACATCAATGAAACCTATGATAGCAAAATTGTTGAAATATACCAGGCCTGTAATTATAATCATGAAAAAGAAAAGCAGGAGTTCGACATAACCTATTTTGTACTGAGCAATAAAATGCTTGTTCAACTTGGAAATGATTATGCGAGAGTGTTGTTTGCAAATAACAATTATGACCTTGCTGGCACTATTGTTACCGTTCTAAGTAAGTACAAGTTGCCGGAGAAGAAGGAAGATTTTGAAATCAACATCATAACGCTCAGTGCAAACGGGCTTGAGTTAAAATCTTTGGAAATTAAACCAACTGACTTAAACACAGACCTCTATTACAATGATGACTTTAAGGAAGTAGATGAAATTATTCGCAACCGCATGAACCAACAAAATGATAGAGGAATTTTGTTGCTGCATGGCTTGCCGGGCACGGGCAAAACTACTTACCTGCGCTACCTCATAGGTATGCTGAAAAAGAAGGTCTTGTTTGTTTCGCCATCTGTGGCCGGTAACCTGATGAACCCGGAGTTTATTGACCTGCTGATTGATAACCCTAATGCTGTGGTTATTATTGAAGATGCGGAAAATATCATGATGGACAGAAAGTTCAACAGCAATTCTTCTGTTTCTAACTTGCTTAACCTAAGTGATGGCTTGCTGAGCGATTGTTTAAGTGTACAAATTATCTGCACTTTCAACAGCTCCGTTCAATTAATTGATGAAGCATTGATGAGAAAAGGAAGGTTGATCGCCAGGTATGAGTTTGGAAAGCTGGAAATGGTGAAAGCACAAAAGCTTTCCAACCATTTTGGTTATGATACAAAGATTGAAGCACCAATGACACTGGCCGAAATTGCCAATCAAAACGACAAGCAACCCGAAGTAAAAAAGTTTGAAGTTGTCGGCTTTAAAAGAAGCGAGGTTGTGATGAATTGAGTTTGTTTGACAAACACTGGAACAATTGGATAAATTTTCGTGCCGAAGAAATGGTGTATGATTGGAGTGGGTAAGAAAAATATTTTATCGCTCCAATCATTTTTAAAATTTATTTTTTGTGTTACCGGCTTTTGAATATCTGTTAATCGTTCGATGCCTCGCATTTATCCTCCGAAGCTTTAGCGTAAGCGGACTCTCGTGCGGTTGGTAATTCAAATTAGCATCGTTTACCGAATTTGCGTTGCATTATAAATTGAACAAAATGGAAATCATAAAACACAAATTGGGCGAAATAGAAACGAGGAATAAAATTAAAATCTTGTTCGCCTGCGAAACAGGCAGCCGTGCCTGGGGTTTTCCTTCACCCGACAGCGACTATGATATACGTTTCATTTATCGCCACGACAAGGATTGGTATTTGCGGTTGAACAATCCCAAGGACACCATAGAATTTATGGATGGCGACCTTGACATTACCGGCTGGGATTTACGAAAAGCCCTGGTGTTGCTGAAGAAATCAAACGTGGCGTTGATTGAAAGATTTCAGTCGCCGGTGGAGTATTATGCCAGCGAAGATTTTAAGAAAGATTTTCTTGGTTTGATACAGGAATATTATTCGCCAACGGCAGCCTACTATCATCACCATTCGTTGGCTACAAAATTTTGGAACGAACTGAAAGACAAAGAAGAGATAAAACTCAAAAGCTATTTCTACTTGGTGCGGTCGCTGCTGTCGTGCAACTGGATAATAAAAGACAAAACGGTTTTGCCTATGCACATAGAAGGTTTGATGAAATATATAGATGAAGAACTGAGGAACGAACTAATAGAACTGATAAACCTGAAAGCAACTGTTGGTGAAAAATACATGCATCAAAAAACAGAGAACATGCAAACATTTGTTACCAATTTGTTTGCCTTTGTAGAAGGAAACAGAAATGAATTAGGTGTGAATGAGCAGAGTTATACTTTACTCAACAACTTTTTTTTAAACACGCTAAATGAAACAGGTGACAATTGATGATGTAAAAGCCAACGGTTGGTTGGTGTTTGAAGCCATCACCGGCAGCAAAGCGTATGGCTTACATACACCAACATCCGATACGGACATTCGTGGGGTTTATGTTGTGCCGAAGGAATTGTTTTTTTCGCTTGAACATCCAGAGCAGGTAGCCAATGAGACAAATGATATTGTGTATTACGAGTTGCGGCGTTTTGTGGAGCTTTTAGGAAGGAACAATCCAAACATCATGGAAATGTTAGCCGTGCCGGAGCATTGTGTGTTGACGAGAAACAAACTGATGGATGTTTTAAAGCCTCAGCTTTTTATCTCACAGCTTTGCAAAAAAACCTTTGCCAATTATGCCTTTACGCAGATAAAGAAAGCGTATGGTCTGGAAAAGAAGATTGTAAATCCTGTTGACAAAGAAAGAAAATCGGTGCTTGATTTTTGTTTTGTGTATCAAGGCAAAGGAGCAATAGAAGCAAAGCAATTTTTCGCGGCGCACAACATGAAGGACAATAATGTTGGCATGACTGTTCTTCCGCATTTGCGTGATTGCTATAATTTGTTTTATTCCGAAGTGTACAGTTATTCCGGTGTAGTACGAAAGGAAACTTCAAATGAAGTGGCGTTAAGTTCCATCCCAAAAGGTGAAGTGCCGGTTGCTATGTTGTATTTCAATCGTGATGGCTACTCGGTTTATTGTAAAAAATATAAAGAGTATTGGGAATGGGTTGCCAAACGAAATGACGAACGTTACAAAACAACCATGTCGCATGGAAAGAACTACGACTCAAAAAACATGATGCATGTTTTTAGGTTGCTGCTTATGGCAAAAGAAATTGCCACCGATGGTCTTGTAAATGTTTTTCGCAACGACCGGGATTTTTTGCTCGACATTAAAAATGGTAAGTACGAATATGAAGAACTCGTTCAAAGAGCAGAAAGAATAAGAAAAGAGCTTCCACCTTTATACCAAAGTTCAGGTTTGCAGGAAACGCCAAACCTTGATAAAATTAATTTGCTTTTAATTCAAATGCGGGAGCATTTGTACACTTTCAATAATGGTCAATAGCATTACAGAACGATGAACGGAGCGTCGCAACGGAAGATTGATCATAGCGGTATCGCCGGCTTTAAAAAATTAAAACATGAAACTAAAACTCTCAGGCAAAGAATTAAGAAAAATAGGTTACCCCGAAGGACCTGTCATTTCTCTTGCCATGAACATTATGGAAAAAAATTTCAAAAATCTTTCAAAAGAAGATGCTTTAGAAATATTAAGCAGCATTTTGCAAAGCCCTAACCAATATGCGCATGACGGTGTACTCAATAAAATTGTTGAAGCACTTCTGCCAAAAGCTTCCTCCTTTGGAGGAGGTTTGGAGGAAGTCATGAACGAAAAAGGAATTGACTTTAGCATTTTTGGTGCCGATCAAATTGAAGAAGGCGCCATGCACCAAATGTACACCGCCGCAAAATTGCCCATAGCAGTTGCGGGTGCTTTAATGCCCGATGCACATCATGGTTATGGCCTGCCAATTGGTGGCGTGCTGGCTACGGAAAATGCAGTAATACCTTACGGCGTTGGTGTTGATATTGGTTGCAGAATGTGTTTGTCCATCTTCGATATCAACCCAAAAGATTTAACCGACAGGGAAAATTATTTTACCCGGGAATTAAATGAGGCAACATTATTTGGAAGCGGTTCTATTTTTCAAACACCATCAAACCACGAGGTGGTGGAAAGAAAAGAGTTTGATGAACTGTCAATGCTAAAAAATTTGCAGGCAAGAGCGTGGAAGCAGTTGGGCTCTTCGGGTTCGGGTAATCATTTTGTAGAATGGGGCGTGGTGGAAGTGAAAGAAAAAGATGAAGTACTGGGTGTTGAAGCGGGCAATTATGTTGGTCTTTTATCACACTCCGGCTCAAGAGCATTGGGTGCAAACATTGCCAACCATTTTACAAAATTGGCAAAAGAAAAAAGACGACTGCCGGGTGATGCAGTTAATCTTGCCTGGCTGAATTTAGCTGAAGAAGCAGGTACTGAATACTGGATGGCCATGAATTTAGCGGGAGATTATGCATCGGCCTGTCACCATATCATTCACCAAAAAATTGCAAGGCAGTTAGGAAGACAGCCAATAAAAATGGTAGAGAACCACCACAACTTTGCCTGGAAAGAAATGTATGTCGAAGATCCTGCGAAAGGCGGGAAAGGCAAAGAAGTTATTGTGCATAGAAAAGGTGCAACACCTGCGGGCAAAAATGTTTTGGGCATTATTCCCGGCTCCATGGCATCGCCTGGTTTTATTGTAAAAGGCAAAGGCGAAACAGCATCTATCAATTCAGCATCGCATGGTGCAGGAAGAAAGATGAGCCGTACAGCTGCATTAAAATCGGTTACGCATAAAGCACTTACCGAGGCATTGGAAAAACAAGGAGTAAAACTTTTAGGTGGTGGTTTAGATGAAGCACCATTTGCGTACAAAAATATTTATGAAGTAATGGCGGCACAAACTGCATTAGTGGAAGCGGTAGGTGTATTTCATCCGAAGATCGTGAAAATGGATGGGGCGCAACCCAAGCAGTGGCGAAAGAAAAGTCTGCAAAAGGGTGGAGGTGGATGCAAAGAAATAATGGGAGAATAAAAACAGAATGCTAATAATTTTTAAAGAGGCTAAACAGCCTCTTTTTTTAGGTGATTATTTAACATGCCGGGAGGTGTAAGAAAACCTGGCTGCATCATTCCTCAATTCAGGAAATTTTTGTCACACCTTTTGTTTGCAAATGCTGTCAAATTTTCAGCAGAAGATTTAACCATCACGGCCAACAAAAATGATTTGCCTTTATAGCGCTTTCGTTCTGTTACTACCCTGTTAACCTTAGTGCCGGCTTATGCAAACAGGCACTGGCTTTGCGTTTATTCTTCATTACTAAATTAAAATCTATGACGAGAACTTCTTTCATCGCAATGTTCGCTATTGCAACCACAGCGGTTTTTAGCAGTTGCACCAAAGACCCTATATCAAACCTAACCGAAGAAGAAAGCCGGATCTATATTACCAACCGCGATTCTGCGGCAGATTTTTCATCTTACAAAACTTACAGCCTTGCCGATTCGGTTTCGCTCATTGAGAATGGTCGCTCCGCAGGCCGCGAAGCCACGTCGTGGGATGTTGCGGTTACAACTGCCGTTGCCAATGCATTGAATGCAAGGGGTTACCGGCGTGTGGCCCGCACCCAAAACCCCGACCTTGGCATTAACGTAAGCCGCATTTACAACACGGCAAATAACATAGTTGACCTCACTGGCTATTATGGTGGCTACAATGGTTTTTACGATCCCTTCTACTGGGGATATGGCGGCTACGATTATTATTTTCCGCCAACCTACGGCGTTTATCAAAGCACAGAAGCACTTCTATCTATTGATATGCTCGATTTAAAAAATGCTGCGTCGAGCCAGACTATAAAAGGTATTTGGAGTGGCATAATACGAGGCTCCGGAATATTCCGCAGCAGCAATGTACAAAGCCAGGTACAGGCTTTATTTGATCAATCAACTTACATACAAACCACACCCTAAATAATTACTAATGAAGTACACAAAAATATTTATTGCATTTGCGGCCGTTGTTTTTTCGGCCACGGCCTATGCGCAAAAAGGTGTAACCAAATTAGATCTTGGTTATAACATTGCATTGCCACAAGGATCTTTTAAAAATGATGTTCGTAACAAATCGTATCGCGGCTTCGAGGCCAAGGCACTGTATGGCATCAGCAACAACTTTTCAATAGGTTTTGGAACGGGCTTCCAAGATTTTTATCAAAAAAATCCACGGCAGGTATATAAGCTTGAAGATGGCAGCGATATTTCGGCGGTGCTTTCAAACTCTATTCAAACCATTCCTTTATTAGCGCAGGTAAAGTACAGTTTTACACCAGGTGCAACGGTGCAACCTTATGCAGCATTGGGAGTGGGCGGTAATTTGATTAGCTACACACAATTGCTTGGCGAGTTTGGCGGGCAGGATACAAAATTTGGTTTTGCCGCAAGGCCCGAAGCAGGAATTTATATTCCTTTTAAGAAGAATGGCGAAACGGGTTTCAGGCTTGGTGCCAGTTACAACATCATGCCTTTTAAAGAAATTGGGTTTACAAATCTCAACAACATCGGCATACATGCGGGTGTAAGTGTTCCGTTACGCAAATAAATTTTGAATCAATAAAAATGAATCGCTGGCTATAAGTACCGGCGATTTTTTTGTAACCGGCGAAAGAATATCTATTGCGCTTCCGTTGCTCCCGCAACTTCGGGAGTTCCTTTAATCGTCCTTATCGTTATTCAGCTGCCGACAAAAAATCATAAACAAACTGACGGAAGAAATAATCAATCACCAAACCACTTTGTTAGTGTAGGGGAAGAAAGCGAATTGTAAAACCACCGCTGCCTAACTTCCCCCCTTTCCAGCTTCGCTGGAGAGGGGTAGAGGGTGAGGTGTTACACCTTCACATAAATCTTCTTCCTATCCATCCACCAGCATACACCCCACATAAACGTAATAATCGTCAACGCAAAAAGTAACGATCCAATTTTCGGGTCGCCCGGTACAAACTTGTACACTTTATCATACAAAAAATTCCAAGGATTGGTATAAAGCTGAACGCCTTTTTCATTCATGCCATTTGGTATTCTTATCAGCCGCAAACCTTTTGGTAAAAAAGCACTCAGTGCAAAAACAAACAAAGCATTCTTGCCAAACACATCAAAAAACTTCGTCCACCAGCCACGCACTTTTTTTACTTCAATAAAATAAACCATGGTGGCTAAAATGGCTACTGCCATTCCGGTGGTAACAACAACATAAGATGAAGTCCATATTTTTTTATTGGGAGGAAACGATAAACTCCAGGCATAACCAGCCAGCAACATGCCCATGGCGGCAATAAATAAAACCGTTATTGTTTGATAAATTTCAAAACCCTTCACTGCATTGTCTTCCATTTGCTGAATGTGCTTGCCGCGTTTTGCAATGTAATCGCCAACTAAGTATCCAAAAATTACCTGCACAATTGCGGGCATGGTACTCATCAAACCTTCCGGGTCAAATGGGTAGGGCAGCCCGTTAAATTTTTCGCCATGATAAATATGCGGGTCGTGCAACACAGCCATATCAACGGGGTTGCCAAACCAGCCGGTCATGCTGTATGGGTCGGCTGCATCGCCCAATACAAAACAAAGTGTCCAGTACAAAAGCAGTAAAATCAACCCTGCTAAAAAAGCCCCACGCAGTTTTAAATAATAAACAATTACCGAAGCAAAAAAATAGCAAACGGCAATGCGTTGCAGCACGCCAAAAATTCTAACCCCAACCAATTTGCCCTCAGCATTTAAGTAGGTCCAGCCATTGCCCAGCAGTTCTCCATCCTGCCACCTAACAAACGGCCACCAGTTTAAAAAAAGGCCAATGCCAAAAATCAACAGGCTTCGTTTGATTACTTTTCGCCAAAAAGTTGCATCGCCGGCCTGTTGCAACCGGGGCATCACAAAAGCCATAGCATTGCCAACGGCAAACAAAAAAAACGGGAAAACTAAATCGGTGGGGGTTATGCCATGCCAGGGTGCATGTGCCAGCGGACTGTAAATATGGCTCCAGCTGCCGGGGTTGTTTACCAGTATCATCAGGCACACGGTAGCGCCTCTAAAAACATCAAGGGAATAATAGCGTTGGTTCAAAAGAAGTTGTTTTGATAAATGTAGCCAATCCCATTTATTTCATGTTTTCATTTACAGGCACTTATTCAATGGCTGATGAAAAGCGGTGTTGCAGATCACCTGGCAATACAACTCTTTAATTATTAACTGGTTCACAATCTGTAATTTTTGTGCATTTGCCACTCACAGCAAAACCTATATTTGCACGGCTTTTACTAATCGGTTATACAATTAAGGGTGTGACTGAGCAGGCGAAGCCATGAATAAGAAGGAAGAACTAAAGATCAAGGTTCAGGAGACACGCGGACAAGGCCTACAGCTATAATGGTGTGTGGCCTGATATTCTTGACCTATTTTTCTGGTTCCTTACTTCTGGTTCTTGTTACTTGTTTCTTGTTCCTTGTCTCTTCTTTTCTTTTTCTTCCACAATGAGCCTGAAATGGTACGCCATATATACCCGCCCCCGATGGGAAAAAAAAGTAGCCGCCCTGCTTACACAAAAAAGCATTGAAAACTATTGCCCGCTCAATAAAGTGCGGCGGCAATGGAGCGACAGGACAAAAACTGTTGAGGAGCCTTTATTCAAATCGTACGTTTTTGTAAAAGTAGAAGACGAGGAAAGAACATCGGTGCGCATGACGGATGGCGTGGTAAATTTTGTGTACTGGAATGGGAAACCTGCCGTAATTCGCGACAAGGAAATTCAAACCATCAGGCTGTTTTTAGATGAATATGAAAACGTTGAGGCGGTAAAAATGCAATTTGACCCGGGGCAGAAGGTTAGGATTACCGCGGGCCCTATGATGGACCATGAAGGCAGGGTTTTAGAAATAAAAAATAAATCGGTTAAAGTGTGTATTGAAAGTTTAGGATTTATGCTAATAGCGTATATTGATAAAGCTAAACTCACTGCCGCCGCAAAGTCAAACAATCATTAATGCGCATTGTTCCCATTGTATCAGCACTGTTTATTTTACTGATGGCCTCCTGCTCCGTGCAAAAAAGAAGCAGCGTAAACTATCTGGAAAATGTAAGCGACACTTCCATCACCGGCCTGATGATGCCTCCCGAGCCTGTCATTCGTAAAAACGATTTGCTGTCGATTGTGGTTTATAGCTCAAGCATCAACCCATTGGTGGATGCGCCGTACAACTTGCCCGCAACCGTAGCGGGTGCCGGTAGCCAGGCTGGTTTTTTGGTTGATGCCAATGGTAATATTGAATACCCGCGGCTGGGGATGATCAAGGTTGAAGGGCTTTCAAAATCGGCCCTCGAAAATTTAATTAAAACAAAACTCGAAGGGCAGCTCAACAACCCAACGGTCGTGATCAGGTTTTTAAATTACCGCATTACTATTTTGGGCGAGGTAAACACACCAGGCACATTTAATGTACCCACCGAAAGAATAAATATTTTGGAGGCCCTGGGGCTAGCCGGCGATGTGACCGAATTTGGTAAACGGAATACCATAAAAGTATTGCGTGATTTTGAAGGCAGGCGTGAAATGGCAACTATTGATCTGACAAAAGGCGCTTTTTTCAACTCGCCCTATTTTCAATTGCAGCAGAATGATGTGGTTTTTGTAGAGCAAACTCCTGAGAAATTGAAGCAAAGGAGTCAGCAGAATGTAGCCCAGCAAATTGGTATCGCTTCCAGCATCATCACTGCTATTGCACTCATTCTAAACTTCATTAAGTAATCTTTTTAACACCCAGCAAATTGGAGGATTTACAGGTACAATCAAAAAACGAACTGGCCGGACTAAGTGTTAGAGATTTATTCTTTAAATACATTCGTTTTCTTCCTTTATTCATTATCTCAGTGGCCCTTGCCCTGTTTGTGGTGTTCATTTATTTGAGGTATGCTACGCTTATTTATCGCTCTACTGGTACAATGGTTATAAGAGATGAGCCAAGTAGTGGAAGCGGCGATAAGTTCGAACAAATATTCGCCTCCGATGGCAAAAAGAACATTCAAAACGAAATTGAATTTTTACAATCGCAGCCGCTAATGGAACGGGTGGTGAACAAGCTCAACCTGAATTTTACCTATCTGGCCAAAGGAAAAATTAAAGAGCTCAATATTTATCGATCGGCACCATTTACCATGGAGGTGTTGCAGCTTTTCGATTCAACAGCAGCGTTCTCACTCCGCTTCCTGTTTACCAGCAACAATAAATTTCGTTTCACCGGCGAAACCACGGAAGTTGGCTTTGGCCAGGTTTTTAAAAACGAGTTTGGCATTTTTAAAATGACCCGGAAATCAAACCACCAGATCATCAACAACGAATATCATCTCATTTGGGAGCCTTCGGCAGTGGTGGCCGCTAATCTTTTACCTAACTTAATAATAGCACCAAAGCAAAATACCGGCATACTGGTGCTTACAATGGAAGCTACAAATCCCGAGCTGGCTGCCGATGTAATCAATGGTTTGATGGAAGTGTATGATAAAGCAACCATTGAAGACAAGAATACCACCACACGGCAAACCGTTGAATTTATTGATGCAAGGATTGCAGAGGTAACCAGGGGCCTGGATAGTGTCACCAACCGCAAGCTTGCTTTTCAGCAGGCCAACAATTTAATAAGCCCCGAGGCACAGTCTAATAATTACCTCAGCAGGTTAGAGGAAACCGATAAGGAAGTAACGGTACAGCGAATGCAGTTGAACACCGCCGAGATGATTGATAACTATATACGTAACCGCCGGTTTGATGCAACACCAACACCCTCATCCCTTGGGTTGGAAGATCCTACTCTTAATGAATTAGTAACTGGTTACAATAAGGCACAGCTGGAGCGTAAAGCGTTATTGGAAAACGCACCTCCGGGCAATGTGGCTGTAAAACAGAAGGATGAAGAAATTGAAGAATTGAGAACTAAAATCTCTGAAAACCTTGGCAATATTAAATCAGCCTACCGGCAAACTATGGGAAGCATTGAGGGAAAAAACGCCAGCGTTTTATCGCAGGTTAGAACCCTGCCCGCCAAGCAGCAAATATTAATTGAAATGGAAAGAGAGCAGCAGAGTAAACTAAGGGTGTTTAATCTGCTCAATGAAAAAAGAGAAGAATCGGCTATAAAAATTGCGGCAACTATTTCTAATACAAAGGTGCTTACCAATGCATCCGTGAACATGACGCCGGTAAAACCAAACCGCCGCAATGCGCAAATATTGGCCGCACTCATTGGCCTTATACTCCCGGGCCTTTTTATTTTTGGAATTGAGTTATTGAATGATAAAGTATCAACCCGCAACGATATTGAACGCATCACGTCCGCACCCATCATTGCCGAAGTAGGTCACTCCTACGCCGACAAGGATATGGTAGTAACCCAAAATAGCCGTAGCGTAGTGGCCGAGCAGTTTCGTATACTGCGCTCCAACCTGCAATATATCCTTGCAAATATTACACATCCGGTCGTCCTCATCACCTCCTCATTTAGCGGCGAAGGAAAATCTTTTATAAGCACAAACATCGGTGCGGTAATGGCACTTACCGGCAAAAAAACAATTATCCTGGAGTTCGACATTCGTAAGCCAAAAATTTTGTCGCACCTGCAAATGACAAAAAAACCAGGCCTCACCAATTACCTCCTGGGCAAAATTACTTTGGAGCAGCTACCCGTTCCCGTGCCCGACCACGATAATCTTTTTGTGCTGGCCTGTGGGCCGGTGCCACCCAATCCATCAGAGTTATTGCTCGATGAAAGACTACAGGATGTTTTTGCCTGGCTGAAAGAAAACTTTGATGTCGTGATCATAGATACCGCTCCGGTTGGTATGGTGAGTGATGCCATGACCCTAAGCAAATTTGCAAACGCAACACTTTACATTGTACGCCAGGGACACACGTATAAAAAACAAATTGGCCTCATTGATGAGTTTCACCGCGAAGGCAAACTGCCAAAAATTTCATTGGTGTTGAATGATGTCAAACTCCGCTCGGGTTATGGTTATTATGGTTATGGAAGATATGGTTATGGCCGTGGCTATACATCGGGCTACTTTGATGATGAAGCCGAGATGCAACCAGCACTCATGCGAAAATGGTTTGGCTGGCTTGATACAAAAACCTGGAAGAAAAAGAAATCTAAAAGAGGAACAGTTTAATGCGTTTATTAATTACAGGCGGCGCTGGTTTTATTGGTTCTAATCTTGCCGAACATTTATTGCAGATAGAAGAAGTTGAGTTGGTTCGGGTAATGGATAACCTGGCAACCGGCAGCAAACAAAATATCGAACCTCTTCTCTCGCATCCCAAATTTGAATTTGTTGAAGCCGACATAAGAAATTATGATGAATGCCTTGCTGCATGCAAAGGCATCAACCGCATTTCGCACCAGGCAGCACTGGGCTCTGTACCCCGCTCAATAAAAGATCCCCTTACAACCAACAATGTAAACATCACCGGCACACTCAATATTTTTACCGCCGCAAAGGAAGCTGGTGTGGATAGAGTTGTGTACGCTGCCAGCTCATCTACCTACGGCGATCACCCCGGCCTGCCAAAAACCGAAGACAAAATAGGCAACCCACTGTCGCCGTATGCAGTTACCAAGTACGTAAACGAATTGTACGCAAAAGTTTTTGCCAATGTGTACGGCCTTCCGTCAATTGGCCTGCGCTACTTTAATGTATTCGGTCCCAAACAAAATCCTGCTGGTGCTTATGCAGCGGTTATTCCATTGTTCATGCAATCGGTTATCAATAATGAGGCACCAATAATTAATGGCGATGGTGAACACAGCCGCGATTTTACTTACGTTGCCAATGCGGTGCAGGCAAATGAACGGGCCTTGTTTACCACAAACTCCGAGGCATTAAACCAGGTGTATAATATTGCCTTTGGTGAAAGAACAACTTTGAACCAATTGTTTGGTAGCATAACAAAAATTGCCGGAAGCTCACTTACACCCACATACGGCCCCGAACGTGCAGGCGATGTAAAACACAGCCTTGCCGATATTTCAAAAGCAAAAACTTTATTGGAGTACCACCCGGCTGTTAGTGTAGAGCAGGGATTGAAGATGGCTTTTGAATGGTATAAAATCAACTAACATACATAACTAACTAAATTGTAAATGGAAGCTGAAAAAAAAACAATCATCATCACCGGCGGCGCCGGTTTTATTGGCTCGCATGTAGTGCGCCTGTTTGTAACAAAATACCCGCAGTACAAAATCATCAATCTCGATGCGCTTACCTACGCCGGCAATCTTGAAAACCTAAAAGACGTTGAAGAACTTCCCAACTACATTTTTGAAAAAGTAAACCTGCTTGATGTAGCCGAGTTGGAAAGAGTTTTTACCCATTACAATCCGGATAGTGTTATACATCTTGCTGCCGAATCGCACGTTGACCGCTCCATTTTATCGCCACTCGATTTTGTTTACACAAATGTGGTGGGCACCGTTAACCTATTAAATGCTGCAAAAACAAATTGGCTCGCAGCCCATGGCTCACAACTCGAAGCTTGCCGCTTTTACCACGTAAGCACCGATGAAGTATATGGCGCATTAGGTGCCACTGGTTTTTTTACCGAGCAAACCCCTTACGATCCACACTCCCCTTACTCCGCATCAAAAGCCGCAAGCGATCATTTTGTACGAGCCTATCATGATACTTATGGTCTGCCTGTTGTTGTCAGCAATTGCTCCAACAACTACGGGCCTTATCACTTCCCCGAAAAATTAATTCCGCTTTTCATCAATAACATCATTAACAAAAAACCACTGCCGGTTTATGGCGATGGTTTATATACCCGCGACTGGCTTTTTGTAAAAGACCATGCAACGGCGATTGATCTTGTTTTTCACCATGGAAAAAACGGAGATACGTACAACATTGGTGGCTTTAACGAGTGGAAAAATATTGACTTGGTAAAATTGCTTTGCAAACAAATGGATGAAAAATTAGGCCGGCAACCCGGCGAAAGCGAAGCCTTGATCACCTATGTAAAAGACCGCCCCGGCCACGACAGGCGTTATGCAATTGATGCAACAAAAATCAATAAAGAATTGGGTTGGCAACCAAGTGTAACATTTGAGGAAGGGCTCAGCCAAACAATTGATTGGTACTTGCAGAATGGGGAATGGCTGAACAGCATTACCTCAGGGCACTATAAAGAATATTACGAAAACATGTATGCGGACAGGTGATGGTGCGGTATGTGGAGAGTGGTATAAGAATTTAAATTGACTGCAAGCGTAATACAACTTGCAAAACCACGGGCGGCGTTCCAAACATACGAGCAGAGGTTTAATGCATTTGAAAATGCTGAGCGGCTGGTTAAACATTTCAATACGGTGTTGTAATGAAGCTTACTAACAATATCATCCCCTACCTCAACGATGAAAAGTTTAGTGAAGGGCTTTACATTACGGTTGCAAAATCTCAAAAAAATATCCCCGACAGAATCAGTTATGTCTGCGATTACAGTCGCGGAAAAAAAATAATTCACGTGGGCTGTTTAGACCATGAGCAGTTGATACAAAAAAAAATAGATGCCGACACCTGGTTGCACAAAAAGATTGATGAGGTAGCAGCCAAACAAGTAGGTATTGATATAAACCGCCCGGCACTTGCTTTTGTAAAAGAGAAAACAATTTATCAGAATGTTTTTTATGAAGACATAACAAGCGACGAGCCGGTGGGAAGTATGATACAGGAGGAACAATGGGATGCGATGATCCTCGGCGAAATTCTGGAGCATGTTAATGATCCCATTCAGTTCTTAAAAAAATTGAAAAGTAAATACGCCCCTTTTGTAAAAGAGGTGCTTATTTCGGTACCCAATGCATTTGCATTGGAGAATTTTAGATTCGCACTTAGCCATAAAGAAAACATCAATTCCGATCACCGTTTTTGGTTTACGGTTTATACCCTGGCTAAAAATTTAACCCTTGCGGGCTACACCAATTTTCAGTACAATTTTGTTTGTTACGAACCCCATGAGTACAGAAGGCGATACCTCCAGAAATTGTTACAGACACGGTTTCCGGCGTTGCGTAGCACTATAATGATGCATACCAATTTTGATAATTCATGAACTGGAGGGGAAACATATCGCTTAGCATTGTTGCCCAGGTGCTCAACACCATCATGAGTTTTATCATTGTAATTCTGGTAGCACGGCTGTTGGGTGCTGAAGGCCGTGGTGCGTATGTACTGCTAACAACTACCGCCATGTTTTTGGTACAGGGTTTTTCGGTTGGCCTCGAGTCCTCAATCAGTTATTACGCATCATCGCTAAAGGCCGGGATTAAAAAATTAATCTCAACGGTGTTGCTCCTTTTTTTTATTATCTCCACACTAGTCGTCATCGCCGTAATAATATTTTCAGTCTTTCCATCTTTACAGGTGGTGCCTTATCCCGAGCCATCGTATTACGTGCTATTGGTTTTAATGTCGGTCATTAATATCGCCAATACATTCTTCAGCTCACTGTTTAATGGCCTGAAGCATTTTAAAACGGTGATACTTTTAAATCTGTGCATCCAGGCCCTCACACTAGTAGCAGCGCTTATATTTTTTCTGCAAGGCCATGAACAATTGAGTGTTAAAAGCTTTGTACAGGTAATCATTGGCATTAATGCGCTGGTACTGGTTACTTACATTTATTTCTATAAAAGCACAATTAATATTCGGCCGGCCACAACGGTTATGACATCCCCTGAGCTTAAATTGTTTTTTACCTATTCGTTTACGGCGTTTGTATGTTCACTGCTTCAATTTTTAAATCACCGAATGGACTTTTGGATAATTAATCATTATTACGGAAGTGGAGGGCTGGGTGTTTATTCCCTGTCGGCCAGTCTCTCGCAATTAATTTGGATATTACCCCAGTCAATAGCCCTTATTTTATTTCCCATGAGTGGGCAGCTGCCTCATAAAGAACTTGTAGCCAAAACAAATAAACTTTGCCGGGTGGCCTTCATCAGTACACTAATGCTTCTTCCATTTGCATGTATTTGTGCTTTGTTTATTCCCGATTTATTTGGAAAAGATTTTTCTGAAAGTGTTCCGCTGTTTTTTATTTTTTTAGCCGGTAGCTTACCCTACATTTTTGTGATGATATCGGCCTCGGTCTTTGCCGGCACTGGTAAACTGAAGTATAATTTTTGGGCCTCGCTGGCAGGATTTATTGTGGCCATAATTTTTTATTTTTTGCTTATACCCGTATATGGATTAACAGGTGGCGCCATTGCCAGTTCTTTAAGTTATTGTGCTACCGCTTTTTTAGGAATGTATTTTTATACAAGGCGATACGAAACCACTTTGAAGGACATGTTGTTTTTTCAACCGCATGAGGTTAAATCTATCTTACTGTCGCTGCGTAATGGAAGAATACCAACTTTACAGTAATGGTGTTTAATACTCGAACGCGGCCTTAATGCTGCTTCTACAATCAAAATGATACAACAACAGCAACAAAATTTACTTTTTACTTTTAAAACTTTATGAAAGGAATTATTCTCGCCGGCGGCAGCGGCACAAGGCTTTACCCTATTACCAAAGCCATATCAAAACAGTTGATGCCCATTTACGACAAGCCAATGGTGTACTACCCGCTTTCTATTTTAATGATGGCGGGCATCAAAGAAATTTTAATCATCACCACACCCGAAGACAATCCCTCATTCAAAAGATTATTGGGCGATGGCAGCCAGGTAGGTTGCAGGTTTGAATATGCCATTCAGGAAGTACCTAACGGTTTGGCGCAGGCATTTGTAATTGGCGCAAATTTTATTGGGAGTGATAAAGTTGCACTTGTATTGGGCGACAACATTTTTTACGGTACGGGTCTTGGCCGTCAGTTACAGGCATTAAATAATGTAGATGGCGGCTATGTATTTGCCTACGAAGTAAGCGACCCCGAACGCTATGGGGTTGTAGCATTTGATGGCGACAATAAAGTTTTGTCTATTGAAGAAAAGCCGGCAGATCCAAAATCAAATTATGCGGTGCCGGGTTTGTATTTCTACGATAATACAGTGGTGGAGATTGCTAAAAATCTCAAACCATCGCCCCGTGGCGAATACGAAATAACAGATGTGAATAAGCAATACCTGGAACAGGGGAAATTAAAAGTTGCAATCTTAGACAGAGGAACGGCATGGCTTGATACAGGTACATTCGAATCGCTCAGCGATGCTAGTGAATTTGTAAGGGTAATTGAAAAAAGGCAGGGAACAAAAATTGGCTGTATAGAAGAGGTTGCGTATCGCATGAATTTTATAAACGAAGCCCAGCTAAAACAACAGGCCGATGCCCTGATTAAAAGTGGCTACGGAAATTATCTTTACCAGGTTATCAAAAAAACGAAAAACTAAGTTGGTTAGAGGCGTTATGGAAGATCAAAAATATTTTGCGCATGCCAGTGCTTTTGTTGATGAAGGATCCGAGATTGGTGATGGAGTTAAAATCTGGCATTTCAGTCATATTATGGCCGGTTGCAAAATAGGAGCCGGTTGTAACATTGGTCAGAACGTAGTGGTTTCTCCAAAAGTTGTTTTGGGCAAGAATGTCCGGGTACAAAATAATGTGTCTATCTACGAGGGAGTGATTTGTGAGGATGACGTTTTTTTGGGGCCATCCATGGTGTTCACTAATGTTATTAATCCACGCAGCGCAGTTAGCCGGAAAAATGAGTACAAGCAAACCCTTGTAAAAAAAGGAGCTTCCATTGGTGCAAATGCTACAATCGTTTGTGGAAACGAAATTGGCGAATATGCATTTATTGGAGCCGGCGCGGTTATTACAAAAGCGGTTGCTGCTTATGCATTGGTGGTGGGCAATCCTGCAAAACATATAGGATGGATGAGCGAGTTGGGACATCGTTTACACTTTGATGAAAAGGGAATGGCAAGTTGCGGGGAGAGTGGCGAAGAGTATTTTTTGGAAAACAACAGCGTAAGGAAAATTAAATAGTCAATGAAAAACTTTGCCCTGATAGGCGCCGCAGGATTTATAGCTCCCCGCCATTTAAAAGCGATAAAGGAAACCAACAACAGCTTGGTGGCTGCCTTGGATAAGTTTGACTCCGTGGGAGTGATGGATAGTTATTTCCCAAACGCAAGTTTTTTTGTGGAGTTTGAACGCTTCGATCGCCATTTGGAAAAGCTACACCGCAGCGGCAATCCCATTGACTATCTTTCTATTTGCTCACCCAATTACCTGCACGATTCGCACATTCGTTTTGGACTAAGGCAGGGGGCAGCCGTTATTTGCGAAAAACCCCTTGTATTAAACCCCTGGAATGTGGCAGCGCTTGATCAAATTCAAAAAGAAACAGGTAAAGAAGTTTTTAATATTCTTCAGTTGCGTTTGCACCCCGATATTATTGCGTTGAAAGAAAAAGTGGAACAGTCAGACCCTGCTAAAATTTTTGATTTTGATTTAGCATATATCACTTCAAGAGGCAACTGGTATTATACAAGCTGGAAGGGCGACGTAAATAAATCGGGAGGTATTGCAACCAACATAGGCATCCATTTTTTTGATATGCTCATCTGGATTTTTGGTAAGGTTACACAAAACATTGTGCATGTACATACGCACGACAGGGCAGCCGGTTTTTTACAAATGGAAAGAGCAAGGGTACGGTGGTTTTTGAGTATTAATGAAGACGCTTTGCCGGTGGCCATCAAACAAAAAGGCCAGCGTACTTACCGTTCCATCACCATAGAAGGAAACGAAATTGAATTCAGTGAGGGGTTTACCGATCTTCATACAAAAAGTTACCAGGCCATTTTAGAAGGCACGGGATTTAATTTAAAAGAGGCGCTTCCCTCCATTGAACTGGCGCATGAAATAAGAGCACAATCACCGGTAGGTTTAACAGGCGACTATCATCCGTTCGCCAACCAAAAAATTTCGCCTCATCCCTTTTCAATTTAAAAATCATGGAATTAAAAAACAGTAAAGTATTAGTTATTGGTGGTGCCGGTTTTATTGGCAGCTTTGTGGTTAGAGAACTATTAAAGCATGACGTTGGCCAGGTAGTTATTTACGACAATTTTACCCGGGGCAAGTGGGAGAACATTGAGGATTGCTTAAAAGATAGCCGATGCACCGTCAACGAAAATGGAGGCGATATCCGGGATATAGATTTGTTAGAAGATGCGATGAAAGGTGTTGATTATGTTTTTCATTTATCCGCCATGTGGTTATTGCATTGCAAAGATTTTCCCCGCACAGCTTTTACTGTAAATATTGAAGGCACCTTTAACGTGCTTGAAGCCTGCGTGAAAAACAAAGTGAAAAAACTAATCTATTCTTCCTCCGCCTCGGTTTATGGAGATGCGGTACAAGTGCCAATGACGGAAGAGCATCCCTATAACAATAAAAATTTTTACGGCGCTACAAAAATTGCGGGAGAAGCCATGTGTACTGCAATTAACGACCGGTATAATTTACCGGTCATTGGTTTGCGGTATATGAATGTTTATGGTCCCGGACAGGATCAAACGGCAGCCTACACAGGTGTTGTTCCAATCATGCTCAATAAAATTGACGCCAATGAGCCACCGGTTATCAACGGAGATGGCAGCCAGGCGTACGATTTTATTTATGTGGAAGATGTGGCAAGGTGTAATATTGCTGCCTTACAAAGTGATACAGAATTTGGTTTTTACAATGTAGGCACCGGTGTGCAAACCTCCATTCGGGAACTGTGCGATACCATTTTGCGAATGAAAAATTCTGATTTAAAAGTAACCTACAAACCCTACAGCGCCGATGATGGCAGGGCCCTGGTAAAAAACAGGATAGGATGCCCTGTAAAAGCTAAAGAAGATCTTGGATTTGAATTCAATTACGATTTGGAAACCGGCTTGCAGCGCCTTATTGACTGGAGGGACAGCGGCAAGTATAAATAAACAACTATGATGACAACAGTAATGGAAAAACGAAATATTCTCATTGCCATTCCTTCAATGGGCGAAGAAGAGTGGATGGCGGTAAGAGAACCAATTGAAAAAGGCTGGTTAACACAGGGGCCTAAAGTAAAAGAGTTTGAAACGCTGTTTGCACAAATGCACCAGGTAGATCACGCACTGGCTGTCTCCAACTGCACCACAGCTTTGCATTTAGCATTGCTGGCCTGCGGTGTAGGTGAGGGCGACGAAGTGATTGTACCTGCCTTTACCTGGGTGGCCACCGCCAACGCGGTTTTGTATTGCAATGCCACACCTGTTTTTATCGACGTGGATACGGAAACCTTTAATATCGATGTAAAACAAATAGCTGGCAAAATCACATCCCGAACAAAAGCCATTATTCCTGTTCATTTGTTTGGGTTGTGCGCCGACATAGACTATATAAAAACAAACTTCCCCCAATTAAAAATTGTTGAAGATGGTGCTTGTGCCGCAGGAGCTTCTTTGCACGGCAAGCCTGCAGGCAGCCTGGGTGATGTTGGTTGCTTTTCATTCCATCCACGTAAATCAGTAACCTGTGGCGAGGGCGGAATGCTGACTACTAATAATAATGAGATTGCGTCTCACTTAGATATGCTGCGCAATCACGGCGGTTCGGTGTCGGAAGAACAAAGGCACCACGGGGCTAAGCCGTATTTGCTGGCAGCCTACGATATTATCGGCTACAATTACCGCATGACGGATTTGCAAGGCGCCGTTGGCTTTGTTCAGTTAAAAAAACTGCAGGGCTTTATAGAAGAAAGGAACGAATGGGCCGCATATTATTCGAAACACCTGGCAGGTATTGATTGGTTGAAAACACCTGTAGTACCCGAAGGTTACAAGCATGGCTGGCAGAGTTATGTCACATTCATTGATGAATCCAAATCGCCAATGAAGCGCAACGAAATGATGGAAGTGCTTCAGCAAAAGGGTATTGCTACCCGCCCGGGAACACATGCTGTACACATGTTAGGTGCTTACGTTGAAAGATATGGTTTTAAGCCGCAGGATTTTCCTGGTGCGTTTGCTGCCGATCAATACTCAATGGCCATTCCACTGCATAATAAAATGGTGAAAGAAGACTTCGATTACATCATTGCTGCTTTAAAATCATTATAAATCTGTGTGTGGCATTGCAGGCATATTTCATCTAGGAGGAAAGGCTGTTGGTGATAACGATATCAAAAAAATGACACGGTCGTTATCCCATCGTGGCCCCGATGGCGAAGACGTTTATGTGCAGGAAAACATAGGTCTTGGTCACCGCCGGTTGGCCATTCTCGACATTTCGCCAAAAGGTCGGCAGCCAATGGCTTCTAAAAATGGCGAGTGGATTATTGTATTCAATGGCTGTATTTATAACTTCCGCCAGTTAAAACTCGAGCTTCAATCTAAGGGACATGAATTTATTTCTACCGGCGACACCGAAGTAATTTGTGAGGGACTGTCAGAATACGGAGCCGCTTTTTTTGAACGGCTTGATGGTATGTTTGCCATTGGCGCATGGAACACAAAAACTAATGAGCTATGGTTAAGCCGTGACAGGTTTGGCGTAAAGCCTTTGTATTATTATCTTAAGAACGGCACCTTTCTTTTTGCTTCGGAAATAAAAGCTTTTCTAACCCACCCTTCGTTTCGTGTGCAGGTAAACCCAGATGCATTGAACGAATACTTTACTTTCCAGAATCTTTTTACGTATCGAACATTGTTTGATGGGGTGTATATGCTGCCTCAGGCAAATACCGTTTGCATCAATAGTGCTACCTCTGTAGTGCACCATCATTCATGGTGGGATTACGATTTTTCCCGCCCCGATGAAACCCTTTCATTTGAAGATGCGAGAAGTGAAACCCAAAGGCTGTTTGGAAATGCTGTGGCCAAACAAATGGTTGCAGATGTGCCGGTAGGAAGTTATTTGTCGGGTGGTATGGACTCAGGTTCTATTGCGGTTTTGGCATCCAGGCAAATCAGCCGGCTTTACACGTTTACCTGTGGTTTCGACATGAGCGAGGTGACTGGGGTGGAGGCTAATTATGATGAACGCAGAGATGCGGAACTCACGGCAAATTTTATAAAGTCGGAACATTACGAACAGGTAATGAATGCGGGTGACCTGCGTTGGTCGTTGCCTAAATTGGTTTGGCATTTAGAAGACCTGCGGGTTGGTATGTCTTATCCCAACTTTTACATTTCACGGCTAGCGTCAAAATTTGTAAAGGTTTGTTTACAAGGCACCGGTGGCGATGAATTGTTTGGCGGTTATCCCTGGCGGTACTATCGCATTTTTAAATCGCTTAGCCAGCAAGATTTCTTCAACCAGTACTACGACTTCTGGCAACGCATGGTGCCCGAAACACAAAAATCACAACTGTTCACTGAACACACCTGGACCAGAATGAATGCAGGTGAACCAAGGGAAATTTTTGAAAAAGTATTTCTCTTTAATGAAAAACTTCAGTACGATACACCTGAACAGCATATCAACAACTCACTTTACTTTGAAATAAAGACGTTTTTGCCCGGCCTTCTTTTGGTGGGTGATAAGCTATCGATGGCGCATGGTCTTGAAGAGCGTTTTCCCTTCCTTGATAATGACCTGGTGAACTTTGCACAAAAAATTCCGGTAAGGCACAAACTGGGAAACCTGGAGATGATGAAGAAGATTGATGAAAATGATTACCGGGATAAGAAAAAAATTTACACCGAGTATGATGACGGAAAAAATGTTTTAAGAAGAGCGATGGAAACCATTTTACCAGAAAAAATAATCAACCGGAAAAAGCAGGGTTTTTCCGCTCCCGATGAAAGCTGGTACCGTGGCGAAAATGCCGCCTACATGAAAGAATTATTGTTGAATAAAAAAACGGTGAGTTCTGAGTTTATCAGCCCTAAATACACCGGGTATATTATCGATGAGCACATCAATAAAAAAATAAATCATCGCTTACTTCTTTGGAGCATGATGAACTTTGAATGGTGGTGCCGCATTTTCATCAATGGTGAAAAAGTGAATGAACTTGGATAGAGAGAAAATCATAGCACAATTAAATGATGAAGAACTTGAAGAATTTTTTAGGTTATTTAAACTTTTAAAAACTTCGCTCAACCAGGCAATGATGAAAGATTTCAATCGTTCCCTGCCTTTAAACGAATTGGTATTTGACAGGTGGGAAAGAGCCAGGGAATTAGGGTTTGGTGAAGAAAGCTCTGTGTATGAAAGCTGTTGCATTTTTGGCAGTATTAAAGTAGGTAAGAAAACATGGATTGGACCATACACCATTTTAGATGGATCGGGTGGCCTTGAGATAGGAAGTAATTGTAGTATTTCTGCCGGCGTACAAATCTATTCGCACGACAGTGTTGAATGGGCAGTAACAGGTGGGGCGAAGCCATACATATATAATAGTACCAAGATTGGCGATAACTGCTACATAGGACCAAATACAATTATTGCCAAAGGAGTGACCATTGGCAACGCATCGATTATCGGCGCTAATAGTTTTGTAAATCAATCTTACCCCGCAGGAAGTAAAATTGCCGGCTCGCCTGCCCGCACACTTAATTCATAAGCATGACTGATAAAATAAAAGAGCTCTTCAAAAATGAAGTGAACATTCAAGGAAATTGCATTGTTCCGGCCACCAATAGCAACGTTGAGGATGCTAACCAGGCGCAAACAGAAAAAATCTTTAGTGATAAGTGGACGGAGGCGGAACAGTACCAGAATATTGAAAAGCTGTACGAATTCCAGTTCGATTGGTTTCTGAAATTGTACGGCTTTGAAACAGAAGAGGCGCTCAAAAACTATTTACTTGATAAGAGAGTAATTATTGACACAGGTTGTGGGCTGGGTTATAAAGCCGGATGGTTTGCAAAACTGGCCCCTGAAAGTATTGTCATTGGAATTGACATTTCTGACGCACTGGAACTTGCGGCAAAAAACTTTGCTCACCTGCCCAACTTATTTTTTTTGAAGGGCGATATAAGCAACACGGGTTTGAAAACTGAGAGCATAGATTTTGTAGTGTGCGACCAGGTGATTATGCATACCGAAGTGCCGGAAAATACTTTTGCCCACTTGTCGGAAATTACAAAAAGAGAAGGTGAGTTTGCCTGTTACGTGTATTCACAAAAAGCATTACCCCGCGAACTGGTGGATGATTATTTCAGAAAAGCAACACATAACATAAGCAACGAGGAGATGTGGAAGTTCTCCGAACAACTTACAGAGTTGGGTAAGCGATTAAGCGAATTAAAAATTGAATTTGAATCTCCTGACATTCCCCTGCTTGGAATTAAGGGAGGTAAATACGACATACAGCGATTTATTTACTGGAACTTTCTAAAATGTTTTTGGAAAGATGACTGGGGGTTTGATTTGAGCAAGAGTACCAACTACGACTGGTATGCGCCCAGCAATGCCAAACGTTTTTCCAGGGAAGATTTTTTAAAAATGATTGCTGATAACCACCTGGAGTTAAGTTTCTTCCACGAAGAAGAAGCTTGTTATTCGGGAAGGTTTTTAAAAAAATAACATGACAGAAGGTATAACAACGGGCCAGGAAAAAAATCCGTTAGTGGAGCGCATTAATGGCAAACAAATATGCACCCGGTGTATTTATGATGAGTCAATCCCCGCTATTAAGTTTGATGAAAAGGGCGTTTGCAATTACTGCCACATGGTGGATAGCTTAATTGAGGAATATCATACAGGGAAGCCTGAAGGTGAAAAAATAATTCAAAAAATTATTGAAAAAATAAAGGCCGATGGTAAAGGCAAAAAATACGACTGTGTAATTGGCTTAAGTGGTGGCACCGATTCTTCTTACATGGTGTACTGGGCATTACAAAATGGTTTACGCCCCCTTGCTGTACATTATGATAATACCTGGAATACAGCCATTGCTACCGAAAACATCCGAAAAGTCCTTTCCAAATTAAATGTTGACCTGTTTACACTGGTTGTAAATAATAAAGAAGCAGATGATATTTTTCGCTCTTTTTTTTTAGCCGATGTACCGGAGATTGAAGCTTCCACCGATCTGGCTCTTGCCGAAACAATGTACCGGGCGGCTAATAAGTATAAGGTGAAGTATGTGCTGGAAGGACATTCATTCATTGCAGAAGGAATCTCGCCGCTGGGTAAAAATTATTTTGATGGTAAATATATAAAATCCATCCATAAAAAGTTTGGCAGCATGCCTATGAAAACTTATCCGTTAATGACCTTTTCAAAATTCATTAAATGGACAACCATCAAACGGATACAAAAAATAAGGCCGCTCTGGTATATTCAATATAGTAAAGAAGAGGCAAGAGCATTCCTGGAAAAGGAATTTGGCTGGGAATATTACGGAGGGCATCATCTCGAAAACAGAATGACGGCATTCAACCACAGTTATTATTTCCCCGAAAAATTTCACATCGATTATAGAAATAACAGCCTTTCCGCGTCGGTACGCAGTGGCCAAATGAAGAGGAGTGATGCTCTGGAGGAATATTACAACACATCACCTTACCTGGAGCCTGAGCTGGTGGCATATTTTAAAAAGCGGTTGGGTTTTACCGATGAATCGTTTAACGCAATCATGAAACGGCCACCCAAATACTGGTACGAATATCCAACGTATAAAAAAAGATTCGAACTGTTGCGCCCCTTCTTTTACCTGCTAATGAAATCGCACCTGGTGCCACGTAGTTTTTACATGAAATATTGTTTTCCAATTGAATGATGTGATTACTATTATTGACTACGGCATGGGCAACCTCGGTTCCATTCAAAATATGTTTAAGCGTATTAAGGTGGAATCGGAAATTACAGGCGACATTGAAAAGATTAAAAGGTCAACTAAAATACTATTGCCTGGTGTAGGTGCTTTTGATGCTGCAATGGAACGCATCGCTGAGAAGGGTTTAAAAGAAGTGCTGGATAAAAAAGCCCTTGAAGAAAAAATTCCGGTTATGGGTATTTGCTTAGGCATGCAATTGCTAACTAGGTCGAGTGAGGAAGGAAAATTGCCCGGACTTGGGTGGCTGCAAGCCGACACTCTAAAATTTAATTTGCCCAACCCTTCATTAAAAATTCCGCACATGGGCTGGAATTATGTACATGGCAAAAACCCGGGCCTGTTGATTGAAAATCTTCCTGCCGATCCGCAGTTTTATTTTGTACATTCTTACCACGTACAATGCCACAACCCCAATGATGTGCTCACTACTACGCAGTATGGAATTGAATTTCATTCCATCATTCAGCATCAAAATATTTATGGTGCACAATTTCACCCCGAAAAAAGCCACAAGTTTGGAATGAAGATTTTTGAAAATTTTGCCAGGCTCTGATATATGCTGAAAACAAGAGTCATTCCCTGCCTGCAACTAATTGGTGAGAGCCTTGTAAAAACGGTTAAATTTAAAAACCCCGCATACATTGGTGACCCAATTAATACCGTAAGAATATTTAATGAACTGGAGGTTGATGAATTGTGCTTCCTGGATATTCGTGCCTCAGAGGAAGGCAGGGAACCACCCTTTGAAATTCTTCAGCAAATTTCCAATGAATGTTTCATGCCGCTTTCGTATGGCGGTGGTGTTAAAGACTTTGAAACTGCAAAAAAAATTTTTTCAATAGGTTTTGAAAAAATCGTGATCAATACCCAGGCGTTTCATCAGCTGGATTTTATAACTCAATTATCCACCCATTTTGGTGCCCAGGCTGTTGTGGCCTCAATTGATGCTAAAAAAAATTTCTTTGGTAAGTATAGTGTTTTCATTAACGACGGAACGCAGAAAATTGATTTAGACGTGGTTGAGTGGGCAAAAAAGCTGGAGCAGGCCGGCGCAGGGGAGATACTAATTACGTCTATGGATAGGGAAGGAACCTGGAGTGGATTTGATATTGAACTGACTAAAAAAATTTCTCAGGCCGTTGGTGTTCCGGTCATCGCAAATGGCGGGGCTGGTTCGGTTGGTGATATTGAAGAGGTAGTAAAAAAAGGTGAGGCCTCGGCTGTTTGTTTGGGAAGCATGGTGGTGTTTCAACAAAAAGGAATGGGTGTATTGGTAAGCTTCCCCGATAAGAAAAAATTACGTGAAGTTTTGAAATGATTAAAATCGGTTTCCTTGGTAACATGAACAATGCTGCTTTTTCATGTGCCCGATATCTGGGTGATAAAGGCTTCGATTGTGAGGTATTGATTTACGAAGATGAACCAGAACACTTTTCTCCGGCAATGGACTGTTATGTAGCTCCGGATAATGTAGCTACTCAACGAGTGGCATGGGGCGATCCTGCCAACTTTTTGCAACTGCCTATTGCAGATATAAAAAACACAATCAACAGATTTGACATCGTTATAGGCAACGGTTTGGCCCCTGCTATAATGGAAAAGTTAGGAAGGAGGCTTGATATCTTCACACCCTATGGTTATGATCTATACTCACTGCCATTTTATAAGCTGGTACATCCGTTGAGAGTTATTCCCTATTTTAAAGCCGCAGCATTGCAAATAAAAGGTATTCGAAGAACGCCTCATCTCATGTTTGATAAAACTAACCCGGCTTTTGAAAATCTTATTAATAAAGTAAGATACCCGGGTAACCGGGTTGCCGCGGCGTTGCCAATGCTGTACAGCAGCGAGTACAATGAGGCAACTATTTTACAGCACCAACACGCCCATCCCTGCTGGGCACTTCTCAAAAAAACCAGGGCGGAAAATGAGATTATTTTTTTGCAGCACATACGCCAGTTATGGAAAACATATGTGGACAAATGGTCGGCAAAAGGCAACGATATTTTGTTAAGAGCATACAAAGAGTACCTAAAAAGAAATCCACAACTTAAGACCAAACTAATTTTATTTGAGTACGGTATTGATGTAGACGCATCTAAAAATTTAATCCGGGAATTAGGTATTTCTGATCATGTTATCTGGCTACCCTTACTACCCAGGAAATACGTGATGATAACTATTTTTTTAGCCGACCTGGTAATTGGTGAGTTGCAACACTCCTGGTTAACATACGGGTCACTATCAGAAGCCTTGTGCCTGGGTAAACCCGTTATGCATAAAAGAAACGATGATGAATTTAGCGCTGACTATGAAAGCCTGTATCCAATGATCTACGCCGACAGCGAAGAAACAGTGCTAATGGGCTTAGAGGATTTTGCGCACAACAAACCTGCATATCAAAGGATGGGCGATGAGGGCCGGCAGTGGTTTAATGAATACCTGGTTAATAAACCGCTCAATGAGTTGTGTAATATTATAACTACTGAATTTTCTAACAAAAACTAAATTTTTACTTGAGATAGATGTGTGGAATTTCCGGAGTATACAAAATGTCTGCAGCAGCCTCATTTGAGGCTGTTCAGTTTAACCAGGATAATGACCCCCTAAAGCACCGTGGCCCCGATGCTGGTGGGTGTGTTGTACATGACAGAATGATTTTGCGGCATCGCAGACTGTCAATAACAGATGCGGGTTTCTCAGGTAACCAGCCAATGTTATCTGCTTGCGGCAGATACCACGTAGTTTTTAATGGAGAAATCTACAATCACCAAACACTAAAAAAAGAAATTCAGCAGCTAAAACCTGCTCTCCAATTTAAATCTTCGTCAGACACGGAGGTTGTGCTCGAATCATTTGCCATTTGGGGTGCAAATGCTGTGTACAAATGGGATGGAATGTTCTCCCTTGCAATTTGGGATATACAGGAAGAATGCCTTTGGTTATTTAGAGATAGAATGGGTGAAAAGCCACTCTATTACTTTTATAATGATGAGTACTTTGTTTTTGCGTCTGAGTTAAAGGTGATCGAACAACTTCCGTTCTTCAACCGTAACATAAACAAAGACAGCATCATAAAATATCTGCACCTGGGTATAGTGCCCGACCCATCGACAATTTATGAGCATGTTTATAAAATGCAGGCAGGCACGTATCTCAGTTTAACTGGTGGTGAAATTTTTGAAAAGTCGTTTTGGGAAATAAAAAATTGCATTCATCCGGTTGTGGTAAAAGATGAAGAGACGGCAATGCACGAGTTGGAGGGCTTGCTGCGCCAATCAGTTAGTGAACGACTTTCGAAAGACCTGGTAAACGGAATTTTTTTGAGTGGTGGCATTGACTCAAGTGTTATTGCTGCAATGGCTGCACAGAACAGCGACAGCAAACTAATGAGTTTTTCGCTTGGCTTTGACAGGAGCCCATATAATGAAAACAAATACGGGGAAGATATAGCCGCTTACCTTGGCATAAAACACCACTCAGTATCAGCAACCTTAGCCGAAGCGGCTGTGGAATTTCACAATCTCACCGATGTATTCGACGAACCCTTTGCTGACTCCTCGGCCTTAGCGGTATTACTCCTGTCGAAGTTTGCGAAAGACCATGTAAAAGTTGTTTTGTCGGGCGAGGGTGGAGATGAATTATTTTTGGGATACGGCCGTTACAACTGGTCCAAATACTTAAGCAATCCATTACTATGGAAGTCAAGACACCTGGTGTCAATGGTGCTGAGCAACGGTAATCAACGACATCAAAAAGCAGCGGGGTTGTTTGATGTAGAGCGTAAGAATATTTACAGCCATACCATTTCACACGACCATCAGCTTTTTTCCCTGAACGTTCTCAATGAAAACTTTATTGGTTTCCACGAGCCGCAGTTCGAATTTGATGAAAAGCTAAATAGGCAACTAAGCTTTGCCGAGAAGCAAGCTTTGTTTGAAATGTCGTTTTATTTGAAAGACGATTTGCTTGTTAAACTGGATCGCTCTGCCATGTATTATTCTTTGGAAACACGGTGTCCGTTTTTAGATGAAAGCCTTGTAAGTTTTGCACTCAACCTGCCGCCATCTTTAAAAATTAAAAATGAAGAGCAAAAATATTTGCTGAAAAAAGTTTTATTCAGGCACATTCCCAAACACTATTTTGATCGCAGAAAACAAGGCTTCGCAATACCACTTGCCAAACTTTTACAAACTGATTTAAGCTACCTCCTGGATGAATATCTAAATGATGACATCGTAAAAAAGGCTGAATTTTTTAAGCCTTCTTTTATCAGTGCACTAAAAAAACAATTTCGTAATGGATCTGAAATGTTGGCAAACAAACTCTGGGCTTTAGTATTATTACATAAATGGTTTGTTCAAAAAATGCTATAGTGCAGAATACTCTATTCATCTTTCCTTCACTTTTCCATGGGTAAAGTATTATACTTAACATACGATGGATTAACTGATTTTCTTGGTAAATCGCAGGTGCTGCCTTACCTGATAGGGTTGGTAAAATCCGGATCGGACATTACCCTGATTTCCTTCGAAAAGAAATCTGCCTTTAAAGCCCATTCACATAAAGTTTCGGCGGCTTGTAAAAAACATGGTATTAGGTGGTACCCATTGAAGTACACAAAATATCCACCTGTCATTTCTACCATAATAGATCTGATAAACCTGAAAACGCTTGTTTTAAAACTCCATCGGCAAAGTCCATTCGCAATTATTCATTGCCGCAGCTACATTACTTCACTGGTAGGCCTCTGGGCTAAAAGGAAACTAAATACCAGGTTTATTTTCGACATGCGGGGGTTTTGGGCGGATGAGCGAATCGATGGAAAACTTTGGGATCTTCGAAATCCAGTTTTTAATCTCATCTACAAGTTTTTTAAAAAGAAGGAGAAGAGGTTTTTTACTGAATCCGATTATATTATTTCACTCACCCATAGCGCTAAAGATGAAATAATAAAGTTAAGCAACCAGTCGCCCGTTGCCCCAATTGAAATTATTCCCTGTTGTGTTGACTTAAATCTTTTTGATTACAGGAAGATTACAACGGAAATGATTGCCTCAAAAAAACAAGAACTGAACATACCCGAAGGGGTTACCGTTCTGTCATACATAGGTTCAATTAGCGCCTGGTACATGATCCGGGAGATGCTTTTATTTTTTAAGCAATGGCTTAAGCAGGAACCCGATGCCGTTTTTTTATTTATTACCGGGGGCGATGCAAACGTAATTTGGGAGGAAGTGAAAGACATTGGCCTGCCCACAAACAAAATAAAAATTGTTGAAGGAGAACGAGATGGTATGAATTTATTAATTGCATGTAGTGACTACAGCGTCTTTTTTATCAAACCGGTTTTTTCAAAAAAAGCATCTTCGCCAACCAAACAAGCAGAAATAATGGCAATGGGTAAACCAATTTTTTGCAATAGTAATATTGGCGATACCGACTTCGTAATTGCAAAGTATAACGCGGGGATACTGCTACCCGATTTTACGGAGGAGCATTACAAAAATGCAATTGAATTAAGCATGCGTTCGCATTTTGATCCAAAAGAAATAAGGCGGGGCGCAGAAAACTTTTACTCGCTAAGCACGGGAGTGGAAAAGTATAAGCGCATTTATGATCTGCTGCAAACCAAACCAACAGAGTCTGATCTTAAAAATTGAAAAACAACTCCATTAGTTTTGGCTAAACACTTCCCGGAACAAAAGCTACGACTAAGTACGGAGCGCAATAAATAATATGGACATATTCATCAGGTCATTGAAGAAATTAAATTTCTTAAGGTTTCTTAACCTAAACCTTGGAGCATCATTCGAAAATGTAAAGTTTCAAATTCCACTACTCGGTGGAAATGGTCAGCAGAATTTTATTGCGCACGAGGAGTGGATGAGCAGTGTGCTGCATAAATTAAACAGCATTAAAAAGGGTGCCTTTATTGATGTTGGGGTAAATGTGGGTCAAACACTTTTAAAAATCAAAAGTATTGATCCTGATATTCTGTATTATGGTTTTGAGCCAAATCCAACATGTGTGTATTATGTAAACCAGTTAGTGCAATTAAATAAGCTCAAAAATGTTTCAATCTTTCCTGTCGCAATTGCCGAAAGTGCAAGGATAGCCGAGCTAAATTTTTATTACGACTCAGATACAGATTCGGCTGCGTCAATGGTGAAAGATTTTCGCCCGCAGGCAAAAGTGCGTAAAACGGTTTTCATTCCTTGTTTTTCAGTAAATGACATACAGGAGGTTTTTAACCCCGGCGTAGTTGGTATTATTAAGGTTGATGTGGAAGGAGCCGAACTTGATGTTTTGAAAGGCCTTACTAGTTTGCTGGACAGTTCCCGACCATTTGTGGTTATGGAGATACTGCCTTCTTATACATCGGACAATAAAGAAAGGTTAGGCCGGCAAATGGAAATTGAGGTGATACTTGGCCAATACAACTACAGTATACTAAGAATTATAAAAGAGAATGATCGTCTTGCCCGTTTCGAAACCATCGGTGAATTCGGTATTCACTCCAACCAGGATTGGTGCGACTATGTTTTTTGTCCGGCGGAAATTGTGCATAGCCTGATTGAACCAATTGCCTGATGAAAGTTGCCCTTTACGGAAATGTTTGTAATAATTTTTACGGCTTAGCTAAAAGTTTGCGGAGCAATAATATCGCGGATGCGCACCTATATCTTAACCATAAGGTTGATGTGCAAAACCTACCCGAGAGCGACGATCCCGAACTGGCCGGAAATTACCCTGACTGGATACACATAGCATCTTCCTGGGACCCTTTTCTTTTTTTAAAAAGAGCAGATAGAACCTTTGTTAATGAACTGGCGCAATACGATGTTGTTTTTCTTTCCGACCTGGGCGTTTTGCTTGCTCCGTACATTAAAACAAAAACAATATTCTTTGTAACCGGCGGCGATCTTACAAGGATTCCCTTCACCGACCGCTATATGCAGGAATTTAGCGGAGTTAAGAGTTGGTTTATCAGGCAGTATATTTCATTTATGCAAAGAAGAGGCATTCGTAACTGCGATATGATTATTACGCAGCCGTTCTTTCCATTCAGGTCGGCGCTGGAAAAATTAAGAGTGGACAAAAGAAGAATCAGCAAAAGTTATTACCCAATTTTAATTGACACCAACATAGTTCAATTTGTGCCACAGGCCCGTGACAAAATTGCAACGGTCAATAAAAACAATTTGGCACCATTTAAATTCATTTTCTTTCACCCTTCAAGGTTGTTTATAGAAAAAAAGAAAAATTATGAAAACATGGGCGTGTGGAAAGGCAATGACAATCTTTTTAAAGGATTCGCCATTTTTTTGGAAAAGTATAAAGTTACTGATGCCTGTATCGCTATGCCGGAGCGCAGTCATTCGCCCGATATTCAATTGGCAAAGAAAATAATCAGCGGGCTTGGAATAGAAAAAAATATCGTGTGGCTAACGCCGCCCGGCCCCGAAGGATTTCCACGTTCCGAATTGATTAAGTATTATTCATTGGCTGATGTGGTTGGCGATGAATTTGCAACGGGTTGGTTTGGTTCCATTGTAGTGGAGGGTTTGGCCTGTGGCAAACCAACGTTTTGTTATGTGGACCAGGAAGTGATGAATGAACTGTATCCCTGGAATAATATTGTGTCCACTAAAAATCCCCAGGAAATAGCTGAACAAATTGCGCGGTTTTATTTTGATAAAGACCTCGCCAATGAGTATGGCCGGGAATCACGAAAATGGGCAATAACCTTTCATTCAAATGAACAGGGTTCGAAAACTTATCTGAACAACCTCAAAAACGATCTTTCCGAAATTTTTTCAAAAGCATAATGAACGGTTGGATAAAAAATCTTTTTAAGGATTCTTTGGTTTATGGAATTGGGTTCGGCGTTTCCCGGTTTTTGCAGATTATAGTTTTACCCATTATTGCTCATAGCCTAAGCCTGAGCGAATTTGGGTACTACTCCAATTACGTAATATTTTACACAATAGCCGGAGGGGTTTTGGTGTTGGGGCTCGACAGTTCTGTAGCTCGTTTCATGTTCGATTCGCAGGAAAAGAAATATCATGCTAAAGTATTTTCGATTGCTTTTTTTTGCCTTTTGCTGGTTAGTGTTTTATTTGTTTCAATACTTTCCTTCTTCCCGTCGGTTTTATTGCAGATTATTAGTGTGCCTGCCTCCTCGGCACAGGTAATGCCATTTGTATTGTTCACCATTCCTGCTTTGGCCCTTAATAATTTTTTACTTACCTGGTTTAAATGGAGGAGGCAGAAATTTTTTTTCCTTGCCAACACAATCGGAACGGTGATTTTTCTGTTGATACCGCTTTTAGTAAAAGCGCCTATTAGCTTTCTTTTTATTTTTCAGGTTATTTTTTTCAGCCAAATGGTTGTGGCTATAATGTCTGTAGTTTTTGCTGCCGGTTACATTCGGATAGTATTTGATCGTCCGCTTTTTTTTGCCATGCTTAAATATGGATTTCCGTGGATGTTGATTTTTTTTCTTGGTTTGTCAAGATCATACCTCGATCGTTTTTTTTTGACCCGCTACCTCGATGATAATTTGTACGGAGTCTATAATTTTTCAGTGCGGCTTGCCACCTTGCTTTCGTTGGTGATGACGGCGTTTGATATGTCGTTTGGCCCTCTTGCATTCAGCATCTGGAATAAGGATGGCGCCGCCCGGTTTTTTGCAAAACTTCAAAGTGCGTATGCGTTTTTTATAAGCACTGTTGCCTGTAGTATTGTAATCATCTCACCACTGCTGGTAGATTTTTTGGGTGGACAAAAGTATTTTGGTGCGGAACGGATATTACCCTACCTGCTATTTTCGGCCATCCCGTTAAGCCTAATAAATTTCAGCAGCCTTGGTATTTTGCACGCAAAAAAGTCTATGCTCAGCACCGTTACATTAGTTATCGGGTTTGTTGCGGTGTTATTACTGAATGCCCTGCTCACTCCCAGGTTTTTACAATTTGGTGCAGTAAATGCATCTTTACTCGGTCATCTGCTCATTGTTGGTTTTGGATATTATTTCTCACAGCGATTTTACAAAATCAACTTTCAGTATTTAAAAGACGGCGCCCTGTTTCTCTTTCTTTTTTTATTGTCAATTATGATGGTCGAGTTTCAATGGATGCACAATAAGTACGAAGACATGGCTTTGAAACTTCTTTCACTGGCCCTGATTTCCTTTGGATTAATGGTTGTTTTTTTTCAGGCCGAATACAAATATTCTCTAAGTTTTTTAAAAAATATTAGTTATGCTGGTTTCCGTGGTAATGCCCGTGTTTAATTCAGCACCTTTCTTGCGAGAAGCGATTGAGTCATTGATAAACCAAACGCACGTCATGTGGGAGCTTATTGCTGTAGATGACGGTTCAACTGACGATAGCTGGAAAATATTACAGTCATACAACGACAAACGGATAAAAATTTTTCGAAGAGAAAATGGAGGACAATGTGCTGCTACCAATACAGGATTGCAGCATATCAGTGGCGAAGCTGTACTTTTTTTTGATGCAGATGATCTTATGGATCCTAAAAAAATTGAAGTGCAAGTTGCCGCATTAAATAGCTCGCCCAATAGTGTGGCGATAAGCAGATGGGCTTTCTTTCGGGAAAACATCAATGACGCAAGTTTTCCTGATGAACCAATTTATTTTTCAGGCAGTCCAGTACAATGGTTGAATCGTTTATGGAGCTATGAAACGATGATGCCGAATCATGGTTATCTTATACCTCTAAGTGTCTTAAGAAAGTCTGGAATTTTCTATAATGAAAATCTATTGCTGAACATAGATTTTGAATACTTCACCCGGGTAATCCTGCATGCCGATTCTGTAATTTACTGCCCCGAATCCATCTGTTATTATCGAAAGGGAGTTAAATCTGCGAAAACCTTTAAACCCAAACTTGACAAAAGATTATCCGCTTTAAAATCCAGGTGCATGGCGATAGGATATTTGCTGGACAAAGATCAGAGCGAACAATCAAGACATGCCTCCAGAATGGCTTTAACTATTCTAACTTATTCCTATCCCGAAATATTACCTTATTCAAAAGTTGCACTTAAGGATTTCAATCTTGGAAAGTTTGGAAAATTTGGAGGTGGGAAATTCAAATTTCTCACAACTATCCTGGGTTATGCAAATGCGATACGAGTAAAAGGGCTTTTAAAAATATAGGGTTGCTATAAATCTGATCAAATGAAATCTATCCTTTTTGTAAGTATTGCCTTCCCTCCCAAATTTGATTCTGAAGGATTGCAGGTAGCAAAATATTTTAAGTACTTCCGCAACGAATGTGACGGACGACTGGATATCGACGTAGTCACCTCCGCGGTTCCAACACTTTTCATGCCCGTAGATGCCTCATTAAAGAAGGTGGACAACGGATATAGGCAGAAGATAGAGATAAAAATACCTGAGAATAAGTACATAAACTTTCTTTTAAAAAAAATCGATCCACTACTTGTATTGCGGCCAGATTCAAAATTTCGTTTTTTTAAGCAATGGAAAAAAGTGGTTAGAGAGTTACAAAACAAGCCTTCTATAATCTATTCCAGATCTTATCCAATTAGTTCTGCCATCATGGCTATGAGATTAAAAGACCATTACAATATTCCGTGGATAATGCACGTCAGCGACCCCTGGGCCGACGACCCGGTTGCCAATCTTAAAGGGAAAACTAAAGAACTTAATGAATCATTAGAAAAAGAATGTTTTAGCAAGGCAGATAAAATTTGTCTTACTTCACACCAAACTATTAATTATTTTAAAACTAAATATCCCGAGCATGAACATAAGCTTGAGTATTTTCCCAATGTTTATGATGCCGCGGACATCACTGACATTGACCAGCCAGCAAACAGTAAATTAAGAATACTTCATTCTGGGGGGCTTGCAGGAATTCGTTCTCCCGAGCCAATATTAAAAGCTGTAACTCTATTGCCAGCGAGCACTAAGGAAAATTTAGAAATTTTATTCGCGGGCATTGTTGACAGGCGGAATAGATCATTGCTTGATAAATATAAAGATCCTTGCATTCGGTATTTAGGAAGTTTATCAACCTATAAGCAGGCTATTAAATTACAACAAGATGCGGATGTTCTTTTGTTGATTGATTTTCCAATTAAAGAACCCAAACTAAGGATGCACTTCCTTTCAAAGCTACTCGACTACATGATTGCCCGAAAGTACATCCTCGGTGTTACTGGTAGGGGCAGTACGTGTTGGGAGTTTATCGACGGGGTAAGAGGCCATTGTTTCGAGGAATCGGAGTTCTCGGCAATTGCAGGGCATTTGACATTTTTGGTTGAAAAATTTAAGTCAGACAAAAATTTTTTCCGCGTGGATAAAGTTGATTCGCAATTCGATGCCCAATACAACGCTAAGCGTTTGTATGCATTGACTCACTCAGTTCTCGATGGCGCATCACAAAACAGCTCTTTCAAAGAAAACGTTTCCCGAAGTATCTAATTATTTAAGCAAGAGTGAAAAACAAAAATATCCTGGTAATTACACAGTGGGGATATCGTGAAGGCCTCATTCAATCATACACGCTGCCCTATTTAAAAATCATTCACGCAATAAATCCGGGAGCTACCATTTATTTGGTAACCCAGGAAAAAACCGGACTTGAAAAAAACCAAAATGATCTCAGGACTATTAAGCAGGAGTTATTGGCTTACAATATTGTTCTGGTGCCCGAAAAATATCATAGGGCGGGGGCTGCAAAATATTTTTTTCTAGCAATAAATTTTTTAAAACACCTGCTTTTTATTTTTTCCAAAGGGGTAAAGCACATCCATACTTTCTGTACTCCGGCGGGCGGGTACGGGTACATTTTATCAAAGTTTTCGGGCCGTCCGCTTATTGTTGACAGTTACGAACCCCACTCAGAATATATGTTGGATTGTGGTGTGTGGAAGGAAGACCAGTTTGCCTTCAAGGTTTTAAATATTTTGGAAAAAAAGCAGGCGCAAAGGGCTAAATATCTAATAGCTGCTACCCGGGCAATTGTTGGGCATTCAGAAAAAAAGTTTGGGATAGACATTTCACCCTGGGATGTAAAGCCTGCCTGTGTTGATCTTGAAAGGTTTTCATTCCATGAAGGAAAAGCAAAAAAGCTGCGTGAGCAGCTACAATTTGCCGATAAAATTGTCTGCGTATACGCCGGCAAATTCGGCGATTTTTATTTGAAAGAAGAAGTGTTTGAATTTTACAAGGTTGCCTTCGACTACTGGAAGGAAAGATTTCATGTACTCCTTCTTTCTGATATCACCGCAACTGAGTTGGATGAGTACTGCCACCAATTTCAACTAAACCGTTCGGCATTTACCCTTGTTATGGCGCCACATAACCTTGTGCCGGATTATTTATCCGCTTCCGATTTTGGCTTATCGCCATACCGGCCAACCTTTTCAAAAAAATTCTGTACCCCAATTAAAAATGGAGAGTACTGGGCAGTGGGCCTACCCGTGGTAATTACAAAAAACATATCCATCGATTCGGATTTAATAGAACAAAACAATATCGGTTATGTGTTGAAAGAACTTAACACCGCGGAGTATTTAAAAGCAGTTTATAAAATTGATGAACTTTTAAATACAGACCGTGCAGTTTTAAGAAATGCCATACGCCGGATTGCAGAAAATAATCGCTCCTACGCGATAGCGGAAACTATTTACAAAAAAATTTACCAGTAATGTCAGGCCTGTATTTTCTTGGATTAAAAAAGAGCACAATAAAAAAAACACCACCTTTTAAGTATTGGTTTGAATGGAGAGATAAGAAGGTGTACAATGAAGTACTCGACGAAATAAAAAACAAATTTGAGGTCAGGCCGGTTTCAAAAACAGAATTTTTAATTCTTTACCCGCTACAGAACAAAGTACTAAAGGTTACCTGTCGTAAGTTTCCCTCCAGTGATTTGAGTGTATTTAAGCAGGTTTTTTTAGAAAATTGTTATCTGCCAATCGTTGAAAAAATGCTGGAGCATACCCCTGCCGCAGCCGCCATACGCGTGGTAGATGCCGGGTCGAACGTGGGTTATTCCTGCATGTACTTCAAAAGTTTTTTCCCTTCGGCTTCAATCATTGCAATTGAACCCGAGCAAACAAACAGAACCCAGTTAGTAAAAAATCTTGCGGCAAATAATTTTGAGTTGGCAACACTAATTGATGGAGGTTTATGGCACAGGCCTGCATTTCTAGAAGTTGAAAGGAATTTCCGTGATAATCGGGAAGCTGCTTTTACAGTTAAGGAAACCCAGGTTCCTACAGGCATAAAGGGATTTGGCTTTGAAGAAATTTTAACTGCGGAAAACTGGGATACTGCGGATTTGGTAAAGATTGACATAGAGGGCAGTGAACGTTTTTTGTTTGATACGCCAGCAAAAGCAGACGGCATACTGACCAAAACAAAATTTCTTGCAATAGAAATTCATGATGAATTTGAAATACGACCAACCATTTACGACCATCTTACCAGGAACGGTTTTGATTATTTTGAATTTGATGACTTAACCCTTGCCATAAATCAAAAAATGATTAACAAATAATGTGTGGTATTAATGGCGCCCTGGCATTTTCAAACGTTGGAAAGAAAATTCTTCCCAACGTTGTTTCTGCAACAGAACAATTAAAAAGGCGAGGGCCCGACGGAAGTGCATTCTTTCAAAACGAAACCATTGCTTTGGGGCATTGCCGGCTTTCTATCATAGATACATCCGCTGTTGCAAACCAGCCAATGTATGCTGATAATGGCAGGTATATCATCGTTTTTAATGGCGAAATATTGAACTTTCAGGAACTGAGAAAAACGTATTTACAAAACGAGGAATTTCAAACTCATTCAGATACCGAAGTTTTTTTAAAACTTTTTATCCGGTTAAAACAAAAGTGTTTTCCGTTGTTGAGGGGCTTTTTTGCCGCAGCCATTTACGATCAGCAGTTACAGGAATTATTTATTGTTCGGGATAGGTTTGGTAAAAAGCCATTGCTTTATTCATACACCGATGATGCGTTTGTTTTTGCATCGGAAATGAAATCCCTGTTTTCCTACGGCATCGCCAAAGAAGTGGACTGGAACATTTTGCCGGTTTACCTGCAGCTCAATTATATTCCTCAACCCTATTCAATGATTAAGGGTGTAAGAAAGCTTACGCCGGGAAGCTATCTAAAAATTTCTGGCGGTAAACTGGAAGAACATGTTTACTACAAATTAAAAACGAAACCTACAGAATATAACAAGTTAAGCTATGATAAGGCACAGGAGCGCCTTGTAGAAATTATGGATGAGGCGGTACAAAAGCGGCTGATTTCGGATGTTCCGCTGGGTGCATTCCTGAGTGGGGGTATTGATTCTTCGGTTGTTGTGGCCCTCGCCTCCAGGCATACTACCAAGCTAAACACTTTTAGCATTGGGTATAAGGACCATCCCTATTTTGATGAAACGAAATATGCGAATTTGGTTGCTAAAAAATATAATACCAATCACACGGTTTTCGCTCTGAGCAACAACGATTTCCTGGAGCACGTCTTTAGCGTATTGGATTATATAGATGAACCGTTCGCCGATTCGTCGGCCATCCCTGAATTTATTTTGAGTTATTACACCCGCAAATATGTTACGGTGGCACTTTCAGGCGATGGAGGCGATGAAGTTTTTGCAGGTTATAACAAACATGCCGCTGAATGGAACATGCGGCACCCTGATTGGAAAGCAAAAGCTGTTACCGCTTTGAACCCGCTTTGGAAAATGTTGCCTCAAAGTCGCTCGAATAAGTTGACAAATTTGTTCCGGCAATTAAATCGCTATGGTTCCGCATCCAAACTTTCTCCCTCTGACAGGTATTGGAAATTGGCGTCAATACAATCGAAAGAGCATGCAATAAATTTGATTGCACCAGAAAAAGTTTCCCGTACTGATAATAAGTTTTTTGATAAGATAAAAGAAGATTTTGCCGGGGAAGTAAAGGAAGATTTTAATGATGTACTGCTTGCGGACATGAACCTGGTATTGCTGAGCGATATGCTGCCAAAAGTAGATTTAATGAGCATGGCCAACGGCCTCGAAATCAGGAGCCCCTTTATTGACCAGGAAGTTGTTGAGTTTGCATTCGGTCTTCCCGGCACTTATAAACTGCATAACAATTTGAAGAAAAGAATTGTGCAGGATGCATTTAGAGATCAACTTCCGGTGGAGTTATATAATCGGCCCAAGCAGGGCTTCGAAATACCACTACGGGATTGGTTAATCAATGATCTGTGGCACACAATTGATGATGACCTGCTCAGCGATTCTTTTGTCGAAAATCAAAATATTTTTGACGCGCAAGCAATTAAAAATTTGAAAATTAAAATAAAGTCTTCAAGCCCAGGCGACAGTCACGCAACTATGTGGGCAATTTTTGTTTTTCAGTATTGGTGGAAAAAATATATTGCCTGATTGTTCATGTCGACAAAGAAAATTCTGGTTGTTTGCCCTTACCCCGAAAATGTTGCCCCCAGTCAGCGTTTAAAATTTGAACAGTACTTTGGGCATTTCAGAGATGCCGGGTACACTGTAGAAGTAAGCCCGTTTATAAGCTCCGGTTTTTTTTCCATTATTTATAAAAAGGGGTTTTTATTTCAGAAAATCTATTACACGACACTTGGGTATTTAAGGCGGGTGAGCAATTTGTTTTCTCTGCACCGGTACGATATAGTTTACCTGCATTTATGGGCAACACCATTTGGCCCTCCGTTTTTTGAATGGATGTTTAGGAGGTTAAGTAAACGGATTGTTTACGATATTGACGATCTGATTTATCTAAAGAGTGTGGAAAGTAAAGCTCACCCGTTGGTGACCTTTATTAAGGGAAGAAAGAAGCCTGTTTATTTGATGAAAACGGCCGACTATGTAATCACCTGCACGCCTTACCTGGACTCCTTTGTACGTAAATACAACAAATGCACGGTTGATATTTCTTCTTCGGTCGACACAGAATCAAGGTACCGGGTGGTAGAGAAACAATCGGGGGCCAGGGTGACTTTAGGGTGGAGCGGCAGTCTCAGTACCTCAAAATATTTTTATCTGTTAGCGAATATTCTTAAAGAGCTCAAAAAGAAATATGAGTTCGACATCCTGGTCATTGGCGATCCTTCTGTAACAATTGAAGGACTAAAAATTGAAGCGCTGCCATGGGTAGAAGCAACGGAAATTCAAGATCTGCAACGAATCGACATTGGCGTTTATCCCTTACCGGATGAAGAATGGGTTTTAGGAAAAAGCGGGTTAAAAGCCATACAGTATATGGCTTTGGGTATACCTGCCATTGCCACTGCAATTGGGGCTAACTACAGGGTAGTAGAAAATGGCGTGTCTGGGTATCTCGTGAAGTCAGAACAAGAATGGATCAATGCCATTGCCTCACTTCTTGAAAATGAAAATCTGCGGTTAGCGTTAGGAAGAAACGCAAGGATAAAAGTGGAAAATGAATTTTCAATTAGTGCTAACCTGCCTAAGTATTTAGGGGTGCTGCAAAGGCTTTCCTAATTTTTACCATTGTTGGTTTTGAATTGGCTTTCCCTAATAGGATTACCAGGAAAGCGACATAAAAAGGTAAACATGGAATCTTATATCTGGAAAGTGCCCCAAAGTTGTACGAACTGATACCAACCGAAAAAGCAAAAACCAGTGAAAATATCAGGCAGAATATTAAATTGGGATCTTTCCCAATCAACTTAAAACTTTTCAATAGTCCGTTCTTTAGAAATGCCTTTAGCGTCAGATATAAAAAAAACAGCGCTTCCACTGCTGATAAAAACACAATCACCTTGCCGGCTTCCCATAAAAAAGGTCTGAAAAGCGTAACCACAACTGCAGCCGGAAATTTACTCAGCATCCCGCCCAGCGACCCATCAAACTCCCCCAGGTTATATCCCGAACCACCTTCTCTCTCCGAAATGTAGCCAATATAATTTCGTGTAGTTTCCGCCGTCTTGGAAATGTTTTCCAAAGAATATTTGTTTAACTCCTTCGAGAACTGTGATGAAAAAACAACGAAGGAAAGCCCCAGAATACCGACTACAGCCAGCCTTACGGCCATACGGATAATGAACGACCGCACACGTTGTGAATACGTAAGCATTACCCAAAACGACACTGCAGGCAGGAAGGCAATCAGTATGTACACCTTTACTGTAGCAATCAAATAAAAGCTCAGGCCCAGGAACACAAAGTTTTTCAATGAAAAATCTTTGTTGACAAAGATTCTAAAAACGCAGTACGTCAGCCAGCCCAGCCCAAACATACACACCGTATCCTTAAAAATTCCTGAACCCCAAACAATGGTACTTGGAATAAATAAGAAAGCAATTGCCAATTGTTTTTGCATTTTAGGATACATGTTTACAAATGTTTTAAACATGGCCCAAACACCAGTGTAAGAAAAAAAAGCAAACAACAGCGCAATAGGAATATAACTCGTTCCATTAAAAAGCCCGAGCACAGCGGCAATAACAGCAACCGAATAAGATGGGGGATCGTTGTACCAGTACATTTGCGAAGTGTACTTGTATAAAGTGGGGTAGTCGTCAACCGGTGCTCTCCTTATTAAATTCCACCAGTCGGATAGCGAGTTGGAGAATGATGAATTAATAATCTGGCTGTGGCTAAAATAGTTGAAGGTATCCCCAAAGCCATAATAGTACTGGTAGATCAAAGCAATAAAAATGGCACCTCCAAATTTTAAGTACAAACCAGGCAGGTAATATTTTCTTAAAGAGTGGCCTGGTGGGTAGTGTCTATTTCTCCACCATTTAGCAATACCTATCAGTACTGCCAAATAAACCGGCGTCAAAACCAAATCCCAAATACTTAAATACTGCACCCGCCAAAAATACTCCTTTCACTCTCCTCTAGCTCCGGCAAATGCCGTTAAATTTATTTACCGCAATTTTGCCCGCATGCCCCGTGTACTCCGCATTCTCAATCGCCTTGCCGTTGGCGGCCCTGTACTCAACGCCACTTATCTTACAAAATACCTTGCACCGCAATTTGAAAGCCTACTGGTTGTAGGCGAAAAAGAAGCTCATGAAAAAAGTGCGCAATACTTAGCCGATGACCTGGGTATTCAATGCGTAACCATTGCAGGCATGGGCCGTTCGGTTAACCCGGCCTCCGATTTTTTTGCGTATCAAAAATTAAAAAAGCTGATTAAAACCTACAAACCCGACATAGTACATACACATGCCGCCAAACCTGGAGCCTTGGGCCGCCTGGCTGCTTCTGCCGCAGGCGTACCGGTTATACTTCACACTTTTCATGGCCATGTTTTTCACTCCTATTTTAATTCAGTAAAAAGCCAGGTGTTTATCAACGCCGAAAAATTTCTCGCACGTAAGAGCGATGCCATCATAGCCATCAGCAACCAGCAGAAAAAAGAATTGGTTTACGACTTTAAAATTGCACCCGAAGAAAAGTTTCGTGTGGTTCCGTTGGGGTTCGATTTAGATCGGTTTCAAACAAACCAAGAGGAGAAAAGAAAAAAATTCAGAACAGAATTTAATGTTGCCGACGATGAGATAGCCATTGGAATTATTGGAAGATTGGTGCCGGTAAAAAATCATTATCTTTTTTTAAAAGCCATAAAGTGTGTATTAGACAACAGTGCAAAAAAAATAAAAGCATTTATTATTGGCGATGGGGAAACAAGGCAGGATTTGGAAAACGTTGCCAGTGATGTAGGCATTAAATTCTCTCACCAAAACAGTGTTGCGCATAATGATCCATTAGTGTTTACCTCCTGGCGAAGTGATGTGGATGTGATCAACGCAGGGTTGGATATAGTCTGCCTCACCTCATTTAATGAGGGCACGCCTGTAAGCCTGATTGAAGCCCAGGCTTCTAACAAACCAATTGTTTCAACAAGGGTTGGTGGCATTGCCGATATTGTGGTAGAAGGAGAAACCGCCCTGCTCTCCGATTTGCAGGACAGTGAAGGCTTCAGCAATAATTTGTTGCAGATGGTTAACCACGATGCGTTAAGAAGCCGGTTGGGAAACAATAGCCGGCAACATGTGATGGAGCGCTTTAGTTACCAACGGTTGGTCACCGACATGTCGTGCCTGTATTACGAACTCCTTGAAAAGAAAAACAAATGATTTTTTTTTCGCGAAATAAAAAAGCAAACGCTGACCTGAGCTGGCTGCATGCCGATATGCACTCGCACCTTATTCCCGGCATTGACGATGGGGTACAGAGTATAGAGGCCTCGTTACAAATGATCAAAGGATTGCAGGATTTAGGATTTCAAAAAATTATAACAACCCCTCACGTGCTGGGTGAAATTTATCCCAACACACCCGAAACAATATTACCCGGCCTTGAAGAGGTAAAAATCGCGGCGGCAACGGCAGGCCTGAACTTAAACCTACATGCCGCCGCCGAATATTTTATAGATGATCATTTTCAGGATCTACTTCGGCAAAAAACCCCGCTGCTACCCATTAGCGGCGATATGGTGCTTGTTGAATTTTCAATGCTTACAGCGCCAATGGATTTGCAGGATGTGATTTTTGAAATGCAAATGCAAAACTATCAGCCTGTTATTGCCCACCCCGAACGGTACATCTATCTCAATAGAAAAAAAGAATTTTATGACGATTTGAAAAATGCCGACTGTTTTTTTCAGCTCAACCTGTTATCTCTTATTGGCCATTACGGAACTGCGGTGCAGGAACTAGCCGAGTACTTAATTAAAATGAATTATTACAACCTTGCCGGTACCGATTTGCATGGCCCAAAACACCTGGCGGCGTTACAAAGGTTAGCATCATCAACGCAGTTACATAAATTGCGGGATGCCGGTGTTTTAAAAAATACATTGTTGTAGCATCAACCATTCGGTTATTTATTTGTAACTCTATCAGTGTCGTTTACAATCAAAGAAATAGAATCGCTATCAGGTATTAAAGCCCACACCATTCGCATTTGGGAGCAGCGTTATAATTTTTTAAAACCCGTGCGTACGCAAACCAACATCAGGCGGTACAGCAACGACGAATTAAAAACCCTGCTCACCGTAGCACTGCTCAATAAATATGGTTTCAAAATCTCCCGCATAGATGCCATGCTTCCGGAGCAGAGAGATGCTGCTGCAAATGAATTGCCCTTGCAGGAAGCTACAACCGAAAATTTGGTGAATAGCCTGGTGGGCTTTATGATAGAACTTGATAGTGCTCCTTTCGAAGAAGTTTTAAACAATTACATCAGGCAAAATGGTATTGAGGAAACAATCAACACTATCATTTTCGGCTTTCTCGAAAAAGTAGGATTGCTTTGGCAAACAAACAAAATTGCCCCTGTACAGGAACATCTTTTTTCCAACATCATTAGGCAAAAAATTATTTCCGCAATAGAAAAACTTCCGTTTGCCACCAGGCAGCAGCCACTGTTTGTTCTTATGCTCCCCGAGGAAGAATACCATGAAATGGGATTGCTTTACGTTTATTACCTGTTGCGTAAACACAATATCCCGGTTATTTATCTTGGAGCCAATGTTCCTGTAAATGATTTGAAGATTTTGATCGCCAAAAAAGCCCCCAACTACATTTACCTGCACCTCACGGGTTCACTTAAATTGTACAGTCTCCATAAATATCTATCTCTGCTCTCACAGTCTGCGCATTCTGCATCAATCATAATTTCGGGCTTTGTAGCCCAGGCTCAAAAAAAAGAAAACCTTCCCAATATCACCCTGTTGCAGTCTCTACGCGATGTTCATTCCTTCGTTTCCACAGTTAGCCAATAATTCCTAAATAATTTTATTCCTGGTTTTGTGCCATAAATTTTGTTTAAGTTTGCACTACTAAAAATTAAACAAAAATGGGAACGCAGGAATTTGATTCTCTTGTTTTAAACAATGCCGACGTGCTAAAACCCTTTGCCATAACCCTTACCAAAGACCACGAGGCTGCACGGGATCTTTATCAGGAAACCCTGTATAAAGCGTTTGCTTACAGGACGATGTATCATGCAGGCACCAACATTAAAGCCTGGCTGTACACCATCATGCGCAATATTTTTATTAACGACTATCGCCGCAATAGCCGTAAAAAACTTATCATTGATACGTTAACCACCATACAGCCGCGGTATGTTTTTTCGGTTGAAACGAATTTCAGATTGAAAGAAATTAATGCCGCCATCAATCAGTTACCCGATATTTTTAAAACGGCTACCCTGTTGTATTTACAGGGTTATAAGTACCACGAAATTGCACAAGCCCTTGATCAACCATTGGGTACTATTAAGAGCCGTATTCATTTTGCCAAAAAAATGCTTCAAAAACAAATAGAACGTTGACTAAAACAGTGATCATAATCGGTGCGGGTTTTGCCGGACTTTCGGCTGCTGCTTTTATGGCAAAGGCCGGATGGAATGTAACCGTACTGGAAAAAAATGAAACAGCAGGGGGAAGGGCCAAACAATTAAAATCCGCCGGGTTTACTTTCGACATGGGGCCAAGCTGGTACTGGATGCCCGATGTGTTTGAACGTTTTTTCGAGCAGTTTGGTAAAAAGGTTTCCGACTATTATGCCCTGAAACGCCTCGATCCCTCGTACCGGGTGTATTGGCAAAACAGTTTTAGCGACATCCCCGCCAACTATTCTATGCTTCGTAATCTTTTTGAAGAAATGGAACCGGGCAGCTCAAAGCAATTAGACCAATACTTAGCTGAGGCGTTAGTAAAATATAAAATCGGTATCCACGACCTGGTGTATAAACCCGGGCGGTCGGTTACCGAATTTTTTGATTGGAGTGTTATTAAAAATGTTTTTAAGCTCGATGTGTTTACTTCAATAAAAACCCACGTAGCCAAACATTTTAAGAGTGAAAAGTTGCGGCAGTTGATGGAGTTCCCGGTTCTATTTTTAGGAGCTATGCCCGCCAACACACCGGCACTCTATAGTTTAATGAACTACGCCGATATTGTTGGTGGTACCTGGTACCCGCAAGATGGAATGTTTTCTATTGTGCAGGCTATGCAAAGTTTGGCCGAAGAAAAAGGAGTTACGTTTCGGTTTAATACAGATGTGCAGGAGATTGTAGTTGAAAAAGGTACTGTTCAAAAAGTTGTTACGGCCACCGAAAGTTTTACCGCCGATGTGGTGATAAGTGGTGCCGATTATTATTTTACCGAAACTGCTTTATTGCCGCCGGCCTACCGCAGCTATTCGGAAGGCTACTGGGAGAAAAAACTCCTTGCCCCATCTTGCCTTATGTACTATGTGGGCATTAATAAAAAGTTAGACAACCTGCTGCACCATTCGCTTTTTTTTGATGTGCCTTTTGAACAACATGCAAACGAAATTTACACCGAGCCCCGGTGGCCGTCCAACCCATTGTTCTATCTTAGTGTTTCATCCAAAACCGATGAAACGGTTGCCCCTGCCGGTTGCGAAAACCTGGTGTTTCTTATTCCCATAGCGTCGGGATTGAACGACGACTCGGAGGAGATACGGGAAGTGTATTTTCAAAAAATTATTAAAAGGCTTGAACAACACACGGGCCATTCAATTACCGATGCCATTATTTATAAAAAAACTTTTTCAGTTTCCGATTTTGAAAGTCATTACAATTCGTACAAAGGAAATGCCTACGGCCTTGCAAATGTGCTTAGCCAAACGGCCATTCTGCGGCCATCGTGCAAAAGCAAAAAAGTAAAAAATCTTTTTTATACAGGCCAGTTTACAGTACCCGGGCCAGGTGTGCCCCCAAGTTTAATCAGCGGCGAAGTGGTAAGCAGGCAAGTACTTAAATATTTTAAATGATTCGGAATATGACGGTAGAACTTTTTCATAGCGTAAGTAACGATTGCAGCAGGTGGGTTACCAACAGCTACAGTACTTCGTTTTCTTCGTCTATAAAATTATTACACAAAGACCTGCGCAAACCAATTTTTAATATTTATGGTTTTGTGCGTTTTGCCGATGAAATTGTTGATACTTTTCACGCCTTTGATAAACCCTCCCTGTTACAACAATTCAAAACCGAAACCTTCGAAGCAATAGAGAGAGGTATAAGTTTAAATCCAATTCTAAACAGTTTTCAGCAAACGGTTAATGCGTATGAAATTGACTTGGAGCTGATACATGCTTTTTTCCGCAGCATGGAGAGTGATTTGACGGAGCACCAATATAACCGCCAGGGTTATGATGAATACATTTATGGTTCGGCAGAGGTAGTGGGCCTCATGTGTCTTTATGTTTTTTGCGAAGGCGAAAAGCTGAGTTGCCAAAAATTAAAACAACCGGCAAGAGCGTTGGGTGCGGCTTTTCAAAAAGTAAATTTTTTAAGAGATGTTCAGTCGGATTATAATGACCTGTCCCGCATCTATTTTCCCAATTGCGACTTTCACAATTTTACACTGGCCGATAAAAGGCAGATTGAGCGGGACATAGAAACAGATTTTGAAAATGCATACAGCGGCATACTGCAACTGCCATTAAAAGCCAGGTTTGGCGTTTACGTGGCTTACAAATATTACTACTCACTGTTTAAAAAAATAAAGAGTGTTCAGCCACAAAATATTTTGCAGCAGCGCATTCGCATTCCCAATTACTACAAAGCCTACATTGTGTTGCGGGCAAGTGTAAAAAACAGGTTGAGGTTAATTGGTGAATAGTATTCCACATCCCGGAGGTACTTACAGCCTTGAAGGTTTGCAACACCTCAAAGGATGGCAACACCTTGTAGGTTTGAAAATCCTCCGTGGTGTAAAGTGTGACGGTAAATAATTTAAAAATGAGTGAGCAGCAAGTTGTTTTGGTAAATGAAAAGGATGAACCCATTGGTGTGATGGAAAAAATGGAGGTGCACCAAAAAGGGCTGCTGCATCGTGCATTCAGTGTTTTTATTTTTGATAGTAAGGGCAGGATGCTGTTGCAGCGGAGGGCCAAACAAAAATATCATGGAGCCGGCTTATGGACCAATGCCTGTTGTAGCCATCCACACCCCGATGCAAACATCAGGGCCGCCGCAGAAAGAAGGTTGAAGGAGGAGCTGGGTTTTGAAGCAGGACTAAAAAAAATTTTTGAGTTTACGTACAGCGCTAAAGTGGAAAATGATTTGATTGAACACGAATACGATCATGTTTTTACAGGCGTTTATGAAGGTGCCATAACCCCCGATGAAAATGAGGTGGCTGATTACGCTTACGAGGAGATGGCACAGCTAAAACAATCTATTGAACAAAGGCCGGATAAATTTACATCCTGGTTTAAAATCGCTTTTCCAAAAGTGGAAGAGTGGTGGCGCGGAAATACCTGGTAGGGTCATGCCATAGCATGACCGCAATGCCATGGCATGCCCGGGGTGCCGTAACATGACCGCGATGCCACAGCATAACCCCGCTTTGGCATGACCATTGTGTGACTGCCTTGAAGACCGAAAGAAATGTGAACACTTAACTTTAAAAATTGAGTGAACAATAATAATGACAACCTTATTTTTTATACTGATTTTGCTGGCAACATTTTTTGCTATGGAAGGCATAACCTGGCTAACCCACCGTTTTGTAATGCACGGTTTTTTGTGGGTGCTGCACAGGGACCATCACCAAACCGAACCCGGATTTTTTGAAAAGAACGATTGGTTCTTTGTGATTTTTGCCATACCCAGCATGTTGCTTATTTTATTTGGGACAATTAATCATACCTGGTGGATGCAGGCCATTGGTTTTGGCATTATGCTATATGGTGCTGCCTATTTTATTGTACACGATGTAATTATTCACCAACGATTTAAATGGTTTAGTCGCAGCAAAAGCACCTACGTGCGGGCCATACGCTGGGCGCATAAAATGCACCACAAACATTTGAGCAAAAACGATGGAGAAAGTTTTGGCATGTTGATGGTGCATAAAAAATATTGGGATAAGGTGCGCCGCGACAGGCAGCTTGGTGCTAAAAAAGTTGCCTATGCACCGGAGCGCTGAGGGTGAAAAGACACAAGGCAGAAGGCACAGGACATAAGACAAAAGACAGAAGATACAAGACAGAAGACAAAAGGCACAAGGCAAATAATGATCAATAATCGCTAGCCTTCCGCACGCACCTTCAACCCCCTTCATCAATTTTACACTCTGAATTTATCCAAACAATACAATTACATTATTACTGGCGCAGGCTGTGCAGGTCTTAGTTTAGCCATGCATTTAATTGCCTCCGGAAAATTTCGTGATAAGAAAATATTGCTCATTGACCAGCAGGCGAAAAATGCCAATGACCGCACCTGGTGTTTTTGGGAAAACAAACCCGGGTTGTTTGAGAAAATCGTTTTTAGCCAGTGGCAGGAACTTTGGTTTCATGAAGGTGATTTTTCAAAAAAAATAAACATTGCTCCTTACCAGTACAAGATGATCAGAGGCATTGATTTTTATGAACACTGCCTCGATACCATTGCACAACAGCTCAACTTCACTGTGCAGGCTAATAAGGTAGATGCAGTGTTTAGTACAGAAAAAGAAACAGGAATAGTACTGGGTGGCGAGAAAATTTTGTGCGACTATGTTTTTAATTCAATTCTATTTCAACAACCTCTTCTCACTAAAAAAAATATTTGGCTGCTACAGCATTTTAAAGGCTGGGTATTAGAAACAGAAAATGATTTTTTTGATAATGCTGCTACGCTAATGGATTTTAGGATAGACCAAAGCCACGGCACTGCTTTTTGTTATGTGCTTCCTTTTTCTGCAACACAGGCCCTGGTTGAGTACACCTTGTTTTCTCCCTCGTTATTGCACCACGATGATTATAAAGCAGGCTTGTTGCGCTACATAACGCAGCAGTTGAACTTAAGGCAGTACAAAATTTTGCATGAGGAGTTTGGCGTGATACCAATGACCAACCATTCGTTTTCTGCAGGTGAAAATGATTTGATAAATATTGGTACAGCAGGCGGCCAAACTAAAGGGTCGAGTGGCTACACGTTTAATTTTATTCAAAAACACAGCCGTGCAATGGTTAATGCTTTGCTTAAAAATAAACATCCCTTACTGCCAGCCAGCAGTAAACGTTTTAGGTTTTACGATAGTGTATTGCTAAACGTTTTGCAAAACAACCGAATGCCGGGTAAAAAAGTTTTTAGTTTAATGTTTCAAAAAAATGCTCCACAAACCGTGTTGCGATTTTTAGATAATGAAAGCAGCATAGCCGAAGATTTAAAAATTATTTCTTCACTACCAATAATGCCTTTTTTAAAAGGAGCGGTGCAGCAAATTGGTTAGCTGTACTCATTTACCACCTGCACCAATTGTTGAGCGGGCACAACCCCCGACTGCCGCCATTTAACCTGGCCGTTTTTAAAAAGAATGATAGTAGGTACACCCTGTATCCCCAGCTGATTAGTGATGGCGGGGTTCTTATCAATGTCAATTTTAATGATGGTTACCTTTTCACCTAAGGCATCTTTGGCCTGTTTTAAAATCGGTGGCATCATTTTGCACGGGCCACACCACTCCGCAAAAAAATCAACCAGTATTGGTTTTCCCGAGTTTATTAATTGCTGAAAGCTATCCATAATTTGTTTGTTGTTGCTACCTCACCAGTGTACCAGATTCACTTTTTCAAACCTGCAATGGTATATTTATTTTAACTTGGTTAACATGACGGCGAATTTTCCGAAGAGCATTAAAATTTTATTGTTCATTGTACTCTCCTACCTGATACTCGTACATGCAAAACCTTTCCTGGTGCCAATTGCTTTTGCTGGTTTATTTTCCATGCTGCTACTACCGCTCAGCCGCAAGCTGGAAAGCTGGGGCATGAATAAAGGTATTTCAATTGTACTTTCCATTTTGATGCTGGTGGCCGCGGCTACAATTATCATTTGGGTGCTGAGTCTGCAATTGAGCGACATTAAAAAAAATGCCGACGATATTGAAAAAAACATCTCAGCAAAAATTTTGGAAGTGCGCAATTTTGCCAACCGAAAATTGGGCATCTCACAACAACAGCAAAATGAAATTATTCAGCAGCAAAAAGAAACATCAGGCAATAGGATAACCAACATCATTACAGGCAGCATTGGCTCAATAAGCACAGCGGTTACAAGCCTGCTCCTGGTGTTGGTGTACGTGTTCTTATTTATGTACTTCCGAAGGCATTTGCAGGAATTTGTTTTGCAATTAGTGCCACCTTCAAAACAGTCAAATGCGCAGGACATCATTCAAAGCTCACGCCAGGTGGCTCAAAAATATCTATCGGGGCTGGCCCTGATGATTATTAGTTTATGGATCATGTACAGCATTGGCTTTTCAATAGTGGGTATCAAAAATGCTGTCTTCTTTGCCATACTCTGCGGATTGCTTGAGATTGTGCCTTTTATCGGCAACATCGTTGGTACAGCAATTGCCATTTTGCTTACCATAGCCCAGGGTGGTAGCATGCAAATGATTTTGGGGATAGTCCTTGTTTATGCAGTCGTTCAATTTATTCAAACCTATTTTCTTGAGCCGCTGGTTGTGGGCAAAAACGTGAATGTTCACCCTGTGTTTACAATAATGGGTATAGTTGCAGGCGAATTTTTATGGGGCATCCCGGGAATGATTTTGGCCCTGCCCGTGTTGGGTGTAATTAAAATTATTTGCGACCATGTTGAAGGATTAAAACCTTATGGTTTTTTAATTGGGCAGGAAAGGGTAGAGAAGGGAGGGTTGGTGGAAAAGGTGAAAAAGGTTTTTCAAAAGTAGTTGGGGTGCCGGTTTTTGTAAAGATTTCTGGTGCTTGTGAATTAAGGGAGCCAACTCTTCCAAACTTCGTCTCGGCTTATGAAATAGATAAACAAGATCTTTTGCACCTTAATGCACATCTATTAACATGGGTTATTCACTTTTGTGAATAGGGCGGTACCGTTCATTTATTTAAGTGTAGTAATTGAATTTGCAATGGCCTCAAACAAAAAAGGCTGTTTCGTTTGGTAGAAACAGCCTCCATTTTACTAAAACAATTTACTTACAGGTTCAAGTACCAAAGTGCTGTTAGCAAGCCAAGTAATGTAACAACAGTTTGCGCCAAATCTTTTCCATGATCTTTTTCAATTTGTTTGTGTTTCATAGCGGGTGCGTTTTTGAGTGATAAATACTCATAGGAAAAACTGGATGCTATGATTTTTCAAAAAAGGAGGATTGGAAACTTAGCAATTATCAATTTGTAACTAAGTTGGTATTGCAGAGGATTGGATGCTGTATTAACTGATGTAAACCTAAGCTGCTGGTACCAGCAATGCAATAGGATTTGTACTAGAGAAATTTGCTATTATCCCTCAGTTTAAACGGAGAATACTTTGATGTGGAAAACTTTTATTGCAACCCCTTGCCTTTTAGTTTTTTATTTTCCACGTAAACCGAATCAGCAAATAGTTTCGGTCATTACCATCACATTGACTTACCTATTTTTTCTGGCCAAACAGCCATGGTAAAAAATCAGGTTCCGCAAAGGCGGCATCCCAACTATTGTGATTGGCGTTAGGATAGAGAGTAAATTTTACCAACGCTCCATTTGCCTTTAGTGCATCAGCCATTTGTTGCGATAAATAAGGCGACACCACATCGTCTTTGGCGCCATGAAAAATCCACCATTTAGGTTTTTTCATCTGTCTTGCCCATGCTGTATTTCCACCACCACAAATGGGTATGGCTGCAGCAAATAGTTTTGGGTTACGACTTACAATTTCGAACGTACCCATGCCACCCATAGAGAGTCCGCCAACATACACTTGCTTCTTCTCCACTTTATATTGTTTCATTACTTTTTTTAGCAGGCTTTGTGCCAGCATCATGGCCACTGTAGGGGCACCTGATTCCCGGAAAAAAAATTGGCGTTTGCCATCCTCCATTTTAAAATCAACATTACTCCAAAAACTGTTTGATGGGCATTGAGGAAAAACAATGATGGCAGGAAAGTTTCGCCGCACGGAATCTTTCAAAAAAAGTTTGGCTCCATGCACCAACTGTTTTTCGTTGTCATTTCCTCTTTCGCCGGCGCCGTGCAAAAAATAAATGAGCGGATATTTTTTTGAGGCGTCATAATTTTCGGGCAGCAGTAAACGATAGGGTAGCGTATCCTTTCCCGATATGTGCAAATGCTTTTGGTACAAATCCATGTTTTGAGCAAAGAGAGTATGCAGAGCCAGCAGGCAGGAGAGGATGAGGATAATTCTTTTCATCGTTAAGTTTTTGAAAATTGATTTTTATTTCGACCAGTTTATTTTTTGGGATCGTACATCTCTTGAATTACTGCCAATCATTACTACAAACTCACCAGCTTCCCAATCGTAATTAAGCACCTTTGGGTTTGTTGACGAAGGGATGTAAAATTTTAAATCATCCGTTGTAATGCTGAAGCTAACTTTTTTTGACTCCCCTGCCTTGAGCATTATTTTTTGAAAGCCCTTCAGCTGTTTTACTGGCCGAACAATACTACCGACAACGTCCCGGATGTATAATTGCACCACTTCTTCGCCGGGGTATTTTCCGGTGTTGGTTAAAGTGATTGTTGCTTCTAATGTTTCATTTGCTTTTAATTGATTTTTGCTAACGGTAAAATCACTGTAAGAAAAGTTGGTGTAGCTCAGCCCGAAACCAAAGGGAAATTTTGGACTGTTTGGCAAATCAATATATGCTGAAACATAATTTACATCGCTGTCGTTTGCAGCGGGGCGGCCGGTATTGAGGTAGCTATAGTAAATAGGAATTTGCCCCTCGGTTCTTGGAAAACTCATTGGCAGTTTTGCCGAAGGATTGTAATGGCCAAATAACACATCGGCAATAGCATCGCCGGCCTTTGTGCCCAACCACCAGGTGTATAAAATGGCGGGAGCATTATCGGCAGTCCAGTTAAAAATTAAAGGCCGGCCGGCATTTATCAGTACAACAACCGGCTTGCCTGTAGCCACCATAGCTTTTACCAACGCTTCCTGCACACCGGGTAAGTGAATATTGCTTTTACTTTTTGCTTCACCGCTCATGTCTCTTGCCTCGCCAACAGTCAGTACAATTATTTCTGCCTGCATTGCTATGGAAACCGCTTCGGCAAAACCTGCCGTTGACGTATCGTTTATGCTACAGCCTTTTGCGTAGAGCATTTTTGCTTCAGTGTTTAGCCTGTTTTTTATTCCATCCCAAATGGTAACAATTCTTGCCGTATCATCGGGCCACTCGTAGCTCCAAAAACCCAAATGATCTCTTACACCCTTTACAAACGGGCCAATCAGGGCAATTGTTTTCGTTTCTTCTGATAAAGGGATTAATTGCTTTTCGTTTTTCAACAGCACGATACTTTTTCGTGCTATCTCCTTTGCAGCCTGTAAGTGTTCTTCATTATTTTTTTGTTGCTGTTCTCTCTCTTCATTACAAAATTTAAAAGGGTCGTCAAACAAACCCATTTCAAATTTCTTTTTCAAAATTCTTTTCACCGCATCGTCAATCACCGCCATTTTTACTTTGTTTTCTTTTACCAGCGTTGCTAAATGCTGAATGTAACTGCGGCTTTCCATATCCATATCGCTGCCGGCATTTGCGGCAAGCATAGCTGCATGTTTGTTGTCGGTTGCGTAACCATGATTAATCATTTCACCTACGCTGCCCCAATCGCTCACCACAAAACCTTTGAAGTTCCATTGTTGTTTTAAAATTTCTCTTTGCAAATAATGATTGGCGGTTGCGGGCACGCCGTTCAAATCGTTAAACGAATTCATAAACGTAGCAACGCCTGCATTTTTTGCTGCTAAAAATGGGGGCATAAAAACTTCGTGTAATTGCTGCAGGCTCATGTCAACCGAATTATAGTCGCGGCCACCAACGGCTGCACCATACGCGGCAAAATGTTTTGCGCAGGCCATCACCGCATCGGTGTTGCCCAGGCCTTTTCCCTGGAAACCTTTAACTCTTGCCGTTGCAATTTTACTACTCAGGTATGTATCTTCTCCCGCACCTTCCATTACCCGGCCCCAGCGTGGGTCGCGGCCAATGTCAACCATTGGTGCAAAGGTCCAGTGTACCCCCGCGGCGGCAGCTTCAATCGCGGCTATTCTTGCACTTCGTTCAATGGCTTGCATATCCCAACTTGCTGCTTCGGCCAATGGAATGGGAAAAGTAGTGCGGTACCCATGAATTACATCCTGCCCAAAAAGCAACGGAATTTTTAGCCGCGATTGCATGGCGATCTCCTGCAAGGTTCTTGTATGGTTTACACCAGTTACATTCAGCATGCTGCCCAACATTCCTTTCCGAATTTGATCTTGTTTATCGCCATCTTTCGTAATGGGGCCCGTGGCAGCAAAATCGCCGTTGTACTGGTTCATCTGTCCCACCTTTTCGTCAAGCGTCATAAGCTTTAAAACTGAATCCACTTTTTGATCAATGGTTTTTTGTTTGGTTGCCGCCGGCTTTTTTTGCGCTGTGGCAAGTAGAAAAATGAAAGAGGTGAATACCGAAAGAAATTGCTTTTTGTTCATGATAATTTTTTAAAGAACTTTTTTTTTTGAACCACGGTGGCAGGGAGGCACGGAGTTACAGAGAGCATTTTTGTGAATCTTGGTGTTCTTGTGTCTTCGTGGTTTAATTTTTAAAGAAATTGTTTTTTGTTGATGATGATTTTTTAAAGAACCGATTTTTTTGAACCACCGGGGCGGGGAGACACAGAGTAACACAGAGCATTTTCGTGAATCTTTGTGTTCTAGTGTCTTTGTGGTTTAATTTTCTAATCAGCAATCAACCTCACTAAAAAACCGCCACCCGGCGCTAAATGTATATTCAGGAGTTCGCCTGCACTCATTTGTTTTTCGGTTAGTTCATAATCCGCTGCGTAGTTGTGTGCATTCAAACCATCTTTACAAATCGTTAGTTTGTATTTGCCTGCATCAATAAAATCTAATGGTATCGAAATATCTCTTGCCACGCTATTATTCAGTGCGGCGATAAACCATTCGTTTCCTTTTTTTCTTGCAGTGATAATAAACTCACCAATTTTTCCCTGCAAAATTTTTGTATCGTCCCATGTTGTTGGCAAACAACCGAGGAATTCCATAAACAAAGGCTCTTTGAGGCCCTGGCTTATGTTACCGCTAAAAATTTGGAGCGGACTATCATACACAACAAACATGGCGAGTTGATGACACCTGGTGCCCTGGCTCATTGGATTTTTTTCCACCATTCTGAACTGTGTTTTCTGTGCATTCAATAACAAGCCGGGTTCATAATCCATCGGTCCGGCCAACATGCGAGTGTAGGCCAAAGCAACGTTGTGTTCCGGCGTTGGTAAATCACTCCAAATATTCCATTCGGCCCCAAGCACACCTTCCTGTGTAATAGCATTGGGCCAGGTACGATTAAAACCTTTTGGTGCAAAGGCGCCATGAAACATGATACTGATTTTATGATCGGCACAAGCCTTTGCCATACGGTGATAAAAGTTCACCATTTTTTGATCGTCGCGATCCATAAAATCGGTCATAATGGAGGAAATGCCCCATTTGCTAAACTGTTTTAATGCGCTGTCTAATTGTTTGTCTAAAGTGGAGCACAGCGTCCACAACATGAGTTTGATGTTTTGTGTTTTTGCATAGGCCACCAACTCATTCATATCAATATCAGGATTGATTTTGAAGAGATCTTGATAATCGCTCCATCCTGCATCAAGCATAATTTGGGTGAAGCCAAAACGTTTCGCAAAATCAATATAGTATTTGTAGGTGGCTGTGTTCAATCCCGCAACAAACGGAACATCAAATAAATTAATTCCTGTTATCCATTCATCGGTGCCTTTGCCGGGTTTTATCCACGATACATCTTTGAGTTCCGTGGCATCGCCCAATAAATAAATCAGGTCATTGCCGGGCAAGTCAATATCATTTTTAGCTACGAGTACCGCTCGCCAGGGCAGCGTTCGGGTGCCTTTGGTTTTGACAATGTAGCTGGCTCTTTCGGTAACAATGAGCTGCGGAAAACCACCTTCGGTTAGTTTTTCATTTGTGGGATAAGGAGCAAACTCGCCGGCAAGACCTGCTGCCATTGGTTTCAAAAACATCCCGGGATAATCAATGAGGTTAGCATCGGAAAATGCAAGATGATATCCATTGGGAAGGGAAACTGTGATGGGTGCAAAAATCACAACACTGTCGGATAAATTAGAAACGACATCTTTTTTATACTGCCCTTCAAAACTTGTATGGTAGCGATCCATATCGGTACGGTTACCAATTTGCGGGAACCATACCCAAGCAGTCGTATCTATTTCAAACAGGGCTGTTTCATTTTTTATGATGATGGAATCTTTAAACTTTGTGCCTATGCGGTAGGCCATGCCGTTATTGTATAATCGAAACTCAAGGGCGTATGGTTGTTTGAAAGTGAGTAATAATTGGTTGTAATGATCTAAAATATTTTTACGCCGGTAAGCTACAGGAACGGTGACACTCTCTTTCTTGGTGTTGAATTGGGCATTGACAACTTGTATTTTATTTGATAATTGCGCACCGTTTGTAAGGTGCAAATCGATGGATGAGGAAGATAGTAACAAAACATTGCTGGCAAATAATTGGTAAGAAATTTTGCCTGTTGTATTGATTGCGATACGTAAGGAAGAATCGGGTGAATAGAGAGAAAATGCTTGCTGTGCAAAACAATTTGTAGTGATTATGGTTGAGAAAAAGAGGTGTTGAAGATGTTTCATTAAATGGATTGTTTTTGCTTTGCAAAAAGGAATACATAGAACACGGATGACACGGATTGAACGGATTTTTTTGAAGTCGGTAATTTCTGCAAAGTAGAATTATCCGAGTTTATCCGTCAAATCGTGTCATCCGTGTTCAAAAACAATGTCAACGGTGCGCAGAAACTTACTTCACCCACTTCACTTTCCCCATTTTCACATCTCGTGAGTTGCCACCAATCATAATGTGAAACTCCCCGGACTCCCAATCAAATTTCATTTCATTGCTGTTGTATGTTGTTGGCAAATAAAATTTCAAATCGTTTGGTGTTATGGAAAACGAAACGGTTTTTGTTTCGCCGGCTTTTAAATCTATTTTCTGAAAACCTTTTAATTCTTTAACGGGCCGGGTTACACTGCCCACCACATCTCTGATGTATAACTGCACCACCTCTTTACCATCGTACCTGCCAGTGTTGGTTACGGCTACGGTTGCCGTTAATGTTTGGTTTCCTTTCAGGTTAGCGTTGCTCAATTGTACGTCGCCGTAACTAAAAGTGGTATAGCTTAAACCGTATCCAAATGGATACAACGGATCGTTGCTAACGTCTAAATAATTGCTGCGAAATTTTTGAAACCATTGTCCCTCAGGTAATGGCCGGCCGGTGTTCTTATGATTGTAAAAAATAGGTACCTGTCCGATATTTTGCGGGAAGGTTGTGGACAATTTGCCTGAAGGATTTACATCGCCAAATAACACATCGGCTATAGCAAAACCAGCCTCGCTGCCACCAAACCAAACATTTAATATGGCAGGTACATTTTCATTTTCCCATTTTAAAGCCAATGGCCTGCCGGTGAATAAAACCAACACTACGGGTTTGCCTGTTTTTAAAAGTGCCGCCAATAAATCCTTTTGCACCTGTGGTATTTCAATGCTGCTACGGCTGCTGCTTTCGCCACTCATTTCGGCACTCTCGCCAAGGGCTGCTACAATTACATCGGCCTGCGCCGCTACGTTCAACGCTTCCTGCAAAATCACATCAGCCGGGCGGCTATCACGTCGTAACGATTTGCCGAACATGCCGGCTCTTTCTTCAAACACACTGTCAGCATCTAAATTCGAACCTCGGGCATGCAAAATTTTTACTTTGTCGCCAACGGTTTGCTGCAAACCATCGAGCACCGAAATGGCATCATCAAAACGAGCAGCCACGGCCCAGGTTCCAGGCATGTTTTGTTTGTTATTGGCCAGCGGCCCAACCAAGGCAATGGTGCCGGTTTTTTTCAGTGGTAATATATTGTTGCTGTTTTTTAGTAACACAAAACTTTGTGCTGCAATACTCCTTGCTTCATTGCGATGTGCAGTGGTAAACACCTCTGTTTTTGCACGGTTTTCATCGCAGTATTTATAAGGATCATCAAACAAACCGAGTTTGTATTTTGCTTCCAGTATTCTTCTGCAGGCGGCATCAATTTGCGCCAGTGTTACCTTGCCTTCGGCTAACGATTTTTTTGTTGTCGTTAAAATTCCCTCCCCCACCATATCCATGTCAATGCCTGCCATTAGTGCTCTTGCCGATACCGTTTGCAAATCACCAATGCCATGGTCAATCATTTCATTTATACCCGTGTAATCGGTTACCAAAAAACCCTTGAAGCCCCATTGTTTACGCAGCACATCGGTAAGCAACCATTTGTTTGCAGTGGCCGGCACACCATCAATTTCATTGAACGATGCCATTACACTTCCCACGCCTGCATCAACCGCGGCTTTGTATGGTGGAAAATAATCGTTGTACATTCTTGAACGGCTCATGTCTGTTGTACCATAATCACGACCCGCTTCGGCGGCACCATATAATGCATAGTGTTTTACGCAACTCATGATGGTGTTATTCTTACTTAAATCATTTCCCTGGTAACCTTTTACCATGGCTCTTGCAATGGCCGACCCGAGAAATGCATCCTCCCCATTACCTTCCGAAATGCGACCCCAGCGTGGGTCTCTCGACAGATCTACCATTGGCGAGAAAGTCCAGTTAATGCCATCTGCACTGGCTTCAGTGGCGGCTATTCTTGCACTGCGTTCTACCAGGTTCATGTCCCAGGTGCAACTCATGCCCAGCGGTATCGGAAACACCGTTTCGTATCCATGAATTACATCCATACCAAAAATCATTGGAATTTTCATTCGGCTTTCTTCGACGGCAATGCGCTGCACCTCTTTAATTTTTGCAACAGTTTTTATGTTGAACAAACCACCAACCTTTCCTTCGCGGATTTTTTTGCCTATGTCGCTACTCTTTGCCTGGCCGGTTACAATATCACCGCTGCCGGGTAAATTTAATTGCCCGATTTTTTCATCGATGGTCATTTTTTTCATGAGCGCATCAAGGAAGGGTTTCATTTTTGCGTCGGTGGTCTGTTGCGCACGCAACACCGAAGTAGTTACAATCAATAAAAAAAGTAAAACGTTCCTAATCATGGCTTTTTATTTTATGGGGTCAACTTAATTGCTACTATTGAGCGACATCGGCGACGCTCCGTTCAGGGTTCTATTCAATATTGAGCCTGTGCTAAGTTTCATTATGCTCCAAAGCGTTTTTTGAACATTCTGGCAGGCGTTCATTCAAAATTATGCGACGCCCTTCTTGAAAGCTGTGCGAAGCGTCATTCGCTTCGCATCACTATTGTATCGCCTCCGGCGATGCAGCAAACACCACAACTATCTCCTGCTCCAAATCATTTATTGCCCACTTTCACCAATGAACTAAATTTCAAAACAAATAATCAATCTCAAAAATGCCCTGGCCATTTGTATAGTTTGATGCACTACTGTACAAATAATCTTCAGGGTTCTTTACCCACCCGGCCCGAACCGGATTTTCATGGATGTAATTCAACTTGCTTAATAAAAATTCGTGCGAGGCGATTTCTTCAGGATGATTATCACCTGTCCAGATTTTAAATTCCTTGTTTTGATTGGTGCGGTTGGCATAAAAGCGGAACATATACAGCAGCCAGTCTTTGCGACTTTCCTTTTCATTTTCAATAAGGCTGATGAATTCTTTCGAGCAGTACGATTTGAAGTCCCGGAGGGTATCGCTCATTTTACCAGTTTTTGATTGCCAGATTACATGCACATGACTGCTCATGATTACGTAACCTCCAACCAAAAGATCTTTATGTTCCATGCAATACTTCAGGTTCTTCAAAAATACATCGCGGTAAATTTGCCGGCTGAACAAATCTATCCATCCTACTACGGTGAGGGTCATAAAATGCAGGGCTTCCTGATCCCGAACTTTATAACCATCTGCAAATTCGTAGCTCATGGGGGGTGAAGTTTATGGAATTTATCGGTAAATGGCTGTTTCAATTTTCGGCTCAACTCACAGGGTATTCTGCGGGTACTTTTTATGTTCTTCTTATCGCCTGAGGCGATATAATAATTGTGTGAAGCGAAGACGCTTCACACAGCAACAAAAAGCGAAGAAGCTTCAGGCAGTATTCAAGGCGAGGAAGCTTCTGACAGTATTCAAAGCGAAGAAGCTGTTCACCCCTTTCAAATCACTTAAACTCAATTTCACTTTTACGAATAGAATATTCAATCCGGCTGTTTTTATTTTTATCAATAATCTCCATTTTAATCACAGGGTCTTTTTCCCATTCAATAGTAAGCAGGCCGAAATGGTTTTCCATCACGGGTCCTTCTATCCTGTTTTTATTAGCAGTGGCAAAATCCCAGGTAGAGGTAATGCCGCTGGAAGTAACATCGTAAATAGGGTAAAGACCGGGCTCAACCAGTTTTGAAATTTCAGCGTAGTGCACATCGCCCGTTAAAAAAAGAACACCATTCGCTGTTGTTTTTTTTATCAGCTCAAGCATGCGTTTTTGTTCGTGCGGAAAATTAGCCCAGGCTTCGTAACCGTTGTATTCAATGCTAAATTGCGAACCGCTTGCAATCAGCCGCAGGTCGGCGGGTTTTTTCAATTCGTTTTCAAGCCACTGCCATTGGGCATCGCCAAGTAGGGTACTATCTGCCGAGGTATGAGGTATGTAGTCGGGTTTGTAAAAATAATAGGCGCGTGGAAGTTTCGTCACCGAGTCATACAGAAGTAAATCGCTTCTAAAACTGCGCACATCCAATAAAATTACCTGCAGGGTTTTATCGCCATATTCCATGTACTCCGCATGATAAACGCCTTCATGCTTTCGCCTTTCGCTAGTGGCTGGTTCCTTAAAAAACTCAAGGAAAATTTCTTTTGATGCTTGCTTGTACGGGTAATATTTGCCTGCATCGTTGCGACCAAAATCATGATCGTCCCAGGTAGCCAAAACTTTTGTGCCCGTCACCAGGTTTTGAAATTCGGGTTTGTCGGCAAGCATCTGGTATCTCGCTTTCAATGTGTCCATGTTATCCGTGTCGCCGTAAATGTTATCACCCAAAAAAATAAACAGGTCGGGTTTTGTATTGGCGGCATATTGCAGAATAGGTTGTTGGTCGCCCTGGTAACCGCAGGAACCGAAAGCGATTTTTGTAAACCTCGTTTTGCCTTTGCAGGAAAATAAAAATGCGGCTGATATTAGAAAGGAGAACAGCAGAAGGTGGCTGATTGTTTTTTTCATTTTCCCTGCGTGATTATTTCATCAAATGTTTTTCAATTTTTTCTTTCCAAATGGCATACCCGAGTGCATTCATGTGCAGCATATCTGCAACAAACAAATCTTTACGCGGTTGGCCATCGGCACCAAGCATAACCTTCCACACACTCACAAATTTTGTGTGCTTTTGTTTTTTTAAAAATTTTTCAATTCGTTTGTTCCCATCAATTACTCTTTCCTTCATGTGCCAGCGTGAAGGGCTTGGCTTCATTGAAACATAAAGTATGGGAACCTGCGGCAGGCGCTGTCGAATGATTTGGAAAAGCGTTTTAAATCTTTCAACCACCATTTTGCCCGTTACACTATCGGCCCCCGCAATATCATTTTCGCCACAGTAAATAACTATTTGCTTCGGTTGATAGCGTAAGATGACATCATCGGCATAACGGATAACATCGGTTAACGACGAGCCGCCAAACCCACGGTTGATAATGGGGTAAGAAGGGAAATAATTTTGTACATCTTTCCAATTGGTAAAGGACGAACTGCCAACAAATAAAATTTGATTTGGTGGCGGCATGGCTGCACTGTCTTGTTTTTTAAATGCCTGTACATCGGCATAAAAAGGCTGGCCAATTATCTGCGTGCAGCAAAACAGGAATGAAAATAAAAAAACTACGACCGGTTTATTTGTGAGCATTGTTATGTAGGTTGAGTAGCGCTACAAAATAACATAATTGCAGTCCACTATTTTTTTTGATTTTGCCGGCCGGGTAAAAAATGTCCGCGCATTTTAAAACTATTTTTGCAAACAACGATTACTGCCATGAACGGAGCACAGTTACAGCAATTGATAGAAAGACAACAGTCGGGCTACAGTTTAGAGCAGCCATTTTATACCAGTCAGCAGGTACTTGATTTTGAATGGAGACATATTTGGCGAAAAAACTGGTTGTTTGCAGGTAGCACAGCGCAAATACCAAAACGGGGCGACTTTTTTATTTACCAACTGCAGCAGGATGCACTAATTATTATCCGTGGAAACAATGGCGAAGTGTATGCACACTACAATACCTGTACACACAGGGGTTCGGCAATTTGTTTGACTGAAAAGGGCAACGCGTCGAAATTAATTTGTCCGTACCACCAATGGGTATTTGATAAAAATGGTGCGTTGCTAAAAGCCAGGCTGATGCCCGATGATTTTTGCAGTGAACATTACAATCTGCGTTCGGTGCATGTGCAACAGGTTGAAGGTTTAATTTTTATTTGCCTTGCGCAAACAGCTCCCGATTTTACTTCCATCAAAAAAAGTTTAGCGCCATATTTAGCACCCTTTCAAATTAACGAAGCAAAGGTTGCGGCCATTAAACATTATTCATTACGAAGCAACTGGAAACTGGTAGCCGAAAATTTTAGAGAGTGTTATCATTGCGGCGGTGCACATCCCGAATACTGTAGTGCTGTTATTGGCGCCAATCTCCGCGAAGACACAGAGGAGCTGACACAATTAAAACAAAACATTTGGAAGGCGAATGGCCTTGCTACCGATTTGGTGGAAGTAACACCGGGTACTACAACTTATGCTGTTCGGTATCCACTACGGCCCGGCGTTGAAAGTTATAGTGTTGATGGAAAAAAAGTTAGTGTGCCAATGGGTAATCATAAAGATCACGACGCTGGTGTAATTGGCCTGGTAAACTATCCTAATTTTTGGATGGATGCCGTGAGTGATTACGTATGGACGATGCGGGTAACGGCAATTACACCATCACAAACCGATGTTGAATTTTGTTGGCTGGTTGATAAAAATGCGGTGGAAGGAAAAGATTATGACCTGCAACGCCTCACCGAATTTTGGGAGCGTACCGGCGAGCAGGATGGGCAACTCTGTGAAAATAATTTTCGCGGCATTGAAACAAATGGTTACCGCCCCGGGCCATACGCACCGGTTGAAGACCAGGTTGTAAATTTTGTTGATTGGTGTGTGGGAGAAATGAAGAAGGGGTTGCGGGAAGAGAAAAAAAATCAAGAACCAAAGAATTAGTTTTCCAATTTTGTTTCAGTTTGAGGTTTTATAAATAGAGTAGTGATGAACCCTACCACCACAATAATCGCCGCATTCAATAAAAAAATATCGGCCAGCTTCATTTGGCTATCGTACAAATAACTCGTCCAAAAATTACCGGCAATGGCACCAATGCCAAAATAAGCTGCGTACAACAGCGATTGCCCCGTTGCTTTTAATTCATCCTTCACCAGGCTGTTTACAAACTGCACACACACTACCCAAAACAAACTCCACGATACGCCGTGCAGTACCTCGATACACAGAGCCCAATTAGGATTTTTTACTGCGCTGTACAACCACATGCGCAAGGCCGTTGCCAATAAAGTAATGAGGAGTGTTTTTTTCAGTCCAAAATATTGAATAATGCGGGCGGAGAAATAAAACAGTGGAAGTTCGCACAGGCCCTGCAATGCCAGGCCATAACCAACCAGTTGTGCGCTAGCGCCGTTTTCCTTCATGTACAGCGAGTAAAAATTCCAAATGGTTGTAGCCGCTACCGAAGTACAAACTATGGCGAGTAATATTTTTATTAGCTGTGGGTTGCGCAGTAAATTTTTTATTTGTTGATGAGCAGATGTGATAGATTTTTCCGCGAAAATGTTTTGGGTGTAATCGGCTAAGCCGAGGGCAAACAAAAAAGTAAGTACCATGGCTACACTGGCGATAATAAAAATTACCTGCGTACCCATGTTCACAATAAAGTACCCGGTAACAATACCCATGAACGACCAGCCCGCCGCACCTGCAATGCGCAAACTGCCATAGGAAAAAGTTGCATTTTTATTGGTGAGCTGCAAGGCCATACTATCCAGCACAGGTTGTATGGTGTTAAAGAATAACGACATTAACACCGTAACACCAGCCATATAAAAAAAGCCACCCTGCAACATGTATCCGCAAAAACTTATGGCAGCCAGGGCCGATGCAATGAGCAGGGTTTTTTTGTAGCCAACTCTATCGGCAATAAAGCCATAAACGGGTTGCACCAAAAACATCATGGCCGGTGTAACGCTTAAAATAAAACCTAATTGAAAGCCCGTGTATCCTTTGCCTTGCAGGTAATCGGCAAAAATGGGCAGCCACGCCGCCTGGCAACAAAACGCCCAGAAATAAAGAATCCGTAAACGAACCGCCTCAGTGAGCTGCATCTGTTTGATTTGCGGAAAGTAATGAAGCCGCTTCCTTATCCAACATGATCACTCCATTTTTATGTGTTCGCATAATAGTTGCCGGTAGTTGCTCATGCACATTTTCCTCCATCGTCTTTTTGATAATCTCCGCTTTCTTTTCACCATTTGCCATCAGTATCACCTGCCCTGTTTCCATTAAATGTTGCAAACCAATGGTGATGCCTTTGGACAACGGGGTAGTGCTTTTAAAATATTTTTGACCCCCTTCAATGGTGCTTTCATCCAGTGCCATTACATGCGTATAATTACCAAAGGAAACGCCCGGTTCGTTAAATCCAATATGTCCATTCATACCTATGCCAACAACCATTAAGTCAAGTCCTCCCACTGCAGCAATGGCATTATCCATTTTTTTACATTCGGCGGCTTCATTGTTTGTCAGCGCATCAAAAACATAGACCTGTTTTTTTGTTAAGCCAAGTGGATTGAAAATGATGTTGTAAAAAAAATGATGACAGCTACCCTCATTTTCCGGCGGCACACCTACCCATTCATCCAATGAAAAAAAACTGATTGCCGAAACATCAATTTTTTCACGCAAAATTTGCGCAACAAATAATTTGCAGGCAAGCAGTGGCGTGTGGCCCGATGCAAAACAGATAGCCGCGGTGGGCTTTTGCTTAATCAAATCAATAACAGTAGTTGCTACAGCTGCAGACAATTCTTCGTAACCGCCAAAAACTTTTACATTCATAAACTGTCAGTTAAACCAGGTTTGGGTTTGTTATTTCTGTTGCTCTGGAAATTTTTCTTTCAATAATTTACAACCAATAATACCAATAATTTTTTAGCCGGTGTGGGCTTCGTGGCTTTATCCCGATGCAATTATCACCAGCATCTTTTCAAAACAGAAAAATACAAAAATGAAAAGCGGCCGATATTTGTTTGGGATTTTTTTTATTTCCCAAAAACAAACTTGAAGAGTATGATCGATAGAACTGCATTTTTTATTTTTGTGATTACACTGTTTCTTTTATTTGGATGCACCCGCGGGCCCTACTACGCCTCCAATAAAATGTATAAAAAACAGGCAAAAGAGTACGCCAAAATAATTGCGCAAACGCCATTGCAGGATTCTGTTGCAAGTGGCCAGTGGATAGGCACGACAAATTTCAACATGCGCAAGCCTAACTATGTCATCCTTCATCACACTGCGCAAAATAGCTGCGATCAAACTTTTAAAACATTTACCCTAATACGAACGCAAGTAAGTGCTCATTATGTTATCTGCAAGGATGGTACAGTACATCACATGCTCAATAATTATTTACGAGCCTGGCATGCGGGTGCCGGTAAGTGGGGCAATACAACCGACGTCAATTCTTCGTCCATCGGTATTGAAATAGACAACAATGGTTTCGACATCTTCTCCCCGCAGCAAATTAATAGTTTGGTACTCCTGCTCGGCAGTCTTAAAAAAGCCTACGCAATTCCCACTGCAAATTTTATTGGCCACGCCGACATTGCACCCACGCGTAAAAACGATCCCAATGTTCATTTTCCCTGGAAGCAATTTGCCGACAGTGGTTTTGGAATTTGGTGGAGCGATACTGCCCACGTAACGGTACCAGAGGATTTTAACAACATACAGGCCTTGCGCATTATTGGCTATGATACAAAAGATACAGTGGCCGTCATTCAAACTTTTAATAGAAAATACCTCCAACTTGATAAAACTAGTAGCATGACACCGGAAGGCAGGAAAGTGCTATACACCTTGTACCGCAAATTTGAGTAGTACTCCCTCGTATTTTTTCGGGGGTGGATTGCGTTACCCTACCATTGCAGCCTTGGCGGATGATTGTATCTTACTCTCCTGAAAAACAGTAAATCATACCTCTATGAAATCAATTCTACCCGCGGTTATTTTTTTCTTTTCCACTACTATTGCACAGGCGCAGGACGGCCCGGTGAATACCTTGCCGGCTGGCAAATACGAAACGGTTTTAAAAACAATTGGTACCAAATGGGTGAAAGGCGATATAGAAATTGTAGATGAAAATCATTACCGTCTTTCAGCCGCAAATGAAATGGGCGAATACCGTTTCAGCGCTACTGCGCAACGCATCTTTTTTACTTCTGGCCCCATGAAAGGTGCTTTTGCAAAAACAGTACGAAATGGTAATCAGTTTTCTATACTGTTGCCCCTGGCGGAAAACCAGCAACTGGGCCAAAGCCTTGCCTCTGCCGATATTATCGGTTCTCTCAAAAATTAAGGTAACGGTATTTCAGTGGCATCAGGTAAAGCGGATGCGCTGTTTGGGTACGCACTCACGCTTGTAAAGGCGTAACTTTTTGCAGGTTTTAGATCGTAGCCAAATTAAATTGCCCGCAGGCTTTGCTGTTCGCATATTTTTTGAAATAGTAACTTGCCGCCGTGGCATTTATTTTAAATATTGATACGGCAGTAACCACCGCTTCGGTTTGTATTGCCGAAAACGACCAGCCTTTAAAAACAATTGTAAGTCGCGTACAGAAAGAAAGCGCTGCCTGGCTGCACCCTGCAATTAAACAAATTTTAGAAGAAACCGGTATTACCATGCAACAGCTGGATGCTATTGCTGTTAGTTGCGGCCCCGGCTCGTACACCGGTTTACGTGTAGGTATGGCCGCTACAAAAGGTATGGCCTATGCGCTGCAAAAACCAATGGTACTGATAAGTACCTTGCAAATGATGGCAATGGCTGCAACAGGCAAAGTTGAAGGACTCCTTTGCCCCATGATTGATGCGCGGCGTGCCGAAATTTTTACTGCTATTTACAACCAGGAGCTCAATGAAGTGGTGGCTCCTTGCAATTTAATAGTGGAGTCAAACCCGTTTTTATCCTTATTGAACGAAAAGGTGATTACTTTTTTTGGAAACGGATGTGGAAAACTTCAACCGGTGTTACAACACCAAAATGCCCGTTTCGAAAAAATAGAAGCAACCGCAGAACACTTATGCAGCCTGAGTTTCAAAGCTTATGCTCAAAAAATGTTTGCTGATATTGCCTATGCCGAACCAGTTTATGGCAAAGTTTTTTTCACACCTCCAGAAAAAATTTCCCGATAATTACCCTTATGCGAAGAAAATTGATTTGCAATAAACTTATGTATCGGTAAATTTGTAGAACTGAACAAGAGAGTAATATGAGTACAAAAACTTTAGAACCCATTGCCGCCACTTCAACAGAATTGAAGGTTGATGTAATTCAATTGAAGAAGGCCGCACTCGTTTTGAGGGCCGTTAATCACAAGCTTCGGCAGCAAATGTTGAAGCTGCTTCATCAGAATGGAAAGATGACTGTTACGCAGATTTACGTAAAGCTAAGGCTGGAACAATCAGTTGCCTCGCAGCATTTGGCAATTTTACGTAAGGCGGGTTATGTAAACACCCTGCGTGATGGCAAGTTCATTTTTTATTCTGTAAACTACAGCCGGTTAGACCAGGTACATCGCATTGTACAAGAGCTGCTGAAATAAGCATTAACGTTCTACTCCAATTCCTTTGGTTGTAAATAATTTACTTTTACAGCCAAAGGAATTTTTTATGTACATACAACAATTATACACAGGCTGCATAAGCGAAGCCGCCTACTATGTTGAAAGCAATGGCACCGCCGCTGTTGTTGATCCACTAAGAGATATTGATGCTTATCTGCAGCTGGCCGCCGAACGGAAAGCTACTATCAGGTATATTTTTGAAACACATTTTCATGCCGATTTTGTAAGTGGCCATATTGACCTGGCAAAAGCCACCGGTGCAACAATTGTTTATGGCCCCGGTACAAAAACAAGTTTTGATGTACACGTTGCTGCTGATGGCGAAGTTTTTACGATCGGCGATATTTCAATGAAGGTATTACATACACCTGGTCACACTCTTGAGTCATCATGCTATTTGTTGAGAGATGAGAATGGAAAAGACAACTGTGTTTTCACCGGTGATACTTTATTTGTTGGCGATGTTGGCCGTCCGGATTTGGCACAAAAGGAACAGGAAATTACGATGGAGGATTTGGCAGCAATGATGTACGATAGTATTCAAACCAAGATAATGCCTTTGGCCGATGATGTAATTGTTTATCCCGCCCACGGCCCCGGTAGTGCATGCGGTAAAAATTTAGGCAAAGAAACCTACAGCACCATTGGAACGGAAAAACAAAATAACTATGCCCTGCAGGCAAAAACCAAAATTGAGTTTGTAAAATCGGTAACTGAGGGATTAGCGGAGCCCCCAAACTATTTCCCCATTAATGCACAAATAAATAAGGAAGGCTACGAAAATATTGATACCGTTATTGAGCAGGGAATGAAAGCTTTGAACATTGACGAAGTAAAAAAAGCCCTCGCTGATGAAGTATTCTTACTTGATACGCGGAACGCCGATTTATTTACACATGGATTTATACCGGGTTCTGTTTCCATTGGGTTGGAGGGCAGGTTTGCTGAGTGGGCAGGTAGTTTATTGCCCTTTAACAAACCCATGATTTTAGTTACTGAAGAAGGCAGGGAAAAGGAAAGCATTGTGCGACTAGCCAGGGTTGGTTTTGAAAAAGTGATTGGTTACGTGGCAGGTGGTTTTGATGCCTGGAAAAAAGCCGGCGAGGAAATAGATTTAATTATTGACGTGGAAGCTGATGAAGTGGCAATGGACCTGCCGTTTGATGACAGAATAATAATTGTGGATGTACGCAAGCCAACCGAGTTTGCCGATGGGCATGTGAAAAACGCACTCAACATTCCGCTTGCCGAAATGACCGACCCCTTGAATATTGCCAGGTTTGAGGAAGATGATAACATTTATGTGCACTGTGGCGGTGGTTACCGCAGCGTAATTGCTGCTTCGCTAATTAAAAAACAGGGCTTGCATAACCTGCGAAATATTTTAGGTGGCTGGGCTAAAATAAAAGAAGAAAACAAAATACCGACAGAAAAAGAAAAGAGTGTTTTGAACTAACAGCAATGTTATTGCCGATTGCAAGCGGGTTTTAATTTCTGTATCTTAAAACAAAGGGTTTTACCTATGGCAGGCGTTTACACCCCACCGCCCCGAACGATCATGGAAGTTTTTGAAAACCTTTCCCGAAGGAACGTTCGCTCAACTGATCAATGACCAGATTGTTATGTCGCCTGCACCAAAAAGTGTTCATCAAATAGTTCTGCCGGAGATCTTCAACACACTTTATAATTACGTGTAAGCAAATAATATAGGCAAGGCATTAGTGTCGCCTGTTGATGTTTTTTTAAACAGAAAAATGTTTATTAACCCGATATTATTTTTATTGCCAACAGCAACATGAATAACCAAAAGGAGAATGGTTTTTATGGTGCTCACGATTTAGCGATTGAAGTCCTTTCTCCCGGAAGCGAACAATATGACAGGGGGACCAAAAAAGATGTGTACGAACAAAAAGGTGTAAAAGAATATTGGTTAGTTGACCCCGCAACCAAAATAGCTGAAGGTTTTTATTTGGAAAACAACGTGTTTACGCCAGTAATCGGTGGCAAAAGAATAATGAATTTAAAACTGCTGAATTTTGTTTTGAAATTTTAACGCCAACGCTAACAACATCATTTATAAAACAGGGCCATACTCCTCCTTCCATTCCCACTTCCATCGCCTGTGCGTCCACAACCACATATCGGGTGATGCACTCATTTTTTCCTGTAAATACTCGACATACATTTTTGTTAGGGTTCCTTTTTCCATCAAAGCAGCATTGCTTGTTGCCAGCATAAGGTGTGCCTGGTAAGAACCTCTTTTTATTTTGGTAACATGACAGAAGAATACGGGCATTTCAGCAATTCTTGCGCCGTTTTCTGGTGCGGTGTAAAACGATGTTGGCCTGTTGAAGAACCGCACCCAGCTTCCTTTGGTGTGATGGTGCGGACTTTGATCGGCTACCAATAACAACACGTAGGGTTGGTTGCGGAATGGGAGTATGGCCTTGCGCATATTTGTGGCAGGCAATAAATTTCCGCCAAACCGGCTGCGGAGTTTGACAAAAATTTTTTCAAAGGTTTTATTGCTTAAGGGCATGTACACCCCGAGTACCGATCCTTTAATTTTTTGCACTCCTGAGTGATAACCCCACTCCCAATTAAAGTTGTGGCCCAGGTGCACCTGGCATTTTTTGCCTTGCTGCAATAAATCATTGATCTCTGAATAGTTGGCGGTAAAGTGTTTGCCGATAAATTGATCACCGGCGCTAAACAGCTTGATTGTTTCCGCAAAAAAATCGGTGAAGTTGCGGTAAAATTTTTTTGCTATGGCTTTTCGTTCGGCTTCAGATTTTTTTGGGAAAGCAATAGACAGGTTGTAGAAAACGACTTTTTTTCTATACCCAATTACATAATACACGAGTAGAAAAACAACATCAGTTACCACATACAGAACCCGCAGCGGCAAAAGCGAGAGTAAATAAAAAATGGTGTAAACAATGCGGTACATAACAGGCGGTTACAAAGTGGGTTGTTACAGATTTTTATTTCTGCAATTGTTTTTTCGAGCTGCCGCAATAGTGAAGACGCTTGCATAGGGCTCAATTGAATTTTTGCAGTACAAATGTGCGACGCAACAGGAGCTAAATAGAAGCACTGCTGTTTGGTTCATACACTCACGCCAAAGCTGCGGCGTGCAGGAAAAAAATTTTTCCTGCACGTTGGTGCAAATTTATAAAACGATGTTTTGTACAATTTCTGATTTCTGCGGATAGTCGGTGTTGTAATGCAGACCGCGACTTTCTTTGCGAAAGGCGGCACCTTTTGTAATAAGGTAGCCAACGGTAATCATATTGCGCAACTCCAATAATTGCGGCGACACGGTTGACGACTGGTACAGGTCCTCCGTTTCTTCAAACAACAAATCAATACGCTTCATGGCTCGCTGCAAACGCACATTGTTGCGCACTATGCCTACGTAATCGCTCATTACCTGTTGCAGCTCTTTCAAGCTTTGCGTAATCAAAATCATTTCTTTTGGCAACGAAGTTCCACTGGCATTCCAATCGGGAACGGCCCCCTTCATCCCGAAGCCTCGGGACCCCGCTGGGGCAAAGCCAGTTGCAGTCTTCGTTTGCAAAACTGGTGGTGCAAACGCTGCCCTGTGTGCAAACACCATTGCCTCCAGCAACGAATTACTGGCTAACCTGTTGGCGCCATGCAAACCTGTGCTTGCACACTCGCCACAAGCAAACAAATTTTGAATGGAACTGTGGCCCCACTCATCGGTTTTTATTCCACCGCAACTGTAGTGTGCAGCCGGTGCTACGGGTATCATGTTTTTGGCCACATCAATACCCACCGACAAACACTTTTCGTAAATGTTGGGAAAGTGATCTTTAAATTTTTCGAGGTTCATGTGGCGGCAGTCGAGAAATACATTTTCGGTACCATTAATTTTCATTTCATTGTCAATGGCACGGGCAACAATATCCCGTGGCGCCAAATCTTTTCTGTCATCGTAACGTTCCATAAACGCTTCGCCTTTTGCGTTGCGTAAAATGCCACCATCGCCACGTACGGCTTCCGTAATTAAAAAGGCTTGCCCTCTTTTGCCGGCTTCGTACAACGCCGTGGGGTGAAATTGAATGAACTCCATATTTTCAATTCGACCTTTGGCACGATAAACCATTGCGACCCCATCGCCGGTGGCAATAAATGGGTTGGTCGTTGTGCGATACACCTGGCCGTTGCCACCCGTTGCCAGCAGTGTGACGGTGGAAACTATTTTTTCAATACGGTTGCTTTCGGCATTTAGAACGTACACGCCATAACAACAGATATCGGGTGTTGATTTTGTAACTAAATATCCAAGGTGATGTTGCGTAATGATGTCAATTACAAAACAGTGTTTGATCATTGTTATGTTGGCCGACCGTTCGATGGCTGTAAGTAACGCCCGTTCCATTTCTTTACCGGTAACATCTTTATGGTGCAGAATGCGAAACTCGGAATGACCCCCTTCCATGCCTAATTTAAAATCGCCTTCGGGGTCTTTATCAAACTGTGCGCCCCAGTCAATAATTTCCTGCACACGGGCGGGGCCTTCTTTTACAACTATCTCCACAATAGCCGGGTTGCATAAACCATCGCCTGCAATAAGCGTGTCATCAATATGTTTTTCAAAGCTGTCGTTTTCCAAATCGTTCACTACAGCAATACCGCCCTGGGCATATTTGGTATTGGTTTCATCGGCAGCGGCTTTTGTAATGATGGTAATTTTTTTGTCGGGGAATTGCGCGGCAATTTTTAACGCATAGGTTAGGCCGGCAATGCCTGAACCAATAACGAGGAAGTCTGTATCCATACCCGCAAATTAGGGCAAAATCAAAGGAATTAATTTTTCGTGACGGAGTGGAAGTTGAACATTGAGCATTGAAAATTGGTTATTGAGCATTTTCAATGCTTGAACGTTTGAAAAATGCTCAATATTCAACGCTCAATTTTCAATGCTCCATTAATACAAATCACGAACCAGCATGAGAAATAGCACTTCAATATTCAATGCGGTAAGCAAGTGCTGCCGGGTTTTCAAAAACATCCATAAGTGTTGAACTGATGGTGACGGTTTTTTTATCGGCTGATAGTTCTGCTTTTTCACCCGCCAGTTTTTTTACTGGCGAAGGCAAATGAATTATGGTTTTAAAAGTCATGCTCCCCATGGCATCTTTTGCATCGGAGAGGTTTTTAAATTTATCATTGTTTTTAATTGCGGCCAGTTTGGTTTCATTTAGTTTTCTCTCTAAAAGCCCTCTGCCAATCTGCATATCAAAAACAGATGCCGGTGAGGGTAGTGCTCCTTCTGTTTCATTTTCACTGATGTTTTCGCCGGTCATTTTTTTTCCTAACATACCCAGCGCCTTGCCGCCACCAGATAGTTTCATCAACTCATCTAATTGAGTGGTGTTTGAGAACGGAAAATTCATAATCAGTGCAAATTTTTTCTCGGTTTGTTTGATGGTGATGCGTACTTCGGCATTTTTAAATAATTGTTTTTGTTCGTTGGTTAAGTCGGATGCGGTGTCGGCAAATGCGCCTAATTGAATGGTGCTGTCAAAATCCTTGTCGGTAAAATTTTTAATTTTTTGGTCGCTGCTTGTATCCATAGCGGCAAACATTTGCAGCATATCAAAAACGCCGCTCATGTCCATTGTGGTTTGGTAAGTACCCGAACCGTTATTGGTTATTGTCAATTCTTCAACGGTATCTAAACAACCGGTTAATACAACACCTACAATAATTGTGAGTGAAAGGAAAATCTTTTTCATAAACCTTAGTTTGTTGATTGCAAAATTGTTTGTGGCTCTACCCAGGCATTGCTCTCTTTTAAAAGATTAATGAGTTCCTGCACGGCTACTTCGCTGGGTACATTGCGCTTTACCACATCTTTACTTTTGTACAAGGTAATTTTTCCGGGACCGCTGCCTACGTAACCAAAATCAGCATCGGCCATTTCGCCGGGGCCATTTACTATGCAGCCCATAATGGCAATTTTTACCCCTTTTAAATGATTGGTCACCGCCCTGATTTTTGCTGTTGTTTCCTGTAGATCAAAAAGCGTACGGCCGCAACTGGGGCAGCTGATGTATTCTGTTTTCGAAATTCTTTTTCTTGTGGCCTGTAAAATGCCAAAGGCGGTGTTGTTGATAAAACTTTCAACGCTGCTGGTTTGCAAATAACTTCTGCCTCCCCCATTTTGTAATGCTGAAGATTGGTTTTTCGTGGTCTCGTAGCCGGCAGCTAAACGATCGTAGCTCTCTCTGCCCATACCAAAACAAATACCGTCGCCCATACCATCAAGCAACAAAGCGCCGGCTTCAATGGAAAAATGAATAAGGTGTTCATCGGCATCTTTGCTACTGTCGGTGCTATCGACGATTATAATAATTGGGTTGTTGATTGAACTATTCCTTAATTCAACAAATTTGTTGCGCATCATTTGCATGGCATTTGTTGCTGTGCTGGTCAGGCAAATAACAACGGTTGGGTTGCTGCGCAGATAGGCTATATCCGCGGTGTCGTTGGTTAGACATTCCATATCTGTCAGGGTCGAATCTTTATCGGAGTTGTTGTTGAGATATGGAATATCTGTGCGGTCTTTGTTGAGCAATGGAATATTTGTTGCAACATCACAATCAATCATTACAAAATTCATTTCGCTGCTGTGCTCAGTAGTTTTTGCAAAATCTGCGGCTTCATAAATAGGAAAATATTTTCCTTTTGTTATTTCGCTTTCACGTTTTTGAATTTGCAGCCACGCTTCATGATAAACAATCACTTTCAATGTACCGGGCAGGGCAAAATCTAAAACTGTATTCGCAGTAAAAACATAGTCCGCGGCAGTATCCGCAATAATCCATTTATCAGTTAGCTCATTGTATGTGTAACCAATACTTTCAAAATGGGTCGGTGTAATTTTTCCCAGCTTACTAAAATCGGCAATCACAATCGGTACCTGATGGCCCCCAATATTGTTCACTGCCAAGGTTTCATTATTCAATGATGATTGGTCGAGGCTTATAAATGCAGGGTGTTGCTCCCCTTCCCCCGGGTAATAGCCTGTTCCGCCACGACGGGAGGCTTTAGCAGCATCCTCCACTTTCAGTAACGTTGTTGGAGATGGGCCACTATACCTCTTCACCAACGCCTTACAAACTGGTATCTCCAACTCCGGGTCTTCGGTCAGCGATACACGAATGGTATCGCCAATACCGTCTTCGAGCAAAGTGCCAATGCCCACTGCGCTTTTTATTCTGCCATCCTCGCCATCACCGGCTTCTGTTACGCCGAGGTGTAACGGATAAATTTCACCAAATTCTTTCTCCATTGTTTCTACCAAAAGCCGGTAGGCGGCAACCATTACCTGCGGGTTGCTGCTCTTCATGCTTAGCACAATGTTGTGGTAACTTTCGTAACGGGCAATACGCAAAAATTCCATTGCACTCTCCACCATGCCCATTGGCGTATCGCCATAGCGGCTCATAATTCTATCGCTCAGCGAACCATGATTGGTGCCAATACGCATGGCAGTGCCATACTCCCTGCAAATTTTTACCAGCGGGGTAAAACGTTCCTGAATGCGTTCAATTTCTTCGGCATAATCGGCATCGGTGTATTCAATGAGTTCAAACTTTTTTTTGTCAACATAGTTGCCTGGGTTTACCCGAACCTTTTCTACAATACGGGCGGCAATTTCGGCGGCGTTGGGTGTAAAATGTATGTCGGCAACCAGCGGTGTGTAGTATCCGCGTTTGTGCAATTCATTTTTTATGTTCAATAAATTTTCGGCTTCGTTTTTTGATGGAGCCGTAATACGCACCAACTCGGCCCCGGCTTCGATACAACGAATGGATTGTTCAACCGTGGCAATCGTGTCCATGGTGTTGGTGGTGGTCATGGTTTGTACACGAATGGGATGGCCGCCAATACCATGCGGGTTGCCGAGCAACAGGTTGCCCACTTTTACTTCTTTTGTTGTTATGCGTTTGTAGGCTGTAGGATATTTAAAGTTGAACTGCATGAATTAAAACCTCAGGCGGGTGTTGATGAATTGCAAAAATATCGGTTCGGGCTGTAAGAAGGGAGGGCTTTGTGAAAGTTAACACCGAGGCTTTGCCCCCCTTTAGGAGGATGGGGGTTCTCTACCAATCCTTACTTCCCGCAGCACCCTTTGGCCCTTGCCGGCTCTGTAATTTTTGTTGCAGCTTTTTTTCTTTTTCCTGTAACATTTTTAATTGTTGCTCCGCTTCCTTCTGGCTCATGCCACCACCGCCACCCGATTGTTTTTGTTTTTGTTGCTGCTCCTGCTGTTTTTGTTTTAGTTCACGTAAAGCCTTTTGTAAATTTTCACGCACCTGCACATCGTTGGGGTTAACTTTTAGTGATTGCTTGTAGGCCTCAACACTTTTTTCCAAACTTTTTTGTTTGCTATGGGCCACGCCTTCGTTGTAATTCACCGCCGCGTGTTTGTCAGCAGCGGCGGCGTTTAGTCGTTCCAATACAGCAATGGCTTCGTCGTATTTTTTTTGTTTGTGGAGGGCATTGGCCAAATTGTATTGAGCCGTTGCATTGTTGGGGTCTTGCTGCAAGGCCTGGCGATAGGCTGCTTCGGCTTTGTCAAACTGCGATAATTTATAAAATTCATTGCCACTGTTAATGCTGGCATTTACATTTTGTGCGGCCGCAATAATATTGGCAAAGCAAAAAAGTGTCAGGACAAATATTTTCATGCTTTCTGTTTTTTTCTGCGATCGCTAATAAAAATTTCGAGTAGTGCCAACAGTAGCATGGGTAATACCAACCAGGCATAAAAACTTTTGTAGGTAAGCGCCGAAATATCGGCTAACGCTTTTTTTTCAATTTGTGTGTATTGTCCTAATATCTGCGCTACGGCATCATCGGAATTTTGCAGCGGAATGTACACGCCATTGGTAGCTGCAGCAATTTCACGCAACAGTTGCTCATTTATTTTAGAGATAACCACTTGCCCCGACGCGTCTTTTTTTGGTGCACGTGTGGCCGTGTCTAAAATAGTAGCCCCACCGGGCGAACCAACGCCTACAGTATTTATCATTATTCCCTTCGCCGCCAGTTCTTTTGCAGCGGTAACGGCATCATCATCATGACTTTCACCATCAGTAATTACCACAATTGATTTGAAACGTTCATTCGTTTCGCCAAAAGCCACATCGCTTTTTTTCAATGCATCGGCAACGCTTGTACCCTGTGCCGTAATAGTGTTTGGGCTGGCCGTTGATACATACATCCGCGCCGCGGACTGATCGAAAGTCAACGGCATTTGCACATAACTCTTGCCCGCGAATAATACCAGGCCAATGCGGTCGTCTTTTAACTTGTCGATGAGTTTTGTAATAAAAAGTTTGGCTCTCGTTAGACGGTTTGGTTCCAGGTCGGTTGCCAGCATGCTGTTACTAACGTCAAGTGCTAACACCAAATCAATTCCTTTGCGTTGCTCGGCACTGCTTTCATCGGGAATGCGGGGGTTGGCAACGGCAATACAACCCAATGCAAATACAAAAAGCAGTAGCCAGAATTTTAGGGTTGACAAAGCAGGAGAATGACTGGCGGTCTGCAATTTTATTAATCTTGCATCGCCCAATTTTTTTATGGCCCGGCGTTTCCATCTCCTGTACAAAAGAAAGAACAAAATGAGAAGGGGTAGTAAACCCAGTAACCATAGTGCAAGTGGATATTGAAATTGAATGTTCAGAAAAATGTTTTTTTATAGAAGGCAAAGAATGTGCTAAAGATAAGGCGTGAGTTGCGAGTGGTGAGTGGTCAGTCTTGAGCCGTTGCCCGACAGCTTTCAGCCTTGCGCCTTGCGCCTTGTACCTTGCCTTAACCTTCTCACTTCACTCCCTTAAAAAATCCCAGCTCGCCTAAAATTCCTTTTAGCATTTTCATTCGCACTGCTGGCATGTCAAAATTTTTCTCAGCCGATTCGATATTCAGCACAAAAAAGTATGGGTGTTTGTTCTCTTCAATAAAACCTACAACCCAGCCAAGATGTTTGTTGCTGGTGGTGTCCCAAGATTGCCAACCGGTTTTGTAGCTGAGTTTATATTCGGGTTTGTCTTCAAACAGCATAGCGGTTTTTACGGTTTGCTGGTATTCTTTAAAAAAAGGCAGTTGGTTGAAATACAATTTTTTTACCAAACCCAATTGTTCATCGGGTGTAATTTTTAAAGAATTATCGAGCCAGAAAGTATCAATGGCCGAAGTAATTTTTTGATTGGGTGCCGCGGCCCTGCCGTTGGAGAATGTACCGTACGATAAACTGTCGAGCCAAAGCTGCATTTTTTCTTTACCAATGCGGCGTGCAACTTCCTGGTAGTAAGGCACTGCAGAAACGCGGAAGGCCTCATACATGCTTAAGTCTTTATTCCACTGGGGAAAACTGCGGGGTACGCCATCCCATTTAATAATCATGCTGTCGTTGGTTATTACACCGGTTTGCAAACCAATAAGGGAATTAACGATTTTAAATGTAGAGGCGGGGGAGTAAACACTGTCGCGGTAACGGGCTAAATTATACACGGTAAAATTGCCATTGTTGTTATTAAATAAGGCAAAACAACCCGCAACATTATTGTCGGTAAAATATTTACCCAAAGCTTTTTCTTCGTTAACATTATTTGGCGAACAGGCAGTTAGAAAAAGCAGAAAAAACCCAGCTATAATTTTCATGTAGACAAAAAAATTTTGGCAAAGGTAACGGCAGGAGGGGAGGATAGTTAATAGTAAAAGAATAAAGAACAACTAAGTGGCACAAAAAAAGCAACACCAGATTGATATTGCTTGATAAAAATAACGCGGAAAAGTTTAGAGATAGATGCCGTTTGCCAGCCTTGTGTGTTTGCCGCCTTTGCAATCTCTTTTAGTGGCAGCGCAGGAACTGATGGTAACCGTTAATAACGCTAATGCGCCAAATAGAAAAAGAATACGCTTCATAAAGTACGTGTTTGGGTTTGATTAAAAATTAGGCAGTTCAATGGAAACTTGGATAGAGATGGTTCATCAGGAGATATAACGGAAGCCGGCATTTTTTATTGCCGCCACAAAATAACTGCCTGTTTTTGTAAATGCAAGTTATTCGGTCTACATTTAAAATGCACTTCCTCCCTAATTAGTTAAACACTAAAAACAACAGTTATATGAGCAAACGTCTACTTTTTGTCTTTATAGTTACCCTTGCGGTAGGTTGTGGTAATAACAACAATACGGCGGTTGCCGGCACTGGTTCCGATTCGACAAAAACAACAACGGCTGATAAAATTGCTGGCCCCGCACAGGCCAAAGCCGAGGCACTAAAAAGTACTGCGCCAATGGACCTGGATGAACTAAAAAATTATTTGCCGGCACAGCTCGGGGGCATGAAACGCAATAACTTTTCAATGAGCAGCGCTATGGGTTATGCAACTGCACAAGCCGATTACGAAAAAAATAAAAAGACCGACATAAGAGTGGCTTTGTACGATTGTGCCGGCGAGGCGGGAGCGGCTTTATACAATTCGACGTACGCAGCAAAAATGAATATTGTGGCTGACAGCAGTACAAACGGCTATCATAAAAACATTGAACTGATGGGCAACAAAGCCATTGAGCATTTTGATAAAGCAGCCAATGCCACCACACTAACTTTTATGGTAAATGAAAGATTGATGGCTGTACTTACAGGCAGAAATATTTCAGCCGAAACGTTGGAGAAAGCTGCGGAGCAAATTAAAAAATAACCAGGGCAGCCCCAACTTTTAATTCAATACACTCAACTCTTTCCCTACCTTAATAAAAGCAGCAATTGCTTCGTCTAAATGTTGTTGTTCATGCGCAGCACTTATCTGCACCCTAATTCTCGCCTGGCCTTTTGGTACCACCGGAAAGAAAAATCCAATTACGTAAATGCCCTCCTGCAACAATGCATCGGCAAATTTTGCAGCCAGTACCGAGTCGTACAGCATGATGGGGACGATGGGGTGTTCGCCGGGCTTAATGTCAAACCCTGCCCCGGTCATTTTAGTGCGAAAATATTTTGTACTCGTTTCTAATTTATCCCGCAGCGAGGTTGATTCAGTTAATAAGTCGAGTACCGCAATTGACGCCCCGGTTATAGCGGGTGCCAGTGTATTTGAAAATAAATACGGCCTGCTACGCTGGCGCAAAATGTCAATAATTTCCTTACGGCCACTGGTAAAACCGCCGCTTGCGCCACCCAATGCTTTACCTAATGTGCCGGTAATAATATCAATGCGGCCCATTACGCCACGGTGCTCGTGGGTACCCCTACCAGTTTTACCTAAAAACCCCGAAGCATGGCATTCGTCAATCATTACTATGGCATCGTATTGATCGGCCAGGTTGCAAATGACATCTAACCGGGCAATGGTTCCATCCATGCTAAACGCTCCATCGGTTACAATTATACGACTGCGTAACTGTGCCGATTCTTTCAATTTGGTCTCAAGATCTTCCATGTTGTTATGCTCATACCGGTAGCGTTGCGCTTTGCATAAACGAACACCATCAATAATGGAAGCATGGTTCAGCGCATCAGAAATAATTGCATCCTGCTCACCAAACAGCGGTTCAAAAACACCGCCGTTTGCATCAAATGCGGCGGCATATAATATTGTGTCTTCGGTTCCTAAAAATTCGGCCAGTTTTTGTTCCAGTTGTTTATGAATATCCTGCGTGCCGCAAATAAACCTCACTGAACTCATACCGTAACCATGCGAGTCGATGTACTTGTGTGCACCCTCAATAGTTTTAGGGTGAGAGGAAAGACCAAGATAATTGTTGGCGCAAAAATTTATCACCTGCTTGCCATTAACGGTTATTTCGGCGCCCTGTGGTGAGGAGATAACTCTTTCAGTTTTGTACAGGCCGGAGGTTTTTATCTCTTCTACTTCCTTGCTTATGCGCTCAACAAATTTTTGGTTCATGGTTTTAAATTTTTGAGGGGCAAAGATAATAAGGGGTTGTTGGTAGAAATTAAAACGATGCAAGCCCCCCGTTGTATATAAAATACTCCCGGCTGCATGGCTATCATCGGGCAGTGATAATTGTACGAATTAATGCGGCTTTTTTTTATAAAACCTGTAACATCTGCGCTAATACCTTCGTCAAACCATTCAAACCAGCAGAGATGAGAAAGATTTTTACCCCTAATGCCATGCTCCTTACGGCCTTTGTAATTACTGCCGCCCTTTTCCTTTCATTTTACACTTACGGAAAAACAAAACAGCTTTGCCAGGAGGCTACCAATTGTACAAAAGCAGCTCCCCGCGAAACCCAAATGTTGTGGGATGCCTTTTCCCAATCATTCTCGTCTATTTCTGCCAGGTAAATTTTTTTTGTCTGGGTGTAACTTTATTGCCGCTGCTTCGTAATACAATTGCATTTTTACTGTAGCCCACTGTTTATGACCGAAAAAGAATACAACGACTGTGTGAATTTGTATGCAGATAATGTGTACCGGTTCATTGTTAAAAACCTGCGTCACCCCGAGGATGCCCGGGATGTGGTGCAAACCGCGTTTGAAAAATTGTGGCGCAATCGTGATGAAGTGGATACTGCAAAAAGCAAATCGTACCTGTTTACCGTGGCCTACAACCAAATGATTGACCACTTGCGAAAAGTAAAACGCATTTATTTGAAGGACGAATTTAACGAGAGTGTAAAAGTTTTTCATAGGGAAGGCAATAATGCAAAAGAAATATTGCACGAAGCACTGGGCCGGTTGAGCGAAACGCAACGGAGTCTGGTGATGCTGAAGGATTACGAAGGCTACAGTTACAATGAAATTGGAGAGATAATGAAGCTGAGCGAAAGCCAGGTAAAAGTTTACCTGCACCGGGCCCGGCTTCAATTGAAAGAATACCTTGTAAAAATGGAAAATGTCATCTGAAAACAATCATCAAACATCAATCATTAACCTCGCCAACTATGAGGATTTTTTCATCCTGTATATGGATGGAGAGCTGAATGATGTGCAGGCTGAAATGGTTGAAAATTTTCTAACACTGCATCCGCACTTGCAAACCGAAATGGATTTGCTGATGAACACCCGCCTGCCGGTTGAAGATCTCAATTTTGACAAAAGTTCATTGTTTTCGCCCAGGATGCAAGCCCAAAGTTTACAGGAAGAACTATTGTTGTTGATAGATGACGAACTACCGGCCGATAAAAAGAAGACCATTGAACTGGAAATTGCCGCTAATGATTCTTATCAAAAACAACTACAACTTTTAAGCGCCGCAAAACTGAATGCCGCCGAAAAATTTCCTCATCCACACAAAAAAGAATTGTATCGCCACACAAAAAAAGTTGTGTTGTTACAGCCGTGGATGCGTATAGCCGCCGTGTTTTTGTTGATGGCTTCCCTGGGTATTATTTATTGGATGCAGCAGGGTAAAAGCTCAATGGTTGATGTTACCGCGGGAGTAAACACCTTGCCAAAAAAACCAGCCGTGCCGGCCAACAATAATGCTCCTGGTGAAAAGGAAACAGCAGCAATGCAACAACATGTTCCCCCTACGCCGGTAGTAGCTGCTGAAAGGGAAAAATCTTTTGTCGGTATCACAAAATCAAATAAAAACAACAAAACCATTCCCGTTGTTGCGAACAACCAATTGGCGGTAAATACCAGCGATATTGCCGTTGCTGAAAACATAGAAAGACAGAATACTATCATCAACCATTCTTCAAACAATAATCATACAAGGCCTCAATTGCAGCATTCACAAATTAGTAACGCAGGAACTGTAACATCTGTCACCGCTGGTGCGTACAAACCGGTAGTACCAGCTGGAACGCCTGTAGTGTTTCCAAATCCGGAGCACAACATTGCCAAGGGATCATTAAAAAGTTTTTTACGCAAAGCCGGCCGCACCATTACCCGTACAGCAGGCCTTAGCTCGGAAGACGGCGATGATGAAACACTGATTGGTGTTGTAGCGGTTAAATTAAAATAACAACCTTCCAAATTTTATTAGAATGAAACATTTATTACTTGCAACAATTGCATCCGGCCTTTTTTTATTTTCCTTCAGCCAAACCGATACTACGGTAAAAGAAAAAGTAGACACCATTCGTATAGGCCGCATCACCATCATAAAAAAACAAGGTGCGGGTGGAAAAAACGATGTTGATTATACCATCGACCGGTCCAACAAAAAAAAATCGAACGTAAGCACCAACTGGGCTATCGTTGATATTGGCTTTACCAACTTGAATGATAATACCAACTACGCTTCGGCTGCCGCCCAGGCATTTGCACCGGGTTTTACAAAAGATCAGTTTAAACTAAGAACGGGCAAATCGGTTAACGTAAACATTTGGTTTTTTCTGCAGCGGCTGAATGTGGTAAAACATGTGGTGAATCTGAAGTACGGCCTGGGGCTTGAGCTGAATAATTACCGCTTCGATGACAAACGGGTGCGCATTCAGGAAAATCCAACACTGTTTGTTTTAGACCCAAACTGGGCCAACCTAACCAAAAATAAACTGGCTGCCGACTACATTACCGTTCCGCTCATGCTCAATTTTAATTTTACACCGCAGCGCCGCAAAGGTTTTGGTTTGAGTGCGGGTGTTAGCGCCGGTTATTTGTACTCTTCCCGTCAAAAAATAAAAGACAGCAATGGCGACAAACAAAAATTTAAAGATGATTTTGATTTACGCCCCTGGAAGCTCTCCTACATTGGTGAATTAAACCTTGGCCCCGTAAAACTTTATGGTTCCTACGCGGTAAAAAGTATGTGGGAAAAAGGCTTTGATCATAAGCCTTACAACGTAGGTATCCGGCTAAGCAGTTGGTAATTGTACTGGCATAAATTTCAAGTAAAAAATCTCTTGCAAAAAAGCGGGAGATTTTTTTTATTTACAAGAGCAGGTTAAATGTTGCCACAAGGAAAATAAAAATAAATTCCTGTTCGTTAATTTGCCGTAGTTGCTAAACCTTTTGTTATGAAAACCACAGTGATCCTGTCGTGCGTGTTTGCAAGTGGCTTCTTTTTCTTTAATCAGCCTGTGTTGAAAGAATCCGTGAACCTCCCGGCTTTTAAAACAACAACATCAAAACGCAGCACTTCCGCTAAACCTTTTGCTCCCGTTTCTATTGTAATTGATAAGTCGAGTTACGAGTTGCACGTGTATGATGCCAAGGGATGGTACGCCACCTACCCGGTAGTATTTGGCAACTCTTCATTAGCCGATAAAAAAATGGAAGGCGATCGCAACACACCGGAAGGAACTTTTAAAATCATGAATAAAAGAGTTCATGAAAAATGGGACCGGTACATGGGACTTGATTACCCAACAAAAGATTGCCTGGTAAAGTTCAACGACAGAAAACGCCGCGGCGAGGTACCGGCAAATGCAAAACCCGGCGCCGGCATTGGCATACATGGTGTGTGGCCGCACGAAGATTTTGTAGTTGACCGGTATAAGAACTGGACCAACGGATGCATTGCATTAAAGAATGGTGATGTGGAAGAAATTTACGCTTACATACCCATTGGTACACCCGTAACCATACGTAAATAACTACTGAACGCTTTTTAAAAACAAAGTTGTTTGTAAAAGCCATTGTTGCGGCGCGGCAGCGGCCAGTGAATAATGGCCCGCATGTTGGTAAACTACCAGTTTTTTATTGGCCGACTTTAGAGCCCTGAAAATATCTTCTACTTCTTTTTTCTTTACAAACTCGTCGGCTGTGCCCCACTGCAATAAAACAGGGCAGTGAACATCCGATGCGAAGTCGACGGCATTGTTGGCAAAGCCGTTGTAGCCGTTCTCTATGCCCGTCCACATAGTAACAAAAAAAGCGAACGGCTGAGCAGGAAAACCAATTACTCTTGCTCTTGCCTTGTAGTGATGCTGAAGTGAAGCATACGGCATATCTAAAATAACTGCCTGCGGGTGTGCTTTTTTTTCGCCTATCGCTTTCAAAATAATGTCGGCACCCATGGATGCGCCGTATAAGATAATTTGTTTGTTGCCCTGAGTGGTGGCAAATGCAATTGCTTTTTCCAACTCGTCGGTTTCCTTCATGCCAAAGGAACTGTGGCCGCTACTTTTACCGTGGCCCCGTAAATCGAACAACAAAACATTATATCCCATGTTGTGGAGGCGGGTGGCTTCAGGCAGCAGTGTGGTTTTATTGGCCATGTAGCCATGTACAAAAACTACACAGGTATTCGCAGTATCCTTTTCTGCATACCATGCATCAATAGCTATGTTGCTGGCGGTAAAAAAAACTTTGTGTCGAAAAGAAAATGTCGCGGTGTCGGTGTGCGGCAGTTTGTAAATCTTCGGTCCGGTAAGCAGCGTCCATGTTTTTTGAAAAATGTTTTTGGAGGCCGGTGGCGGTACGGGCGGGTTATAAAGATGCGTGAACTTATGAGCGTACAACCCGGCACTTACATTTATCAGCAGCAGTTGCACCAACAGTACCCACACGAGCAATTTAAGATAGTAGCGTATAGGTTTTGGTTTTGTTTTTACCATAACAAAGTGGACAAATGTAGGGTTAAACATGCAAGACGGTTAGAACAAAAAGCCGCTAAACTTTTTATCTTTATCAAAATTAAAATTATGACTACAACGGCTATGCGGCAGGAACTGCAAAATTATTTGCAGGTGGCGGAAGACAGAAAAGTAAAAGCCATTTATGTAATGATGGAGGATGAGATAAAAGCATCGGCCTCTGATTACACCGATGAATTTAAGGCGGAGTTGGACAGGCGTGTGGCTTATTGCATGAATGGCGGACAAACGGTTTCGGCTGAAGAAATGGAAATTCGTCTTCAGAAAATCAGGAAAAAAAAGAGAAAATAAATGTATCAATACCGCATTGAAGTGAACGCAGCTAAGGAGTATGAGAAAGCATACAAATGGTATGATAAGCAAAGTGAACTGGCTGCGGAAAATTTTAAACTAAACGTAGACAAAAGCATAGCGGCTATTTGTGCCGATCCCTTCCGTAACCGAAACTTCCATAGCAACCTTCATGAAGTTACTCTGAAAAAATACCCTTTCAACATCATCTATTTTATTGAAAAGGAAAAAAATTTAATCACCATCACCTCCGTATTTCATCACAAACGAAACCCAAAGAAAAAATTTAAGAAACGCCAAAAATCCTGATCTACAACTTCCCTTTTGCAATTTCTTCCACCACGTTCGGATCGAGTAAGGTTGATGTATCTCCTAAATTCTCCCTCTCGCCTTCGGCAATCTTTCGCAAAATTCTCCGCATAATTTTTCCGCTTCTTGTTTTTGGCAAACCTGTTACGAATTGAATTTTATCAGGTTTGGCAATGGCACCAATGATGCGGCTAACGGTTTGGGCTATGTTTTTTCTTGTGTCATCGTCGTTGCCATGAATGTGTGCGCAAATAACATAAGCATAAATGCCCTGTCCTTTTATATGATGCGGATACCCAACCACTGCACTTTCAATAACATCGCTGTGCATGTTGATGGCGTTTTCCACTTCGGCAGTGCCAATGCGGTGACCGCTAACATTCAACACATCATCAACCCTGCCGGTAATTCTATAATCCCCTCCTTCATCTCGCAAGGCGCCGTCGCCGGTAAAATATAAATTGGGATAGGTAGAAAAATAAGCCTGTTTGCAACGTTCATGGTCGTTGTAAGTGGTGCGAATAATAGCAGGCCACGGTGCTTTAATGCACAAGTTGCCCGCAGCAGGATTACCGTTAATTTCATTTCCGTTTTCATCTACTAACAGCAGCGCTACACCCGGCATAGGCAGCGTAGCGTACGACGGTTTTGATGGTGTGATGCCTGCCATATTTGAAATCATAATGCCACCGGTTTCTGTTTGCCACCAGGTATCAACAATGGGGCATTTTTTTTTGCCGATGTGTTCATCATACCAATGCCATGCTTCCTCATTTATCGGTTCGCCAACGGTGCCTAACACTTTTAACGATGAAAGATTTTTTCCTTCTAGCGGTTGTAGACCAAACCCCATTAATGAACGGATAGCTGTTGGTGCGGTGTATAAAATATTTACCTGGTGCTTATCTACTATCTCCCACAGTCTGCCTGCATCGGGGTAGGTTGGAATGCCTTCGAACATCACACCTGTGGCGCCGGCTATCAATGGCCCGTAAACGATGTAGCTATGACCAGTTATCCAGCCAATATCGGCTGTGCAAAAAAATACATCGCCCTGCTTGTATTGAAATGTATTTACAAAAGTGTAAGCCGTCCATACCATGTATCCGGCGCAACTATGTACAACTCCTTTGGGTTTGCCGGTGCTGCCCGAGGTGTAAAGAATGAACAGTTCGTCCTCCGCAGCCATGGGCTCGGGGGCCAAAGAAACCCGTCCATCTTTTTCAACCTGCGATTCGGCATACTCCATCTCATCCTCCCACCAAATATCCCGGCCTTTTATCATACTCACTGGTGTCCTGGTTCTTGTATAAACAATAACCTTCTTTACTGTTTTGTTTCCTATCAGCGCATCGTCGATTACACTTTTTAACGGAATGATTTTTTCGCCGCGGTAAGCACCATCGCAGGTTACAATCACTGTGGCACCGGCATCTTCCAGCCGGTCGGCAATACTTTGTGCCGAAAAACCGCCAAAAATTACTGAGTGTATGGCGCCAATTCGTGCACAACCTAAAATGGCGTAGGCCAGCTCCGGCACCATGCCCATGTAAATGCAAACCCGATCGCCTTTTTTTACTCCGTTGTTTTTGAGCACCTGGGCAAACTGGCAAACCCTTTTATGTAGCCTATTGTAGGTTACCGTTCGCACTCGTTCATTGGGGGTGTTGGGTTCCCAAATAATAGCGGGCTTTTCGCCAAGGGATTTTAAGTGGCGGTCGATACAATTTTCGGTGATGTTGAGCTGCGCACCCTTAAACCATTCAACTTTTGGTTCGGTAAAATTCCAATCCAAAACCTTGTCGTGTTTTTTTTTCCACTGGAAACTTTCAGCAACATTGCTCCAAAATTCTTCGGGGTGGTCAATACTTTGTTTATAAGCTGCTTTGTATTCTTCTAACGATTTTATTTGAAAGGGGTATGACATGGAGGCCGTTTTACAACTTCTGGTTATAACTAAATGCTTAATTGCCGAAAATTAAACAATCTCTCTATTGAGTTGTTGCTTATACACTTCTATTTTTGCCACCAACAAAAAATGAAAAAGCTTCTTGCCATATTGTTTGCGTTAAGCATGTTACTGCAAGCCATACCGGTTGTGCATTTCTTCTCGGCGCAGCCCGAAACTTTTTACATAGCCCTGGATGAAGAAAAGCCAGGTGAAAAAACCAAAGAATTAAAAGAGGAGAAGGCCGAGGAAAAATCTTTATTGTTTGGCCGAACAAACATTACGGCCTCTTTATTTCTCAGTACTTCCTTTCTTCAATTTAATCTCCTTATTCCGCCCTGCCCCCACATTGAAATGCCCGTGCTTCCTCCAAATTTTTGCTGACGCTTTCTACCCGTTTCTCCCTTTTTTTTGAACAGTAAATTTTTTTATGGCTCAAACTATTAACCCGTTGCAGAGGCTTGCACGCCTATTGCGCAACGAAAAATCTGAAATCAGTTCAGTCTACTTCTTCGCACTTCTAAGTGGTTTAATTCAGCTGTCGCTACCCCTGGGTATCCAATCAATAATTGGATTTGTATTGGGCGGTGCAATGTCAACTTCCCTGATCATACTTATTACACTGGTGGTGATTGGTGTGGCTTGCAATGGCCTTTTGCAATTAAGCCAAATGAAGGTTATTGAAAGAATACAACAGAAAATATTTGTGCGTTATTCTTTTGCATTTACTACGCATTTACCCATGCTCGACCTCAACAAAATCGATGATTATTACCTCCCGGAAATGGTCAATCGTTTTTTTGATATACCGGTACTCCAAAAAAGTCTTTCTAAAATTTTGCTTGATTTTCCACTGGCCATAACACAAATTTTCCTCGGCCTCCTGCTGCTTGCTTTTTATCATCCGGTGTTTATTGCATTTGGACTGTTGTTGATTTTACTCCTCACCGCCATTTTTTATACAACTGGTAACAGGGGGTTTCAAACAAGCTTAGAAAAAAGCACACACAAATACAGCGTGGCCGCCTGGCTCGAGGAAATGGCAAGAATGGTGAAGCAGTTTAAATTTTCGGGGCACAATGGTTTGCACACCCGCCGCTCAGATGAAACGTTGGTAAACTACCTGCAGGCACGTACTTCGCATTTTAATATTTTATTGCTGCAGTATAAAGTGCTTATTGCTTTTAAAATTATTATTACCGCGGCTATGCTTATCATGGGTTGCATTTTACTGCTACAGCAGCAAATTAATATCGGGCAGTTTGTAGCGGCCGAAATTGTCATCATTATTGTGATTAACGCGGTAGAAAAACTTATCATCAATTTGGATAGTGTGTATAGTGCGTTAACCTCGGTCGAAAAATTAAATACCCTGCTCGACAAAAAGATTGAAGAAAGCGGCACATTCCAATTATCTCCCGGCGCACCAAAAATCGAATTCCGGAATGTTTCTTTTTCCTACGGCACCAAAAAAATCATTATCCGCAACCTTTCATTTGTGGTGCAGGCTGGTGAAAAAATTTGTTTTACCGGCAGTAATGGCTCTGGTAAGTCAACCCTGCTAAAATTGCTTACCGGAGCTTATCCTGGTTTCACAGGTTCCATACTGATCAATGATGTACCCATTGGTAATTACCATTTGCATTCGTTGCGCTCATCCACCGGAATTTTATTAAGCCGGCAGGACGTTTTTGCAGGCACCATTTGGGAGAACATAACCATGGGCAACGAGGAGGCAGATAATAATTACCTGAGGAAGCTTTGCGCTGAAACAGGACTGGATCAATTTATTGCGGCCCAAAAGCAAGGTTTTGATACTGTGCTGCAACCAACAGGCCGCGGTATACCTGGTGGCGTTATACAGAAGATTTTATTGGTACGGGCCCTACTACCAAAGCCAAATATTTTGCTGGCAGAAGAACCTTTAGAGGCTATTGAAAGTAACGACAGGCACAAAATAAATGAACTGCTGCTCAACCAAAAACACACAACAGTGCTGGTGGTAACCAACGATGAAAAACTCATGACAGGATTTGACCGGTGCATTCAACTAGTTCCTCCAAAATTATTTTAATTATGAAAACACAAACACTAAGAGCCCATCAGCATATATACCTGCAGGGCAAAAAAAATAAAGTACGTTACTGGTATATTGCTTTTTTATTGGTCTTGCTTATTGTCCTTTTTTTACCGTGGACGCAAACCATCAGGGCCAGAGGAACGGTTATTGCCCTTCGGCAGGAGGAGCGTCCACAGGAAATAAACACCATCATTCCCGGCCGCATTATCAAGTGGTATATTAAGGAAGGCGATTTTGTAAAGGCAGGAGACACCTTGGTTCAGTTGGCAGAAATTAAAGATAGCTACCTCGATCCGCAGCTATTGAACAGAACCCGGGAACAAATAACCGCCAAACAAAACAGCATTGATAATTATCAAAACAAAGTAGGTGCTACGCAAACTCAAATAAATGCGTTGGGCCAGGCACTCAACTTAAAAATTGAACAACTGCAAAACAAGCTGCGCCAAACAGGTATTCAATTGCAAAGCGATAGTATAGAAGCAACTGCTGCCGCCAACGACTACCGCATTGCCACCTTACAATTCAACCGGCAAAAAGCCTTGTTTGATAGTGGCCTTGTTTCGCTTACCCAACTTGAACTGCGCAACCAGGGTTTTCAAAATACAATGGCAAAAAAACTAAGTGCCGAAAACAAATACAGTAATACCCTGCAACAAATGAATTTGTTGCGTATTGAAATGAACAGTGCCCAACAGGAGTATGCCGAAAAATCGGCGAAGGCCGAGGGAGACCGGTTTCAATCGCTCTCCGAAATTGCCACCAACCAGGGCGAGGTAGCCAAGCTACAAAATCAATACAGCAGCTACAGTATTCGCAACGGTTTGTATTACATCATTGCACCGCAGGCAGGCCAGGTAGTGCAGGCAAAAAAAACAGGTATAGGAGAAATTGTAAAAGAAGGTGAAATGCTCATCAACATCGTGCCCGATGAAATGCAGTATGCCGTGGAGCTGTTTGTACGGCCGGTTGATTTACCACTGGTAGCAAAAGGCCAGCCTGTAATGTTTTTGTTTGATGGTTTTCCCGCCATAGTATTCAGCGGCTGGCCGCAGGCATCATCAGGCACGTTTAGTGGAAAAGTAATTGCTGTTGAAAAAAATATCAGTGCAAATGGAAAGTTTCGGGTACTTGTGGCAGAAGACGTTACCAAAAAAGCATGGCCAAAAGAATTAAAAATGGGCACTGGCACCAATGGCCTTGCACTGTTGAAGGATGTACCGGTCTGGTACGAGTTGTGGCGTAATGTAAATTCTTTTCCGCCCGATTTTTATACCCAGAACAACGATAAAACCAAAAGCAAATGATAAAAAAATTTTTGGTGATACTCCTTGTGTTTATTTCGCTGCAGGGTAATGCTCAAACAAGTTTATCGTTACCTGAGTTTTTGGCCATCGTTAGAAAATATCACCCGGTATCGCGGCAGGCCGGTATTGACGTGGAAATTGCCAGGGCGGAAATTACCGTTGCCCGTGGCGGGTTCGATCCGTTGTTCAATCAAGAGTTGGCACGTAAGGAGTTTGGCGGCCTGCTTTATTACAACCACCAATTAAGCCAGGTGCAAATACCTACATGGTTTGGTATTGATGTGGTGGCGGGTATTGAAACTTTAAATGGCAACAGAACCTCCACCCCTGATACAAAAGGGGCCAGCTCGTACCTTGGATTTAGTGTGCCGGTAGGTAAAGGCTTACTTATGGATGGCAGGCGGGCTGCCTTGCAACAGGCAAAAATTTTTACCCGCCTTTCGTTGCAGCAGCAACAGTCTGTTTTAAACGACTTGTTTTACGAAGCGGTGAAAGTTTATTACACCTGGTGGCAGGAGCAACAACTGCAGCAGCTGTTTCAGCAGGCCGTGAACAACGCAGCACAGCGGTTACGACTGGTAAAGACGGCTGCAGAATTGGGCGACCGGCCAGCTATTGACACGGTTGAAGCTCTTGCCCAGCTACAGGCTTTTCAATTGAGGCAGGCCGAAATTGATGTTTCGGTAGCTAACGCACAATTGGAAGTGAACAACTTTTTATGGCAGGAAGATGGGAGCACTTATACCTTACCCGCCTCGGTGAGGCCGCAGCTCACGGTACAATTTGCCGAGGCATTGCAACCCGAAAATTTACTTAAGCAGTTGGAACAGCACCCCGACCTACAGCAGTACCGTTACAAACTGGATGCGCTGGTAATTGAAAGGAAATTAAAGTTTCAATCACTTCTGCCATCTATCTATCTTAAATACAATCAACTCAGTTCTTCGCACGACCTGCGCAAAACTTTTACCACACCATGGCTGCAAAATAACTACCAACATGGCATTGGGGTTGCCGTGCCGCTGCGTTTGTCGGAAGGCAGGGGATTGTACCGGCAGGCCAAACTAAAAATTGATCAAACCATTTTAGACCAGGCAAACAAAAAGATGTTGCTGCAAACAAAACTGCTGGCGCAGTACAATGAGTGGATGGGGCTGCAAAAACAACTAGCCATTCAGCGGTCGGCAATCGCTTCTTTTACGGCTTTGCAACGCGGCGAAGAAGTAAAATTTTTAAACGGCGAAAGCTCACTGTTTCTTGTAAACGCACGGGAGCTGAAACGCCTGGAGGCTGAACAAAAACAGATTGAGTTGCAGGGAAAAGAACAAAAAGCCGTGGCAGGCATATTTTGGTCGGCAGGTAATATTGCTAATGTACTTCGCTGATGGTGTTTTCGGCTTCTATGATTAGTGACAGCATCATACGGTAGCGGTCGTGGTCAATGGTATTTTTTTGTTGTACCAACATTTTTAAATTGTTGAGGTGATCAAGCAATTCGTTTTTGCTCACTCTTGTTGGAAGCGAAACCGGTTTGTGTATTTCAAATTCATCCTGCAAAAGGTCCAGTTCGGAAACCTCAAGAATTTTTGAGAGCCGTTTTATATGGTGCACCGTTAACTGCGTAAGATTGTTTTCGATTTTACTGTAGGCGTTTTGGCTAATGTTCATTTGAGATGCCACCCATTTCTGAGAATAGTTACGCTCTTCCCTATACTGGCGAATGACTGTGCCGGGCATGATGGTTGTTTGATGGAAAGATAAAACGCAAAGCTATTGCAGCAAATTGAGAATGTACTTTTCCATGGAAATTCCCGGGTGCATTAGCCCAAAGCTGTAAGTAGCTGCTAAATGCATTTTTTTGTAAGATTTTTTTTGAAATGGCAATGAAATAAAATGCCAGCCTAAACGAACTGCGGACAAGTGTTGCTCGTGTAGGCTTATTTACACATTGAAAAACAAGTTCAACAGTCAACCGTTATTTCGCTGTGTGGTGATCTTATCATTTACTCTACTTGCCGGCTGCAATGTCTAAGTTAAGTAAGAGCCTTCTCATGAAAACCGATCAACGTACCTGGAACCTGCTCCGATAAAAATCCGGTGCTAACCAAAAATATTTACCCCCAAATTTTTCCGGGCACCAATAAAAATTTCATCGGCTACAGCTAAATACAACTGGTATTCATTTTCTTCCAAAAATAAAATTGATACCTGCACTGGTAGTAAAACCGGTGAAGAAATGTTGGGCCATCAATTTCACTATTGGTTATAGCTACCACTTTTCCCAGCCACGATTGTTCATTGCTAAAACTGATCTGTCATAAATACTGTGTCGGGAAAAGTTCTATTGGCTGCATTAGTTAGCTGCATTAGGAAGCCGGCCGTAAGAAGGGCAAAAGATATTAAGAGGAAAAGAATTTTTTGCATTGGGCAGTTGTTAGTTATGCAAAATTCAGTGAAGAAACTAAATGTATTTGGCTGCAAATAAAAAAACCGTCCCGATTAATCGGGACGGTTGCTTTTAAAACTAAACATGCTACACAAGAACTTCTTCCTGAACCAACTGCTTAGGCGCATTTATTATTTTCGAGTCTTCATAAAATTCAACCATACCTGTTTCCACATTATACATAGCACCACAAATTCCCAAGTCTCCGCTATCAATTAATTCTTTCAATATCGGGCTTCGCTTTAAAATTTCGTTGGCTGTACGATGGACATTAATAGCAGCCACATTTTCAACAAATATTGGATTGCTGGCGTTGCGTTTATATAATGTCATTACTTCGTCTTCTACCGAAGGTTTTAGTTTGGAAAGCAATTTTGTAAGATTGCCCATTTCCACTCCGTCGCATGCGCCTTTTACAGCACCGCATTTTGTGTGGCCTAATACAACTATAAATTTTGAACCGGCAACCTTGCAGGCAAATTCCATGCTGCCTAAAATGTCTTCGTTGGCTATGTTGCCTGCAATGCGAATGCTGAAAATATCGCCAAGCCCCTGGTCAAAAATCAGTTCAGCGGAGGTGCGGCTGTCAATGCAACTTAGTATAACGGCAAATGGCCATTGCCCATCTCGGGTTTCGTTTACCTGCTGCAACAGGTTGCGGTTGAATTTTAAATTATTGACAAACCGCTGATTGCCCTCTTTTAAAATTTGAAGCGCTGATGCAGGAGTAATGCTTGACTGTGTGTCTTTGGTATGTGTTCTCATGATTTTTTACTTTTGATGTTTTGTGAATTAATTAGCGGCAAGTGTTGTTCGTTTTTTGGCTTCGCCAACGAGCACTGAATGGTAACGTGGTATGTATTCTTTCACCGACTGTACATTATCTGTGTTCATGATTTTATAGTTCTCTTTAAAACCAACGGTTTTGCAGTTAATGTTTTTTAGAGGTGCCTGTACTTCTTTAAATTCTTTTATCAATTCCAGCACATCATGGTCTATGTACTGACTGTCGTAGGCATCAATGATAACCGTAGCGTTGTTTGGAATATGATCAAGTGTAAGCTTAATGCTTGCTTTATTCAAAAACGAAACTTCTTCGGAGAGATGCACTAAAATGGCTTCGCCTTCCTGATGTTTTTCCTGATGAAAAAAGTAGGAGTTTTTATAATTGCCATACAACAATGCAAGTACGGCAACGCCAAGGCCAATGCCAACGCCGGTAAGCAAATCGGTAAACACAATAGCAACAACCGTTACCACAAAAGGCACCCACTGGTATTTTCCAAGGCCAAACATTTTTTTAAAAAGAGCCGGGTTGCATAATTTATATCCCGTCATCAACAATATTGCAGCCAGCGCCGATAAGGGAATTTTGTTAAGAATGGTGGGAATCAGCGTCACACAAATCAACAGCAGGCACCCATGAATAATGGTAGATAATTTAGATTTGGCCTGGGCATTTACGTTAGCCGAGCTTCTAACAATTACACTCGTTATAGGCAGCCCGCCAATCATGCCCGAAGCAATATTGCCAACACCCTGAGCTATTAACTCACGATTTGGAGAGGTTACTCTTTTTTGCGGGTCAAGTTTGTCAACCGCTTCCACGCAAAGCAAAGTTTCTATTGACGCCACTGCTGCCAGCGTTAATGCAACAATGTACACCTGGGTATTGCCAATTTGCGAAAAATCCGGCAGCGTAAAGAAACTTAAAAACTCATTGAAGTTTCCGGCAACAGGCACATTTACCAAATGCCCGTTTGCGATGGCCAGGCTACTACCACTACTTAAAAAAATTTCATTTAAAATCACGGCAACTATAACAGCTATAAGACCACCAGGCAGCAATTTTAATTTTTGTTTGAAAAAAGGCCGCTCCCATAAAATTAAAATGGCCAGGGCAATGAATGTAATGGTTGTTGCTCCCAAATCAATTTTGCTAATGGCATTTATAATGCCCGAGAAAGTATTCTCTCCATCCATTTGTAAAAAGCTCAGGTCGCCTTCCGCGTTTTTATCGTACCCAAAAGCATGCGGTAGTTGTTTTAGAATTATGATGATGCCAATGGCTGTCAGCATTCCTTTAATAACAGACGAAGGAAAATAATTGGCTATGGCCCCGGCTTTACAAAGGCCAAGCACTAATTGAAACACACCGGCAAAAACTACAGCCAGTAAAAAAATATCGAAGGCGCCAAGCTGGTTGATTGATGCCAGCACTACCGCGGCCAAACCGGCGGCAGGGCCACTAACGCTTAAGTGCGAATTGCTCATCAAGCCAATGAGAACACCGCCTATTATGCCGGCAATCATACCCGAAAAAAATGGAGCGCCGGAGGCAAGTGCAATGCCTAAACACAAAGGCACTGCCACAAGAAACACTACAATGCCAGCAGGCAAATCGCTCTTGTACTGAGCAAAAATATTTTTGTTCATGGAAGTTTATTTTAAAAGAAAAGAAACTAATTCTGCCCTGGTAGAAGGGCAGCCGGTTAAGGGTAAGGCTACATTAAATCGGGGGGTAACTCGGGCAGGGAAAGGAAAGCAGAAAATTTGAATTGGGTGTGCCTCACCGGAAAGTTGTTGGCTATACTGGAAGGGTAAAAATCGGAAATGGAATATAATATTTTTTCATTGCCTTCTTCTTTTTCCAATTCAATTTCTTTTGATTTTTCGTTCGTCTTTTTTTCCACTACACTGGAAAAATTTACACCCGACCAAAAGCCTGAAGCAATATCCGATGCTAATGAAAGCACCATAATAAAAGCAAATATTTTCAGCAGTTGGCGTTGCACTTTCAAATCAATTTGAAGGAATTAATTTTTACTTTGCAAATATGAATGATGAAATGGAAAAATAGAATTGGGTACAACTTACAGCAATGAATTATAACTGCTGGTTTTAAAAAAATGAATTTTTTAATGTTCCCTTAATGAAAAGAAATAAAAGCATGGCCAGATTTTTTAACTTAGGCAAAAACTAACCATGCCGGGTGTCGTAATCAGAAAATACAGGGAACTGAGAAATTTTTCGCAAAAGTATGTAGCTGCGAAAATGGGCATATCGCAAAATGCTTACAGCAAAATTGAAAACAACGTCACGCAACTCACTGTTCATCATATAAAACAACTCTCTGAAATTTTAGGTATTAGCATGACTGACCTGCTAAATGATGATTTTGAAATTCATAAGCCGCTGTTCACACACAACAAAGCCATTTATAAAGAAGACCTGATTCAAATGCTGGATCTCATTAAGCAGAAGCTTGAAACCAAACATGCTTTAAAGCACGATTCTTATCTGGTTTCAATGACATTGCTTGCTTCTGTTGACAACATTGTTACGCATATTCATTAAGGGGTCTGTAAAAAAGTTTGTGCTGTCAACACCTCTCCCTCTTCCGAAGCTTCGGAATTCTCTCTCCAGCGTCATGAGTAGAACGAGTTTTTTAAAGGCAGAAAGCATTATTAGCCCGTGAACAACGACTTACAAACTACGTACGCCTGTTACGACGACCTAAACGCCACCGGGTGATTTAGTTTTTTATGCTGCCCTAAAAATATGCGCAGGTAAATGCGGATGGCGGCCATTTCAATAAAAATAAAACAAAGGGTAAGCAACGTAATTAATAAAACCTGGCCGCTGCCTACATAAGTAAAAAACACATCGATGCCGATAAATGCCGCCGTTATGGGAAAGCCAAGCAGACCAATGGCTGCAAGAAAAAATACAAGGGCGGTGTTTTTTTCTTCGTACACATAACCATGATAGCTGTTGAGCAAAACATCGTTGTCGATGGCTTTGATTTTTTTAAGGCAATACAAGCCTGTTAAGAAGGCAACGGCCACACCGGTGCAGTAAAAGACAATTTCTATGGTGTTGATGTTTGCCGAGTTAATACCAATGCCGGCAATAATAAAAACATGCGCCAAAAACAAATACCACCAGGCTTTTATTGCCGACCCCCGATGCGCAAAAGCAAACAATATAATGGCAAGAGCCATGAATAGTAAAGCACTGCCCAGGTAAACTTCTGTGCCCGCTAAAAATTGCGGGTGATAAAACGATAGTATGATGGCGGCAACGCCTGCCACGGTCAATGCTATTGCCGGCACCGATGATTTAATAAATTGGAACTGCCTTCCCGCCCATTTAAAAGGACTCCATAAATATTGGTGCATAAAGGCGTCCAAATTCCACTCTTTTACGCCGAGCATATATACGGCTGCTTCAGCCGGCGAAACCTTTTTGTGTTGCGGCGCATGATAATGAAAGTACTGATGATGCACCAGGTAATTTAATACTGATGGAGAAACCAACAATTGATAAGTGCGTAAAAAAGCGTTGCCTGTAAAATGAATTAAAGCCAGCACGTGAAAACCTAAAGCCACTTCAATAAAAATAATTCCAATTTGCGCGGCCGATGAATAGGCTATTTGTGTTTTTACTGTTGGCTGCACCCTTGCAATGAGCGTTGCGATAATGCCGGTTGATGCGCCAATTGCAATGATTGCAATTTTAGCCCACAATACATCCTGCCAAAATGGGTAAGTACGTAGTAGCAGGAACACACCAATGTGTACACTGAGCGAACCATAAAAAATGGCTGAAGAAGTAGTAGGCCCTTCCATGGCACGGGGTAACCAGGATGTAAATGGCAGCTGCGCCGACTTTATTGAGGCAGCCAGGATAATCATTACTACAATGAAAACAGCCATGCCCTCGTGATTGTTTTGTATGGCCATTGTATGGGCATCGGCTAATTGTGTAAAGCTGATGTTCTGGTGCGTTAAATGGTGCATCATCCACATGGCAAGGATGAATGCCAGATCGCTAAGGCGATAATTGGAAAGCACTTTAAAACCATTTTTCACCGGCATGTAACGGTTGCGGTAAAAAGCAATTAATAAAAATGATGAAAGACCAATTACTTCCCAACCCACAAAAAAGGTTTCGAAGTTGCCCGAAAAAACAATGAGGTTATACCCAAGGGCGAAAAATAATATGGTGTTGAAGAAACGTTTGTACCCTTCATCGCGGTGCATGTAATAACGGCTGAAAGTAGAAACCAGGAAAAATAAAATGGCGCCTACAATGCTGTATACCAAGGTTATCAGATCGTAATAAAACTGGATGGCGAAAATAAAATTCTCGGATTGGTAGAGCGTAATTCCATGCTGGCTCACAGGCGTGTTGCCATTGATGAACCATAATATAGCATAGAGCACCGCCGCGGCTATGTAGAATGCTTTTGTAAAAAGTACAATGAAGGCGATGGGTTTTTCGTGATGGTTTTTCCAGAACAAAGAAGCAATGAATGCCAGCAGCGGTATGAGAATAAAGAAGCTGAGGAAATTGTTGAGTATGAAATCAAAATTGTTCACTGTATAAAATTTAGTTGCTTAAGGTCTGCATGTGGTACAAAGCCATTTTTATTGTCAGGTTTGTTGTTCGTGTGCGATTGATATTTTTTTGAACCACAGAAACACGGTGGCACAGGGTATCACAGAGGCTCTTTGTGCATGTTACTTTCCCAGTGTCATTGTGGTTCTAATTGCCGCATAGCGATAAGAACGTACAAGGGAGTGACACAACTGATGTTCAATAGTAGCACTACAGCCGGTAACAAAAAATCAATTCAACAAATACACCGGCAAATTTTCTTCGGTGGCATGTACAATGTGATTGGTTTCCATTTCCCTTGCGCCTTCAATAAATTCTTCCATGTTGTGAATGGTTTTTATTTCGCTGGCATTGGTAATAGGCTGGTACTTTGCAAACACACCATTACGGAAATAATAAAACTGCTGCTCCTGCGGGTGCAACGCAACAATATGCACCCACTCGTTTTTATACCACTCAAAAACTTCATCGGATGATTGGATGGCTTTTAAAACAACATCGGGTTGATGCTCTACTATCACAAGCAACCTAACGGGGTCGTGCACCTCAATCATTTGCCAGGGAAGGCCGGGTCGTAAATCGCCATCGCTGCTGTTGGCTACACCAAATAAGCCCATTACGTTGTGCGGCAGTTTGGTGCCTGCACCCATTTTGATATTGTCGACCCTTGAAAAATAATATTCGAGATTGATGCCACCGCAAACCAGGCCGATGGGTTTCATTACGTTGGTGAGAATGGCGCCTTCGGGGTCAGTTGTATAATCGTAACTATTAAGAAATGCACGGCGGTCTAAAAACAATCCTTTGGTTACATCTCTGCGGCCAATGATGGCAAGCGTATTAGTACCGTGGCCCAATTCGGGGCGGGGTTCGAATAAAGAAACCGAACGGCTGTGAATGGCTTTGCGTACATGCTCTAACTCCTGTTTGGTATTGATGGAAGCAAACCTTCGGCTACGTTCTTTTGCATTTAGGTTTAATGCTGTTTCAAAATTTTGTTTGTTGGTAACATGCGCTTTGGCATTTTCTTGAGTCAAAATTTCTTCATCGTAATAACCAATTACATCGGCCGCGGTATCGTGCATGCTGCCTACAAATTGTGTAGTATTGGGAATTTCAATTCCTTTTGAACCCAAAACTTCTCTTACTTTTTTATGATTTAAAATAAAGGATTGTACCCTTGCATTGGTGGCGCCTGGCCTTCCGCTGCAGGCACCACAATCGTGTGCGCCGTGGTGCGGATTGTTGGCACTGCTGCTACCATGCCCTACAACATATACTAGAGGTGCAAAGTTTTTTACCATGCCAATGCCACGCAAAAAGTTTTCGGCACGGGTGGTCATTTCATCAAGGGTATAACCAATTTGCAAACCATTTTCTACATCGCCTGTGTTTTTGTTTTCTATGGTAAGCGCCGAGTACCGGTCCATGTGCGAGTAGGCATTGGAAATAGCGGGACTCATTTTTGGCTTAAATAAAGTTTGCACTGTTTTTACAAAAGCCCAAAAACCAAAAGTGAGGCTTAATGCAAAACCACTAAAAAATCCATGCGTCAGTTTCGTATAAAGTGGTTCGGCGCCCCCCGCTGTTTTTGCTTCATGCTCTTTGATGAGATACTTTGGTGTAACAGGTGCGGGGCATAGCTTGTCGTAAAACTTACTGCCCTGTTGTTGAAAATAAAATTCAACACCAAAGAAACCTGGTGCGCCAAATGTGCGGCTGTTTTTATCAACGGCTTCTATGTGGCGGCGAATAGAATCTTCACGTTCATCAATGCAGAAGATGGCGGAGAAAGACGCAGGCCCACCCCCCCGGCCCCCATCCCTCAGAGCTTCGCTCGTAACCTTATTGGTTACCCCCGGCAGGGGAAGGCTATCAGCCGCACTAAGCCTGCTTTGCGACGACCCAAAGTTTAGCATAGAGTTTCCGACAGGCAAGGGCTGTGCATTGGTGGCCTGCCCTCTGGGAAGGTCGGGATGGGCTAAGAGTATCCCCTTCAACACCGAATCGTAATAACTCCATTCAAAAGCGTCCTGCCATAACTCTATTACTTCCGAAAATTCTGTTCTTTCTACATCGGCAAATAAATCAGATGGCGGTGTGGTTGCATGGTTGGCTAATGGTTGCCAGTCCTTTTTCAAACCAGCATTGAGAGCATCAAGCTCCATCAACAATTCAAATTCAATCAACTCTTTCAGCGAAATGATTTTTGTATCAAGGAGCGTTTGTGGGTTGTCTTCAACGGCACTTACAAAACCACTCCAGCCATGGTGGGCAAATTGCTGATCGAACAAATACTGTTCAAAATATTCTTCTTTACCAACGATGGTTTTCAATAGGGAGGGAATGGAATACGCACCGGCAATAAATTTTTTCTTTACCGCCTTTGTTTTAAAAAAACTCACGGGGCTTATCGTTTCCAGTTCCCTTACACTTTCAACAAAGCTTTTCCCAACAATGGGAAAGCTTTTTACAGCAATCCCCTGGTCTAAAAAAGCACATAGAATACGAAATAAAAACGGGTGTACTTTGTTGTCGAGGTCTAAATGATAAACATCTTTCCAAAGTTTGCGCAATGCCCCAATGCGGGGCTCATTTACTGTGTGGTACTCTTTATTCAGCAACTTATTCTTCCATTCCTCCGCGTTATTTTTTTTTGCGGCAATCACCATCTGCAAAACATCCTCACGTATCCGTCCCGACTGGTACATCTGCCTGTATTCGGGCAATTGCAAATGCACCTGGAAACCAAAAATTTTTGATGCTTTAAAAATGGCATCGTAAAACTTCATCTCCTGAAAGCCGTGCAGGGTGTTATGATGAATAAAATCTTTCAATGCCTGCTGTGAGGGCAGAAAATGTTTTAGTTGGTGCAGCACATGTTTTTCATCAAAGGCAGTTGTGATCATTTTTTGTTATGGTGTTTAGCGAACTGACTGAACATGCGACTGATTTTCGATTTTATACACTTCCTTAAAACCTATAAGGCTCAAATTAATTTTCTTTAGAGGTGCTTTGATGTTTCGAAACTCCTTAATCAACTCCAGTACATCGTAATCAATATACTTTGTGTTAGTGGCATCAATTACAACCCTGGAGTTTTCGGGCATGTGGTCGAGCGTTTGCCTGATGGCGGCTTTGTTCAAAAAAGAAACCTCTTCGGACAACCGGATATTAATGGTGTCGCCTTCTTTATGTTTCTCTGAATGGAAATAGTACGAGTTTTTTAAATTGCCATGAAGGATTGCGCCACCTGCAGCAAGAATGCCTGCACCTACGCCAATAATTAATCCCTTACCACCCAACGCCGGCACTATAGCCAAAAGGTCGATGGCTATAATAACAACTACCGTTACAATAAAAGGGATGAACTGGTATTTGCCGGCCCGCCAAAAGTTCATGAATACAGCAGGCTTTGCCAGTTTCCATCCTGTAAGTATCAACACGGCAGCTAATACTGCCAAGGGAATTTTGTTCAATAGAAACGGGATGAGCACCACAGTTGTAAGCAACAAAAAAGCGTGAATAATGGTAGAGAGTTTTGATTTGGCACCCGCGTTAACGTTGGCGCTGCTGCGTACAATTACACTGGTTACCGGCAAGCCGCCAATAAGCCCGGAGATTGTATTGCCCACACCTTGCGCCATTAATTCACGGTTTGTGTTTGTCACCCTTCTTTCATGGTCAAGATTATCAACTGCCTCAATACTCAGCAAAGTTTCGAGCGATGCAATGATGGCGATAATAAACCCATACATGATTACAGTTCCATTGGTAAAGCCTGCAAAATTGGGCGTGGTAAAAAAGCCGAAAAATTCATTTGGCGAATTAGCCACTGGCAGGCTAACCAAATGTGGTGCTTCAATAATACGAAGACTGCTGCCCATACTTATCCATAACTGGTTAATAGCTACTGCGGCCAACACCGCAACCAATGCGCTTGGTATGAAGGAGAACTTCTTTTTCAAAGGCGATTTATCCCACAAAATCATAATTAAAATCGACACAATGGAAATGATGAATACACCCACTTCAATCTTTTGCAAAGGAATTAAAAGCTCATGCCAGTCTTCATTGCCGTACTCCAACAGTTCAGTCAAATGGCCCTGTTCATCAGTGTCCTTGCCAAAAGCATGTGGTATTTGCTTTGCAATAATTAAGATGCCGATACTGGTAAGCATTCCTTTAATTACACTGCCGGGAATATAGTTAGCAATACCACCCAACTTTAATGCGCCCATTACTATTTGTATTACACCGGCTATTACAACGGCGCACAAAAACATGTTGAAGTTTTCGATGCCGCCAATTGAAATGATGGCGCCTGCAACCAGGGTGGCTAAGCCGGCCGCAGGCCCACTTACACTTAAAGGCGAATTACTTAATGAGCCAACTACCAGGCCTCCGACAATGCCTGCGATGATGCCACTAAACGGAGTGGCACCACTTGCTATGGAAATACCGAGGCACAGCGGCAGAGCAACCAAAAAAACAACGAGGCCCGATGGAATGTCTGATTTTAAAGTATTAGCCTTTATCATTTGCGTGTATTACAATTGGTGGTTCTAAATGTTATGCGGGTACTTTTACTTTTGAAACCGATCTTCGTTTATCTTTTTTCGTTAGATTTTTGAAGAAATCAACCTGGCCTGTTTCAATGTTATACACGCCGCCAACAATGCCTATCTCCCCTTTTTCAAACATCTCCCGTATTATCTGGCTGCCATTCACTATTTCTTCCAGGCTGTTCTCAACGTTTGCATAGGCAACATTGTCATCAAACAAATAGTCTTCCTCATCTCGCAACAAGGCTTTACTAATGCTTGGCTGTATGCGTTTAAGCAGGCTGGTAATATGACCATCCGTTACCCCTTGTTTTGCACTGTTTATGGCACCGCATTGTGTATGCCCTAAAACCATCAGCACTTTCGAACCAATGTACTTGGTGGCATATTCAATGCTGGCAATAATGTCGTTGTTCACTATATTTCCAGCTACCCGCACACTGAACAAATCACCCAGGCCCTGATCAAAAATCAATTCTGTCGATGTTCTTGAGTCCATGCAACTCAACACTACCGCAAACGGATACTGTCCTTCGCGGGTTTGGTTGAGCATTTCTAAATGATCATGATCTTTTTTCAAATTGCTGATAAATCTTTTATTGCCTTCTACTAACAGTTCGTATCCCTGGTTGGGCGTTAGGTTTTGCAAGAATTCTTTAGAATGTTTTTTCATTGTAAATAGTTTGAGTTGTTGCGGCAGCCGCAACGTTTTTTTTAAAAAGAAGTAATGGAATGATATACAGGCTTGTTATAGGCCCATGAGTTAGGTAAAGTCTATCAAAACTTTACCGGGAGTATTTTATTAAATTATGCGGGGTTGGGTGGCGGAACCTGCACTTCGCCGTGAAATGCGTTGTAAGTAACAGCATCATGCAACTTATGGTACTGCCATGAAAGAGTGAACGACATATCGGCTACATGATGGTGGTGTAAATATTCCTCGGAGAAGGAATTACCACTCTTTTTTTCTTCGGTACTATTACCAGCATCATTAGGAATTTCTTCCTGGTTATCCTGTACAGGTGTATTTGAAGGTGAAGAACTATTTTGTTTGGCTACATCCTGCCGGCAGGCATAAACAAAAGGAGCACATACGGTTAACCATAACAAAGCAACTACCATAAAAATGGCAGAAGAAATTTGTAGCAAGTTGTATGATTTACGCTTGTTGGTCATGCTAATGCGGTGCAAATTAGTACAGAAGTCTTTTTGAACCAAAACCTAAGTGTGATTATTCATAGCATCGATCCAGTAAAATCTTTTTTTTGCACGGCATTGCCTCCCATAATTTTTGATATTGCGATGGATTAAATAAAAGCCAAAAAAACATTGTTGAATTATCTTCAACCCAAATTGTGCTGCAATTGACCAGGGATTTTTCGATTGCTTAAACAAAAAAGGGTCTTAAATTTTCGCCACATGTATTCTTACGAGCGGTTACTTTCTGAAAATAAAATTTGGGCGGGTGAAAAAGTTGCATCCGATCCCAATTATTTTGTACGCTTATCGCAGTTGCAAAAACCCGAATTTTTGTGGATTGGCTGCAGCGACAGCCGGGTACCTGCAAATGAAATTACCAACACGCAACCTGGCGAAATTTTTGTACACCGCAACGTAGCCAACCTGGTAGTAAATACCGATGTAAATCTGTTAGCCGTGCTCGACTACGCGGTTATTCATTTAAAAGTGAAACACGTAATTGTTTGCGGCCACTACGGTTGCGGAGGTATAATAGCCGCTGCGGGTAAAAGAGATTTTAGACCGGTGCTAAATATGTGGCTCCGGAATATTAAAGATGTAATACGCCATCATAAAGAAGAACTGGAAAATATTTCCGATGCTGAATTACGTAGCGACAGGCTTGTTGAGTTAAACGTGCAGGAGCAGGTGTATAATCTTGCAAAAACCACAATCATTCAACGCTGCTGGAAGGAAGAGCAGCGGCCCGATTTGCATGGCTGGGTTTATGGTTTAAAAGATGGATTGATAAAACCTGTTTTTGAAATGAAAGCGGGTACAAATATTGATGATGAGTACGAATACGAAAATTTGTAGCGGGTTGTATTTAGCTCCCTCATAGTAAATGAGATTGAAAAAAAATATGGAGGGTTCTGATTTTACTGCCACGCTGCACTTTTTATTCACCAACAAATTTTTAAAAAAGTTAGAGAATGAATTGTCCAAACTGTAATGAAACATTGATAATGGCCGACAGGCAGGGAATTGAAATTGACTACTGCCCCAAATGCCGCGGTGTGTGGTTAGACAGAGGTGAGCTTGATAAAATTATTGAACGCACCGCAGGGTACGAACCACCAAAACAACAGCCCGAAAATTATACTCCCGATCAGGCTTTTGGCAAACAACAAACTTATCCCAACTATCAAAGCGGGCATCCACATAAAAAAAAGAAAGGCTTCATGTCGGAGTTCTTCGATTTTGATTAAAGGTTGCCTCCGGCAATGTGATGCGGCCAATGATTTGTTTTGTTCTGGCCTGCATGGTTCCTTTCCACAAAACCGGTTCCTCTTAGTTACATCGTCAACGATTGCGTAAGTTTTTATTACCACGCAACTGCAACTGCTTATTTTTAAAACCAAACCTTACTAAATGCAAAACGCCTCAACCAAGGGCATCTGGAAAGTAATAACCGCATCATCGGTAGGCACTTTAATTGAGTGGTACGACTTCTACATTTTTGGAAGTCTTTCAACTATACTGGCCGCTAAATTTTTTCCTTCCGAAAATCCAACCGCGGCATTACTTTCAACCTTAGCAACATTTGCAGCGGGTTTTATAGTAAGGCCATTTGGTGCTTTGGTGTTTGGCAGATTAGGCGATTTAATTGGTCGCAAATACACCTTCCTACTCACACTGGTGTTGATGGGTCTATCCACTTTTTTAATTGGGTTGATACCCTCGTATGCAAGCATTGGCTATTGGGCGCCTGCATTGGTTTTATTGTTACGGTTGTTGCAAGGATTAGCCCTGGGTGGCGAGTATGGCGGCGCTGCAACCTACGTAGCCGAACATGCACCGGCACACCGCCGGGGATTTTTCACCAGCTGGATCCAAACTACTGCAACGCTTGGTTTGTTTGTTTCGCTGGGGGTAATTCTTACAATAAGAAGGGTTGTTGGTGTAGATGAATTTACTAATGGCGATGGCTGGCGTTATCCATTTTTGCTTTCAATAGTGCTGGTAATTGTTTCAATAATCATTCGTTTAAAAATGAACGAATCGCCCCTGTTTGCCAAATTAAAAGCCGAGGGGAAAACCTCAACCAACCCATTGAAAGAAAGCTTCGGCAAAAAAGAAAATTTTAAAATGGTGTTGCTGGCCTTGTTTGGCGCCACAATGGGGCAGGGAGTAATTTGGTACACCGGCCAGTTTTATGCGCAAAGTTTTTTGCTTACCAAATGTTTTGTTGAATACGAGCAGGCCAATACCATTATTTTACTTGCGCTTGCTGCGGCCACACCATTTTTTGTTTTGTTTGGATGGCTGAGTGATAAATGGGGGCGAAAAAATATTATGATGGTGGGCATGTTGTTGGGTGTACTTTTTTACCGGCCAATTTTCCAGGAAATTTATTTGCAAACTGATAGCAATTTAAAAGTAGCAACTGCCACGGGGCAACCGCAAGCAGCATTAACCAATTATACCGATGGCAGTATTTTAAAAACAACCACAACCCCGATCGGGGTTAAAAAAGAAATGACGTTGGGTTCATCAGCCCAATGGAAAATTGTTGCATTGGTTTTTGTAATGGTGTTGTTTGTTACAATGGTATATGGCCCAATCGCCGCATTTTTAGTTGAGTTGTTTCCAACAAAAATCAGGTACACTTCTATGTCTCTGCCCTATCATATTGGCAATGGAGTATTTGGCGGGTTGGTACCATTTATTGCAACGCTAATTACAACACTTAAAGGTACCGATCATTTGTCGGGGCTGTGGTACCCAATTGGTATTGCAGGTTTAAGTTTTGTAATCGGCAGTTTGTATTTGTCGAATAAGAGAGTGAAGGAATGAGTGTTGTAAATGTTGGTAGTACTTAGGCGAAGGACTGGAAACGAAATGCTCAATTTTCAATGTTCAACTTTCAATGCTCAATTGATACAGCAACCTAATTCAGTAATCGAAAAAAATAAAACAAAGTGAACACTATAAAAAAATACCTCGGTCTTGTGTGGTTGCTCCTTGGCCCTATTGCAATTGCCATTTTAGTTTGGGGAGCTATTACAAATATTGATGTGACTGGAACGTCCGACATCAACAAACCACTTCCCTGGGTAATCATCATTTCTATTTTTACACCTATTGCTATTGGGTTGTCGGTTTTTGGGTGGTATGCGTGGAAGGAGGAATACCTCACCCCCAACCCCTCTCCAGCAGAGTTGGAGAGGGGGGAAGTGCCCCGACAGCTTTGAAAGAGTTTTTGGTCCATGAGTTCTACGCTAAACAAAAATAGAAAACTGCGAAAAAAGTAAGCTTCAAATAAGCCTTTGCTGTGTGTTGTGCACTCCCTCTCCATCTTTGATGGAGAGGGGTGGGGTGAGGTGGTTGGGGTGAGGTCCTTATCTTCGTTCCATGTCCATCATCGTAAAAAACCTGCTCAAACAATTTGGCCCGCAAAAAGCGGTGAACAATATTTCGTTTACCATAAACAAAGGAGAGATTGTGGGTTTTCTTGGCCCGAACGGTGCGGGTAAATCAACTACTATGAAAATGATTACCGGTTACGTGGCCCCCGATGCGGGTGATATTTCCGTGGCCGGTATTGATGTAAAAACCGACCCTCTTTCGGCAAAGAAAAAGGTTGGCTACCTGCCGGAGTCGAACGCTTTGTACTACGATATGTACGTGCGGGAATACCTTTTTTTTATTGCGGGCATTCATAAGGTTAGCAATGCAAAAACAGCCGTTGATAGTGTAATTGAAAAAGTTGGCTTAACGCCGGAGAGCCGTAAAAAAATAGGGCAACTTTCAAAAGGCTATAAACAACGGGTTGGGTTGGCGGCCGCGTTAATCCACAATCCCGAGGTGCTGATTCTTGATGAGCCAACAAGTGGGCTAGACCCCAACCAAATCATTGAAATAAGAAATGTAATTAAGGAGCAGGGAAAAGATAAACTGGTTTTATTTTCCTCGCATATTTTGCAGGAAGTAGAAGCCATCTGCGATAGAGTACTCATCATTAGCAAAGGAAAAATTGTGGCCGATGATCAATTATCAAACCTTCAAAAAACCTCTGCTTCCAACATTGTAAAAGTTTCCTTCAAAGAAAAAGTTGCTGCGGATGAATTAAAAAAACTCAGCGCTGCAAGCCTGGTGTCGGCAACCGACGAATACAACTGGCAGATGACCACCAACGAGCCGGAACTTTTGCGGAAACAGATTTTTGAAAAGGCTTTGCAGCAAAACCTCAACATCGTTTCGCTGCAAAGCGAGGGTCATAGCCTGGAAGAAATTTTTAAAAATCTTACCAACTAAAATTCTTTTTTCGGCGTTTTTCCTTTTTCAAAATCGCCGCCATATACCATTATCAATTTCTGTTTGTCGAAGTACTTGCGCAGCGCCGCATTTACCGCCTCAAGGTTTAATGCCTGTATTTTATTTTCAAGTGTTGTGAAATCATCCAGGCTGCGGCCATCACGCAGGTAGCTACGTATTTGGCTTGCCAAAAAACTATTTTCTCCCAACGAAGTTCTGTTTTGTTCCAACCAGCTTGTAATTGATTTTTGCAATTCATCTTTTGTAAAACCAGTAGCCCTGGCTTTATCAATTTCCTGGTGCAGGGCCGAGTCTAACCTGCCTTTGTATAAAGGATTGAAAGCCGCATACACACCCCATACGGCAGCATCGTAATTGTAACTGGCGTTCATAAAACTGCCGGCCCCGTAACTCATTCCTTCGTTTTCTCTTAACCGTTGTGGTATGCGTGATGATAAAAATGCACCGCCACCCAACAGTTCATTTGCCATGTACATGGCCGGGTAGTCGGGGTGTTTTTCCGAAATGGGAATGTTGATTACACCCAGCAACATGGCGTTTGTTTTATCGGGGGTGTTGATGGATTGCGTTGTGCCCATCACATCAAAATGTTTTTGCTCAACAGGTGCAAACGCCGATTTGCTGTTCCATCTACCAAAAGAATTTTGAAGAAAAGAATTGATTTCTTTTTTATCCAATTCGCCAACAAAAACCGCCAATGCATTATTGGCACCATAAAAGTTGGTGTAGAAATTTTTAATGGCATCGGGTTTTATTGCTGTTAGCCATTCCAATTCTTCATCGGTGCTGGAGGCATAGTTAGGGTGACCAATGGGATAGTTGCTTGACAGCTTTGATAATTTTTCCCCGGCCAATGTTTGTGGATCATTTTTGTTGGCCTCAATTCCGGCCTTAGCCTCAACAATAATTTTTTCAAATTCAACCGAGTCAAATTTTGGGTGCAGCAACATATCGTTAAGCAATGCAAGTGCAGCAGGTAAATTTTGTTTATCGGTGTTAATGGAAATGTTCAAACCGGTTGGGGTGCCATTAAAATTGATATCGGTTTTTATGCGGTCTAATTCATCGGCAATTTGTTTTTTTGTTTTGGTGGTAGTGCCGGTTTTCAACATGCGGGCGGTAATGTTTGCAATCTGCGCTTTGTTCATCAAGCTGCTTTCATCGCCAAAGCGCAGGCTGATACTTGCATTTATTTTATCGCCTTTCGTGGGTTTTTGCAACAGAGCATATTTGCCGCCGTTGGTGAGGTTGCCGTACTCAATATTTTTTTTAATGTTGGCAATAGTGTTTTCAAAATTTTCCTTCTGCGCAGCTATTTCTTTTCCTTTATATCCCGCTAATGTTTTTGCAATGTCGGGGGTTTCGGCCACTACGGTTCTGTCGGGTGCAGCATCGGGTACAAAAACGCCGTAGGTGCGGTTCGATTGTTTGTAATATTTTTTCGCAGCCATTTGCAAATCGGCGGTGGTAAGGTTTTCAATCCTATCGCGATGCAAAAACCAAAGCCGCCAGTCGCCTGCACCAATATATTCAGTCAGGCCGATTGCAAAATCGGTGGTTTTGCTCATGGCATTTTCAATAGCTTTCAAACGATTGTTTTTTGCACGTGTAAGGTCTTCTGCGGTAAAGGTCATTCCGCCCAGCGCATCGGCCGCCTGTAACAACTGCCATTTAGCACTATCAATATTTTTATCCTTTGGCACTTCGCATTCAAAATAGGTCATGCCCGGGTCGTGCAGGTTAAAAGCATAGCCCCAAATTTTAGATGCCAGCTTTGTTTCAACAAGCTTTTTATAAAACACACCAGAAGGGTTGTTGGTAAGAATTTCAACCAGAGCATCATTGGCTGCATAATCTTTATCGGCAAGTGACGGGGTGTGGTAACCCATGCTTATGTATTGAATATCGCCGGTGCGCCGCAGTGATACCTGCCGCTCACCATCCTGAGGCGGCTCCACGGTGTAAGTGGGCTGCAATACTCTGGTGGGTTTCGGTATGGGGCCGAAATACTGTTGCACATTTGCCAGGGCTTTTTTCTCATCAAACTTCCCGGCAATGATCAATACGGCGTTATCGGGTTGATAATATTTTTTGTAAAAGGCTTTCAAATTTTCGGCCTTCACCCGTTCAATATCTTCTTTACTGCCGATGGTTGATTTGCCATAGTTGTGCCACAGGTACATAGCCGATACAACCCGCTCCATCAGTACGCCGCTAGGATAATTTTCGCCAATCTCGAACTCGTTACGTACTACGCTAAATTCTTTTTTCAACTCTTCGGGTAAAATCTTTGAGTTCACCATGCGGTCGGCTTCCATATCAATTGCCCAGCGGAGGTTTTCGTCCGATGCTGAAAGCACTTCGTAATAATTGGTACGGTCGTACCAGGTGGTTCCATTCGCCGATGCGCCTTTATCGGCAATGGCTTTTTTAATGTCAACAAATTTTTTGCATTGCTTAAAAAGCATGTGCTCCAGCAGGTGCGCCATACCACTTTCTCCATAACCTTCGTGGCGGCTGCCAACTTTGTACACAATGTTTACGGCAATGTTGGTTTGAGATGCGTCGGGCATCAGCAATACCCGCAGGCCGTTGGCCAACTCGTATTCTTTAATGCCCTCTACAGTAGTAATAAATTTTGGTGTTGACTGTGCTGTAGTTTTTTTTAAGCAAAAGAAACACAGCAGGAAACTCAGGAGAAAAGTAAGCTTGCGCATAGTAATGGTTTTTTTAAAGATAAATGTTTATTGAACCATTTAAATTTTAAACATGCCCGATTGTGCGTCATTTACTGAGTGCGTGCTTAAACCATTTTTGCATGTAAGCCGAACATCGTTTATTTGCAGCTTGAACGATAGACTAAGCCTCAATGATTTGCCTGCTCCGATGATTAGAGAATAACTTTTCTCAAAAAATTAAAAACCAAAAACATTATGAGCTACATAGCCGAAATTTTTGCCCGACAAATTTTAGACAGCCGTGGTAACCCCACCGTAGAAGTAGATGTAATTACCGATGAAGGTTCTATTGGCCGGGCCGCGGTGCCAAGTGGCGCCAGCACCGGTATTCACGAAGCCGTTGAACTACGCGACGATGATAAAAAAGTGTACGTGGGCAAGGGTGTTTTAAAAGCGGTGCAGAATGTAAACGACACCATCGCACCGGAGTTGGTTGGCTATGACGTTGCCGATCAAACAGGGATTGATCAACTGATGATTGAACTGGATGCCACCGACAACAAGAGTAAGCTTGGTGCGAATGCGATGCTTGCAGTAAGTATGGCTGTAGCTAAAGCTGCTGCCGATGAAGCGTCCCTGCCACTGTTCCGCTACATTGGCGGTACCAATGCAAAAACGCTTCCGGTGCCCATGATGAACATATTAAATGGGGGAGCACACGCCGATAACAAAATAGACTTCCAGGAATTTATGGTAGTGCCCGTTGGTGCATCATCATTCAGCGAAGGTTTGCGCTGGGGCGTTGAAATTTTTCACGCATTAAAAACGGTGCTGAAGAAAAAAGGCTATAGCACGAACGTTGGCGACGAAGGTGGCTTTGCCCCAAACATTGGCTCGAATGAGGAGGCAATTGATACGGTGATGGAAGCCATTAACGCAGCGGGTTACAAAGCCGGTTCCGAAATATTTATTGCCATGGATGCGGCCAATAGCGAACTGTATAAAAATGGCAAGTATGTTTTTCATAAGAGCGATGGTAAGAGTTTAAGCTCCGATGAGCTGGTAAAATTTTGGGAGAACTGGGCCAGGCAATATCCCATTGCCTCTATTGAAGATGGCATGGCCGAAGATGATTGGGAAGGCTGGAAAGCACTAACCCAGTCCATTGGCAGCAAAGTGCAACTGGTGGGCGACGATTTGTTTGTAACCAATGTAAAACGCCTGAAGCAGGGTATTGATAAAAGCATTGCAAACGGTTTGCTGGTTAAAGTAAACCAGATAGGCACCATAACCGAAACCATTGATGCCGTATCCATGGCACAACATGCTGGCTACAATACCATTATGAGCCACCGCAGTGGAGAAACAGAAGACACTACCATTGCCGATTTAGCAGTGGCGTTAAACTGCGGCCAAATAAAGACTGGCTCGGCCAGCCGTACTGATAGAATGGCGAAGTACAACCAGCTCATCAGGATAGAAGAAATTTTAGGATCAACAGCATACTATCCGGGCAACAAGCTAAAATTTGGAAAATAAATTTTTGAACGGCGATGAAGTGATGGCGGATGATTGTTAGTTTTAGCATTGACAATTATCCGTCCTCATTCGCCAATCATTGAACCCTTTGAATATTTCTGGGGCAGGACAGGCAGCATCCAGTGAAATCAAAATTCCCAAATCCTAATTCGTAAATTAAAAACTATGGCCATCCTCAACAAAATCCCATCATGGCTTAAAAACAAATACCTGTTAACCCTAACCGCTTTCGTGCTTTGGATGTTTTTTTTTGACGATAAAGATATTTTAACCCAAAGGACCCGCACGGGTAACCTGCGGGAGCTACAGGAAAGCAAGGCCTTTTTTACCGCCGAAATAGCCGCTGAACGCAAAGCCCTGGAAGAACTTAAATCCAACCCGGCGGCCATCGAAAAATTTGCCCGTGAAAAGTACCTCATGAAAAGGGATAACGAGGATTTGTTTATCATTGAGCCTGCCGAAAAACCTTAACACCTGCACAATAACATTTCCATGACAGTCGTTTATACCCGGACGAACCGAAATAAAACACCCGGTTATTTTTTTACGATTATTGGTTACTATGCACAATTTTACCCCTGAGGATCTGCTTCTGTATTTGTACAAGGAAACAGACCCCAAAACCACAGCTGATATCGAAACTGCCTTAGAGCAGGATTGGACACTTCGTGAGAAGCTTTCTGTAATGAAAACTTCCATGCAACGCCTCGACTCAATCAAAGTGTCGCCCCGTACAGAAGTTGTTTTAAACATTCTGAAATACGCAGCCGGGAAGGAGGAAATAAAAATTTCTTCAAATTAAGTCTGGTTCAAAAAAAATACACTCCAGATTACCTGGTGAAGAAGAAACCACCACGACCTTTTCCGCTTTAATACAATATCGGGTTACTCCTTTCAGAAAATCACCTTTTCCTATCTTAGTTGCGTTATGACCCGCAAGCAACGCTACGCCGCTGTAATCAATTACTTCATTGTTGCCTTGCCCAACGCCGAAACGGAGTTAAAATTTGCCGATCCTTATCAACTGTTGGTAGCCGTTATTCTATCAGCGCAGTGTACCGACAAACGGGTGAATATGACAACCCCTGCCATCTTCGCCAAATTCCCAAACGTTGCGGCCCTTGCAAATGCCGAATATGATGAAGTGTTCCAGCTCATTAAAAGCATTTCTTTCCCCGGTAATAAAAGTCGCCACCTGATTGGGATGGCTAAAATGGTAATGGAAAATTTTGGTGGGCAAATTCCAATGACTGTTGATGAACTGGTATTACTGCCAGGTGTAGGCCGCAAAACCGCTAACGTTATTACTTCGGTGGTTGATCAGCAACCCAATATGGCGGTTGATACCCACGTGTTCCGGGTATCGGCCCGCATTGGTTTAACCGTGGGAGCCAGAACTCCGCTCCAAACCGAACTGCAATTAATAAAATACACACCTACCGGGTTGGTGCACAAATTTCACCACTGGCTTATTTTACATGGCCGTTATGTATGTGTGGCCCGAAACCCCAAATGTGCGCAATGCGGGTTAAGACCAGTGTGTAAATATTACCTCAAGGTTTCAAAACAATTTGCCCCAGGATAACGGGCAACACAATTGAGCCTTGCAGCAACCTGTTTTCAGCTTTAAACTTTCTGCACCGGCAATCTATCATTTTTGGCGCAGAGCTTGATTAATAAAAAGGGCAAATGCTTTTAGGTGAGTTATTTGCATTACTAACCAGCCAATCACATTTAAACAGCCTCAATGACAACCATTTCAAACTTATATGAGGGATTCAACAGCGTTCTTTCCCTTAAGCCACTAGTAACTGTGCTTAAAAAAATGATAGCCGAAGGGAAACCCGGAGCAAGAAAATTGTACCAGTCGGTGATTAACGAGGTAGAGGCAATTCCTGAAATACTCAGGCCCATAGAAAATCTTTCGCAGATTAAAGAGCATGAATTATTGGTCGAAACGATTTTATCTACCATTTTTCCGCCGGCCACCAGCTCTAATCAGGGCATTTATGCGGTGTCGTTTCCCTTTCATTCCGAAACTGTATACGCCTCGCCGGCGTTTAAACAATTGTTTTTAAAAGACGACAACAGCATCAACATCAACGATACAAAAACCAACATCAATATTGGCAAGGCTAATTTGTCTTTGGCTTACAACCTTATTCTCAAAAAATTTTACGACATGCCGGTGGCCGTAACAGCCACATCGGTGCATCCATTTATTGATGCAGATAACGGGCTAACCAAATATTATGAGCTTAGGCTGAATGCACAATTTGTAGAAGTAAAGCATGTAAATGAAACCTACACCCTGCCCGATGGATTTTCGCCGCACCGCAACGTTGAGATGGAGGAAATGCAGGAATTATTTCCATTGGAAAATTTTAGGTTTGAAGGCCTGGTGGTGATAGATGTTGCAGATGTTACAGCCGACCAGGTAATCACTGAAATTAAAAATGCGCTCATCAACATCAACGCTTTTTCCGACCTGGAAGTGTATGATGAATTACAGGCGCATGTACAAGGCCTTATTGGTTTAAAAAATGTACGCATTGGTATTACCCCATTCTTCAAAAAAAATGGCTACTACCTATACACCGAAACGCACTATAAAAACAGCCTGCTTTTTAAACACCAACACGTCATCAGTGATAAGGACCGTATTAGCGAGCATTGCCGCGATGTGTTTCGCACCACAAGTCAGTCGTTACTATACGACATACTAAATGAGAGCAGCAGCCGGTTTAATGAACTGCTTAAATATTATTACGAGCAGGGCATTCGCAGCCTTATACTATGCCCGCTAAAAAGCGAGGAGGGTAAATTGATTGGTTTGCTGGAAATTGCCAGCGAAACAAAAAACAAATTCCAATTTGCCCACATAGCTAAAATTGGCCCCGCCATTCAACTTTTTGAACTGGCTCTTGCAAAAACCTACGAGAGCCTGCAAATACAAATTGAAAAAACTATAAAAGAACATTTTACAGCCATACAGCCCGCGGTGGAATGGAAGTTTACCGAAGCAGCATTTGAGTATTTGCAACAACAGCAAAGCGATATTATGCGCATGCCCCCCATTTCATTTGAAGATGTTTACCCATTGTACGGTGCAATTGATGTGCGCAATTCATCGCTTGAGCGAAGCCAGAGTATCCAGGAAGACTTACTGGAGCAACTGCACATGGCTAACGATGTACTGGCAAAGGCCGATAAGGTAATGGACTTTCCATTGCTGAAAGAAATTCAGTTTCGTATTGATAAGTATATTGTTTCGGCCTCCGATACTTTACTGAGCGACGACGAAATGATGATTTACGATTTTTTGCAGAACGACCTTGATGCTATTTTTAAAAACCTGCGCATTACAAAACCCGAGATGCGCAAAATAGTTGATGGATATTTTGCAGCACTCGATCCGCAGCGTAAAGTAATTTACCATAAACGAAAAGATTATGAAGAAAGCATCACCCGGATTAACGATGTGCTGGACCGATTTATGGATGTGGAGCAACATGCCGCGCAGGAATCTTTTCCGCATTACTTTGAGCGGTACATAACCGATGGAATTGAGTTTAATATTTACGTAGGCCAGTCTATTTCGCCACAAAGGCCGTTTAACGAAATGTTTGTACGAAATTTAAAACTATGGCAAATTACCTTGCTGGCTAAAGCCGCAAGGGTTACACATTCCCTGGAAAAAAGACTGTCGTTGCCGCTGCAGACCACGCAGTTGATCTTAGCGCATAGCGTTCCGCTTACCATCTCTTTCCGAAGAAAAGAGCGCAAGTTTGATGTGGACGGTGCTTATAATATTCGCTACGAAATTGTAAAGAAACGTATTGACAAGGTACACCTGAAGGACAGTGATGAACGACTTACGCAGCCCGGTAAAATAGGTATTGTGTACTCCCAGCAAAAAGAACTGGCTGAGTACATTGAGTACATTGAGTTTTTGCAAAAAGAGGGACTGCTGGGTGAAAATATTGAGCACCTTGAGCTTGAAGACACACAAGGCATAAGCGGTTTAAAAGCCATCCGTGTTGATGTAAACTTAAAGCCCAATAACGAAACAGAGTCAGGGAAATCGGCCTTTAATAGTCAGGGAAAAGTGTTGGTTAAAAAGTAAAAAATCTCACACCAGTTTTTGCCAACGGCCTATGGTACCGCTTGTTTTACAATTGTGTTATTTACAAAGCCGGAGATAAAACCAGAGATGCTGAATTATTTTTGCACACTCTTTCTTTTCACTTTTGCTTTTCGCTCCAGGGCTTTTTGTTTTTGTTCTTCCTTGCGTAAATTTTCTTTAATCACATCCCAGTATTCTTTGCCGTAGGCAACCAAAATTTCTTCATTTGCTTCAATGTCCCTTTTCGATTCAATATAGGCTTTCAACCCATCGTTCACATAGCTGCAATTATTGGTAATGCCTTTTATTTTAATAAGGCCCCGGGCATCGTTGGCATAACGGGCAAGGGCTTTCAAAGTGTTTTTCGCATCAATAACATGGTTGTTATTAATGGTATAAATGTAACCGTTGTTATCGTCGTTTTTAACCTCTTTCCAAACCGTAACACGGCCTTTGTACTCCAGGATGCGGGTGTTTTTTGGAATAAATTTTTTTGTGAACAAACCTTTACCGGAGCCGGGGATGGTGGAGAGCTTAACCACCAGTTGCTTTTCTAATAACGCCATAAATTTTTTTAAATCGCCCGAAGGTAAAAGAATATTGCTTTAGCCAAAGCGTTACTTACAGTAATAAATATGCAGGAAAATCGTGGTGCTGTTAACGGGGTTGGGCACCATTTTAATACGCATTTAGGCCGCAATCACCGTAATGTTTTTTGCCGATGGGCCCGATCGGACAATTAACGAGACGTTGGTGCGGGTTGCATATTTATAACCAGGAACTGTGGGGGTGTGGACGATTGTTGTATAAGCTCGAAATACCGGGTTTTTAATTGCCGCTTAATGGCGCCAACATATCCGGGCTGAGAGATCCTTTCTGTGTTCAACGCTACTGCTTCCAACAGGTCGTTTTCTATGTACAGCATTAATTTCATAGGTAGTGGATTATAGCCCGAAAATAAAATGGCCGCAGGTTTGAGTCAAGCGTTTTTTTATTTGCACAAATGAATGCCGGGGTTTTACCACTGAGCACTGCAGAAATACAGGTAAATATGCGGAACTGGTTGAAACAGTAATAAGCGGTTTAGAGACGGCATCGCTTGTGGTAGCAACATTAATTGGTTCTTGTTGCTACTACAAGCAACGGTGATTTTTCGTGCAAAATCCGTAAAATCTGCAATGAATTTGGGTGGGGTTAAATACCTACTCAATAAAAAACTGTTGCCCCAACGCAAATTTATACACCATGCACAGCATGTTTTGAAAGAGCAACTGCGATAAAAATGTTGGCCCACCGGCATGCCAATCATCAGCTATGGCAATTTAGAGGCGGGGGAAAATAAAAAGTGGCGAAACATCTTCCGCCACTTTTAAGTAATAGTAAAAACGGTTTAGCCGTTTGTAGTTTTTAAATCCTGCAATTTTTTCTGCTCGTTTTCAATAACTTTTCGCTGGCTTTCCTGATCGTCTTTATTTTGCCGAATATTCTTTTGCAACTCCTCCATTCTGTTTAAAAGTTTTTTGTCTTCATCAACTAGTTTTTGCAATTTCTTCTCGGCATTTTTTACCACTTCTTCCTGGGCTTTCACATCAAGGTCGTGTTTAAAAACAGCAGACTCCTGCACAAAACCATTCATAAAGTTATTGCCCGCAGTATACAGCGTGTAATCAGCCGAGGTTGCAAATTCGTTAGTTCCTTTATCCATCAATAAATAAATTACCGACAGGTCTTTTTGCCGTTTGCTTTTTTGTTCCACTTTAAAATAAAGATCGGCGGGTCTGTCGGCACCTGTTAGGCGTACATTTTTAAAAACATAAAAGCCGTTTACTTTATTCTTCTTCCACAACAGCGAACCGGTTGTTTCTGGTTCGTAACCCGTTTTTTTCAAATTGGTAATGATGAAGTCTTCCGAAATTTCTTTGTTGTAGGGTAGTTCAAGGAGTAACGCGGGTTGTTCAGTTTTATCGAATTTTACATAGGTGCTGTTGGTTTGCGCATGCGTAGTAAGGCCAAACGCGATTAAGAGTAAGAGGGCTATAGAATTTTTCATTTTTTATTTGTTTAGAGGTTTAATGATTGATAAAGGTTGCGTAGGAAGCAACAACCTAACGTCTATTCCGATAGCGGTCAGAACCTTTCCAATGGAAAGAATAGGTAAGGCTTTTAGGACTGTCCTGAATTAAGCTCTTCAAAAAGCCCGGTCAGTTTATTCTTGCGCACATTGTTAGCATCAAAAAATCGGCCATTCATTGCTACATATACACCAGGTGCCAATGTTTGTACAAAGGCTAGTGCACTACCTAAATTAAACAGCCCATCCGATGAGCCAAACTTGTAGGGTATCATCGCCCCCGTTAGCACTATGGTTTTGTTTTTAATTCTACCAGCAAGTAGTTGCGCTGTTAGTGGCATTGTATCGGTACCATGTGTTATAACTATTTTTTCTTCGGGGCTTTTTTCACAATGTTCAGCAATTAATTCTCTATCCAGGTCCGTCATTTCCAAACTGTCCACCATCATAAGCGTTCTTATTTCAACCGGCACAAGGTTGCGGCCCAGCTCAAGCATTTCGGGCAGTTGCGAATCATTAAAAAAAAGCTGCCCGGTTAGTTCGTTGTATTCTTTATCAAAAGTGCCGCCGGTAATAAAAATGCGAATGCTCATGTTGTAATGCTTGCGGTAAAATTAGGCCTCAAACGCTAATTTCAATTTATTGGCTGGCCGTAGTTGTGGCTTAGGTATATCAATGTTACTTATGAGCACTTTGCTGCTCCATATTTTTGCCCGCTGCATAACCAATTGCAGCGCCAATAGCAGTTGCAATGATCCACACAATTACACTACCCGAAGCAAACAAGGCTATCAACAAACCAAACACCCCAAATAATAAAGCCCAGGTTATTCTGCCTTTTACCCTTTGTTTGGCCGGTATAGCTGCGGGCTTCTGGTATTGGTGGCCGGGTCGTTTACGACTTTGTGGCATAAGTTCTTTTTTGAAAAATTACGGAAAACTTACCGCTGCTGCATAAAATTGTTCGATAGGTTTTCGTGTGGCACAGTATTTACTCATGTAGGTAAAAAATAGTTTGCCATGGAAAACAACCGCGATACTGATCAACGATTTGATAGAAACAATAGTGGTGAAAACGTAAGGGGCATTATGCGTGAATACATTGTTGAGGAACGAGACACGCTTGAAGATATTGCTAAGCGCTACGAAGTATCCATTGATGAAATTATTGCCGCCAATTCGGAAATTGCCAGCCAACCAGCCGACCTGATAGCACCTAGGTTGCATTTAAAAATTCCGGGAGTAAAGGAAGACCGGTGAGGTAGACATTTTTAACCAGTCTTTTTTGTTGATAAAAAATAGGGCTTTTTGCAATAGGGTGTAGCCATACCCGGCAACAAACGATGCTGCAGAATCAGCGCAATTAAATCCAAATATCCATTGGGCAATGCTATTACCTTAGCGGGTATATGAAAGCCGCAAGCGCAAACGATATAAAAAAAGAACTGAAAGAACGCAAACCAGCTGAACTCATTGAAATTTGCCTAAGGTTGGTTCGGTTTAAAAAAGAGAATAAGGAGCTGCTAAGTTTTTTACTTTTTGAAGCCGATGATATTGATGCATACATTGCCGGAGCCAAAGCCGAAATTGAAGAAGGCTTCTCGACCATAAATACTTCTAATTTATTTTTTGTAAAAAAGAGCTTGCGCAAAATTTTACGCATCACAAACAAGCGCATTCGTTATACTGCAAATAAGGTGAGTGAGGTTGAATTGCTTTTGCATTATTATCAAACGCTCAATCAATCTGGTATTAACTTTAAAAAAAGCAACGCCATGGTGAAACAATACCAGGGTGGACTTAAAAAAATTAAAATCGCCATCGAAGCTTTACACGAAGATTTGCAATACGATTATTTGCGACAGGTTGAGGCATTACAGAATTAGAAGTTCGCAAGTGTTCACGTTTCAACTTGTGAAGTTTTCAGGATTAACGTTTTGATGAACACGCATTTTGATTATCGCTTTGCACCCCGTAAATCAAGGGAAGTTTACAATGCCGTTCTATGGTAAAAAATAAATCAACATTCACCTATGTTCTTTGCGGGTAAAACTCTCTTTCAAATTCAAAATAAAAAAAGTGGCATCCACGGCACAGGTGCCTATGCAGCCCAGTCCATCGCCGCTAAAAGAAAAATTGGTTCGTTAGCCGGTGCAGTTATTTCAAAGAAAGAAGCCCGTAAAAAGGCAGCGACAAAAGAAAGCATTGCAGTAGTTGAATTATGGAATGGCAAGGCTATCGACGCATCGCTCAAAAGCAATGCACTTAAATATATCAATCATTCCTGCCGCCCCAATACATACATGCGTACAATTAATTTTCATGTTGAATTTTATTCGTTGCGCCCCATAAAAAAGGGTGATGAACTTACCTGTAATTATGGCGACACCCATCATGCGGGAACAAAAAAATGTACCTGTGGAGCTGTGGGCTGCAAGGGGTTTATTTAATTGAAGTGAAAAAGAAATATTCGTGAACCTAAGATTCCTTCGTTGGCTCAATATCATTTTCCCTTTGCAATTTTTCCTGCACTTTTTTACTGCCCGACCTCAGAATTTTCCATTGCATAGGGCTGGCCTTGGGTCGTTCATCGCCAAATAGTACACCCCATTGTTTTAGATTTTCGGTTCGGTCGAAAACAATTTTTAGCACTGCAATTACGGGCAGCGATAGAAACATACCCGACACCCCTGCTATTGCACCCGCTACAATTACACCAATGATAGTTGCCAGTGCATTGATTTTTACTTTGGACCCAACTATCCGGGGCATTAAAATATTATTGTCTAAAAATTGTACAAGGGCTATTACTCCCAACACTACAAATACGGGCCACAGCTCCTGCGACGACGACAGGGTAAGCAAAACACCAATGATGTTTCCGATAAGTGCACCTACGTAGGGAATAAGATTGAGAATGGCGAATATGGCCCCAATTAAAATGGCGTGTTTTATTCCAATTAAAAATAAAATACCGCCCAGCAAAACAGTGATGTAGGTTATTTGAATGAGCAAACCAAGCAGATAGCTTTTAATGATAACCTGGCTTTCCTGCATCACGTCTTCAACCTTTGCATGACCCTCTTTGGGAAACCAAAGAAATACAAAACGCAGCAAAAGGTTTTTGTAAAAAAGCATCAGGAAAATATAGATGGGCATCAGTCCGATAAAAATAAAAATGCTTGAAAGGGAAGAGGCGGCGCCACCCAATAATCCACTGGCCCAGTTGAGCAATTTTTCATTCTGGTCGTTGAGCAACTGCACTTGTTTTGCAGTGGTGAGGTTTGTTTTCTGATGAATCCACTCACTTAAAGATGCAAGGTGTGCCTGCACATTTTTTTTTATTTGCGGAAAATCGGAGATCAACATGCTCAACTGCGCGGAAAAAAACCAAATTAATCCGCCGATAATTATAAGCAATAGTAAAATGGAGAAAAAAATGGCGAGCGTTTCGGGTAGTTTTAGTTTTCGTAAAAAGCGGTACACCGGCAATAGCATGATTGATAAAAAGAAGGCCATCACAATCGGTGTAATTACTCCGTTGCCAACCACAATTATCATCCCCAAGCAATAAAGGCCCATTAATTCAATGGCCCTTCGTACAGTTAGCGGTAGTGTAGTCATAAATGTATTTGTACCAATTAAATTACAACAAAACCGGGCCATGTGTTTTGGTTTTAGCAAAATGCCACGTCTGGTTGTTTCTTTTTCACGCGTTCTTTTTTCAATCCTACTCTTTGGTGGCATTGGTATAAATTGCTGCCCCTTTCACACACAAGCTAGCAGTCAGCATGAACATAGAAACGCAATGTCTTAAAAACCTCGCGGTGCATTACACCGGTAATAAAAACAATGGTGAGCCAATTTATTTATCAGACAAGTTGATTGACGCCAACGATGAAACTTTACTGTTGCTGCAACAAGGTTTACTGCAAAAATTTATATCCGTACACGAACGGTATTCGTTTTATCATATTCAATCGTTGCAGTACAATGAGGTGTACAGTTATTGTAAGGAATTATTTGCAAAAGCCACTGATTTGTTACCGCTATCCGTTGTCATCGCCAGGCATTTATACGAATCTTCTGTCCATCCCAAAATAAAAGGTGGCGAGGTGTACGTATGCTTGTTTGAAAACCTACCAGTGGAGGGACGCATGTATAGAGCCATTGGAATTTTTAAAACAGAACATAAGGCAGCATACATTGATTTGGAAAAGAAAGGTCGCGGTTTTAACCTGTCGATAAAAGATGGTGTGGAAATGAGTAAGATTGATAAGGGATGTTTGGTTATTGATAAAAATGAAATGGCGGGATACGATGTGATGATTTTCGACAACCAAAATCGTGGCGATGAAGCGTTGTACTGGAAGGAGCTGTTTTTGGGGCTGCAGCAGCAGCAAAACGAATTTCATAATACCAATCATTTGCTTACGCTTACAAAACAATTTATCACTACCAGTACCGAAGCTGGTATGCCAATCAGTAAAAAAGAGCAGGTTGAAATGCTCAACAAGTCAATTACCTATTTTAAAAGCAATGAGGCATTTGATATAAATGAATTTAGCCAATCGGTATTTGCAGATGAAGATGTGATTGATTCCTTTCGGCGGTTTGGTTCAGGATATGTGGCAAAAAATAACTTTGAAATTGCAGCGGGTTTTCCCATATCGGCCGAAGCGGTAAAAAAACAGGCCCGGATATTCAAATCAGTATTGAAGCTGGACAAAAACTTCCACATCTATATTCATGGCCGCACCGATTTGATTGAAAAAGGTGTGGATGAAAATGGAAGAAAATTCTACAAGATTTTTTACCAGTCCGAGGAGTGACCCCTCAATTCCCGTTTTAATTATAGTGTGTGTACACATATTGGGGAAAGTTATTTCTACTGGCACGCTTTATGAAATACTCTCTGTATTCGTTCACTTAAAATTTAAAACTATGTTACGTTGGACAGTTATCTTCCTGGTTATAGCAATTATTGCAGCGATATTTGGTTTTGGCGGTGTAGCAGCAGGTGCGGCAAGCATTGCTAAAATTTTATTCTTCATCTTTCTTATTTTGTTTGTGCTTAGTTTAATTGCAGGCAGAAGAGGAAGAGTAGGCGATGGCGTTTAAAATCTACAAATTTAAACGAGTGCAACCCTGCTATTGCGGGGTTGCATTTTTTATGGTTGGTAGTTGCGTACTTAATGCATGAAGTGCACTAATACTTAGAGGCCAGCTTTTTTGGTGCAGATGGAATGTGCTATTTTTGAAAAAAAACAATACACTATGGGATTGCTTACACCTAAAGGAAAAAAAGACGGAAAAAAAGGAACGCCTGTGGCAAAGCCCGGCAACCAGGGTTCTAAGTTTATTGCGGGAAAAGCAACTAAGGCTTCGGGTGGTTTTGCCAAAAAACCAATGACTGGCGGATCGCAACGCGGCAGTTAGTATACAAATTTGCAGCTGCGGCCCTGGTCATGATTATTTTTCTCCCTACACATTACTGTAGCTGTTTTTGATAGGTAAGGATGCTGCATAAAAAAGCGGGTCTGTGAAAGACCCGCCTAACTCAGAAATTTTTTTGCTGTTCAATAAAATTCTTGAGACGAGAACAATGGTGTTTATTATAATGCAGCAACGTTGGTTTTTCCGGATTGGTATTCCAAAGATAAATTCAAATAAGTCCATAACACTCGCCCTTATCGGCCAATGATTAATTTTTGGCGATGGCACTAAAAGAACATTGGTTTGTTCTGGTCTAAATCCCACTTTTTTTGAGCCTCGTGTAGAGCAGTTTCGGTTTGCGATGATAATTGGCAACCCTGTGTCAAGCATTATTCCAGCACTTCATGGTGGTGTGTCAACAATCCATCGCTACTCATACCCGTAATAATTACGCGGAAGGATTTAGTTACATCGTTGTTGTGAAAAACAATTCTAACAGGTTTGTTTTTGGTAACAATAATCGAAGGGTTCCAATAGAGTGTTGTTCTCATGTCGGGTTGTTCATTACGTTTATCAAACCTATCGTAATTAGGCGAATAGAATTCGCGGTTGTTGGTATAGCCCATAATTGCATTGGTGCTTAGGCCTTTGCCGGGCTGGTTGGCCTGGTCGCCACCTTTGCGGGTGTAAATGGCAATGGCACCGCCGGTGCCGCCACCTGCTGCACCCATAAATGGTGGTCGAAACACTTTTATGTAAGCCACATCGCTCACGGGCAAATTGCTAATGAAGCCCACATCAATCTGCATTTCATCTAAAAATAATTGAGGTGTGCCGCCCCGCCATGAAAGAGTAGGCGGGTTGCTGGTGCTGTTTATTTGAAGACCAGCCACTTTACCCTGCAGGTAATTAAAAATGTTCAAACTGCTTAATGAAAAAGGATCATTTACCAGGTCAAACTGGTAGCCATCGCCCCCACTGAATAGTCCACTTGCGTACTTCGCATCCAAAGTTTGCCCTGGTGTTTTTGCTTTTGCTGTTACGGTTACATTCTCTAACATTTTGCCTCGCTCAAGTGCTAACAATCGTTGTGCTTCCAGGGACAGTAGCTGATGACGGTAGAATCCTGTGGTGTCGAGCAATGCGCTTCGGTTAATAAAGTTTTTACTACCCGAAATATAGTTGGGTGGCGGAAGGCGGCTGGTCATGAACCGGGCCTCGGCGTTTGAAAATAATTTTGATTTTAGTTGATAATATACACGCAGCGTATCAAAGAAAATAAAATTCGGGTCTTCAAAAGTTCCGTTTCTGTTTAGCGGAATAATCACTGTTCTTGTACTGGCCGAATCTTTCCCCCGTACAAACAAAACCATTGACTCGGTACCACTCAATTGGTTTTTTGCCACGCCGTACACGCTACCCGAAAGCGATAAATAAGAGGTATCTTTTTCAAAGGCAAAACGCGGCAGTATTCCATTTGTAATAGCATCCCATTTAAACTTGCGCCAGCCGTTTGTAAGCATCACCAGGTCGAGGTAGGGTGCTGTTAAATCATTTTTATTTGAAAAATACCAGGCGGGGTTGTGCACATACCCTTTAATGTCCTGCGTAAGCAGCAGGCCCGAAAAAATATTGTCACTACTATCGGCATTTATTGAAGCATCGGTAATGGCGATAGAAAAATTGGTTGCGCTTATGCTGTCGGGTATGGCAATCTCTATTTCATTTCTTGCTCTTTTATTCAGGCCCCACCGCTGAACCTGCAGGTTTGTATTAAAATCATACTCTTCGTTATTGATGAAGGCAATTCTCTCGGCAATGGCCTGCCACCCCGAATCGAATAAGGTGATGGTCAATATTCCTGATGCAAAATTTTGTGTGGGTATTACCCGCCTGGCACTTTTAGTGGTACTAAGATCGACGGTGGTTTTAAACGCCAGTCGTTGATTCATGGTGCCTACTAAATGCACTTTTTGCAAGTTGGGTAAAATGGCGCCGCTGGCCTGGAGTGTTACGGTTTTTTTATCACTCAATCCACTTACCTGCATGGCAATACCCGAGGTAAGCGCCATCGGTAAATTTGTAGTTTGTTCAACCCCTTTTTCATCCTTCCATTTCGCAAAGTATTTAGTGCCGTCGGCCGGCATTAAAAATAAAACGCCCATACCATTATGTATCGTTCTAAAGGAGTCTATTTTATTTCCCTTGCTATCAGTTATCAGCCCTTGTGCCTGCACCGGCCCACCCCATTGATTATTTGCCTTAAAAGCAATTTTATTCATAACACCCGCGATCATTTCTCCTCCTTCCGGAAAAAAACGGAGGCTGCTGATTACCACCTGCTTTACTCCCCTGGTAGCAACTGAGTTTTTAGGTAGAATGTTTATCTCCTTCGTATACAAAAAAGATGAATCAAAATTCAGCATCCACTTTGTGTAAGCCTTTATTTGTATGAATTTGCCGGTATAATTTTCGGGAACTTCAAACTGGCTGTTGGTTGTGCCATCAATTAATGGGCTTACGCCATGATGGAGCACCTGGCCGTTTTCACTCACCCAATCTACATACAGGGTTTTGCTGCTTTTCGCAGGCACGCCTTCCTCCTGAATATAGGCTTTAAACCAAACAGTTTCCCCCGGCAGGTACGATGATTTATCGTAGTGCAAATAAATTTTTTCGGGTTGAAATGAGCTGGCATATTTTTCCAGTGTGCCATCTAGTTGCTGCGTTCTGCCTTTAAAACCAAGTAAAAAAACCAGTGAAACAAATAATAAAGAAGGAGCGGATTTAGCCATGATGAACTGATGAGTTGTGAAGATAAAAGTAGTAAAGTGGAGGGGACTATTTTTTTTAAACAATTTCAAAACATTAATTTTTGTATTGTAAAACTTCCTTAGCTTTAGTTTCCTTTCTAAGAACTACACTTCTATCCACTACATCCTTCTGAAGCCATTTCGCAAATCACACAGGGATATCTGACTGTTAAACCAACTAACCATTTTTTAACCTCAAACTTTTTTTATGAAGAAGCTTTATGCCTCATTCATTTTGGTTTGCGCTATGGTCTCTGCCACCGCGCAATACAACACCTCGTTAACCCGAAACGCTACAGTGACAACCACACCCATTGCAGGTGGCACCGAGTTTAGGTTAACTACAAATTTACCTATTGAGCAGGCAGGCTCAGTATGGAAAACGGCACAGGTGAATTTAAATGCCAACTTTACTATTAATGCGTCTCTTAATTTTGGACAATGGACGGAAACAAATGTAGATCCAAACAAAATCGCAGCTTATAACTCAGGCGCCGATGGCATCGCTTTTGTTCTAGCCCCAGTCCCCTACATTGGTGGTGTTGGCGAAGAAGTAGGGTATGGAACAACCTATCCACCTCCAGGCCCGCCTCAGCCTACCGGGTATTTCCCAAATAATTCTCTTGCCATTGAAATGGATACATGGAGAAACACAACTACCGGTTTTAGTGGTGCTGAAGGATACAGAAATCATAATGAAAATGATGGCAACCACATTGCCATTATGAGCAAAGGTCAAAGTATACATGGCACACCCGAACAACTGTTAGGGCCAACGGCGGTGGGAGGTGATCTGGAGGACAACCAATGGCATAACGTAACCATTAGTTGGGTAGCGGCTACCAGAACATTAAGCCTCAACTCCACCTCAGGTTTTGCTATAAACGCTTCGGCCAGCTTAACACCGGCACAGATGACCTCTATATTTGGAGCTGGTGTTACAATGGTGAATTTTGGTTTTACAGCAGGCACCGGAAGTGCCGGCAATTTGCAGCGTGTTAGAATTTTTGACGCTCCTGATTGTTCTGCCTTTACGGTTACGGCTACTGTTCCAGCTTTGGCATGTTCAGGAGGAAATGTTATTTACATAGGTTACGGGCCGCAATCAATAACTGCTACTTCATCTGATCCTGCAGCTACATTTACCTGGTTTAGGGTTGGTACTCCTGATGTGCAGGTTGGTACAGGTGCTACTTTCACCCCAACACAGTCAGGTACTTATTATGTGGTTGCTACAAACGGTGTATGCACTGCATCAACCAAAGGTGCGGCAACTCAAATTACAGTAATAGATATTCGTTGCGGTAAAGACGGTCAGGACAAAGTAAATGTTTGTCATAAGAAAAATGGCGAGCATGGTAATGGAACCATTGGCGATAATGCACATACTCTTTGTGTTTCTGTAAACGCCGTTCCCGCTCACCTTGCACATGGCGATTGCCTTGGCAGTTGCGATGATGCTGCTGGAAAACGTGCACCTGTAACAGCATCCGGTGAAACTGAAGTAGAAGAAAATGGTGCATCTATTTATCCAAATCCAAGCAGGGGCAGGGTGCAACTGAATCTGGGTAAATCTACAAGATCAGAGATACAGGTAATGAATGCAAGAGGTGCTGTTGTTGAAAGACGCAATGCTTCTGGTGCGCAAAATCTATCATTTGATTTGAACAAATATGGCAAAGGTTTGTACCTGGTAAAAATAATTACTGATGGTAAGGTGCAAACATTGAAGGTGATGGTACAAGAGTAATTTGATTGACTGAAAATTGATTAAGGCTGCCTTCAGATGTGGAGGCAGCCTTTTTTTTATTTTTCAAATGAACACTTAAAATTTCCCTTCATCCGGCTCTCGGCATCTATGCGGCTGCAAATTTTCGTATCTACCTGATCTTGCCCACTTATAAAAAAAATAGTAGAAAATAAATTTTGATATACAATTCTAATCTGTAGATTTGTTTTCTACTTTTAAAGAATCACCACCGATCCTGTTCCTCAATCCTGCTAAAACCACCTCAATCAATTTTATTTTTAGTACCCTCTGTAACCGATTCTCAACCCTGTTGAAGCCATCCTTAATTCCGGTGTAATATCTGAGTGTAAAAATCACAAACCATTTTTTATCATTTAAACACATTGTGTATGAAAAAGCTCTATGTTTTTCTCTCATTTATTTTATTTGCCTTTGGTGTAAACGCTCAAACATTTACCACATTTGCAGGTACGGCCCCTACCAGCACCGGCCCACATCCCGGCATCCTTGAAACAGTTACGCCAACTTACAGGGAATTTAGATTAACAACCAACGCTCCTATTGAGCAAAAGGCCGCCGTTTGGCACGATGGTGCTTTAAGCCTTACCGGTAACTGGACAAGAAAGGCGGCGCTTAACTTTGGTCCTTATGATGAAACCAATCAAGACGCCTCTAAACCTAATCCCACCTATCGTACAGGCGCTGACGGTATAGGCATGGTTTTAGCCCCTGCAAAATACCTTGGGGAATGGGGTGAAGAAGTTGGTTACGGCACCAGAGACGTACTAGCCGGTACTTATGTAGCCAACAATTCGTTAGCCTTTGAAATGGACACCTGGAAAAATGAAACAGTTGGTTTCAACGGTTCTGAGGGTTATTTGGATCACCTTGAAAGAGATGGCAACCACGTAGCTTTTATGAGCAAAGGAAATACCATCCACAATGCCGGTGCATTTCCTGCAGTTGGCGTTTTAAGAACTTTGACATTTGATCTTGAAACAGCAGGCTGGATTGATGTGGAACTTTCCTGGACAGACAATCCTGCCGCCGGACAGGGTGGTACTTTAAGCGTTGTTTCTCCTTCTCATCCCAATTTAAATTCCTCAATTGTCTTAAGCGAAGCACAGATCACCAGCTATTTTGGTTCAGTCAATCCAACTTTATTTATGGGTTTCAGTGCTGCTACTGGTTCGGCTGGTAACGATCATAGGGTAAGATGGGTATTGAATCCTCCGCCACCTCCTGCAGATTGCGGCCAGTTAAGGACACAAACACAAGGTGGATGGGGACAAGATTGTAAAGACGACTCCAAAAATAATCCCGGTTGTTACCGCGATGCCAACTTTGCCACTGCCTTCCCAATGGGTGTACGCATAGGTTCAACTGCACCCGGTTGCAGAAGTTTATTGTTTACCACTTCCGCCGCTGTAGAAGCGTTCCTTCCTTCTGGTGGTCCAAGCAAAGGTTTGGCACAACTTGGCTTGCCTGCAGGACAAACCATTAACCCAGCAGGTACATCTCCGGCAACAGGTAGAAGCAACATAAACGGACAATTGCTGGCTTTATCAGTTAGTGTTGGTTTTGACAATGCTATTCCAAGCTTTGGCCCTGCCGGTGTTAACCTGAAGGATATGATTATTGGCTCGGGTGCTTTTGCCGGCCAAACCGTAGGCGCTTTCCTCGCCTATGCTAATACATATATTGGTTGTAACGGTACCGATGCGCAAATCATTTCCGACATTCAGTCTACCGCAACTTCAATTAACGAAAATTATGTAGATGGTAAGGTTGATAATGGTTTCTTAGACTGCCCTACTGCACCAAAAATGCGGCCTACTTCTACAACCGCCTTGGCTGCTGCCCTCACTGCTTCGGTTTATCCTAACCCAAGCCGCGGACAGTTGAATGTAAATTTGAGTAAGATTCCAGCAGGTTCCGAAATTCAGGTGATCAATTCAAGAGGTGCCATTGTAGCCAGAAGAGCTGCAGGTGGTGCACAAAACCTCATGTTTGATGTTAGCCAGTACGGAGCAGGTGTATATCTTGTAAAAATAATTTCCGGTTCAAATGTGCAAACATTAAAAGCTATTGTTCAACAATAATTTTTGAGCGCAGATAACAAGAATGCCCCCCGATACCATCGGGGGGCATTTATTTTGCGGGCACCACGGTGGTGCTTACATGTTTCGTCTGTACTGCCCACCAACTTCGTACAGTGCATGAGTAATTTGGCCCAGCGAACAGCACTTTACCGTTTCCATCAATTCGGCAAAAAGATTTCCATTGTTAGTTGCTACATCCTTCAATCTTTTTAAAGCGGCTTCACTTTTATTATCATTTCGTTTCCAAAACGCATGAAGGTTTTGAATTTGTTGTTCTTTTTCTTCCCGGGTTGATCGTATTACTTCATTGGGTAAAATAGTAGGACTCCCTTTTTTATTGAGAAAAGTATTTACACCAATCAGCGGCAATTCGCCGGTGTGTTTCTGGTGTTCGTACACCAAACTTTCTTCCTGAATTTTATTGCGCTGGTACATCCTTTCCATGGCACCCAAAACGCCGCCGCGTTCCGTAATTCTATCAAATTCCAGCAGCACCGCTTCTTCAACCAGGTCGGTCATTTCTTCAATGGCAAAGCTGCCCTGTATAAAATTTTCGGTGTTGGCTGTGCCTAACTCACGATTAATGATCAGTTGAATAGCCATCGCCCGCCGCACACTTTCCTCTGTTGGTGTTGTTATGGCTTCATCGTATGCATTGGTGTGTAGCGAATTGCAATTATCGTAAATGGCGTACAAGGCTTGCAGTGTTGTGCGTATATCGTTGAAATCAATTTCCTGCGCATGCAAACTTCTTCCTGAAGTTTGAATATGGTATTTTAGTTTTTGTGATCGATCATTGCCCTTGTATTTATGCTTCATTGCCTTGGCCCAAATTCGGCGGGCCACACGGCCAATAACACTGTACTCGGCATCCATTCCATTGCTAAAGAAAAAAGAAAGGTTGGGTGCAAAATCATCAATGTTCATACCGCGGCTCAAATAATATTCAACATAAGTAAAACCGTTTGACAAGGTGAACGCTAATTGCGTAATGGGATTGGCGCCGGCTTCGGCAATGTGGTAGCCCGAAATGGAAACGCTGTAAAAATTGCGCACCTTTTCATCAATAAAATATTGCTGTACATCGCCCATTAGCTTCAATGCAAACTCGGTTGAAAAAATGCAGGTGTTTTGCGCCTGGTCTTCTTTTAAAATATCGGCCTGCACTGTGCCACGCACTTGTGTAAGTGCCTCCATCCTCAATTGCGCATACACTTCTTTCGGTAATACTTCATCGCCACTTAGGCCTAACAATTTTAACCCCAATCCATTGTTGCCGTTTGGTAATCTTTCAGGAGAAGATGGATTATAATAAGAGGGTTGACCTTGAACTTTGAACTTTAAACTTTGAACTTTCTTAACCTCATCCCACAGACCATTTGCCTCAATATATTTTTCGCACTGCTGGTCAATAGCGGCGTTCATAAAAAACGCCAGCAACATTGGTGCGGGGCCATTAATAGTCATTGACACCGAGGTTTTAGCATCGCAGAGATCAAAGCCGCTGTACAATTTTTTTGCATCATCTACGGTGGCAATACTTACCCCGCTGTTGCCAATTTTTCCATAGATGTCGGGGCGAGGCGCAGGATCTTCGCCATACAATGTAACAGAGTCAAATGCGGTTGATAATCTTTTTGCCGGCTGCCCTTCCGATACATAGTGGAAACGTTTGTTGGTACGTTCGGGACCACCCTCGCCTGCAAACATCCTCGTGGGGTCTTCGCCCTGGCGTTTTAACTCAAACACACCAGCGGTGTAAGGAAACTCACCCGGAATATTTTCCTGCAGTTGCCACTTTAAAATATCGCCCCAGTCTTTATACTTTGGTAAAACAACTTTCGGAACTTTTGTTCCACTCAAAGATTTTACACTCAGTGGTTGCTTAATTATTTTATCACGAACCTGGTATTCAAAAAAATCGGCAGTGTATTTTTTTTGAATAGAGGGCCAGTTGTCAATTAATTTTTTGCATTCGGGATGAAGTTGTGCCTGTAGCAAACCTCTTAGGTCTTCAAGACCTAAGAGGTTTTTAATTTCCATCACACCATCAATTTGATACAGCCTGGTTGCAATGGCACTTTGTTCGTTCACCCATGCATCATAACTTCTGTTGCCTTCAGAAATTTCTGATAGATACCGAACTCTTTTGGGTGGAATGATCTGTGATTTTGTACTTGTCGCCGCCTCCAAACCTCCCCCGTTAGGAGAGGCTTTGAAGTCTCCGAAAGTTGTATCCGTTTTTTCTTTTACAACCTCCATTAATTTTTCAAATAATTCATTAATGCCGGGATCATTGAACTGTGCCGCTATTGTTCCTACAATTGGCAGCTCTTCATCCTTCGCCGTCCATAACTGATGATTGCGTTTGTATTGTTTACGTACATCATGCAAGGCGTCTAATGCGCCGGCCTTATCAAATTTGTTGATGGCAACAACGTCGGCATAGTCAAGCATGTTTATTTTTTCCAGTTGAGATGCCGCCCCATACTCCGGCGTCATTACGTACAGGCTTATGTCGCAGTAGTCTAAAATAGAAGCATCGCTTTGCCCAACACCGGCACTTTCTAAAATAATAAAATCGTAGTGTGCAGCCTTGCAAATGTCTATGGCTTCCTGCACATGTTCACTCAAAGCTTTATCACTTTCCCTTGTTGCAAGGGAACGCATGTAGGCACGTGGAGAAGAGATGGCATTCATTCTAATCCTATCGCCAAGTAATGCACCTCCGGTTTTTTTCTTTGATGGATCAACAGAAATAACGGCGATTGTTTTATCGGTAAAGTCGTTTAAAAAGCGACGCACAATTTCATCGGTTACCGAAGATTTTCCTGCGCCACCAGTGCCGGTGATGCCGAGGACAGGCCCGGCCCCCCCAACCCCCCGGGGGGGGGAATTTTTAACGGAGTCATTCGCTGTTGGCAAAGTCGTTTTATTCGAAGTGCCCTTGGCAATGTTATTTAGTTTTTTATCGGGGGCGTTCTGTAGGAAGGCAGTAATTTTTTCTACCGTTTCGTTCAACTGATAAAGAACATTCTCATTGCTGAAGCGCATCACTTCAAAACCCAGCTTGTTTAAAACGTCGGTGCGTTCAGCGTCACTTATTTCTTGGTTGGGTAAACTATGATGCAGACCATCAATTTCTACAATCAGGTTTTTTTGCAGACAAACAATATCGGCTATAAACTTGTCAATAATATGCTGTCTTCTAAATTTATATCCCTCCTTTCGGCCTCTTAGTTTTTCCCACAAAACCGATTCTGCAATTGTTGGTTGGCTTCGGTGTTTGGCAACAAATTCTTTCAGTTTGCCATAAAGCATGGGGTCGGCATTAAATTGTTCAACCACAATTGAACCCTCAAATTTTTCCTGAGTTTCATTTTGCCAATCATAGCCTGCCTCTGCCAATGTTATCGACCGGGCTATTTTCCTTATGTCTTTTTGTTCATTTAATGGCAATTTCCCGTTCCACTTTTTTGCTGCCTGCCAGTAGTCGGAGTGTGGCAAACTTCCCCCCTCCCGGGGGGGCTCGGGGGGGCTGCAGTTCTTTATCACATCTTCAATCATTCCTTCCAGCCCCATTTTACGACCATCATCAGGCGAATAAATGCGGGTAATGCCGTAGTCGTGCAGCTCTTTTATTTCCTGTGGCAGGATGGTGCCGCCACCACCGCCGAATATTTTTATGTGGCCACATCCATTGTCGTTAAGCAGGTCTTTCATGTATTTAAAAAACTCCACGTGGCCGCCCTGGTACGATGTAATGGCGATGCCCTGTACATCTTCTTCAATAGCGCATTCAACAATTTCGTGTACACTGCGGTTATGACCAAGGTGAATGATTTCGGCGCCCTTGCTTTGCAGAATGCGGCGCATGATATTGATGGCCGCATCATGCCCATCAAAAAGCGAAGCAGCGGTTACAATGCGAATGTTTGTGTGGGGTTGGTGACTCATGTTTTCGTGTCAATCGTTGGCAGCAAATTTAGCCTAAATGATTTGTGGTAGGATAGAGTTGTTTTTTTGTTGTGGGTTAATGCAGGTACATAAAAAGGCAGCCACATTTCTGCGGCTGCCTTCGAGTTTGTTATTTTGAAAAAATTACCGGGGATTTTTTGTTGGCGCACTACCTGGTGCAGCCGGATTGTACACTAATTCATTATCGGGTACATCCCAGTAATCAAGAAAATTGTACTCAATAAATGCGTTGTTATTTACCGCGCCGGTGCCAGTAATAACGACAGCACCCGCTCTGCCACCACCTGCAGAGGCAGCGTTAATGACACCCCAGCGGCGGGCATCGTAAAACGACAAACCAATGAAAGGCAAAGCCACCCTTCTCTCTCTTCTTAATTCTTCTTTGGCTTGTGCAAGTGTGAGGCCAGTGGCACTAACGGGTGCAAGTCCGGCACCCTGGTAGGTACGTACTGCATCCACAAATGCTAAACCCGCATCAATGCTTCCACTGTTGATTAATGCTTCTGCTCTCATCAAGGCATTTTCTTCGTAGCTGCTGGCAATTAATACTTCTTCGGCGCCGGCATCGGTATTGGTATAAACTTTTACACCTGCAAGCCCGGTTCCTTTATTAATCAGGCGATAGCGGGTATTAAAAACATGGCCCCTGTCGCCATTGCCAATCCAGGTTACGGTTTGCGCAATGTTGTTGGTAAAACGCCTGTCCCCGGCTTTAAATTCCTGCACTAAACGTTCGCTTAGTTTGTAGGTGTTGCCACCTGCCAATGCATTCTGCACTTTAGAAGCAACGGTGCCTGAAGTAGGAGACAAAATATCACCGGCTGCATTTGAACGTAGGGTGAAAACCTTATCAGTGGCCAACACACCTGCACTTGTAAGTGTAACAATGGAAGCCCACTGTGCCGCCGTCATTGTTGCAACAGGCGTATTCACCAAAATGTTTCGTGCTTTCAAAGTACTGATGCTTCTCTTCCACATGTCGGTGGTTAATATGCCGCCATTGCCTACCTGGTTAAAGCTTGGAATTAATTTGCCTAATACTTCATTGTATGCAGTGGTAACTGTGGCTGCGTTTAATGAAGCGGTTGCCAGGTCTAAATTTTTGTCCGACTCGGCAATAATGGCCGCTTTAGTAACGTAATTACCATTGGTGCCTGTAGACGAATTGTTGATAATGCCTGCGTAGTAGATAGAACCAATTCTTGCGTAAGCAAAACCTTTCCACCAGTAGGCCCACGCCTGAATGGTTGCTTTTTTTGTTACCGCCTCAGATGTGAAGGCCACATTGCCAACCAGTTCCAGCACGTTATTACAGGCATTAATCATTGAGTATAAATAAGCCCACTCGTAGTACAACGGGTTTTGCCCCTGGTTGCTGTTTACATTTACCATCCTTAAAAGTGCTAATTGCGTATTTGGCGCATTAGGATTCAATACCACAGTTCCGTTGTCTAATGTTGCTTTATCGGGAGCGCCAATTTGATTGATGAAAGCGTTGGCAGCCTCCACCTGAATGGCATCGCCCATCATTTCGTGAAAGCCAATAGCGCCACTCCAGAAATTGCCGTAAACACCATCAGAATATTTAAGGTTTACAAATCCATTTCGGTAAACTCCACCCTGTCCAAGCGCTATTATTCCCGACTCGGTTTTTGCACTTTCGGGTGTGGGCACGTTTGGATTTTTTACATCCAATTGTTTTTTGCAGGAAATAGTGCTCGTTATTAAAAGAGCAGCTATCAATATTGATTTAGACATTTTCATTTTCGTTTTTTTAGTTGATTAAAAGCCTACGTTTAAGCCAATTTGGAATGAACGTAGATTAGGCACAGTGTTATGATCAACACCTCTATCAAAAGCCGAATTCAATGTGCCTGAACTAACTTCCGGATCGAAGCCGGTATATTTTGTAAAGGTCAAAAGGTTGCGGCCTGACACAGTCAACTGCAATTTTTGAATGGCCGGGCTGTTTATAAGTTTAGAAATATCGTAGCTAATCGCCAAATTTCTCAAACGCACAAAGGATGCATCCTCGTAAAAATAATTCTTGGTACCATTCGCCTGAACCTGCGCATATACGCCACGATAGAACGCAGTGTATGCGCCGGTATTTCCATTAATGGTAATTGGATTTGCATAGTCGGCATGAATCCCGTCTCTGTACATCCACTGTTTTGTTTGATTGTATAAATGGCTACCACTAATCCAGTCAAATTGGAAATTGAGCGATAAATTTCCCTTGAATGTAAATTCATTGATGAACGACATGTTGAACTTTGGATTTGGATCGCCGAAGCTGTACTTACCGGGTGTTACGTAGGGTTGTTTGGAAACCTTATCAACCACCCAGCCATTACTCGCAAGAGTATAATTGGCCTGCAGGTTTTTTGGAATGTAGGGCTGCCCGTTTGCGCCCATTTGATCTACACTGCTTAATAAATAGTAACCATAAAGCTGACCAATTTTTTCACCCGCTCTTAATACATAGTTGCTGCTTCCGGCATTTGACAAAACAACTATTTCTGTTCCCCCTTTAACGGAGGTAATTGTAGAAGTTTGTTTACTAAAGTTGGTTGTAAAATTCCAAGCAACATTTTTCGCTTTTAATACAGCAAGGTTTAATGAAGCTTGTATACCGTTCGAAGCCAGGCCAAATGCGTTCTCCCTGAGTGTGCCCACACCACTGCTTGGTGCTGCATCAACATTATAAATGGCATTGTCTGTTTTTCTTTTCCAATAAGAAGCTGAAATCGCAATGTTGCTAAGGAAATTTCCTTTCAATGGTTTTACGGTGAAATCAACACCAATTTCTTTTTCCTGAGAAATTTCGACACTAAGATCGGGATTGGCATTGCTTGTTGGAAAAGTAAAAGCAATGTTGGCACCAACGTTCGCAGGATTTAATACAACATACCGGTCAAACGCACGCGGTTGGATGCCCGCTTCGCCATAGGCCGCCCTTATCTTAAACTCAGGCATTATCCTTGACAGGCTTGCATTTTTCCAAAAATTAAATGATGATAATCTTAGGTAAGCATCGCCGCGTGGGAAGGGTTGTGACTTTGCTCCTCTTCCGAAAGCCGAAGAGTAGTCGCTACGAATGCCACCGGAAATACCACCTAATTCACCAAAATCAAACTTGTGATTGATCAAATAACCATAGGTAATAAATGGCTCGGTGTAATCGGATTGTATTCTGTGCGTAACCATTTGGCTTGCCGTGTACGGAGTATAAAACGGAGCATCGGCGCCCCAGGTAATATATTGTTTAAACAGATTTTTTCTATAATCGAAAGCTACAAGGGTTGCCGTTTTAATAGGAACATTAATTTTAAAATCCTTCTCAAAATCGGTTGTGAACGTTGCGGAGCTTATAAAATTTTGAAAGGTGGTTCGATACCTGAAATTGTCAATAGAACCTGAAGTTCCTACCGAGGGTGTTGGTGCATAAAACCCGGTCCACCACCGTGTACCCCAAAATTTGGCGCTTGCATTATCATCCTGCGGCAACACGTTATAGGTTTGATCCTGCGTTTGGTAATTGAGTCCATACTTCACATCTAATTCTACAAATGAAAAAGGTTTGTAGTTAAGGTTGAAGTTTTGAACAACATCAATCTTGTTATCGGGGAAGTTGGAATACTGCGTACGATAATTAGGATTGTAACCATTAACGCCAGTTGCGTCGCCGAAATAATAACCGTAATTACCATCAGGCATTTGATAGTCGTAATTAGCAAACGGCCTTGAGTTGTTCAACGCAAAAATAATTCCACGGCCCGTAGCGTCGTTGAGGGTGTTGTTGGTATAAATTAATTGCGTGATGCTCCGGAACTTGAGGTTTTTTACCAGTTCTATCCCGATGTTTGACTGAAGGTTTGAGCGTGAAAATTTACCGTTGTTTCTAAAAGTGCTGTTCTCCCTATTGTCGGAAACAGAAAAAGCAAAATCCATTTTTTCGCTTGCACCCGATATACGAATGGAATTATTCTTCGTTTGCGATTTTTGAAAGAACATAGCGTAGTGATCGTAGTATTTCAAATTTTTGTCGTAGGCCTTACTCGTTGTAGTTGTAGGGTCAACAAGATTTACCTGGACATTCTCTCTGAAAACTGAAACAGCAGGATCCAGCGCAATCAGGTTGCCCGACGACCCGATTACTTCGTTATTTGCATTTGTAGTAAAAGGATGCAGGGTTGATTTATGTACGTTTCCTTCATTCAGCATTTCATTTATTGAGTAGCTGCTGCTTACATCAATTCGCACTTTACCCACCTTTCCTTTTTTAGAGAAAAGTTGAATAACACCATTCGCTCCTTGAGCACCGTAGATTGTTGCAGCTGCCGCACCTTGCACCACTTCAACTCTTTCAATACCGGTAAGGTCGAGCGAGTTGATGTCGGTTGCCCGCACCTCAATTCCATCTAACATAATCATTGGGCTAGTGCCGCGGTTTACGGTATTAATGCCGCGTAGTAGGATTTGAGTAGGTCTTCCCGGCGAACCGTTTGTGCTGCTTATTTGCGCACCGGCAATTTTACCCACCAAGGCCTGGTCAATGGATGCAGAGGAAGTAGCCGGAAGTTTATCGGCGCTAATTGATTCAACGGCAATGCCCAACTTACCTCTCCTTGTTGCAACACCGGTACCGGTTACCACAACATCCGTCATGGTTCTCGAATCAACGGCAAGTTTTACGTCCACCGTTGATAAAGTGCCGGTATTGACCTCAATGCCTTCAAAGCCAATGGCACTTACAATCAACACAGCATTCAATGGGGCAGAAATTGTAAATACCCCGTCGGCGTTGGCGATCGTTCCAATTTTTGAACTTTTGATTTCAACAGATGCAAACGGTAGCGGTTTACCTGTTGCATCGGTTACCTTGCCGGTAACGGAGCGTTGGGCCATAGCGTTGGCCGCAAAAAATAGTACTCCCAGCAGGAGTAGGCAGAGTTTTCTCATGTGCATGTAGGTTTAAGTGTATAAAAATTATTAAGCCGAAAAAGCTATTCTTTATTCGCGATGGCAGGCAAAGGGTCCTTGAAAACTTCGGAAGGTGGGGGGGTGATGATGCAATGATAGGCGTTATTACTTATTGCGAAATTATTTTTCGATGTTCACCTAATCTTGCCCGATAGACTACTATTAGTGAATGATTGCTGCACCATAGGCAATTTTGAAAAATAGTCATTCCCGGAAAAGAAACCCAGGTATATACCCTTTCCCTAATCACCTTACATTTGCCCCCATGCAAACAATGATAGAAACCGTTGCCCAGGTGTATAAAAGCTGGTGTAAAAAAATGCCGGCATCGGTGGATGTATTACCGCAGTCGGGGAGCGACCGCCGTTACTTTCGTTTGCACGATGATGCCGGTAACACGGTAATTGCTACACATGGTTTAAACGTTCCGGAAAATGAAGCGTTCATCTACTTTTCCGATCACTTTATTGCGAAGGGTGTTAATGTGCCACAAATACTTGCCGTTAGTTACGATAAAATTATTTACCTGCAGGAAGATTTGGGAGATGTGGCCCTGCTCGACATTTTAGAAACCAGGGGCTTTACCGAAGAAGTGTATCAATTATTTAAGGAAAGCCTGCACCAGTTAGCCAGGTTACAGGTGTTGGGCGATGAGGGGCTGCGGTATGAGCGTTGCCTGACCAATAAGGAATTTGGTAAACAGGCAATTATGGCCGACCTGCTGTACTTTAAATACTATTTTTTAGATGCGCTTCGCAAGCCATATGACAAGCAAAGATTGATTGATGATTTTGAGGCGTTGAGTAACTACCTTACCCACACCGAGTACAAATATTTTATGTTCCGCGATTTTCAAAGCCGAAACATAATGGTAAAAGCCTCGCCTATGGGTGAGTCGGGAAACTTTGGGAGTGAGAGTGCATCGGTTCATTTTATAGATTACCAGGGCGGTATGAAAGGGGCACCACAATACGACGCGGCCAGCTTAATATGGCAGGCAAGGGCCAACCTGCCCGACCATTGGAAAGATGCGTTGCTGGAAGATTACATGAACTCCTTTGAAAACATTATTGAGGACGCAATTGACCGGGATGTTTTTAGAAGCCAGTACAATGGCTATGTTTTAATCAGGTTGCTGCAGGTGTTGGGCGCCTACGGCTTTCGTGGGTTGTTTGAAAAAAAGGCGCAGTTTTTAACAAGCATACCTATGGCATTAAAAAACCTGCGCTGGTTTATTGAAAACAACAGTTTGGGTATTGTTGTGCCTGAGTTTAGAAAAGTGCTTGGGCTTTGTATTGACGAAGAAATTATAGAACGCTTTACACCACTGCAAGCCAACGACGATACACCGCTGGTTGTAAAAATCTGCAGTTTTTCGTACCGGAAAGGATTGCCTGCCGATGACAGCGGTAATGGTGGCGGATTCGTTTTTGACTGCCGTGGCATCGACAACCCGGGACGCCATGTGGAGTACAAGGAAATTCATGGCAGGGATAAACCAGTGATGGAATACTTAGAACGGCAAACACGTATGCAGGATTTTTTAAGCAGCGTTTTTGACATCGTTGACATTTCGGTTGAGGAGTACATGAAACGCGGGTTTGATAGCTTGACTGTGAATTTTGGATGTACCGGCGGCCAACACCGAAGCGTTTATTCAGCCGATGCGCTTGCCCGTCATTTACATAACAAGTACAAGGTAAAAATTGAATTGTGTCATAGGGAGCAGGAGTCCAAAAACTGGAATAATCAACTGGAGAAGAAAGAACCATGAAAGCAATGATTTTTTCCGCAGGGTTAGGTACCCGTTTTAAACCCTGGACGGATAAACATCCCAAGGCATTGGCAGTAATAGCCGGCAAAACTTTGTTGCAACGAAACATTGAATACCTGCAGGAGTATGACATTACAAATGTGGTGGTGAATGTGCATCATTTTGCCGACCAAATTATCGAGGCACTAAGGACCAAAAACGGTTGGGGAAGCAATGTTGTAATAAGCGATGAAAGAAGCGAGGTGTTGGAAACTGGTGGCGGGTTGATAAAAGCCACAGAACTTTTAGGCAACAAAACTTTTCTTACAATCAATGTTGATATACTCACCGATTTAAACCTGCATGAATTAGTAGCTGCCCATCTACAAAGCAAAGCGCTGATTACACTTGCAGTTACTAATAGAAAAACCAGCCGCTATCTTTTATTCGACAAAAATCACCGGCTTTGTGGCTGGCGCAATACAACAACCGGCGAAGAAAAAATTGCGCTGCCGGCAGATAGCTTATTTGAAAAAGCATATAGTGGCATTGCCGTTTTTGAGCCGCAGATTTTTGACCTCACTACCCACAGCGGTAAGTTTTCTTTAATTGATGTTTACCTTTCTTTAGCCGCTAATCATCCCATCATGGCCTTCGATCATTCGGGCGGCAAGTTGCTCGACGTAGGCAAACCCGAAAGTGTTGCCGTTGCGGAACAGATGTTCTCGTAGTAGATATTCCATATCTGCGTAGATATGGAATATCTGTGCCACCATCCTTATCTTCAAACCATGACAGCACCACCCAAACTGCGCCTCTTCGATTTTACGATGATCGTCATTAGCCTGGTAATTGGCATGGGTATTTTTCGTACACCCGTAAACGTTGCAAGGGATGCCCCTTCTGAAATTGTTTTCTTCGCGGCCTGGTTAGCCGGTGGCCTTGTAGCACTTTGTGGCGCACTTACCTACGCCGAAATTGGTTGCCGTATGCCCGTGACCGGTGGCTACTACAAAATATTTTCCTACGCGTATCATCCATCTATTGCATTTGGTGTAAACTGTTTGATATTGGTAAGCAACGCCGCTTCGTTAGCCGGTGTGGCACTCATTGGCGGTGAGTATATAACAGGCGTTTTTATTCCGGAAATGAAAGACCCGGAGTGGTTAAAAATTGCGGCTAACGCCAGCTACACCCGAACCATTCAAATGGTCATAGCCGTTGTGGCCATAGCTATTTTTTACGGCGTTAATTTATTGGGATTAAAAATGAGTGCACGTACACAAAGTGTTTTGATGGTGATAAAAATCATTCTCATTTTGTTGTTAATCGCTCCATTATTTTTTGCAACCAGCGATGCCGAACCCGTAAGGCTGGTTCAAAGTCTTAGTCCAACTATGAACGAGTACATAAAAGCATTTGGCATTGGGCTGGTTGCGGTGAGTTTTACCTATGGCGGCTATCAGCAAACCATAAATTTTGGCGCCGAAGTAAAAGACCCGAACAAGAATATCCCCCGGGGTATTTTCCTCGGCATCTTCACCATTATTGTTTTATACCTCACCATTAATTATGCTTACATAAAAGTTATTGGTTTCGAAAATTTGAAAGAGAGTAAAAACATAGCCGCCATCATGGCATCAAAACTTTTTGGCACTAATGCCGAACGCATACTGTCGTCGTTTTTATTTTTAAGTGTGCTGGCTTATGTAAATGTTTTGCTCATGAGCAACCCACGTGTAATGTATGCAATGAGCGAGGACAAAATTCTGCCCGCGTCTTTCAAAAAAACCAATGAACGTACGGGTGCATTGGTTACATCACTAACTGTGTTTGCTGTGTTGTGTGCCTTAATTGTTTTTTGGGCAAAGGAATTTGATACCATTCTCAGCTTCTCCATTTTTTTAGATTGTTTTGGAATGATATTAAGTGCCGGCGCCATTTTTATTTTGCGGAAGAAAACTGCACACCTCAACAACACGGGTATCTACCAAATGAAACTGTACCCATTGCTGCCAATTATTTTTATTGTGTCGTATGTTTTTGTGGCCATTAGTTTATTGGTAACGGAAACCAAGTTGTCGTTGATTGGCATAGGTGTGTTGGCAGGGTTTATTTTGCTCTATTTTTTATTTATGGGCTACAAAAAAAATGGCGAAAAACGTTCGTAGCATTTTACAGGGAAGTTAACCCGCGGGTTATTAGAGGATGATGTTGGTGCGCCTTCTCAGTCATTACTTGTCAAAAAAATTTTTGGCCACAAAATCCGAAACGTTGGGAGCAATGGCATTACAATGAACAAAGCCTTTGTCTTCCTTCGAGCCTTTGCGTCCGAGGCTTCGGACTTTGTGGTTCAAAAAGGCTTAAGTTACTTTCTCCCAGCGCTGTATTCCAAAATGTCTCCTGGCTGGCATTCTAACACTTCGCAGATTGACTCTAAAGTAGTAAAGCGAATAGCCTTTGCTTTTCCGGTTTTTAAAATGGAGAGGTTTGAAAGTGTTAAGTTCACTTTCTCCGACAGCTCGTTGAGCGACATTTTTCGCCGGGCCATCATCACGTCTAAGTTTACAATTATGGGCATGGGTTATACGGTTAAGTCGTTTTCAGTTTGTATTTCGATTCCTTTTTTAAACATTTGGGCAATTACTAAAAGCACAACGCCCATAAATAGCCATACATCTGCACCGCCAATTCGCAACTGTTCAATAGTCGGCATTTGCACACCCTGTAGTACCATGTTCTTTGTAAATGCGGCACCCCAAAAAGAAAAAAGCCCAATGCCTAAGGCCAGGTACGCAATGTTTAAAATAAAACGCCTTATGGTTTCATTAAACGGTTGAGAGAGGTTCAATTTTTTTTCATGCAGCAGCCGTACAATATTGTAAAACATGATGGCTCTTAGTACCGCTACAATAATGATGAGGCACGTAAGGGTAATAAAATGGCTGTCATTGTATTGATACAACTCCGATAAATTTACTTCAATCCAGAATTTATGTAAAGCCGCAGGTTTTATCAAAATGATTTGGAAAGCATTCACGATAAACACTCCGGCTTCAATGCATACTCCTAAAAATATGATCCATGCAACTACAGTAAGCGCTTGTAATGCATAATTAGTTTTTGTTGACATGATTTTTAAGTTTTAAAATGATTGCACAAACATAAAATTAATTTATTGAAAAACAATAAAAATATCTTTCTTTTCAAAAAATATGTTCCTTAAAACAACTAAAACAAAAAGGAGTGGTTCCTTCATTTTTTGTTCGAATCCTTGTTTGGCTTATTAGTTTAGTTAGCATGTCATTAGCATTTTGCTTTTGCATAGTGTGCATTTCCTAATAGATTTACTAATCTCCCCCGATACAAAAATTGCCTATGTCGCACAACAACACCATTATTATTTCCGCTCCGGAAATGCATAAACAATTTGTTGGCATTTTATTGCCGCTTGGTTTTACTGAGGAACGTGCAAATGCCTGCGCCAAAATTTTTACGGCCAATAGTGTTGATGGTATTTACACCCATGGCGTAAACCGTTTTCCAAAATTTGTTGAGTATGTAAAAGCCGGGTATGTGCTGCCCAATGCAATGCCAACACTACATCATAAGTTTGGTGCGATAGAACAATGGAATGGCAATAGCGGCCCCGGTGTACTTAATGCGGTGCATGCAACCGAATCATCAATGAAACTGGCAACCGAATTTGGCATTGGCTGTGTGGCCTTGCGCAACACCAATCATTGGATGCGTGGCGGAACCTACGGATGGCAGGCAGCAAAAAAGGGTTTTGTATTTATAGGTATTACCAACACTATTGGTGTAATGCCTGCATGGGGTGCGGTTGATTCCAGGCTTGGGAATAACCCATTTGTAATGGCACTGCCGTACAAGGAAGAAGCAATTGTGTTGGACATGGCCATGTCGCAGTATTCTTTTGGTGCTATGGAACTAGCCTTGTTCAACAATCAAAAATTAGGAGTGGATGGTGGTTATGATAAAGATGGAGCGTTGACGAACGACCCTGCATCAATTCTCGCTTCGCGAAGGCCATTGCCTATTGGGTACTGGAAAGGCGCGGGCATGTCGCTGCTGCTTGATTTACTGGCTACTGTTTTAAGCAGTGGTTTGGCGGGTCATGAAATCTCAAAAACCGGAGTGGAAACAAATATATCGCAGGTGTTTATCACTATTGATATTGCTAAGCTGGGCAATCATTCCATTATTTCAAAAACGGTTGAAGACATCATTAATGATTATCACCAATCCGTTACGAGCGATGCTTCACTGCAAATTACTTATCCGGGCGAACGTGTTTTAAAAAACAGGAAAAATAATGAAGCCAATGGCATACCGGTTTTGAAGAAGGTTTGGGAGGAGATTATGGCGTTGTAAAACCCCCAACCCACTAAAGGTGGCTTTACACTCCGCTATGCAACCAGGTTTTTATTTGGTTGCATACTTAGGATGTAAACCTTCCTGTCGGCAGCCCAGCTCGTGAACTGCCTCAAACTCTTCTTCCACCAACGCCTCCAACCAAAAACAATAAACTAAAAACAAAAAACTTCTTTCTGCCCTATTTTTACAATCATGAAGCCATCAGTTCTCTGCTGCTTTTTTATAATTGCTTTTACATTTTGCAATGCACAGGGCAAATGGGATTTGCAGCGCTGCGTAGTGTACGCCATCAACAATAATATTTCGGTGCAACAGGCCGATGTGCAGTTACGGCTTTCGGCATTAGAAATAAAGTTGCGGGAAGCGGGTAGGTTACCCAATTTAAATTTTGCTTCAAGTGCTGGTTATAATTTTGGGCGGTCAATTAACCGGGCCACTAACACCTTTGAAAGCCGCACTATTTTCTTCAACAACTTCCAGGTACAGTCGAACGTAAATCTATTTAACTGGTTTAGCCAGCGGCACTCTATTGAAGCTGCAAGATTAAGTACCAAAGCAGCCGAAGCGGGTAAAGACAAAGCCCGGAACGATATTGCCTTAAACGTAGCAACGGCTTATCTGCAAGCCTTGCTTGCCAACGAACAAATTGAAGTAGCCCGTGTGCAAATTGCACAAACCTCATCGCGATTGCAAACTATACTTAGGCAAGTAGCTGCAGGTGCTTTACCCGAGTTGAATGCTGTTGAATTGGAAGTGCAATTAGCACGAGACAGCGCAGCATACATTGGTGCCGGCGCCACCTACCAGCAAAATTTAATTTTGTTGAAGGCGTTGCTCAATCTTGATATGAAGGTGGAATTTGACATTGAAAAACCCAACGTCAGTACCATACCCGTAGAGGCACTTGCCGATCTGCAACCCGAGGCTGTATATGCAGAAGCATTGAAAAATTTGCCACAGCAAAGAGTAAATGAATTTCGATACCAGTCGGCCATAAAAGAAATACAGGTTGCTAAAGCATCTATGTACCCCACGCTTTCGGCGTTTGGAAACATTGGTTCGCAATACTCTAGTCTTTTCCCCGATCAGCAACGAACACAATCAATACCCACCGGCAAGCAGGATACGCTGGGTTCTTTTGAAATTACACCGGGTACCACCTCGTATTTGGTGCGGCCAGGTTTTACTTTTCTCATTCCCAACACCACTTATGGCCGCCAGTTGTTTGATGTTAATTTGAGCCAGGCTATTGGCTTGAATTTATCCATCCCCATTTTTAATAACCGGCAATTGCGCACGGCGAGAGACCGCGCCGTGTTGAATGCCGAAACCATTAAGTTGCAAACCGAAGCGGATAATTTGCAGGTGCAGCAGGACATTTATTCGGCCTACAACGATGCGGTAACCGCGCAGCAACAATTTTTTGCCGCACAAAAAGCAAGCGAAGCTGCTGATAGAAGTTTTGGGTTTTCGCAAAAACGTTTCGACGCCGGATTGCTTTCAACACTTGAGTTACTTACCAATCAAAACAATTTATACCGCGCAAGGCTTGATGCTTTGTCGGCGCAGTACGAATTTGTTTTTAGAATGAAGCTGCTGGAATTTTATAAAGGAAAGGGGTTGAAGTTGTAAACCTCAAAGGCCGCCGGCTGGCAGGGCATTGAAGATAATAAAAGCAGCGAGCAATAATTGTTCAAACAAAAATCCCTGTTACCCTATATAAAAAGGCAAAACAAACAACACATTAAAATCCCGAAGGGACGACACTAATGTAGCTGCAAAAAACATTCGTTTAACCAAAAAATCCCTAAGGGATGACATTAATATAATGAGCAAAAAAGTAAAATGGATTTTGATAGTGGCGGGCATTTTGATTGCGGCGTTTGCCATTGCAAAAGTTGCAGGCAAAAATAAAAATGAGGGCATTAAAGTAACCGCCGAAAAAGCAAAAATTGCTACTATAATAGAAACTGTTACCGCATCGGGGAAAGTATATCCCGAGGTGGAAGTGCCCATATCGCCCGACATATCCGGTGAGATTACCGAACTAAATGTAGAAGAAGGCGATAGTGTTAAAAAGGGTCAGGTACTTGCACGCATTTATGCCGACATCTACTCTTCGCAACGCGACGAAGCGGCTGCACGTGTGGCCCAGTCGCAGGCTTCGGTTGCCAATAGCCGTGCAGGGTTGGATGCTTTAAATGCGCAGTTAGATGCAGACCGTGTGGCTTACGAAAGAAACAAAACTTTGTTTGATCAAAAAGTAATTTCCCGCTCGGAGTACGAAGTGTTTGAAACCCGTTACCGCACATCGCAGGCAAACTATAATGCAGCCCTGCAAAACATAAGGAGTTTGCAGGCCGGCGCACAAGGCACACGCAGTGGTTTGGAGCTGGCTAATAAAAATTTAGGTCGTGCCGCCATTGTTGCACCTATTGATGGTGTGGTTACTTTTTTAAAAGTGAAGAAGGGGCAGAAAGTTGTAGGCACGGGCCAAATGGCTGGCACCGAAATGATGGTAGTAGCCGACATGCGGGCACTGGAAGTGCGGGTGGAAGTGGGAGAGAACGATATTGTAAAAGTGAGCATTGGCGACTCGGCCGATGTAACCGTAGAGGCATACAGCAACAGAAAATTTAAAGGCCTGGTAACAAAAATTGCAAGCAGTACCACACAGGCTGGGGGTGCCGCCGCCGCTGCAAACGATGCTACCAACTACGAGGTGCATATAAGCATCTTCCCTTCTTCCTATGCCGATCTAAGTGCCTCATCAAATGGCAAAAAATTCATTTTTCGCCCCGGCATGAACGCAAGCGCCGATATAAAAACTGAACGAAAAGATGGCGTGATAACAGTACCCAATGGCGCCGTAGCTGCAAGAGCAAAAGGCAGCGAAGAAAATATTGACGAAACTAAAAAGGCCCGCACGGCAGGCACTGAAGAAAATAGTGATGCAACTGTATCTGTTGCAGGCGACGAGCTGGAAGAAGTTGTTTTTATTTTAGGTGCCGACGGGCTGATTAAAAAAAGAGTAGTTACTACCGGCATACAGGACATTTTTAATTATGAAATCACCAGTGGTCTCCAGGTAGGAGAAACTGTCATAACCGGTCCGTATAGTGCCCTAAGCAAAACATTAAAGAGCGGAGACAAAGTGCAGGTGGTAGGTAAAAATTTATTGGAGGAGAAGTAGTGGAGTTCCATGTTGAAGGCTCAAAGTTCAAAGTCAAAAGCTCAAATCCCGAAACTTCGGAAGAAAGCTCAAAGTTTAGATCCGATAGATATCGGGTGAAAAGACAAGAACGCAAGCCCCAAACTTTAGCGTTAGAAATAAAAAGATCAACGAAACCGTAGCAGAAATACAAGAACTTTTTTTGGTGGGTGGTTTTTTTATTGAAACAAGTACTGAATTTTCGATACCAGACTTTGTAACTTGGGTGTACCGGTGAAACTGACAAACCCTAGGTCAAATATTTGCGGAGTACAGCAAAGTAATATTGTAAACCAGTTGGTGTAATTGGTCTTTTCAATTTGTGTAATTCGTGTTTATCAATTCGTGTAATGGCAATTCAATCAATTGGAGTAATAGGCAACGGTAGCTGGGCAACTGCGCTGGTAAAAATGCTGACCGATAATGGCCAGGAAGTAAACTGGTGGATTAGAAAAGAAGAGTCAATAGCCTACATTAAACGCCGCAGGCACAATCCCAATTATTTAAGCTCGGTTAATTTTGATATTTCGCTTCTCCATCTTTCTACCGATGTACAGCAAGTTGTTGATGCATCTGAACTATTGGTGATGGCCGTTCCTTCGGCCTACATCCACAATGTGCTTGATGGTATTGATCAAAATTCATTGAAGGATAAAAAAATTCTCTCGGCCATAAAGGGTTTGGTACCGAATACCGATGCTTTATTGAACGATCATTTACACGCACAGTTTGATTTACCACTGAAAAACTATTTTGCGGTGCTCGGTCCTTGCCATGCGGAGGAGGTGGCTGCTGAAAAATTATCATACCTCACTTTTTCGGGTGTAGATGAAAAAGCCACAGAGCAGATCGCGGCACTTTTTAAAACAGCATACATCAACACAATTATCAACACCGATATTTTGGGCGTGCAGTATGCTGCTGTGCTAAAAAATATTTACGCCTTAGGTGCGGGCATTGCGCATTCGCTTGACTACGGAGATAATTTTTTGAGCGTATACATTGCCAACAGTGCCGATGAAATGGCCGGCTTTTTACGCAGGGTGGGTGCGGAGCATATTGTAGTAGGTGAGCACATAACTATGCACACCATCGAACACAAAAAGGATATCAACTACGCGGCCTCGGTTTACCTCGGCGATTTGCTTGTAACATGCTATTCGCTATACAGTCGCAACCGCACTTTCGGTGCTATGATTGGTAAGGGCTACACGGTGCAATCGGCGCAGTTGGAAATGAATATGGTGGCCGAAGGTTATTATGCCGCCCGGTGCATTTACAACCTCAACAAAATTATTGGTGCGGATATGCCGGTTGCGGAAACGGTGTATAAAATTTTGTTTGAAAAGCTGGGTGCTTCGGAGGGGTTTGCAGGAATTGAAGACGTTTTGGTGTAGTGGTGTTTTAGGTTGCCTGCCAATTGTGGTTGTACAGCAGTTTTGCAAATGCGGCTTCTTATTATTTTGTTGGCCCTGGCCATCAACAATTCACCAGTTAATTTTTTCGGTAATGATAAAGAACGAAAAGATGTAAATAAGAAGCCCCGAGGTGTTCGGGGCTCTTATTCAAATCATATTGGTGTTGGTATTAATTCTGTTTAAGGTTGGGATTAACATCTATCTCTCTTTGAGGGATAGGGAAAACTAACTTTGGTGAATTCCACGCTAACGCTCCCACGGTTGACCTTGTACGTTTCAAGTCGTGAAGTTGATGGCCTTCAAAGGCTAATTCCAGTTTTCTTTCTTTTAGAATATCTGCTAGTGTTACAGTGGCTAAACTAGCAAGGCCGGCGCGGTTGCGTATTCTATTTACATCGTCTAATGGAGTTGCGCCAACCGTAGTGCCTAAACGAAAATTGCATTCCGCTCTTGTGAGGTACATTTCGGCCAGCCTGAATACTAGCGCATTCCCAAACCTGTCTAAATGTTTACGCGTAAATCTGTTGCCCGCTGCATTAACATAAAAGTATTGCCCGCGTACATCGGCTGCGTCATACAAATTCACGTGTGCGGTCAGTATTCTAAAATCGCCACGGCCTGCTGTACCGGGGATACTGCTGATGGTAACACCATAATAAGTATTAAACCCATTACCACCATCCTGTGGAGTTACAATCATCGAGAAAATATACTCGTTGGGGCTGGCTCCTCCATTATTAAGGTAAGTGAAAAATAGGGAGGTAAAATTTGTTGCTAATGTATGTCGCCCCGAAGTAATTACCCTGTTTGCCGCATCACGTGCTTCCGCATATTTTGCCTGCATTAGATAAATACGCGACAATTGAGCGGCCGCCGCATTTTTGGTTGCGTAAATAGTGTTGGATGCAGGCAATAAAGTTTCTGCTTTGGTAATGTCATCTATCGCCTGCGCATAAACCTCTGCAACGCTGTTACGTCCTTTAAAATCAGCTGCGGTAATGGAGAGGGTTGGGGCAGTAACCAATGGCACGGCAGGGTTTTTTGTGTTGTCTCCATCATCCCAGGTTTTACCATAAATTCTTGCTAACTCAAAATACAAGGAGCCGCGAATAAATCTTGCTTCTCCTTCAATTCTTGCTTTTTTTGCGGTCTCCACTTTATCAATGGCCGATAGCACATTGTTGCAGCGATTAATAGTATTGTACGCCTGAATCCAAATATCAGATACAGTTGCGTTGATAGGAGTGATATCCTTGTTGTAAATCTCAAGCAGGTTTTGAAAAGTTCCCCCAAAACGCATGTCGCCGTTGTCGCCCAAAAGATCGGCTACATATTGAATGGCACCACCGTAAAGAGAAGTGCTCTGCAAACCATCGTAACATCCAATCAATGTTACCTCAACATCTTTCGAACTGCCAAGTGCCGTACTTTGGTCAATACTTTGCGTTGGCAATACATCTAATTTTTTGGCACAGCCCGAAGCCAATAGGCAAATGAGCCCGGCGGAATAAATAATTTTATTTTTTAGCATAAAAAGTTTTTTAGTAAGTGGTAGTGATTTTAAAGCCCAATGTTGAATCCAAAAAGAATTGTTTTTGGTTGCGGTGGCGTGTAAAAATCATTTCCAATGGAATAGTTGTTTGTGAATGAATCGGCATTTACTTCAGGATCCCAAAGCGGATAGTTTGTGATAGTTACTAGGTTCAACGCCGACACATAAAAGCGTACCCTGCTTACTTTTATTTTACTCAAAACACTTGAAGGAAGATTGTACCCAAGCGTTGCAGATCTTAGCCGGACGTACGTACCACTCACAATGTAGCGGCTGGAAGGTTGGTTTCCATTCCCCCTGTAAAAACGAGCTTCAGGAATGTTGGTGTTTGGATTAGCAAGGGTCCAGGCTTTTAGCTGATCGGCTGTTTGGTTATCCTCATAAATTGCATTGGCAGATGAGTATTGGCCGAGGCCATAAATGTTTATTTGATTGCCAAATACCCCATTGAAAAATACGTTAAGGTCAAAACCTTTAAAGCTGAAAGTATTGGTAATGCCACCAATATATTTTGGATTGGGATTGCCAACCACTACTCTCTGTGCCGTACCATAACCAGCATTAGTTACCGTAGCTCTGTTAATACTACCATCGGCATTTTTTGTGTTGCTATAAAATAGTGCATCGCCATTGGCCGGATTAACACCTGCATACTCCACCGTAAAAAATACGCCGATGGGCTGTCCTTCAGCAACACGGTTCATACTTCTAACGCCGCCTTCAATAATCTGCCCTTGTATATCGAGCACTTTATTTTTATTGGTAGCAATGTTGAACTGGGTACTCCAATTAAATTTGCCCACAACGTTTTTAGAATTAATCACCAATTCAACTCCACGGTTTTCAAGGCGGCCAACATTTTTTACTTGCGAAGTGAAACCAGTGGTTGCGGGTACGTTCACATTCAGCAATAACCCCGTTGTGTTTTTGGTGTAATAATCCAATTCACCTGTAATTCGGTTATTGAAGAAGCCAAAATCAAGACCTAAATCCAATTGCTTCGTCTGTTCCCATTTCAAATCGGGATTGCCAATTTGTGAAGGTCGTTGTCCAGCGCCTCCTGCGTAACCTGCATCACCCGAAAACAGGCCAAGCTGTGGAAAGTTTCCAATTTCCGAGTTGCCGACAATACCGTAGCTACCTCTCAATTTTAGGAAGCTAACAAAACGTGCATTCTCCAAAAACTTTTCTTCACTCAATATCCATCCCACCGAAACGGCGGGAAAAAATCCATAGCGGGAATTGAGACCAAATCTTGAGGACCCGTCAATTCTGCCACTCACCGAGAGTAAGTACTTATCGTTGAATTTATAGTTAGTTCTCAGGAAATAGGAAAGAAACCGAAAGTTTGTTTCTGATGAGCTACCATCAGATTTGGTTGCCGCACTTGCAATTCTTTGGTAAGAGTTTGAAGGGAACTGAAGACCCTCAACAAAATTATATTTTGACTGAGATTGCTGGTACGACATACCTAATGTAGCTTCAATCACGTGTTGTTTGAATGACTTGTCGTAGGTAAAGAAATTATTGGTGTTGTAATTTGTAATAAACGTACCACGGTTAATACCTACACCGTTGGCTGCTCTTGTTTGATTCCTTACCGTCTGACTTTGAAAATAACCTTCCTCGTTCTGGCTTAAGATATCTACACCAAACTCCGATCTGAATCTAAGCCCTGGCAATATGTTTACCTGACCGAAAGCAGTACTGAAATTTCTAAACGACTCTTGAACATACTTTGCATAGTTGACTGAAATTACCGGGTTGTAATACAATGGTAGGTCAACATCTCCTGGAGGTGTACCAGTCGGCAAACCGGTATTCGGATCGGTGAAAGGCGTGATTGGAGGTAATGCCGCCATTTGCAATGGATTAGAGAAGGCGTTGTCATCAGGCAATCTTCTATTCATTGTTCGGGCTAAGCTCATAGTTAAACCAACGGATAGCCAGTTGCTTGCCTTGTGGTCTAAATTCAATCTGCCGGTCATACGGTCCAGGTCATTCCCTATAATTGTACCGGCTTGTGTCAGGTATTGACCAGAGAGAAAAAATCTTGTTTTGTCATTCCCGCCATTAAGCTGCACATCGGCTTGAGTATAACCGCCTCTTTGAAATGCCTGATCCTGCCAGTTGTAATCTTTTTGGTTTGGCGTGCCTGCTGTACCAAAGCTGTTGTAGTTAATAAAGTCATTTATGTAGCTGGTCCATGAGTTGGGATCTGCCGGAGGCGTACCAGCTACTCTATCTCTATACCCGGCGGCCTGCCGGTAAAAATCAATATACTGCTGTGCATTTAGAAACTCCACCCGCTTTGTTGCCTCGCTGTAGCCTTTCTGTATATTGGCCGACACATTTGTTCTACCCGTCTTGCCCTTTTTGGTAGTTATTAAAACAACGCCATTGGCCGCCCTTGAACCATAAATGGCTCCAGCCGACGCATCTTTCAAAATGTCTATTGACTCTATGTCGTTTGGATTTATATCAACAAGAGGATTTGTGGTGCCACCATAGCTGCTTTGGCTTGTAGTTGTTATAGGGACGCCATCTAAAACATAAAGTGGCTGACTGCTTGCGCTGATTGATGAATTGCCGCGTACCCGAACAGTTATTCCCTGGCCCAACTTTCCGGAACCGGAATTTACAAAGACACCTGCAGCCTTGCCTTGGATAGCCGCATCAATACTCGGGATGGGGGTGTTTTCAATATCGGAACCCGAAACTCTGCCTGTAGAGCCCGTGATGTCTCTTTTAATTTTTGTTCCATAACCAGTTACAACCACCTCTGACAAAGAACTTGCATCAGTCTTCAACTGGATGGATAAAACAGAAGAATTTACAACCACCTCCGCGGAACCAAAACTAACGTGGCTAATAACGAGTGTAGATTTTTGAGGTGCGTTGATTGAAAAGTCTCCACGTACATCGGAAACAGTGGCGGTTGAAGTTCTCTTAATCGAGATTGTAGCGCCGGCAACGGGGTTGCCATTTTCATCGGTAACCTTCCCGGTCACTGGATTTTGTGCCCATAGCAGGGTTGTGGTACACAACAGTGTCCACAATAATGAATACAGTTTTCTCATGTCGTAAGTTTTGTTAAAAATTTGTTGTAGCTATCGAAGTAAAGACAAAAACCCCACACAATTGTTGCATGGGGTAAAAAAGAATAATGGTTTGAGCTTAGCGTTCTGCAGATTTGGTTACTCCCTGTTCCTCGCTCCCAAAAAAACCATCACATACTGCAAAAGGGTAACTACCGCAGCTAACGCGGCAACAACATAGGTCATGGCTGCCCAGGTTAAAGCATTCTTAGCCTGGGGATATTCCTGGCTATTGGTAACATTTGTGCGTTCTAACCAGGCAAGTGCCCGGCGGCTGGCGTCAAACTCTACCGGCAGTGTAATTAAGGAAAACAGAACGGTGACTGCGAAAAGAGCAATACCAACCAACAGGAGTGTGCTGTTGCCAGAGCTGGCCATGACTACCCCTATCAGCAAAATCCAGTTTACAATAGTAGAGCTGAACTGCACGGCAGGAACGAGTTTACTTCGCAAACTTAGCCAATTATAGGCGGTGGCATGCTGCACGGCGTGGCCGGTTTCGTGTGCGGCAATTGCCGCCGCTGCAACGCTGTAGTTGCTGTAAACTTCAGGACTTAGGTTGACGGTTTTGTTTGCCGGGTTGTAGTGGTCCGATAGGAAACCCTGTACGGAAACCACCTGTACGTCGTAAATTCCATTTTCTTGAAGCATCTTTTCAGCCACCTCTTTCCCGGTAAAACCGGCCTGAAGAGGGATTTTACTAAACTTGGCAAAGCGGCTTTTTAAAATAGCCGAAACCAACATGCTGATGCCGATAAACAACAGTGATACTATTAAAATTGATGGTGTCATTTGTAATTTGCTTTTTTAATTACACTTCAAATCTTCGTCCAGTTTGCAAACAACACCAGTTGGCTCATCAACCTTGCAATTTTTGACAGCCGTAACGATCTTTATCTAAATCTGCTGACACTTTAACAGCAATATGTAAATGAAATAAAAAATGAGTTGGACCAGGATCAATTGATAATCAATTAATTACAACCTGTTTTAGAGCAGTGCACTGTGCTTAAATTTCAGCAAAAGTTATTCACAAGCCAGAAAATTAATTTTGTATTGTGGGCCATAATTGTAATTTAGTGGCAGAATTTAATGGGTTAGTAAGTAAAAGGGTTGGTCTTCGGATCAGCCCTTTTTACTAAAAAAATATTACGTTTTCTTCCTCGTCAATTTCGTTACTCTTTCTTCATCAACTTTATTGCGACGAATAATTTTAGGCGATGTCAAAAATTAAAACTGCTTATTTCTGTCAGAATTGTGGATACGAAAGTGCAAAGTGGTCGGGTAAATGTCCGTCGTGCAATACGTGGAATACCCTTGTTGAAGAAACCATTCAAAAAAATGAAAAAAAAACTCATCCTGGCAACTGGGATGGTTATAATGAAGAGGCATCTTCAAAAAAAATTCAGGCTCTTCACAAAATAAAATCAAATGAGGTTTCGCGAATGGCTACTGCCGATAGCGAATTAAACAGAGTGCTTGGCGGAGGCATTGTTCCAGGCAGTATTGTGCTGGTTGCGGGTGAGCCTGGCATTGGCAAGTCCACATTGTTTTTACAGATGGGGCTTCAACTACAAAATGCGATTGTGTTGTACATAACCGGGGAAGAAAGCGAGCAGCAAATTAAAATGAGGGCCGATAGAGTAAAGCTTCAAAACGAAAATTTTTATCTGCTTACCGAAACCAACACCCAAACCATCTTCAACGAAATAAAAAAACTAAAGCCCCAGCTACTCATCGTTGATTCCATCCAAACACTTCAATCAGGTTTTATAGACTCATCGCCGGGTAGCGTATCGCAAATAAGAGAATGCGCCGCCGAGTTTCAACAGTTTGCAAAAGAAACCGGAACACCGGTGTTTCTCATTGGCCATATCACTAAAGATGGTTCTATTGCCGGGCCAAAATTATTAGAGCACATGGTTGATACTGTGCTGCAATTTGAAGGCGACCGCCATCATGCTTATCGAATTTTACGCACACTTAAAAATCGTTTTGGTAACACGTCAGAACTGGGCATTTATCAAATGAATGAAAACGGGATGATGCCTGTATTGAACCCGAGCGAAATTCTCATCACCCAAAAAGATGAGCAGCTAAGTGGTACAGCCATAGCTGCAACTATAGAGGGGCAGAGACCTTTACTTATTGAAGTGCAGGCCCTGGTAACACAATCGGTTTATGGAACACCGCAGCGAACAGTGTCGGGCTTTGATTTGAGGCGATTACAATTGCTGTTGGCCGTACTTGAAAAAAGAGGTGGCTTTCATTTTGGTGTAAAAGATGTTTTTTTAAATATTGCGGGCGGTTTAAAAGTAGAAGATCCTTCAATAGACTTAGCGGTGCTTTGTTCACTCCTCTCTTCGTACGAGGATACCCCCATACCGCACAATATTTGTTTTGCCGGCGAAGTGGGACTGAATGGAGAAATTAGAGCTGTTACCAGAATTGAGCAACGCATTGCCGAAGCAGAGAAATTAGGTTTTCAAAAAATAATTGTTTCCAAATACAGCCAAAAGGGTTTGCCCAACCAACGGTTTAATATAGAAGTGGTAACCATGGGTAGAGTAGAAGAAGTGTACAAACACCTTTTCTAAATCACGCAAGGTTTGTCTGCCGTGGCTGTGCGAAGGTGCCAACGGTGTTTTTCAGAAAGATCGTGCGATATCCTCGGGCAAGCTGTTGCTCCAGCTGAGTTGCAAAAAGGCTAAATTGTTCTTTAATGAATTTGATTGCAGATATAAAAGAGGCACTCCTTCATTTGGCCTTCCCCCATGTGTGCGCCGGCTGCGGCAGCAATTTGCTGAGCACTAACAATGAGCTTTGCCTTCGGTGCCATCACCAACTGCCGTCCACACAATTCGAACTCCATGCCAATAACCCAATTGAAACAGCATTTTTTGGCCGGCTGCAACTGACTGCTGCAACAGCTCAATATTATTTTACAAAACAAAGTTTGGTGCAACGTTTAATGCACGATTTTAAATACAAAGGCAACAAGGAGTTGGGCTTTTACGTGGGCAAGTTGATGGGTTTTGCATTAGCCTCGTCAAACAGGTTTACAACAATTGACGCCCTGGTGCCGCTACCACTATTTCCATCAAAAGAAAGAAGGCGTGGCTACAACCAGGCCACCGTTTTATGCGAGGGAATGAACGAGGTATTGCAGAAACCTGTTTTGAAGGACACGGTGATCAGATCAACATTCACTGAAACCCAAACAAAAAAGAACAGGGTTGAACGCTGGCAAAATATTGAAGGCCGTTTTGAAGTTGCCAACGCTGCGTTGCTTACCAATAAACATCTTTTACTGGTTGATGATGTAATTACAACTGGTGCCACGTTAGAATCCTGCGGCCGGGTATTGTTGAATGGCGCCGGTGTGCAGCTGAGTATTGCCACACTTTGTTTTTCATCGCGGTGATGTACATTTATGGCTTATGAAAAATCCTGTGAGAAATTGGCTGACACCCATATTATTACTTACCATTTTTGCCGCGTGCAAAAAACAAAGTTTTACCAACAGTAGCAATGCGCTCCTCACCACATCGGCCGACACACTTCATTTTGATACGGTATTTACTACAACTGGTTCTGTTGCGCAGTTTGTGAAAATTGTAAATACAAATGCCAAAGGCATAAAAATAAGTTCGGTAAAACTGGCTGGTGGTACTGCATCTCCTTTCAAAATAAATGTTGATGGTGTGCCCGGCCCGTCAGTTGCCAATGTAGAGGTTGCGGCTAACGATAGTGCTTATATTTTTGTAACTGTTTCTATAAATCCATCCGCAACTAACCTCCCTTATATTGTTAGCGACAGCATTGAAATAAATTACAACGGTAACAAAAAATGGGTGCAGCTAGATGCCTACGGCCGCAATGCAACTTTCCTGCGCAACAAAATTGTTTCTGCAAATGAAACCTGGAACAACAACCGGCCCTATATTATTTTAGGAAGTTTAATTGTGGAACCGAATGCCACACTAACCATTAATGAAGGCAGTAAAATTTATGTGCATGCCGATGCGCCAATTATTATAAACGGGACATTAAATGTTGCAGGTAATTTTTATGACAGTACAAGAGTTGTATTTTCGGGCGACAGGCTGGATGAGCCCTACCGCGATTTTCCGGCTAGTTTTCCGGGACTGCTATTTACCGCATCAAGCAAAAACAATTTACTCAATTATGCCATCATTAAAAATGCTTACCAGGCGGTTGTGGTAGTAGGGCCCGCCAGCAGTGGTACAAAACTTACACTAAACCAAACAATTATCGACAATGCTTATGATGCTGGCATAATGGGTATTAATACAAGCATTACGGCTAATAATTTATTAGTGAGCAATTGTGGCAAAAACATGTTGCTGGTAAATGGTGGCAATTACAACTTTACACACTGCACCTCGGCTGCGTATTCAAACAGTTTTTTGCAACATAAAGATCCTGTGTTGGGCATTAGTAATTCTTTGTCGGCAAACGGTAGTACTACAATAAATAATTTGTCGGCACAATTTCGTAATTGTATTTTTTGGGGCGACGCTACCGGCCTTGTACCCACCGAAGTGGTTATTGCCAAACAAGGCGGCAATCCTTTTTCGGTTTTATTTGACGGGGTATTGTGGCGGGTGCCAACCGATCCGGCCAATGCAACCATCACCGGCAACAACATAAAAAATTTGCCGCCTCTTTTTGATAGCATTAACACGGGCAATAGATTTTACAATTTTAGATTGAATGATGGTTCACCTGCAATAAACAAAGGAGTAATCACCACATTAAATACTGACCTGGATGGAAAGCCCCGGCCGGTGCAGCAGCCAGACTTGGGTGTATATGAAAAACAGTAGCCTATCAATAAATTCCGAAAATCTTCCGCTTTTCAAGTTCTAAAATCGTTTGGTGCAATTTGAGTGTTTGGCGGGTTTTACGAAACTGCGTTCAAGGGTTAGTTCATAAACCCCACGTTCGGTTCAACAATTAAAGTTTCAGCATTTATTTTAACTACGTGCATCTATTACCCACTTACCTTTATCTTCTTAATCAACAAATACGTTTTTATGAAACTGATAATTATAGCTACACTTCTTTCATTCACTTTAGCCGGGTCGTCAATTTATAAATTTAAAGTAACCGGCTTGGAAGGCGACACCATTAATTTTAAAAATTTTAAAGGGCAGAAAATTTTAATTGTAAATACAGCCTCTAAATGTGGTAACACGCCCCAGTATGCCGAGTTGCAAAAGCTTTCTGAACAATACAAGGGCAAGCTGGTGATTGTGGGTTTCCCGGCAAATAATTTTGGCGCACAGGAGTCGGGTACCAATAGCGAGATAAAAGAATTTTGTTCAAGAAACTATGGCGTTACTTTTAAAATGGCCGAAAAGGTTTCAGTAAAAGGAGCCGACATCCATCCCCTGTTTGCATACTTAAACAAAGAAGCCGAAAAGCTGGGAGAGAAAGATCCCATCAAATGGAACTTCACTAAATTTTTGGTTGACGAAAAAGGCAAACTGGTGAAAGTATTTCACCATAAAGTGATGCCTATGAGTGCAGACATCACTAAGTTCCTGAACTAATACCTCATTAACATCACACTCCGGTATCTATTAAAGTGAACGGTACATTAATCCCGAATCATCCTTGATCCCTTCGCATTGGGTACCCTTTATAATTCAGAGCCTATGGATTAGTAGGCTTTCGCTTTCTTTGCCACTTCAACTAAAAAAGCATGTGGCAATTTTTAGGAAAACAAATACTTCGGTTCGGTTACTTTTTGCTGGCCTTACTACTCATCGTCACCGGGTTTTTGGGCTGGCAGGCAAGTAAGGTTAAACTCAGTTACGAGTTTGCCAAAGCCATTCCTACGGATAATGCCAAATACATAGCCTATCAGCAATTTAGAAAACAGTTTGGCGATGATGGAAACCTGCTGGTGATTGGCATTCAAACAAAAAATTTATTCAGCGAAAAGGTCTTCAACGACTATCGAAAACTTCATTACTCCATAAAAAATATTGGCGGCGTTCAGGAAATTATTGCACTGCCAATGGCTATTAATTTAATGCGTGATGAGGCATCGGAAAAACTGATGGCTGTTCCCATTTTCAGAGATACCATTTTGCAACAGGCAGATATTGACAGCAGCAAAAACATTTTTCTTAGCCTGCCTTTTTATCGCGGGCTACTGTACAATGCGCAAACCAATGCCTGGCTGATGGGTGTAAAAATTGATGCGGCTATTCTCGCATCGCCAAAACGCTCCGCCGTTGTTACGCAAGTGATGAATGCGGTAAATTATTTCGGCAACGAAAATAAAATTGAAACACACGTAAGCGGTTTGCCTTACATACGTACGGTGGTTAGCGATAGAATACAAAAAGAAATGGGCCTTTTTTTAATTGGCTCGTTATTGCTTTCGGCACTTATTCTCCTGCTTTTTTTTCGTTCGTTCAGTGCCATGTTTTTATCACTGGCGGTTGTGTTGATTGGTGTTGTGTGGAGTGTAGGCATCATGCATTTGATGGGTTATAAAATAACATTGCTCACCGCACTCATTCCTCCATTGATTGTGGTGATTGGCATACCTAACTGCATTTATTTTTTAAACAAATACCACACAAGTTTTAGAGAGTTGGGCAACAAGCGGGCGGCCATTTTACAAATGATTGGTAAGATGGGAATAGTAACCTTGTTTTGCAACATTGCTGCCGCTATTGGCTTTGCCGTTTTTGCACTCACCGAAAGCGAAATACTAAAAGAGTTTGGCCTTGTGGCTGGTGTAAATATCATGCTCCTGTTTTTTATTTCTTTGGTGTTGATACCCGTAGCACTCAATATAATGAAGCCCCCAACTGCAAGGCATACGCGGTATTTGAACAACAAAAGTTTGCTGAACTGGTTAGATCGTTTGGAGTTCTGGTCCGTAAACCATCGGAAGATAATTTACGCAATTACGACGGTTGTGTTGCTGGTTTCCGTTGTGGGCATAACAAAACTAAAAAGCGTTGGCTACATTGTAGATGACCTGCCGAAGGATGATAAAATTTACACCGACCTCAAATTTTTTGAACAACATTTTGGCGGCGTAATGCCTTTGGAAATTGTAGTGGACACAAAGAAGAAATACGGCGTTACCCGAAACCTGAATAATTTACTGAAGATTGATTCGCTGGTACAATATTTAGCGCAGCAACCCTATGCAGGCAAACCACTAACAATAACCGAGGGATTAAAATTTGCCAAGCAGGGTTTTTTTGAAGGTGATAGTAGTTACTACATTATGCCGGGCGAAAACGATTTGCTGGCACTGCGGCCATACCTGGCAACAAATAATGAAAATGCAGGTGCAAAAAATTCTTTCTCGAAATTGGTAACAACATTTATGGACAGCACCAGGCAGCAGGCCCGCATAACTGTTTCAATAAAAGATATAGGTAGCCAAAGATTACCACAGGTATTGGATAGCATTGAAAGACAAGCGGCCAAAATTTTTGACACAGCTAATTATCGTTTGCAGTTTACCGGTAGCAGTGTTACTTTTTTAGAGGGTTCAAGCTTTATCATCAGTGGTTTAAAAGAAAGTATAGGCTGGGCTTTTTTATTGATTGCCTTGTGCATGCTTTATCTGTTTCGAAGCGGGCGTATTCTGCTTTGTTCATTAATTCCCAATGTTATTCCGTTAGTAATTACAGCCGGAGTAATGGGTTGGGCCGGTGTATCATTGAAGCCCTCAACCGTTTTAATTTTTAGTGTGGCTTTAGGTATTGCCATAGATATTACCATTCGGTTTTTGGTAAACTTTCGGCAGCAACAAACCACAAATAAATTAACGGTGCAGGCCAATGTAGTTCAAACCATACATGCTACGGGCCTTAGTATTATTTACACCTCAATTGTGTTGATTGCGGGGTTTGTTATTTTTTGTTTTAGTGGTTTTGGCGGCACAAAGGCATTAGGTTGGCTTACTTCGCTAACATTAATTACTGCAACATTTGCCAACCTGGTTTTATTACCTGCGCTAATGATAAGTTTGTATAGGAAGCCGCATGAGAGAAAGTAATTTTTTGCAGTTTGCAGCAAAACTAAATTTTTCTTTGTCTGTTTTACCGGCTATCCCTAAATTTAGCCGCTCATTCTTTACCCTACTGAAACAATAAGATTGCTGTTTCTACTTAATAACGATAAATAAAAATGCACATGAGAAAAATTCTAAGCCTAGTCATGGCACTCGCCATGTTTACTACCGTATGGGCGCAACGCACCATTTCGGGTAGGGTAACAGACGACAGAGGAACCGGAATTCCCAATGTTTCAATTCAGGTAAAGGGCACACAAACAGGTACTGTTAGTTCAAGCGATGGCTTGTATTCGTTGAGTGTCCCCGCCAACGCAACAACACTAGTGGTTTCATCTGTGGGAATGACAACACAGGAGGTAGCAATTGGTAGTCAGACTAGTATTAATATTTCCTTGCTTGGTACTGCGGGTTCAACTCTGAACGAAGTTGTAGTGGTTGGCTACGGTACGCAAAGAAGGAGGGAAATATCTGCTGCAATTGGTAAAATTGATCCCGGCCCCATTGCTTCACTGGTTACGCCAAGTATTGACAAGCAATTGGGTGGAAGAACTGCAGGCGTTCAGGTAACAAATACTTCTGGATTGGTTAATGCAACACCCCGCATCAGGGTACGAGGGGTAAATTCCATTAATGGTTCACGAGGTCCCCTGGTTGTAGTTGATGGCATTGCCATTGTATCTGGCGGCTTCTCGAGTGTAGCCAATACTAATGCACTTTCTGATATCAACCCGGCAGACGTTGAATCAATTGAGGTGTTGAAAGATGGTTCGGCTACTGCAATTTATGGTTCAAGCGCAGCGAATGGTGTTCTCTTAATTACTACCAAAAAAGGAAGAAGTGGTCGCTCCAATGTAACCTATAGCGGCACTTTTGGTTATGCACAACCATATAATCGCTTTGATCTGTTAAATGCGTCGGAATTTGTTGCGATCTCAAACGAAAAATTCGCTTCTGCAGGAATACCCCCCCAGGCATTTTTAAATTCTGAAAATACGAATACCGATTGGCAGGATTTTATTTTTAGAAAGAGTGCCAAATCGCAAATTCATAATTTAAGTCTTGATGGCGGTAATGACCGTTCCACCTATTACTTCTCAGTAAACTATACTGACCAGGAAGGTATGGTGATTACCAATAAGGTAAAGCGCTATGCCGCCCGACTTAATCTCGAGCACAAGGTTAATAACTGGCTGAAGGTGAGTAACCAAACTACCATATCACGCACTCAGGACAATGATCAAAATAATGGAGGTAATGCACTTTCCGGCGCAGTTGCGGCTTCATTGCGGGCATTGCCAAATGTTCGAATTCTAGATCCCGCAGCCGATCCAAAATTTGCGGGATACAACATACTGGCCGACGGATCAGCCTTAGGAAGGGATGCAAATTTGCGGGCCATTGAAAATAATTATTCAAACATTGGATTTGTATTGACCCAAAATAGATTTAACTCTACCAAAACGCGGATTTTAAATAATCTGGCCTTCGAGGTTAAGCCTGTAAGTTGGATTACCCTTACAGCCAAAGGAGGAGTTGATTACTACACAGGTACTGATGTGCAAGCACTGAACCCCGCACATGGCGATGGCCGCGGCTCAAATGGATCAGTGTTTAATCAAAGTCTTGATAACCTCCGCTGGGTAACACAAGCTTATGCCAATGCCAATAGAAGTTTTAGGAATCATAATATAGGGTTTACAGTGGGTACCGAATATTCAAACGAAACCTTCCGTTCCTTTTCATCAACAGGCCAAAACATTTCTGACATCTTTTTTATACAAAGAGGTTTAATTGGCGGAAGCTTTGTAACGCCATTGGCTGGTGGAAGTTATGTTGAGGGTCCTGGCTTTGCGTCGTACTTCAGCCGTTTAAGCTATAATTACCGCAACAAATATTTTGTTGAAGGTTCTTTCAGGCGCGACGGTCTTTCCCGCTTTGCACCTGACAAAAGATTTGGAAATTTTCCAGGCGTTTCAGTTGCGTGGCGTGTATCGGAGGAAGGGTTTATGAATGGAAGTAAATCGCTTGCCTTTATAGATGAATTTAAGATTAGAACATCCTGGGCCAAAGTGGGAAATGCAGATATAGCAGGTGGTTTGTTTCCCTTTCTTAGCCAATACGGTATTGCACAATATGGAGGACAGGGCGGTATTGCTGTAAGTGTTGTTGGAAACAGCGACCTCAGCTGGGAGACCCAGGAAAAATACAATGCCGGATTGGATATTAGCCTTTTTGGGAACCGCTTAAATTTTACGTTTGATTGGTTTTTAAATAAAAATAATGGCCTGGTGCTAGCGGCTCCACAGCCTCCTTCTTTTGGCATTCCTGGCAATTCTATCTTGCGCAATATTGGAGATATGGAGAGTAAAGGAATTGAGCTTACTATTGGCGGCGACATCATAAGAACTGCGGATTTCAACTGGGATATCAGTGTAAATTTTACGCAGGTGAAAAACAAAGTGAAAGCCCTTTATTTAGACCAGGATGTGCCAGGAGCGTATAACATCTTAAAGGTTGGTCAACCTATCAATGCACTATATGGCTATCGGTATGATGGCGTTAATCCACTAAACGGCAATCCAACTTATTTAAAAGCAGACGGAACCAGGATTCAAGGAAACATTGCAAACACTACATACTTTCTTGTTAATGCAGATGGTACTTTGGGAACCCAAACTACACTTGCTGGAACAGACAGAGCTATTCTGGGTAATGTTTTGCCTACCTGGTTTGGGGGTATAAACAGTTCATTCAGCTACAAAGGTTTTGCTTTGGAAATGTTGTGGCGTTATTCTGGTGGAAATAAAATTTTTAATCTGACAAACCAGGAAGCATTGGTAAACCAGGCCTTCCAAAACAATGGTAAGGATATTTTACGCCGCTGGCAAAAGCCTGGAGATGTTACAGACGTTCCTCGTTTATGGTATGGACGAGACAACTTTACCAACCTTCAGCAAAATGCTAATTCCCGTTTTGTGGAAGACGGAAATTTTATAAGGCTTCAAAACCTTCAATTAAGCTACGGTGTTAATGCCAGCCTGTTAAGCCGCATTACCAAGAATAATATCAAATCTTTCCGTGCTTTTGTACAGGGGCAAAACCTTTGGCTCATTACCAAATACAAGGGCATTGATCCTGAAAATATTACCGAGGGTGGTATTGATAATAACACGGTTCCTCAGCCACGGGTAATTTCGTTTGGAGTAAACGTAGGTTTTTGATTTTATTAATTGACAGTAAAAATTTGAAAAATGCATTTAAAAAAAATAATAAAAAATGGAGCGGCATTCATAATTAGCAGCTCTTTAATTTTTAGTTCTTGTCAAAAGAAGGTTTTGGAACTTCAACCATTCACTTCTTTCTCCGATGTTTCAGCATTTAGTAGCCGTGATAGAGTGACTCTTGCAGTTAACGGGGTTTACGATGCAGCTCAAAGTGGTTTTTATGCAGGAGGTGCAGTTAGAGGTTACCCATTTGGCGCAGCAAATATTGAACAGGGCGATATGAGGGGAGAAGACTTATTGAACAATGCCTTGTTTTATCAGGTAACTTATGAGAGTGTTTATAGTAACGTAACTGCCAACAACGATTTTCATTTTCAAACCCTTTATTCCTTAATCAATAAAGCCAACCTCACCATTGAAGGTATTAAGGATGCTGGGTCAAAAAACGTCATTTCTGCCGCAGAAGCCTCGGCATTTGAAGGCGAGTTGCGATTTCTCAGAGCATTAGCCCATCATGAACTGGTAATCATGTTTGCTCGTCCATTCACCGATAATGCAGGTTCACGCTTAGGAATTATTTACCGCGACTTTGGCGTGAACAGTGAAGCCAAAGCCGAGCAGGCAAGGGGACAGAAGCGAACCACGGTTGCGGACAACTATACTAAAATTTTGGCCGATTTAGATTTTGCCGAAACTAATTTACCTGTTACTCCGGCAGTAACAACATATAGAGCTTCAAGGGCTGCAGCCATTGCGCTAAAAATGCGTGTTCGAATGCACCAGGCAAACTGGGCAGCCGTAATTACCGAAGGCAACAAACTTGTTCCTGCCTCCGCTCCCTATATTAGTCCTGTTGGTGGTTTTCGGTTAACTGCAACACCCGATGGCCCGTTTGTCAATAACCAATCGCAGGAAAGCATTTTTTCAATCAGAAATGATGCAATAGATAATGCGGGGGTGAATGGTGCACTGGCTTCAATGCTGGGAGATCCGGCAATTGCCGGTCGGGGACTGGTTAGAATAAGCCCGATTATTTGGAGCGATCCACGTTGGTTGTGTTCAGATGTAAGAAGAGGAGCCACACTGATAAGAACCGCAGGAACGCCTATTAACGCAGTATTTACCAATAAGTATAGGGACATTACTAATCGCTCAGACGCAGCGCCACAAATACGATATGCGGAAGTATTATTAATGTTGGCCGAAGCCGAGGCAAGGAATGCTACGGGTGTTTCGCTCCGTGGATTGGAGTTATTAAATGCAGTTCGCAACAGGTCGGTAACTGCGGCTGTTGATCAATTTACGGTTGCCAGTTTTGCAAGTAAAGATGCTTTGGTAGCGGCAATTTTATTTGAAAGAAGAGTTGAATTTATAGCTGAGGGTAAACGTTGGGGAGACATTCATCGTTTAGCGCTTGACCCCGTCCATGCACCAGTACCTGGTGGCGGAATACCTTCAAAAGTTGGTACTGCTGCGGCTACAGCGGCAATGTTTAATTGCGCCGGGGGTGTTACAATATCGCGTCCAGTTGCAGCAATACCTTATGCCGACTATCGGTTTATCTGGCCCATTCCGTTGTCGGAACTTCAACAAAACCCGAATTACGAACAAAATCCGCAATACTAATTCTGCTAATTGGCAAATAAACGTTCTAAGGCTATCCTCAAAAAGGGTAGCCTTTTTGGTTAGCTATGTTTTTAAACGGAAAAAATTACTTTCTTCTTAAAACATTCCTTAACAAACCTTTACATTCGTGCAGCTTTTTAAGAGCACCAGAGGTCTTACTACTCCTTAACCAGGATAAATTCGTCACTACTTTAATTTTTAATAAACAACACAACATGAGAAGATTACTGTTCACCATGATGAGCATGATACTATTTAGTACATTGCTCTTTGCACAAAATCGGAGTATCAGTGGTCGGGTAACCAACGAAAAAGGAAGTCCCGTCCCTAATGCCTCAGTAATTGTGAAGGGCACATCTTTAGGAACAATCACAAGTGAAGACGGACGATTTACACTTTCCGTTCCCCCAACCGCAACCGCTCTGGTTTTTTCTTCAGTTGAGCTTGGGCAGGTTGAAGTGGCAATTACCTCCACAGGTATCGTTAACGCAACGTTACGAGGGACCGACAGAACACTGGAACAGGTTGTGGTAACAGGTTACACTACAAGAAGACGTAGTGAGTTTACCGGAGCAAGTACAAAAGTCGCGGCAGCCGATATCGAACAACTTCCGTTGGCTTCTTTTGAACAAGCTTTGCAAGGTCAGGCCCCCGGCGTTTATATAGCATCAGGCTCAGGGCAACCCGGTTCAGTTGCACGGGTGAATATAAGAGGTGTTGGATCTTTTGGTAATGTAAACCCGTTGTATGTTCTTGATGGGGTGCCTATAGAGGATGGAGTGTTCCGGACGCTGAATCCTAACGACTTTGAGAGCATTGACGTTCTTAAAGATGCAGCGGGTGCTGGTTTATATGGCTCAAGAGGGGCAAACGGTGTAATTGTAATAACAACCAAAAAAGGAAGGCCAGGACGAACTTTAATCTCCTACCGAGGTCAAACTGGTTTTGCAAAAGCGCCTAATCAACTCAACCTTGATTTGATGAACACTGCTCAGCGCCTCGAATATGAGGAAAGAGTTTTGGGTGGCCCTACGGGGGTTTTGGGTTCTACTGCTTTAACTGGTTATCCAGGATGGGATTATAGCCCGAACAATCCCCGCTACCTCACATTAACCCCAGCGCAAAGAGCCACCGAGGCCGGCCTCCTTGACTCCGTGAGAAAAATTGACACCGATTGGCCAAGTCTCTTTTTCCGCAATGGCGGCTTTACACAACATGAGGTAAATGCTTCAGGTGGTGCTCCAGGACTTACTTACTATACTTCGCTTTCTTACTATAAGCAGGATGGCATTTTGAATCGTTCTAATTTGGAACGCTATATATTCCGAACTAATCTGGATTTTAAAACCAGCAGGCTAACAGTTAGCATCCGTTCATCAGCGGGATTCAGCAAACAAAATAATATTGAATCAGAAGCAGGTGTGGCTTTAGCTAACCCAATAGCTGCGGCATATTTGGAGTTGCCATATAGGCTACCATTTTTAAGCAATGGCAAACCTGCTGTCGGCGGTGGAAACACAGGAGCAAATGCTATTGATAGGGTTAATACCACCACTTCACTTATTAACCAGTTCAAAGGCAACTTAAGTCTTACAGCCCAATTTGATATTTGGGGTGGCATTAGCTTCAGAACAACTAACGGTGTTGACTGGAGAAATAATAACACAAGCAGGTTCGTTGATCCAAACTCATTTGCAGGCACATTGGTTGCCCAAGGTGCGCAAGGCTCCTACAACGAAGGAAACTCTGAAAACCTTCAACTCATTTCCACCTCGGGGTTGGTTTTTAATCGCACGTTTAATTCAAAGCATGCTGTCAATGCGGTGGCTTTAGTGGAATCTATTCGTAACCGTTCCCGTTCTAATGCTTTTACCGGATTTGGGGTTAATCCTCGCCTGCTAAATACGCCAGCGGGTATTACCGCGGGTTCTGCCACTAATAATTTCATCCCTCTTGTTGGCGGCGGCAGAACGTTAAATGGTTTGTTTTCATTGATTGGAGTTGCCGACTATACTTACGACAGAAGATTTACGCTTTCCGGAAGTTTGAGAAGAGATGTGCCTTCACAATTGCCAGTAAAAAACAGAAATAATGTTTATTGGACTGTGGGCGGAAGTTGGAATTTAGGTGCTGAGCAGTTTATGAGCAAACAGAATATTTTTCAGGATGTTAGGTTAAGAGCCAGCTATGGAGAAGCAGCAAACATCAATGGTTTGGGAGCTGACTTTGGATTCATTTCAACCTATGGATCGGGCTCTTACGCTGGAGTACCGGCTATTGTTCCCAGCTCACCTGGTAATGAAGATTACAAACTGGAAAGTCAGGTAATTACAAATGTTGGTATGGAACTCGTAATGTGGAACCGCAGGGTTAGGTTTTCTGCAGACTACTATGTAAAAAACTCGAATGAGCTTTTCCTCAATCAATCACTTACAAGAACAACCGGCTTTACTAATCTTCGCATCAACGCAGGTTCTATGAGGAATACTGGTCTTGAACTTGATTTGGGTGTGGATGTAGTAAAGACAAGTGATTTGTTGGTTAGTGTACGGGTGAACGGAGCGTTCCTCAAAAACAGAATCACAAGCCTCGGGCAGATAAATGAAATTGCCGCCGGTACAGGAATAAGCCGTGTTGGACTTCCTTTTGGAACCCATTTTGCGGTAGGTTATTTAGGTGTTGACCCTCAAAGTGGATTACCTGTTTATGAAGATATTAATGGTAATCCAACAACGACATATTCAGCAACAAATAGCAGGGCGACTTTTGGTACATACCTGCCTACTTTTACTGGTGGTGCTAATCTCGACATTACCTGGAAGGGTTTTGGAATTTCAGCGCTCTTCCATACCGCACAGGGTGTTAAACGGTTTAATAATGAGTCGTTCTTTTATGAAACAACAAACTCAAACCTGGCATTTAACAAAAGAGTTGAAATGTTGAATACTTGGCAAAAACCAGGGGATATTACTAATTACCAAAGAATATCATCACCGCGTCAATTCAGCAGTAAAGATATCCGGGATGCTTCATTTGTTAGATTAAGAAATCTTACAGCCGGCTATTTATATTCCTTGAAAAATACCAAGTATGTGCGCAGCATTAGATTATGGGGCCAAGGGCAGAATCTTTTTACGTGGACAAAGTGGACAGGATTTGACCCTGAGGAAAGCAACAACATTGCAACCTATGAGTTTCCAAATCCTACTACCTACACAATTGGTTTAGACATTAATTTTTAAACGAGAACATTAATTATATGAAAATGCTTAAAAAAATAAGCCTTGTATTATTAGCCGGATTTTTCTTTGCTTCCTGCGAGAAAAAGCTAACCGATTTACAGCCTATTGATTTGATCCCATCGAATGTTGCCATACAGAACATGGCAGATGTTACAAGCGCATTGAACGGCGTTTATGCAACCTGGTCTCCACGTCGTTCCGTTTATATTAGCGCTTTCATTTCCGATGAAATAAGGCTTGGAATTGGCAGCGAATACCGTAACGTGGGTAATATTCTTTTTAATTGGAATCATGTATCTGACTCGCAGGATTGGAGAGACGGAGAAACTGGAGGTGTTTGGACAAACCTTTACCAGGTAATTGACAGAGCAAATCGTTTGTTGGAGCTAATGGTTCCAGTTGCACCTGCAAATGCAACGGAAACAGCTTTGAAAACGCAATACCGAGGCGAATTGTTAGCACTTCGTGGCATGGCCCATTTGGAATTGTTACGCAATATTTCTGAAACGCCGGAATATTCTGAAGCACGATTGGGAGTTATTCTCCAAACCGAATACGTGAAGGCTCCAGGTTCCTACGCACCCAGCCGGAACACACAGGGGCAAGTTATGACGTCAATAAATGCAGATTTGGCTGAGGCCAGAACATTAATACCAACCTCTTTTGTTGATATTGGAAGAGTTACCAGAAACGCGGTAATTGGAGCTCAGGCCAGGGCAGCCCTGCATATTAAGAATTGGCAAGGGGTTGTTGACAGAACAAGCGAAATAATTCCCTTGCAACCTTTAATGCCAAGAACTACCTATCCGACTATTTGGACAACAAGGACTTTACCTTCAAACCAAAGCACCGAAGTAATTTGGAAGATAAACGTCACTGCAGTAAATCTTGGAACTGCAATAGGTTCGTTATTTCAGGATGTTGGAACCGGTGCTGTGCAAGCTTCGCCGGCAATAAAGCTTTTAAATACTTTTGATCAGGTGAATGATATTAGATTTCCAACTTTTTTTAGAACGTCTCCCCGCAATCTGATTGCAAAACACGGGGTGGTGATTGCAGGCAATGGTGAAAATTTTCAGTATGATGTAAAGATGATGAGAACTTCTGAAATGGTGTTAGCAAGAGCCGAGGCGTATGCCGAATTGAATCAGTTGGCGCTGGCAAATACTGACCTTGCTGCGTTGCGCACTGCCCGAATCGCCGGTTACACTCACGCCGCTATTAATGACAAGGCAACAATGATAAGCGAGATTTTGCTTGAGCGTTACAAGGAGCTATGCTATGAGGGTCATCGTTACTATGACCTTCGAAGAAGAAGTTTGCCAATTGTTAGAGACCTATCCGACGCGGCCGGCAATACTTCGGTTGTTACGCTGACAGCAACAGATTTTAGATATATCATTCCAGTTCCTCAACAGGAACGATTTGCTAACCCAAATGCCCAACAAAATCCCGGGTATTAATAATTGATCATTAACAGCATTGCTGTGTATAAAAAAATAAAAATGAAAAAACTATTGATAATAAGCGCCGGGGCTATCTTGTTCTTTAGCTGTGGCAAAGAAAATGTCTACCGAAACGATTTTTTTGGCACTGTTGCCTTTATTAATGCATCACCAGGCGTGTCGGGCACTGCTGGCCAACCGGGATTGAATTTATTTATTGATACGATCCTCCAAACCTCTTCAATAATTGGATATAGATCGGCAAGCGGATACCTTACTACTAGTCCTGGAAATCGAAATCTGCAGATCAGATCTTCATTAAATAATAAAACAGTTTATGTCGACTTGCCATCTCAGACTATAACGGGTAATAAGGCATCCACTTATATTATTTATGACACCTTGAGTGCTGCAAATCCGAGTTTAAAAACGCTCCGACTGGATGATGATCTAACTTTTGCAAAAGCAGATTCAGGTTCTATTAAATTTAGATTTTTAAACCTCGCAGTGAACTCGGGCCCTCTTGATATTACTTTTTTAAGAACGAGTGCAACACCAATGGACAGTGTCACAATCACTAATCAAAACTACATCGGTGCCAATCCGTCTTCAGCAACTTTTTCACCTTTCAAGAATAAATTGCCGGTAGGAGCGTATACTATTAAGGTAAAAGCTGCTGGAACTCAGAATGTACTCACCAGCACTACTATTACTTTGGCGCCTTTTGGAAGCATTCAAACATTTTATACAACAGGCACCGCGGCGGGAGCAGCTTTGAGCATCGGAGCTTTTAGACATTACCCTTAAACTCAGATGTCTGATAGTAGATTATGAAACGAAACTGCTGCAAAGCAGTTTCGTTTATTTTAGCACCTCCCGCAACTTTTCCTCCAACTCTCTCCCCCTCAAATTTTCTCCAACAATATTCCCCTGTGGGTCAACCAGAATATTGAATGGAATGCTTTGTACATTATACAATTTCGCTGCGGCGTTGTTCCAGTATTGTAAGTCGCTGACGTGGGTCCAGGCTAGCCCATCATCTTTTATTGCTTTCAGCCATGGAGCTTTAGCCCGGTCGAGCGACACGCCGAGTATGGTGAAGTTTTTGTCCTTAAACTGATTGAATGCTTTAACTATACTTGGGTTTTCCTGGCGGCAGGGGCCACACCAGCTTGCCCAAAAATCTACCAGCACGTACTTGCCCTTAAACGATGAAAGCGAGACGGCTGTTCCCAATGTGTCGGGCAACGAAAAGTCGGGGGCCTGCGCCGAACGTTGCGAGTTTTTTAATGTCGCCAACGCTTCATCATTGGGAAATTTTGCGGCCGATTTATTGAGAAGTTCCGAGACCTCAGTGGTGGAAAAACCATTTACTCCCAGCTGCTGCGATAACCGTTGGTATCCGCCTAAAGCATATAAACTAAAAACCGGAGAGGTTGATTTTTCAATGGCCTCGGTTGTAAATGTTTTTAGTTGAGCAGTGAGTACTTCATACTGTGCCACTATGGTGCCGACAATAGAATCGCCTGCTTTGGCTTTCATTAAACTATCGGCCTCCCTGCTTTTGTCATAAATTTTTTGTGCCAGTTCCATCGTGGTTTTATCAAAGTTGCGTACAGCATCGCTGGCTGCAGAACCACTAACGGTGTAGTCTATATTATTACTTGCAAGGTTCGAGGAGACGCTAATTTTTTTTGCATCGTTTATCAATAATGCAAACGGGTAGGGGCTGTCGGCAGCCCGCAAACCGTACAACGATTCCTTTGTGCCGGGGGCTTTTAACGTAAAACTTCCATCTGCATTTATCGTAGCCGAATCAACAATTACGGGGGCAGCATTAGCGGGGCTTTCCTGCAGGTAAACCATTTTTGCTTTGGCGTTTGTTAGTTTGCCTTCAACTGTAAAACCTTCGGCCGTTTTGTTGTTGCAACTGGCAAATACAATCAACCCCATCCAAAGTACATTCTTCATTTTAAGCTTTTAATTTTTCAGAAATTTTTTGTGTAACCAATTTTGCATCGGCTTTGCCTTTCGATTGTTTCATTACTTCGCCTACAAATAAACTCATCAATCCCTTCTTACCTCTTTTATATTCTGTTATTTTTTCGGCGTGTTTTGTCAATGCATCATCAATTAACGAATCAACCAAATCGTCGGAGTTTAATAAAAACAAATTTTGTTGCTCCACAAATGCATCAACTTCTAAATAAGGATTTGCGGCCAGTTCGGGAAAAATTTGCTGGCTGGCCGTGCCGTAATTAATTTTTCCTTCGTCAATTAATGCAATAAGCCGGGCAATTTTTTTTGGAGCAATATTTAGATCGGCTGAGTCTAACTCATTTGCGGAGAGATGATTTTTGATTACGCCGGTTACCCAATTGAATGCCGCTTTAAAATTATTTGTAGTGGCCGCCAGGTGCTGAAAGTATTGAAGTAAGTCGGCATCGGCCGCCAGTTGCCCTGCCTCATAACTGGTTAAGGCGTATTGGTTGATTAACTGCTGTTTTGTTTCACTGAATGTTGGCGGCAAAGCGTTTCTAATTTCTTCGATCATTTCATCGCTCACGTAAAAAGGGGGGAGGTCGGGCTCGGGAAAATAACGGTAGTCGTCTTCATCTTCTTTTGTGCGAATGGCGTAGGTGGTAAAATCAGCTTCATTCAAACCTCTTGTTTGCTGTAAAATAGTTTCGCCTTTTTTGTGCAGGTCAATCAACCTTGAACTTTCCTGTTCAATAGCTTTTTTTATAAAACGGATGGAGTTCAAATTTTTTATTTCCACTCTCGTTCCTAATTTTTCATCGCCCATTTTACGCACCGAAATATTTACATCGCAACGCAAACTACTTTGCTCCATGTTACCATCGCAAACATTGAGTTGTCGCACTAACCTACGCAACAGGGTTACATAAGCAAAGGCTTCCTCGCCGCTTCGTATATCGGGCTCAGTAACAATTTCAAGCAAGGGCATACCCGCCCGGTTAAAATCGAGATTGGTGAAGTTGCTGTCTTCTCCGTGCATACTTTTTCCCGCGTCTTCTTCAATATGAATGCGGTTGATGCGTATACGTTTGTTTTCACTGCCAACGGAAACCTCTGCGAAACCATTACGACAAATAGGCGTGGTGTGTTGCGATATTTGATAACCCTTTGGAAGGTCGGGGTAAAAATAATTTTTACGGGCAAAATAATTTTGCTGCACAATACTGCAGTTTAGGGCCAAGCCCAATTTTACCGCCATTGTTATAGCTTCTTTGTTCAACCGGGGTAAGGTACCGGGGTGGCCTAACGATATGGCACTTACCTGTGTGTTAGGTTCTTTACCAAACACCGTTGCATCGGCACAAAACAATTTTGTTTGTGTAAGCAACTGGGCATGCACTTCTAAACCTACTACTATCTCGTAATCATCATTTGCCATTGGGGCAAATTTAAGGAAAGGGTTAGTAAAGCTTTGTTTTGTATGATTTGTGCTGTTAACTTATAGGTTGGTAAAAATTGGTTGAATAGCATGCCGCTCAATTGCCGTTGGCTTCAGCCAACGGCAAATAATTTCAAAATAATTAGTAAGTGGCTTTAGCCACATGTTTCCAATGTGGCTAAAGCCACTACAAAAATCAGCAACCATTCCATTCAGTTGGCTGAAGCCAACTGCAATTGATAAAAAGCACTTGACATAATTAATCTGTTCAATCCATCAAACAAAAAAAAGCCACCCCAAAAGATTGAGTTGGCAAAGAGTTGATAAATCAAAAAAGTTTGTTTACAAATCCGCTGTCTTCAACTTCCTAGGCATCTTTACCTCGATATTCTGTGTTTTGCCGCCGCGTTGCACTTTAAAATTGAAAGTATATTTTTCTTTGTTCTCTCTTAAAGTTGATGTAACGTCATCGGTACCCTTCACTTCTTTATCGTCAACGGAGAGAATCAGGTCGTCTTTTAAAATACCCGCTTTTGCAGCATTGCTTTCTTCATCTACCTCTAAAACTTTTACGCCTTTTCCATCATCGCTGTCCTGGATTGACAAACCCAATTTGGGCCGGCGATTAAACGAAAACACTCCATTAAATTCATTGTCGTCCATATTCATTTTCAATCCTTCCATTTCCATTTTCAGTTTGTCCTGCATGCCTTCGCCCCATACCTGAGTTGGTATGCGGGGTGCAGTGGCCAAATTCATTCTTACACCTTTCCATTTGCCTAATTCGGCTGTTGCTTTTTGCTCTTTACCATCACGCAAAAAAGTAATAGACACTTTATCGCCTGGCTTATGACTGCGAATGGCTTTGGTTACGCCATCACCATTCTCAATTTTTTTGTCGCCAATTTTTGTAATGATGTCACCTTTTTTTAAACCAGCTTTATCGGCGCCGCCCGAAGTGGTAACTGTTTTAATCTCGGCTCCTCTTTCATCGGTTTCGGTTGTGACGCCCAACATGGCCCGGTTTTCATCAACATCGTACATGCTCATCGCTTCGCTGTCGAAAGTGAATCCTCTACCCTGCGATGGCGTGTAAACGTGAAACCTGCCACCCCTGGAAGTAGTGTTTACATTCACATTTATATCCTTGTTATCCTTAGCGTCTTTACCATTCACCTTAATTTTATCGCCATCAATTTCAATAACGGTTTTTACATCAACATCACCCGACCGGGTGATAACGATTGTTTGCATTTCACCTTTCTCCTTCACCTTCTCTTTGTCTTTTTGTGCAAACAATAATGATGGTACGGCCATGACTGCTAACCCGGCAACCAAAAGCTTTTTAGTGATTGACTGTTTCATATTTAAACTGATTTTTTGTTACTACGTTTTTTTTCGTAGTTCAAATATAGGAAGGCAAAATGAATTACGAAACTTTTCGGAAAGGTTAAAATGTTCAGTGGTTTAAAGAAGGGTTTTAACGGCTTCAATTACTTTTTGAAGGTTTGCCGTATCCTGCCCCCCCGCGGTTGCCAAAGTTTTTTGTCCGCCGCCGCCGCCTTTTATTATAGGGGCAATTGTTTTTTTAATAAGTGCCGCCGCATCCAGCTGTTTTTCTGTGGCTACCATTTCATCAAATAACAATACAACAAATGCCTTTCCTTCAATTGCCGAGGCCAGAACTATTAAATGCTTCGGCACCTGGGCTTTTAACTCGAACGCCAACTTTTTCAACGCATCGGCGCTGCTTACCTCCACAACTTCACCAATAAAATTTGACCCGTTAATGATTTCAACTTTTTGTTTTAGCTCATCACGCAGAATAATTAGCTGCCGTTGCTCAAATTGCTCCAATTGTTTTTTCAACGCAATATTATCATCCTGCAAAGAAGTGATGGCTTTCGAAACATCCTTCGGATTTTTCAGCAGCTCACGCAGGCTGTTCAGCTGCTCAAACTGGTGCGATGCATAACGTTCGGCAGCCAGTCCACTCACAGCTTCAATGCGCCGCACACCGGCAGCAATGGCGGCTTCGGAAGTAATTTTAAAAAAGCCCAGTTCGCCCGTATTGCCCACATGCGTGCCGCCGCATAATTCAATTGAATAAGTTGGATCAATGGTTACAACCCTCACCGCGTCGCCGTATTTTTCGCCAAACAAGGCCATTGCGCCACCGTTTATTGCATCTTGTTTTGGCATGGTGCGAATAACTACCGGAATGTTTTCCCTGATTTTTTCATTCACCATCTTTTCAACCGTAACTATTTCTTCATTGGTCATTTTTGCAAAATGCGAAAAGTCGAAACGCAGGTAATCCGCATTAACCAACGAACCTTTCTGCGCCACGTGTTTGCCCAACACCCGCTGCAAGGCCGCATGTAATAGATGTGTAGCACTATGATGAACGGCTGTATGCTTTCTTTTTTCTGCATCTACCGAAGCAATAATTTCTCCTTCCAAACTTTCGGGTAACTGCTCCAGAATATGAATGATTAAGTCATTTTCTTTTTTTGTGTCAACAACTTTGAACCTCACCCCCAACCCCTCTCCAAGGGGAGAGGGGAGAATCAACGCTCCGCTGTCTCCCACCTGTCCGCCGCTCTCGGCATAAAACGGTGTTTTATCCAACACCAGTTGAAAAATTTCCTTGCCTTTGGTTTTTACTTTTCGGTAGCGCAAAATTTTTGAAGTCGTTTCTAAAACATCGTAGCCAACAAATTCGGTGTTGCCATCTTGCAAAATAATCCAGTCGCCGGCATCGGTGGCCGTAGCTGCACGGGAGCGGGTTTTTTGTAGCTGCATTTCGGTATTGAATGCTTCTATGTCAACCGTCCAGCCTTTTTCTTTTGCCATTAATTCTGTTAGATCAATTGGAAATCCATACGTATCATTCAACTCAAATGCAAATTCACCAGCAACCTCTTTTCTACTTCTATTGGCATTAAACCTCTCTTGTAACTTTATATACCCACCTGTCGTTTTTACATCCTCTTCAGGGTCTTCAATATTTTCCATGACAAATGAAGTTCCATCCTGCATATAAATACTAAACCTTTTTATTCCTGCATCTATGGTTCTTAGGAAAGACTGTTCCTCTTCCTTAATAACCTTTGTAACAAAATTCTCCTGCTGCTGCAACTCTGGAAATACATCCTGAAACTGTTCGGCAAGTACAGGCACCAATTGAAACAACAGCGGCTGCTGGTAATTGAGGTGGGAGTAATAATACCGCACCGCTCTTCTCAATATTCTTCTAATAACATAACCCGCACCGGTGTTGGAAGGCAATTGCCCATCGGCAATGGTAAAACTTATAGCACGAATGTGATCGGCCAACACACGAAAAGCAACTGACTGTTTATCATCTCCACCCAAATATTTTTGGTTGGTGATGGACGCAATTTTTTCAATAGTGCCGCTAAATACATCGGTATCGTAATTCGATTGTTTGTTTTGAATAATCCGCACTAATCGTTCAAGGCCCATGCCCGTATCCACATGTTTGTAAGGCAGGTTTTCAAGCGAGCCGTCTTTTTTGCGGTTGTATTGAATAAAAACGTTGTTCCAAATTTCAATTACCTGCGGATGATCTTTGTTCACTAGCAGATGTCCGGGTACTGCCGCTCGTTCGTCGTCCGTTCTAATATCAACATGTATTTCCGTACACGGTCCGCACGGTCCTGTTTCGCCCATTTCCCAAAAATTATCTTTCTTATTTCCAAAAACAATCCTTTCAGCCGGCAGCAATTCCTTCCATTTTGCCAGCGCTATTTCCGATGGAGGTAAGCCTTCTTTCTCGTCTCCTTCAAAAACGGTCACGTATAATCTGTCTTTAGGAATTTTATACACTTCGGTAAGTAATTGCCAACTCCAGCTGATGGCTTCGGTTTTAAAATAGCTTTCACCTGTTTTGGCACCAGTATCGCCAAAGCTCCAGTTGCCAAGCATTTCAAACATTGTGTGGTGGTACGTATCCACGCCTACTTCTTCCAAATCGTTATGCTTGCCACTTACCCGTAAACATTTTTGCGTGTCGGCCACGCGGGCATGGGGGGATAGTTTTGTGCCAAGAAAAAAATCCTTAAACTGGTTCATGCCCGCATTTGTGAACATCAGTGTCGGGTCGTTTTTAATAACTATAGGAGCAGAAGAAACAATAACATGTCCCTTGCTTTTAAAAAATTCGAGGAAGGCTTTTCTTATTTCGCTACTGGTCATCATGACAACAATAAAAGGTTGATTTTTGCTTTTTATGCAATTATATTTGTTTCCCTCCCTTATTTTGGGGAAAGGACGGCAAAGGTAAGAGGTGGGGATTGAAGTAGGAAGACAGGAGGCTTTGCTTATTATTTCCGATAACCTGCTTCATACTTCATAGCGCTGGTTTCCGGCTTCTGATTTCTGATTCCGATGAAAAAAGTCAAATACTTTTATAACACCCATTCGCTGCGCTACGAAAAATTAGTGACACCCCTGAGGGTTAAGTTGCTGCGGGTGTTTGGTTTTTTGGCAGCAGCCTTCGTTACGTCCATCATCATTTCCTATTTCGCATTTCAGTTTGTGGGTTCCCCCGCCGAAAAAATATTGCGTGCCCAAAATGAAAGTTTGAAGGACGGCTATCAGCAATTAGATAAACAGGTAAACGAGCTGCAAAAGAAGATGGCGGAAATTGAAAAACGTGACAACGAAGTGTACCGCTCCATTTTTGAAGCACAGCCCATTCCCGACAGTACCAGGGCCGCCGACCTGGCCCGTGCAAAGGAGGTTGAAAAGGTGGAGGGCATGGGGCAGTTTCAGCTGATCGAATCAATCTACGCCAGCATTCAAAATTTGAATGTTCGTATTGCTTCTCAAAAAAAATCGTACGTACAGCTTTCGGGTTTAATGAACAATAAAGAAAAACTGTTGGCAGGCACACCCGCCATACAACCAGTAAGTAATAAAGATCTTAACCGTATTGCATCGGGGTTTGGCTACCGCATCGACCCCATTTACAAAACAATAAAAATGCATGCGGGGTTAGATTTTACCGCGCCGCAGGGCACACCCATTTACGCAACAGCAAACGGCGTTGTTCAAACCGCGGGCCGAAGCGATGGAGGCTATGGCAATCACGTAGTAATTGATCACGGCTATGGTTACGAAACCTTGTACGGCCACATGGTGCGCATAAAAGCCAGGAGAGGGCAACGCGTAACCCGCGGCGAAGTGATTGGTTATGTAGGCAGCACGGGCAAAAGTACCGGGCCGCACTGCCATTACGAGGTGCGAAAAAATGGAAACAAACTCGATCCCGTATATTTTTTTTACAACGATTTGGGGCCGCAACAGTTTGATGAATTGTTGAAAAGGGCCGCGGCCAGTAATCAGAGTTTTGATTAAAGGCCCCCTAAATCCCCCGGTGGGTGACTTGCCCCCGCACAGCAAAGGCTTTTCGAAAATTCATCTACTTTTTGAGTGTGTTGTTACGGGGGCCTCCTCACCTTTACTCCTTGTAACCGAAACTTCAAAAAATTAGCACCATATCTCTTAGCCCTTTAACACCAACAAATCTTAAAAAACTCATCGTATAGTTTTACGCTCCTTTGCGTCGCCATTTAATAATTACCTTCAACCCCTATTTTTAATCTATGAAGAAAATTACCTTGTCGCTTCTCGTTACTGCTCTATTTATTACCGGATTTGCGCAAAGCAATTACGATCACCGTAAAACTTTCGACCCACAATTTTACCCGCAAACGGGTAACGATTACCGTAGTGCCAGTGGCCAGCCAGGCCCAAAATATTGGCAAAACAGGGCCGATTATAAAATCAACTGCACACTTGATACTGCATCACACAAGGTGAGTGGCTCCGTAGAAATTTCCTATACCAACAACAGCCCCGACCAACTTAAATTTTTGTGGTTGCAGTTAGATCAGAATATTTATAAAGCAGATTCAAGGGGATCGGCCACTACCACGCAAACCGGGGGCCGCTGGGCCAATGCAACATTTACTGAAGGCAGCATCATCAAATCAATTTCGGTTGAAGCGGCAGATGGTAAAAAATACACACCGCAATCAACGGTAACTGATACCCGCATGCAGGTGTGGCTACAAAATGCATTACAGTCTGCGGGAGGCAAAGCCAAATTAAATATTGCCTACGAGTTTGTTATTCCTGAATACGGCACCGATCGCATGGGACGCTTAACTACAAAAAATGGTGTGGTGTACGAGGTGGCGCAATGGTTTCCACGCCTTGCGGTGTACGATGATATACAGGGATGGAACACCCTGCCTTACATTGGAGCGGGTGAGTTTTATTTAGAGTACGGCGATATTGATTTTACCATAACTGCACCGGCCAATTTAATTGTTGTTGGCTCGGGTGAGTTGGTGAACGAAAAAGAGGTGCTTACACCCACACAACAAACCCGCCTGGCTGCAGCACGCAACAGCGATAAAACCGTTATGCTGCGTACTGTGGCGGAGGTAACCGATCCAAAATCGCGGCCTACGGGCAACAGCACCTGGCGTTTTAAAATTGCCAATGCAAGAGATGTAGCCTGGGCGGCATCAAAAGCATTTGTGTGGGATGCGGCAAAAATCAATTTGCCTTCAGGCAAAAAAGCCCTGGCTATGAGTGCCTACCCCGCGGAAAGCATAAAGAAAGATGGCTGGCAACGGAGCACCGAAATGATAAAAGCCTCTATTGAACATTACTCTTCAAAATGGTACGAGTACCCTTACCCTGTGGCTACCAATGTAGCGGGTGTTGTTGGTGGAATGGAATATCCGGGTATTGTTTTTTGCGGATGGGAAGCAAGCGGGGGCGATTTGTGGGGTGTAACAGATCATGAGTTTGGCCATATTTGGTTCCCGATGATTGTGGGTAGCAACGAACGAAAATTTGCATGGATGGATGAGGGCTTTAATACTTTCATCAACGGCCTTTCTACTAAAGCATTTAACAAAGGCGAGTTTTCCGAGTCCAGCTTTTTTCCGACCGACCAAATGGTACAATATGTTTTTAATGATAAGATGGATGCACTTTGGAACACCCCTGATGTAGTGCAGCAGGCTAACCTTGGTGTGGCTGCGTATTTAAAACCTGCGGTGATGCTGGACGCGTTACGCGACGTAGTACTTGGGCCTGAACGTTTTGACATGGCTTTGCGTGAATACATAAATCGCTGGGCATTTAAACACCCTACTCCATGGGATTTTTTTCATACCATAGAAAACGTGGCTGGTGAAGATTTAAGCTGGTTCTGGCGTGGATGGATTTTTTCCAATGCCAAATTAGACCAGAGCGTGAAGGGAGTAAAATACAATGACAACAAACCCGAGAACGGTGCATCTATCACCATTGAAAATTTAGGTGAGATGGCAATGCCCGTAACTGTGTTAGTTAAAGAAGCCGATGGTAAAGAGCAACGTATAAATTTACCGGTTGAAGTTTGGCAACGGGGCACCGAATGGACTTTTGCCGTACCCACCACCAGCCGCATTACCGATGTGGTATTAGACCCCGATAAAAAATTGCCGGATGTAAACCGGAAGAATAATACCCCGGCGGCAAAGGGGTTTTAGTATGCGCCAATTATTTTTTACCCGTAACGGTTTTTAACCTTAGTAGAAAATAAACAATAATGGCAGAGAACCTTATTACTTTATTATTTCAAGAAATTTCGGAGAAATAAGGTAATAAGGTTTTTTGCGTAATAGAGTCGCCGGTTCTACTAAGGTTGAAGGCAATTGCATCTAACACTCTTATAATAGACCCCATGCTTCCTTTTATTTTTTGCGTCGCATTGTTTGGCAAAGCATAACTGCGCATTCACAAAGCAGGTCTCAATTGTGCGGAAAAGCAATTGCTTTTTATTCCAGTATTTCACACGACACTTTTCAAAAAACAGCAGGCCGTCTCCATTTGTAGCCTTCTCCACCGCAGCTATTCCCATAACTTTGAAGCATGTCGTTTCAACGTGATAAACTCCTCAAAAAATTTACTGAAGAATACAATCGCCTCAACGGGCAACAGCGAAAAGCTGTTGACCAAATTGAAGGACCCGTGATGGTGATTGCCGGCCCGGGGACAGGCAAAACACAAATACTCGCCGCACGCATCGGAAAAATTTTATTGGAAACCGATGTATATCCTTCAAACATTCTTTGTCTTACTTACACCGATGCTGGTGCCATTGCCATGCGCCGCAGGTTATTGGAGTTTATTGGCGCCGATGCCTATAAAGTAAACCTCCACACGTTTCATGCTTTTTGTAACGAGGTAATCCAGGAAAATCTTTCACTCTTTCAAAAAAATATTCTAGATCCCATTTCAGAATTGGAAAGTATTGAGTTGATGAAAGAACTGATTGATGAACTGCCAAAAAATCATCCGCTGAAACGGTACCGGGGCGATGTGTATTACGAAATAACCCACCTGCAATCTTTATTCAACAACATGAAAAAAGAAGGTTGGAGCCCCGCCTACATCAACCAAAAAATTGACGACTACCTGGCCGATTTACCCAACCGCGAAGAGTTTATTTACAAAAAGAAATACAAACAGTACAATGCCGGCGACCTGAAGCAAAACGCCATTGACGATCAACACGAGCGAATGGAGAAGTTGCGGGCCGCAGTTAATCTCTTTGATGTATTTCAAACAAAAATGCTGAAAGCCAACCGGTACGATTTTGCCGACATGATTAATTGGGTCATAAAAGCTTTTGAAGAAAACGAACAATTACTGAGCAACTACCAGGAACGTTATCAATACATTTTGGTTGATGAATACCAGGATACAAGCGGCACACAAAATAATTTGGTGCGCCTGCTTATTTCTTACTGGGATAAGCCCAATGTTTTTGTTGTAGGCGACGATGATCAAAGCATCTATCGCTTTCAGGGAGCAAATGTTGAGAACATGCAAAACTTTTCCAACAGTTATAAAGACGATCTGCAAAAAATAGTGCTGGCAAATAACTATCGCTCTACCCAACCCATTTTAGATTTTTCAAAAGCACTTATTGCCCGCAACACCGAACGGCTCATCAACAAAATGGAAGGCCTCACCAAAGACCTTATTTCGAGCAACGAAAAAATAAACCACCTAAAACATCTGCCTTTGTTTCATGCCTACCAAAACCAACGGCAGGAGATGATTGGTATTACCTTGCAAGTAGAAGAGTTGCTCGCAAAAAACATTGATCCCTCCCGCATTGCCATTATTTATAAGGAGAATAAATATGGCGAAGAACTCGCCAAATATTTTCGTTTGCGCAACATTCCATTTTACAGCAAGCGTAATTTGAATTTACTGGAAATACCGCTTTCGAGGCAATTGATTTTAATGCTCGATTACCTGGCGGCTGAGCACTACATTCCGTTTAGTGGGGATGAAACGTTGTTCGAAATTTTACACTTCAACTGGTTTAATATTCCGTCAATTGAAATAGCAAAACTCACTATAGCCGCCTCTGAAAAAAAATACAGTGATAAAAACGCATCACTGCGTGCACTGCTGAATCAATATAGTGCACAACCGCCCAAAGATTTATTTGATGCAGGCAACAACCCACAAATGGTACAGGCATCACGTATTGTTGAAGACCTTATAGCGGCAGTTCCGAATTATACACTGCAAGGTTTGTTTGAAAAAATTATAAGAGAAAGTGGTGTGCTCAGCTATATAATGCAGCAACCCGATAAACACTGGTTGCTTCAGGTACTTACTGCCTTGTTCGATTTTATAAAAGAAGAAACCCGCCGCAACCCTGCATTAAACTTAAAGCAATTGATAAGCATTTTCGATTTAATGATTAAAGAAGAAATTACGCTGCCACTCATGCAAACAAGCGGCAGCGACAGGGGTGTAAATTTTTTAACCGCACACGGTGCAAAAGGACTGGAGTTTACCTACGTATTTTTTGCCGGCATTAACTCAAACACCTGGGAGAAAAAAAGAAATCCCAATAGAGGGTTTACTCTGCCCGACACAATTTATGACGCAACCTCTTCCAGTGAACAAGGCCCGGTTGAAGAGCTTCGCCGCTTATTTTATGTGGCCTTAACCCGTGCCGAACAACACCTCATTATCTCGCACTGCTGCAATAACATGGATGGAAAAGAATTGGAGCCCTCAATGTTTCTGGCCGAGATAAAAGACGCCCACGAGTTTGTAACCGAAAACCAAATCATTAGTCCCGACGTTGAAGCGGAGTTTCAATCCATTCTATTTAAAGAAGACGCCGCACCCGAAATTGATAAAATAGAAAAAGAAATTGTTGATCGCTTGCTCGAAAAGTTTGTGATGAACGTAACGGCGCTCAACAACTATCTAAAATGCCCGCTCGAATTTTATTATAAAAATCTTGTGCGCATTCCATCGCAAAAAAACGAGGCAACCGAATTTGGTTCAGCAGTGCACCATGCTTTGGAGGGGCTGTTTCGTAAAATGCAGGCAACCGAAAAGTTTGGATCGAAAGAAGATTTTATTGCCGATTTTATTTGGTACATGCAGCGGCACCGCGAAAGTTTTACACTTGAACAATACAACCGCAGGCTTGAGTACGGTGTGGAAGTACTCACCAATTATTACAACACCTACATTAATAGCTGGACAAAAATTGTAGCTGTTGAAAGGAACATCAGCAAGGTGATTGTGAATGGCGTGCCGGTAAAGGGCAAGCTGGATAAATTGGAATTTAACGGGCAGGAAGTAAATGTAGTTGACTACAAAACCGGCGACCCGGAGAAGGCTAAAACAAAATTACTTGGCCCCAATGATAAACAACCCGATGGGGGCGACTACTGGCGGCAGGCCGTATTTTATAAGTTACTTGTTGATAATTACGACCAGAAAAAGTGGAAAGTAATTAGCAGTGAGTTTGATTTTATTGAACCCGATAAAAAGAAACAATATCGCAAGTCAAAAATTATCATTACCCCGCAAGACCTAACTACGGTAACCCAGCAAATAAAAACAGTGTGGGATAAAATTCAGGCGCATGATTTTTACACCGGTTGCGGAAAAACAGATTGCCACTGGTGCCAGTTTGTAAAAACTAATAACCTGGCCATTGCCTTGCATAATTTGGAGGATGAGGAGCCGGAAGAAATGATTGTAGCTGCACCAATGGCGGAATAGAAGTTTTTGTCGAGGGTATTGAAGTCCAGGAAATTTTTATCACAGCACTACCTAACATTTACACTAACCTTAGCAACCACACTATTTCATTTCATGCGAAACAATTTATGTTTGCCGCCATAATGAAACTCCTTTGTTCATTCGGTGTGGTAATTTTCTTTATGGCGGTGGCGCTATTATTCGGTAGTTCCTGCGCCAATATCATCCCGCCCAATGGCGGACCACGAGATTCTATACCGCCAGCTTTACTCAGTGCATCGCCCAAAGATTCAACGCTCAATTTTCGCGGCAATAAAATCACACTAACCTTTGATGAATACATTGACCTGCTGGATGTGCAAAATCAATTATTGTTCACGCCATTATTTAAAATTGAAAAGAACCCAAAAGTTGAAGTAGGCGGCAAAAACATCACTATTACTTTTCGTGATTCACTCGATGCAAATACAACCTACATTTTCAACTTTGGCGATGCCATCAGGGATTACAACGAAGGGAATATTTTGAAAGGATATACCTATACTTTTTCCACGGGCCCGGCACTCGACTCACTTGAGCTTACCGGCAAAGTTGTGTTGGCGCAAACCGGCAAAATCGATTCAACACTTTCCGTAATCCTGCACAGAAAACTGGAAGACTCAGCCGTTCAAAAAAGCCGCCCGCAATATGTAGTAAAGCTTGATCAGCAAGGCAATTTCCATTTTCGGAATTTACCCGCGGGCCGCTTTGCCATTTATGCATTGGGAGAGGCAGGTACATCGCGTCAATACCAAAACAAAAACAATTTATTTGCTTTTGCCGATTCGGCTGTGGTAGTTGGCAGCTCTAATAATGTTACACTCTATGCCTATCGCGAAACGGCGCCGCAACCCCCTGGAGGTGCCGATAATCAACCAACACGAACGGCGCAAAATCGCCTCGTGTTTACTACCAATCTTTCCAGCAATCAACAAGATTTACTGAATGATCTTTCACTTAGTTTCCTTACCCCGTTGCGTACTTTCGACTCTGCACAAATAAGCCTCAGCACCGATAGCGTTTTTACACCAGCAGTGTACAATGTTTCGCTCGACACAACAAAAAAGAAAATTACCATCACCACACAGTGGAAAGAAAATACAAAATATAACCTTGTACTCAACCGCGACTTTGCCGCTGATACAGCAGGCCGTCGCTTATTAAAATCAGATACCCTTTCGTTTAATACGCGAAAGGCGGCCGACTACGGGTCCATATCCATTAGGTTAAAAACAAAAGACTCAGTCATCAACCCTGTGCTGCAATTTGTGCAGAACGATTTGGTAGTTTTTTCGGTGCCAATAAAATCAGGGGCATTTAGTTCCAATCGCTTTTTACCCGGCGAATACGACCTGCGTATTTTAAACGACGCCAACAACAATGGTAAATGGGATACCGGCAGTTTTTTTGTTGATAAAAAACAGCCCGAGTTGGTGCGCAGCCTCGACAGAAAAATAAATGTAAAGGCCGGCGTGGATAATGATTTCGAGTTGTAGAAAAATGGATCAGCCAAAAAAGTTATGGTTGTTCAAAAACTTATTTTAAAACCGGTTTTGCCGGTGAATTTCCCAGCCGGTTTGCCAATGTCAAATCCCTACCTTTACTACCTATGCAATTCTCTTCTTCGCTATTAGAAAACGCGGTTAACGAATTTGCCAAACTACCCGGTATTGGAAAAAAAACAGCCCTTCGTCTGGTACTTCATTTATTAAAGGATGATGCAGAAAATGTGCAGCATTTTTCCGAAGTAATTAATCGGATGCGTTGCGAAATAAAATTCTGTCACCGCTGCCACAATGTAGCTGACGCAGATATTTGTTCGGTTTGCGCCAACAGCCTGCGCCGTCAGGATATGATTTGTGTGGTAGAAAACATCCGCGATGTAATTGCATTAGAAAGCACACAACAATTTAATGGTACCTACCATGTACTGGGCGGTGTTATTTCCCCTCTCGATGGTGTTGGGCCTCATCAATTGAATATTGATTCGCTCGTGAGGCGAGTGGTAAAAGAAGAAACCACAGAGGTAATTTTTGCATTAAGCCCCAACATACAGGGCGATACAACCATTTACTACATTCAAAAAAAGTTACCCCCTACGGCCCGGGTTACCACCATCTCCCGCGGCATTGCCTTTGGCGGCGAGCTGGAGTATGCCGATGAAATGACGCTGGCACGCAGCCTTCAAAACCGGTTACCGGTAGATAGTTATGTAAGTAGCCGGTAATTGCAGAGTTGCCCTTTTCTTTTGTTACATTGTAGTCAGTAAAATCTTTATATGACCGGCTACAATCAAAACTTCTTCTCGGGCTTAAAGCTTCCTCTTCCAAAACTAAATACGGCTCAAAAAAAGCTTCGTGCTTCTTTTAAAAGCAATTCAAAAAAGTTTGAGCTCCAGTACACCCATTTCAGCATCGTACAAAACAAGGCCCGCAAGTTTGCTTTTTATGCCGCTACCAATATTGATGGTAATAGCTGGAACGCTTTGGTAAAAGATAGGAGCGATTTTATAGTGGAGCCACAGATTCCAGCTGCCGACCAAACCGGTAATGAGCTCTATGATTTTGATGAAAGTAATGCCATAAACGACTTTGATAAAGGTCATATTGCAAAGTTCCAGGATCCGCAATGGGGCACAGAAGCTATCATTAAACAAGCAGCCGACGATACCATGCGCTTCCCTAACTGCGTACCGCAACATCAGACTCTAAACCGCGGCGCCTGGAAAAGCCTTGAAGATTATATCATAAAAAAATTTACCCGTAAAACCGGTGAAAACGGCCGCAAAATAACGGTGTTTGCGGGACCATTGCTTTTACAAAATGACCCGTTTTACATTGATAAGATCAAAGGAGAATTAATTCAGATTCCTTGCCATTTCTGGAAAGTAATTGTGTATCCTAACAGACAAAATCAGATGTCTGCAGCCGGCTTTTTAA
>JANPKD010000040.1:0-60968 GCA_031425835.1 Chitinophagales bacterium
TTTTGCGCTTGAAATCTTCACTGAAATACCTCGTCGTCCGTAGTAAAGGTTTACCTACTAAATTTGCTCTTGTTGCCATAATCAACGGTTTTTGAAGTTTTGTAAACTCAAAAACGGTCAACGTATTTCAGGCAAGGACAAAGTTCTCCCGCCCCGATATAGTGATGAACAGCATTGACAATTCAAGTTATGGCTGGAGCAAAGCCTTGCAGCCCGAGTTTGGATTGCCCGGGATAGTTGCTCCTTATCAAAACTGGTTTATTGATTTTGAGATGACCTTCTTTCAGGCAGGTACCAGCATCAGGCAAAAAATGCAGATGGTTGATCTTACCGCCCTTGATGTGGATGGTGATGGCTGGTCAATTTCGGAGTACGCGGTTTTTCAAAGACCTTCTGGTATCGTTTATTCTTCCGTTAGCTATTTAACCGGTTTATCGGCCAGTTTGCTCGGCGAAAGCCAGTTGTGTCCGCAGGATTCCATAACAAGCAGTCTGGTAGTTTGTGGCGGATGCATCGGGCTAGGTGTTATTGGAGTGGATGAATGTACAAACTGCGGCGGTACAGGAATGATGCACGCAGCTTGCGGACATGGTTTCGATGGTGCCATTAGCACAACGGTACAAGGGCCTGTTGACAACTTCGTTGGTATTGATACAACAGCCACCCAGGTAATGGCCACCTATCAGTATATAGACACCGACATTTTAAAATTCAGGTATGGCGCAAAATCCAGTGCTAACGAAAGTAATGGCTCGGGCCTGCGGTTAAACTCTATTTGGTTTAGACAATTCAGCCTGCAGCCAGCTACAACACTCCCTGTAAAACTCAATTATTTTAATGCGGCAACCGATAACAAAGCAGTTGTACTTACCTGGTCGGGCAACGAAGAAAATTTCAGCCATTATATTTTGCAGAGAAGTATTGACGGGAAATTTTTTACAGACATTGCTCTTATTTTGACAAATGGTACCTCATCAAATTCTTCGGGTTATAAATTTAAAGACGCAAATTTCCCAACAACAGAAGGCAAACTTTTCTACCGTTTGAAAATGGTTGACAACACAAAGGAATTCACTTACTCGCCGGTGAAAGCTATTCGTTTGAATTCGCAATCAGAGGGTTTGAGCATGACGGCTTACCCTAACCCCGCCACTGAGCAGGTGCAGCTACAATTACCAGCAACATGGCAGGGTAAAAAAGTAAGCGTCGAAGTTTTTAGCATTACCGGTGTAAGAATAAAAACAATAGAATTTAGCACAGCCGCCCAAACGGAATCACTCAATCTTTCCGGCCTTGTAAAAGGCGGTTACCTTATTAAAGCAACCAATGGTGGTGAAGCCGTACAGCAACGAGTAATTAAAAATTAATTTCTTTCAGCCACATCATTGGACGAAAAAATCCCCCCGCCAAAGCAGGGGGATTTTTCATTTACAGAATGTGTTCAAAATCCTAATTTGGTGCCAACACCTTCCATCAGGTTTGCAACGCCTCCCGAAGGAGTGTCGCCACCTTTTCCTTCACCACCCAGCGCCGATTGCAAAGGCCCGGCAAACTGCGGGAATTTCTCTGATAAAAAAGTAGAAACGGTTTGTAAAACCTCCTGTGCTTTATCGGCAGGGATTCCGGTTTTTTGTACAATTTGATTAATGAGTTCCTGCATAATAGTTGTTTTAATTTTACAAGCTACAGGAAAAAAGCGGCGCAAAAAAAAGCAGGATTTTCATCCCGCTTTCACTCATTTAAAAAGGTTATTGACCGCCCCCGAAAGCATCGGGTACTTTTCCACCACAAAATCTTTGATGGTTTCAATTACTTTACCAGCCTGTTCGTCGTTGAGACCGGCTTTTAGTTTTAGCTGATCTATTAATTCATTCGCCTGGCTCTGTGCATTGTCTTTATTTAATCCAAACATTTTATTGATTTTAAAAGTTAAAGGGGTAGGCAACGAGCCTTAAGCTTCGAGCTACCAGTATAATGATCGCAGAGATTTATTTGAGCAGTGAACGGCAAACTAAAAAAGGGATGAAAAGTTTTAAGGGGCGAAACCAGCAAATATAGTTTAGTAACAAATTTTAAGCGTCGCAGCTCGCAGCCAACAGCCCGCAGCTGTTTTTATGCCACTTTCAACAAACTCAATTTGCTCTTGTCAAATTTCCGGTTGGCGTATTCCATATCAAGGTTGAAATATTTTTCTTTTGACGACGGCAGTTCAAACATGGCATCGGTTAAAATGCCTTCGCAAATACTACGCAGTCCTCTTGCTCCTAATTTGTATTCCATTGCTTTTTCTACCATAAAATCATACACCTCTTCTTCAATGGTAAGTTTAATGCCTTCCAGTTCAAACAAACGAATGTATTGTTTCACCAGTGCATTTTTTGGTTCGGTTAAAATTGCCCTAAGTGTTGTCGCATCCAAAGGATCGAGATGCGTAACCACCGGTAAACGGCCAAGCAGTTCGGGTATCAAACCAAAACTTTTTAAATCCTGTGCATTTACATAACGAAGCAGGTTTTTTTTCATGTTTTCCTGCAACTGCTTGTCAACATTAAAACCAATGGTGTTGGTTTGCACCCGGCGGGCAATAATTTTATCAATACCATCAAAGGCTCCACCGCAAATGAAAAGGATATTTTGGGTGTTGATTTTAATGAGTTTCTGCTCGGGGTGTTTACGTCCGCCTTGCGGTGGAACCAGCACATCGGTGCCTTCCAATAATTTCAGCATACCCTGTTGCACTCCTTCGCCACTTACGTCGCGGGTAATGGATGGGTTGTCGCTTTTGCGGGCAATTTTATCTATTTCATCAACATACACGATACCACGTTCGGCAGCAGCTACATCATAATTACATACCTGCAGCAATCGGGTTAAAATGCTTTCCACATCTTCGCCTACGTAGCCTGCTTCAGTAAACACGGTAGCATCTACTATAGCAAACGGAACATTCAATAAACGGGCAATGGTTTTTGCCAGCAGGGTTTTGCCGGTGCCGGTTTCGCCAACCATAACGATGTTGCTTTTTTCAATTTCCACTTCGTCTTTTACCGAGTCGTTGTTTTTATACTGCAAACGTTTGTAGTGATTGTAAACCGCAACAGCCAAAACTTTTTTGGCTTCATCCTGGCCAATGATGTATTCGTCTAAAATTTTTTTAACCTCCATTGGTTTTTTAACCGTGAGCTTAAAGGAAGTGCTGCCGGGTGATTTTTCTTCACGCACCATTAACTCCTGCTCAATAATTTCGCGGGCATGGTCAACGCAGTTTTCGCAGATATGACCTTCCTGGCCCGCGATCAAAATTTTTACTTCATCGCGGCTGCGGCCACAAAACGAACAGTGTAATATATTTTTTGCCATTGTTTTTTATCTCCTGATTAGAACACAAGCTTGCTTGAAAAGCTGCATGGAGCCTGTAAAAATAGAAAAAACCTTTAGGCCTACTACTTCTTGTGGTAAAGATTTAAGTATTTATTGCCATTATCCTTAAGGCAGGAGCCATCAGAAGGAATATTTCACACGAGAAAACACTGGGAAACCATAGTGCCCGGCTATGCAGGAGCCACATTTATAGCACCTTGCTGTTGTGTTTAAAGAGCCGCGGTTGCTACACGTTTAATCCGATAGCTATCGGATCGCTTACATAATTCGTGTAATAGTCAAGAACTACAGCTTCGTCATAATCTTATCTACAATACCGTACTCAATACTTTTTTCGGCATCCATCCAGTAGTCTCTTTCAAAATCTTTTTTAATGCGCTCAATGGTTTGCCCGGTATTATCGGCAAGTATTTTTGCGCCCATTAATTTGGTTCTCAAAATTTGCTCGGCGTGTATTTCCATATCGGCACTAACGCCTTGTATATGCCCACCTAACGATGGCTGATGGATCATTACCTCCCCATGCGGATAAATAAATCGTTTGCCTTTTTCACCTGCACTTAAAAGTATGCTGCCCATTGATGCGGCAAGCCCCATGCAAATGGTGCTTACCGGCGATTTTATCAGCATCATGGTATCGTAAATAACCATTCCGCTGGTTACCGATCCACCAGGGCTGCTGATAAAAAATTTAATTTCTTCACCAGGCTTATCGGCTTCCAGCAACAACAGTTTTGTTACAATATCCTTGGCCGATTTATCATCGACCACACCCCATAAATAAATGGAGCGGGTTTCGTAAAAATATTTTTCCAACCGCTTGTACAGCATCCGGGTATCCGTTTCGGCCCGCTCTTCTTTTTCTTCTTCTTCGGGTTCGGGTTCGCCGGGGGTGCGGGGTTGTGGTTGCATTACGTTCCACTGTTTGTATGGGTCTATAAAACTCATCGCTTCTGCTTTTATGTTTAAATTATTTTGTTTCAGATTTTTTTTCTTTGCGGGCATTCATCAGCAGCACTTCGTCTACTAAACCGTATTCCTTGGCTTCGGCTGCGGTCATCCAGTAGTCGCGGTCAAAATCGGTTTCCACTCTTTCAAAACTTTGCCCCGAATGGTTTACTACTATATCGTACAACTCCCGTTTTAGTTTGCGAATTTCTTTTACCGTTACTTCAATATCTGTTGCCTGGCCGCCAATAGCACCACTGGGCTGGTGCATCATTACGCGGGCATGTTTTAACGCAGCACGTTTGCCATTGGTGCCGGCCGCAAGCAACACACTACCCATTGATGCCGCCATGCCAATGCAGATGGTAGCAATGTCGGGAGAAACGTACTGCATGGTATCGTAAACGCCAAGACCGGCATACACGCTGCCGCCCGGCGAATTAATGTACATGTTGATGTCGCGGGTGCGGTCCGATGAATCTAAAAACAGCAACTGCGCAGTAATTATATTGGCCACTTCATCATTAATAGGATAGCCCAGAAAAATGATTCGGTCCATCATCAGCCGGCTATACACATCCATCACCGCTACGTTCATTGGCCGCTCTTCAATAATGTTTGGTGTAAGAGCCGTAACCATGTGCTTACCGTATCCATCTAAAGTATTGCTCGACATTCCATGGTGCTTGACGGCGTATTTTTCAAATTCTGAATTAAAACTCATATCGTCTTGAATTAGATTTTTTGCAAAGTAATGGATTGTGAGTAATCAAATACCGTGCTTGCAAATAAAACCCGACAATTTGACAAGAGCCGCTGATTTACTGCATACGCTTCTGAGAAAAATAATTGCCCGCCTTTATCCCTTTTGGCCGCACCGTTTATTTTTTGCCAACACTAAAACGCTCATTCAACAAAAGCTCTTTTATTGATAAGGCCTCAACTTTTACCTTCGTGCCTCTAACTTAAGTTTATGACCTATCGTGCAATCGGCTTAATGAGTGGCAGCTCACTTGATGGATTGGATATTGTGTTTGCTGAACTTACCGAACAAAGTGGCGCATGGCAATACCAGATCATTGCCGCGGATTGTTACCAGTATTCAAATGAGTGGCAACAAAAGCTGCAGAATGCCATACATCTTTCCGCACTGGATTATCAATTACTGCATACCGAATACGGGCATTACCTCGGCGCCGAAGTCAACAGGTTTATTGATGCCAACAGCCTGCATTATAAAGTTGCACTGATTGCATCGCACGGGCATACAACCTTTCATGTACCGCACCAAAAAATGACGGCGCAGTTGGGTGATGGGGCTGCTATTGCAGCAACAACCGGCTTGCCCGTGGTAAGCGATTTAAGAGCATTGGATGTAGCATTTGGCGGGCAAGGCGCACCCATCGTTCCCATTGGTGAGCAACTACTTTTAAAAGGCTACGATTATTATTTAAACCTCGGTGGTATTGCCAACATCTCTTTTTATAAAGATGACCAATACATAGCCTATGATATTTGCGCGGCCAACCGTGTACTCAATTTACTGGCCGCAAAAGAAGGTAAAGAATATGATGCAGGCGGAGCAATGGCGGCAAAAGGAAAAGTGAACGAACAAATGTTGCAACAGCTAAATGAATTGAGTCACTACAAAGAACCGTACCCCAAATCGCTGGCAAATAATTTTGGTACCGATGAAGTATTTCCGCTCATTGAATCATTTTCTCTTAATACAAACGATGCATTAAGAACCTATGTTGAACACATTGTGAAACAGGTGACTGTGTCAATTGAAAACGAGAAAACGTCAAAAGTTCACCATGACCCGGCAATTGGAGAAAACTCCAAACTCCATCCCGAAGCTTTGGGATCAAACACCAGACTTTTGGCAACCGGCGGTGGTGCCCTCAATACTTTTCTGATGAATCACCTGGCAGCGCAACTTTCACCATTAGGTATCGAAGTTGTTGTACCCAATGAAAACCTGGTGCAATACAAAGAAGCACTCATCATGGCATTGATTGGTGTATTGCGCTGGCGCCAGGAATACAATGTGCTTGCATCGGTAACCGGCGCATCAAGAAACAGCATTGGCGGAGCGGTGTGGATAGGGCAGGAGGCGTAGGGACATGCCATAGCATGTCCCATTGGCGAAGCCAATTAATAGCATAGCATGTCTATTGGCAAATCAATCACCAACCTCAATTTACCACTCGCAAATCCTATCTTAGTTTTATAAAAACAATTGTATGCAAACAGCCACAGCTTTGGAAAATATTTCAAAAGATGTAGCAAAAAATATGGCCACACCCTCCACCGAAGCAGCATTGTTTCAAAAAATTCAGGAGCGGCTTGTTCAACAATTCGAAACTTCATTTCCTGATAAGCTGGCCCCAAAAACTGTAGTGATTATTCCATCCTTAACAATGGATGAAGAAATACTTTCAAAGGTCAGCGGCATTACACATTATGAAGAAAGGATGCTTTGCCTTTTGTTATTGTTGCGTATGCCACGCACTAATGTGGTGTATGTTACCAGCATGCCCATTGACCCCATCATCATTGATTACTACCTCCACCTTTTGCCTGGTGTAACGGGTTATCATGCGCAGCAGCGTCTTACGCTCCTCAGTTGCTATGATGCATCTCCAAAACCGCTCACGCAAAAGATACTGGAACGTCCGCGACTGATTGAAAGAATAAAAAAAAGCATTCCGCAAGCACATGGTAATGATACCCATCTTGCAATGTTTAACGTAACGCCAATGGAGAGAACGCTGGCGTTAAAACTTGATTTGCCCATTTTTGGCTGCGACCCCGATTTGTTTGAGTTGGGTAATAAAAGTAATGGCAGAAAAATTTTTAGAGAGTGTGGTTTGCTGGTACCCGATGGCTATGAAGACCTGCATACTGAAGAAGACATTGCAGACGCGTTGCACAAACTAAAAACAAAATATCCTGGTTTGAAAAAAGCGGTGGTAAAAATGAATGATGGTTTTTCGGGTGATGGCAATGGTGTTTTTTATTTTGCGGGAAATGAAATAGAACAAAACCAGGAGCAAATTCAACGCAGTTTATTGCACCGTTTAAGACTGGTGGCGACCGATTTGACTTATGAAATATTCCTGCAAAAATTTAATAGCATGGGTGGTGTGGTGGAGGTTTTTGTTGAAGGAGAAATTAAAGCTTCTCCATCGGTGCAGTGCCGTATTAACCCCGTGGGTGAATGCGGAGTGGTATCAACACACGACCAGGAATTGGGAGGCGACACCGGGCAAATTTTTATTGGGGCACATTTTCCGGCACATCCCGATTATGCACCTGAGCTTGGCCGCATTGGTAAGGCAATAGCAAAAAATATGGAACAGAAGGGTGTGTTGGGCAGGTTTGCAGTTGACTTTATTTCGGTGCAGGAAGAAGGAGTTTGGAAACATTATGCCATTGAAATTAATTTAAGAAAAGGGGGCACCACGCATCCTTATATCATGCTTGAGTTTTTAACCGATGGTGTGTACGATGTTGAAAAAGGAATCTACCACACAGCCACCGGTCAGGAGCGTTTTTATTTTTCCTCGGATAATTTAAAAAGCGAAAAATACATAGGCACCACGCCGCACGATTTGATTGATATTGCCATGCTGCACAACCTGCAATACGACGGTGCCTTGCAGGAAGGTGTAATGTTTCATTTGGTTGGTGCACTCTCGCAGTTCGGAAAACTGGGTGTTGTTTGTGTGGGCAGCAGCAGGGAAAGGGTGCAGATGTACTATAACAAAACTGTGGAGGTATTAAACATTGAGTGTTGCCACGAAACCGCTACAATTTGATTACAACGACTCCATCAATTGAAAACTATCCCCATCAAACAACCCCATATCACTCAGTTTTAAATGCGGTATTACCAGCAAGGCCATAAACGATAAAGTCATAAACGGTGCTGATAAAGTAGAACCCAATTCCTTTTTTACAAACGCATCCATGGCTTTGTATTTTTCCGCAACTAAATAACGGTTGTCTGTACTCATTAAACCAGCAACGGGTAATTGCAATAAACACTCCCCATCAATAGTCGGCCCAGCTACCCCCCTCTCCAAGTCTCTTGGAGAGGGTCCCGATGTTGCTCGGGAGGGGGTGAGGTACACGCCGCCCTTACTTTCAATAATTGCATTTACCGCCCGGCAAATACTTTCATCATCAACACCAACGGCAACTATGTTATGGCTGTCGTGTGCAACCGAAGAAGCAATGGCCCCTTTTTTCAAACCAAAATTTTTGATAAAGGCTTTTGCAATTGGCGCATCCTGGTAACGGTTAACGACAACGATTTTTAAAATATCGTTTGCAACATCGCTAACAATACATCCATTTTCAATTTTGGGTTGTACAAAAATTTTATTGGTGATGAGTTGACCGTCTAATGCTTCAATCACTGGTAGCTGTAAGTCATCAACACCATCTGCATGCAGCCAATTTGAATTGAGGATTTCTTTTGAAGACATTGCTTTCACAACAAAATCCTCAACATTCTTTTTTGTGCAGTGAAAGTTGTTGATTGACCCGATAGCTATCTGGTTTGAACTTTGATTTCCCGACCTGGAACTAATCAAACTCTTTCCACCCTCAGCCACCAACTGACCATTGACATAAGTTTGAAGCAACTCAAAATTTTTTAAATCTTTCACCACAATACAATCGGCAAAATCATTTTCTCTCAACAAGCCTACTTTCAGTTTATAATGATTAACAGGATTGACACATGCTGCCTGCAATATTTTAAATACATCAATCCCCTTTGCCACCGCTCTTGCGCACAGTTGGTTAATGTGACCGTCAACCAAGCTATCGGGGTGTTTATCATCGCTGCAAAACATCATCATGTCTTCGTGTTCATGTAGCAAATCAATGAGTGCCTCAAAGTTTTTTGCCGCACTTCCTTCGCGAATCAAAATTTTCATTCCGTGTTGCAACTTATCCAGCGCTTCCTTTTTTGTAAAACATTCATGGTCGGTTGATATACCGGCATCAATATATTTTTTTGCATCGGCATCAAGTAAACCCGGTGCATGACCATCAACTGGCTTACCATATTTTTTCGCGGTTGCAATTTTTTTCATCACTTCTTCATCGCCATTTAAAACACCGGGAAAATTCATCATCTCCGTCAGGTACAGCACATCTTCCCGGCGCAAAAAGTTATCAATATCATTCGCATCAATAGCCGCACCTGCCGTTTCAGAACTTGTTGCGGGTACGCAGCTTGGTGCGCCAAAATTAAATTTGAATGGAACCGTGTTGCCATCTTCAATCATAAACTCTACGCCGGCCAATCCACACACGTTTGCAATTTCATGCGGGTCGCTAACAGTAGCAACCGTGCCATGCACCACGGCTAGTTTTGCAAACTCCGATGGTACAAGCATGGAGCTTTCAATATGCACATGCGCATCAATAAAACCGGGGAGGATGAAGTGTTTGGGGTTTGATCCCGAAGCTTCGGGATGGTGTTTGGGGTTTGGTGTTTCTTTTTCGTTTATGCCAGACTCTGGGGAGGGCAGATCTAAATTTTTAATTGAAACGATTCTTTCATCCTCCACAAAAATTTGAGCCGCATAAATTTTCTTCTGATGCACATCAACCAAATTTCCCTGTATTGAAAACGACGAAGCCATAATGATTCTTTGCCGCGAAGGTGCGGAATTTCAAGAGGCGAATTATCATGTGTAAATAATGAAACCTGAAATGAATCTATGTGCTTTAGTGCAACGCCTCCCTTCTCCTCCCCATAGCTATCGGGATTGTTGAAGAGGTCCCAAAACTTCGGCACGGGGGTGAGGTTTTGTACTGCTTTCCCGGCTTTAGGTATGGGCAATGTTCAACATTGGTATAAAAAACAAAAAACTTCATCTGCCATTCAAATCAGCATCCTACATTCATGCAAAATTTAAAAGCCCACATCATGAAAGTATTACGCATTGCATTGCTCGCACTATCAACCGTTGCCGCCTCGTTTGCGCAGGCACAAACTGCCGACGAAATTGTTGCCAAACACATTGAAGCTATTGGTGGCGCAGAGAACTGGAAAAAAGTAAATTCAGTTACTCAGGAGGGTGTTATGACGGTACAGGGCAGCATACAGGTAAATATTAAAATCACAACTTTAAATGATAAAGGTGCCCGTATGGATATTTCGGCCATGGGCATGGATGGCTACCAGATTATGACCCCTACTGCCGGCTGGGGTTATATGCCGTTTAGCGGGCAAACAAAAGCCGAACCGGTTACGGAAGAAATGGTGAAAGAAGGTGCCGACCAATTAGATGCCCAGGGCGCATTGGTTGACTACCAGAAAAAAGGTCATTCAGTTACTTTGTTAGGCAAAGAAGACATTGACGGAGTAGAAACACACAAACTACAGTTCACACACAAGAGTGGCAAAACCGAAACTTATTTTGTTGATCCGAAATCATTTTACATCGTTAGGGTTATTTCAAAACAAAAAGCCAACGGTCAGGAAATGGATGCCACAATTAATTTAGCCAACTACAAAAAACTGCCCGAAGGAATTGTTGTTCCAATGAGCATCAGTCGCCCGGAGGGAGAACTTGTGATTAATAAAGTGGAAATCAACAAAGCCGTTGATGAAAGCATTTTTAAACCATCCAACTAATTAAAATAACAACCCTGCAAAATTGCGGGGTTTGTTTTTTTGTTGGTTAAACCCACCCAGAGTTTGAAAGTGGAAGTGGTATTAACTTCGCCTCCCGAAATAGTCGGGACAGGCTCTCCGGGGAGGGGAAGTATACTAAAAGTAGTGCTGTGCACACCTCCCCTTAAGTCAACTGGTGGAGGTGAATTTAGTAACTGATCGTACTTGAGGCTACGTGTGGGTTTACCCAGAAACCATTTGCCAGCTCCAGTAACCTTTACATAATGCCGAGCCTACTTTCTAAAGTACAAGAGTGCGACGCAACAACAGTTACATTAAAGAGTAAAAGCCGGGCATCAAAAGAATCCACCTTTACAAAACGTATTTTTTTTCCTCGTCCGCACCCGCCAAAAATTGTCAAAACTGTTTTATGAAAAAAATTTTTTCCTTCATTCTTCTTTTCGTTTCATTAATTGGTCAATCGCAAAGCACCATCAACTCCGCAACCTTTGGCATGTTAGAAGCCCGCTGGCTTGGGCCCGGCACCATGAGTGGCCGCATCTCCGCCATTGAAGGTGTAAACGCCGATGGTAAAACAATTTACATCGGCACTGCAGGCGGTGGCATTTGGAAAACAACAAATGCAGGTGCGTCTTTCAAACCCATTTTCGACAAGCATTGCCAAAGCATTGGCGCCATTGCCATTGACCAAAAAAATCCAAAAATTATTTTTGCCGGCACCGGCGAAAGCAATATGCGCAACTCGGTTTCTATCGGCAATGGTTTGTACAAAAGCAGCGATGCAGGCGACAACTGGGTGCGTGTTGGTTTAGACAGCACGGAGCACATTGCCGAAATTGTAATTGACCCTGCAAACTCAAATATTATTTATGCCGCCGCCCCCGGCCCGTTGTGGAGCGATAGTAAACATCGTGGATTATACAAAAGCACCGACGGCGGTACGACATGGAAAAACATTTTGTACATCAATGAAAAAAGCGGTTGTGCCGATGTGGAAGTTGATCCGGCCAACCCAAACATTGTTTACGCTACAACATGGGAGTTCCGCCGCACACCTTTTTCATTCAACTCGGGTGGCAATGGCAGCGGCATGTATAAAAGCATTGATGGTGGTACCACGTGGAAAGAATTAAATAAAGGTTTGCCCGCAAAACCTTTTGGTCGCATTGCATTTACGCTCGCACCAAGTGCACCGCAAAACTTATTGGCAATTGTTGAAAGCAACAATACCGGCTTGTACATTTCGGCCGATGGCGGCGAAACCTGGAAGCAACAGAGCTCTACGCTCAATGTTGTATCCCGTCCTTTTTATTTCAGCACTATTGAAGTTGACCCCAAAGATCCAAAACGTGTCTATCGCCCGGGTTATGGTTTTTCGTACAGCAGCGATGGCGGTTTTTCATTTGCCGATGCAAGTGGTGACGGTGGATGGGTACATGCAGATCACCATGCACTATGGATAAACCCTAACAATACGTCGCACATGTATCTCGGCACCGATGGTGGTGTGTACCTCAGTTTAGATAGAGGCGCTACCTGGCGGTTCATGGATAATTTACCGGTGGGTCAATTTTATCATGTAGCAGCGGATAATCAAAAACCTTATCGCATTTACGGAGGCCTGCAGGACAATGGAAGTTGGATGGCACCGTCGGCTTTGCCGGGTGGTATTAGCAATGGCGACTGGAAAGCCGTGTATGGCGGAGATGGTTTTTGGACGGTGCCCGATTTGACAGATCCGAATATTGTTTATGCCGAATCGCAGGGTGGAAATATTGGTCGTATTGATTTACGGACCTACAAAAGCGTAAGCATCAAACCACAAAGTGAGGGTGATGAAAAATTGCGCTGGAACTGGAACACCCCAATTGTAATTGGTGCAAAAAACAACAATAACCTATACACCGGTGCGCAGTATTTGTATAAGAGTATTGATAAAGGAACCAACTGGCAACGCATATCTCCCGACCTTACTACTAACGATCAAAAAAAGCAGGAGCAGGAAAACAGCGGCGGGTTAAGCGCTGATAATACTTCGGCCGAAAACCACACTACCATTTTTACTATTGCCGAAAGTCCGCTCGATGAAAAAATAATTTGGGTGGGCACCGATGATGGCAATTTGCAGGTTACACTTGACGCCGGAAAAACCTGGAGCAACATGGCAAAAAATTATGCCGCCTCCGGCATACCCGCTGGCACCTGGGTGAGCAGCATTGAACCCAGCCGCCACGACCGCACAGTAGTATATGCCAGCTTTGATAACCACATGTATGGCGATCATAAAACTTACGCCGGTAAATCAACTGATGGAGGCCGTACCTGGAAGATGTTTACCTCGCCGGAGTTTACAGGCTTTGCTCATAAAATAAAAGAAGATTACAAGAACAGGAACTTACTTTTTTTAGGAACCGAAATGGGTTTGTTTGCATCGGTTGATGGTGGCGCTAATTGGTTTCGCATGAAGAACAGAATACCGGAATACGCACTGGTGCGTGACATACAAATTCAACCCGAAACGAATGATTTGATTTTGGGTACGCATGGCCGTGGTGTAATTGTGGTTGATGATATTTCGCCCATCAGGCAAATGACCGCCGATGTTGCTGAAAAGGATGTTTATCTTTTTCCAATGAAGGCATTTCCGTTAAATACAGGATTGGGTGGTGCTGGTTTTCCTGCTACCGGTGGGTGGAATGGCGGCAACCCGGTAACCCTGCCATCGGTACAATATTATTTAAAAGACCGCCCTAACAGTGGCGATTTAAAAGTGGAAATAATTGATGCAAAAGGTGCACTGGTGCAAACGCTTAATCCCGGTAAACGCAAAGGCATCAACAAAGTGTATTGGAATTTGCGTGGCACACCCCCAAAGGTCGCAGCCGGTGGAACCAAGATGGATTTTGCCGGTTTTGCGGCACCGTTAGTAATGCCCGGCAATTATAGTGTGCGATTGAAAGTAGGAGATAAGGAATACCTGCAACCCATAACCGTAGTCCACGATGAAGCCAATAAAAGTTTTGTGCTGGCCGACAGGCAGGCGCAATACAAAGCGGCCATGGAAGTGTTAGCAGTGTACAATAATCTATCGGCAAGTATTGAAGAAGTAAATGCCCGGCAGGCACAATTAAAAAAATGGATAGCGGCAACAAAAAGCGAGAGCAATAAAAAACTATTGCAAGTTTATAACGATTCGCTGGAGCGGTTTAGAAGTACACTGTTGGCTACAAAACAAAAATCAATTTTTGCCGACGAAGAACAACTGCGTGAGCGGGTAAGTGAATTGTACGGTACCATTGTAAGCCAGGAAGCAAAACCATCTAACCTACAGGTGCAGCGCATTGCAGTGCTGGATAAACAACATACCCAGAGGGTTCAAAAAAGAGAGGCATTGAAAAAACAATTCGATCCGCAGGTGGAGAAAGTGGTGAAGGAAGAGGGCTTGGATAGCGGGAAGGTTTTTTAGTTGAAAAATTTTTTGAAAGCCGGTTCTTTAGAGCCGGTTTTTTTACGTTCAGCAAAAACTTAAAAAAATAAAGACGACGCTGTTTTAAACAAACTAGAAAGTGAGATTGAGCAAAACGAGCCGACGTCGGGTAAGCAACGAGGTTAAAAGATATGGCCGGGATATAGGCAGAAGATGCCTGCGGGACAATACATCCCCGATAGTGGGTAATAGGTTGTTTATTGATACCAACATTGCAATTGATTGCTTGAGGGTAATAGCTGTATCGCCCCCACCGTACATCTACTCGATTTCGATTATATACCGGCACACAGACTCTCTTATTTTTTCAATATTTCCAACAGCCTAAAATTCAAATAAAGTTTTTCTTTACCTACACTAACCGTTTTTAGAAAACCGTTTTCTGCTAAACTTTTTAAGTAGTTGCCCGAAGTTTTTATATTCCCCAGGCCGGCATTTTCAATAAAATTTCTTTTCGTGTAGGGAAGGCGAAACAAAGTCTCCAATAGGTCTTTAGAGTATAGTCTTGGTAATTGCTTTTGAATTTCTTTGCCCATAGAATTCATTAAAGCTTCGATCTTTTCAATTCTGTTTCTTCCGTTTTTAGAAGCAGTTTCTACCATGTCAAGTATATAAAGTATCCAGGTTTCCCAGTCATTTTTTTCGGTTACGTTTCGCAGGTTTAAATAGTAAGCATTTTTGTTTTTCAAGATATAGCTACTTAAATACAAGGCAGGCAAATGCAAAAGTTTGCATTGCTGCAGGTAGAGCAGTAAAATAATTCTACCAGTTCTCCCATTTCCATCAAAGAATGGGTGAATAGCTTCAAACTGATAATGAATTAGCGCAAGCTTTATTAAAGGGTCAATGTCATCATCTGTATTGATAAACTGCTCCAGGCCGTTCAGCTTGTCTCTTATAATTTTTTCTCCGTCTGGAGGCGTGTAAATTATCTGGTTCGTTGCAGGGTTTTTTAATTGAGTTCCTGGCAGATTCCTTATTCCGAACTTATTTTCTTTTATTATCTGCATGATGGCAATAAAAAGATTGGTTGTTAGTATTGGCCTCTTTTGAATTTGTTCAACTCCAAACCAAAGAGCATCCTTATAATGGATCACTTCTTTTGTTGCCGGGTCTTCAATTTTTTTATCTGCAATTGACGCTTTAAAAAGGGCATCTTGTGTAGTAATAATATTTTCAATGGCCGAACTGGCCTGAGCTTCCTGTAAATTGATTGTGTCAATAAATAGTAGTGGATTTGGCAGGTTAGTAATAGCTCCCTTTAATTCCGATAAGGCTCTGCTTGCGGTGATTACTTTTTTAAGAATCAGTTTTGTTTCAATATCAGCGTTCGGTGGTAAATCGGGTAAGTCGTTGAATGGTTTTAGCGGGTTACATTTCATGTAGTGTAATTTAAACGGGGGTGAGTTTTGCCTCTGTCATCGAAACAAGGGCAAAAATAGTCACAAAACGCCTTTGTTTAGATTATGCGGGTAATATTTACCTCTGTCCAAAATTCGTGTTGGCGTCAATACCTGAAATAAAGCCTTCTTTCATTTCAACAATCTTTGTCCTACTCCAAATCTTCAAATAACTTTAGCTAACTCTCGTAAAAAAGTAAATCAAAAGAACATTTATGAAACGATTGCTTTGCTCTGTACTGCTTTGTAGTTTTTTTTCAAATACTGTTCTTGCACAAACCCCATCGGGCAACGATAAAAAGTGGTGGAAGGAAGCCGTGGTTTAACAACTATATCCGCGAAGCTTCAAGGACAGTGATGGTGATGGTGTTGGCGATATCAAAGGCATCATCTCCAAACTCGATTATTTAAAAAGTTTGGGTATTGATTCCGTATGGCTTAAGCCCATTGCCGTTCGCCAACGATGAAAATGGTTATGGTAGGTAGCCAGGTTACAACACCCGCTTTTTAGTAAATGCAAAATTGCATGGCGTATTCGTTTTCAAAATAGGCGGGGGTTTCATTCAAAGCTGAACCGCATACGCAGGGAGGCAGACAACCTGCGCCGCAATTGCCGGTTGAAAGCATACAAGTTCCTTGTGCTGTTGCTTTGGTAGAAAAAAGAAAATCAACTTTCGAAACAGTGGTGGAAACCACTTCAAAAAATTTGTGGTGCTACCACTAAACAATCATCTCTTGCAGGGGCACAAAAGAAAAAGTCCCGCAGCTGCGGGACAATTTCTTTCTTATGAGGAAAAGTAAACCAGGACTCGAAACTATCTTTTTTGTTTCCGGGCTTTCCAGAAATTACCTGTTTTTCTATTGTTGCCTTCGGGGCTGCCCATACGGTCCATTGCACAACGGAAACCAATGGTGCTGCTGGCCTGGTCTTCTTCTAAATAACGGCGTGTGCCTGGTACCAGCCAATAAGCACGGTCGTTCCAGCTACCACCTTTATACACTCTCGATTTGTCAGAAATCAAAGTTGTTTGACCATAACCATAACTTGAATTCGAAAGACTGTCACCATCAAGGAAGTTGATAACATTACCTCTTTGGTAGTTACGCCTGTTTTTGCTTTCGGCATCGGTAACATCGGTCATTTTTACACGGCCGGTGCTGTCTCTTTCAAAACGTTCGTTAGGGTCGGTAGCAGCCGAATCTTTTACATATAGCTTCTGGTATTTATTACCACGGTAAGGAGCAACATCATCCTGGTTACCAGCAATGTCCATTCCGGTTAACGGACGATAAACATCAGATACCCACTCACTAACATTACCCGCCATGTTGTAAACACCAAAGCCATTTGGATAAAAAGATGTTACCTCAGCGGTGTAAACTGCACGGTCGTTCAATCCACCTGCAACACCAGCGTTGTCACCAGAACCTCTTTTAAAGTTTGCCAAAAACTGACCCTGCCAGCTTCCGTGTTTTGTATCACGCAGGCCGCTTGAGTTCATATTATGTGTCCAGGGATAAACTTGTTTGTTTGACTGTAACTCTTCTCCTCTCTTACCTTCTTTAACCGAAGGGCGAGGATTTTGATTGATCAAACCATAAGCAGCATATTCCCACTCAGCTTCAAAAGGCAAGCGGTAGTTAGGAAGCATTATTCCGTCTTCCATCATCACGTTGGTACGCGGCGTACCCTGTGGTGTTTTCAGCGGGTTCTTTTTTGAAGTGGCGCCTTTACCTGGTTGTGCCTGGTACATACCCAACAGGTACGACTTTGTAGTAAAGTTTTCCTGGCCCTGCTGGCCCTGTATGCCCTGCTGCGAAACATAACCTTTCTGCATCAGTATGCCTTCGTTCACACGGTCGCTTCTCCACAAACAAAAATCAGAAGCCTGCTGCCAGCTTACACCAACAACGGGATAATAATTAAAACCGGGATGGCGGAAGTAGTATTCAACCAACGGTTCGTTATAACTTAACTCGCTACGCCAAACCAATGAATCGGGGAGGGCGGCGTCGATAATTTTTTGATTGTTGGCATCGTCTTCAGGATTAAAAACCCTGTTCAGCCAATACACGTATTCGCGGTAGTGAATGTTTGCAACCTCGGTACGGTCAATGTAAAAAGACGGTACGGTAACGCGGCGTGGAATATTACTCCAATCGCCCATTACATCTTCTTCGGTTTGGCCCATGGTGAACGTACCACCCTGAACAAACACAAGACCGGGACCCATGCCCTGCTCCTGCGATTTAGCCACCTGGTAACCACCCATCTTTGAGTCGTTATAGTTCCAGCCGGTTACATCCGATTTGTCTTTTTTGTTTTTGCCGAACATGCCGTTCTTGCACGAAGAAAATGCCACGGCGAAGGATAACAGGATTACTAGATTTTTGAATTGCATGGTAGCTAATTTTGTCTTTCTAAAAAGAACACATGGGTTTTTCATGTGCTTGCCTTTGAATCTACGATTTGGATAACTTTAACGCCACCTGATGAGGAATTATTGTGACCAGAAGATAGTTTTTCAAGGACAATGATGCGAATATAATGGCTTTGCCAGAAAACCAAGACAGGGTTTTACCCTATTTAAATGTTAGAATTACGAGAGAAAATACGCAGATGAAGAACCCGAAGCTTTTGTTATTGTGTGTATGTGTGGCTTGTGCCCTGGTTACCGCAGCCCAACGAACTTATTCACCCGCCTCGGTGCTGGCCAGCGGCAACTGGTATAAGTTAAGTGTTGATGCGCCGGGCATTTATAAAATTGACCTGCCATTGCTCAATGCCCTTGGCGTCACGGGAAATATCTCATCGGTGCAGATAAGATTGTTTGGAAATGGAGGAGCCATGCTGAGCGAAGCGGGCAACAGTAAGCCCATTGATGACCTAGAAGAAAACGCAATAATGGTAGTGGATGGGGGAGATGGGCAGTTGAACGGCGGCGATTATGTTTTGTTTTATGCAGCCGGCCCCCACCAATGGCAGACCGATGTGGCTGCCCGGAAGTTCATTCACAAAAAAAACCTGTATGCCGACAAAGCATTTTATTACCTCACCCTTGGCGGTTCCGGTAAAAGAATTATCAATCAAGCCATCCAACCTGGCCCGGCCACTTCTGTAACATCGTTTGATGAAAGATATTTTCAGGAACTCGATAGTGTAAATTTTTTGTCCAGCGGAAGAGAATGGTTTGGAGAAGAATTTTCCGCGGCTCCTGGAAAAACCCTTTCAAAAGCTTTTGTACTTCCTTTAGTGGATATCGTGGCTGGCAGCGCCACTATCATTTCGAACGTGGCTGCCCGATCGATAAATACTGCCAGCCGGTTTTCTGTATCATTAAATAATCAGGTGGTGCAGCAACTTCCGGTACCGCCGGTAGGCACAGGGGTGTATGATTTGTTTGCACAACAAACAATTGGCACCGATAATTTTCTTATGACTGCAAGTCCGGTTCTTAATTATACTTACGCCCCTGGCAGTTTTAACAGCCAGGGCTGGTTAAACTGGTTCGAAATTTTTTGCAGAAGGGCTTTGATTTTACCAGCCTCAAAACAATTACTGTTTAGAGATTGGAACTCGGTGCAGCCTGGCAACGCCGAATTTGCCATTGGCAATGCTGATGCGGCCACCCAGGTTTGGGATATTACTAACCCTTTGCACCCTATAAAAATGCCCACCGTTTTACAGGGCACGCAACTAAAATTTGTAAATGATGCGCAGCAACTGAGGGAATACGTTTGCTTCAGCACTAATTTTCTTACACCAAAGTCAGAGGGCAGGGTAGCTAATCAAAACCTACATGCATCCACCGAAAAAGATTATCTCATTATTGCTCACCCAAATTTTGTGGCGCAGGCACAACGCCTGGCTCAGCACCATACCCAAAAAAATAATTTACGCACACTTGTTGTTACGACTGAGCAGGTGTATAATGAATTTTCTTCGGGCACGCCCGACCCAACTGCCATCAGGGATTTTGCAAAGATGTATTTCGACAAATACAAAACCACCTGGGGCAACAGTGGAAAGTACCTTTTGCATTTCGGAAAGTCATCTTTCGATTATAAAAATCGGGTGATGAACAACACCATGTTTGTTCCAGGCTATGAAAGTGTATCATCGCTCGACCCGTTATCAACCTATACTTCGGATGATTTTTTTGGTTTTTTAGAAGATGCCGAAGACATTAACTCGGGGGTGGTGGTAAATACATTAGACGTAGGCATTGGCCGCGTACCTGCGAAAAATATTGAAGAAGCGAAAAACTTTGTTGATAAAGTAATCACTTATCATGAGGCAAATTCTTTAGGCCCGTGGCGTACCAACCTCAATTTTATTGCCGATGATGAGGATCAGAATTTGCATCTGCAGGACGCTGAAATATTAACCGCAACCTCAACCACAACCGCCCCGGTTTTTAATAATCAGAAAATTTATTTAGATGCCTTTCAGCAGGAGGGTGGCTCGGCGGGCGGACGGTACCCTGCAGCAAATGCGGTAATCAACAACAACATTTTTAATGGTACACTTTTTTGGAATTACAGTGGCCACGGCGGCCCGCAACGCCTTGCCGAGGAAGTGGTAATCGACCAATCGATCGTCAACAATTGGAACAACATAAACCGCCTGCCACTGTTTATCACAGCCACCTGCGATTTTGCGCCCTACGACAATCCTTCGGCAAATTCTTTGGGTGAAAATTTATTGGTGCGGCCAAAAACCGGCGCCATTGCATTGATGACTACCACCCGTGTGGTGTTTGCTTTCAGCAACCGGATTATGAACGATAACTATTTAAGAACGGCTTTGCAGCCCGATGCACAAGGCCGGTATAAAACTTTGGGCGAAGCTGTGCGGGATGCAAAAAATTATACGTACCAAACCTCTGGCGATATTACCAACAACAGAAAATTTGCATTGCTGGGCGATCCGGCGCTTACACTTGGTTTCCCCACATTTAAAGTATTGGCAACAACCTTAAACGGCAAAAATATTGTAGCGCAACCCGATACACTACGGGCCACTGATGAAGCCATTATTGAAGGAGAAGTGCTCAACAACGCAGGCGTTTTGCTTTCCAATTTTAATGGGACTGTTTTTCTTTCACTGTTCGACAAACCCAGAAGAATTACTACACTGGCGAACGATGCGGGCAGTCAGCCCGTTGCTTTCAGCGACGCCAACAGTATTTTGTTTCGGGGAAAGGCTTCGGCCATAAATGGAAAATTTCGGTTGAGATTTAAGCTGCCGAAGGACATCAACTATCAATACGGTCCAGGAAAGATTAGTTTGTATGCACACGATGGTGTGAAGGAAGGCGCCGGCTTTTCGTCAAACATTATTATTGGCAGCATTGGCAACACGGCAACAACCGATGTTAGTGGCCCAACGATAAAAGCTTTTTTAAACGATGAAAAATTTGTGAACGGAAGTATTACCAATGCCAACCCAATTCTCCTGCTGCACCTGGCCGATTCATCGGGCATCAATACGGGCAGTGCGGGCATCGACCATGATATTGTTGCCACACTGGACAATGATAACAATCAATATTTTGTTCTTTCTAATTTTTATGAATCGGACCTGGATGATTTTACAAAAGGAAAAATTCGTTTTCAATTACCTCAATTAAAACCCGGCAGGCATTCGCTCAAAATAAAAGTGTGGGACGCAGTAAATAATTCAACAGAATACCTGCTGGATTTTACCGTTGTCGAGAGTGCAAATTTGCAGATTGACCATGTGCTTAACTACCCGAATCCATTTACCACTAGTACCTCTTTTTGGTTCGAACACAACCAGCCAGGCCGGGAGTTATACGCCAAAGTAGAGGTGTTTACTGTGAGCGGAAGGCTGATAAAAAATTTAACACAAACAATAATTACCGCCGGAAACCGTTCGATTGACATTCAGTGGGATGGTAAAGATCACTACGGTAACAAAGTTGCCCGTGGTGTTTACATTTATCGTTTACGGGTAGCAACCAATGAAGGCAAAACTGCCGAAAGATGGGAACGCCTTGTTATTTTATGATGAGGGTTCTTATTTAGGTTTATAACCAAAACGGTATAATTTCACGACATTTTTAAAAGAGAAATATGAAATCAACTGCGTTACAATTGACTGCTGCTATTACTATTTTTTTGACTGGAGTAGTTACAAACACACATGCACAACAAACCGCTAACTCTATTAATGTAGTAACAACTGCGGTGCCCTTTCTTCGCATTTCACCCGATGCCCGCGCCGGTGGCATGGGCGAGTTAGGGCTGGCTACAAATGCCGATGCAAGTTCATCGTACTTCAATATTGCAAAGGTGCCTTTCAATACATCGAAAGCAGGGGTTAATGTTACGTACACACCCTGGTTAAAAAATGTGGTGAACGATGTTTACCTCGCATCACTTGCTGGCTATGTTAAGCTGGATGACGTGGCGGCCATCTCCGCGTCGCTTCGGTACTTTAATTTGGGCAACATACAGTTTACCGACATTGCCGGTAATCAACTACAATCTTTCAACCCGAGAGAATTTGGATTTGATATTGGTTATTCAAGAAAACTGTCCGACAATACCGGTATTGGTATTGGGTTAAAATACATACGCTCAAACCTTGCAGGTTCGGTAGGCAACAGTAGTTTTAAAGCAGGCAATTCGGTTGCAGGCGATATTGGTTTTTACCACAACCGCCAAAACGATGTTGGTCAGGGTTGGTCTTTTGGCGCAGCGCTTACTAACCTCGGTGCAAAAATTGGTTACACAGATGATGCCGAGCAAAAAGATTTTATACCCGCTAACCTCGGAATAGGTACCACCTATACCGCTGTATTGGATGAAAGCAATAAAATTAGTTTTGGTGTCGACATTAATAAATTATTGGTGCCAACACCCCCGGTTATTACCACCAACCCACCAACTGCGCAGGATAGCGTAAACATTAGAAATTATCGTACAAAGGGTGTGGTAAGCAGTTGGTTTTCTTCTTTTGGCGATGCACCTGGTGGCTTTAGCGAGGAGTTGAAAGAATTTCAAATTTCGGCCGGCGCTGAGTATTGGTACAACAACCAGTTTGCTTTGCGCGGTGGTTATTTTTGGGAGGCTGCAACAAAAGGCAACCGCCGTTATTTTACAGCCGGCGTTGGCATTAAGTACAATGTATTCGGGTTAAATTTTTCCTACCTCATTCCAACGGGTTCTGGTGTTAATCAAAATCCCTTAGCCAATACTTTGCGTTTTTCGTTGGTATTTGATTTGGATGGTGATAGTGAGGGCACAAACACTTCGGTTAATTAAAAAAATATTTTGAAGAAGAAAAACGGCTCTGGTTTCAGCGCCGTTTTTTTTTGGAGATACCCGTAATCTGTAAGTGCCGTGGTTGATTTGGGTCGTAATATTTGGTTGCATTTCAAACGGTTTGAGGTGAAGATCCTTTATTCTACGAATAGAGGACTGTACATCCCCTCCGTGGAGGGGCGGCAGTGAATAGCAATAAAAAAATTTTTGAAAGGGGTGGGTTGAGGTTGCGATATTTTCAAAAGCGTCAACAAAAAAACCCTTCACTACATTTGCCCCAAATTTTTTTATGGCGATACGCATTGGCTTTGGTGTAGATTATCATCAATTGGCGGAAGGACGTGAACTGATGATTGGTGGTGTTTCTATCCCTCATACCAAAGGAGCGGTTGGCCACAGCGATGCCGATGTGCTGCTACATGCCATTTGCGATGCTTTGCTTGGCGCTGCATGTTTGGGTGATATTGGCGTACACTTTCCGGATACTGATGGAGCATATAAAAACATCGACTCAAAAATTCTGTTGCAAAAAACAATTGAGCTTATTAAAAATGAAGGATATCGTTTAGTAAATATTGATAGTACACTTTGCCTGCAGGAACCAAAAATAAAACCACACGTGCCAGCCATGCAGCAAACTATTGCTTCCATTACCGGTGTTACCATAAAAGATGTTTCTATTAAGGCAACAACAACCGAGCAAATGGGTTTTGTGGGAAGAAAAGAAGGGCTTGTAGCGTACGCAACCGTTTTATTGGAAACGCTTTAACTATTGGCATTAGCCGCAAACCTATCTTTGAAACAATGGCCATTGAAGTAAAAATCATCAACACATCAAACAATCCAACGCCGGCATATGCCACCCAGGATGCAGCAGGCCTGGATGTACGAGCCAGCCTTGATAAAGCCCTTGAGTTGCAACCAATGCAACGTATGCTGGTACCAACCGGATTGTTTATAGAATTACCCAGCGGTTACGAAGCACAAGTGCGGCCCCGCAGCGGCCTTGCAGTAAAACAGGGTATCACTTGTTTAAATTCGCCGGGCACCATTGATGCTGATTACCGCGGAGAAATTAAGGTACTGTTGATAAACCTTTCTTTGGAAGTACAGATCATAGAGCCCGGTGAACGCATTGCACAAATGATTGTTGCCCCGGTTGAAAAAGTACAGTGGCGAGAGGTTGAAATTTTATCAGACACAATCAGAAGTGCAGGGGGCTTTGGCTCAACCGGCAAAAATTAAAAATCAATGACAAGAATCGTAACGAGTATCCTGTTTATTTTTTTATTGGCTTCGTGCCGCTCTACAAGAAAAATTCAAACGGCCATCAACAAAAAAGATTCCGCCGCTTTAGCCATTGAGGCCTACCGGGCCGACTCTGTTCTTTTCATAAAAAATACCCTCGCTAAAATTGACAGCAACCGCATTCAATACACAACATTCAACAGCAAGGTTAACATTGATTACAAAGGAGGCGATGGAAAAAAGTACGATGTCAACGCCAACATCCGGATGTACAAAGACAGTGCTATCTGGATTACGGCCAACGCCATTTTGGGTATTGAAGCCATGCGTGTTTTAATTACAAAAGACTCGGTAAAACTGCTCGATAAAATCAACAAGGTATACACGGCCCGCAGCGTTGATTATTTGCAGGACGTTTCATCACTGCCCTTAGACTTATATACATTACAAAACCTGATTATTGGCAACGCCGTATTTGTTGACAGCAATGTTGTGGCATTTTATGTTAACAGCAGCGGCCTTTCACTATTAACCATCGGCCAGTGGTTTAAAAACCTGCTTACCCTCGATGCTTCGAACAAAACCCTGGTGCATAGTAAACTTGATGATGTACAAATTGCCCGCAACCGCACTGCCGATTTAAGTTACAATGATTATGAAAATAAAAAAGGGCCTCTCTTTGCAACAAAACGACGCATAGTGGTTACTGAAAAAAATATACTCGATATAAAACTCGATTTTAAGCAGTACGATTTTAATGAACAGCTAAGCTTTCCATTTTCAATACCTAAAAATTACGACCGCAACTAAAATTATTTCCGCTTTCCACCGTTTACAGTTAGTCCATACAAAAAAATCCAGCATGAAAAAATTTCTTTTAATAGCCGTATGTTTTTTAAGTGTGCAACTTTCGTTTGCGCAGGACAAAGAAAAGATGGAACGGGAGCGGCAGGAAATTCAGCAGGAAATAAAAGAATTGCAGGCCAGCCTGGGCAAAGTAAAAGGTCAAAAAAAAGAATCGCTTGCCAAACTGGCCATGTTGCAACGGAAGCTCGAACTACAGGACAGGCTAATTGGCAACATCAACAAGGAAATAAAAATCATCAATAACGACATCTATTCTTCGAGCCTTGAGCTAACGAGGCTAAACCGCCAACTAGATACGCTAAAAGCCGAGTATGCGAAAAACGTAGTGTATGCCTATCAAAATAAAAGCAGCTACGATTTTATCAATTTTATTTTTTCCGCCAGTAGTTTCAACGATGCGTTGAAGAGAACGGCCTACCTAAAATCTTATCGCTCGTACCGGCAACAGCAGGTTGCAAGCATTGTGCAAACGCAGGAAAAAATTGGCATGCATAAAAAACAAATGCTGGGCAAGCAATCGCAGAAAAAATCCGTTTTGGAAAACCAGCAGCAGCAATTGGCCGCACTGGCCGATCAAAAAAAGGAAAAGGATGCGGTGGTAGCCAAACTAAAATCGCAGGAAAGAAATTTGTCGAAGGAAGTTGCATCAAAAAAGAAGAGGGATAAAGTTCTACGTGGTCAAATTGCCGCTATTGTTCGTCGGGAAATTGAAAAGGCAAGAAAGGAAGAAGAGGCCCGGCTAGCCGCCGAACGAAAAAAAGAAAATTCAGCCGCAAAAAATAATAACAGTACTACCACGGTTGCACCAAAAACCAAAGCACCAAAAAAGCAGGAAAGTTTTTTAACGCTTAACGAGGGGCAGCGGGTGCTTGCGCAAAGTTTTGAAAGAAACAAAGGCAGTCTTCCCTGGCCAGTGGATAATGGGGTGGTAAGCATTCCGTTTGGCACAAGTAAGGTGGATGGATTAAGTATGGACAACCCTGCAATAACCATCGCCACGCCATCGGCAGGTACTACGGTTAAATCGGTTTTTGATGGTGAAGTCAGTGCCGTATCAAACACCGGTGATGGTATGATGGTGATGATCAAACACGGAAAATATTTTACGGTTTATACAAACCTTTCATCGGCCAGTGTAGGCAAGGGCGATAATGTAAGAACCGGCCAGCCCATTGGCCGTGCGGCCGCCGCCGAAGATGGCAGTGGTGGCGAAATTGATTTTTATTTGATGATAGAAAGCAGGAACGTAAACCCTGTGGGGTGGTTGCGGCGGTAGGGGAATATCGAACAGAAGAAAAAGGATTGATGAAAGGAGAAGTAATGTCCGAACAGCTGCACTAGTTCAAAGTGCCTTTAGGAATTTAGGGTCAACTCACCCTCCAGCACGTCTTCATACAACTTTTCGTATTGCGGAACAATGTTGTGAATGTCGAAGTTGGATGCCTGTTTCGCAGCTCCATTTCTAAACTGCTGCAGGCTTTTTTCGCTTCTTAAAATATTTATTGCGTGGCGGCTCATTGCTGCAACATCTCCAACATCGCTCATGTAACCGGTTTGTCCATCAATCATTATTTCGGGCAGTCCACCTGCGTTGGTTGATACTACCGGCACTCCGGCGGCCATGGCTTCCAATGCAGCAAGGCCAAAACTTTCGTAATCCGAGGTCAGCAAAAACAAATCGGCAATAGCAAGTATGTCTTCCATTTGCTCCTGTTTGCCAACAAACCTAACGTTGTCGCACACGCCTAATTCCCTGGCCAGTTGTTCTGCCGTTGTTCGCTCGGGGCCATCGCCAACAAATAAAAGTTTAGCGGGCATCTCTTTAGTTACCTCGTAAAAAATCTTCACTACATCCTGCACTCTTTTTATTTTTCTGAAGTTGGATGCATGCAATAAAATTTTTTCGCCGTCTGGTGCAATCACTCTTTTAAATGCATCTATAGGCTTACGGTTAAATCGCTCCACATCTACAAAATTGTGTATGACCTCGATTGGTTTTTCAATTTTAAAAGAACGAAAAGTTTCATCCTTTAAATTTTGCGACACCGCGGTAATGGCGTCGCTCTGGTTGATGGAAAAAGTAACTACCGGTGCGTAGGTTTTATCGCGGCCCACCAAGGTAATATCTGTGCCGTGCAAGGTTGTGATGAAGGGAATGTGAATGCCATCGCCTTCCAAAATTTTCTTCGCCATGTACGCCGCCGATGCATGTGGTATGGCGTAGTGTACATGCAACAATTGCAACTGGTTATTTTTTATCACATCAACCAACGTACTTGCAAGTGCTGTTTCGTATGGCGGATAATCAAACAAGGGATAGGTGGGTACCTGTACTTCGTGGTAAAAAATGTTAGGGATAAAACCATTTAGCCTCACCGGCTGTTGGTAAGTTATAAAATGTACCTGGTGGCCTTTTTGCGCAAGTGCTTTTCCTAATTCTGTAGCCAATACACCACTACCGCCAAACGTGGGATAACAAACAATTCCTACTCTCATTTTTACTTCTTTATACAACTAAGGTAAATACAAAAAGCCCACCGCATTTTAAGTGGTGGTTAAATAATGGCAGGCAAGGGCCGCCCTAAGTATTCAAAGAAAAATTTTTATTCGAAAAACAGGAACACGGATTTGACGGATAGGCCTGAAGCTTCGGAAGGATAAACACGGATTTTTTTCAGCTTCGCAAAAAAAATTGGATATGCCTGTTTGGAGATTGATAACCATATCGCTCATCCTGTTATCCAACTTCGGTGGTCCAGTTTTGCGTAACAAAAGAATCCCCGCCTGAACGGACGGGCAGGCATAACAATCCGTCTCATCTACAAAATTCGTGTTCAAAAAAGCTGCGGTCGAAAGAATGACAAAGTTGTACAAGCCCACCGCTGTTATTGACTGGCTAAATAATGGTAACCGCATTTGTTTGCTCGTTATTTTTAAGCCATGAAGAAAATGATTGTTCTCATTATTTTTTCCGGGTTCGTTTTTAAAATGCATGCGCAAACAGCCGATTCAATATTCATTAAAAAACTGAGTGATGAAATTTTAATGAATGGCAAAGCCTACGATAATTTGCGTACGCTAACAAAAACAATTGGCGGCCGGTTGGCGGGTTCACCACAAATGGTAAAAGCTGAGGTATGGGGCTTAAAAGCAATGCAACAGGCAGGTGCCGATAATGCATTTATGCAGGAATGTATGGTGCCACACTGGGTGCGTGGGGGTAAGGACGTTGCTTATGTAACGCCGCGCAGTAATCCAGTGAAAAAAACCGCCGCAAAAAACAAACGCAACTTAGATGTAGTTGCCCTGGGCAATTCGGTTGGCAGCATGAAACCGCTGACAGCCGGGGTTATAGAGGTAAAAAACTTTGCCGAACTGGAGGCAAAGAAGGATTCCATAAAAGGCAAGATTGTTTTTTATAACTACCGGTTTAATCCCACTTATGTAAGAACATTCCAGGCCTATGGCGAGGCATCAACCTACCGCGGCAGCGGGCCAAGTCGTGCAGCAAAATATGGCGCCGTTGGTGTTATTGTACGCAGCATGAGCCATAGCACAGACAACAATCCGCATACCGGTAGTACAAGGTATGCCGACAGCATTCCAAAAATTCCGGCAGTGGCGGTGGGTTTGCAGGATGCCGATTATTTGAGCGACCTGCTCACCAAAGGAACTGCGGCAGTAACCCTGCACACGCACGGAAAATTTTTACCCGATACCATTGGCCATAACATCATCGGCGAATTGCAGGGCAGCGAATTTCCGAACGAGTACATTACGGTTGGGGGGCACCTTGATAGCTGGGATAATTGCGAAGGCGCACATGATGATGGTGCGGGTTGTGTACAAACCATTGAAATTTTACGGGCATTTAAAGCATTGGGCTACCGGCCAAAACGCACTATACGTTTTGTGCTTTTTGCGAATGAAGAAAATGGTTTGCGTGGTGGGAACAAATATGCTGAAGAAGCAAAAACAAAAAATGAAAAACACATTTTTGCATTGGAAAGCGATGCCGGTGGCTTTACGCCGAGGGGTTTTGGCTTTACTGTATCTGCAGCGCAACTGCAAAAAATACAAGCCTGGAAAAGTTTGTTATCGCCCTACGGCGTAACCGAACTAACAATGGGTGGCGGCGGTGCTGATATTGGTCCGCTCAACCGTACGCAACAAACCCCCGTTGCCGGTTTGCAACCCGACTCGCAACGGTACTTCGATTATCATCATGCCCGCAACGATGTATTTGAAGCAGTGAACAAAAGAGAGCTATTGTTAGGAGCAGTCAACATGGCCGCGTTAATTTATCTTGTGGATCAAAACGGGCTGTGAGGGTTGTATTACACGAATTTTAAAACACGAATTACACGAATTGTTCCTGGGAGCAATTTAACACCTGCAGTAATTACTTTTAAAACATTTGCAGCAACGAAACAATTAACCAGGTACTTTTAAAACTGCTACATTAATGGAACAAAAAACATCGTCAATAAGGACAAGAAGTTCAGGCTTCAAAAAAATATTTCGCGTTTTATTGCTACTAATTTTATTAGGCTTCGGTATCTATTTTTACTGGAAATATTTTTTCACTTACAGCAATGGTAATAGGTATGGCCTATTGCAAAAATTTTCGCACAAAGGCAATTTTTTTAAAACCTATGAAGGCGAATTAATCCTCAGCAGTGTTCGCAGCAACGCAAATGTTTCCCTGGCATCAGAAAAATTTTTCTTTTCGGTAACCAATGATCATGTTGCCAATAAATTAATGAACCTGCAGGGAAAATTTATTACCGTCCATTACAAAGAAAAACACGGCACACTTTCCTGGCGCGGCGATACACCATATGTTGTTGACAGTGTGAGATTGGAGGAGTGAAAAAGAGGCATGAAATAAGATGTCTGAAGTATGAACTTCAAAAATTCCAATTCTGAATTGCAATCTGAGTTTCCAATTAATCTGCAAAATCTCCGGTGAAGGCAAGTCTACGCCTTCGCTAAACCTATGGCCGTAAGAGCAAACGCCAAACACCAAACCCCCGCTTTCGCTAGAGCTATGGCGGGCAAGTCAAACCCCTCCCTACCTTTGCCCCCCATGACGCAATTTGCACACGACCACATAAAGCCCTTTTCAACCGAAGGTTCTAAAACAAAACAGGTTGGCGAAATGTTTGATTGCATAGCGCCACGCTACGATTTTATGAACCGTTTTTTAAGTGCCGGAATAGACGTAAGCTGGCGGCGCAAAGCAATTTCATTTTTCAGGAAAGACAACCCTCAACATATTCTTGATGTGGCAACCGGCACGGCCGATATGGCTATTATGGCCGCCAGATTATTGAAGCCGCAAAAAATTACAGGCATAGATATTTCAGAAAAAATGCTGGAAGCAGGCCGTACAAAAATTGAAAAAGAAAATTTAGGTACGATGATTGAGTTGTTGAGCGGCGATGGGGAAACAATAAATTTTCCCGCTCAGTCGTTTGATGGCGTGATGGTGGCTTTTGGCGTGCGTAATTTCGAATTTTTGGAAAAGGGCATGGCTGAAATTTACCGGGTAATGAAGCCCGGCGCACAACTTGTAGTTCTTGAGTTTAGTAAACCCGTTATTCCCGGCGTTGCCGCCTTGTACAATTTTTACATGGGCGTTATTGCACCGCAGATGGCTAAATGGTTTACAAAAAATAAAAAGGCCTACCAGTATTTAAACGCATCGGCAAAGGCCTTCCCCGACCGGGAGCAGTTTGTTGACATTCTAAATAAAACCGGATACACCGATACCTCATGGAAATCGCTAAGCTTAGGAATATGTTGTATTTACAATGGACGAAAACCAAAGGAATAAAATGCCTGGTAATTATTACGGCGTTCCTTATTGGTACCTATTCCGCATCGGCGCAATTGATATTACACCAGGAAGAACACGATGCCAAACAATACTATTTTGGTATTTCCCTCGGCATCAGTAAGACGCATTTTAAAACACATCTCCATCCCGCCTTTTTAGAGCAAGATAGTATTATGGTTGCCGAGCCGCTCAACAGTGGTGGTTTTGCGTTAGGCCTGCTGGCAACGCTGCGCTTAACAAACCGATTTGAACTGCGGTTTAATCCACAACTCATTTTTGCCGAACGCAATTTGTATTACCGCCTCAACCCCGAGTTTCCACCCGACCTTGATTTTGGCTACGACGTGGTAAAAAAGGTGGAATCGGTTATTACAACTTTCCCGGTGCACATAAAATTTCGCTCCGACCGCATTGGCAACTTTCGGGTGTACATGCTGGCGGGTGGTAAGTTCGATTTAGACCTTGCTTCCAATGCAAAAGCCCGTAAGGCCGATGATATGATTAAGATTGGCGCCAACAGTTTTGGTGTGGAGGGCGGGATAGGTTTTAATTTTTATTTCCCGTCTTTCATTCTGTCCCCCGAAATAAAAATCAGCAACGGTATCAACAATTTGCACAGCCGCAACGAAACGCTCAAGTACTCACGAGTGCTCGATAACATCCAATCGCGGATGATCATGTTTACAATTCATATTGAGGGGTAAGGGAGTTTGTGTTCAGAGGTTTCTTGCCCTCCGAAGGCTTTGCGAAGGTGTGTACCCGGCTGGGTTACTACTGTCAACTTTACTTGCGTCGCACACTTGTACGTTCTAATCTTTATTCGGCATTATGGAATGTGTACTACCGACAGCAGAACATTTAGCCCACATCAGCATTGTTCCGTGCGGGTATAAAAAACCCTGGTGCAATCCTTCTCCAAAAATTACTGCGGACTCCAAAATTAAAAAACCCCGAAGGGGTGGGATTATTATAACCCTAACGCAGCCAGGAAACCGATAAACCCCGAAGGGGTGATACAATTCTAGCCGATAAACACAATCTCAAACAAATTATCACAGCTAACGATTGTGTCCCCACAATCGCAACCAGGCATCATCCCACCCCGATACTTAAAAATCAAAATCTCTCCTGTGCATGTTCCATCGTATCCCAAAAAAAGCAACAAAAGTATTGGAGGATTTGCCCAAAGCTTTTTGATTACGTACCACTGCATTTGCTTCAATAAATAAGTTGGGCCGCAACTCATACTGTACAAGGAAGGATGCATAACCAACATTGGTGCGTACACCTTCGCCAATATCAAAACCATAATCGCGGTTGCGGAAAGGAGCTACGTTGGGTAAAAAAATATTGCCGCCAAAACTAACACTGCCCGTATCGCGGCCTTGCATGTATTGCACGGTATTTAATTTTAACAACCAGCGTGGTGCGGGTTGGTAACGCACAATACCAATAAACTCATTAAAGTTTGCACCAAGCGGGTGCGCCATTGGCTGATTGTAATGCGTGTAGTTTGCTACTGAGTCTCTATGCGAATAAGTAAACGGCCGCACACGATTTACTTCTACCTGTACATCCAAATTGTTTATACCCGCCACATCAATTGCCTTGGCACCTAACTGCCAGCCAAACTTATTGGCCCACCAACCCCGGTTGCTTTTTATTTCACTCAGTTTAAATTCATCTAACAGTAACTGTCCGTAAAACTGAAATTTTTTGGCCACGTTTGCTTTTGCATCAAGGCCCGCAACGGCGTTATCAAAACTTCCGTTTTGTTGCTCCACCGAGCGGTAAAAAATTACAGGGTTGAGGTAGCCAAATTCAAAATGATCTTTACGGCCAAATACTACACCTTCAAACACACTAATGTTCAGCCATTTGGTAACCGCCAAATCAAGATGGTGCAGGGCCGCGTATTTTTTGGGAACAAGAATGTCGGCGCCAACACGTTCTGCATTCTGCAACTCCATAAAAATATTCTGGTAATTAAATTTCCAGATGCGGGTGTTGAGTTTTAAAAACAAACTATTGTTTGAAAAATCGCTGAGGAATAGTGAGCGATGACCGTTGCCAATGAAATTTTTGTCGTAACCAAAAACCACATCAATGTATTTGGTGGCATTAAAAGTTATGTAGCCGCGGGCATCAAAATAATCGTAACCCGTGCGTTTAAAATCTTTATAAAAACCGGCACCGGGTACGGCTTGTCTTTCCGCAACCCATTGCTGTACATACAAAGGGTCCCTTTCCTGGTTATCGGTAATGTAGGCGGCAAACCCAATTTTATCGGCAATGCGTCCACGAAGTGTAATACCCCTGGAGTTCAAAAAAATATGCTGGTCGTTATTGTTTTCTTTACCAACATAATATTGAAATACGGGGTTAACCGCTAAAAAAAAATCTTTAGTATTTACCTCGTACAAATTTGCAGGCGTTTGATAAAAGTTTTTACCCACCGGTTTTTTGCTGGCGTATTGGCTTCTATCGCCCATTGCCCATTCAAGGTTACTTATGTTGGCGGTGTACAAATTGTATTGGTCAACTTTCGACAAACCAGAATCTACCCGGCCCAAATGCGGAATAAATTGCCTGCGACTAAAAGGTTTTGTTTTTGAAAAGTTGAGAATGGAGTCGGTACCTCTTTTTATTTCTAACCGCTCAAGAATTATATTTTCTTTTGCGCCTTGCGGCAGGTAAGTAGTTTGACAAATAGCAAGGGCCGGTAAAAACAGAAGCAGTAGTTGAACAAGGGTTTCTTTAAATTGCATGAACAGCTATTTAGTTTTTCAAATTATGCAAAAGTACCTCATAAAAAACATCAATTGCGTGAACGAAGGGAGCATCAATGTTGTTGATGTTTTAATAAGCAACGAACGAATAGAAAAAATAGCGCCGCGGATTCCAACTGCTTCAGGCAGCTACATAGAAATAGATGGTGAAGGAAAATTTCTTTTCCCTGGGGCCATTGACGACCAGGTACATTTTAGAGAACCGGGCCTCACACACAAAGAAAAAATTTATTCGGGATCGAAGGCCGCCGTAGCGGGCGGTGTTACCTCCTTTATGGAAATGCCTAACACAGTGCCGCCGGCATTAACTCATCAACTGCTGGAGGAGAAATACAACATTGCAGCCAACAGCTCATTGGCCAACTATTCATTCTTTATGGGCGTATCAAACAACAACACCGAAGAAGTGTTGCATACCAACAAAAGAAAAAATGACGTCTGCGGCATTAAAATATTCATGGGTTCATCAACCGGAAATTTATTGGTTGATAACTACATTACCCTCGACAAAATTTTTAGTGAAAGCGAATTGTTGATTGCAACGCACTGTGAAGAAGAAAGCATGATCAAAGAAAACCTGGAACGGATCAAAAAGGAAAAGGCCGATTTGCAACCTTCAGATCATCCACTCATACGAGATGAAGAGGTATGTTTTGAATCTTCATTCAAAGCTGTGCAACTCGCAAAAAAATACGGCACAAGATTGCACATACTGCATATAAGCACCGAAAGAGAACTGCAACTGTTCACCAACATGCTGCCACTGAAAGACAAACGTATCACCGCGGAGGTATGCGTGCATCATCTTCATTTTACCGCCGACGATTATGCGCAGTACGGCAACTTAATAAAATGCAATCCCGCCATAAAAGCCTCGCACAATAAAGAAGCATTGTGGGCGGCTTTGCTTGACGACAGGTTGGATGTAATTGCAACCGATCATGCCCCGCATACCTGGGAAGAAAAGAATGAACCGTATGAAAAAGCGCATGCGGGAATACCATTGGTGCAGCATTCTGTATTGCTGATGTTGCAGTATTTTAAAGCAGGCAAAATAAGTTTGGAAAAGATTGTAGAGAAAATGAGTCACGCCGTTGCCGAATGTTTTGAGATTAAAGACCGCGGCTATATTCGTGAAGGTTATTACGCCGACCTGGTAATTGTTGATACCAACGCACAAACAACTGTAAGCAAAAACAATATTTTGTCGGGTTGTGGATGGAGTCCTTTTGAAGGCCACACATTCCCCGCGGCCATCACACATACATTTGTAAATGGCAATTTAGTTTATGGAGATGGTGTGTGGAATGAATCTGTAGGAGGTAAGCGTTTAGAATTTGACAGGTGAATTTTTCAGCCGACGATCGGGTATGGGTTACTAAAATTAGTTTTCTCAACCAATGCTTTGAAGTGAAGTTAAAATTTGTTAACAATCAAAAATGTTTCTTTGATGTATTTGCTGGAAAGGAATTGGTGTTTTTAGTACCAATGAATTGGTATAATGACTGGAAACGAAATGTAGAAATATACATGTAAACTGTATTAAACCTTAGTAGAAAAATCAGCACATAGAGCATCTAACCTTATTACCTTATTGAGCAGCACTACAGAGGTGAATAAGGTAATAAGGTTGGATTCAAAGCGCATCTGATGCGCTACTAAGGTTTACTTACAGCACAATTCCACTCACTACACGGAAGGGTAAAAAAATTTTTGAAATTTTCGGAGTAATTAAATTCCCTCGCCATCTGGCGGAGGCCACGGTGATTATGCAGATAGACAAAATAACCTTCAACGACATTTCCATCTTCCACGCCGAGGAAGAGTTTTCCATCTTTCACAAGTTCAACTTTACAAAAACCGTTGGTGGTAAAGAGTGGTTACGCCGGTTTTTTATGGAGCCACACCACGATCTGCAACGCATTATTGGTGTGCAGAACATTATTAAAACACTGTTGCATCGCATAGCCGACTGGCCACCCGAAATAACCAACGGCACAGTGATAATGATTGACAAGTTTTTAGATTACAATCTAGATCCCGTGCCGCAACAGGTAAATGCCGTAAACAGTTTTACCTACAAAGTTTTGCATGCCCACGATTACTCAATGGTAAAATATTCGGTAAAACATTTTGCCGATTTTTATAGAGGGCTGCAAAAAATTGAAGCTCTTTTTGCAGAAACAGAATTGCCCGTTAACCTTCATTTTTATATTGAGCGGATAAAAAAAACGCTGCAGGAAAAACCGTTGCAACAGTTGGCGCAGTCGGTAGCAACGCAGGAATTTTCAGCGCAGGAAAATTTGTATTACGCTTACTTTTTACGGCAGCACTACAAACAGGAAACACTTGAGATGATTGACATTTTTAGCCGGCTGGAGGCATGGTACTCAATGGCCATGGCGGTTAAAACTTTTAATCTGCAGTTTCCGCAGTTTGTAGTGCAGGAAGAACCATTCTTTCAATCGGAAGGCCTTTACCATGCACTGGTGCAAAACCCCGTTGCCTACAATTTATCGCTCCATCCGAACGAAAACTTTTTGTTTTTAACCGGGGCCAACATGGCTGGTAAAAGCACCATGATAAAAGCGGTAGGGTCAGCAGTTTTTTTGGCGCACATTGGTATGGCCGTTCCTGCAAAAACCATGAAGCTAAGTTTGTTTGATGGACTACTATCGAACATAACTGTTACGGACAACATTGTAAAAGGCGAAAGCTATTTTTACAACGAGGTGCAACGCATAAAAAATACCATCTACAAAATAAACGATGGCAAAAAATGGCTGGTGCTCATTGATGAATTGTTTAAAGGCACCAATGTGCAGGATGCAATGAAGTGTTCATTAGCCGTAATAAAGGGCCTGATAAAAATTAAAAATTCGCTGTTTATTTTGTCAACACATTTGTACGAAATTGGTGCGGAGTTAAAAGAACATCCCACCATTTCGTTCAAGTATTTTGAAACCGATGTTGCCAACGACCAATTAACATTTAGCTACCAGCTAAAAGAGGGCATAAGCAACGATAGAATTGGTTACGTCATCTTAAGAAGAGAAAAAGTGGTGGAGATGCTGGAGAAACTGTGAGGAGGTCGCAAGTTTACAAGTTCACGAGTTCACGAGTTACAACCCGAAGCCTGGAGGCACAAATCGGGTAAGGCTTAAACCTCGCCTGTTCAAAAAAATTAATTTTTTGCAATGAAAAAGTTGTTTTCTTTTTTTCTTCTCGTCTTCCCGGCAGTAATCTTTGCGCAGCAAATAGATGTGCAACATTATAAGTTTGAAGTAGAGCTTTCCGATGCAGCGGACGCTATTAACGCCAAGGCCACCACCACTGTAAAATTTTTGGCCGATGCATCGCAATTGCAATTTGATTTAATTGGCCTCGAGGAAGAAAAAGGGATGAAGGTTTTTATGGTGAAGGAAGGCAATGCTGTTTTACAATCGTTTCAAGACTTAGATAAATTGGTGATCAGTTTAAAAACGAACGCCAAAAAAAATGAGATCCGCACATTTGAAATCAGCTACATCGGCACACCAAAAGATGGCTTAATCATTTCTAAAAATAAGTTTGGCGAACGCACTTTTTTTAGCGACCACTGGCCCAACCGTGCAAGAAACTGGTTGCCTGTAAACGATGTGCCCGGCGATAAAGCCTCTTTTGAATTTATTATAACTGCCCCTGCAAAATATCGGGTTATCTCAAATGGAATGTTGGTAGAAGAAAAAAAATTGGGTGGCAATAAAAAATTGACGCATTGGAAACAAACGGATCCGATTTCTACAAAAATTATGGCCATGGGTGCGGCACGTTTTGCAGTGAAAAGTTTTAATGAAAACTCAAAAGGCATTCCGGTTTCGGCCTGGGCATATCCACAGGACAGCGCAAAACTTTTTTACGACTATGCCGTGGCACCATCCATCCTGCAATTTTTTATTCATTACATCGCTCCGTTTCCTTACAGCAAACTGGCCAACGTACAATCAACCACAATGTTTGGTGGAATGGAAAATGCAGGGGCTATTTTTTATTCCGAAGAACTGGTGTCGGGGCAACGCAAGTCGGAGGCAATTGTGGCACACGAAATTGCACACCAGTGGTTTGGCGATGAGGCTTCGGAAAAAAGTTTTGCCCATTTATGGCTGAGTGAAGGTTTTGCCACCTACCTCACCAATTATTATTTTGAAAAAACCTATGGGAAAGACACGGCTTATAAAAGAATGCAGAATGAAAAACAAAAGATCATTGGGTTTTTAAAAGAAAGGAACAGTGCCGTTGTTGATTCTACCACCGATTTAATGTCGCTACTGAATGCCAACAGTTACGAAAAGGGTGGGTGGGTGTTGCACATGCTGCGCCAGGAAGTTGGCGACAGTGCTTTTAGAAAAATTTTGCAAACCTATTACCACCAATACAAAGGAAGCAATGCTGATACAAGAGACTTTGAAGCCATAGTGGAAAAAGTGTCGGGGCAGGAACTCACCTGGTTTTTTGATCAGTGGTTGTACCGGCCAGGCATACCTGTTTTAAAAATGGAAACCGGGACTAGCAAAAATGAGTTCATTTTAAAAGTGAAGCAGGAAGGACCGGTTTACCAGTTTCCAATTGAAGTACAATTAACCTCCGATGATGGCACCACTACAACTAAAAAGTTTTTGGTGAAAGATGAAAAGCATGAATTTAAAATGCCTATCAAAACAAATGGTGCGGATTATTCTGAATGGCATTTAAAAATTGACCCTGATGGAAAGTTGTTGTACCGGTTGAAGGAGTGATTATGAAACGCCCCGGTAAAAAACCAAGGCTTTTATACGTCGATCATTCCTTCAAAATTTTCGCTCTCACACCAGCATCGTAACCGGGTTTTCCAAATACTTTTTAAACGTTTGTAAAAAGCCTGCACCCACTGCGCCATCAACACTTCTATGGTCGCAGCTTAGTGTAATTTTCATTACGTTGCTTACACCAAATGCATCGCCATTGCTCGTGTCTCCACGAGCAATACGCACCACCACTTCTTTAATTCTACCCACCGCCATAATTGCACTATCAGGTGGATTTATTATGGCCGTAAATTCCTCCACATCCATCATTCCTAAATTAGAAATAGTAAAAGTGTTGCCGGTAAATTCGTTCGGCTGTAATTTTTTATTTCTTGCCTTGCCCGCCAGCTCTTTTGTTTCGGCCGCAATCTGGCTCAATGTTTTTTGATCAGCGAATTTTATTACTGGCACAATCAGTCCATCTTCAATAGCAACAGCAACACCAATATTTATATGTTGATAGCGGCGGATGAAATCGCCTTTCCACGAAGCGTTAACCGCCGGGTGTTTACGCAACGCCATCGCCACGGCTTTTACAATCATGTCGTTGAAAGAAATTTTCACTTCGCTCACTTCATTCATTTGTGTGCGGGCCGCCATTGCATTATCCATGTTTATTTCCATGGTTAAATAAAAATGCGGCGCACTGAATTTGCTTTCGCCCAACCGTTGGGCAATAATTTTTCTCATTTGCGAAACGGGCATGTCCGTGTAGCCTTCTTCGCCGGAAAATGTTTGGGGTTTGTAGTCCGCCTTCGCTAAAGCTCCGGTAGATAAATTTGTTGTTTGGGGCTGTTCGGCAGCTTGCTGTGGTTGCGCCTGAGGTTTATAATTATCAATATCAGTTTTTATTATCCGGCCATTGTCGCCACTGCCGGGTACCTGTGCAATGTCGATACCTTTTTCCTGCGCTAATTTTTTAGCCAGCGGCGACGCTTTTATTCTGCCATCGGTGGCCACACCTTGTGGTGCTCCCTTGGACTGTTCACTTTTAATGCCTGTGGCTGTTTCGGATGATGTGTTTACTCCTTCATTCCCCTGTTCCCCGGCGGGCTTGTTCGTCGGTTCGCTATTCATTCCCCCTTTTGCCGAAGCAACAATCGCTGCAACATCAACTTTATCTTTCTCGCCAATAATGCAAAGCAAATCGTTTACCGCAACTTTTTCCCCCGCCGCTGCACCCTGGTGTAGCAGTGTACCGTTCTTATAACTTTCCAATTCCATGGTGGCTTTGTCGGTTTCAATATCGGCCAGCACTTCGCCTTTTTTCACCGCGTCGCCAACGTTTTTATGCCAGGCAGCAATCACGCCTTCGGTCATAGTATCGCTCAGGCGGGGCATTAATACAACCTCGTCCATCTTACTTATGTCCATTGCTTTTCCTGCTGGTTCGGCGGGTTTGTCGGTAGCAGCCGGGGCTACCTCACCTTCGGCTTTATTAATGGTGGTGCTTTCCTTGCTTACACTTTTATTTTCGGCAGCGGGGTTTGTGTTGTTGCCCGATAAATGCGCCGAAATATCTTCACCCGGTTTGCCAATAATGGCCAGCAGATCATCAACCGAAATTTTTGCGCCTTTATCGCCACCGGTATGCAACAGTGTACCATCCTTATAACTTTCCAGTTCCATAGTGGCTTTGTCTGTTTCAATTTCCGCAAGCAGGTCGCCTTTTTTTACGCTGTCGCCCACTTTTTTATGCCAGGCGGCAATAACTCCTTCCGTCATTGTATCGCTCAATCGGGGCATCAATATCACTTCGGCCATGTTGTACTTTGTTTTGAGTGCCGAAATTAAAGTAAAAGGGGGAAAGTGAGATAATAGGTGAACGTGATAGTTTGAAAATGAAAATTTGCAAGTAAGGTTTATAATTGAAGTTATACTGCCTCCTCATTTAGAAAATGGAATATCCTTTCAGCAACGGCTTTGGCTAAAAGTGGGGGAACAGCGTTTCCAATTTGATTGTATTGGGAAAGAAAATTCTCGTCTTCTTTTCCTAACTGTTTTAAAAGTTTAGAAGAAATTTGAGTTCGCTTTCCTTTGAAAATATAACTATCCGGAAATGATTGCAATCTGGCCGCCTCTCTTGATGTAATGTTTCTTGGCTGTTTTGGATGAATAAAATTTGAATAGAAGGAAGCGGGGATGGTGTAAGCTATCATATCAGGTTTCAGATGGCGGTAGTTTGAATTGTATTCGATTACAGAAACGTCGCCGTTGCCGTTTCTCTTTCTTACTTGAAATTCTACTGGAATTTCTTCCAATCGTAACCCACTTAAAATTTGCTCATACCTTTCAACCACTCTTTTTGTGTGAACCATTGTAACGTGGTTATACAAAAGTGGAATATCTCTACTTTCTTTTTGAAATTCACTGCGAGGCGTACCTGAAAAAATTGTTTCCTCTACTCCCTCCCCAGCCTTTAACTTGGGTAAGTCGCCAATTGCTTTTTGAACATTTATAGCTCGTTTCAAAATTTTTGCTTTGCCATTAAGCATTTTCTTTTCAGTGGGCAGATAATGTGTAATTGGAGGTTCTGAGATTTCAATACCCTTTTTATTTCCAACAATAAAAATTCTCTCCCTGTTTTGAGGCACTCCGTAATTGGCAGCATTTAGCTCCCAAATGTTTAGTGTATAACCTAATGCTCGAAAGGCTGTTTTAATTATTTCAATTACCTTTTCGCCTTTCTCATTTTTACCCGTCAGAAGGCCTCTCACATTCTCCATAATGAAAACTTTGGGTTGCAGAACACTAACCCACTGGACATAGTTTTTGAATAAAGAATTTCGTGGATCCTTTGGGTCTTTTGTTGGACCGGCAAAACTAAAACCTTGACAAGGTGGACCACCAATAATTACATCGGGTTTTGAGGGACAAACAGCAAGAATTTGGTCGGCAGTTTTAAAATGCCGAATGTCATCTTGAATAATTTTTTGCTTTTCGTAATTGTTTGCTTTGAGTGTGTCAACAGCCCATTTATCCACCTCAAGAGAACAAATTAATTTGAAGTTGTTCGCTAAACTAAAGCCAAGTCCAAAGCCTCCTGCACCCGCAAACAAATCAAGAACTCTTATTTTTCGTTTTGTCGTGGTCATAGGTTTGTCTCTACAAAAGTTGGGAAATAGCGATAGATATTTGCATAGTTTTTCTTGTCATTTGCCGAGAGGGGAATCCTGCTCAAATCGCTGTTACCCTTCTTGTTGTCTTTTCTCTTTATGTACGGGAGCACTTTATCAAGAGCGTGTAGTTCCCGATAGGTTAATTTTGGGACAACTATATCGAAACAATCTTTTCCTTGTCTAATAAAATCCAAGTGGTCAAACATTTCATTAACTTTTTCCTTTTGATTCTTTGTAAAAATTATTCCCCCAACCGTTAACATGTCGCAACTGTCTCTGTAATGTAAATTGAATAGCTGTTTGTATTCAACATGGTCTGCTTCAGCAACACCACTATTGCGTTTCTTAACAGCACTACGAAAAGCGTTGTCAATAATTTCCCGGATGACTGATTTATTGTTCTCGATATTCAGAACCAAATCAAATGCTCTTTGAGGAATACTTTCTTTTCCGACATTCTCACTTAACATTTTCAAGCGAAATTTTTTTGCAGAAAGTTTAGTAGGATTTTTTATTTTATCCCGCTCGTCATCTTCTTCAATGTTGACGCTTATAAGAAAAACGCTGCCTGCTTTTACATTGAATAAAACCGTATCAATATCACCTAATATTCCTTCCGTTAATTTGTCTACATAGTCAAGCCAAACAATACTTTTCTCTTGCCATTTTTTCCAAGGCAGTGTTGGCAGCACCTTATCAGTCCATCCAAATTCTACATCAATGCAAGCAAAAGGTTTATTGAATCTGATTCTCTCTTTAGTTTTTTTATCATCTTCACCTTCTATGCTTAAAAGTTTATTTATGCCTAGTGTCTTGTGAAACAAATTAAAGTCTGAAAAGTATGCTGACCCCATTCCGATGTACCTATAGTTTTTAATATTGTCAAGTATGGACAACTTACCAAAGGTTTCAGAAAACATTTTCCGCTCAATATGCTTTGCAGGACGCAGAGAGTAATTTATCCTCTCGAAATTTTTCTTTTCGGGTGTTACTTTCATCACCATTTTCCCATTTCGTTTTTATAGAAATAATCAAATGCTTCTGAACCAGCATCATGCGGATTATCAACCTTAAAATAATTCATTACCTTTTTCACCCTGTGGGTTGGCTTGGAGAATGAAATATTTGTGTCAACATTTCCTTTGGGTGCCGGATTGAAAAGATTTTTGGGATACACATAAGCTGTGGGAAGTGATTTCTTATTTTGAAGTATTACTGAGACTTCCTTTACTGATTTTTCACTTGCGGCATCAACTTTTAAATTTAAAAGCCGCTCACTTTTAGGGTTATCCCTTTCTCTCTCCTTTTTCATTTCATCCATTAAAGGCTTTACCTGCTTTGCCATGAATATCATTTGAGTTTTGGTATATGAATATTCGGGAGAATCTTTATCAATTCCTGTTTTAGATGTTGTCCAGGGTAACTTTGAAGAATCATCAGCATTAAAAAAAACATAACCTCTGAAACGAAAATATTGGTCATGATATTTTGGTAGCTCCTTTCCTTCTTTGCCTCCTTTGGTTTTTCCACCTTTCCATCCTGTTACCTCGGTTGTATCGGGACCAAGAATCAACCGATCATTACAGAAGATATACCAACCACCTTCATCGCCTTTATCCTCTGAAATACCTGTCACGATTTCAACTTTTAGTCCACTTGGGAAGGAATGACTCCAATACGCCGGTTTAAAATCTCTATCTGATATGAGAGTGATGTTCGGGGCTTCTAACGGCTTTTCAGAGTTGATATAAATTTTAAGCCCTTTATTAATTGCGAACAAATGTTCCAATGCAATTTCATTTTGCAAATCAGTTAAAAATTGTGAATCAACAAATTGGCTTTTTGCATCTTGCTTTAATTGAGTAACAGTAATTTTTAATTTGGTCTTTTGAAGTAAATGCTTTTTTAAGTTGGGTGTTTTGTCGAATTTAAAATCCCAGTCTGTTTCGTCTTTTCTTTCTCGCCATTCTTTTATGGGGATAGTAAGTGTGAAGTCGGAATTCAATGCAACCGATTCTACAACGATATATTCACCAAGTTTGAAAAATGCTCGTTTCATACCAATTCCAAACTGTCCAATTGTGTGCTCGCCAGATTTAAAGTTTTTGGGCTTACCCAACTTAAAGGCAGAAGTTCTTGCAATCTCCTCCTCAATACCACCGGCATTATCGCTGATACTGAAATGACTTTTATCGAATGTAATATGGACTGAAAACTTACTTAAATCATTTTTACCACCTGCGTGTTTATTGGCTGCGTCAACGGAATTGTCCACCAAATCTCCGATCGCATCTCTGAGAGATAGGTCTTTCACCAGCATATCAATGAATAACTCTTTTGAAGGAATGCCTTCAATTTTATTAGGATCTTCTACTAATCCTTGGGGTTGTTTTTTTACCATAAATGTGATTCTAGTTGCAGCGGTAATTTTTTTATTGGCGGTGATTTTTTAAAATTATAGCATTATATCCCTCATAGCTCCGTTATCTTGTTCTCGCAAAATGAAAATTTTCAAAAAAATTGGGCTCTTATCAACTTGAAAAAAATCTTTTTTAGGCAGTTAAGTTGCGGCCAAAAGTATCAGTAATCCAAATCCATCTTCAACCTATCCTTGAGTTCCTTCACCAACGGGTACTGTTCAATCATTCTTTGGTATTGTTCTTTCGAACTCAATGGCAACCCTTCCGTAATAATTTCTTTTTCACCTTCAATTAAAACAACAATTAGTTGCAACAGCGGATTGCTTAACGCCTGTTTTAAAAATTCGGAAGCTTTATTTCTTTCCAGCTCCAAAAACTTTTGATTAATGTTGTTGCCTACAATTGCCTGAAAACTGTTATCGTCTATTATCTGTAGTTGTGCCACTTCAAAACTTTGCCAGGCCGGATTTTTTGAGGCTTTCAAACTTTCAATAAAACTGAACCAGGCGGCATCTAAACTTTGCTGCGTAATGGGTTGCCTGTGTGCGACAACGTTGCTGGTGCTACCTAATTTTTGCCTCAATGTTTCAAGGCTGCCCAGTTTTGTTTTTACTCTTTCGGGGCTGGCGGGGGCAGTGGGGTAAGGTTCCCGGGTTTCTGCAACAATCGAAACGGGTTGGTCTTCAGTTTGTATAATAAGTTTAGCCTCCTGGGTTTTTTGCACAACGGGCTCAACTGTTTTTGTTGGTGTAGGCACCCCGGTTTTTTTTGCGGAAGCCGGAGCGATGAGGGGTGTAGCAATGGGCTGAATGTTTCGGAACGCCACCGACTTTGCACCGTCAACTATTTTTTTTTTATCAATGCCGGCGCCGTTGCCCGTAAGCTCTATGGCTTGTTGCAGGTAACAGAGTTTTATTAACGCCAGCTCAACATGCAGGCGTTTATTTTTTGCTGCTTTAAAATTTATTTCGGCATCATTCAAAATGTTTAATGCACTTACCAAATAACCGGCCCCGGTTTGTTTGGCTGTTTCGGCAAACCGCTGCCTGAAACTTTCTACAACTTCCAGCAAACCGGCAACTCTCTCATCTTTACAAATAAGCAGGTTACGCAAAAATTCAGCAAAACCATTTAATACGGCATCGCCTTCAAAACCCTTTTTATCAATGTCGTCGTATAAAAGCATGGCACCAGCAAGGTCTTGCTGCAACATGCAGTTAACAAGTTTAAAATAATAATCCGCGTCTAAAATATTCAGGTGCTCAATGGTGTTGTTGTAGGTTACTTCGCTGTTGGTAAAACTCACAATTTTATCAAGTATGCTCAGTGCATCCCGCATACATCCTTCGCTTTTTTGCGCAATCAGTTGCAGGGCCGTTTCTTCAGTATTTATTTGTTCTTTATTAGCAATGCCCTGCAGGTGGTCAACGGTATCCTGCAGTGTAATTCTTTTAAAATCAAAAATCTGGCAGCGACTTAAAATGGTGGGGAGTATTTTATGTTTTTCGGTAGTAGCTAAAATAAAAATGGCGTGTGCGGGTGGCTCTTCCAGGGTTTTTAAAAACGCGTTGAAAGCTGATGAGGAAAGCATGTGTACCTCGTCGATGATATACACTTTGTATTTGCCGGCCTGCGGCGAAAACCTTACCTGCTCAACCAGGCTGCGTATGTCGTCAACCGAATTATTACTTGCCGCATCCAACTCGTGTATGTTCATTGAAGTGCCTTCGTTAAACGAAGTGCAGGAATTACAAACATTACAAGCCTCTCCATCATCGGAAACATTAAGACAATTGATTGTTTTTGCCAGTATGCGGGCACAGGTGGTTTTACCAACACCGCGTGGACCGCAAAATAAAAATGCATGCGCCAAATGGCCACTCTTAATTGCATTTTTTAAAGTGATGGTAATGTGATTCTGCCCTACAACCGTATCAAAAGCCTGGGGCCGGTATTTGCGTGCCGATACAATAAATTTTTCCATACTAAACCTCGGTTGCTAAGGTAGGGTAATGAGGTTTACAGAAAAGCGGTTTGGTGGCTTCTGTGGATAAACTGCTACTTGCAGGAAGTAAAAGTTATTGTTTCACCGGATGGAGGTTATCCTGATTTTCCCCTTCGGTAAAGTTTACGTTTCTATACAGTTCAGTAAGCATGGTTTCGAAGCCAATAGTTTCAACAGCAATTTTTTCAGTGGGCAATTTTACTTCAGTCAATATCCATTGGTTGTTTGCCTGCCTTTTAAATCTTTCACAACTATAGCCCATGGAAGAAATAAGCACATACTCTTGTAGTGAAGGAATTTGCCGGTACAATACAAATTTCCCCCCGCGGTCGTAATCTTTTGTACCAGGAGAAAGCACTTCAATAATAACAGCGGGATTTAGAATGGTGTCTTTTCTTTCCGCATAAAATTCCGGCGCATCGCAGATGATAGAAATATCGGGGTAGGTGTATAAAGAGTTGGCTTCGATGTAGACTTTAAGATCTGATGGATAAACCTGGCAAGTTTTATCTTTTAAAAATTGGTCTATTGCGGTTAAAGTATTTCTTACAACGCGGTTGTGATCAATTGTGCCACCCGCCATATTGAATATCTCGCCTTGATAGTACTCATGTTTTCCATCGGCTTCATCTTCAAAAGCCAGGTACTCTTCAATGGTTTTATATTTTAAAACGGGTAGTGTCATGCGCTTGATAAAATTACATTTTCTGTTTAAGCAAAAAAAGGATGCCTTTTAAATTCTTTCTCCCTGTTAAAAAGATAGCGGTAAGTGGTAAGCCGCCTGCTTTCAAAAACATCGCCCAAACCTAAAGCTACGTTCAGCATTTTTGGGTTAAAATCGCCAATCCATTGCATCTCATATTCGGTATAATCAAAGCCAGGCTTGTGTACGTGGTTGTACGCCTCACGTACCATAAAAGCATCAATGCCCTTGCCTTGAAACTCGGGAATAATTCCAAAAACAATACCCGTAAATTTTTTACAGGGTTTTGTTTTTTTTACCCATAAAAATTTCAGTTTGTGCAGCAAATCAAACTTGCCGTTCAGGTGTTTGAACCATTGGTTTAAATCGGGGAGGTTTACAAACATGGCAATGGGTTTTTCGTTATGGTATGTAAACCAAATAATGCGTTCGTCCATTACCGGCTTCATGGTTTTAAACATTACCATCACCTGTTCTTTTTTCAATTCTTTTAACCCGCCGTGCCCTGCCCAGGCAGCGTTGTAAACCGCGGCAAAATCGGTGGCATATTTTTCAAGATTATTTTTTTCAATTGTTTTTACGTAGAACGATGGGTCGTTATTAAAATGCGCATGCCGTTCGCAAATCTTGTCGCTCAGTTTTTTTAAAGGATCCTTACTGAAACAAACCTGCTGAAAAAAAACTTTGAAACCATAGTTTTCAAAAAGGATTTTGTAGTAGGGCGGATTATAGTTCATGCAGTACAAGGGTTCATGAAAACCTTCTACCACCACCCCCCACCAACGATCTCTTTCACCAAAGTTTATGGGGCCATCCATTGCTTCAACCCCTTTTTCCTGAAGCCATTTTTTTGCCACGTCAAAAAGCTTTTGGGCTGCAGCATCATCATTAATGCAATCAAAAAAACCAATGCCACCCACGGGTACATCATCACCTTTGTTCCTGTATTTTTTATTGGTGAAGGCCGCAATGCGACCAATGTTTTCGCCTTTTTCATTTTGCAACAGCCAGCGTATAACCTGGCCAAACCGAAAAGTTTTATTTTTCTTTTCGTCGAAAACATCCCGTACATCTTTATCGAGTGGACGGATGTAGTTGGGGTTGCCTTTGTTGACAAAAACATTTACCTCAATAAATTGCTGTTCGGTTTTTTTGTCGGTTACTTCTACTAATTGCATTTGCTTTTGAATGAGCCGCAAATGTAAGCATACAGGTTTTTAGGGAGAGCAATGCTTTGTTGGTTTGTAATATCTGCGGCAAGAAACGGTAAGATGATACCCTACGCTCGTAACCATGAACTAACTGATGGGAGAGATAATTTCACTCGGGGGCGCAGCGAACGCAGAAGTATCTTCCGTGAACACTGCGCCTCCGCGTGAAAAATTGTTTTGGCCGGTAAATCAATTTTACAAAAACATTTTCTGCGCCAGCTTTTTGTCGTGGCTGTAAATGTCATCTCTAAAATTCAAGCGGCCGTTTTCGTCAACCCAGGCCGTGTAGTACGTAATAATTACAGGAACGGGTTTGTCAAGTTTTACAAATTTTTCAACCCCGGCGTTCATGGCCTCATTAATTCTGCCGGCATCCCACCCGCTTTTGTTCTGTAATAAATAGTTGGCCATTTTTTCCGGCTCGGCTAGTCTTATACAACCATGGCTGTAAGCCCTTTTATCTTTCTCAAAAAAACTTTTCGATGGTGTGTCGTGAAAATAAATGTTGAAGGAATTGGGAAATAAAAATTTGACTTTCCCCAACGCATTTCCTTCGCCCGGTTTTTGGCGGATGGCGGGCAAATCGCCTTCCATACCTGTCTGCTCCATATTCTGGCTTTCTAAGTAGCTGGGGTTCGACGCCAGCTTGGGTAATATTTCATCTCTCACAATACTTGGCGGTACGTTCCAGTATGGGCTAAAAACAACCTGGTTCAAATCGCCGTTAAACATCATTGTGTTATGCCCTTCCTTGCCTACCACTACGTTCATTTCAAATGCTTTGTTCTTGCCTTCGTACATGTGCAGTTTAAATTCAGGAATGTTCACTATAATCAAATTACCGGTTGGGTTGGTTTGCATCCAGCGCATTCTTTCTAAATTCATCAATATCAATTCGAGCCTTTGCTCCGCGGTTACGTTTAGGTCTTTTATTAATGTTGCGCCAACAACCCCGTCTGGTTTGTAGCCCATTCTCAACTGAAAGTTTTTCACTGCCATCTCAAGCGTGTCCGTAAAAACCGATGTGGTGTCAGTTCGTCCAATCATGTCGCCGCTAATTTGCAAACGTTTTTTTAGCAACACAATGGCAGGATCAGTGATGCCCTTTTTCAATGATTTTTTACTGGTTGGTATTTGGGGCCAGCCACCATTTTTTACAATTGTATAGTACTTGCCCATTTCCTCTTTTAATAACTTGTAAGGTTCATTTACGTTTTCAAAGTACTTATCGTCCTTATGTTTTTTTGTAAGCAGTGAGTCGGCCAGGTACTTCGCATCTCTCTTTATATAGGGAACAAAACGTTCCAGTTCTTTTCTTTTCACATAGCCTTTTTCGTAGTTGTTGAGCATGTACATGATAAAATGCTGCGTCATGGTGAGCTCCGTGTTGATGTACGATTTATTGCCTGCTGTAACCGTCAAACTTTCTTCGGCCGTTAACGCAGCCATTCTTTTTTGAAAGGCTTTGTCACGCAGCATGGTGTCTTTATCGTAGGTGGTAACGTAGTCGTGGAGGTTCCAAAAACCCAGGGCCTGCTCGGTTAGGCCATCAGTGCTAAACCAGGCAAACTGGTAATTACGTGTGTTGTAAAAACTCCGCATCCTTCTGCTAATAGAATCGGAAAGATTTTTTTCAGCAATGAATTTCTCCATTGTCATACTATCTAAAAACAAGGTGGAATACGAATTTTCTTTAGTGATGCTGTAATTTCTTTTTGAAATTTTTTTCTGCCCTTCCGATTTGGCTTCATTGTCATCGTTGTCGCTGGAACTGGTAGTGTTGTTTGCGTTTTGGCAAGAGGCAAAAATGCCGCAGATAAGGGCGGAGTACAGGAGTAGTGTTTTCATATACGGATGAGTTAGGCAAATGCTGTGCCTGTTTGTTTTGGGCTGTAAGATGGCAGTAATTATTCGACTTTTTGAAACTGTTAAGTAAAAATGTGGAATTTTTTGGGGATTGGACCAGTACAATGTTTTTGGTTTTTGGCCATTGCTGTAGAAAAGGGAATGGTGTGTAACCAGCCATTTGCATTCACAGTCGTTTCTTTGCAGGTAAATAACAACTATGTCAAAATGTAATTTTTCAATTCCGTTTACCGGCTCGGCAAGTGAGGTGTATAACCGTGCAAAGACAGCAGTAGAAAAGCAGGGCGGTTCTTTTAACGGTGACGAACAGGGCGGAAGTTTTTCCATAACCGTTTTTGGAAACATCAGCGGTAGTTACACCGTTGTTGGGCAGCAGCTGGAAATTGCAATTGAAGAAAAGCCAATGATGATACCTTGTTCGGCTATTGAAAGTGCATTAAAAAATCAGATAGGGTAAAATCTGCATTATCTACAATCATATTGTAAGTATATTTACGAGAACCAAACCTTACAGTTATGAAACAGATAATTTTTTCGGCGCTGTTTTTCGTTTTAATCAGTTGTAATAGTGAGAGCAAAACTGGTGCAGATAAGAACATCGATTCGGTGGGGAGCAGGTCCATTTCTACCAATCAGGAAAGTACACAGCAGCAAACACAACCATCACCGCAGGTGGACACAGAGAAATGGCGGATAGACATTTCAGTAGCCGATAAGATGAAAAAGTTTGTGAGAGGGTGTAGTGGCTCCAATTGCAAAACTGGGATAAACATTGTTGACCCAAACAACGAAGTTTACATGGCTTTACTTGATAAATATAAATCGCCCACCTATCGGGTTATTCCGGTTGAGGCCAGATACAAGGATTATGCAGAAGCAGAGAATTATTGTAAGGTGCGCAGGTTTCCAAATGGATCCGCTAAATGCGATGTAAGAAATTACAAAACGCTCATCTACGTAGTTTTAAAACAGAGTACAAAAAATATCGAGTCGTTGCAGTGGACGGTGGAGGCATACTACGATATTGTCACAATTTGCCCACCACCACCTGGTTCCTGTATCGAAATAATTCTACCCAAGGATTCAACAATTGTAGATTCTACAAAGATGAAATAACTAAGTCTGATTACAGAACCGCTGTGTCTTCCTCAATACCAACATCTTCGGGGGCCGGCGGTTTTTTTATTTTGGCTATTGTGTTCCGCCACATTTTTCTAATGGAAAGATGCTGCCGCATTCTTAATAATCTTTGCGATGCAAGGAAATGCACAACGCCATGCTCCAGGTAGTGCTGAATAGGAACCAAAATTGCTATCAGTATTATTTTCGCACTCCAAATTTTTAGCGGTTCCCCATGTGTAACCTTGTGTAGATAACTATCAACGAGTAAAACAATAAATTCAAACAAGCAGATAAAAGCAAAAAAACTGAGCATTTTTATTGTTACTCTGGAAACTGGAAACATGCCCATTAAAATCATAAAAGCAAAAACAGATGCAATGGCAATAGCGATACCGGTGTACTGAAGATTTCGGGTTCGCCGTGCATTTGCTTCGGCATCAGCCAGGTCTTTCTCATGTTTTTTTGATTCCCGGTCAACCTCTAAAAGAACAACTTCCTTTTGCTCGTTTAGTTGCTCCAAAGTGTCTTTATAGAAAATATTCTTTTGCGTGTAATCAAACGCCTTTTTATAATCACCGCCATTGGCATAAAGTGCACTCAGTTTCGAACTTATTGCCGAAGCAAGCGAGAAATCGTTTTGCTGTTCACTAATCAGTAATGCTTTTTCAAAATAGACCGTAGCTCTCGAAAATTGGTTGAGCTGCAAATAGCTTTCGCCCATGTCATGAAATAGTGCCTGGCGCACGGAAGATTCAAATGTAGTATTCAAACCAGGTTCCGCCAACGTGTAATAGCGTATCGCCGAATCCGGCCTGTTCGAATAAAAATATACATTGCCGATGTTCCAGTAATAGCTTGGCATGCCAGTGTTGAGGTAATACTGATTCAGATCTTCATTTGCATGCAGGTAGTCAAGGGCTGCTTTGCTATCCTGCTTTACAACAATCCAAATGGCATACATCAGGATTTTTCCCGACAACAAATACTTATCAGACTTTAATTTTCCCGCCAGCTTCAACAGCTTGTCAATGTATTCCTGTTCGTCGGTAAGCCGTGCCAGGTCCTTGTAATCATGAAGCATTCCAAATTCATAACCTGCCTTGCTGTTGATTTCAAAGCTTCTGAGTAGGTTTTTTTTAGCAGATGCTACGTCGGAAAGCGATTGATAGAGTTCGGCAAAATGGTGGTAGCATTCACTTTGGAGAGGAACGTTATTATTTTTATAGGCGAGGTCAAATGCACTATTGTAATTTTTGTAGGCAGATATCGCATCCTTTTTTGCTAAAAAAATTCTACCAGTTTCAAGATAAACAACCGATTTTAGGGAATCGCTAGTGGTATTAGAAAGTGAAGAGACAGCCATAAGCATTTGCTCCAGTGCTTTATCGTTGTCGCCTCTCTTTCTATACAAACCTGCCTTTCTAATGGATCCAATAACCTCATAGTCTGCCCGGCCCATACTTCTTGCATACATTACTCCCTTGTCAACAAATTTTAATGCCCGGTCAAAAGTTTCGGTACTCGACCATTTGGAAACATTTTCTATAGCACCGCTGAATAAAGCCTCAAGAACAAGATTTTTATCGTTTGACAACTCTGCATTGAAAATTTGTTTTTGTAAAACACTGTCGCCTTTGGCTTCGGCCCGGTGCAGGTAATAAAACTCCGCCAGTTCGGCCAATGATTTGATAGATGCCTTTTCGTTTGTAGCACTGGCAACCCGGTTGATCAATTCCTTTTCCTTCTCAAAATATTGTGCGTTCGAAAAATGGAAACACAGCAAAAGCAATATAGCCGGGATTCTGGCGAGCATACAATATTGGTTTAGGATGGATTAAGTTACCCATTTATTTCCTTCATCGAATTGGCAAATTACCCATGCACCCTTACCTTCGCAGCCACAAATGAAAAACGGACTCATAAATCCGCGGTTTTTCGTTTCTAAAAATCTTTTTTTAAAACCTGATTATGGCAAAAATTGGTAAGGTTAAACAAATAATCGGCGCTGTTGTCGACGTTCAGTTCGAAGGCTCACTACCCGAAATTTTTAATGCACTTGAAATTAAAAGAGACAATGGCGATACATTGGTGCTCGAAGTGCAAAACCACCTTGGCGAAGACTCGGTTCGTACCATTGCAATGGACGGCACCGAAGGCCTTACCCGCGGTGTTGATGTAGTGGATACCGGCGCACCTATTACCATGCCAGCCAGCGACCTTATCAAAGGCCGTTTGTTCAACGTAACCGGCGACCCCATTGACGGCCTGCCACCCGTGCCTAAAGTAAATGGCCGCCCAATTCATGCCCGTCCTCCGGCATTTGAAAATCTTTCTACCGCCACCGAAATTTTATTTACCGGTATTAAAGTAATTGACCTCATCGAGCCTTATTCCAAAGGAGGAAAGATTGGTTTGTTTGGTGGTGCAGGGGTTGGTAAAACCGTATTGATACAGGAGCTGATTAACAATATTGCAAAAGCTTACGCCGGCGTTTCGGTGTTTGCAGGTGTTGGCGAAAGAACCCGCGAAGGAAATGATTTGATGCGTGAAATGATTGAAGCGGGCATCATGAATTATGGTGAGGCTTTTAAACATAGCATGGAAGAAGGCGGATGGGATTTAAGTAAGGTGAACATGACCGACCTGGCCGAATCGAAAGCCACTTTCGTATTCGGACAAATGAACGAACCTCCCGGTGCCCGTGCCCGTGTTGCTCTATCTGGTTTAACCATTGCCGAATATTACAGAGATGGTGATGGCACAGGTAAAGGCCGCGACATTTTATTTTTTGTTGACAACATCTTCCGTTTTACACAAGCAGGTTCCGAAGTATCTGCCCTCTTAGGTCGTATGCCATCTGCGGTTGGTTATCAGCCCACGCTGGCCACCGAAATGGGTTTGATGCAGGAGAGAATTACCTCTACAAAAAATGGTTCCATTACATCGGTACAGGCGGTATATGTACCGGCCGATGATTTAACCGATCCGGCGCCGGCAACAACATTTGCACACTTAGATGCCACAACGGTACTGTCGCGTAAAATTGCCGACTTAGGAATTTATCCCGCGGTGGATCCACTGGATTCTACATCAAGAATATTAACGCCAAAAATTGTTGGCGACCTGCATTACGATTGTGCCAACCGCGTAAAACTTACTTTGCAGCGCTACAAAGAGCTACAGGATATTATTGCCATCCTGGGTATGGATGAACTAAGCGACGAAGACAAACTAACGGTGAGCCGTGCCCGCCGTGTGCAGCGTTTTCTATCGCAGCCCTTCCACGTTGCCGAAGCATTTACAGGATTGAAAGGCGTGTTGGTTCCGATTGAAGAAACAATTCGCGGCTTCAACATGATTATGGATGGCGAGGTGGATGAATATCCCGAAGCGGCCTTCAACCTGGTGGGTAGTATCGACGATGCCATTGAAAAAGGAAAGAAAATGTTGGCGCAGGTGCAAGGGTAAACCCTAAATCCCTAAAGGGACTTTGAGGCAGTCATTATTCTTTCAAATAGTTCTTTATTACAGGCTTTTTTTTGAACCAGGGTACAGTGCTACTGTTATGCATTGTTGCGTCGCACTCTTGTACGTTCATCTCTTTATTCAGCAAGAGCTCTTAAAGAGTAAATCATAATTAATTAACCAACCTAGAAAGCATTTTAAGCTTTAGGGTTCTAAAAGCCCCTTTAGGGGTTTGGGGTTTTTATGACTCTAGAAATTCTAACACCAGAAAAAAAATTGTTCAGTGGCGATGTGTATGGCGTGCAAATGCCCGGCATCAGCGGCTCGTTTGAAGTGCTTGATAAACATGCTCCGTTGGTAAGTGCATTAAAAGCCGGCCGCGTAAAGGTTTTGCGTGATAAGCAAAACCACACAACTTCTTACGATATACAAGGAGGTTTTGTTGAAGTGTTGAATAATAAAGTAACCGTGTTGGTGGAAGGTGCGGTGGTTGTTGACTGATTTATTTTTTCGAAAAAATACGCAGGCTGTTTCTTTTTAGAAGCAGCTTTTTTTATTTGTAGAGACGGAGGCTGGGTCAAATTTTGTGACCATGGATTTTCATCGCTGGGAGAAACAAGATGGAATTGAGTGGCATAGTTACGATGCCTATCTGGTAACAAACACAAATGGGGTTTGAAGTTTGGTTTTCATGTTGAGCGTTTTATTTAGCGCTCCAAAAAGTCATTCCATCACGTAGTCCGGCAAAAAAGGCCGCCTCAGTTTTGAGACAGCCTTTTTTTCTGAAAATTTTTTTACTCACTAAACATTTTCAGCATTGCCGGTTTGGTCAAAACGGTAATCAATCTGTAACCGTTCCTGAAGGTAACTTCATTGGCCGACGGCTGGGCTTTCCTAAATTAGGCGTACCATCTTTATTCCACGAAATTTTTTGCATGTGCGGTGCTCTCTTGGCACCGCAACCATCCGTAGCCGTGGGGTTTGCGTGGTAAAGTATCCAGTCTTCTTTACCATCGGGCGATTTAAAGAAAGAGTTGTGCCCCGGTGCGTAAATGCTTTCTGCAGGGACAGCCGAAAACACCGGCTTTGGATGTTTCTTCCAGTTTTTTCTATTTAGCAAACTTCCTTTACCGGTGTAGGTGAGCATGCCTAAATTATAATCGAGCCAGCAGGCATTGGCCGAATAAATGATAAACAGCTTGCTGTTGTTGATTAACGACTGTGGCCCTTCATTAATTTTTAAGTAGGGTGGCTCACCTGTATTTTTTTGCCATTCAACAGGCACTTTACCTTGCAGCTCCCATGTGTATTGCGGCTCTGATAACAACACCCTTTCGCTTTTCATTTTCCAGGGATTTTCCATTTCGGCGATGTAAATATTTTGTTGCTCGTTGTTATAATTTTTCCACCCGCTCCACGTAGCGTAACGTTTTCCTTTGTAATCAAACACGGTAAGGTCTATGGCCCAATGATCGCCGCTGTCGGTTTGCAGTTTGCCCTTCATTTCCCATTCACCTTCAAAAGGGTTGGCGTTACTGTTTTCTAAAACCCAAATGCGGTGGTGTAGGTTAATACCATCATCAGCCGCAAAATATACGTACCACTTGCCATCCAGGAAATGAATTTCAGGTGCCCATAATTGTTTGCTATAGGGCTTGTCTTCGGGTGGATCGAAAATGGTTTTGTTTTCTGCTTTTCCTATTTCGGCCATATTTTTTGTACGCCACAGACGTAGTTCATTTTCGCCGGCATTAGTAATAGAAGTGTTCATGTAATAATACCAGCCATCTTTATAAATAGCCCAGGGATCGGGGCCCGAAGCTTTTAACGGATTGGTGAATGTAGTTTGTGCTAAGCCCTGCAAGCTTAGAAAAAGAGTGAGCAGCAGAATTAATTTTGTACGCATAAAAAACACTTTTGTTTTTTTGGGAAACATTTTCAATACCACTTTTTTTTACCAGAACCTGATGTACAAGGCAAGTAACAAAGCCAGGATAATAAGGATCATTGCCAGCACCGAACCCGATACTTTAAACAAACTCTTATCCACAACAAGCGTGTTGGTTGGTTTGGTTTTGTCAACCAAAGAAATTACCACCATCAGCAGCACAGTAAAGAAAAATACCCAACCCATGCTCACTAAAAATGGAATTTGGTAAACGCCTTGCGTGTTTTGAAACGCGGTGTAAATGAATGTTTCATTACCCGCCCAATCAACCAAAAAGCGATCGAAAATGATCATGAGCAATACGCCACCCAGTATGCCGGCAATGGCCGCCGCCGACGTAGTGCGTTTCCAAAAGAAGCCCAGCAAAAAAACAGCAAAAATGGCCGGCGAAATATAGCCCGTGTATTTTTGAATGAACACAAATCCACCTTCGCCACCAATACCTAATAAATCTTTCCAGTTGATGATGATGGCCATAACGAGTGCAGCGAGAATAGCCACCCTTCCTGTCCACACCAGTTTCTTTTCCGAGGCATCCCTGTTGATATACTTCTTGTAAATATCCAGCGTGTAAATAGTGGAAATGCTATTGGCTTTACCGGCAAGGGAGGCAACAATGGCCGCAGTTAAAGCCGCCATAGACAAACCTTTTAAGCCTGTTGGCAAAAATCCGAGGATAGCCGAATAAGCATTGTCGGCCACCACTTTTCCATCGGGGCTCATCTGTGCCTGCAGGTCGCCGCTTTGGTGCAAAACAAACGCCGCAATACCAGGCAACACAACCAGCAAAGGCATCATCAGTTTTATTAAAGCAGCAAATAAAATTCCTTTACGTGCTGTATTCAGGTCGGCACCCAATGCTCTTTGTGTGATGTACTGGTTGCAGCCCCAATAATTTAAATTGGCTATCCACATACCTCCCATCAGCATCGCTACGCCGGGGAGATCAATGTAGTTGTCGCGCAGTTGTGCCGTGGCATCGGGTGCAGGTTTTTTAAAAATCATTTCAAAATGCCCCGGTGCCACCTCCATCATTTTATTAAAGCCGGCTAAAAAATCTTTGCCCAATCCAAATTTTTCCGATACCAGGGTTAGCGCTATATAACTCGTCACTAATCCCCCAACTACGAGTACCACTACCTGTATCACATCGGTGTAGCCAATCACCTTCATGCCACCTAGTGTAATAAGCAGCGCAAAAAAGGCAAGCCCAATCATAATGAGATGAAAATTACCACCCCCCGAAAGATTGTTAATGGCAATGGTGCCGAGATAAAGAATGGATGTGAGGTTGACAACGATGTATAAAAACAACCAGAATACCGCCATGATAACTGCAACGGTTTCGTTGTACCGCGTTTTTAAAAACTGCGGCATAGTGAAGATGCGGTTTTTGAGATAGATAGGCATGAAAAAAACAGCAACGATTACCAGCGATGCGGCTGCCAGCCATTCGTATGCCGATATGGCCAAACCTAGTTTAAATCCACTGCCGCTCATGCCAATAAATTGCTCGGCCGAAATGTTGCTGGCAATAAGCGATGCACCAATGGCCCACCAGGTAAGCGCACCCTCGGCCAGGAAAAAATCGTTGGCACCTTCCTGCGCGGCTTTTTTTCGGCGGTATATCCAAATACCGTAACCCGCTACTACTAAAAAGTAAATTAAGAAAACAATGATGTCGGTGGTTTGGAGCGCATTATTCATGGTGGCAGCTTTGTCTTTTATTTATTTGTTTACAGAAAATTGATAAGAAGAATGTGTACGATAGGTTTGGCCCGGCTCCAGTATAGTGGAGGGAAAGCGGGGTTGATTGGGGCTGTCAGGAAAATGTTGCGTCTCCAAACAAAATGAGGTACGGAAGTCATCTTTTTTTCCTCCTTTAATGGTGTTTTTGCTTTGCATAAAATTGCCGCCATAAAACTGTAATCCAGGTTCTTCGGTAAACACGGTCATTACAATTCCCGATGCGTCGCCCTGTGCAATCGCAGCGGGATTATTACCCAATGCTTTGCGCAGCACGAAGTTGTGGTCGTATCCTTTGCCGTATTTTAATTGTGTGTTGCTACTGTCGTTTACCCGCGCACCGATGGCTGTTGCTTGTGTAAAATCGAAAGGAGTGCCGCTAACTTTTTCCATTGTTCCTGTTGGAATAAGTGTGCTGTCAACCGGTGTGTATTCGTCTGCCATCACCTGTAACAAGTGGTTGTTGATGGTGCCGCTGTTCACACCATTTAAATTGAAGAAGGCATGGTTGGTAAGGTTCACCACCGTCTTTTTATCCGTGCTTGCTTCGTAGGCAATATGCATGGCATTGTCGTTACCCAGTGTGTACGTAACCTTCACATTGAGCGTACCCGGAAAACCCATTTCGCCGTCTTTAGACAAGTAAGTAAACACCACACTGCTGTCGCCTTGTTGCACACCATCCCACATTACATTGTGAAAACCGCCCTTACCTCCATGCAACGTATTAGGCCCATTGTTTACATCCAACTGGTATTTTTTTGCATCCAGTGTAAACTGCCCGTTCTTTATCCTGTTACCGTAGCGGCCAATGGTGGCACCAAAAAAAGGTGCTCCACTTTCCGCAAAGTTGTTTACATCATCATGCCCAACAATTACATCTGTCAGTGCATTGTTTCTATCGGGCACCAGCATCGTTACCCATCGGGCACCATAATTAGTAAAAGCACCCTGCAGACCATTGTTGTTTTTTAAAATAAAGAGCGCCACTTTTTTGCCCATTAAATCACCACGAAAATTGTTGGCGTCGGGCAATAGTGATGTTGTTTTCATGTTATTACTATCGTTGTTGTTTGTGTTAGTTGTTGCATCATTATTACATGCAGAAAGAGTAACACCTGCAAGCAAAATGGAGTACACCGTTTTTTTTAGTTGCTTCATATTTCAATTGTTGGTTAAAGTTTTGGTATTAACTCAACTGAATACCTGGTATAAACATGATCGAAATAAAAATCAGGCAGGCATTATTTCGGGCACACCTATCACAGTGGTACCATCTTCAATGCTTACGACATAGTGTTTCAATGTTAATCCTGTTGCTTTTTCGTAAGCAGGAGTTATGGCATCAACCAGTTCATCAACTTTTTCCGCTTTTACCAGGTTTATGGTACAGCCACCAAAGCCGCCGCCCATCATTCTTGCACCCATCACGTAGCCCGTGCGGTAAGCAAAATCTACGAGAAAATCAAGCTCGTTACAACTCACTTCATAGTCGCGGCTTAACCCGTAATGCGTGTGGTACATTTTTTCGCCAAAGCCCTGCAGGTTTCCTTCTTTCAATTGGAGGCAGGCGGCTTGCAGCCTGATTATTTCCTGCACAACAAAATTGCAGCGGCGATATAATGTTTCATCCACAGGGCGCACATGTGTTAGCAGCATATCCGGTGTGGCATCGCGTAAGCTATACACCTCGGGGTGGTGTTTTTGTACCAGGGCTATACCAGCTTCACACTCCTGGCGGCGCTGGTTGTAGGCCGATGAGGCCAACGAATGTTTGACATTTGTGTCAAGCAAAACAATCTTTAAATGAGTTAATGCAAACGGCACATAGCTATACTCAAGTGACCGGCAATCGAGTTGAATCAGGTGGTCTTTTTTTCCAAATACCGACGCAAACTGGTCCATGATGCCACAGTTTACACCAACAAATTCGTTCTCGGCTTTTTGCGCCATTTGCACCATTTGCAATGATGATAGATTAAGATGCAGCAACTTATTAAATGCAAACAAAGCTGCACACTCCACCGCAGCCGACGAAGAAAGGCCGGCGCCCAACGGCACATCGCCACCAACTACAATATTAAAACCCCTAATTCCGTAACCTGCTTTTTGTAATTGCTGCAACCCACCTAAAATATAATCGGGCCAGTTGCTGCCACTTTTTACAAGCAATTGAACATTGCTTTGATAATCCTCATCAAGGTTGTAGGCATACAAATGAATTTCGTCGTCGTCTCTTATTGATGCGGCCAGGTAAATGGCCTTGTCAATGGCTGCGGGTAGAACAAAACCATTATTGTAATCGGTGTGCTCGCCAATAAGGTTAATACGCCCCGGCGACTTTACCACCAACGGCTCTGCACCAAATAATTTTTTGAACGTTTGATAGATCTCCTGATGCATCAGTGTTAGTAAGAAGTTTATAGTTTAAAGTTCAGCCGAAAGTCGAGAGTTGAAAGTTGAAAGTCGAAAGTTTCATTTTGTCAATGCCTAAAAAACGTTGACCGTTTTCAAATTGGTTTTTGTGTATTTGTTTTTTCATTTTACGTAAAAATAATTATAGTGCTTTTTGAAGTGTTGATTTGGGTGCTTTCAGAATCTTCATACCTGAGTGAATCGTA
>JANPKD010000041.1:0-23143 GCA_031425835.1 Chitinophagales bacterium
GCTGTGTTTTACATCGGGATAAATTTCCGCATCCTTAATAAAAGGCTTCAGCAATTCAGTTACCGAAATATAATCGATGCGCCAGCCTTTATTCTCTAAACGCACTGATGGAAAACGCTGGCTCCACCAACTGTATCTATGTGGCTCGGGGTGTATTTCCCGAAACGTATCTACCCAACCGTTGCTGTACAGTTTATCCATCCATGCCCGTTCTTCGGGCAAAAACCCCGATGTATTTTTATTACTTGCGGGGTTGTGAATGTCAATTGCCTTGTGTGCAATATTATAGTCGCCGCACAAAATTATTTTGGGATGGGTTCTGCGCAACTCCTGCACGTAATCGTAAAATTCATTAAGCCACTGGTATTTATAAACCTGTCTTTCATCGCCCGATGTACCCGAAGGGAAATAGGCATTGATCAACCTGACGTCGCCAAGTTGCAACTGTATCACTCTTCCCTCATCATCGCTTACGGCATGACCGGTGCCGCATTGCACTTCTTCGGGCCGGATTTTTGTAAACACCGTAACGCCACTATATCCTTTTTTTTGTGCGCAAAACCAATGATCGTGGTAACCCAAATCGTTTAATGCCTTTACGTCTACATCGGTTTGTTGTGCCTTTGCTTCCTGTATGCAAATAACGTCGGCGGGGTGGGTAATGAGCCAATCCGAAAATCCTTTTTTCATGGCCGCACGCAGGCCGTTAACATTATAGCTGATGATCTTCATGGAGCAAATTTATGGGAGTTCAAAAGTTTACAAGATTGCAACCCCGAAGCTTCGGGGCACAAGTTGGTGTACCCGATTACTAAAAATTTTTCCACGCTGAACCTTCGAACACTGCACATTGAGCAAGGGTAATTGAAAATTTGAATCGTCGATTCCTGCCCGAAGCGTCGGACTTTAAACTTTCCGTCACTACCCAACCCTTTTGCGGTGCAAACAGTATATGCCCTAAACCAATTTTATGAGCAGAACTTTTAGCACCCTATCATTTTTGTTTCTGGTATTTTTTATAAGCAGTTGCCAGAAGGAATTAAAGTTTACCGGCACCCCCGACCCGGTTGTTAACCTACCCGAACCAATTACCACTACAGTACAGGGAAATATTTATGATGAAACCGGCATGCCTGCTTCGGGAGTAAATATTGCTGCCGGTACAAAAACAACCACTACCAATTCATCTGGCTACTTCCGCATCACCGATGCTTCTTTAGATAAAACATCGGCCCTGGTAACGGCGGAAAAAAATGGCTATTACACCGCATACCGTGTGTTTAGTGCCACCGCGGGTGTAAACCAGGTTGTCATCAAACTCATTAAAAAAACTTTGGCCGGTACGGTTAGCGCTGCTACGGGCGGTGATGTTACACTCGCCAACGGCACTAAAATAAATTTAAAAGCCGGTGGTGTGGTTACTGCTGCCGGTGGTGCGGCATATACAGGCAACGTAAATGTTTATGCTGCGTATATTGATCCAACAGCCTCAGACATTGATGAAATTATTCCGGGGTCATTTTTAGCCAACGATAAAAATAATAACAGGGTTACACTTTCTTCCTATGGAATGGTTGCTGTTGAATTAGAAGCCGATAATGGAAACAAACTGCAAATTAAATCCGGAACATCCGCTACCCTTACTTTACCTATCCCGGCTTCAATACAAGCGTCGGCCCCCGCAACCATTGCGCTATGGTCTGTTGATGAAACTACAGGTGTGTGGAAGGAGGAAGGCAGCGCTACAAAACAGGGCGACAAATATGTGGGCGATGTGAGCCACTTTTCATTTTGGAATTGTGATATAGGCATACCTGCCATTAAATTATCTCTTACAATAAAAAATCCCAATGGCGTGGCAATTACACATGCCCACGTGCGTATTAAAAGAACTACGGCAAATGGGGTAAGCCAAACGGGGGGCTGGACGGATTCGCTAGGACAGGTAAGCGGACTAGTGCCCGCCAATGAAAGCCTGGTGTTGCAGATAGTTGACAATTGCAACAACGTTATTTATACGCAAAACATTGGGCCATTTACCGCAAACACAAACCTGGGCGTAATTACCATTACACCAATTGCAAACAGTATGGTTATCGTTACAGGTAAACTTATTTCGTGTAGCGGCGCAGCTGTAACAAATGGCTTCGCAATCATTAAGGTTGATAATATCGTTCGCAATGTTAGGGCCGATAGCCTTGGTAATTTTTCCGCAACATTTTTACAGTGCAGCACTTCGCCTTCATCCTACTCCATTTTGGGTGTTGATGCAATAGCATTGCAACAGGGCAATACGCTCACTGGTACGCTCACTTCCCCCACAACAAATACTGGTAACGTGCTGGCTTGTGGTAATTCGGCTGCGCAGTTTTTAAATTACACTTTGGATGGAACAAACTATTCCATGGTACCACCGGCCGATACGCTTAATGCTTTTACCCGCCAGGTACAGGGCAGTACTAATTGGCAAACCGTGGTAAACTCAGGGTTAAATACAGCATCAACACCGGGGCAGTTGTTTTTCAATTTTGTTCATGCAACAAAGGCTCCGGGCTCTTATCCAATTGGCGATTTGCAGGTAAGAAACTTTAAACACGGAAACACGGTCATCGCACCATTTAATGTAAATCTCACTGTGTTCCCTCAAAATATTGGTGAATTTTACGAAGGCAATTTTAACGGGCAGTTCAAAGATTCATTTAATGTAACACACAATTTGAGCAGCACCTTCCGTATTAGAAGGGCATTTTAAAATGGCAAATTCAACTTCTTTTGTCCATATTGCAAACGGCGCGGTATGGACAAAAGAAAATTAAAACTCTTTGGCTCACCAACTAACACAAACTGATGAACAGATACAAGGCTGCATACAGGGCAACCGTAAAGCCCAGGAGCAGCTTTATAAAAACTATTACAAAAGCATGATGGCCATTTGCCTGCGCTATACAAAAAATGAAACAGATGCGGTGGAGGTTTTGAACAATGGTTTTTTAAAAGCATTCAAAAACATCCATCGTTACCAAAATGAAAAATCGGTTTTTTATACCTGGCTGCGCACCGTTATTGTAAACAGTTGCATTGATTTTGTAAAACTGAAACAAAGGGAAAAAGATGAGCTGGAGTTGCATGAAGCAGCGGATGTTGCTCTGCCGCCGGAGGTTATAGCACAGATGAATGCCGATGAATTACTTGCTCTTGTGCGGCAGTTGCCCCCGGCCACACAGGCCGTTTTTAATTTGTACGCCATTGAGGGATTTAACCACCGCGAAATTTCCGGCATGATGAACATTAGCCAGGGCACAAGCAAATGGCATTTGAGTGAGGCACGAAAAAAATTACAACAGATGATGCAACAACAGGCAATGAAAATTCATGAGTGAAAAACTTTCATACGAGGAAATGATGCGCCGCAAGCTGGAGGAAATTTCTATGCCCGATGAAAATGCATCATGGGAAAAGATGAATGCCTTGCTTGATGATGACGATAAACATCGGCGCATTATTCCACCAATTTATTTACGCTCTTGTTTAGCGGTTTCGTTTGTGCTGCTGTTAACCGCTGCATTGGGCTGGTACTTTTTTATGTTTGATAAAAAGGAAGAAAAGAAAAATGATCGGGTTGCAACAATCAATAATCAGCAACCGATAAAAAATGGCAGGGGCGGAGAGGTGCAAAATAATCCCGCGGTTCCTTTATCAAAAATTGCACAGCCATCTGAATCAGCCAACATAGTACCGGGCGCAGAGAATGAATCGACGGCTAATAAGATCACCTTGCAGTTGAACCAAACCAGGAATGACAGAACTGCAAACGCATTAACAATAAAAGCTGGTAAAACAAAAGCAGAAATTCCTTTGAAAGATAAAAATCGGAACAATAGAATTGTTGCGAACAATGTATCAGATAATTTATCTGCCACAAGCCGAAGCCGGAAAAAAACTGCTGAGCAAACTAAGGCAGCAATAGCAAAGACCATAAAAACCTGGGGTGCTGCCAATAACACTCAATTAATTTTTCAAAACCCCGAACACACCTTCATTCATAGAGCACCACACAAAATTGCTGCTGCTACTGACAGTGTTGGCATAGAAGTAAAGAAGCCTGGTTCAAAAAAAGGAAAATCATTTTCTCTCTCCGCAGGTATTGGTTTGCAGCAGGGCATTCCATTGGGTAGCCAGTCGGTTGTGCCATACAACTACTACGGCCGCACCGGATCTTTATACGATTATATTCCATCGCTCTATCTGCGATTACACAAAAAAGAAAAGTGGTTTGTACAGGCCGAATTTCGGTTTGGCGCACCACAGTCGTTAAAAGAATTTGCTTTTAGCAGGCAAACAAAATTTGATGTTTTTACCAACAACATTACCACCACAAGTTTACGGTTGAAAAAAACCTATTACCACCAGTTGCCGTTAAGTTTTAATTACAACCTCAATAAAAATTTGTCGGTTGGTGCCGGTGCCATGTACAGTTATTTTTATGGTGCCGTAACCGAGCAGGAAACTGTAAATAAAAATGTACAAACCGGGGTTGAAACTTTTTCAACAACCTTTGTGCCGGTAAAAGGTTTTACCGATTCGTTTCTGTACAAAACCCAGGTGCATTTTTTATTGCAAACCAATTACCAGTGGAAACGTTTTTCATTAGGCCTGCGCTACACTAACGATTTACAACCTTACATCAAATACACTTTGCCCGATGGTAGTTTGCGAACAGAAAAAAATCATTCGCTGCAAATGATTTTGCGGTATAGGTTGTGGCAGGGGAAAAAGTTTTAAGGGCCGCCTTAAACTTTCAAACAATTCACCTTCCAAACATTTTCTCCAACTGCTCCCTTTTAAATTCTAAGTAAGTGGGTCGCCCCGATGGTGTGGTGTTGGGTTGTGTACAGGCAAACATATCGGCCACTAGTTTCTGCATTTCTTTTTCGGTTAATGAAACACCAGCTTTAATTGCCTGTTGCGTGGAAACAGTGCGCAGCAACATTTCTCTTTTCGAAAGTTTTATATCGGCATTAAAATGTTTGTACTGGTCTAATATTTTTTCTAAGGTTCCGGTTTCATTTCCGGCATCTACATCGGCCGGTGTACCCTGTATTACAAACGATGTTCCCCCAAATGGTTCAATGGTATATCCCATTTGCTGCATGTACGGCAGTAGTTCCGTAAGCATTACGGCATCGGCAGGTGTTAATTCAATTGTTGCCGGAAATAAACTGCGTTGCGTGGCTACGGGTTTGCCCTGCAGCGCTAATGATAATCGTTCGTAAATAACCCGTTCGTGCGCCGATTGCTGGTGCAGCAACAAAAAACTTTGCGCCACCGGTACCAGTATGTAGCTATTAAAAAGTTGTGTGAGTTTTGTGTTTTCGGTGATGCTGAATGGCTGCGCAGGTGTGGTGTACAAGGCTACATCTGTAATTTGCGAGGGCCCGATGGGTTCGAGAAATTGTTTACCCAACGAAACGAAACCACTGTCATAATTTTCTTGCGCATTTAATTGTGTATTGCCTGTTGCCAATGGCCGGTTGCCAATTGGGAATTCTCCCTCACTCCAATGCGTTAACCCACTGCCCTCAATTTTATGCGCTTGGTTTGCTTCGGTAAAGGTTTGAAAAATGGTAGATGTTTTTGTAGCGCTTTGCTCTGTTTCGGTAAATGGTTTTTGCACCGAATCTAATTGTTGTATCGTTGAATCTAAATTAAAATCGAGAGTGGGTGTAATGCTGAACTGTGCCAACGCATGTTTTACCGCCGCCTGCACAAATGCATAAACAATCTTCTCGTCTTCAAATTTTATTTCCTGTTTTGTGGGATGCACGTTTACGTCGATCTGCGTTGGATCAAGGTCAATAAACAATACGTACATGGGATAGCTATCGGCAGGTATCATTTGCTGATAAGCATTTTGCACCGCGTGGTTTAAGTAGGCGCTGCGAATAAAACGGTTGTTTACAAAAAAATACTGATCGCCTCTTGTGCGTTTTGCCGTTTCGGGCTTGCCTACAAAACCATAAATGTTCAGGTAGTCGGTATCCTCTTTAACCGCTACAATTTTTGCAGTGTAGTTATTGCCCAGCAACTGCACAATACGTTGTTTTAACGAGCCGCTTTCTAAATGAAAAATTTGCTGGCCATTGCTGGTAAGCGAAAAAAATATAGAAGGAAACGCCAACGCCACCCGCATAAATTCATCAACCACGTGGCGCATTTCGGCAGGGTTGCCTTTTAAAAAATTACGCCGGGCCGGCACATTGAAAAACAGATTTTTCATACTGATGCTGGTACCCTGCGCCGCTGCAACCGGCTGCTGTTTTACCACCGTGCTGTTTTCAATTTCTATGAGCGTGCCGGTTTCATCATCCTCTTTTTTTGTTCTTATTTCTACCTGGGCCACGGCGGCAATAGACGCTAACGCCTCGCCCCTGAAACCCATGGTGCGTATGTGAAAGAGGTCGTCAATGTTTTTTATTTTAGAAGTGGCGTGCCGCTCAAAGGCCATTCGGGCATCGGTCTGGCTCATACCACTTCCGTTATCTATCACCTGTATCAATGCTTTACCGGCATCGTTTATCAGCAGTTTAATTTGTGTGGCGCCAGCATCCACGGCGTTTTCAAGCAATTCTTTTACAGCACTTGCGGGCCGCTGAATTACTTCGCCTGCGGCAATTTGGTTGGCAATATGATCGGGGAGTAATTGTATTCTATCGGCCACTGTTTCTTTTTCTTGAGGTTTCAAAATTACGCTTTAGGTATCTATTCCAATAAACATTAAGTGCAATTGCTTAACAGCCCAAATTAGTTTTTACAATCATTTGGTTTGAATTGTTTACCCAACTTGAGCGATATAGATTTGTACGTCCAAACCCTAAAGAAAAACAAAGTGAAACCTACAATCCTATCTTTATTTACCGTCCTCTTTTGTGTTTGCAGCTGCACCAAAAATTTTGAATCCGGGGGTGTACCACTGCCAACACCCTGTGTAGTTACCAGCGAAGGATTTATGAGGTACAAAATAGAAAAGGGCAATCATTTTTCTATTGGAAATAACTACAAGCCACTGGCACTCGATACCATGAAATTTACCGTTTGGTTCGACAGTTCGGCCATTTACACTACAGCTGCTCCCGAAAATCAATACGACATAAACAAACTGTGGGGTTTTGCCGATAACGACGAACACCACCACCAGTACAGTGCCCGTTTTGGCTGGCGCTGGAGTGATGGCGCATTGCGTTTGTTTGCTTATGTATATAACGAAGGAAAAGTTATAGGGCAGGAACTGACGGTTATTGATATTGGTGCAAAAATAAAATGTGCCATTGCCGTTACCCCTACCAACTATGTTTTTATTGTTGATGGTAAAAAAACGCTTATGCCTCGTTTGGCCAATACAACATTGGCTATGGGCTACCAATTGTATCCCTATTTTGGAGGAGATGAAGTGGCCCCGCATGAGATAAATGTTTTTGTAAGGGCAGAGCCGTAGAAAGCAGCAGGCTATTAGTTACGAGCTTTAAGCTAAGAACTTCGAGACCCGTTATTAGCTGGACGCCTTCATCTCTTTGCTGTAACCCGTAACTCTTTCTCTCTCTCGCCCCTCGTGGTGCATGGCCCACAACTTTTTAACCCTTTCCCTTTTCTCATTTGCATTAAATTGTGGCCTCCATTTTATTTGATGCCATGAAGAAACTTACCATCTTTTTTTTCTCCTGTTTTTTTATCAGTAATTCTATTGCACAATACAACAGCAGCCTCTCTGCAAAAAATTGGGTGGATAGTGTTTTTAAATCTCTTTCAAAAGAAGAAAAAATTGCGCAGCTCATGGTAATACGAGCCCATAGTAACCTGGGGCCCGAGCATGTAGCCGGTGTAACAAACCTCATTCAAAAATATAATGTTGGCGCACTGTGTTGGTTCCAGGGTGGGCCGGTTAGGCAGGCAACTTTAAATAACTACTATCAAAGCATAGCAAAAACGCCACTGCTTGTTACTATTGATGGCGAATGGGGATTAGGCATGCGGCTGGACAGCGTTACAAAATTTCCTTTTCAGTTAACATTGGGTGCACTAAGTAACGATGCGGTTATTTATGAAATGGGCCGGGCGGTTGGCGGGCAGATGAAGCGCATAGGCGTGCATGTAAATTATGCTCCGGTGGTTGATGTAAACAATAATCCTAACAACCCGGTTATTGGTTATCGCTCGTTTGGCGAAGACAAATTTAAAGTCGCAAAATTTGGCGTGGCGTACATGAAGGGTATGCAGGATGTGGGCATAATGGCCTGCGCAAAACATTTTCCCGGCCATGGCGATGTCGCGGTTGATTCGCACTACGATCTGCCGGTGATCAGCAAAAGCATGCAGCAGTTAGATTCGCTTGAATTGTATCCTTTCAAACAACTTTTTAAAAACGGCGTTGGCTCGGTAATGATTGCGCACCTTTCTATACCCGCCATGGATACTACTGTTAATCTTCCCACATCACTATCTAAAAATAATGTGCACGAATTATTGCGTGATGAAATGGAGTACAAGGGATTGACTTTTACCGATGCCCTGGAGATGAAAGGAGTGACAAAATATTTTCCGGCCGGGGAAGCAGCTGTGCTGGCGTTAATTGCCGGTAACGATATGCTTTGTTTGCCCGACGATGTACCAGCTGCCATAGAAGCCGTGCAAAAAGCAGTTAAGGATAAACGATTAAAATGGAAGGAGCTGGATGAAAAAGTAAAAAAGATTTTGTTGTCGAAATATAATCTTGGTTTAAACAGATCGCAGTTTATTGACACCGCAAATTTATTAGCCGATTTAAATGCAAACACCGACGCCATACGCAAACAGGTGGCTCGCAGCACGGTTACTGTAATAAATAATAAAACCGGTTTTTTACCCATGATGCACCAGGGCAAACTGGCCTATGTTGGTTTGGGTACCGGCGAAAATGAAATGGGTGAAAGACTACGGAACGAAGCGGATGCTGATGTTTTTTATTTGAGCTACAAAGATTCCGCAACGGTGGCAACATCCATCTTCGATTCAATCAACAATGGCAGGTACGAAAAAGTGATTATTGGAGTACATGGTTTTTCCAACCGGCCCGCAAATAATTATGGTATATCGCAGGCGGCTATGCAGTTGTGGTCTGCGCTTCAAACAAAAAACACCGCCAGTTTTATTTTTGGAAATGTATATGCCGCTCAACTTTTTGCTACTGCCACCACATTGGTTGCCTTGCACCAGGACGATGACATTACCCGCCACGCGGCCGCAGATTTTATTGGGGGCAAACTGGCGTCAACAGGCAAACTGCCAGTAACGGTTGCAGGTATTAATTATGGAAGCGGCATAGCCATTAACCGCTTTACACCCGCCGGTTATTCACCTGCCTGGCTGGTGATTGATTCGATTGTAAATGATGCAATGGCTAAGAAAGCATTCCCCGGCGCCATTGTGTTAGCGGTGCAGAATGGCGAAATAAAATACCACAAGGCTTTTGGTAATTATGAGTTTGATGCGGCATCGAGACCGGTTAACCTCGAAAGCATTTACGACCTGGCATCGGTCACCAAAATTTCGGCAACAACAGTTGCCATTATGAAGTTGTACGAAGATGGAAAGTTGGGTTTGGACAAAACCCTGGGCGATTACCTTTCATTTACAAAAGGCACGGATAAAGCCGGTATCAAAATCAAGGATATTTTACTGCACCAGGCGGGTCTTAACCCCTACATTTCTTTTTATAAAGAAACTATTGATGAGGCAAGTGGCAAACCATCGCCTGCATTTTACAGTGATAAAAGAGATACGCTTTTTACCATTCCCGTTGCCCGCAATGTGTGGCTGCGCCGCGACTGGAATGATAGCATGCTGAAAAGAATTGCTAACAGTAAACTTACCGCCGCCAACAAATACGTGTACAGCGACAACGATTTTATTTTACTGGGAAAAGTTATTGAGTCCATCACCGCAATGCCGTTAGACCAATACCTGCAAAAAACTTTTTACAACCCATTGGGTATGGCCACCACGGGCTTTAAAGCCGGTCAGCGTTTTGGTGTGGAAAGAATAGTACCCACCGAAGACGAAAAATATTTTCGGCGGCAGTTGTTGCAGGGCTATGTGCACGATGAAGGTGCGGCCATGTTTGGCGGTGTATCGGGACATGCCGGGTTGTTTTCAAACGCTTACGATCTTTCGTTGCTCTATCAAATGCTGTTGAATGGCGGCACCTTAAATGGCGAACGTTATTTGCAACCACAGACGATAGAATTGTTCACCGCCTACGGCAGCGAGATTAGTCGGCGTGGCCTTGGTTTTGATAAGCCTGAGAAAGACAATGCTACACGTAAAGAACCCTACCCATCGTCGTTAGCATCTCCAAAAACGTACGGGCACACGGGCTTTACGGGCACCTGCGTGTGGGTTGATCCCGAATCGAAACTGGTGTATATTTTTTTATCGAACCGGGTATACAATACACGTACAAATAATTTGCTGGGGCAGCTGGGTGTGCGGGGCAAAATTCAGGATGCTATGTATAAAGCTTTGAAAAGTGAGGAGGTGAAACCTGCAAATGCAGCGGCACTGCCAGGGAGTTTTTAATCGAATGGCATCGTTCCGGGAAACTTTAAATTTGGTATAAACACTAAAATTATGAAAGGTTTAAATTTTATAACCATTGGACGTACGTAACCTTGGCCACCGAAAAGCTATTTACGGTAAACTATAACCTACTCCTCCGCCATTACCACCCACCGCTTAGCCCATTTATTAAATGCCAATGCTACATAGGCAATCATTAAAAACAGGTTCACTAAAAAAATGTTTGTAGTGTTTTCTGTTACCCAGTACGAGATAGGGAAACGTAGTTTTTTCAGTTCATCTGCTGTATCATAATTTGTATGAACAATTTGTTGGCTGCTGTAGTAATCGGAAATCAGCCAAACAAGCAACATTACAACAAACGGCACCAGGTAAACATGCCAGTTAAGGCTTACCCCCGAAAATGTTTTTGCTGCATTTTCTTTCATGCTTACAAAAGGCGCCACAAGAAAAAGAAAACAAAGACAAAGCAACAACACAGGAATGGTTAATGATTCTCCCGATGTGGCAGCAAATAGCCCCACAACAATAGCCCACACAATGGTGCCCACCACGCTAATTAAAAAAACCTTGCGGCTAAACCGGCGGTAGCATAATAGTAAGATGGAAAAGCTCAGCGCTACATATCCAATAATCATCCAGGTAGATTTTTGGTCTTCAAGATTCTCCGGGTTGGGCAGGCAGTCATTAATAAAATCAAGTGTGCGGCTCAAATCGTAACGGGTTAAGTAAAAAGGGTTTTGAATGCTCTTACCATATTCATCTCTAAATTCCTGCTCCGGAATAAGTTTAATGCCGGAGTGGTAACCGTTACTGAAAACAAGGTTGATAATTGTATCAATGTTCAGCCGGGAATCAATATTGTATTTGCTAGTAAGTGTAAAAAAGCTTTGAAGAATACCACGAAGGGCTGCCTCATTTTTAGTGTTCAGCAATTGTGTGTTTTCTGCGCTTATTTTTTTGTTGTCCCACAAACCCTCGTAGCTCCAGGGAGAAAAAAATTTTTTGCAATAATTACGGTAACTCAAAGCATCGGGGCGGCGTAAGGCGTTTCTGATAGCCGCATAGTTTGGATAATTATAATTACTTAAACCAGAACTGTCCACGTAAGTAATCTCTTGTGTGCCGTCCTCTCTTTTTTCTTTTTCGGCACAACTGTTCAGAAAGAAATACGAAGATTTTTCACCCGGCAAATAAACCATTGCCTGGTTTATCGTATTCACTTCCTTTACAAATACATCTGTTCCGGTAAAAGATCTAACCTTACTTTTTACGCCGTAGTTAAACGACTCGAAATAAGAAATGCTGGTAAGCACCACAATGAAAATCAAAAAAAATTCTTTTGCCAGGTACCATTTGCCAATTCGGTAAAAATTTTTGAAAGCATTGTTTCGTAAATAAAAAACCAGCCACACAATAATTACCAGCAGGCTGCACAAAACAGAAAAAGTAATTAAGCTACCTCCCCCCACACTCCACACACCGTAGAAGCTTGAAATTGTTTTGGCCGAAATAGAAGCAAGGCCTGCCAAAAAAAACAGCAGGTGCAGTACCACATTGCAAAGCAATACCCACACAATGCGGCTGTTCCATAATAAAGGATTGTGTGTAAGCAGGTAGTTGTTTATTTTATTTAGCATGAAGTAGGCTTAAGGTTGTCAACCACGTTTAAGGATTTTTTAGTCATAATGTTTTTTAAGGGTTGACAACTTTAAAAAAACCTGCGTGATGATGATGAAATATCGCGGATGTATTTTACGGGCAAACCTTCCTGTGCAATAGCTGCAAGGACCTGGTTGAATGTTGCACCGTTGTCAAAATACAGAATATACACACCGCCGTTAAATGACAATTTTTGCAGCGGCAAACTGCTGAATGCTTTTTGTAGAACTATTCTGTTGGCGGTGGTTTCTAATTCAATGGTAAGACCAACAGCTTTTTCTGCAGCCACGCCACCTTCAATTTGCGCCACGCCGTTGCGTAAAAAAATTACACTGTCCGAAACCTTTTCTACTTCGTACAACTGTTGTGAACTGAGAATGATACTTAACGGAGCTGTGTGCGACTGTGCAAGAAACCGCAGGTCTTCCAAAATAATTTGCTGCGCCAGCATGTCAAGGTTCGCAAGTGGTTCATCAAGCAATAAAACTTCGGGTTTTTGTATCAGCGTACGGGCCAGCTCAAACCGCATTTTGTACCCCGATGATATGCGGCTCCAGTTGTAGGTTCTAAATTGGCGCAGGCCCATGCGGGCCACAATCATCTCCGTCCATAAAAAATTTTGATGCCCTTTGTATCCGGTAAAGCAGCTTGCGTATTGCAGGTTTTCCATTAGGCCGCCATACCAGCTTTGTGGCCGTTGCGGAATAAATGCAAGGCCGCTCTTTACATTGTACTTATTGGTTGTGCTGCTGTTTTTATAACGATAGGTAATGGTGCCGCTATCACTTTGCAGTTCTCCATTCAATAAACGCAGGAGGGTGGTTTTGCCATTTCCGTTTTCGCCAACAAGACCAATAATTTGCCCGGTGTGCAGCTCCACATTTGTTTTCGCCAAACTAAATTTTCCATGCGCATATTTTTTTGAAATGCCGTTGGCTTCAATTTTCGCTGTGCTATCCACGGCTGTGTTTTCTTTATGGCCATTGGTAATAACGGCTAATAAATCCTGAACCTTTTGATGGAGTGTTGCGGAAGTTTTATTTTTTTCGTCGGCATCGTACCAATCGCAAAATTGAAGTGTGGCCTCATACACATCAAAATTGTTGGTTTCTATTGCAGCATCTAACAGGCGGCGGTAGCCTAAGTGTACATCGCCATTTAGAAAATAATTGTTTACCTCCTGCAGCCGGTTGTTGAAATAATTCATTGTGGTGGAATGAGCCACAATATATTGTTTAAAAAATTGCGATGGAAGAAGATGCGGCTCAGCACTTTTTTGGATTACACCCTAAGAGATTCGAAAATGGGCAGGTACGACAGGCAGTACAAATGTTACATACCGTTTTGTGTTTGCGCAATGATTTCATTATTGTCGTCGTAAAACTCAAACTTGTAGGGACAGCCTAAGTCATCAAAAAGTTGTCTAATGGTCTTTACGTTGTCTGGGTGATAGGCAGCAATGCCGTGGAGTAGTAAGCTATTCTTGTCATTGTCTAACCAAAGTTGTGTCCAGCTGTTTTCAAATTTATAATGGTTCATTGATGATTTATGAATTGTCCACCCCTGTTTTCGAAAAGCATTGCTTAATTCTTCTTCACTCTTCCTGTCAATTACAGAAAAGAAGTTTGATTTGGATGGCATTTGCCTATGTTCTGGTTCAAAGATGGTGGGCATGGAATATTTATATGAGGGTTAAGAATTACTGCGTTCAAATTATTGCCGGATAAATTGTCGCAATTAAAAACATTCGATATGAAATTTAAAAAGCCCATTCGAATGTCATACTCGTGGGATATTTCCAAGAGCTACAAACACCTCGGAGGTTTTCAAAACCTCCGAGGTGTGAATGAGCGAACTAAAGTTATGTAAGAAGTTATCTCCTAATCCTTTTTCCCCTCGCCTCCATCTCCACCCGGCGGTCTTTTTACAATCGGCGGTCGTTGTTGTTGCGGTGGCCTTGGTGGTCGTTGTTGTTGCGGCGGTCGTTGTTGCTGTTGTGGTTTTTGTTGTTGCTGTTGGCGGGGTGGCCGTTGGGGCTGCGCAGGTTTTTGCTGCTGTCCATCGCCTTTTTTTATTTCGAAATTACCGCGTTGTTGTGGTGGCTGCTGCTGTTGGTTTGGCTGTTGCTTATTGCCTCTTGGCTGTTGTTGCCTGTTGCCAGTTGGTTGTTGCCTGTTGCCACCTGCCTGTTGCCTGTCATTATTGCTGCGTTGCTGGTGGCGTTTCTTATCAGCCTTTTCCAAGCTGCGCAAACTTATATGGCCCACCACATCCACAAATTCGGGTTCTACTTCTTTTATTTTGCTCGATACCACCTCTACCGCTTCCATTTCCTCCGGCAAAATATTTTGCAAATTAAGGGAGCGTATTTTTTGCACCCGCTCAATGGTTAGTGGGTATTGTTTGCTGCTGTCGGGCAACACGTACCACATCAGGTTTTTGAAAATATCTTTTTTGATAAGGGTGGCTGTGCCTCTTTGTATGCGTAGCAAATCGGCGTTATCGGGGAAGGCCTGCAGCGCATCAAGGTAGGTGTCGAGTTCATAGTTCAAACAACATTTTAACCGGCCACATTGCCCACTCAGTTTTGTTTGATTAATGGAAAGATTCTGGTAACGTGCCGCTGTAGTGTTTACCGATTTAAAATCGGTAAGCCAGGTAGAGCAACATAACTCCCGTCCGCAACTGCCAATGCCACCAACTTTACCGGCTTCCTGCCTCGAACCAATCTGCCGCATTTCAACCTTTACCCGAAACTCCGAGGCATAAATTTTTATTAACTCTCTAAAATCAACCCGGTCATCGGCAATATAAAAAAAGGTTGCTTTTTTGCCATCGGCCTGAAACTCCACCTGGCTCACCTTCATGTTCAGGTTTAGTTGTTTGGCAATGGCGCGGCTGCGTATGAGTGCCTCTTTTTCACGGGCTTTGTTCTGGCGGTAAATATCCATATCGCGGTCGGTGGCGCGGCGTAATATTTTTTTCATTTCGGGGTTAAATTCGTTCACCCCTTTTTTCTTCACCTGTAACCGAACAATTTCTCCCGTTAAAGAAATTTCTCCCACATCAAAACCACTTACACCCTCCAGTGCAACCTGGTCTCCTTTTTCAAAAAATTGCAAGGTGGGGTTTCGGTAAAAATCTTTGCGGGTGCCCTGGTTAAAACTAATTTCTACCACGCGGCAGGCACTCTCCACATCACTGATGGGCAGGTTCACTAGCCAATCGTGTGTATTCATTCTATTACAACCGCCGGTGCTGCAGCCACCGTTACTTTTACATCCGCCAGGTTTGCCACCTGTGGCCGTACTACAACTTCCACATCCCATAATTATATCGAGGGTTATTGAGTTAAATAATTCGATTGACATTGAGGTTTATACCCGGCCCGACAGGCAGGGCGTACACCAGGTGTCAATTGTTTTTTGTGGAGCCGGCAGCAGAATAATTATGAAGCTATTGATGTTGCCTGTCCCGATTCTTCGGGATCGCACTCTTGTACTGTAACAAGCCATGCAGCAATCGTGTTACCATAGTTACTTTTCAGGAAATTAAAATGCGTCAATTAAAGTTCAACCAGTTGCTACGTATAATATGTAACGTGTAAAACTTCAATAGCAGCATTGTTGTTAAGTAACCTGTTTATCGTGAGTATTCAGTAGCTTATTTAATCACTCTTCACCAGCCAAAGGCTCCGGTTATATGTTGAGGCCTCTTGCGAGACTTAAGCAAATATAATTTTTTTATGACAGCGTGGAGCATCGTCTTTTTTATACCGACACGACCACATTATTTTTTACAACGTGGTAAATTTTAATGGTAAGCGCATGAAATAAAATTTTTGCATTGGCATTGCGCTCTACGTAATAGCTTGCCTTACTAAGCTCATGGGCTACAGCGTCTTTCTGTTCAAGGGTCATTGCCTTGTTCAATTTTTTTACAAAATCCAATTCCACCTCCGTCATGGCGTCGACCATTTGCCTCTGTAAAACGTCGCCGCCAACCTGCAGCCGCACCGCCTGTTCAATTAAATGAATAAAATGACGGAGAAATTGTTTTTGTTTTTCGCGGCCAAGCCTGGCTATTTCTTCAATAATTTTTACCTGCGCGGCCGGCTGGTTTTTTAAAGTAGCATTCAGCCATTCCTTCAGCAGGCTTTGAAAATCTTCATCGGCGTGTTGCAATAAATGCAAGGCTTCGCGGTAGTTTCCTTCGCTTGCATTGGCCAACACTTTGGCTTGCTCTGCATTGCATTTGGCCCGTTGCTTCAATGCCTCTTCTACCTCGGTGGTTGCGATGACCGGAATTTTTACCAACTGGCAGCGGGAAAGTATAGTGGGCAACATCCCCATTTCACTTTCGGCCACCAAAATAAAAAGCGTATCAGGCGGGGGTTCTTCAATCAGCTTCAGCAATTTATTCCCTTCCTTACCTAAGTATTCCGGCATCCATAAAAGCAAAATTTTGTAACCACTTTCAAAACTTTTCAAACTCAGTTTCCTGATAATGTCATTGCACTCATGCGCCGTAATATTGCCCTGTTTGTTTTCGGCCCCAATTGATTGCAGCCAGTCGTACACATTGCCATAGGGGAGTTGCTGAATAAAGTCTCGCCATTCAACTGCCCAATCAGTTGATATTGGTTTTTCATCACTCTTTGTGGTTTTTTTTATTACAGGGTAGCTATAATGAATATCGGGATGAACAAAAGCCTGTGCCTTGGAAAATGAAGGTTGTTTTTGCATCCACGCATCTGCCTCTTCTGGTGATGCAGGTAATTTGGTTTCTACCGGCTCGCCAAACAAAGACGCTTCTGATGATGCGGCGGTTTGGTTGTCCCGAACAAGAGAAGAAACATACTGAGCAAACGCCAGGGCCAACGGCAGTGCACCGCTTCCTTCCTTTCCTAAAAATAAAAGGGCATGGCTCAGGCGATTGTGCTGCACCATTTCAACCAAGTGTTGTTTTACCGCCTGCTGACCAATTATGTCTTTAAAAAGCATGGCGGCAAATATAGTTTTTGGAGGGTAAGGGCGGGGGGTAATTTTTAGATGAGCCCCGTACATCGTTTGCGAAAAAGATATGCACGCAGAGGCGCAGGGAACGCTGAGGTTTCATGCACATAACTGTTAGAAGGTTAAAAAAATTTTGTCAAGTTGCAGTGGCACATCAGTTCCTCTGCATTCTTTGCGGCTCTGCGTGAAAATGAAAACAAACACCTTCGGCACCCACTGACTACCATTTCCCTTAGCTTTGAAACGTGAGATTTTTATTGCTGATTTTACTGGTTACCCTAACAAATGCGCAGGCGCAAAACATTTTTCCAGCCATTGGTTTGTGGCGGGAACATGCACCTTACCAAAGCACAATTGACGTAACGGCATCGGCTAAAAAAATTTACGCCGCCACTCCCTACAATTTATTTTCGGTTGACATCATCACCAAAGAAATAGAACGCATCAGCAAAGTGAGTGGCTTAAGCGAAACCGGCATCAGCACCATTAAATACGATGCTCTTTCTCAAAAATTGTTTGTTGCTTACAGCAATAGTAATATTGATGTGCTAGACGAGAGCGGCGTACACAACATACCCGGTTTAAAAAGGGCAACGCTTGCTGGCGATAAAACCATCTACCATATTTACCCCGATAATCAACTTGTATATCTTTCAACCGGCATTGGCATTGTGGTGCTTGATGCGAACAAATTTGAAATAAAGGAAACCTGGCTTATTGGTAATAACGGTGGATTTTTAAAAACATACGGCTTTACAAAACACAACAATTTTTTTTATGCGGCTACAGATGTTGGTTTAAAAAGAACGGCTGCAACAGGTGGCAACGCTGCCAACTATATTAACTGGCAAACCCTATCCGGCGCAAACGGTTTGACCGCAGCGGCAAGCAAAGCAGTTGTCAGTTTTCAAAACAAATTAATTACCCTGCAAAACGATTCGCTGTTTGTGCAAAGTGGCAATACGTGGAGTTTATTTTTTGCCAACGACTTTCCCATCATCAACATAAACGTTTCGGAAAATAAATTGATTGTTGCCCAAAGAAAACCAACCGGAGAAAGCAGGGTTGTAGTGTTGAACGCTGATGCATCAGTAAATAGAATTTTGCAGCAACCGGCTGTTATTTCTTTTCCTAAAAATGGCATTGCAATTGGCAACCAATATTGGATTGCCGATGCTTTTGGCGGCCTGTCGGAATGGAACGGAACTGCTTTTGAAGTGTATAAACCCAACTCGCCCAACGATGTGATGCTTGGCCAAATGCTGGTGTACAATAATATTTTATACGCTACGGCAGGTACTGTAAACGATGCCTGGAATTACCAGTACAACCGCTCGGGGTTTGTGCGTTTTGCCAATGGCGGGTGGGAGGCCATCAATGCTTTTCGTTTTCCACAGTTGGATACACTGCTGGATTTTATTACCATAGCCATTGACCCGCGGGATGAAACCGTTTGGGCGGGTAGTTATGGTGGTGGTTTGCTGCACCTTAAAAAAAACAATGAGCTTACTATTTACAAACGCAATGCAACACTCGAAGCAACAATTGGTGACCCGCTAAGCTATAGAGTGGCGGGCCTTGCCTTTGATGCCGACAACAATTTATGGATAAGCAACTTTGGTGCTGGCCGCCAACTGCATGTTCGTAAAAACGATGGCTCGTTCAAGGCATTTGCCATACCGTTTTTTTTAAACAACAACGCTGTTGCGCAAATTATTATTGATGATGCGCAGCAGAAATGGATTGTATCGCCGACCGGCAATGGATTAATAGTTTTTAACGACAACAATACCATTGATAATACGGCAGATGATAAATGGCGGTTATTTAAAACAGGTGTGGGTGCAGGTAATCTTCCATCAAACGACGTTACCTACATAGCAAAAGATAAAAGCGGTTTTATTTGGGTGGGTACGGCAAATGGTATTGCGGTTTTTCAATGTGCACAGGATGTATTTACCAGCGGTTGCGAAGCAGTATTACCAATCATTTCCGAAACCGGGTTTGCCAACTTTTTATTTAAAGGCGAAGCCATACGGAGCATTGCAGTTGACGGCGCCGACAGAAAGTGGGTTGCTACCGCCGATGGTGTGTGGCTGGTAAGCGCTGCAGGCGATAAAGTGTTGCAGCATTTTACAGAAACCAACAGCCCTTTATTGAGCAGCGATGTAAAAAGCATTGCCATAAACGGAAGCAGTGGTGAAGTTTTTTTTGGAACAGCGAAAGGCATTTCATCGTACCGGTCAACTGCAACCGAAGCGACTGAAAATAAAAATGAAGTGCTGGTGTTCCCTAACCCGGTGCCGCCAAATTATGGTGGTTCAATTGCTATTAAAGGTTTGCCGGAAAACAGCATTGTAAAAATTACGGAGTTAAATGGCCGGCTGGTTTTTCAAACCCGCTCCTTAGGTGGGCAGGCTGTTTGGAATGCCCGCGACTACAAAGGCGGGCAGGCCGCAGCGGGTGTGTATTTGGTATTTGCGGTTAACGATTTAAAAACAGAAAAGGCGGTTGCGAAGATTGTGTTTGTGGGTAGGTGATGGAGAGTTTCTGGTTTCTTGTTTTTGGGTTCCTCTACAGTCACAACTTTTTGAGTACGCTCGGTTTTACAAACATAACTTTAAGAATGAACTTTTTTCAAAATAACGAACTTGTAGACAGCCAAACTATTGGACATTTTTTAGACGAAATAATTTCACCAAGATTTTATAAACGTGGGCTTATTTGGAACGGCAAAAATCTATGGTTTGACCAACCGAAAAATTCCGTAAGAAAAGTTTTTAAATACTCAAAGTTAAAAGGAGAACAAGGGACATTTGAATGGGGTATTTGTCTTGACTTTGTACCGACAATTTCCTCAAGAAAATTGAAGTTTCACAGAACCGATAAGAGCGTTGTACAACATTTATTTGAGTGGACAGACGAGTATTCAAATTCATTTTATGGTGGGCAGTTGGACGGGGGAATAACTACACACTGGGGGAAACTAGCGACTCAAAAATCAATCAAACATCTTCTCGATAAATACGAACAGAAAATTAATAACTGGTTTGACGGAGCTTTAACTATTGATAATTTAACTGGAATCGCTGAACAGCAAATTTTTACAGGAAAAAGCTATAATCTTCATAGTCCTGACCAACGAATGGTGCTTGCATTTCTTCAAGCAAAAAAAAATCAGCTTAACGAAGCGACAAGAACAATTAAGCAATTGACAATTGACGAGAGTTTAAAAGAATTATTACTAAAACAGTTGGGCAAATTAGGATGAGCATCCTACAATAGTTTGCATCGTTCCTAATTCCCCTGTCCCTCCTCTTAACTACCTTCCCCCAATGATCCATAAAACAAAAGGCATTGTATTACGGAGTGTAAAATTTGGTGAAACAAGTGTTGTCGTCACCTTAATTACTGAGTTATTTGGATTGCAAACCTACATGGTTAATGGTGTCCGAACCGTTTCTAAAAAGGGCTCGGTGAAGGCCGCCTATTTTCAACCCGCAGCTATTTTAGAAATGGAAGCCTACCACAACGAATTGAAAAATATTCAACGGATTAAAGAATACAAATGGGCCTACTTGTACCAGCATATTTTTTCGGATGTACGCAAAAACGCTGTGGCCGTTTTTATAATTGAGTTACTTACCAAGTGCCTGAAACAACCCGAAGGCAATGCACAACTTTTTTATTTTGTTGAAGATGCTTTGTGCCATTTAGATACAGCATCGGATAAGGTAGCCGCAAACTTTCCGCTATTTTTTGCCTTGCACCTTGCGCCGTTTTTTGGTTTTGGTATAACCGATGAAAGCCTGGAAGCAAATGTTTTTTTAGACTTGTTGGAAGGACAGTTTGTTGCCCAAAAACCCAACCATCCGCACTACTTAGAACCAACGGAAGCCGCTGCCATGGCACAGATTTTAAAAACCAGGCAGCCGCTAGAATTGGAAGATTTGCAGTTGAACCGGGAGGCAAGAAGAAAACTAACCACTGCCATGCAGGAATTTTACAGCCTGCATATATCAGATTTCGGCACGTTAAAAACCCTGCCCGTACTTAGAGAAATAATGAGTTAGGCCAATACGTTTTTCGCCGAAAGGTTTACCTCATCTATCAAAACAACTCCGGGCTTTTTTCCTTTTTCAAAACTGCCTAACACATCATCCATTTGCAACGCTCTTGCGCCGTAAATGGTTGCCCATTGTAATAGCTCCTGCAGTGGAATGGCTGGAAAATTTTGTTGGATGGTTTTTATTTCATCCAAAATATTCAGGCTCGAGTTACTTGCTAAACTATCAGTACCTAACACAACGGTGCAATTGTTTTTCCGCAACATTTCAATTGGCGGTAAGGCATTTTCAATGTACTGGTTGGCGTTGACGCACAGACAGAAGAAGGTTTGGGGTCTGGGGCCCTCCTTCGCTGAAGCTTCGGCGGATAAATTTGGAGTTGGGAGTTTGAAGTCTGAAATTCTATTATTCGGATTTTCCCGTTGCCTTTTTATAAACATCACATCCTCCTCGTTTATAAAAGTATTGTGTACTAAAATGATGTTGGCGGCATTTGCCAGCCAATGAAAATAACTTTGCAGGCTGGTTTTTTTTGTGGGTTGGTGATGGCTGTTGTCAATGTGCATGAGCCGGTACATTCTTGTAAACTCGCCGGTGCCCGCTAAAAAAAACTCATCCTCAAACCGTGTTTCCTGGTTGTGAATGCTAACTACTTTCCCTGAAAAAAAGGGCTGCATCAGTTGCCATAAATTTTCGGAAACGGAGTATGGTGCATGCGGTACAATGGAGTTTAGGGTTTGCCTGCCTTCCATGGCTTCAGCGGAGGAAGGATGTTTGGTCCCGAAGCTTCGGGATGGAGTTTGGTGGTTGGTGTCTGGTATTTGAAGCCGCGGCTTTAGACTTTCTCCCAAGGCATCGGTGTCTGACTTTGAACTTTGAACTCCCGACTTTTGGCCGTTCGCAAACGCTTCATACACCAGCTTTGCTCTTTCCAATCTTTCACTGGATACTCCCGGCAACCATCCACTGGCTTCTACAAAATTGTAGTAGCGCAAATTGCTTTTTTGTTTTTGCAGCAGCGTATGGGTGTTGTTGCAGATATCGCCAACGGCCACAATTCCATTACGAATCATTTCTGCCTCGGCCTGGGCAATGGACTGCATAATTTCTTCTTCCGCAAAATGCCGTTCAGTCACTACTTTATAAACAAAATCAACCAGGCCGGTTTGTTCGGGTATCAGGCCTTTTGTATGGCTCAACTCCAGATGGCAATGGCAGTTAATAAAACCGGGAGTAATTATTCCTTCAAAAAATTCAACCCCATCACCTGCCGCTTTTAGCGGCAAAATATTCTCCACTACACCCTCACTATCAATAACCAACACCACGTTATCTAAAAACCGGTAACCATCAAAAATTTTATCGGCGGTTAACTTTCTCATTGGTGTAGCAAATGTATGGTTGCGTAATCGGCAAAACCCAAATTCAAAATCGCAACTCCTGCTCGCTTCCAAGTTATTGCACTTTTCATCTTACCGCATCACTTACTACTGCCGCAGCTAATTTATCAGCAACATCCTTAAGCTTAGGTGTTAATGACGGAGCAACCTAATGGCGGTCAGGCACTACCTGTCAATGCCTAAAAAACGTTGACCGTTTTCAAATTGGTTTTTGTGTATTTGTTTTTTCATTTTACGTAAAAATAATTATAGTGCTTTTTGAAGTGTTGATTTGGGTGCTTTCAGAATCTTCATACCTGAGTGAATCGTAAAATCAATACTTCAAAAAGCGCAAGCCGCCGGCAGGCTTAGTTGCTCATAACCTGCCGGAGTTTTTCTATTTAAGGACCTA